>NZ_JAMFMB010000025.1 GCF_023502395.1 Ruegeria spongiae | reverse complement strand
GGCGTAACACCGTCCTCACCGACCCGGTTTGTGTTCCGTTTCAGGCCGAGCGACCGGATCGGGCACGCTCCATATGGCTTTTGGATGCTGACAGAGCCCCGATCCAGAACAGCATGTGAAAGATAACGAACGGGGCAAGGAACCCCGATTCAGTAAACATGCGCGCAATCACCGCCAAGGATTGGGAGAAAAAGTAGATCTGGGACATTGAAGCCAACGAGAATGCCCCACGGATAAGCCAACCAAATGCCCAGAGAGTCGAGAGGATGGCCAGCCCCAGCCCGATCAGCCCCTGATGTACGGAGATCTCGAAAAAGCTGTTGTGAAAATTGAATTTGGCGCGCGGACCCTTATAATATTCCTCGAATATACGGCGCACCAGCGGTGAGTCATGATAGCGCCAGAACCCACCACTCCCGACCCCTAGAAACGGTTCTGCCGAGATCTGCTGTTCGGCATATTCCCAAAGGCCGGTGCGGCCGGTCAAGCTTCGGTCTTTGCCGAACGCCTCCAGCACCGGTTCCACCGGATCGACTTCTGTATGGGGCAGGACCAGGGTCGCGGCCCCAAAGATGCTGCCCACCATGAGGCACAGAACCGCCAGCCGTCTGGCACGCAGCAGGCCGCCCCGCAGCATCGTCGCCCCAAACAGGTTAACCGCTGCGGTGCCCAGTACCAGTAGCACGGCGGTGGCAGACCCGCTGATGAAAGCGGAATAGGCCGCTAGCAAAGCGATGCACCCGGCGATCCAACGCAGCTTTCGGGCTGACCCGGGATCGAGCATCACCGCCGTGGCCACAATCCAGGCCACAACCATGTTCTTGCCCATCTGGTTCTTGTGCACGAAAATCCCGTTCGATCCGTCGCCGGAGCCATAGATTTTCAGCAGGTTCGCCACCACGATGATCCCGGTGGCCAGCAGCACCGCGTACATGATCTGCCGGGGCGTGAGGCTGGCCGCAACCTGGTAGCAGATCAGCATGGTCAGCATCAAATAAAGCGCCTCTTTAAAGGCGGCGGCCGGCTCTACGGCCCAGAGAGGTGAAATCAGGCACCAGACGGGAAAGCTCAGCAGAATCCACGACCGGCGCAGCAGCCCCAGGATCTGCACCTGGTTCCGCCAGGCGGCATAGGTAAAGTAGAGCGCCAGCGGATAAAGCAGGAGTTCGTCGAAGCGAAACTGCACAAAGGTCACAAGCACCCAGAGGGCGAAGGCATAGAAATCCCGGCGTGCGTCACCCCGCTCCGCCTCGGTGCGGGCGGGGCGATGTGGATCGGCGGCTGAGATAAAAGTGGTCGACATGAACGAATGACCGCACAGGAGTTTTGCCCATTTGGCACGATCCGCGCATTGTGATCCAGCCCCGGCAGGTCCACCACGCAGGGAATATGGCCCGATTGACGGTTTCCCCCGGCCCGGGTGTGTGAAAAACTGCTGCGGGGCCGGGCCGGTATCCGGGAGATTTCGATGACCGAACTGATTTTGGTGGATGGCCATGTCCATCTTTACGGCAGCGCTGACCGGCAACGGTTTTTTGAAGCGGCATGGCGCAATTTGTCGGCAGCCGTGCCGGCAGTGGCCACGTATTGGCAGGGGTGCCTGCTGCTGACCGAGACGGCGCGTGATTCCGCCTTTGAGGCCTTGCGCTCGGACGCGCCGCCCGATGGGTGGAAACTGCGAACAATCCCGCAGGATCCGGGGGCATTGGTTCTGCATCGGGACGGGGCGGCGCTGACCGTGATCGCCGGGCGGCAGGTGGTCACCTCTGAGGGGATCGAGATTCTCGCGCTTCCCACCACCCGGCGGTTCGAAGATGGCCAGCCCGCCGCAGCACTGCTGGCGGAACTGCACGACGATGCCATTCCGGCGGTGCTGCCCTGGGGGCTGGGCAAATGGATGGGGCGCCGCGGGCGGCTGGTGGCGGAACTGGCGCGGAGCGGGCCGGGCGTGTCGCTGGGCGACAATGCCGGCCGCCCACCGGGCTGGCGGGTGCCGCTCTTCGGTGGTGCAGTGGTTCTGCCAGGCACTGATCCACTGCCCCTGCCGGGGGCGGAAGACGGGGTCGGGCGCTATGGCTTCACACTGCCGGGCAGGCTCGATCCGGATCGGCCCGCCATCGACATGGCGCAGCGGCTGCTGGCCTTGGACACCCAACCGCCGGTCTTTGGCCAGCGCCGCACGCTGGGGGCGGTTCTGAGCGAACAGATCGCGCTACGGCGACGCAAGGGTGATGGGGCGCAGGCGGCATGAAACGGGCCGGGCTGAGCGATCTGCGCACCGCGCCTTATGACGTGCTGGTGATCGGCGGCGGCATCTATGGCGCCATGACGGCCCGCGACGCGGCGCTCAGGGGGTTGCGCGTGGCGCTGGTGGAGCGGGGCGATTTCGGGGCGGAGACCTCGCATAACTCGCTCAAGCTGATGCATGGCGGCATCCGCTATGTGCAGCATCTGGATTTCGCCCGCCTGCGGGCCTCGGCGCGCGAGCGGGCGTTCTGGCAATTCGCCGCCCCCGATCTGGTCCGCCCGCTGGAATTCGTCATTCCGCTCACCGGCTATGGGATCAAGGGACCCGAAGCCTTTGCGGCGGCGGCGACGCTCTACAACATTGCCTCCACCGGGTTGCGCGGGCCGGATTACCCTGCCGCGCGGGTGCTGGGCCGAGCGGCAGCGCGGAACCGGCTGGGCGATCATGCGCCCGACGACCTGCGCGGCGGCGGGCTGTGGCGGGACGGGCAGATACTGGATGCCAACCGTCTGCAACTGGCCGCGCTGCGCGCCGCCAGCGAGGCGCAGGCGGATCTGGCCAATTACATGCGCGTAGACGGCTTGCGTACCGAAGCGGGCCGGGTCACCGGCGCGCGGCTGCACGACGAGGTGACCGGGGAAGAGGGCGAGGTCTCGGCCCATGTGATCCTGTCCTGCACCGGGGCGGCGGCGGCGGAGCTGGCAGCACCAGTCCTGCCCGAGGGCGCGCAGGCGCGCTTTCCCGGTTTCGCACGCGCCACCAATATCACCGTGGACCGCCCTGGTGGCACATATGGCCTGGGCGTGGTCAGCCGGGCACGTTCGGATGCGGTGGTCGACCGGGGCGGGCGGATGTATTTCCTGACCCCCTGGCGGGACAAGCTGATCATCGGCACCCACGAAGCGCCTGGGCCGGGCACCCATATCCCGCCGCGCGCCGGAAAGGATATCGACGACTTCCTTGGTGAGCTGGATCTGGCCTGCCCGTCGCTGGCGTTGACCCGTGGCGATATCCTGCATGTCTATCAGGGTCTGATCCCGGCAGACGTGGATGACAGCCGGGGCGATGTGCGCCGCCAGACAAAGGGCACGCTGATCGACCACCGCGCCGCCGATGACGTGGCCGGGCTGATCTCAGTGATCGGCGTCAAATACACCACCGCAAGGCTGATCGCCGAACGCGCGGTGGATCTGGCGGTCGCACAGCTGGGCCGGGGCGGAGCCTCGCCCAGCCTGACCACGGAACTGCCGGCGGTGGGGCTCGCATCCTGTGATCCCGATTGCCCCGACAGCACCTCCGGGCGGGTGCGCGAGGCGGTGCAGGGTGAAATGGCGGTGACGCTGGCGGATCTGGTGCTGCGGCGTATGCCGCTGGCGGAAACCGGTGGTTTGCGAGGCTCTGCGGGCCAGGCCCGGCTGGCGGCGGTGGCGGATCTGATGGCGGCAGAGCGCGGCTGGGATGCAGAGTTAAAACAGGCGGAAATCGCAGCCGTTCTACGTGACATCGAAACCAGCAGGCCGGAAAGCGTCAAACTCGGGTGACGGCAATATTTACTTTTGATCTTGGCGCGATAGGCTGTTGTCGGGGATTTGTAGCTGTTAATTATTTTTCTGGGGACTTAATCACGTGCGCCATTTCTGGAATCGGATGGAACAAGCCGCGGTGAATGCATTCTGGCGGGGGCTGGCTCTGAAGGCGAAAGATGTGACCAAGATCGTTGCCGGGCGGTCTTGCCTGGTGCTGGCACCACATCCCGATGACGAAACGCTGGGCTGCGGCGGGGTGGTCATGCACAAGCTGGCCGCCTGGTCGCATGTCGAGGTGATTGTGGCCACCGACGGGGCGGCGTCCCATCTGGATGATCCGACCTGCACCACCTCACGCGACGCACTGGTCGAGATGCGCGAACGCGAAACCCGGCTGGCCTGCGGCGAATTGGGCCTGGAGCCCGACCATGTCTCGTTCCTGCGCTTCCCCGACGGCGCGCTGGCGCAACATGCCAGGGATCTGCGTGACCGACTGGCCGAAGAGATCGCCGCACGACGGCCTGACGAGATTTATGTCTGCGCCCTGGTGGACGGCCATCGCGACCATGTCGCCCTGGCACAGGCCGTGCGGCATCTGGCTGGCGAGGGCCGGCTGGGTGGAGCGATCCACTGGGAATATCCGGTCTGGAGTTTCGATTTCCGTTCCTGGCGACCACCGGGGCGAACCAACAAGGCGGGCTATGTACTGGGCGTCGTCCAGATGCTGCGGACCCTGCGCGCCGCACATGTCTCTTCGGTTTCTATCAAAGGTCTGCAGGCGCGCAAACGCCGGGCGCTGGACCAGCACCGCTCGCAGGTAGGGCTTTTGGAGGAAGAGCCAGACTGGCCCGGATTACCCGAGGCGTTCCTGTCCTTTTTCTTTCGCGACCGCGAGGTGTTCTTTCACATCCCTCCAGTTCAGGAGTTCAGATGATGGGTGTTGTCCCGATCCTGCGTGACAGCCCATTCGGGCCACACATGGCTGCCGAACTGGCCGATGGCGGTGACCCGCCGCCTGCTATCGTGCTACTGGCGGAACCACCCGCGCAGCCTTCGCCGGTGATGCGTCGGATGCGGAATTTGCGCACGGCGCCGGACCAAATAGTGGCGGTCGCGGGAACAATAAAACCGGCAGTCGGACAATGTTGCAAAGCCTTGTCGGCGACGGGTAAGCAGTACCTGTTGCCGTGGAAAAAACCCGCTTAATGTGGCAAGTGAACTTATCCTTTGAAAGGTTCGTTTCGGGAATGTACCAGTGGGTTTTTTAGATTTTAAGCATCCGCCCCGCGCGCTGAATTGCGCTTTGCTAAAGCATGTCGCGTTTGACCAGTTTCATGACCACGCAGGCAATGGCAAGACGGCGTTTGCGACACATAGCGCATTCTCGATTGCCTCCGGATGCGATCTGCCACGACACGCTTTAGCCGACAGGGCGGGCCCGGACGGGCAGGGGGAATGACCGCGATGGCGCCACGGGATAAACCACTGGCGGTTGCCCCAGAGGCAGCAGATCCGGACAAGGACCAGGTCGTGGCTGCACTGAGCGCCAAAGGCTCAGCGTTGGCCAAGTATCAGGCGTTTTTCGTCGGCGATACCAAGCCGGGACGCCTGCTGCACTACGAGTTGGTCATGATGGTTGCGGGGGTGCGGGGCGCGTTGGGATATGCGCTACGCAAAAAGCTCTATCCGGGTCTGTTCGGCAAGGCGGGAGGGGGCATGAATTTCGGTCGCGATCTGTCGTTGCGCTGCCCGATGTTCATGTCTCTGGGCGACCGGGTGATGATCGACGACAATTGCGCGCTGGATGCGCGCGGGACCGGTGGTACGGGCGCATTTGAGATCGGTAACGACACGCTGATCGCGCGGGATTGCATCCTGGTGGCCAAGCAGGGGTATCTGAAGATCGGACGCAACTGTTCGATCGGCAGCCAGACCACGCTCTCGGCGGTCTCAGGTATCGAGATCGGCGATCACGCGATCATCGCAGGGCAATGCTATTTCGGCGGTGGGCGTTACAAGACCGCGCTGGGGGCAGGGCCGATGGTCGAACAGGGGCTGGTGACCAAAGGGCCGGTTGTGCTGGGCAATGATGTCTGGGTCGGAGCCGGGGTTCGGGTGCTGGACGGGGTGCGCGTGGGAGATGGCGCGATCCTGGGTGCGGGTGCGGTGGTCACCTCGGACGTGGCGGAGAACACCATTGTCGGCGGATGCCCGGCACGACCCATCGGGCAGCGGTCATGAAAGATGCGGCGGAACGGTTCGGAGAGCAGAGATGAAACCTGACGTGATCGGCATCGGCGCCCAGAAATGTGCCTCGTCCTGGCTGCACGCAGTGGCCGGCTCACATCCCGAGATCGGCCTGTCCGACCCCAAGGAGGTAGATTTCTTCTCCTATTATTTCGACCGGGGCTATCGCTGGTACGAAACCCATTTCGCCGAAGCGCCCGGTGCGCGGGTCTGGTTCGAATGCTCGCCGTCCTATTTCCATGATGCCCGCGCGCCTGCCCGCGCCGCCGCCTACCGGACGGACCTGAAAGTGCTGGCACTGCTGCGCGATCCGGTGAAACGGGCCTTTTCCAACCACATGCACGAGATCGTCAAGGGCCATATCCCGCCCTGCCCCTTCGAGGAGGGGATGGAAAACAACCCTGCCTATCTGGAGCAGGGCCTTTACGCCACCCATCTGCGCCCCTGGTTCGATGCCTTCCCGCGGGCACAGGTCAAAGTGATGTTCGCCGAAGATATCTCGGCCGATCCGGATGCGGCGGCGGCCGAAGTCTTTGCGTTTTTCGGGGTCGATCCCACATTCGACAGCGCCATCCTGCGCGAGCGGCGCAATGAAAGCGACCGGGCACGCTTCCCGGCTCTGCGCGCGGGGCTACGCGCGGGCGGCGACTGGCTGCGGCGGCAGGGTCTGGAAACCACGCTGGCGCGGGTCAAGGCCACACCGCCGGTGGCGCGGCTGCTGCGCGCCAACAGCATCCAGATCCGCGACGAGATCCCGCCGATACGGCCTGAAACAGCAGCCCAGCTAGCCACCTATTTCGCCCCCGAGATGGAGGCGCTGCGGACGCTTCTGGGCCGCAACACCCTGCCCTGGGACACACGGGAGGCGGCGGAGTGACGGAGGGTGACAAACCGCGTCGGCTGCTGGTCTTCGGTTTCGATGCCGGTGAAGCCGCGCAGATCCGGCGTATCCGCAGCTATATGGAGTGCGGGTTCCAGGTGCTGGCCTTCACCATGCGCCGCGACAACATGAATGCCGAATTCCAGCCATTCTGGCCCAATATCCATCTCTACGATACCCAGAACCAGAACATGTCCGGTCGCATCCGCGCCATTCTGGGATCGCTGCTCAAGGTGGCCCGCAACCGCAACCGGATGCGCGGCACGGATGTGATCGTGGCGCGCAATCTCGATATGCTGGTGATCGCCGCCGCCGCACGCGCAATGATCCGACCCCGCCCACCGCTGATCTATGAATGCCTCGATATTCACGGGCTGATGACGGACCAGACCCTCAAGGGGCGCATTTTCCGGGCGGTGGAGCGGTTCCTGCTTAAGCGCTGCGCGGCACTGATCGTCTCGTCTCCGGCCTTTCTGCGGAACTATTTTGAACCTGTGCAGGGCTGGACCGGCCCCAGCGCACTGATCGAGAACAAGCTTTGGAGCGGACCGGAGGGACCGGACCGGCCGGACCCGGTCGACGTGCCCCCTCCGGACGCGCAGAGGCCTCTGGTGCTGGGCTGGGTGGGCACGCTGCGCTGTGCTCGCAGCCTCGCCCTGCTGACCGAAGCCGCAAACCGGTTGGGTCCCCGGCTGCGGGTGGAAATGCATGGCGTTGTGCACCGGCATGCCTTGCCCGATTTCGATGCCATTATCGCTGCCCATCCCAACGTAAGCTATGCTGGGCCGTACGATTATCCCAACGGGCTTGCTCCGATCTATACGGCCTGCGACATCGTCTGGTCCCAGGATCTGTGGCAATGGGGTACCAATTCAACCTGGCTGCTACCGAACCGGATCTACGAGGCTGGCTATTTCGGCTGCCCCTCGATTGCCGTGGCTGGCACCGAGACCGGCCGGCGGGTGGCGGACGGCCTGGGCTGGACCATCGAGGAGCCATCTGTCGAGGCGCTAGTGGCGCTGCTCGAGAGGCTGAGCCCGGTGACGGTAGCAGAACAGCGCCAAGCCTTGCTGCGAATGCCTGACACCCTGTTCTGCCAGAGCCCGGAAGACATCCGTGACACCATCCTGCTGCCATTCGGCGCGGACCGGCCTCAGACACGGCATAAGGTGGCAGGCCCTACTTTCTAAGACAAGCGTGGAAGGAGAAGCGATCTGACCTGATGGTGAAACGAAAGCCGGAAACTTTCGGAAAACCCTTGCGGCAGACTGAATTTCCAGCTGACGGGCTATGGCGGAACCGCCCAATTATTTGGGATAATCGCTGGTGGCATAGCCTTGTGCCTTTCTTGGGTTCTGTTAGCTTAAATGTGTGTGGTTAAAAGATTTCAAATGAAAACCGGAATAGGGCACGACTTTTTAACGCGGCGGGGCGAGTTGAAAATCGGCCTGATTGTTTTTGTCCTTGCCATCGTGACGCGCCTCTCCCAGCTCGACGCAGGGCCCAATTACGACGAGCTCTATCATTTGCTGGCCGCGCGCAGTTGGATCGACACGGGCACATTCGCGATCGCCGATGGCGAGTACACACGCACCCCAATCTACACGATGCTGACCGCCCATGTTCTGGATCTCACCGGGTCCAGAGAAATTTCTGCAGCAAGATTACCCAATGTGTTCTTTGGTGCCTTGCTGATCCTGCTCGCGGTGCTTTGGACATACCGCAATGCTGGCAAGACGGCGGCGATCGTCATTTCATTGCTTTTGCTGTTCTGGCCAAGCGGGATGTATGTGTCACAATATGTGCGTTTCTACGCCTTGCACGGCCTTCTCTTCTTTGCAGGCGCCATAGCGACATATGCTCTTTTTCTTCCGGACAAGAGGTTTTGGCACCGCATTACGATGGCCACGCTGTCGGCTGTGTTTTTTTGGACCGCGCTGCAGTTCCAATTGACAACGCTTATCGGAGTTTTCTGTCTGGTGGCCTGGGTCATCGCGTTTATCGTGTTGCCGGTCATATGGCGACAGCCCAGCAGGCTGGTCATCATCGGCGTTCTGGCTGCTGCCGGGGTTTCAGTTTTGTTATGGGCACTCAGCCTTGGAATCCTGCAGAAATACTGGGCGCATTACACGTTTTCGCCTTGGGCGGTGGATACCACTTTCTATAACCGCGTGCTGCGTGATACCTATCCGTTGTTTTGGCCGATCACACCGTTTCTCGCGATTGCCGCCTTGCGCAACACACCGCGCCCGGCCGGATTCTGCCTTGTAATAAGTATTGTCGGTCTCATCGCACACACGTTTTCCGGCAACCACAACCTCCGATACATCTACTATTTTTCACCTTTCATGTTCGCGCTTTGGGCCATGGGCGTCCAGGCCGTCTATCCAGCGGTTCGGACGGCAACCAGATCCGCGCTGAGGGATATCCTCGGCCCCAAGGCCAGTCAGTTGCTGGTCAATGGCATACTCGTTTTTGCATTTGTGTTTTCCATCATTTCCAACATGGCCGTCACAAAATCCATGTCATACGCCCTCGGCAAAACACGCCCGCCATTCAAACCGAATTTCGACGTGACGGAGGCCAGAAACCGATTGGCCGACGCCCGCGATGAAGGGGCGGTCATCGTCTCCCATAACGACCTTTTCGCAATTGAGTTCCTGGACGGGCTGGATATCACCTTCAGCCAGAACTGGCTGCCGGGAATGCAGGAATTCGACATAGATCCGCGTACCGGAAAGCCGTTGATCCACAAACTCAGCTCGCTGGAAAAGGTTATCGGATGCAACAAAAGAGGTGTGTTTGTCTTCCTGAGCAGATGGATTCCAAGGGGCGGCTACCCGGATTTTCTGAAAACGTTCTCGACCTCTGATATCACATTCCGGATCGAACATACCGGCCAGATCTATCTTTTCCATTGGGAAACTCCGCCGACCGAAATGCCGGGGGCGGGCGAATGTTCCGAAGCTAGACCCCGCTGATTTGCACCCGGTCCTGTCGAGGCGATCCGAAATACACCAAGAGCGCCAGGACCATCCGCAGCAATGTGACATTCGGACAAAAGCGTTGGCCTGATTGCGGCGTCGATATTTTAACATAAACTCTATTACAAAATGATCGCTCGCAAAGTTAGAATGTCTCATATTAGCAAAGCAGAAGTGTCACACTTCCCTGTCGAGGCGCGGTTCCGTTTCCTGTGCCAGCGACATTTCAAGGTAGATCACCGCGCCAAGCGCAATGGTCAGAAGGAACGCGATGACACGGCTTTCCGACAGCGCCAGCAGAGCACCGCACACCCCGGCAAGAATTATCAGCCTCACAGGTGATATTTTCCAATGTCCCGACCAGTAACTGGCTGCCAAAAGTATCACAATCAGCACGACAAGAAGCACCGCTCTGCGGGTTGTAGTCATGATCGCGGTTTCGATGATCCCGTCGGGAGATATGGCGATGCAGGCACAAGAGAGCGCAAGCAGCAGACTGACTGTCACGAGGGCTGCATTGCCGTTCCGGTCCTGCAGCCAAGGACCCGCGGCGACCGCTGCTGCTGAAAGAAACGCCATTGAGGCCAGCCAATCCGCAGGCCGCCCGCGCCCCGGGTCCTGAAGACCGGCAGTCAAGTAAGATATTGCCGGCGCCGCTACGATCAATGTGATCAGCAAACCGCGACGGCGCTCCACAAGCACCTCGAAAAGCGTACCGTGGTGGCCGTATCGATCGGCGAAAAGCCCGGCCGAGTTACTGATGGCGACACCCAAAAGTATAAGCATGCCAAGCAGTTCGCTGCCCTCCTCGATTGCAATCCGCGCGGCGCTTGCATGGGCGCTATCCCAGGTCAACGCGTGTTCAAGGAATTCCTGTACGGCGACCGAGCCCAGCAGCGCGAAACCCGCCATCAGGATCAGCGCCTGCTTGCGCTGCGCACCGCCTGCCCGCCAGAGCGTCGCCATGGCCCAAAGCAGCACAATGGCGAGAACCGCGCCAAGCGGGAGCAGAAGGCCCCAGGACCCGACTCCCATCGACCTGCCGATGCCTGAGAGCCTCTCGTGCAGTGAACCGATCTCATCTGCGCTCAGAAAGAGCAGCACGCTCGCGATCAGGACCCACGCCCGGGCGACGCGTGGTGCAACCGACCGGAACAGGGTGTGACCGTCCATCGCGTGAAGCGCGATGACCGCAAGGAGCGCACCCGAGAACCACGCCGCCAGATTGTTCTCTTGCCCAAGATTGAATTCCTGGAGAATCTTCGGGACCGAATGAAATCCATTGGAAACTGCCTGGTATTCAAGCAGGTAGGCCATCAGAACGAGAACCGCGCACCCTGACGCTATGAAATAAAATTCGACCGAAAGTCTGCCCATGGCAAATCGCGATGACGGCAACTCGAATGGCACCATTGACGTCACCTCATGAATAAACTGACACAAAACATTCATAAAATTGTTACAGATTTGGGTGGGTTTTGCAAATTGCACTCGCCAAAAAGACTGCAAGTGCAAAGACCTCCTTCATCGAAGCCCCGGGCATCGTTGCGGCCGGTCTTGTTTGCCAGCGCTCCGAGAAAGGCGTTCGTCTATCGGCTCCGGCACAGTTTACCGGCAGGCCATCTGATCCCAAGCTGGGTTCGGTATTGGCATATAAGCGATGAACGGGCTGAGCTATGGGTGTTCAACACCCAGCGCGGCGCCATACGCAACGATGGCCATCACCAACAGCGTGATACTTGCCAAAGCCACATATCCGACGGGGCCGAAACGAAACTCCGGCACAGGCATCCCAAGCCGTGCAGCACCCGCAGCGGCAAGGCGGGTGAGCGAGACTGCCCCGACGACCAAGAGTATCGCAGAGATCGGGGTGAGAAAGATCAATTGCCCCGGGATCAGCCCGGGCAATGCACCGGCCACATCGAATGCGAAGAGGCCCGCCTGCAGCAGCAGAATAAAGGCAATCAACGGCTGATAGCGCAGTGCGGCAAACATGCCGGCCAGCAGGACAAGGGCCGTCAGGCCAAGCACACCGTTTCCAGGCTGTTTCCAGAATGGCCACATGCTGGAAAGCACGGGATTGCCATAGGCATCCGGATAAGCGGCGATCTGTTGTTCAAGGATCGGCCCGACCACCAGAACATACCACAAAAACGCGAAGAGGATCGCGACGACGACGGATACAAGACACGGCCGCAAGAGCGCGGCACGCCGCTCCTGATCCCGGGACAGCACCCAGAACAGGACAGCCGGTCCCACCGCCAGGGCAATCATGGCGCCCGGGACCGTGCAGGCGGCCACCGCCACGAGGAGGGCGCCAAGCCAGATGAAACCGGTGCGGTCCCCGCCGGTAATCGCGACCGAGGCTGCATAAAGCGCTATCGCCATTGCCAAAATCCCGAAGACGCCGTGTTCGACGCTGATCGAATGCTGGATTACATGTGGTGACAGGAAGATCAGCGCCAGCACCACAGGGGCGATGGAAAGGCTTCGCAACCGCTCGAGACTCAGGGCGATGAGCCCTGCCGAGCAAAGCCCCGCCCCCAGACCCGGAAGCTGCGGGGGCGTGATCTTGGCAAGCGTCGCCTCGCCCGCGAAGGGGGCACCGTGATGGAGGATCGCGACGAGCGCGAGCATGGTGTAAACCGCCATCACCAACAGGCTCATGCCCCAGGCGACCGCTGGCGCAACCGGCGTATACCGGTCGCCAAGAATACCGACCGGAGCGGGGTGGAACGCACCGAGCGCAGAGCGGACCAGCTCGCCCATGATTGCGACCTTCGCGCCTCGGCCGGTGATCTTGGTCGGAACCTTGCCGCTGTCCGGATAGGCGCGGCGAACCGGATACTCCATGACCCGGTACCCCAACTGCGGAGCCCGGACCGAGAGATAGAACAGAAGGTTGTAGGACATGAATGTGTCGCGAAACGGCGACACGCGTTCATCGAGCAGAAGTCGCCGCGAATATCCCCGGAAACCGTTGGTGATCTCCGTATACCAGTGACCGCCACCAGCCGACAGGACCGGCGCAAAGAGGAAGCGCCCGGCAAACCAGCGAACCATCGGCGTGTTTACGGCCTCTCCGCCCTTCGCATACCGCGATCCCTGGATGAAATCCGCGCCATCGGCGAGCGTATCGCGGAAGCCGTTGATCGCACCAACCCCGTCTTTGCCGTTGCCATCGATCGTGATGATGCCCTCGTAGCCCTCGTCGAGCGCCCAGCTATACGCCATGCGCAACTGGGCGCCCAACCGGCCCGGGCCGAGCTTGGTCAGCTTGGCGCGCACGCCGGCATGCCGCAAAAAGTCGCGCTCGAGTGAGCCGTCCACCGAACCGCCATCGGCCACGATCACATCGACGTCGCGGACCGCTTCCTGCATGCGTTCGAGCTGCTTTTGAATGCGGGTGCCTTCATTGATGACAGGCACGACGACGCAGTATTTCGACTGTTTCGCCGACAGGACATCGGCTTTGAAGTCCGGCACGGATCGCGAACGCGCCCCTGACTGCTTCTGAGCATCTCCCTGCATCGCCGTCATCCCGCCCCGGCCTCCGACCGCGCGAGCGCGTTCTGGCATTCAGCGATGGCGGCGGCGACGTCGGAAAATACATTCACCATCTCGATCGAGAGCCATCCCTCGTAACCGAGCATTGAAAGCGTTTCGACGAAGCTGCCGATGCTTTCGGCCTCCGGCGAGACCGGTTTCAGATAGGGGGTGCTTACATGGGCATGAAACACCCGCGTGATACGACCGTCCAGGACACCGCGGAGGCCCGACAGCTCGTCATTCAGAAGCAGCGCGCCAAGATCAAGATTGACGCCGAAGGCCGGATGCCCGACCCGCTCGGCAACTGACAGCGTCTCATCCAGCCTGGTGCAGAAATTCGTGCCATAGGCATCGGGATTGGGCTCGAGCGCGATGCGTGTTCCGGCCGTCTCAGCGGCTGCGGCCAGGCACGTGAATGCCTCGCGCCAGATCTGCTCAGCCTCTTCGGGGGACATGGTCCCGGGCATGATCCGGTTCTTGGGGGACCCCAGCACGACGGTCGGGATGCCAAGCCGCCCGGCCAGCCCGATCGCCTCTTCCATGCCCCGCACGAAGTTGGCCCGTTCCCCGGGGCTTTCGAACAACCGGGCATCGCTCAGCCCGAAGAGGGCGGATTGCATCGAGCAGAGTTGCAGCCCATGGGTTCCGGCCTCGTCGCGTGCGGCTTGGCAGTGGCCCGCATCCGCGTGGAGTGGCGTTTCAAGATCGGCAAACAGAAGGCTCGGCGCGATCTCGAGCCCACGGACGCCCAAGCGCTGCAGCAGGGCATAGGCATCGCCCGCCTGTTCCGGCGTCCACGCGAGGTTCGATACGCCGAGCCGCATCATCGGCCCAGGATCCTCATGCCGCGCCCGCCCGCTGGCGCACACAGAAGCTCCGGAGCGCGCCCAGAATGTCGTCCCGTGCATAGAGGTATCCATCGTCGCGGTCCCAGGCCGCGCAATGCCTGCTGCGGATGTCCTGCAGGACAACCGGGGCAGCATTGTCCGGCAGGTCCTCGCCGGCCAGGGTCTGGTAAATCTCCCGCGCGGCGATCGGCGGCGTCGCCACATTCAGGACGTCGATGCCCGCCTGCAGCGCACGCTCGATATCTGCCCAGAGATTGGCAAGATCGTAAAACTGGAAGCGGCTCGCCGGGTTGGTAAAGGCCAGGGCAGTGGTTCCGAAGGCCTCGAAGGCTTCCCGAAGCAGCGCGCCGTCGCGCCCCCGGCCGTATTGGCTGCGATCGAAGCGCCACATACCAATGTCATCATCAAGCGCAAAGGCCCGCTCCAGGAGCGCCACCGCAGGCGCGTCCATTGCCGCCATTGCGGCCTCGAACACGTCCGGTTTCAGAAATGACGGGACCGGATTGAGAATATCGAAGATGAAGTTCTTCTTCAGGCCCTCACCGAACAAGGCTGGCAACCGCAGCACAGTCACATCGTCGAACGTGCGCATCGCCTCGACCTCGAGGGCACGCCGGTTGCTGCCATATGCGAGATCAGTCTCGAAGGCTTCGGTTGTCTCCGTTAGGGGCTGAGATGCGTCCTGAAAGACCGCGATCGTCGAGATCAGTACCAGCCTGTCGACCCGGGCCGACCGCACCCTGTCGAGCAGGGCTTCCAGATTGGCCCGGTCCGCGTCGGGGTCCTGGTTGGCCAGCCACATTGTCGCCGGCGCGGCTGAACAGACAAGCAGATCGAAAGGGCGGCCCGCGATCTGATCTATGTTGGAGGAGTTATAACAGGCATCAAAAGTCTGATGCCGCAGCACGTTCTGGCCAACGAAGCCCGTGTAGCCGATCAATCCACGCAAAGAAACGCCCGCATCAAGAATATTGTTCCATCAACATAACCAATCCGCCCCCGATCACGCGCATTTTGTTGACTAATCTCAGGTAGCACGGATACTTTAGGCAGGCAAGCAGGCTGAGTTGGCTTGGATCGTAACGCCGCTTTGAGTTTAAGTTTGTGTAGAGTTGGTACGTGGTATCGCAGGTTCGTTAGTGATTGATTGCTTGTCGCCCGGCAGGGATTTTCATAACAGGTACGAGTTCCGAGCACGCTATCTGTCCGGTGGAATATACCTGTCTAGGGAGTGACCGATGCGTCCCATTCCGCGCCGACGCGAAGACATACTGGTATCGTTGTGTTTTGCCGGCCTTGACGATCAGTCCAAGGCGGTTGCCTCGGTCCAGAGTGCCGCGCAGAAACTCGGCCAAAACTACCGGTTCTGGGAAATCGTGTTCGTGACCGACGCCGATGTGGCGACAGAGGAATTCGTCGGCGCGGTGATCGCGGCGGCGCCGAACATCCGCGTCATCAAAGTGGCTTCGGGAACCTCTTTCTATCGCCAGCGGGTGATCGCGGCGAGTGAATCCATCGGAGACGTAGCGGTCCTGAGCGCGCCCGACGAACTTGAGGCGGTGAACATACCGCAACTCGTGGAACTCGCGCAGGAAACCGGGGCGGCAGTGTCCTGCTCGACGGGCAAGGGCACGAGCGGTGGCTGGGTCTACAAAACACTTGGCGCAATGTCCGGATTTTCGGTGTCCCCGCGCTACACGCTGACGGTGAGCTATCCGCGCGCATGGATCAATCGGGTGCAAAATCATCCCGAACGCGATCTCGCGATGCGGTTTCCCCCGCGCAATGCCAGCTTTCCCTACCGCCAGATTCCGATTGCAAACGCTCAGCAGCGTGATGTTCGGCAGATGGGGCGGCGGGCCGGCCTGATCTACCGGCTTCTGGTCAATATTGCCCCCAAGCTGTTGCCGGTGATCGCGGCAATTTCGCTCATCGTCGCCCTGTTCGGGTTAACCTATCTCATCTATGCCGTTTTCATCCTGCTGACGCTCGAGAACATCGCCGCAGGCTGGTTCTCGACTGCGGTCGCACAAAGTATCATTGCCTTCTTCCTCGGTGTTGTGCTGCTCGGCATTGTCATGGCATTGCAAAAGCTTCTCGACCTGCTGGAACCCGACATCGACACAACCGTGGTCGAAGAGATCAATAATGTCGATCTCTTCGACCAGGTCCTGCACGATCTGAATGTCGAGATCGAGCACGATGCGGCGACGCCAATCGACGCGCCGCTGGCGGAGGACGCTGATGATTACGACAGTCTGCCGGAGCAACCGGAACTCGAAACCCACCGCAAAGCGAAAGGGGCCGCACGGTGGTAGCGCGTGACATCGACGCCAGTTTCGTCGTGATCGGGGGCGGTTTCTATGGGTGCTGCCTTGCTCTGTTTTTGCGCTCGATCAGCGAAGATGTCGTTTTGATCGAAAGCGAAACCGAACTTCTTACGCGCTCGTCCCGGGTCAATCAGGCCAGGGTTCATTCGGGATATCACTATCCCAGAAGCTTCGTGACGGCAGCGAAATCGGCATTCCTGCAGCGCCGCTTCGTGACCGATTTTCCCAATGCGATCATCGACGATTTCGACATGCTCTATGCCGTCTCCCGCCGAAGATCGAAGGTGTCGGGGCAGCGCTTTCTACGGATGTTTCAGGACATGGGCGCGCCAATCCGCGAGGCGCGCCGCGAGCGGGCCGCGCTGTTTGAGCCCGACATGGTCGAGGCCGTGTTCGAATGCCGCGAATTTGCCTTCGATTACCGGCAGCTGCGCGACCTGCTGTCCAGCCGACTGCGGCAATTCAATGTGGATGTCCGGCTTGGGCAGACGGTGACGGAAATCCGGCAGGATCCAGCGCGCGATGTTGCCGAAGCGCAGCTTTCGGACGGTTCCACGATACGGGCAAAGTGGGTTTTCAATATAACCTATGCCCAGATCAATGGGCTCCTGAAGCAAAGCGGCCTGCCCCTGGCGCCGCTAAAGCACGAATTTGCCGAGATCGCCCTGGTCAAACCACCCGAAGCCTTTGACGGGCTCGCTGTGACGGTCATGGACGGGCCGTTCTTTTCGCTGATGCCCTATCCGGCGGAGAATCTCTATTCGCTGACCCATGTGCGGTATACGCCGCATACGAGCTGGACCGACGAGACCACCGAGGAAAGCGCCTATCAGGTGGGCGCGCGCCTGCCGCAGGACAGCCGGTACCTTCACATGGTTCTCGATGCTGCCCGTTACATGCCCAGCATAGCCGAGGCACAGTGGCAGCGTTCGATTTTCGACGTGAAATCGGTACTCATCAAGAACGAGCACGACGATGGCCGCCCGATCCTGTTCCACCGCTCACACCCCGACTCCCGGGTGATTTCAGTGCTCGGTGGCAAGCTCGACAACATCTACGATCTCTATGATTGCCTGAAGCGCATGGGCGGCATCTGGCGCAACGCCCATGACAGATACGTCTGGAAGGCAGCCTGACATGAGCGACAGGAGTTGGGGAGAACTCGCCAGGTTCGCTACGGTGGTTTGTCTTGGCTTTGCGGTGGATATCGGCGTGTCGCTGTGGCTGGCGGTGGGGTTTGACCTGCCTCTGGTGCTGGCCGCAGCAGTTGGATTTCTCACGGCGGCCTGCTTCAACTACGTGCTGCACGAGTTGTGGTCCTTCCATAGCAAGACCTCCAGACTGTCGTTGCGACGCCTCGGAATGTATCTGCTGTCGACGGGATTTGCCCTGGCCGTACGGCTTGTGCTCGTCGGAGTGGCAAGCCTGTTTCTGTCATCGGAGTTGCACGCGCTGGCCGTCGGCGCGGCGGTGTCACTGCTGGTGAATTACATCCTGAGCAGGCGGATCGTCTTCAGACGGGCAGATTGAGGCAAGAGCCCGGCTCTCCTCCGCATGCGGGCTGATATCGCAGCCCAAGTTTGCCAAAGCTTGTCAGATGTATCACGCCGCGAGAAGCAAAAACGGCTTTCCATGTGAACTTGAATGCCGACCGGAAAGCAGCCTACCTATTGGACCGATAACGCTCCGGAAAACCCGGGGGTGGTTCAAACCGCAGAACATGGCTAGTAGAAAACGGACCATACCTGAGGGTACCAGGAGAGCAAACCCAGATGAAACGTGTCCTGATCACCGGCAGCGCCGGGTTCATCGGTTATTACCTTGCCGAATTGCTTCTGTCCGAGGGGTTTGTTGTCCACGGCTATGACGGCATGACGGACTATTACGATGTCGCTTTGAAACGCCGCCGCCATGCCATGCTGTTGCAGAAACCGAATTTCGCGGCAACCGAGGGCATGCTGGAAGACCAGGAACTGCTAGACCGGGTCGCCGACGCGTTCCAGCCCGAGATCGTGGTTCACCTCGCAGCGCAGGCCGGGGTGCGCTACAGCCTGGAAAATCCGCGCTCCTATATCGACTCGAACGTGATCGGCACGTTCAATGTGATGGAGGCCGCCCGCCGGCTGGGCGTGCAGCATCTGTTGATGGCCTCGACCTCGTCGGTCTATGGCGCCAACGAGGACATGCCCTTCAGCGAGACCGAAAAGGCCGACACCCAGCTGACCATCTATGCCGCCACCAAGAAGGCCAACGAGGCGATGGCGCATTCCTATGCGCATCTGTGGGACCTTCCGACGACGATGTTCCGGTTTTTCACGGTCTATGGCCCGTGGGGAAGGCCCGACCTTGCGCTGTTCAAATTTGTCGATGCCATCCTCGATGACCGCCCGATCGATATTTACAACCACGGCGACATGTATCGCGACTTCACCTATGTGACCGATCTCGTGCGCGCCATCCGCCTGCTGGTGGATGCGGTTCCCGAGCGGCCGCAGACAGCCGAAGACATCCCTCCCGGCGACAGCCTGTCGCCGGTGGCCCCGTTCCGGGTCGTCAATATCGGAAACTCGACCAAGGTGCGGCTGCTGGATTTCGTCGAGGCCATCGAAGAGAGCCTGTCGAAGAAGGCGATCCGCAACTACATGCCGATGCAGATGGGCGATGTCCCGGCGACCTGGGCCGATGCGTCGCTGCTGCAGACGCTGACCGGCTATCAACCGCAGACCGACATTCGCGACGGCATCGACCTGTTCGTTGCCTGGTTCAGAGAGTATTACAGAAAGTAAGCCCAATGTCGGGCAACACCCAACCGATTATGGGCAGCGGACCGGAATGTGTCAGCTTGCCGCTGGTGATCGCACCCGGCGGGAAACGCCCGGTCATCGGCGCAAAGTTAGGTACATCTATGCGAAGATAGAGGGATATCCGCGAGAAACATCTCGCATCTGGCTGCAAATATGCCATTAATGTATCAAGCTTTTTTTGTCTTTGCCGCGAGTTTCTAGTGTCAGGCCGATTTCGTAACTTTGCACCTCTCGCCGCGATTGTGTTTTTTGCCCTGCTACAATGTATACCAGCGGCGCTGAACGGATTTCCCTTCGTCTTTTTCGACACCCACGGCTACTACGATGCGGGAGAAGCGGTTACCGGCGTGGTGGTGAAATCCGAACGCGCCGACCCTTTGAGCAACGACGCTCCGAGCAACATTTCGGTCACCACGACCGAGGCCGGCGACCCACCCGACGAAAATGCCGGCAACGACGGGGGCAAGAAGTTAATCCAGATGTCCCGTTCACCCTATTACGGGGTGATCTTGTTCAATCTCTGGCAAGTCAGCCCGTTTCTGATCGTTTTATTCCAATCCCTCATCATAGCCCTGGTGGTCTGGCTGGTGTGTCGCGAGGTCTGTCCGAAACGACCTGTTTCAGCCTTTCTGGCAGCAGGAGTTGTGTGTGCCGCACTTACTCCGCTGCCTTACTTCACAAGCTACAGCATGCCCGATGTGTTTTCAGGCCTGATCCCTCTCATCATATTTTTGCTTTGCTACCGCACTGGCACACTGTCACGAAGCGCGTTTGTTTTCCTGTGGGGCCTTCTTGTGGCCGTCATACTGTTCCACAGCAGTCATATTCTGGTCTCTCTTGGCTTGATCCTATTCGTTACCCTGTTGGCGGTTTCGCGCAAATACCGGCCTCGCATTTCCGGATGGATCGGCGTTACATCTGCCTTCGCAACCGGAATTCTTGGGGTCTTTCTGTTCGCCTTCGTCGCCTATACCGTTTTCGGAAGCTGGCCGGTCAACCCTCCGTTCCTGACGGCGCGCGGGATCGAGGATGGGCCCGTGGCGCGGATGATCGAGCAGGGGTGCGATCCGGACGAATTTGCGATCTGCGCCGCGCGGCCGCTCCCCAATACCGATTCAACGCTGTTTCTCTGGCAGGGAGACAGTTTTTACCAGCAAGCAGACCCAGAGATGAAAACCCGGCTCGCCCGGGAAGACGCCGCCGTCTTCCTGACCGCCGCCGGAAAATGGCCCGGCCTTCAGTTCACCGCCTCCGCCAGAAATTTTCTGACCCAGATCCGCAAGTTCGGCCTGTTCGAATTCAAGACGGCCAAACGGGTGTTCCGGGAAGCCGCACCATCGTTCATGACGCAAAGCGAACTCGCGGCTTATGGCGACTCCCGGGCCGTGAGCGGGCGCTACCCGTTCGAGGCGCTTTCGATTGTCGTGTATCTCTCCGCCTTGGCCGGATTGGCGATGGTCCTGTATCTGGTATCACGCGCAGACACAGACCGGTCGCTGCGCATTCTCGTCGTTCTGGTGCTCGTGACCATGGTGGGCAACGCGCTCGTCACCGGTGTGCTGTCCGATCCGCATCACCGGTATCAGGCCCGGATCATATGGCTGTTGCCATTGCTTGCGACATTGCTGGTTTTTCGCACCGGCGCGACCGGTCGCAAACCCGGATAAAGGCGGACCCCATTTCCCGAAACGTTTCGGTGTGCTCCACCCGGGCGGCAGGGTCCATGCACGGCGCCGACCGATCTGGCCGGAGATCAGGGAAAAGGTGAATCGTCGGCACGGAACCGGATGCCGTCGGTCCGGGTCTTCCTGAGCACATGCTTGGTCTTGGCGTCCATGTTGATCATGCGATAGAGCCGGTTGGAATCCCACGACAGCGCCGTATCGGGCACCAGTTCCACATTCTCACCGAACTTGCCGCTGTTGATCTCGTGCACGGCGCGCATCTCGCCGGTGAAGCGCGAACTGTAATTGTAGTAGATGTCGTCGAAATAGATCACGCAGCCGGTGGGGATATAGGGCAGCAGCCGCTCGAAAATCGATTTGGTGCTGGAATAGAGATCGCAATCGATCCAGATCAACGCCGGTTTGTATTCTTCCAGCGTGTCCAGAAACTCCTGCGTCAGCGTGTCCTCGAACAGCCCCTTGTGCAGTTCGAAATTGTCGTATCTTTCGGCGCAATGGGCCTGCAGTTCTTCCTGGCGGCCCTTGTATGTCCCCTCTTCCCAGCTGTCGCCCGCCACCAGGCTGCTGTCGACATCGTCATCGATCTCGGGCAGGCCTTCGAACGTGTCGAAGCCGTGGAACCGGAACCGGTCGGACACGCCCAGATATTCAGCGGCATACAGCTTCTTGGTGAAGGCATAGCCATCGGCGACGCCGAACTCGATGACCGAGAACTTGCCCTCGAACTGGTTCGAGAATTCTTTCATCACGTCATAGATGTGATCGATCCGGTAAAAACCCGACGTGTAGGTGCGGAAGAACTTCCGCGGGCCATAGATCAGCTTGAGATAAATGGTGGTCTTCAGCCGCAGGCCGGGAATCAGACGGCCTACGATCGAGAGTATCTTCTGAAACCCGCCACCCTTTAATTTGTCCATACTCTTTCCCCCCGGACCTGATTGTCCGAAATACCTAAACAATGACTAAAAAGGCACCTCCCTTTGGTGCCCGCCCGGAAGCGCCGGGTCGAGGCCGACTATAGGGTCGCGGCATCTGCGCTGTCCAGCGATCCGCGCGGGGGTTTCGCGCCACTCTCCCCCCTGCCCCGCCGCCCAACGGTGCGCAACGGCGATATCATTTCCCGATGGCTGTGCTAGACAGGGCGAGCCGCTGCGCGCGGCAGGTATTCGACAACAGGAATTTTCATGGGCCGGCATATCGACGGACAGCATCTGACCCAATCCCGGGACGGCGCCTTGAAAAGCTACATGGCCCGGATCGTTGGCGGCGCGCGCCTGCGGGATCTGGTAAAATACGAGTTGATCACCATGTTGCTGAGCAATTTCCCCGGTGCCGCCGGATTGCTGCTACGGCAGAAGATCTACCCCGCCCTGCTGGGGCAATACGGCAAGGGCGCGGCGATCTCGCGCGGTGTCACTCTGCGCTGCCCGCGACGCCTGTCGATCGGGGCAGGCACGTTGATCGACGAAGCCGTGTCTTTCGATATCAAAAGCGTGGATGCCACGGTCACACTGGGCGCGCACAACCAGATCATCCAAGGCGCGCGGTTCGAAACCGGCTATGACGGGCATGTCACGCTGGGCGACAATTGCTTCGTGGGCGCCTATACCATCCTGAACGGTCAGGGCGGGCTGACGATCGGCGACAATGCCCTGATCGGCGGGCATTGCCATATCGTGGCGGGCAACCACAAATTCGGCGACCTCACGCGACCGATGAATGCCCAGGGTTTCGAGAGCCAGGGCATCGTGATCGAGGATGACGTCTGGCTGGGCGGTGGCGTGACGGTTCTGGACGGGGTACGGATCGGGCGTGGCAGCATTATCTCGGCAGGCGCCGTGGTGACCCGAGACGTGGCCCCCCTGAGCATCATGGGCGGGGTGCCCGCCAAGCTGTTCCGCAAACGGGTGCAAGAAGATGAGTGACACGCCCCCCCCAGAGGTGGCCAAACCTGCCAAGAGCCGCAGACGTGCGGTGATTTCACTGGCCATCAAGGCGATGATCAGCGCCGGGCTGCTGGGTTGGCTGCTTTATACCCAGATCGACAATATGGACGAGATCTGGAGCGCGATCGGGCGCGCCGATCCCTGGCTGCTGATCCTGTCCTTCTCGCTCAACGTGGCGGGCTACCTGCTGTGTTCCTGGCGTTGGCAGATCCTGCTGGCCGCGCAGGGCTTTGCCGTGCCGCTGATCGAGCTGCTGCGCGCCTATTCGATCGGGGTGTTCTTCAACGCCTTCCTGCCCGGTCTGATGAGCGGCGATTTCATGCGCGCCTATGACATTTCCGACCGGGTCAGATCGTATACACGCTCCTTCCTGATCCTCTTCGTTGAGCGGCTGACGGGCATGTTCGGCCTGCTGGTGCTGGCCGGTCTGGCGCTGCCCCTTGTGGGTAGAGAAATCGTCGGCAAAACCGGCATCCACTGGATTCTGGCGGCGGTTGCGGCGCTGCTGGTGCTGGCCGGGCTGGCGCTGATGCTGATGCGACGTCAGAGCAGCGAAGCCCGGATCTGGCGCCTGCCCGGCTTTTCCAAGCTGCGCGCAATCGCCGCCAATATCTCGGAAACCGCGCGGGTCTTCGGCACCCGCATGGATGCGGTCTATCGCTGCATGGCCATCTCGATCGTGTTCCAGGCCAATGTGGTGCTGCACTACTACCTGATCGGTCTGTCGCTGGGGATCGAGCTGCCGATCATCATCTATTTCGGGATCATCCCGGTCTCGCTTTTTGTGATGATGATCCCGGCTTCGGTGAACGGCATCGGCATCCGCGAGCAGATCTTCGTCTATCTGTTCGGTGCCTTTGGGGTTGGCGCCGCCGAGGCCATTTCGCTGGCCTGGATCGCGCTGTCGATGGTGCTGCTGCAGGCCGCCGCCGGTGGGGTTTTGTTCGCGCTGCGCAAGCGTCACCACCCCCCGGCAGAGGCCTGGCCCGAGGCCCGTGAAGGGGGCTGACGCCCGGAACGCAGGCTTTAACGGCACAGGCTGCCGCAGTGGTGTTATCAGATCAGGCGCGGCGAGCGGCCATCGCAAGCCTGAGTATATTCCTGGGCCGTTCCACACCAACCGCCCCGAAAGTGCTGAAGCGGCGGAGCTGAACCGGGGGTGCCGGTTCTCCGACACGTTCGGCATAGGACTCGGAATACTGGTTTATCAGGTTGTACCTGTGGACAATCCCGCCGTCCTCTTCCCATCCCTTGACCTGCTTGACCTGCCCTGCGGTCGCGATCCCGCAGGTGCGTGCGTCGGCCCGCATCAGAAGATGGTGAAAGGTGGACAGGTTGGCGCGATGAGACGTGTCGAACCCGGCAAATAATTGAATCAGACGACGGCTGTTGAACGGCGAGGTATAAAAGGCATGCGAAAACCCGGTGAACATCTCGGTCAGTTCCGGCCCGTTGATGGCCTCCATCAGCAGCAGGTCGACAATTCTGGCGCGCGCGGCGGTCGGAAAACCCGCCTGCAGATCCAGGGTGGCGCGGGCGACCGCCTGCCTGGTGTCCTCCGGCGCGGCGCCACATCTGAGCAAGGTCGCGACCCGGCCGACCAGAAACTCCGGCGTCCAGGCTTTCGGGTCGCGCTCCCGGACAAAGAGCGCCTTGAGGATCGGGATCTGCTGGCCCCGCATGACGATCCCGTTGTCGCGAATCTTGGCCCAGCTCCCCAGTTGCGTTTCAATGGGGGGGATACCGGTTTTGCCGCTGGCAACCGAAAAGGAAATGGTGTCCTTGTCCAGTTGTTCGGCGGTTGAGAACCGTCTGGGGCGCGCGGTCTGATGTATTTCCAGACCCAACCCATCCAGACCGCATACGGAGGATGCGACCATCGCATCATACCACCCAATCCTGTTGTGAACGGCCGCGAATATCTGCGCGAACCTTCCGCGGGTCTCCAGATCCGAGATCGCATAGATGGCCCGGCTGTCATACCCTCCGCTCAGGCTCAGGACCACGGGATGGTCCATGGTCATGCGTCTGGTGACGGCACGCACAGAGTCGATGATCTCATCGAGCGCTTGCGCATAATTTTCGGCGGGATGTTCAAACAGATCACCCTCGCGGGGCCAGAACCGGTCCCCCTGCCACGCGGTCAGGTCGAACCGGTAGGAGGGGTTGATGCGGGCAACCGCGGCATCTTCGGTGAAAGACAACCCGCAGACACAATGGCGGGTATCGGTGTCGGCATCGACGAACAGCGGTGATTTTTCGACCGGACGATCCAGACACAGGTTCAAAGACGACGCGATCCGCCCAAGGTCCGCGTTCTCCACCGCCCCGATGACACCGCTGGCATCCTGATAGAGGCCGGGGCCACCGCCGAGATCCGCGAGAATGCCAAACCGGCCGACCGTATGGACGATCAGGTCCTCGAACCGGTCCCGCGCATCTTCGGCCTGCGCATCTATGAGCTGCGCCACAGCCTGCGCAAAGGGAACCCCGGCATGGGTGACGGCCTGTCCGAAGACATAGCCGATGCTCCGTCCCTGCATGTCCACCAGCGTGTGACAGGGCAGATCCTGCCCGGTCTGCAGAACAAACCCACCCATTTGAACCGCTGAGAACCCCGGCAGGGCCAGGTCGGTTCTGGCGAGGACGTATTGATAGCGAAACAGCCGATTGAACGGCAGGTCATGCGTCGTGCACAGACGGACAGCTTCGGTTGCCATCAGAATAATTTCCTTCTCTCTGCCGAGGTCAGCGGTTCAGTGACGCATCCTGAATGAGCCAGTCGCATAGCTGCGGAAAGCTGTAGCCCCTATAGGCGGCCTGTTCTCCGGCATTCGAATTTCGCCGCAAACCAGGCAAGGTATTGAGTTCGAGGATGCAGACACCGTCTACGCCCTTGCTCTCGTCCCAGCGAAAATCCGTCCGGCTCAACCCGCGGCACCCCAAAACCCGGTGCGCCTGTTCGGCCAGATCAAGCAGGCGGTGCTCGATCTCAGGCGGAACCGGGGCTGGCAGAATGTGATTGCTGTCCAGGTGATGGTACTTCTGGTCATAGTCATACAATCCGTCGATATCGAATTGATGGACCGCAAGCGCCTTGTCGCCCATCACGCCAACGGTCAGTTCGCGTCCGGGAATATATTCTTCGACCAGCCACACATCGCGCGATGTCCCGCTCAGATCCGGGGTCGGCCCCGTCAGGTCATCGACCATGAACAAGCCGCCAAGGCTGGACCCGTCATCGTTGGGTTTGACGATATAAGGCGCGTCCATGGCGTGGCTTTTCTGAATCTCGTCTTTCTGCATCAACCCGCCCTTGGGGACCGGCAAGCCCGCATCGCGAAAGATCGCCTTGCTCATTTCCTTGTTCATGGCGGTCGCTGACGCGGCAACGCCGGAATGGGTGTACGGGATCTGCATGACTTCCATCATGCCCTGAATCGAGCCGTTCTCACCGGTGCCACCAAGCAGGCCCATAAAGGCGACGTCCGGCGCAAATTCCAGCAGGTCGTTGTAGAAAGGCTGCGCGATATCGAGCTCGACAAACCCGTAGCCAAGTTGTTCCATCGCCCAGGCAACCTCGCGCCCTGTCGCGAAAGACATCTCGCGTTCAGAGGAGGGGCCTCCAGTCAAAATTGCTATCCGCATTGAAACCTGCCTGTTTATTTGCTCGCTCACCCGGTCCCGAATGTAAGCAGTGCGGGTGGCGGGGTGGATTTGTGAACATTATCCTGTTCGGGCCATACGACATTTGCGCCGCAATTTGACCTACTTTTCTGGCGACCCGGCCTCTGCATCTTTCAGGAAACTCTTCAGGAACCGCCGTATCGACCGTTCCGATTTAGGCTCGTCCATGATCTGATCGCGCGCCAGCAGCCGGTTGATGGCGTAGTCGTTGTCCTTGGCGATGACCCGGGTGATCACGCCGGGCACCAGCCGCGACGCCACCAGCGCCCTGGCAAAGCCCACCTTGATATCGGGACGGTCCGCCGCGTCGTTGTCATGGGGGATGCACCACGTCTTCTCGAACAGCATCATGATGTAATCCAGCACCTCTTCGTAAGGGTGGCGACGGTCGGGCTTGTAGGGCTGGCGGAACACATCGGTGATGATCTCGTAGGAGGGCCAGTAATGCAGCACGCCCTCGTCCTGCTTTTCGCGGATCACCTCGTCGATGGCCACCCGAAGCACGCTTTTGGAGACGGAATTCGAGGTGATGCAGGAATTGTTGCGGAAGGTGGCCAGCAGCGGGATCGGCGACAGCGTGTAGATGATCCTGGCATCCGGGCGGTGCTTGCGGATCAGATCGTAGATGGCGCGCAGATTGTCCTTGTTCTCTTCGACGGTGCTGACGCGGAACTTGTGGCGCTCGGGGTCATAGCTTTCCTTGGGGATGGTGCGCCAGAACACGTTGCCGGTGGGCTCGTCATACCAGATCTCGGAGAGGCCGAAGGTCAGGATGAAGACATCGGTGTTGTCGAAGATCTCTTTGGTGGTGGCCTGCACCTCGTCGTCATAGCCGTATTCCTCGGCCTTGTAGCCATGCCAGAGCGGCTGGTCGAAGACCTTGCCCTCCCAGGCCCATTCAAACTGCTGGCGGATCACGAAGGAATTGACCATCCCCTCGCCGCAGCCCACCACATAAGCGCGCTTGGCGTTCTTGTCCTTGTTGAGGACATTGTAATTCCGCTGCGAAAGATAGTTCGAGATATTGGCGGCAAAGCAACTGCCGAAGGCGGTGATCTGGGTGTCGGGCGTGATGATGGGGGCCTCGGGGGTCCAGCCATGCAGCACGTATTTATCCATCGCATCCTCGCTCAGAAGATGCGCCAGATGCGGGTTGCCATTGGTGTATTCGCCGCGGAACCAGGTGCGGAATTCCGCAGAATCCTTGGTGGTCACCTGAAACTTGAGAGCGGATGCCCTGCGCGTGCTCATTGCCTGCCCTTCCCTTCCTGCGCGTCTTGCCTGACGCTGTTTCTGGCCGCCGCGTCCGATCGCAACCGGGTCGCCGCACACCGCTTCGGGTTGCCGCGAAGCCTAGCCGCAGGCCCGGGCGGTTTCAACTGCGCGCACCCCCTGCCCGCTTCTTCACCCAGCCCAGAAAGGCTGCGTCCGGTTTGCGCAGCCGCGGCGCGCCCGAGCGCACCCAGACGCCGCGCCAGTCCGCCTCAAGCGCGTAGACATCCGCCCCCGGCATCAGCGCGCGCGCCTGGGCATAGGTGTCCTCGGACAGAACCGGCGGGCGGGCTTGCGGCTCGATCAGCCCGCCGCGCGGGGCAAAGCGCATCAGGTCGCCCGGCTCTTCGCGGATCTCGTAATCGGGCAGGTGGTCGGCTTCGATCATGTCGCGCAGCATCTTGCGGAAGACCCGGCGCGGCGAGGCGGAGCCGGATTTCTTCAGCAGCGTGTCCACCGAGACGGTCCAGGCCGGTTGGCGTCCGCAATGTTTGCGCGCCAGCTCATAGATTCGCCGCTCCAGCGGTTTGCGCAGGCGGAAGTAATCGCGGCTGAGCGTCAGCACCGATTTGCTGAGCACCGCACGGTAGAGCCAGTCACTGAGTGTCACCGCCACGCTGACCATCCGCCCGCCGCGTGTCTTTCGCACGATCTCCCAGCGCTCGATCAGGCCGAAGCCGGTGGTGACCTCCTGCTCGCCGGTGACGATATTGGTGGTGATGCGGGTACCGGCCAGCCGCTCGAAGGCCTCGCGCAGCCGCCGGTAGGCATCGCCGGAGGTTTCGCGATTGGTCGCCATCAGCAGATCATGCGCCTTCAGATGCACCGTCCGGCTGACCGCGCGGCCCGCGTTGAGCGCCCCCATCAGCTGGCTGATGCAGAAGATCAGGATGTCCTTGTCATGGATCGTGGCCAGCCCCTTGACGGAGGGGGTCACTGTGATCTCGGTCCCGTTATGGGCATAGTTCAGGATCCGCCGGTCGGGCCGTGTCGCCAGCGAGAACAGCGGATGTTCCATGCTGGCGATATCGTCCTTGGGGATCGCATCGAAAATGTCGCAGAGAAAGAAATCGCCCTGCCGTGTCCGGTCAGGGAGTAACCCCCCTGCCCCGCCTGTTGCTGACCTGCTCATCGTCGCCTCAATATCGCGGCCCTCTTGTCGGGGCCTGTCTCCAGCCGGTTTTCCGGTCCGGGAATCTTTCGTGGTTTTAGTGACACCGAGCCTAGAGTTATCCACAGGACCTCGCAACGGGGGTTCGGAATCGCCTGCTCGGGGGTTCGGAGTCACTTTATCGGGGTTTCAGAGTCGGATAGCCTCTCGAAACGATGCTTACCTATCTGAATTAAAAGAGAAAATACATGTGAGTCTGAGCGCGTAACATTAAATAACACGAATCTAACACTCTAAAAAAAACAAAACCCTTTGGAATCTGCGCTATAAACGCATCAGCATCCCCTTCTTTTCCTGAGAAAAATCGCCGCTTGTGATGGTTTTCCTTCCATGTGCCGCCTTTTTCGGTATCATGCAGAAAACACAACACATCGAGCAGAAAACCCATGGCCAAGGACAACACGTTCCTTCCCCCCTATTTCAACATCGACCCCGACGCCGCGCTGGCCGAACTGGACTTACCCACAGAGACAGGCGGCTTTGCCGAGATCGCCCGCGCCTGTGCCCAGGGTCGCGCCGATCTGGCCAGCCGGGGCCTCAACGAGGCCGGGCGCAAGGACCTGCGTTTGTTTTCGACATGGGAAATCACCCGCTATCTGATCCCGGTCGCCCAGGCCCATTTCCGCCGCGTGCTGAAACAGAACCCCGATCTGCCGCAAGGCCGGAGCGAGACCGAGGGCGGCGCCAAATGGTTCACCCTCGACGAGGTTCTGCGGCTGCGGGCCTTCTTTGGGGCGCAAGGTTCAAAAGCCAAGAACTACCTGCCCTACCGTCCCGCCGGTCAGCCCGCCAAGATGGTGGCCGTGGCCAATTTCAAGGGCGGCGTGGGCAAGACCTCCACCGCGGCGCATCTGGCCATGTCAGCGGCGCTGGACGGCTACCGGGTGCTGGTGATCGATCTGGACAGCCAGGGATCAATGACTTCGATCTTTGGTGGTGTGGTCGAGGATGAATGGCAGACCGCCTTCCCGCTTCTGGCGCGCCATTACGGAGAATATCTGCGCACCGAGAACCAGCGCCGCCTTGACCGGGGCGACCCGCCCCAGCCGCTGGACGAGGCTTTGACGGCGGCGATGGATGTCACCGCGCAGGATCTGATCCAGAGCACCCACTGGCCCAACATTGATCTCATCGGCGCGCAACTGAACCTCTATTGGGCCGAGTTTCAGGTGCCCGTCTGGCGCATGCAGGCGCGCGGCTGGAAGCTGTGGGATGCGCTCACCGACCGGCTTGAGGCGGATGGGGTGCTGAACGATTATGATCTGGTGTTCATCGATACCCCCCCTGCCCTCGGCTATCTGACCATCAACGGGCTGGCGGCGGCGGATATCCTGCTGGTGCCCTTGGGGGCGTCTTTCTTGGAGTTCGATTCTACGGGTCGGTTCTTTGACATGCTGCATTCCACTTTTGCCAGCATCGAAGAGGGCGAAAATGTTGCCGCCCGCGCCCTGGGCCGTCCCGAGATCGGCTTTGAATGGGATGCGGTGCGGGCTGTGATCACCCGCTATGACGGCGCCCAGCAGGGCGAGCTGTCGGGCTTGATGCAGGCCTATCTGGGCAAGGTCATGAGCCCGCACAAACAGGATTTCACCGCGCTGATCGGTCAGGCGGGTGAACAGGTGAACGGCATCTATGAGGCCGATTACCGCGATTTCAACCGCGAGACTTACGCGCGCGGGCGCGAGACTTTTGATGCCACCTATGCCGCCTTCAAACGGCTGTTGCTGGGCGTGTGGCGGCGCGGTGAGTTGGATGCGCAGCAGGCGGCAGAATAACAGGCTCTAACAAGGGGATTTCATAATGGCAAAACGCAAGCGGCTGACCCCGGCACAACCCGGCTATCTGGGCACGCCCATGGCAGCGCCCGAGACCAAGATGATGCCCGCGGTGTCGACGGCCCCGATTGCGCAGGTGGCGGGCGAGGCCTCGGCCACGGCAGCGCTGGAAGAGGTGACCCAGGTTCTGCAGGAGGCCCGCTCCGAGGGGCGGATGATCGAGCTGTTGCCGCTTGAGGTGATAGATGAGCGTCACCTGGTGCGCGACCGTCTGGTGCAGGACGAGGAGGAGATGAAAGCGCTGACCGACAGCCTGCGCGCGCGCGGTCAACAGATGCCCATCGAGGTGGTGTTGCTGCCTGAACCCCTTGGCGGGCGCACCCATGGTCTGATCTCGGGTTGGCGCCGTCTGACGGCACTGCGCAGGCTCTATCGCGAAACATCCGATCCGAAATTTGCCACCGTGCGGGCGATGGTGATCCGGCCTGAGAGCGCGCAGGCCTCCTATGTGGCGATGGTCGAGGAAAACGAGATCCGGGTGAACCTCAGCCATTACGAACGCGCCCGCATCGCGGTGCGCGCCATGAAAGAGGGGGTCTATCCCAACCAGCGCTTGGCTCTGCAGGGGCTTTACGCCAATGCGGCACGGTCGAAGCGGTCGAAGATCGGGACGTTCATCACGCTGGTTGATGCCTTTGACGACAGCCTCTATTTCCCTTCGGCGATTAGCGAGAAGCTGGGGCTGGCCCTGGCGCGGGAACTGGTGCGCGATCCCGGCTTTGGGGACGTGCTGAAGGAACAGTTGCGCAACACTCCGCGCGACAGCGCCGGTGCCGAGATGCGGATATTGGCGGATGCGGTGGCCGAGCGGCAGCCCTCCCCTGCCCCTCAGGCAGCGCCGGAGCCTTCGACCCCGCCCACTCGCCCGCGCGTGCGCATCGCTGGAGGAGAACACATCGTGACGCAGGTGTCGGAAGGGTTGGAGATGCGATTTTCCCCGAATCAGAGTCGCATAGAGTTAGTGGGTGACGACGTTTCAGAGGCGCTTGCGGATGCGTTGCAAGGCTGGCTGCAATCCCGCTGATGGTTGCCAAAACGTTTCGCGTGCGAAACATTGACGGTTGATCAAGCCCCTGCCCCATCGTGTTGCCGGAGATGAATCCACCTTTCTTGGCCAGGCGTCCGCCAGATGGCGGGAAGCGTTTGACATCTTGACGGCTTTGTGAGTTCAGAGGCAAAAGCAATAAAGGGTTTTCCACTTCGTGACCACTGAAGCTGTTCAAATGCAAGGCGCCCCACGCCAGCTAGTGGCGTTGGTGGTGACCTATAATCGGCTGGACAAGCTGAAAGTCACTCTTGCCCGCCTGCTTGCCTCCGACGTGGATGCGTTGAGCGCGCTGGTGGTGGTCGACAATGCCTCAACTGATGGCACCATGGCATGGTTGGACGGGCAGACCGATCCGCGGCTTGACGTGTTGCGCAGCCAGATCAACCGAGGCGGCGCCGGAGGGTTCGAGTGGGGCATGCGCCATGCGATGGAACGTTATGATCCCGACTGGCTGATGATCACGGATGATGATGGACGCCCCGAACCCGATGCATTGACCACGTTTCACAGGCTGGACCTGAGTAGATGGGATGCTCTGGCTGCGGCGGTCTATTTTCCCAGTGGTGAAATCTGCGAGATGAACCGCCCTTCGCGCAATCCGTTCTGGCACTGGCGTGAGTTTCTCGGTGCTGCCCGGCGCGGCCGCAACGGGTTTCATATCCCGCATTCCGCCTATGAGGGCGACCTGCGCCCGATCGACGTGACCTCTTTTGTGGGGTTCTTCGTCTCGCGCGCGGCCATTGCCCGGGTCGGCTATCCCGATGGGCGCCTGTTCATCTATGGCGATGACGGGATCTATACGCTGGGGTTAAGCAAGGCGGGAGGGCGTATAGCCTTTGCGCCGCAGATCCGGTTCGAGCATGATTTTACCACGTTCGCAGGCAGTGGGCTGGCCAAGGGTCAGCGGTTCAACCCGCTCTGGAAGGTTTATTACCACCACCGCAACCTGTTGTTGCTGTACCGACTGGCTGCGGGGTGGCTGTTTGCTCCGGCCTGCCTGGCGATCCTGCCCAAATGGCTGCTCAAGGCCCGTTACCATGGCGGCCAGCGCCGCGCTTTTCTGCGTCTGATGGGACGGGCGATCCTGGATGGGTTGCGAGGGCGTGTGGATGTCTCCCATGCGCAGGTGCTGGCCTGGGCCGAAACGCCCTCTTTCAGCGATTCAGAATATCCCGGTGAAAGCGGTGCAGCAGCAGAAGCCCGAAAAACAGTGAAACAAGACTGAAAATCGTCACGTAGGTCACGCTGATATATTGCGGGGCGTACATCGGATAAAATCCTTCGCGCATAAGCCCGGTGAGGTGCAAAAGCGGATTGTACCAGAGGATATCCTGCACCGTAGGCGGCATGTCCTCATAGGTGAAGAAAATGCCCGAGGCCAGAAACAATGGCCGGGTGATGATCGACCAAACTGTATCCCAGATCGTGATCAGTCCAAACAGGGCGCAGTTCAGGACCCCAATCCCAAAACCCAAAAGAATGGTCAGGAACAGGGTTTCAATCAATGGCCCGTATTCGACCACGGTTCGGGTGTCGTTCAGAAACAGGATGCCGGTCAGCACGATATAGGTGACCAAGATGCCGGTCAGGCTGTTCAGCAGCAGCCGGGCGAGGATCGCGTCGGCCCAGGTCACCGCCGGGTAGCGCAGCAGAGGTTTGGAGAAATTGATCGACCGGGCAACCGTGGTGGACAAGTTCTGATACAGGGAAAACGGCAGAAAACCGGTTGCGTAGAACAGAATAAAGCTGTTGCCCAGAGATGGGTTGCGCAACAACAGCGAAAAGCCGAACCCCAGAAGGATGATGGCACCCAGCGGTTCAAGAACCGCCCAGACATAGCCGCCCGGCGAGCGTCCGTAGCGGGTCGACATCTCGCGCAGCATCAGCGCCAGAACTGTGCGCCCGGCCGCGAACCGGCGGGTTCTGCGCCCGTTGGCCCTGGGATTCGACGACGGAAGGTTCGGGGCTGCGGACATCGAAGAGGGGTGCCTTGTGCTGGTAAAGGTCGGGTGAATATGCAAAAACGCAACACGGAATACAAACGGCTTCATGCCGAGGCAGGCATTTATGACGGACAGGATCAAACCCTTTCCGGAAGGTGGCGCGCAGCCATCCGGAGCAGCCGGAAAACAGGGTAAACCTGATGTCGGCGCGCGCGCGGAAAAAGGCGCAGGGCAGGGGGGACGTGGTGGCCCCAAGCCCGGATCGGGCGGGCCGAAAAAAGACCCACGACCCGGTGCAGGCCCCGCCGTGATGCACCCTGTGGCCGCCCCGGCCCAGATGCGCTCCCGGCATCGCGGGGTGATTCTTAGTTTCGTGCTGATGGTGTTGGTGCCCCTTGCGGTGCTGATCTTCTATCTCTGGAATGTGGCCGAGGATCAATACAGCTCTACCGCCGGGTTTACCGTCCGTTCGGAAGAGGCGAGCCCGGCAACGGATATGCTGGGCGGGTTGGTGCAACTGACCGGCGGCAGCGTCGCCTCGGATGGCGACATCCTTTATGAATACATCCAGAGTCAGGATCTGGTGCGCGAAATCGACCGCCGCGTCGATCTGCGGGCGCATTACGGACAATACTGGCCGCAGGACTTCCTGTTCTCGATCCGGCCGGATGCCTCGCTTGAGGATCTGATCCGGTACTGGCAGCGGATGGTGCGGATCTCCTACGATCAGTCCAGCGGGCTTGTCGAGGTGCGGGTTCTGGCCTTTGACCGGGAAACGGCACAGCGGATTGCCCAGGAAATCGTCGATCTCAGTCAGTCTCTGGTCAACGATCTCAGCACCCAGGCGCGCGCGGATGCGATGGGTTATGCCATGGAAGATGTGGCCGAGGCGGAGGAGCGCCTGAAATCGGCGCGTGAGGCGCTGACCCAGTTCCGCACCCGCACGCAGATCGTCGATCCCGCTGCCGATATCCAAAGTCGGCTGGGCGTGATGGCGAACCTGCAGCAGCAATTGGCCGAATCCCTGATCGAATATGATCTGTTGCGCGAAACGGTCAGCTCCAGCGATCCACGTGTCACCACCGCCGAACGGCGGATCGCGGTGATCCGCGAGCGTATCGCCATCGAACGGCAGACCTTTGCCTCGGACAGTACCGAAACCGGTGCGGTGGGCGAGGACTATCCCTCGCTGATCGCGGAATATGAAAGCCTCAGCGTGGACCGGGAATTTGCCGAGGAAACCTATCGCGTTGCGCTGGCGGCACTGGATCTGGCCCGTGACAACGCGGCGCGAAAAAGCCGGTATCTGGCCACCTATATCCGGCCGACCCTGGCCGAGGATTCCGAATTTCCGCAACGCTTCGTCCTGACTGGCCTGGCCGCGCTGCTGCTGCTTTTGTTCTGGTCGATCCTGGCCCTGATCTATTACAGCATCCGTGATCGTGGCTAGCCCCGGAATGTGAGCACCAGACGATGATCCGTTTTGAGCATTTGACCAAGGGGTTCTGGGTTCAGAACGAACGCCGGATCGTCATCGACGATCTGACGCTGACCTTGCCCGCAGGCAAGTCGCTGGCGCTTCTGGGGCGCAACGGCGCGGGCAAAAGCACGTTGCTGCAGATTGTGGCGGGCAACATGCGCCCCGACAGCGGTCAGGTGATCAGTACCGGTACGCTGTCATGGCCCGTGGGCTTCGGCGGGTCGTTCCATGGTGAAATGACCGGGGCGCAAAACGTGCGCTTTCTGGCCCGGATTTACGGGGTTGATACCCATGAACTTCTTGCTTTCGTTCAGGATTTTTCCGAACTGGGCAAGCATTTTCACATGCCGGTGCGCAGCTATTCGCAGGGCATGCGCTCGCGGCTGACCTTCGGGGCGTCCATGGGGATTCCGTTCGACACCTATCTGGTGGACGAGGTGACAGCCGTGGGAGACGCCGCCTTCAAGCGCAAGAGCCGGGCGGTGTTCGCCGAACGGATGCAGAATTCGGGGGCAATCATGGTCAGCCATTCGATGGGCGAGCTGCGCGCCTTCTGCGATGCCGGGATCGTTCTTGCGGATGGTCACCTGACCTATTTCGATGATCTGGAAGAGGCGATCGACCGCCATCTCTGGCTGATGCAATAGGAGGAAATAGTGGCCGCAATGTCCGTCCGCTGCGCCGGGCTGGGCGATCAGGGACAGCTGCGGTGAGGGCGAGCTGCGCAGAATTTCGCCACCCGCTGGTCTCCTGCCCGACCATTGCCTGTATCTGGACGGAATGCTGGCGAAAGGGTCTATCATGAGGTCTTGAACACCGTTTCCGATAAATCTATGAAACCTGTGGTGAAGCTGTAGTCGTCGAGATTCAGCCTGACAGGAATTTTGCAGGAGCTTGGGATCACTTTGCCCGCGAGACACCTACAGCGATGGGCAAGCATTGTGGCACCGGAACGTGCTGCGCGAACCGTCGCCCGTCGCCAGACAGCCCTGATCCAGTCCGATGACAACAATTTTTCGGCGCCGCGTGAACTGAATACGCTTCTGATGTCGTATGAGGTCGTCAGTTTCGATCTGTTCGACACTCTGGTGTGGCGGACCGTTGCGCTTGCCGATGTCCACCGTAAAACGTCTGAATTCGCCGATCGCTTTCTCAGTGGGGATGATGGCCCGCTTCCGCGCGAGCTGCTGCTGCATGCGCGCGGCCGTTTTCAGCAGATGGTCAAGCAGCGCGGCATGGCGCAGGCCCCGACGCCGCGCAACGAGGTCGACCTGCGAGATGTCTTTGACGGGGCGCTTGCGCCCTACATCCGTCGCCCGGATCGGCGTGCACGCGCGGTGCAGGCTCTGCTGGATTACGAGATTGAAACCGAGCGCCAGGTACTTGTGGTCGACCCGGAGATGCGCGATTTTCTGGTGATGCTGCGGAACCAGGGCAAGACGCTGATCCTGGCGTCGGACATGTACCTGTCCGAAGATCTGTTGCGCCGGCTTCTGATCGATCTCGGCCTTTGGGATCTTTTCGACCATGTCTTCGTGTCCGCCAGTGTCGGCGTCACGAAACACAGCGGCCTGTTGTTTGCCCATATGGATGAAACTCTTGGGCTCAGCGACAAGCGCCGTTTCCATCTGGGCGACAACTGGACCAACGACGTCGAGCGCCCCCGGGCCTTTGGCTGGGACGCCCTGCATTACTTCAACCCCGAAAACGAACGCCGCAAGCTGGAGCTCGAGAAATCAGAGCAGTTCGGGGCGCACCTGCAGGCCCGTGCGGCACGCGAGCTGCTTGGCCAGATGAAGATCGACAGCGCGCGGCACGGGATGCTCCGGCTGGTGGCGGCAACCTTTTCCCTGTTCTCCCGGCAAGTCCTGGAGACGGCGGTGGCCGGGGGCTACGACCGGGTTTTCTTTTTGACCCGCGACGGAACCCTGTTTCACGAGCTTGCCAGACAGTTCCTGGCCGGTTGCGGGGCGGGTGGCAAACTGCCCCTTCCCAAGATGGCGGAGCTTGCCTTCAGCCGACGGGTCGGTCTGCTTCTGAACTATCCGGAAATCGATCAGCCGCATTGGGCGAACTATTTGCGCGACAATGCGCAATTCCTGTCCCGCCATCCGGCCTCGTTGCGGGGGATCATGAAAAGCTTCGGTCTCGGGGTGAAGGACCTGAGGGTGCCGGATGCCCTTCGGGCCGAAGTCGAGGACTGCCTTGCCAGCGACGACCCTGAAACCGATATCGGTTTTGACATTCTCAGGAAAACGCGCCCTGACATCATGAAGCCTTTGCATGCGGCCCTGATTGCCCGCCGCGATCGCATTCGATGCTATGTCGATGAAATGGGGCTTTTGAACCGGGAAGAGAAGATATTGCTTGTCGATATCGGCTACTCGGGAACCGCGGTAAAGTCTTTGTCGGAATATATCAACCTGCAGGAACGCAGCGGTCAGACCGTGCGATCGCGCCTGTCGCTGATGATGTTGGCGGCCAACCGGTTCCTGCCGGGCAATCTGAGCCGTCTGCACCCCCGTATCAACATTATCGAACCGGCGATCATAGGCCGCAAAGACGAGCTGCAGCGGGCTGTGGCCATCAGTTTCGCCTGGTTAGAGCCTTTTACGGTCGACCGGACCCGGGGCAGCCTGCGGGATTTCATTCCGGGACCCTATGGGGAATTGATCCCGTATTTTGCTTTGCCGACGCCAACTGGCGATGGCGGCGTGGACCGGACTACTCTTTTGGCTGCCGCAGGGGAGTTCGAGCGCATGTTGCGATGTTCTCCTTTGCCCGCCGGTTGCATCGATCAGTCCATCATTCAGATGTTCACGGCGCGCTTTGCACGCCCTCGGCGTAGCACGATCCGCTCCATGCAGAGCGTAACGCACCACGCCGGTGCCACCGAGGTTCGCGAGAATTCCGTGATCCTGCCGATCAGGCCACTGCATCTGCGCTGCGACATCCGGACATGCGTGAGTGAGGATCACTGGGTGCAAGGCAGTCTCAAGGCCAGCGGTTTTGGCTGGCTTGTTCCTTTCTTCAACAAATATATTGCTCGTATAACCTGATGAAAATTCTCCTTTATAACTGGGCGCAATTCGATAGCGCGGTCATGGCTGGCGGCGGCGTGACATTGTATCTGCGCAACGTGATCGAAGAGCTTTTGAAGCGTGACGATGTCGAGGTGTATTTTCTCTCGTCTGGCGCGCGCTACGGCCTGTTTCGGCGTCGGCCGGCTATCCATCAAACAGCCAGTGCCTACAAGCATCCACGCCTCAAGACCTTCACCCTGGTCAACTCGCCCATAAAAGCACCTGCTCATGACTCATTTTATTCCATTTCGACATGGCTGCGGGACACGACAACGTCGGACCTGATCAGGGATTTCATCAATCAGAATGGCCCGTTCGACGCATTCCATATTCATAACCTGGAGGGCGTCAGCGCCAATGTCCTGTCCCTGGAAAAGGGGCCGAACCTGAAGCGGTTGTTCTATACGTTTCACAACTACATGCCGGTCTGCCCGCAGATTGAGCTGCTCTACAACGAAAAAAGCCTGTGCACCGATTATCATGACGGCACGCGCTGCGTAGGGTGCCTGGGCCATCAAAACAACATGCATGACCTGATCGCGATGGAACGGATCGGCGGTTTCATCAAGGGGCGTGGTCTGGCTGGCCATCCCGTGGGGGGCCTCCTGTTCGATGTTTTTTCGGGAACCCGGTCCTATATTCGAGCGGCTCGGAACATGGCGCGCGATTTGGCTCACGGGCTTCGGACCAGGTTCCGCTACTGGCATTTGCGGCCCCGGCATGAACCGGGGCACCGCCAAAGCTGGCGGCCCGATGCAGAAACGCCGCCGCTTCATGTCATGCCCTTGTCGCCCCCAGCCGTTTCGGGCGATGCCTATCGCCAATGGCGCGAGGCCAATGGCGAAGCTCTGCACCGGCATGCGGACGGGATATTCGCGGTATCGGATCTCTGCCGGGAGACTGCCCTGCGGTTTTTGCCTGCACAGACCCGCATTGAGACCTTGCCGCTGCCGATGGATATCGAGGTTTCGCCACAAGAGCGTAACACCCTGCGCGCCAAACGGCCTGAAAGCGATGGGATCACGCTGTCCTTTATCGGATATGCCATCCCCTCAAAGGGGCTGCCGTTCCTGATCGACGCGCTGATGCAGATTGACGATCCATTCTACAAAGAGAATGTCGATTTGCTGGTCGTTGCCCGCATCGACCCGCGTCTCAACCGCCAGTTGCAGCAGTTGCGCACCAAATTCCGATCGGTTCAAATCCTGCCCGGATATGCGCGCAACCAACTCAGTGCGCTGTCGCAGAAGGTGGACCTGAACATCGTGCCTTCGATCTGGTGGGAGACCTTCAATCAGGTCACGGTGGAGATGGGGCTGCTCGGCGTGCCGTCGCTGGTGTCCGACAGGGTGGGCGCCAAGCAGACGATTAGCACACCGGAGCATTTTGTGTTTGAGGCCGAAAATATCGCAGACTTCATGTCCAAGCTAACACCGCTGGTTAAGAATCCCGGGTTGCGGGCGCGTTTCTTCGACAAGCCGCTGCAGATCCCGACCATGCGCGATCACGTCAATCTACTGATAGAGCACTATGCAGGCGAGGAGACGAAATCATGAAGGCCAATGACCGGATGATTTCGCGTTTTGTTTGCCTGCTGCGTGGGGAGGAATAAAAAATGCGTGGATATTGTTTGTGTATCGGGGCGGCCAAATCCGGCACCACTTGGCTGTATGAACAACTGCTGCAGGCGCCGGAGATTTATATGGCGCCTGAAAAGGAGCTGCATTATTTTTTCTCGCGCTTCGGAGACTTCAACCGACTTCGGACGTCTGCGCGGTACAAGCTGCTGAGAGAGTTTGTCGAAAGAGACAGCGCAAATTTCGAAAAACCGTTGCCGGAACCGGTATTTTCCCGAGAGTTCGGGCGCTTCCAAAAGAAGCTGGATTGGTACCAGATGTTTGCGCAAGGCCCTGTCACCCAATCCTGGTACCGTAGGTTGTTTCTGGAGGCGGGCAAGAAACAATTAGCCTGCGACTTCAGCCCGTCAACGAGCAAAATCAGCGTTGAAGGGGTGCATGCCATTCGCGAACTCTCCGAGAATGTGAAGATCATCTATATTTTGCGCGACCCGGTGGAGCGCCTCTGGTCTCATATCAAGTATCACGCGGAATACATTGGTTGCTTTGATGAGGTGAAAAATTATTCTCCTGAACAACTGGTCCAATTTGCCCGGGCTGACAGGTTGAATGAGGATGGGTGTTACGGCACATACCTGACGCGGTTCCTGGAGGTATTTGACCGCGAGGATGTGCTTGTTCTGGACTTCGGAGAGCTCAAATCCAACCCGGTGGTCTTCATGGAGCGGGTAAGCGGTTTTCTTGGTATCGACAGTATCGAGCTTCAGCCGACGGCAGCGAACCCGGTAAATGTCAGTGCGAAGATGGAGATGCCCGACGGGCTTCTGGACGAGTTCAAACCTGAAATGATCGAGCAGATCGGGATACTCGAGGATCTCGGATACCCGTTTGCTTCAAAGTGGAACACTATCTGCTGACAATATTACACTTTCACCAAATTGAGGCACCTATGACCAGACTGATTATCCATCCAGGGTCACCAAAAACGGCGACATCGACCATTCAGCATATTCTTTCATCGAACCGCGAGGCACTTAGTCGGGCCGGGATCGGCCTTATCCTTCCTCAGGATTTTCGCGGGAGTCAGTACTTTGGTGAGTACATGAAAATGTACCGTGCCGGTAGCGTATCCGGGTTTGAGCAGGCAACGGCTGACTTCTTCGGGCCGTACTTCAAAAAATACAAGACGGTTGTCTGCAGTTCTGAAACATTTTGTCACGATTTTATGCCGTCAAGAAAATATGGTTTTGGCGGCATTGACCGGAGCGAAATTTCGGCGGAAGTACTCACTTATACGGGGGCTGCTTCCACAAAGATAATTCTGACTGTCCGCCCTCAGCGTGACTTTCTCATCTCCACATATACGCACTTCGTTCACAGGCAGAAAGAATTCAGAACGTACCAGGACTGGCTTGAGGCCGAAGTTGATTTGCCGCGGGTGCTTTGGAGCCCAGTGGTCAAGTCTTTCCGTGACCGCTTTAATGAGGTCGAAGTTGTTCCCATGAGGGGTGACTACCTGAATACTGTTCTCAGCACGCTTACTCCCCGGAAATTGAAACTGTCTATTGATACCGACGTACAAAACCCCTCTCTGTCCGGTCGTGCCATTCAACTTGCGAGAATCATGAACAAAGAAATTCAGAGACAGGACAAAGCCGAGCGCGTGAACAATGCGATCTTGCACAACTTCCCCGTTTCAGAGTTCGGGAAATTCAAGCCAGCGATGGAGCTTCCGGCTGAGATAACGCAACTCCATGACGAAGACTTGGCGGCAGCAATATCAACAGATGCGGTACGTCCAGTGGGGCACTCGGCGTAGCTCCCAAACCCAGCACACAGAACATGCTGTTAAAAAAGGATATCTGGACCTGTCACATTCTGATGCCGTTCCAAGTTCTCGTTTACGCAGCTTGAGTTTCGAAGGCCAAGGGGCTTTTCCAGCCGAGGGTTGAGTGTCTGCGATGCGGATCAGAAAAGCCGCATCGCAGTGGTTTTGCTCCCTACGGTTCCGCACAATACCCTGCGATATCCGTTTGCAATGCCCGCAGCGCCGCAGCGATTTCGGGACAGGTGTCAGCCTTGTTGATTACGGCCCTGTATTTGCTCCGCAATCCCGCGATGAACGAGGCCGCCATGTGGTAGCGCCGGGCGTTGCCGAGAATGCGCGCCGAGAGCTCCTCGACCGCTTCTCCGGTCTGCTCCGCTTCCAGCGCCAGCATCTGCAGTTGATCCGGGCGGGCGGCGTCGTCTAGAACGGCCTGCGCGGCGCTTTCCTTCAGGCTCCAAGACAGTTGTTCGGCCAGGGGAACGGCGCCGGTCAGGTCGTCGGTGAAGCCAGTCAAGATCGCGTGCAGGCGATCATGGGCTGTGGTGCGGGCGGCGTCCAGCGCAAGCCGGGCTTTATCTTCAGGGCCGCGCATCCGGCTCAGGTCGATATTCATGCACTTTCCTCCTCTATTTCAGGTGAGGTTGTGCCGTGAGGGGGCAGGGGTACCTGCCCGTCTCCCGTCATGCGGACCGGTACGGGAAACAGGGTTTCGCTCGGAGCAGACGGCCCATGCGGCAAACAGAGCGTCAGATGAATATGGCCGTCGTGTCGTTCCACATCCGAGGCCAGCCAGTCGCAGGTGACGGCAGTGCGGGGCAAGGTCGCGCCCTCGGGGATTGGAGAGAAATCGAAATCCTCGCCATTGATGGTCAGGACATCGCCGGATTTTTCAATGGTAAGCCTGTCGTGTCGGCGAACCGGGGTAAATGTGATGTACATGGGAGACCTCCTTCAGAACCAGCGCCCGATCGCCGTCATGACGACATTCGGGCTGATATCATTTGCCGACCCGCCAACACGGATGCAGCGGATACCGTGCAGTCGAGTGGTGGTGTTGTTGCCCGCCGTCGCGATCAAGATGCGGTCGGTCAACAGAGTTCCGCTGATAAACGGTGCAACGGAATAGGCTGGAGCAGCTGCAAACGAGGCAGGGTAGATCCAGTTCTTGAGGTCGCTGAAATAGGGTGCTGTATGGGTGCCCGCGCCATTTGCGATGATCGATCCGACAGTGATCGTGTTGGTGCAGATCTGCGTTCCGTCCGCGAAGCGTACATAGTCTCCGTTGGCGTTGCCACCGCGCTCGATGACCCGGCCCGTTGGAAGGCCGCCGGACTGTGAGACCGGGCCGAGCAATGTGCCCTGATGGAATGTTTCGACCCAGGGGGACCAGCCATTTGTCCCGAAACTGCGGGTGAAGCTGCGCAGTCCCTCTGCTCCGGATGTCCCGGCATGAGAGGTGAACATCTGCACCCGGTTCGTAGCGGATCGTCGAAGATTGAGGAGCGCGCCGGCAGACGTGATGGGATAGTTGTTTCCGGTCACGTTGCCGGATGCGGGGTTGTAGTAGAATCCGGTTGCCTCCAATGCGTTCAGATCGTCGGCAGCGGTCAGGGGAATGGCAGTTCCGCCCAACCCGAAGGCACCGGTGGTCATCAGCCGCCCGCCCGTGCCGTCCGTCGCCCCGGACTGAACCGCCGTACCCTGGGGCAGGCCGGTGGCGGGATCGAAGCGCAGGGCCGTCCTCCATGTCGCACCATCATCCGAGACCTTGATCGAAAACGCGCTATCCCCTGCCAGTCCCATCTCGGCATGGCCGGTCCAGTCGGACTGGAACAGAACGGAGGCCGTCTCGGACATACCCGCCTTGTTCACCTTGAGCTGATGTCCGGCGCCGTCATGGCTGAACAGGCTGGCGGGGCTTCGCAGTGATAGCCGGTTGGTGCTGTCTGATACTGCGCCAATTCCGACCCCATCCAGATTCTGGGTCCCTGCAGGGGGCTCGATCCAGCCACTGCCGTTCCATATGCGCAATCGGTTCGAACCCTGATCCCAGACCCGCCAGCCCGGACGTGGATCGAGGAAATGCCATGCGCCGTCCAGCCAGGCCGCAACCTTACCTGCTTGCCCGGCCCAGGCAGCACTGGGGGCTGCACTCAGGGCGTATTCAACATGTCCTGCCGGTCGGTTCGGGGGCGGTGGACGGGCTGGCCATGGCACGGCTGAGCGACGACAGGTTGGCCTATTATGTTCTTGATGCCGAAAAGGGTCGGCTCGGGGCCTTTGTCGAGAACGGGAATGGGATTTCACGGATTTCGTCCCCCACCCAGTTCGAAACGAAAGGCGGGAGCAGCCTTCAGCAGGTGACAGTGGATGGGACCAGTTTCGTCATTCTGGCGGGCGGTAGCGGGACTGCACCGGGACAGGTGGCCAGCTACAGCGTCGATCCGGTCACCGGAGCGCTGGTGGTATGCAATACCCTCGGCGCACAGGACGGCCTGGGGCTCAACACCCCCACCGAGATGGCGGCCATCTCGGTCAGCGGGGGGGGGGCTGGGTGGTGGTGGGCGATGCGGCTGCCAATTCGCTCAGTGTCATGAAATTGGGTTCGGACGGCGAACTGGTCGCGACCGATTACGTGATCGACACGCTGCACAGCCGCTTCGGTGGCGTTCAGGCGGTGGCCATGCTGGAGACCGGAGGGCATGTCTTTGTGGTTGCCGGCGGGAGTGATGACGGGTTCAGCCTGTTTTCGCTTCTGCCCAATGGCCGGCTTGTCCACGCCGCGACCCTGGTTCATTGCATTGGGCTGGGGCTCGAAGATGTGACCGCGCTTGAAATTGTGCGGGTGGGTGACGAGCTGCAGATTTTCGCCGCCAGCGAGGGGGCAGACGGTCTGTCACAATTCACCGTACCGCTCGACACGTTGGGGCAGGTGATCAGAGATACCGATCCCGCCGGACAGATCCTTGCGGGCACTGCTGGCGACGACGTGATCCTTGCCTCCCCCGGCGGGCTGCGCGACTGGATCAGGGGCGCAGGGGGCGACGATACCCTGGTCGCCGGGTCCGGCGGCAGTGATCTGACCGGTGGGGCAGGGCGGGATGTCTTTGTGATCGGCGTTGGCGAAAGCGGGCATCATATCCGCGACTTCGAACCGGGCAGGGACCGGCTCGACCTCGGAAGCCTGCCCTTTCTGCGCAGTTCCATGCAACTCGACTACCAACGGCTGGCCGACGGGGCGCTGTTGCAATACGCCGATACCGACATTCGGGTGACCTCGGCAAGCGGCAGGTCGCTCGCCCTTTCTGAATTGTGGCCGGGTAGGATATTTGCCCATGTCGATCACTATCCTGTGGGGGAACAGACCCCTGGCAGAACCAAAGTCAAGACCGGCAGTGCCGGCGCAGACCGGATCAAGAGCACCGCTGACAACGAAGAGGTGACGCTTGGCGCAGGTGCGGATGTCTTCGCATTGACGTGGAATATGGGGGCCGACACAGTCACCGATTTTGACCCGTCTGAGGACCTCCTGGATTTTTCGGTCTTCACAGCCGCAGAACGGGCCGTGATCCTGTCATCCCAGTCCGGAGCGGATCGGATTCTGCGCATGCCGGACGCGTCGCTTCTGACGCTTCAGGGTGTTGGCGTGAATGCTGCCCCGACCGGTGATGTGTCATGGCACGGCTGGGTCGGCCAAGGGAAGATTCTGAGAGCTGACATCAGCACGCTTCATGATGCGGACGGGGTAACCAGTGTCACGTATCAATGGTACCGCGACGGGCAAAAAATCCCCGGGGCGACGGGAAATGCTTACAAGCTGATTTACGCGGATGTCGGGCATGGCATCACGGTACTGGTCTCCTATCTGGACCGGCTTGGCACCTATGAGACGGTGAGAAGCGCGTCGACCGGCCCTGTTGTCAAACCACGCATTACAAACCAAACCGGTGAAAACATTTCCGGCAGCGCCGGACGCGACTTCATCATCTCAGGGGATGGCCGGGACACAGTGGCGGGTTTTTCGGGGAACGATACGCTATGGGGCGGTGCCCATGCCGACAGTCTTTTGGGGGGATTGGGGCATGACATCATTCGTGGTGGGGTTGACAATGATACGGTTTTTGGCGGCATCGGCGACGATATGCTGGAGGGCAACGGGGGGCTGGACCAGCTGTTTGGAGGGGACGGCCAGGATTGGATTTCGGGAGGTTCGAGCCGGGACACGCTTATAGGAGGGGGTGGTCGCGATACCTTGAAGGGCGAAGACCATGCAGACAGCCTTTCTGGTGGTGCGGGCGCGGACGAGCTCTGGGGGGGGCAGGGGCGATGACATGATCTTGGCGGGAGAGGGCAATGACGTGGCACATGGCGGCCCGGGCAAAGATACGCTGCGCGGTTCAGAGGGGCATGACAGGCTTGTCGGAGATGGGGGGCATGACCTCATTCGTGGTGGGGCTGACAATGATACGGTTTTTGGCGGCATCGGCGACGATATGCTGGAGGGCAACGGGGGGCTGGACCAGCTGTTTGGAGGGGACGGCCAGGATACATTGAATGGGGGTACGGACAACGATCTGCTTTATCCTGGACCCGGAGCAGATGTGCTGGTCTTTTCGTCCGGGCAGGATACGGTGATGTCATTTGCCGTCGCCGAGGACAGGCTGGACCTTATCGGCGCTGCCGGAATCGCGAATTTCGCGGATTTGCGGGACAATCATCTGCAAGATGTTGGTGACGGTGTGCTGATTACCGATGACGCAGGCAATACGCTGCTTCTCAGCGGCCTGCCGTCGATGGATCTGACGGCAGATATATTCATTTTCTGAAGCAGCTGCACTGTGACGCAGGAACCTGGGATGGATGGCCGCTGACCTCCGGCCGATTTGCAGGTGGGATGGTGGTTTGGCTGTCAGGGTTACCCTTTTGCGCCTTGACCGCGTGCATAGACGTCTTCGTAGCGGATGATGTCATCCTCGCCGAGATAGGCGCCGGTCTGCACCTCGATCAGTACCATCGGCACCTTGCCGGGGTTTTCCATCCGGTGCACCGCGCCCAGCGGGATATAGACCGATTGGTTCTCGGTCACCAGTTGCACAGTCTCATCCACGGTGACCTTTGCGGTGCCCTCGACCACGATCCAGTGTTCGGAGCGGTGATGGTGGCTTTGCAGGCTCAGCGCCGCGCCGGGGGTCACATGGATGCGTTTGACCTGGAACCGCTCGCCCACCACCAGGCTTTCATACCAGCCCCAGGGGCGGTAATCGCGCGGCAGGGTCTCGGCCTGGGGCACGCCTTTGGCCTTGAGGGCTGCGACCGCCTGTTTGACATCTTGCGCGCGATCCTTATGGGCGACCAGCACCGCATCGGGCATGGCCACGGCGATCACATCGCTCAGCCCGATCCCGACCAGTTCCTGCGCCTCGGATTCGGCTCTAAGCAGGGTGTTTTCGCAATCCAGCGCCGTGGACGGCCCGGCGGTCACCACCCCGGCCGTATCCGGCCCGCTGTCGCGCCAGACTGCATCCCAGCCGCCCAGATCGGACCAGGCCCCGCCATAAGGCACCACGGTCAGATTGTCGGATTTCTCCATCACCGCATAATCGATCGAGATATCGTCCAGCGCCGCCCAGGGATCGGGTGCCAGCCGGGTGAAGCCCAGATCGCGCTCGGCCCCGTCAACGGCGGCGCGTGTGCCTGCCAGCATTTCGGGCGCGTGGGTTTCAAACGCGGCAATCAGCGTGGCGGAGGACATCAGGAAGATGCCCGCATTCCACAGATGCTGCCCGCCCTCCAGCATGGCGCGGGCGGTCGCGTCATCGGGTTTTTCGACAAAACCCTTGAGGTCCTGCGGGACCGGAGAGAAGTCGGCATCCGGCGCGTCAGTCAGTTCCAGCCAGCCGTAACCGGTTTCGGCCCGGTCGGGGCGGATGCCGAAGGTGACGATGCGACCGGCGTGCGCGGCAGGGGCTGCCGCCTGCACCACATCGCGGAACCGGGCGGCGTCTGGGATGACGTGATCGGCGGGGGCCACCAGCATCAGCGCGCCGGGCGCACGCGCCTCAAGCGCCAGGGCCGCGGCCAGGATCGCGGGGGCGGTGTTGCGTCCCTCGGGCTCGATCAGAATGGCGGCCGGGGCGATTTCCACCGCCGCCAGTTGTTCGGTGACGATGAAGCGGAAATCGGACCCGGTGATTGCCATCGGCGCGGCGAAACCCGGCCCTGAAAGCCTGCGCGCCGACGCCTGGAACAGGCTTTCCTCGCCGGTGAGGCGGGCAAATTGCTTGGGATAGCTCTTGCGCGAGAGCGGCCAGAGCCGGGTGCCCGACCCGCCGCACAGTAGCAAGGGATGAATCTCCGGGGTCAGATCGTCGGTCATAGGCTCAATTCCCAAATACGTCCTGCGGGCATTACCGCCGGAATACGTCCTGATTTGCAAGGAACCAGCGATAGGTTTCGGTGATCCCCTGCTCCAGCGGCATCTGCGCGCGCCAACCCATCGCACCCAGCCGCGAGACATCCATCAACTTGCGCGGGGTGCCGTCAGGTTTGGAGGGGTCAGTGGTGATCCGCCCCTGAAACCCGGTCACCTGGGCCACCATCTGCGCCAGTTCCAGAATGCTGATGTCGCTGCCGGTGCCCACGTTGATATGGCTCAACATAGGCTCTGTATTGGCGTCATAGGCCGCTTTCGGCAGGTCGAGCACAAACAGCGAGGCCTCGGCCATGTCATCCACATGCAGAAACTCGCGGCGCGGCGTGCCGCTGCCCCAGATCTGCACCTCCCGCGTGCCGCTCTCTCGCGCCTCATGGAAACGGCGGATCAAGGCGGGCAGCACATGGGAGTTCTCGGGGTGGAAATTGTCGCCCGGCCCGTAAAGATTGGTGGGCATGACCGAACGGTAATCGCGGCCATATTGCCGGTTGTAGCTTTCGCACAGCTTGATCCCGGCGATCTTGGCGATGGCATAGGGCTCGTTGGTGGGCTCCAGCGTGCCGGTCAGCAGCGCGTCCTCACCCATCGGCTGCGGCGCCAGCCGGGGATAGATGCAGCTTGATCCCAGTTGCAGCAGGTGCTGCACCCCGGCCTCATGGGCGGCGTGGATCACGTTGCACTGGATCATCAGATTGTCGTGGATGAATTCCGCCGGGTAGCTGTTGTTGGCGACGATCCCACCCACCTTGGCAGCGGCCAGAATGACCCGGTCGGGGCGCTCAGCCTGAAAGAAGTCGCGCACCTGTGCCTGATCGGTCAGGTCCAGTTCCGCGTGGCTGCGGGTGATCAGCTCCAGCGCTTCGCCCGCCTCGCGGCGCGCCTGCAACCGGCGCAGGATGGCACCGCCCACCATGCCGCGATGACCGGCCACATAGATCTTCATGGCGCTACCCCTCGACCGAGACCGGAACATCCATCCCGTGTTCCTTCAGCAGCGCGTGGCGGCGGGCGGTCTTGAGGTCCTCGCGCACCATCTCGGCGCACATTTCCTGCACGGTGATCTCGGGCTCCCAGCCCAGCTTCTGTTTGGCTTTCGACGGGTCGCCCAGCAGCGTTTCCACCTCCGCCGGGCGGAAATAGCGCGGATCGATGCGCATGATCACGTCGCCCACATTGAGCGCCGGGGCCTCGTCGCCCTCGATCGCGGTGACGGTGGCGACCTCGTCAAGACCGTCACCGGAGAACGCCAGCGTGACCCCCAGTTCCGCCGCCGACCAAGCGATGAACTGGCGCACCGAATATTGCTTGCCGGTGGCGATGACGAAATCCTCGGGCGTGTCCTGCTGCAGCATCATCCACTGCATGCGCACATAATCCTTGGCATGGCCCCAGTCGCGCAAACTGTCGATATTGCCCATATAGAGACACTCTTCGAGCCCCTGCGCGATATTGGCCAGCCCGCGGGTGATCTTGCGGGTCACGAAGGTCTCGCCGCGGCGCGGGCTCTCGTGGTTGAACAGGATCCCGTTGCAGGCATACATGCCATAGGCCTCGCGGTAATTGACCGCGATCCAGTAGCTGTAAAGCTTGGCCACCGCGTAAGGGGAACGCGGGTGGAACGGTGTGGTCTCGCGCTGGGGGGTTTCCTGCACCAGACCATACAGTTCCGATGTCGAGGCCTGATAGAAGCGGCTCTTCTGTTCCAGCCCCAGAAAGCGGATCGCTTCCAGCAGGCGCAACGTGCCCATTGCGTCGACATCGGCGGTGTATTCGGGGGCCTCGAAACTGACCGCCACATGGGATTGCGCGCCCAGGTTATAGACCTCGTCGGGTTCCACCTCGCGCATGATGCGGGTCAGGTTGGAACTGTCGCTCAGATCGCCGTAATGCAGCCGGAAGCGGGCGTGATCGGTCTGTGGGTCCTCATAGATGTGATCGACCCGCTGGGTGTTGAACAGCGAGGCCCGGCGCTTGATGCCATGTACCTCATAACCCTTGTCCAACAGGAATTCCGCCAGATAAGACCCGTCCTGCCCGGTGACGCCGGTAATCAGTGCCTTTTTGGTCATTCAAATCGTCCTTTGCTACGGCCAGACCGTGGGGCAGGGGGCTGCCCGCTTGAGCAGGATCTACCCTGTCGGGTCTGGTCTTGCAACGGGCCTGCCCGGAAGGCGGTGGTTGCGACTCAGAGCGGTGAAATGGCAAAGGCGGGCATCGCGCTGCCCTCGGTCGCATGGGTCAGGAACATCCGCGCGGTATCCAGTGCCTCGCGGATCGTCACATCCATGTCGAGATAGCGGTAGGTGCCCAACCGGCCCACAAAGGTGATGCGAGGCGTTGCTTCGGCAAGCGCCACGTAATCGGCCAGCAGCGCTTTTTCCTTGACCAGCCGGATCGGGTAATAGGGGATGTCGGCAGGCCCGCATTCCCGCGAATACTCGCGGTAGCAGACGGTGCCCTCATGGCTTTCCCAGGGGCTGAAATGCTTGTGCTCGGTGATCCGGGTATAAGGCGTGTCGCGGTCGCCGTAATTCATCACCGCGCAGCCCTGGTAATCGCCTTGATCGGTGAAGCGTTCGAAATCCAGCGTCCGGTAGCCCAGCCGCCCCAGCCGGTAATCGAAATAGCCATCCAGCGGCCCGGAATAGAACACATGATCATAGTCCGAGATCGCAGCCGGGTCGAACATCGTGTCCAGATGTACGGTGATGCCCGGATGGTCCAGAATAGCCTCTATCATGGGCGTATAGCCCTGTTCCGGCATGCCCTGGAAGCGGTGAAAGAAGTAGTTGTCGTCGTAGTTGAACCGCACCGGTAGGCGTTTGAGGATCGCGGCGGGCAGGTCTGTGGGCGAACAGCCCCATTGCTTTTCGGTATAGCCCTTGAAGAAGGCCTCGTAGAAGGCAGGGCCGACAAAGCGCAGCGCCTGTTCCTCGAAACTCTGGGGATCGGTGATCGAGGTGTCGGCCTGGGTTTCCAGAAACGCCCGCGCCTCGTCCGGCCGGAGCGTCTTGCCATAGAATTGATTGATCGTATGCAGGTTGATCGGCAGCGAATAGACGGCCTCCTGCGAGGTGGTCATGACCCGGTGCTTGTAGGGCTGGAACCGGGCAAAGGAAGTGACGTAATTCCAAACTTCTTCGTCATCGGTATGGAAGATATGCGGTCCGTAGACATGAACCATAACCCCGGTTTTATCATCGCGTTGGGTATGGCAATTCCCGCCGATATGGGGCCGCCCGTCCACGATGGTGATCTTGTGCCCCTGTTCGGCGAGGCAGCGCCCGATCACCGCACCTGAGAGGCCAGCTCCGACGAGAAGTACGTGCATGGAAATACCGTTTTCTGGCTAAGAAAGGGGAGATACCCGAGTTCTTGCAGACGCGCTGCGGGATTTCAATATGGTAGTTTCGTGTGATGTCACTATCCGTGATAGCGATTATCCGTCATCAAATGCCTCGGAACATGACCACGTGAGAGGTTCCGAAGGACCACCGGACGGGGTGTGACGGCTGTTCGATTGCCTGGAGCCGCCGTTCGAATTTCGGAAATTCCGAACGGCGCTCTGACAGAGATATGCCAGCGGGGCTCAGAAGATGAAATCGCCCGCGTCCAACGTGGCTACATTCACGCTGACCAGTGTCAGAGTATTGCCCAAGCCATCATTGATCACCGCATTTGCCCCGCCCGATAGGTGGTTGGCCTGCAGGTCGGCAAAGTTTTTGATTGTAGCCACATTACTCAGATCGACCACGTCAGCGCCGCCGAACCCGAATGCTCGGTCATCGCCAGTCGAGAATATCAGCCTGTCGGCACCCGCGCCGCCGCGCAGCTTGTCATCGCCGGTGCCGCCGTTGAGTGTGTCATTGCCGTTTCCGCCGCCCAGGTCGTCATTGTCAGCGCCTCCTCCTATGCTGTCATTGTCATTACCAGCATAGATTGTGTCATTGCCGTTTCCGCCATGGATCGTGTCGTTGCCATTGCCGCCCCAGAGCCTATCACTGCCGTTTCCGCCCCAGAACTTGTCGTTACCGCTGCGACCCAGGAGATTGTCGCTGCCGTTTCCTCCCCAGAGTTTGTCATTGCCCGTGCCGCCATCGGCTTCGTCGTTTCCGCTGCCGCCGCGAAGCTGATCGCTGCCGCTGCCCGCCTTCAGCGTGTCTGCGCCTTCGTTGCCGGTCAGCGTATCGTTGCCGCCCTGGCCGAACAGCCGGTCGTCGCCGGTTCTGCCAGTGAGGGTGTTCGCGCCGCCATTCCCATAGAGCACCAGATCCTGCGGGGGTAGGGGGGTCGGGTCACCGCCGCCACCACCATTGCCGTTGTCGAGCTGCAGCGGTGCGCCGGTGCGGGCGAAGTTCTGGGTCACCATCACCGCGTCCCAGCCATTGTAATTGCCGCGCTCGATGCCGATGCCGATCACTTCGAAATTCGGGTTCAGGATATTGGCGCGATGGCCCGGACTGTTCATCAGCCCCTGATGCAGGTTGGCGACGTCATCTGCGATGCCGGTGGCGCCGCGCTCGCTCTGCCAGGCGATGTTTTCGCCCCAGGTCCAGCTGCCGGAAAACTGAAACCCAGCCTCGCGCATCCGGTCGCCGGGATCGGACCCGTCCTGCCCGGTATGCGAAAAGAAATCCTGCTCCAGCATGTCCTCGCTGTAATCTTCCGCAGAATCGTTGAGACGCAGTTCCAGTTTCAGCGGGTCCACACCCGCTTTTGCGCGTTCCTGATTGATCAGGTCCAGCATCAACCGTTCGAATGAGTCTGCCTGTGACATTTCAATGCTCCTCTGCCTGCCGCGGGGATGGCATGGGGGAGACGGTCGGCGCAATCGGGCCGGAATTTACGGGAAATATCCCGCTCATATCAGGCGCGGACTTGGCGGGAATTTGCCGCAAATACGGCCTGGGGCGGTCCGAAATCCGGGCCGTTCAGAGCAGAAAGAAAGTCATTTCAGAGGGATGGGGCGCGCGCGCCGCCCGAATGGGTCAGTCCGCGCTGAACAGGTCGCGGGTAAAGACCTTCTGCACCACATTGGTCAATTCCGGGGCGTGGCGGTTGGCGATGATCAGATCGGCCTCGGCCTTGAAGTGATTCAGATCGCGGATGACGGTCGAGCCGAAGAAGTCGCGCTCTTTCAGCGCCGGCTCATAGACGATCACCTCGATCCCCTTGGCCTTGATCCGTTTCATGATCCCCTGCACCGAGCTTTGCCGGAAATTGTCCGAGCCGGTTTTCATCACCAGCCGGTAGATGCCGACCGTGCGCGGCGCGCGGGCGATGATCCGGTCGGCGATGAAATCCTTGCGGGTGCGGTTGGCGGCGACGATGGCCTGCATCAGGTTCTGCGGCACGTTGGCGTAATTGGCCAACAGCTGCTTGCTGTCCTTGGGCAGGCAATAGCCGCCATAGCCGAAGGAGGGGTTGTTGTAATGGGTGCCGATGCGCGGATCCAACCCGACCCCCTCGATGATCTGGCGCGGGTCCAGGTCATGGGCCAGCGCGTAGCTGTCGAGCTCGTTGAAATAGGCCACCCGCATGGCGAGATAGGTATTGGCGAAAAGCTTGACCGCCTCGGCCTCGGACGGCCCGGTGAGCAGGATTGGCACGTTCTCGTCCAGCGCGCAATCGGCCAGCAGATCGGCAAAACACTGACCCCGCGCCGAGGGCTCGCCCACCACGATGCGCGACGGGTGCAGGTTGTCGTAAAGCGCGCGGCCCTCGCGCAGGAACTCGGGGCTGAACAGGATCCGGTCGGTGCCCAGCCGTTCGCACAGATCGCGGGTGAAGCCCACCGGGATGGTCGATTTGATCACGATCACTGCATCCGCGTTCAGCTTCAGCGCCTGTTCGATCACCGTCTCGACCGTGGAGGTGTCGAAGAAATTGGTTTCCGGGTCATAATTGGTGGGGGTGGCCACGATGATGTAATCGGCCCCGTCAAAGGCTTTGGCCGGATCGGTGGTGGCGCGCAGGTCCAGCTCTTCCTCGGCCAGGTACTGTTCCAGTTCCGGGTCGATGATCGGATTCTGGCGGGCATTGAGCATCGCCACCCGCTCGGTGCTGACATCCAGCGCCGTGACAGAATGTTTGCGCGACAGCAAAACCGCGTTCGACAGCCCTACATAACCGATCCCGACAACGGCAATCTTCAACTTACCCATATCTACCCCTCACACCCTTTCGGCAGCCACTCGCGGCGAGTCAAAGCACAGACCGGGCCTGTCAACAAGAACCATTGCCCCAACGGGTGGGCACTGTTGCGGTCTGTTCCACGATAGGGCAGAGGCGGGACCTCTATCTCAGAAAGCGACTGAAAGCCCGAGTCCGGCGCGCAGCCCTTCTTTCATGTCGGCCGTGTCCAGGTCGAAACCCTGATAGGCGACGATCCCGTCCACCCGCAGCCGGTCGAATTGCTTGCCGACCCCGATCGTGGCCAGCGTACCGCTCTGGCGGTCGGTGCTGAGTCGGTGATCAGGGGCCGAGTCCGCGTTGACCAGGTAATGCCCGACGCTCCAGTTGAGGTCGAAATCAGCAAAGTCGTGGCTGACATACAGATTGGTGGATTGCCCTTCGGTATCGACAGCGGCGCCCAGCACCACGCCCTTGTTGGCGTAGGAATAGGTATTGTTGTTATAGGCCGAGTTCGGCCCGCAGAACCCCGAGCTGGAGGTGTCGGTGCGGGTGTCCACGGTTTCCAGCGTGGCGGTGGTGGGTACGCCGAACAGGCGCGTGTTCAACTCGGCACCGGCCATGTAGAAGGTGCAGGAGGGCAGGCCCCCGGCCTCGTCCTCGCCAGCGATCTGGCCATAAAAGCGCAGATTGCTGTCCTGGATATCGAACCCGTAGGACAGGCCCAGCCCGGCCAGCTGGTTGGCTTCTGCCGAGGAGCCCGAATTGGTTTCACCGCGCAGCACGTCCCAGAAGGTGCCCAGACTTTGCGAATTCCCCTCGCCGCCCCATTGCGCGGTGCGGATGAACTCGATCTCCAGCCCTTTCACGGGGCGGATGGCCAGGCGCATTCCCATGAACAGCGCATCATCGGGCTGCCCGGAATCATCGGTGGTGCCGATCAGGAACTCGCCATCCCAGGGCCCCAGCCATTTCAGCACCGGCACGTCCAGCGCGGTGGGTTTGGTCTTGGCGATAGAGACCGCATGCATCGCCGGGGCATTGCGCGACAGAAACAGCGAACTGTAGCGTGACGGCCCCCAGTTGCGCAGTTTCTTGGCGACACTGATTTCGGCGGTGTCCCCGGCAAAGCTGTAGGCCAGCTCATAGCGCGGGATGGTGCTGTCGCGGCCATGCTGCAGATGGGCGGCGGTGATGTCGAAATGGAGTTGCCCGAAATCGCGCTGATAGCGGATCGCAGCGGAATTGAACGCCAGATCGCCATAACGCTCGCTCAGCCCGAGGAAGGGATCGGTGATGGCGCCGCCATAAAAGCTGAGCCCGGGCCCCTCTGGCCCCATTTCCTGCTGTGCCCGCGCCGGGTCTGCCGCAGCCCCCAGAACCGCCAGCGCCGCGGCGACCCCCGCCAGCCAGCGGCGGGCCAGTTCGGTTTGCAAAAGGGACGGTGCGGTGGCGCTTTCGCGGCGCGACCGGGTGCTCAACACGCACGGCGTCATCATGGAATATGGCCTGTTTAGGTTGCTGCCTGGGGTTATGGAAACGTTAGATCATAGCCATCACGGAGAATCAATTCAGCGCGAGAGTGGGGTCGGTTCAGGGCGGTAAAAGGCGAACAATCGCTAAAGTGGTCCGGGGTTCGAAAGTACAACCTGCAAATCAAAACAGTCATGGGTGTTTTCTGCCCATTATCCACGTATTGGAAATTATGGCAAAAGTTCCACTTTGAAAGGGAACCGCTTGCTTGTTCGGTTCCCGACGCCTTGTTAGGCTCATGGGACGTTTTTAAGACAAGTTTTTTGTAGTGTGATTGGTTTAGGGGTGCTCGGGGGACATGTGTGCGGTTCATACCGATGTGGAGCTATATGACTGTCGTGTAAAAATGGCGGAGCGGCTGGCCTGCACCGCCAATGTCAGTGCGGCGTGTCTGGGGATAGTGGATTTGTCCAGTCGACGTCTGGTCGATGTCTGGGTCGGGCAGGGAAAGACCGGTTCGGCTCTGCCCCTCAGTGACACGGCGGATCTGGTTTCCAGTAAGGTGAAGACATTCCTGTCCCAAAGACAGGATCGCCCCGTGCGCCGGGCCGCAAAGGGCGAAAGCGAAACCTGGCTGCGCTCGCACCGCTATCTGATCGGCATTGGCGCGCAGGTGGGAAATTTTGCGCCGATGGCCGCCTTCGTGAACGGTGCGGTCGGATCAGCGAGCCGGCCCGAACTGCAATCTCTGGCGCGGATCGGGCTGACCTTTGCCGAGCAATTGCGCAACGAGCGGGCCGAGGCTGACCCGGCAGAGGGTCTGAACGGCCTGCAAGCCCAGATCCCCGATATCATCCTGCGCAGCCTGTCCTTTGGTGTTGCCGTGTCGGATGCAGCGGGCGATCTGCGCTACATGACCAGCCTGGCCGAGACATGGCTGGTCGAGAATGACGAGTTGCATGTGGCACATGACCGGCTGGCCGCCGGATTGCCGCAGAACCAGAAGGCGCTGCAGGCTGCTTTGAGCGCGGCAACCGTGACACCGGGACAGGTCTCGGTGGTGCAGCTTGGCGGTACGGAAAACCTGCCCAAGACGGTTATCGTAATGCCGGTCAGCCAGTCGCCCGGCCTGGCGATGATCGTGTTCGGCCATGCCCAGGGGGACCGGGCGCTGCGCGATCTGATGCTTGAGACGCTGGGACTGACCGTGGCCGAGCGGCAATTGGCCAAACAGCTTCTGGCGGGCAAATCCCTGGCGGCGGCGGCCGAGGAAAACAACCTCACGATCTCTACCGCGCGCAGCTATTTGAAACGGATCTTCGCCAAGACCGGAAGCCATCGGCAGAGCCAGTTCATCACGCTCTATCACCAGCTTATGCCGCCGCTGCGGGTTGCGGCGCATCCCCAGCCCGGTCCCGAGCGACAGCAGTGACCCTGCCGGGGTCACCCCCTGGCGCCGTCCCGTATCCGCAGCCGGTCCACATGGCCAAAGGCGGCCTGCGGCGCCATCATCAGCACCACCAGATCGTCGGGCCGGACCGCGTGCATCATTTGGTCGACCAGCGCGTCGCTGTCCGGCCCGGTCAGGATCTGGCCATCTGACGCGCCCCGCGCGATCAGCGTGGCTCGTGACAGCTGCCGCATCTCTTCTTCCGGGTCGTCGCCGGTGAAATAACCGTATTTCCGGATCACCCTGAGATCGGGCAGCACCGCGATCCGGTCAAAACTCTCCAGCAGATGCGCGGCGCTGCTTTCGAGCTTGTGCGGGCCGCTATTGCCCAGGATCTGCAGCGCCAGCAGGCGCCGACCCGTTACCGGCAAGGCCCGGACCACCCGGCACAGCTCGGCGACGGCGGTGTCGTTATGGGCATAGTCGATCAGCATCGGGCAGGCGAAACCGTCGAGCATGTTGTAGCGACCGGGGCTTTTCTCGCGCGTGTTGGCAAAACCTGCCAGCGCCGTTCGGATAGCGTCGCCGGGCAGGCTCTGGGCATCGGCCAGCGCAATGGCGAACATGGCGTTCATCACGTTGAACCGCAGCAACCCGCCCATCGTGGCCGGAATGTCTGCCACTTTCATCACCGGGACATGATGCCTCCCGCGTGCCATCACGATCCAGTCGGCACCGTCCCGTGTGGCCACGAAAACACCATCGCCACCACCCTCCAGATGGGCGGCCAGCGCCGGGGTTGCGACGTCCATCGCCACCAGGATGCGGCGCGGCGCGGTGGTGGTTTCAACCGCCTGCAGGCAGAGCGGGTCCTCGGCATTGACCACCACCGCCGTGCTTGCGTGCCGGATCACGCCGGATTTCAGCCGCGCCATCTCTTCCAGCGTCTCGATCCCGTTCTGGCCCAGATGATCGTTCTGCACATTCAGCAATGCCGCCACATCATAGCGGTCGCAGGCCTGGCCAAAGCGGATCAGCCCCAGCCGTGGCATTTCCAGCACTGCCGCCTCGACCGCCGGATCACCCAGCAGCAGCTCCGCCCCCGGTAACCCGCTGAGGTTCTGGCTGTCTACCTTGTCCTTACCGATCCAGGTGCCCACCGTGGTGCAGACCCCGGCGGTCTTGCCGGTGCCCTGCCAGATATGGTGCAGCATCATGGCGGTGGTGCTCTTGCCATTGGTGCCGGTGATGGCGGCGGTCGGAATGCGGGCGGGCTGGCCGGCAAAGAGCGCGTCCAGCACCTCGCCATTGATGTCGCGGTCCGGCGCGCTCAGCCAGTGCGGGCGGAACCCGGGCTGCCCGTTCACCTCGCAGATCGCGCCGCCGCCCGTGCGGTAGCTGACCGAGATATCGGGGCAGAGGAAATCCACCCCGGCAACATCCAGCCCCACCAGCCGCACCGCGCGGATCGCCGCCACCCGGTTATCGGGATGCACAAGGTCCGTCACATCCACGGCAGTGCCGCCGGTGCTGACATTGGCGGTGCGGCGCAGCGGTACGAAACGGCCCGCCTCGGGGACGCTGTCCGGCGTCAGCCCGGCCTCTTGCAGACAGGACAGCGCCTCGTCATCGCGGCGGATCTCGATCAGCAGGCTGCGCGGCGCGCTGCTGCGGCGCGGGTCGGCATTGACCTGGTCGAGCAGCGCATCTACGGTTTGCTTCCCGTCCCCGGTGACCCCGCCGGGGATGCGCCGGGCGGCCATCATCATCCGCCCGTTGACCACCAGCAGCCGGTGATCGTCACCGGGCACGAAGGCCTCGACCAGAACGCCCTGATCCTGCAGATCGCTGGCTGCGTGAAAGGCCCGGATAAGCACCTCATCCGAGGTGAGACCCACATGCACGCCGCGCCCCTGATCCAGCGCCACCGGTTTCAGCACCACCGGCCAGCCAAGGGCGGCGGCGGCCTCGCGGGCCTGTTCCGGCGTACGCACAAAACGTTGCTCGGGCACCGGCAGGGCGGCCTGTTTCAGGCGCTGGAGGCTGAAATACTTGTCGCGGGCCAGCTTTTCGGCCAGCGATCCGGTCCGGTCGGTGAAGCTGCTGCGCAGGCGCCGCGCCCGCGCACCCCAGCCGATCTGCAGCGTCTGCTGGTTCAGCACCGTCACCGGCATGTCCCGGTCCATGGCGGCGCGTGCGAACCGCATCGAATTGGGGGCCAGCCCGCCGCGCCGTTCCTGTTCAAGGAATCGGGTCAGGTGTTGCGAAATCTCTGCCTCGGCTGTGTCCGGTGTCAGCAATGCGATCATCAGATCGGTGGCGTTGCGAAAAAGCTGCTGGCGCTGCCAGGGCAGGGCGAGGCGGATCCGGGCGGGGCTTGCTTCCAGCACCTGGCCCTTGTGGACCGGCACCCGCGCCCGGAGCTGCAGCAGCACGACCAGGGCCGCCGACAGATCGGCCAGCGCCGCGCGCCCGCGCCCACCGACCAGCAGCGGCGCCACCCAGTCGCGCCCCGCGATATCGGGCATCTCTTCGGCGGGGGCCAGGCCGGGCAGCCCGTCGGGTTGCGACAGGCGCGCCAGCACCGGTTCGGAAACCGGAGCGGTGACCTCCAGGTCGAGCAGGGCGGTCCTGCCCGCGATGTCATGTTTGCAGCCGTGGAAGAACTGCAGTGACCGGACCTGAAGACATGCCTGCATGTGTCTGCTTTCCGTTACAGGGGTAAGAAGTATGCTCAGGTTATTTCCCAGGATGCGCGGCATCAATGTCGAAGCTGTTACGCGGTTCGAAAGGCACCTGTTTTAAAGTGCCGTGATGCCCCACATCCGCACAGGTTCAGTGGGGCAAGGTCATCTCGGTTATCAAGCTGACTTCAAGACATGAGACCCGCCAACGGTTCTCACAATAGAAGAGCTGCCGGATTCAACCGGAAACGGTATTTAAAGTTCACGCTTATTGTTTCCAACAGCGAGGGAATTTGACCGAATTGCGATCAAGGTGCACTAAATTTTGGCAAAATTTTGGCAAGAATGTTGACGAGCAGTGCCACTCTACTCCTAAATGGCTGCGATGCCTGACGAAGGGGTTTTGAATCGGGCAGAGCGATTGGGGGACCAGTAGTTATCTGTGAGTGACGGGTGAATTTTGCCTGTCATTAAGAGTGTTGAGTGTGTGGGTTGAAAAATTTGAGAACTTTCGACTGCCTATATTTTTGCTCATGCAGTCTTATCCAGGATTGTCTTTTGGCCCCCGATGCCGAACCCGCAATGCGCGGGTCGCGTTTGTAATTGATGGTGCACACCTAGGGGGAAGCAACAGTGACGTACTATTATCAGGAATACGAGTGGACCGCTATCACTGAGGCCGATCTTCTGGATCAGGGCGGCAATGGTTCGAGCATTGGATGCGGCGATACATTCACCATGCCCGGAAGCGCCAGCGTCTGCCTTTCCACCACGGACAACGACTATTTTCTGTCGGGCGACACTTGCCAGAACGAAAATGCCAATGATTGGAGCGGACAGCAGGCCTATGTCGATGGCGAAGCCGTCGGCGGCCAGATGTACGCCGAAAGCTACCATGTTCTGCAAGGTTCGGATGGTCAGATCTATTACATGATCGAGATCGAGATCGAAGGCCATGATGCCCCGGGCGCGGGCGATGATTATTTTTCGTTTTACGGCAAGGTGCCTCCGGCGGGAACCGAACTGACCGTGATCAACACCTGCAATGTCAGAGGCAACTGGGTCGACTACAAATGCCTCGGCGCCGGGGACAAGATCGAAACCGGCTCGATCTCGGGCACTGTGTTTTGCGATCAGGATTGCGACGGCATCAATGGTGAAGTGACCGTGATCCCGGGCTGCGACTATACGATCGAAGCCGAGGATATGTATAGCAGCGGGTTCAAGGTGGTCTCCGGTGCGCAGGCCTCGGGCGGCGAGCTCGTGAAGCTTTACTGCCCCGGTGACTACGCGGCGCTCTGCACCACATTTGATGGCAAATCCGGTGTCTATGACGTCAAAATCCGTGTGCAGGATGAAAATGACGGGCAGAGCATCATCAAGCTGAAGGTCGGCGGGCAGTTCGTCGAGGCGGTGCGCCTGAATGCTGATAGCGATGGGGCCGGGTCCAATGATGGCGGCTTCTCGACCTATGTCATCAAGGATGTCGCGATCGAGCCCGGCGATGATGTGACGCTCAAGGTGCGCGGCGATGGCGGTGAGTATGTCCGCATCGACAAGATCACCCTCGAAGGCCAGGACACGCAGGAAGTGGTGTCGGAGCCGACCAAGGCCGGTGTCACCATCAAGCTGGTCGATCTGGACGGCAATGTCGTTGCCACGACCGAAACCGATGCGGACGGCAATTACCGGTTCGATGACGTTGTTGCCGGTGATTACAAGATCATGGGTGTGGCGCCGGATGGCACCGAATTCACCATTCAGGACGCGGGTTCGGATGACACGATCGATTCCGATGTCGATGAGAACGGCATGTCGGGTGTCATCACCGTGACTGGCGACAGCGAAAATGATGTCGATCTGGGCGTCTGCGAAAAGCCCGAACCGGGGTCGCTGTCGGGTCGCTATTTCTGCGACACCGATGATGACAATCAGGACAACAACAACGGTGCCGAACCGGGCATTGCCGGCGTCGTCGTCATGCTGCTGGGTGCCAATGGTGTTCCAACCGGTGCGACCACGGTGACGGGTCCAGACGGGTATTACTCCTTCACGGATCTTGAGCCGGGGACCTACGGGGTCAAATTCACCGATCCCGATGGCGTCCTGGACGGCAAGACCCTGATCGATGCCAATGTCGGGGATGATGCCTCGGACAGCGATGCGATCGGCGATGCGACGATGTCGACGATCATGAATATCCCCGTCGAGGCTGGCCAGAATACGCCGGACAATGATGCGGGTGTCGAAAAGGCCAATGACGATCCGACGCCGAACGATGATCAGGCCAAAACCTGCGCTGACGAAACGGTGACGGTCGATGTTCTGGCCAATGATGCGGACCCCAATGGCGATATTCTGACGATCACCGAGGTTGACGGTCAGGCGATTGCCGAGGGCGAAACCATCACGACGGGCTCTGGTGTCAACGTCACGCTTTCCGGCGGGAATCTGGTCTTTGACGGCGAAGATGCGTTCGAATTCCTGGATATCGGCGAGGAAGCGAGCGACACCGTGTCCTACACCGTGTCGGACGGCAATGGCGGCAGTGCGTCGGCCAATGTGGACGTGACCTATTGCGGTGATGCGAATTCCGTCGACTCTCTGCTGGCCAGTTTCCCGACCTCGGGCAGCTATCAACTCATCACGGATGGGATCGAACTGCCCGTGGAGGGCACAGCCTTCGCCATCAAACTCGACGATACCGGCGATGCGCGGTTCGACGGGGTTGTGTTCGAGAAAGCCTACTGCCTCAGCCTGTTTGATCCCGCAGAGGGTGCCGAGGACTTTGCCGATGCACCGGTTCATACTGCCAATATTCTCGCGGGGACCGATGTGTCGGTTTTCAATGCAGATCAGATCAGTTTCGCCAATGGGCAATCCGCAGGCGACAATCTGGACCTGATCAATTGGCTGATCAATCAGGACCTTGAGGGAGCAAATGCCAACGCCGTGGACGGCGCGTTCAGCGGCTGGGAAGTGCAGCGCGCGATCTGGGAACTGACCGACGAGCTTGATACCGATTATCAGTCCGACATCGACCCGGGCTTCGGCAATGATCTGGACGTGGATTATCTGGTCGACCTGGCGCTGAACAATGGCGAGGGCTTCGTGGCCGGCACTGGTGATCTGGTCAGCTTTATCGTCGATCCCAATCCGACAACAGTCGAAAACTCTCAGCCGTTTATCGCGGCGGTTCCGTTCGAAGATTATGACTGCATCTGCTGAGAGACGTGATCGCTACCCGCCCGTTCTCTGACCGGGCGGGTCAGAAATTGCGGAGGATCCCGCAATGAACCGGTCAAACGATCCGTTTGGTATTCTGATTGTTTGGCTTTTTAGAGGACCACATAGGAGGCCAAAGTCAAAATGAAGAAAATTCTTATTGGTGCATCAGCCACGATGGCGACACTTGCGGCGCTGCCCGCATACGCTTGTACCGGTCTGGGTTGTCCGCCGCCGCGTCAGGTGCCGGAAATCAGCGCATTGGAAGGCGGGGCAGCCATCGCAGCTCTTGCTGCGGTCGTTCTGATTGCCTGGGAACGTCGCCGTCGCGCGGCTTAAGTCTACCCAAGATCAAAATCGTTCAAACGGCCCTGCTCAGACGGGGCCGTTTCTTTTTTAAAGCAGCCCCCAATTTCCTTCAATGATCGCTGCGGCGGCAATCAGGGCGTTTGCCACCATATGGCACAGAATTGCGTCCGTGAGCCGCCCGTCCCTGCGCAGGGCCAGCCAGGCGAATACCAAACCCGCCAGAGCCGCAGCAAGCCAGCGATCATGCAAGACTGCAAAGGCCGCCGTGCTGATTGCCACGGCCAGTATGGTTCGGCCGATGGATTGCTGGGCCCCGAGCAAATCCAGCAGATAGGATCGGAAGAAAAGTTCCTCGATCACCGGAACCGCCAGAGATGTACCGATTGATCGGGCAATGATCCAGAGAATGAAGACGCCGCTACCGAGACCAGTCAGAGCCGGAGCGAGGTCAGCCCCGGCATCCGACGGGGCTGTCACCAGCCAGATGGCACCAATTCCGGCTCCCATTGCCATGGCCTGGAAATCCAGCCGCCAGGGCAAGGCGAGCAAATGCGTGCGAAAGACCCACAAGATCGCCAACATCAACAGGAGACGGATAGGGTAGGCCAGTACCGGATGCTGAAAGAAAGTCGATGCCACCAATGCGGAAAACATGAAAACGGCGAAGGGAAGAATACGCGCAACGTTCCAATCCTGAACAAGTGGCGGTAATGGCGCGTCCGCTGATGCGCGATCCATATGCGAAGACGTTTTGATGCGTTCGGAGCGAAACCAGGGGATCGTATGAACCACTCCAATCATCAAAAGGGCCAGGCCTGAAAACAAGAGCCAGCCAGCATGAGAGTGGAAACCTTCCACGGCAAGCGTTGGCGATACATTGACACCAATCCAAATCAGCAACGAGATCCGAAAGACGTTCAAGAGCCACGACAGCGCAAGCGCAAGGGGCAGAATGGAAAGCACCCGCCAAAGCGACAGTTGGCGCCAGAAAAGCGTAGCGTAACCACCCAGGAACACCGAAGTCAGCACGAAGCCTTCTACGCCCGAGCAGCTTTGACCGACTTCGACAGCAAAGCTACCATCCCGCAGGACATATCCGGCCTCATGGACCAGTTGCAGGCCCATCTGCCCGGACATCCAGACGACCGCCGAGAAAGTAAAATCCCGGATGATGTCGAGGTGCCAAAGGGGAAACAGAAGATCGCCCAGTTCAGGCAACGCCAATGCAACGATGACAAGGATCGGCAAGAGTAACCGGCCCGACTGAAACGTTCGGAGCCAGACGGGCCAAGGGGCCAACAGTCGCAGTGCCGCGCCGGATGCCAGGACAACGCCGCTGGCCCAGGCAACAAGTGCGGCCAGCAAGGCTGACCCTTCCGCATCGGGACCAACGACTACAGCAGGGATGACGGCCAGCAACAACCCGCCCGCGGCAGCGATCATCGGAGCGCCCAGCGGTCCGGGTGCCTGAATGGCATGAAATAACTCGGTCAGGTGGTTGCGGCGCGCGACGGCGTAGATCGTTGACAGGACAAGCACAGCCAGCACGCGTTCTCCGAAGTGGCTCGAGAATTTGCAGAACTTCCAGGACGCGACCGTGGCGCAATTGTCCAGGTGGAAATGCTGGAACGTCATGGTCAACACGGCCAAAGCCAGGGCTGTGAATAGTCCAAAAGTAAAAATGCGGCGGTGGCTAGATTGCCATAGGACTGCAAGCGACAATTTGGTTACTCGATATCCAACTGATGTTCACTGACTACAAAAAAGCATGCATGCTCTCCAAGAGTATAAATGAATCAGCTCGGTAAACACCAAAAACATAACCTATGTTTGTAGCAGGAACCCAACTCTTCCGGATTCGTAAACAATTTCTCCTGGGCGCGGTGTCTGTTGAATTGATCGGCGGTTGAGGCACCGCCAGACGCCCTTGCAATGCGGGAAGGGCCGCCAGAGATTTTCGGTGCCAGCAATCGCGCCCTGAGGCCCCGGCTGAACTCAGGGTGGCCACAGCATCATCACCACATCGGCGCAAATGCATCACCTGAAAGAGAACACCGCCCCTGAAAAATCAGGGGCGGTGCCGGGGGACGAGTTCCAGGTCTGTTCGAAAACGGACCGGGTACTCGGTCCTTTCTCGCAAGCCGAATAATTATTCGGCCAACAGGTCCCAATTCAGCGAATTGTCCGCATACCAAACATTCTGGTCGTCATCGAGATAGCGGTCGACAAAGTCCGGAACGGTGGTGTTCGGCAGGGTGTCGCCAGCGAAGCCGTCCAGAGGTTTCTCACCGCGCGGATCTCTTTGCCGGGTGAATTCCCAATCAATGATCGGATCTCTTGGATCGCATTTTTCGATGTCGACGCACTTGTTTTCAAAGTAGATGACACCTTTGCCTTCGCCGAAGTCGGTCTTCTCGAGATACTCCAGAAGTGCCGCATTGTAATCGGCCTCATTGCCAGGCACATCTTCCGGTGGCAGCAGATTCAGACCCAGCTCGGACCACAGATCCTCGACCACAACCGTATCGCCGGTCAGGTCCGACCGGATCTCGATGTCGTCGCCGTTGACAACCCGGGCTTCCAGCTCGCCTTCATGCGCTTTGTGGAACACCAGGCGGTCATTGTTGATATAGCTGAAGTCCGTTACCACGTTGTCCTGGCCGAAGCTTGCATAGGCTGCAAGGACTTCGGGACCGTCGCAGACCTGATAGCCGAAGACGAAGTCGTCGCCGTCATCACCACCGGTCAGGGTATCGGCGCCCTGGTCAGCGATCAGGCAGTCGTCGCCCTTTTCACCGAAGAGTGCGTCGTTCCCATCACCGCCCAGCAGGGTGTCGTTGCCCAGACCGCCATAGAGGCCGCCGAACGGGGCGTTTGCCGGTACTTCGGTGCCGCGATAGCCGTCGTCGCCCTGACGATAGCCTGCTGCGCCTGCGGTTGTGGCCGCATCGTCGCCGCCGCCACCGAACAGGATATCGTTGCCGAGACCACCGCGCAGTTCATCGGTAGAGCCGACCTGCTGTCCGACCGAGAAGAAGACGTTGTCATCATCACCGAACAGGACGTCATCGCCCATTTGACCGGCAACCAGATCTTCGTCTTCGCCGCCGCATAGCGTGTCGTTGTCGCCGCCACCGCGGAGATGGTCATCCCCGGCGCCGCCATCGGCTATGTCTCTGCCGTTGCCGCCATCGATGTTGTCGTCGCCAGCATCGCCTTGAATCTGGTCGTTGCCATTGCCGCCGTTGATCTTGTCATCGCCGTCATTGCCGCGCAGCCGGTCATTGCCGTTCTGGCCATAGATGTCGTCATCACCGGTCCCGCCATCGACGTGGTCGTTGTCATTGCCAGCCCAGATCGAGTCGTTGCCGCTGCCGCCGAGAATCTGGTCGGAGGCCAGGCTGACCGCACCTTTGCCATTGGCATTGTCGCCCCAGATCTTGTCATTGCCGGCGCCGCCGTCGATGCAATCCTGGTTATCGTTACCCTGGATGTTGTCGTTGCCACTGCCACCGAGCAGAGTGTCGTCACCACTATTGCCGCGGAGAGCATCATCACCGCTATCGCCATGGATTTCGTCATGACCGCGCTGACCGGCCAGGAAATCGTCATCCTCACCACCGGACATCCAGTCGTCACCGTCACCGCCACGAAGCGCGTCATGGCCGGAGCCACCCCACATCGTGTCTTTGCCAGCTCCGCCGTTCAGGGCGTCCATGCCAGCATTGCCGGCCATCTTGTCGTTGCCATCCTCACCATACATGACGTCATGGCCTTCGCCGCCAGACATGGTGTCATCGCCCACGCCGCCGAACATGGTGTCGTCGTCGCCCTGACCGAACATCAGGTCATTGCCTGATCCGCCGAACATCTTGTCTTTGTCGTCACCACCTATCAGGCAGTCATCGCCAGTAGCGCCAACGATTTTGTCTCTGCCAGCATTGCCCATCAGCAGGTCGTCGCCACTTCCGCCATTGAGCGTGTCGTTGCCGCCGTTGCCGGCTCCTACGTCATTGCCGGCAGCGCCGATCAGGCAGTCATCACCGGCAATGGCGTCAGATACCGCGCCGTCGCCCAGCATCACGTCATTGCCCCGGCCGCCGCCGATGGCATCGTCGCCAAGCTCGCCACGGATATAGTCGTCGCCTTTGTTACCCAGCAGTGCGTTGTCGTTGCTGTTGCCCAGAATATAGTCGTTGTCAGCCAGACCTTTGGCCTTGTTGAGGCCGGCATTGTCAGGATTCTTCAGATTAAGATTGTCCGATTGGGGCGTGCCAATAAGGGCGGCGCCAGCAATCGAATTCCATGCTTTGGTTAGTTTCTCAGACATGTTTTACCCCCGGTAAAAAATGAACACTATTGCAATGAACAGGCCGGGCTTATCGGCCCGAATGCAAAACAAGCGTCGGCATAATTTCGCCGAACACCATCCCACTGAGCCATTGATGGGGGAATTGCCGCTACCCCCATTTGGGGGCAATCGGAGATCTCAATCTGGAAACAACGGGGGCAAATTGTCTTTGTCGCAAGAACTGTTGCCCTTGCGCATCACGTGGTGGCGCGGCCCGGGTCAGAGCCGCCCGACATCATGAACATGTATATCGATCATGCGGATTCTAGGGGAGAAATAAGGCAAATTCCGGGCGTGCCGTGCCGGCGGACCGCAGCAAAGACCGCTGCGGGGCTTTTCGGGCGCAATTTCCGGGGCAGGGGTTACCCGTCCCGGAAGGCTTTGCTGAAATAGCTTGTCAACGGGTTTGCCAGATAAGCCAGCGGCGAGCGATCCTGGGTCCGGATGAAGGCGTCGACGGGCATGCCGGGGATCAGGATCTGATCCTCGCCCAGCTTGCTCAACTCCTCTTCGGGCAGTTCCAGTTCGACACGATACCAGGAGGCCCCGGTCTGTTCGTCGACAAAGGAGTCGGGCGAGACCAGGGTCACCGATCCGAACAGATCCGGCGAGTTGCGCTGGTCGAAGGCGGCCACGCGCATCACCACTTCCTGTCCCGGATAGACCTGATCCACATGGATCGGATCGATCCGTGCCTCGATGATCAGCGGCCGGTCCTGCGAGACCAGGAACAGCGTCGGATCGGCGGGCCGGATCACCGATCTGCGGCCGAAGACCTGCAGATCATAGACCACGCCCGAGATCGGCGCCCGTATGTCCAGACGGCTGAGACGCTCGATGAGCGAGCGGCGCTGCTCTGCCAGTTCCAGCTCGTTGAACTGCAGGTCGCGCAGGCGGGTGATGGCTTGCTCGCGGCGGGCGGAATAAAGCTGCAGCTCTTCGATCTCCAGCTCCGAGATACGTTCCAGGGTCTGGGCCCGCTGCGCCACCAGATTGCCCACCGTACCGGCCAGCTGCGCCTCTTCGCGCTGCAGGGCCAGAACCCGCGAGGCCTGCGCCAGCCCCTTGTCCAGCAGCGTCTGCTGGCTGCCCAATTCGCTTTCGATCAGCTCCTGCTGGCGCTTGAGCGCGTCCATCTGGGCATCGACGCCCTCGATCTGGTTGTTCAGCTGTGTCCGTTGGGCGCGCAGCTGTTCGATTTCCTTGGCCTGGGCCTCGCGGCGGGCTTCGAACAGGCGCACCTGCCCGGCGGCCACTGCCGCGATCTCGGGGCGGCGCTCGACATTTTCCAGCAGCATCCGGTCGAACCGGACCTCATCGGTGATATCGCGCTCGGCTTCGAGCCGCCCGCGCCGCGCCATCAATTCGAACAGCTGGCCTTCGACGATGGTCAGTTCCGATTGCAGCAGCGTCGGGTCGAGTTTGACCAGAATGTCATCCTCGGCGACCAAATCGCCCTCTTCGACCAGCACCGCTTCGACCACGCCGCCATCGGGATGCTGGACGACCTGCCGGTTCTTGTCGACGACAACCCGGCCCGAGGCCACCACCGCGCCCGAGATATTGGCCAGCACCCCCCAGGCGCCGAAGCCACCGATCAGGATGACCAGAGTCAGCACGCCCACCATCAGAGGGCCGGTCGAGGGAAAAAGCTTGGGTTTCTTGTTAATCATGTCACACCGGTCGGTTTGTTGGCGGCCTGCTGGATCTGGGCGTGGTTCTTGACCACCTCGGCCAGAACACGCTCGCGCGGGCCCCAGGCCTTGCGCACGCCGTCCTCCAGCATCAGCAGCATGTCGCATTCCTGAATGGCGGCGGGGCGGTGGGCCATGATCAGCACCGCGTGGCCGGCCTCTTTCATCTGCCGGATCGCGGTGTTGAGCGCATTGGAGCCTTCATTGTCGAGATTGGAGTTGGGCTCGTCCAGCACCAGGATCGCCGGGTCGCCATACATGGCGCGTGCCAGACCGATGCGCTGGATCTGGCCGCCGCTCAGCTGGCCGCCGGTGGTGCTGACCTGGGTGTCATAACCGTCAGGCAGTTTCAGGATCATCTCATGGGCGGCGGCCTTCTTGGCTGCGGCCACGATCTTGGCGTCGTCCGGGTTGGTGCTCAGCCGGGCGATGTTTTCGGCAATTGAACCGTCGAACAGCTGCACGCGCTGCGGCAGGTAGCCGATATACTGTGCCAGTCTTTCGGGATCGTATTGCTCCAGCGAGGCGCCATCGAGGCGGATCTTGCCACCCGCCGGGGCCCAGACCCCGGTCAGCGCGCGTGCCAGTGTCGATTTGCCCGAGCCGCTGGGCCCGATCACGCCAACGGCCTGGCCCGGGGCGACGTCGAAATTCACCAATCGCAGCGAGGCCTGCCGGGCATTTGGCGGCACCACGGTCAATTGCTGCACCGAAAGCTTGGCCTTGGGTTTGGGCAGTTCGACGCGGGCGATCTCGGGCGGAATATCCGACAGCAGTTCGGTCAGGTTCTCCCAGCCGCGCTTGGCGCGCTGCACCATGGTCCACTGACCCACCACCAGATCGACCGGGGCCAGCGCGCGACCCAGCAGAATCGACCCGGCGATCATCGCGCCCGGGGTCATCTCTCCTTGCAGGACCAGATAAGCGCCAAGCGCCAGCATCGCCGATTGCAGAAACAGCCGGAAGGTCTTGGTGGTCACCGAAAAGGTGCCGCCCATATCGCTGGCATGCAGCCCCTGTTCCAGCGCCCTGCCGCGGGCCTTGTGCCAGCGCTCGAAGGCGCTGCGCTGCATGCCCAGACTGCGGATATGCTCGGCCTCGCCATGCAGGTGCTCGGCCATCCGGTCCGAGGTGTAGCTGGCTGCGGTCGATTGCAGCACCGCGCCCTTGGTGGTCAGCTGGTTCAGCACCGTGATCAGGATCAGCAGCGTGCCGCCACCGATGGCAAGCGTGCCCAGCAGCGGGTGGAACAGCGTGATCCCAAGCAGAAAGATCGGCGTCCAGGGAATGTCAAAGAGGGCGGCAAAGGTCGGCGAGGCATAGAAACGCTGCACCGACTCGAGATCCTTGAGCTGGTTCTCGGATTTCTTTTCATCCCGGTGCAGCGATGCTTTCATCAGCATGGCGCTGAACACCCGCCGGTCGAGCCCGGCCTGGAACCGCGCGCCCATCCGCGCCAGCAGCCGTCCGCGCGACCAGTCCAGCAGCCCCATCGCGAGGAACAGGAAGGCCATCAACGAAAAGAGCGCCACCAATGTTTCTTCGGATCGGCTGCCCAGCACCCGGTCATAGATCTGCAGCATGAACAGCGGGCCGGTCAGCATCAGCAGGTTCACGAAGATGCTGAAGATCCCGGCGGTCCAGAGCAATCCGCGATTTTCGCGCCGCACATCACGCAGTTCGGCCTGCCCTGCCGCGCGATCAGAATTCCGCATCCGTTTTCTCCATTCCCCAATGCCGTCGGCGCACCGACCGCCCAGCCAAAAATATCATGTTTCGTTATGACAAATAAACTTTGTGAATCGTCTCAGAATGGTAGCGATCAGAGCCCTTGTCGTCACCATCAGATTGAGTCGTGCCGGACGGTTGCGTCGGCGGGATCAGTATATAGAGGGCGCGCAGGCGCAAGGCCACTTCATATGGCGGCGTATTTCGGGCGGAGATTTGCCCCTGTACAGCCATTGTTGCGGTTTTTCGCACAATTGGCGCATAAGCGCGCCATTGTGGCACGGGTCGTGGCGGATCAGGAGGTTTTCGCTGCGGGTTCGGGGGCCTGGTAGCCCTCGACCCAGTGCCGGATCAGGGCGCGCGCCCCGATCTCGTCGCCGCTGGCCAGGGCCTCACGCAGCCCGTGCAGCACGCTGGCGATCTCGATTTCCGACAGGGTTTTTTCGCGGGCGCAGAAAATCTTGGGGTTCCGGGTTCCGGTCAGGTCGCCCGACAGGGTCAGCTCTTCTTCGATCTTTTCGCCCGGGCGCAATCCGATCACCTCGATCTCGATATCGCCATCGGGGGTCGTGGTGTCGCGCACCGTGTATCCGGCGCTTTCGATCACCTGCCGGGCCAGTTGCATGATCGGCACCGGCTTGCCCATGTCGAGCACGAAGACTTCGCCGCCCTGGGCATCGGCCCCGGCCTGCAGCACCAGTTGCACCGCCTCGGCGATGGTCATGAAATAGCGCTTCACGTTGCGGTCGGTCACGGTGACCGGCCCGCCGCGGCTGACCTGTTCCTGAAACAGCGGCACGACCGAGCCGCTGGAGCCCAGCACATTGCCGAACCGCACCATGGTAAAGACGGTCTGCCCGTGCCGTGTGGCCAGATCCTGTACCACCAGTTCGGCCAGCCGTTTCGAGGCCCCCATCACATTGGTCGGGCGCACCGCCTTGTCGGACGAGATCAGGATGAAGCGTTCGATCCCCGCATCCGCCGCCGCCCGCGCCAGGGTCTGGGTGCCCAGCACGTTGTTGGCCAGCCCCGGCAGCGGGTTGGCCTCGACCAGCGGCACGTGTTTATAGGCCGCTGCATGCAGCACCACCTGCACCCCGTGGTCGTCCAGCACCCGGCTGACCTGGCGCGGGTCGGTCACCGAGCCCAGAACCGGCACGATCTCGACCTCGCCATCCTCGCAGAGCTGGGTCAGTTCCTGATGTACATTGTAAAGCGCCAGTTCGCTCAGCTCATAGAGCACCAGCCGCGTCGGGCGGCAGGACAGCAGCTGGCGGCACAGTTCCGAGCCGATCGAACCACCGGCCCCCGACACCAGCACCGACCGTCCGGCATAGCTGTTGCAGGCTTCGGCCAGCGTCATGTCCCGGGCCTCGCGCCCCAGAAAGGCCTGCGGGGCGATCGGGGTCAGCTTGTCGACCAGTTCCTCTTCACCGATCAGCTGCGCGAAAGAGGGCAGGGCCTGCACCTCAAGCCCCATTTTCTGCAGTTGCCGGGCGATCTGGGCCTGTTTCGGCTGGCTCAGCGACGGCATCGCCAGCAGCACGCGGTGAATGTTGCGCCGCTCCACAAGCTCACCGATCCGGGCCGGGGAAAACACCGGCAGCCCCGCCAATAACACGCCCTGCAGCGAGGCCTTGTCGTCGATGAAGGCGACCGGAGTGATGCTTTCATGGGCGCGCAGGGCCTGCACCAGCTGGGTTCCGGTGGTGCCGGCACCATAGATCAGCACCCGGCAGCTGTGTTCGCCATGGCGGTAGATCGCGCTGACCACCTGAAACAGGATGGCACGGGTCGCCATCATGATCAGGAAATAGATCAGGCCGAAAATGACATGGGTGCCCATCGGTACATGCACCGCCACCACCCGGGTCAGCAGGGCGCTGAGGCCAACCATCGCCACCGCATGCAGCGCAGTCAGCCCAACGGCGTTCTGCTCATAGGCTTTGAGCTTGATGTTGGGCAGCCCCAGCCCGAGCGACAGCAATGCTGCGCCCGCGATCATATAGGGCAGGATGGGCAGGAACCGGACCAGCGTTTCGAGCGGTGTGCCCGGCAAAGGCTGTACGGCGAAAGTCAGCAGCAGTGCGACCGGGATCAGCAGCAGATCAATGGTCAGGAAAATCCTGGCTTTCTGCTTGCGGGTCAGGGAATTGACGAAATCCAGCACTTCAGCCTTCCCGAGACCGCTCCGGGCCCCATGAAAATGCTATCGGTTGTTGGTGTGGTCTACAACGCATGGTTGCTGTTAATCTTTTGATTTCTACTCGCCAGCCTTCGCACAATATCGCAAGGACCGCCAGCCCCCAAATTAATTTCTGTTAAGCCGTGAGCGCAGCAGAAAACCGCTCACGAAAAAAATGCGCAGGCCCGTATTTGCCTTAT
>NZ_JAMFMB010000024.1 GCF_023502395.1 Ruegeria spongiae | reverse complement strand
AAGACCAGAATAGAAGACCGATGCGCCAATCTCAGCGCTTCCGCCTCTCAAATCTTCGTCCGATGCCCCTGTCTTTCCAGAGCGTCTCACCGTCTTTCCAGTGTGTCCCCGGTGCCTCAGCAGCGCCGGTGAAGGGCGTTCTAAGCAAAGCGCACGGGCACCGCAAGAGGAAAAATCGGGATTCCGCAAAAATCCGGAAAAAAAGAACCACCTCGATTTTTATTGTTTAAAAACATATAATTGACCCCCTCCACCATAGACCAATACACCCAGAATCCGCTGCCGAACCGCTCTTTTGCAAGAAAATCCGCCCGGCGTGTTTCACGTAAATTCGAACGTCCCACCAGATATAGTAGATGCCCAAAAAGAAGCCACAACTCGCACCTGCCTGTCCGACTCGATTCCGGCAGCGACATCACCCCGCAAGTCTCACCTCCGAGCCTCGACTCAGCTCAGTCTGTCGATCTGGGCGTCGATCTTGTCCAGCTGCACCTGTTTTTCCGCGCCCGTCAGGAAAGACCCGGCAAAGGAGTTGCGGGCAAGCGTGACGATCTCGCCCTCGGTCAGTGACAGGTTGTCGTGCACTGCGCGGTAATTGTCATTCAGATAACCGCCAAAATAAGATGGATCGTCGGAGTTCACGGTGACGAGCAACCCGGCATCCAGCGCCTTCTTGACCGGGCTGGCGGCAAGGTCGGGAATGCCCTTCAGGCGCCAGTTCGAGATCGGGCACATGGTCAGCGGTGTCTGCTGCTCCGCGAGGCGCCGGATCAGCGCCGGATCGTCGAAAGCGCGATTGCCATGATCGACCCGCTCCACCTTCAGCACATCCAGCGCACCGCGCACATAGCTGGAATCGCCCTCCTCGCCCGCATGGGCGACGGGTACGAAATCTTCGCTGCGGGCGGCGGCAAAGACACGTTCGAACTTTTCAGGCGGATGTCCCCGTTCGGAACTGTCCAGCCCGACGCCAAAGATATGGTCCTTGTGTTTGCAGGCGCAGTCCAGCGCCTCAAACGCCTGGTCTTCAGGAAGATGACGCAGGAAACACATGATGAGTTTCGATGTGATTCCATATTCGCGCTTTGCCTGCTCAAGCGCCGAGGTGATGCCAGCCACCACGGTTTCGAATGCAACGCCGCGGTCGGTATGGGCCTGCGGATCAAAAAACATCTCGACATGGGTCAGCCCGTCCTGCTGCACACGCTCCAGATAGGCCCAGGTCAGGTCGTGGAAATCACGCTCGGTTTTCAGAACCGACATGCCCAGGTAATAGATGTCCAGAAAATCCTGCAGGCAGTCGAACTGATAGGCGTTGCGCACGTCCTCAACCGTGTCATAGGGCAGGCTGACCTTGTTGCGCTTGGCCAGTTCCAGCATCAGTTCGGGCTCCAGCGTGCCTTCGATATGCAGATGCAGTTCCGCTTTCGGAAGCGTGTCGATCAGGGCATTGGCTAGGTCGGTCATCGGAGCCTCCGGGTGCAATAAGGGTAGTGCGAGGATGAATCCGAAGTGATCCGCGGGCAAGAGCCGTGTTGCTTGGGTCAGCAAATTATCCTTCCCGCCTCACAGCGAACTTGCGATAGCCCCGCGTCGCTGACATCTTCGCGACAACGCAAAGCTCCGCCACAATGGCGCGGATCGCGGCCAGAAAGAGAGACGACATGACAGTGAGAATGGCGCTGCTTGGTGCAGGGCGGATCGGCAAGGTGCATGCCAAGGCAATTTCGGGCAACCGGGATGCGGTACTGGTGTCCGTGTCCGACCCGTTTCAGGATGCCGCCGACGCGGTGGCGGCCGAGTATGGTTGCGCGGTCCGCAGTATCGACGAGGTGGAAGCATCCAAAGACGTGGATGCGGTGGTGATCTGCACTCCGACCAACACCCATGCCGATCTGATCGAACGGTTTGCGCGGGCGGGAAAGGCGATCTTCTGCGAAAAACCGGTCGATCTGGATATTGCCCGCGTCCGGGCCTGCCTGGCCACGGTGGACGAGACCGGCGCCAATCTGATGCTGGGCTTCAACCGCCGCTTTGATCCGCATTTTGCAGCGGTCAAGACCGCGATCACCGAAGGTCGCATCGGTACTGTGGAACAGGTCACCATCACCTCGCGCGATCCCGGCCTGCCGCCGATGGAGTATATTGATGTCTCGGGCGGGATATTCCGTGACATGACAATCCACGATTTCGACATCGCCCGGTTCCTGCTGGATGAGGAAATCGAGACGGTTCAGGCGACCGGCTCGGTACTGGTTGACCCCGAGGTTGCCGCACATGGCGATTTCGACACCGCCATGATCATGCTGCGCACCGCCAGCGGCAAGCAATGCACGATCCTGAATTCGCGCCGCGCCTCTTATGGCTATGACCAGCGGATCGAGGTTCACGGGTCCAGCGGTATGGTCGCGGCAGAGAACCAGCGCCCGGTCTCGATCGAGATCGCCAACGATGCAGGCTATACCCGTCCGCCGCTGCATGATTTCTTCATGACACGCTATACCGAAGCCTATGCCGCCGAGATTTCCGGGTTCATCGCCACAATCCGCGATGGCGCACCGGTCTCGCCCTCGGGCGAAGACGGGTTGAAAGCGCTGGCACTGGCCGAGGCCGCGCTGAAATCCGTGGCCGAGGGCCGGGCCGTTCAGGTCTCCGAGATCGCCTGAGCGTGACCCTGACGCGCCGAGACAGTCCAAAAGGAACTTGCCATGAAAAGTGATCTGCTACGGAAACCATCCGGACCCTCGGGCAAGGTGCATGACATCACACCCGAAAGCGCTCGTGGCCCGCAGAGCCCCGATTGGGCCTATGTGGGCTTTGGCCTCTATCACCTGAAACCGGGAGAGACCGTATCCGAGGCGACCGGAGACCGGGAGGCCATTCTGGTTCTGGTCGAAGGCAAGGCGCAGATCTCCTGCGACGACCTTGATTTCGGAGAGATGGGAGGCCGAATGAACGTGTTTGAGAAAACGCCGCCTCATTGCGCCTATATCCCCGATGACAATCACTGGTCCGCAACCGCCACGACCGATTGCGTTCTGGCGGTCTGCACCGCGCCGGGTCACGGCACCCACGCAGCACAGCGGCTTGGCCCCGAGGGGATCACCCTGACCCCGCGCGGCAAGGGCCAGAACACCCGCCACATCAACAACATCGCGATGGAGGACCGGGACGTCGCCGGCAGCCTGCTGGTCACCGAGGTGTTCACGCCGGATGGCAACTGGTCCAGCTATCCCAGCCACCGCCATGACGAGGACAACTTTCCCGACATGACCTATCTGGAGGAAACCTATTACCACCGGCTCAATCCCGGTCAGGGCTTTGGCATCCAGCGGGTCTATACCGATGATAGCGCGCTCGACGAGACCATGGCGGTCAAGGATGGCGACGTGGTTCTAGTGCCTCGGGGGCATCATCCCTGCGGTGCGCCTTATGGGTACGAGATGTATTACCTGAACGTCATGGCCGGACCGTTGCGCAAGTGGCGTTTCGAAAACGACCCCGACCATAACTGGATTGCCGAGCGCGACGCCTGATAACCGCGCAAGGCAGCCGCGATCACTGGGGCCTGAAGTTTCGCGTCAGGAATCGTCGAGCTCGTTCAGCAGATCCAGCAGCGCCTCGTATTTCTCAGCGCCCAGTCGGGCGCGAGTTGCCTCGAGCAAGGCGATGCTTTTGTCGAGGTTATCGCTGATGATCTTCTCACCGTCGCGGGTAACGCCCACGATCTGACGGCGCCGGTCCGTGGGGTCGGTCTCGCGCTCGATCAGCCCCTTGCCTTCGAGGTTCTGCAAGATACGCGTCAGGCTGGGCAGCAGCAGGCAGGCCTGCGCCGCGATCCTCGTGGGGTCCTGTGGGCCATCCTCGTTCAGCACGCGCAGCACGCGCCATTGCTGTTCGGTAATCCCCACATCCGCCAGCATCGCGCGCACCGGTCCCATCACCTGCTCACGTGCCCGCAAAAGAGCGATCGGCAGGGAACGGGAGGTTCTTGGCAGAGTTCTGGTCATGACCCACTGTCACCCAAACCGTCAGGTGCCGCAACCGCAGAGGGGTAAGCATATGACGATAAAATGACAAATCGCTTGCATTCGGATTACTGGATCGCGTTTTGTCGGGGCGCTTGCGGCTGAGGGAGACGGGACGATGCCAGCACCAAAGAACATGTTCAAACAGGCTCTGAAAGACGGCAAACGCCAGATCGGCTGCTGGTTGAGCTTTGCCGAAGAGGTGACTGCCGAGGTGATGGGAACCGCCGGGTTCGACTGGCTGGTGATCGACGGCGAACATGCCGCCAATGACATCCGCTCGATCCGCGCGCAATTGATGGCGCTGGAGGCCAGCGTGTCGCATCCGGTGGTCCGCGTGCCCATCGGCGAGACCTGGATCATCAAGCAGGTGCTGGATGCCGGGGCGCAGACCGTGCTGGTCCCCATGGTCGACAGTGCCGAACAGGCGCGCGAGCTTGTCCGCGCCGTGACCTACCCGCCGGAAGGTACCCGCGGGGTCGGTGCCGCCGCGGCCCGTGCCACGCGATTTGGCGAGATCACCGATTACGTCAAAACCGCCGGAGATGAGATCTGCCTGCTGGTGCAGGTCGAAAGCCGCGCCGGCATTGCGGCGCTGGACGATATCCTGGCCGTCGAGGGCATCGACGGTGTCTTTATCGGCCCGGCGGATCTGTCGACCGACATGGGCCTGCATGGCAACAGCGCCGACCCCGAGGTGCGCGCCGTGATCGCCGATGCGATCGCCCGTATCGCGGCGTCTGGCAAAGCGCCGGGCTGTCTGGGGACAACCGACGAGGCGGTGCAGGCTTATCTGGACATGGGCACGCAATTCATGGCGGTGGGGCTGGACGTGGTTTTGCTGGCACAAGCGGCGCGCGCAAAGGCGCGGCAATGGCTCAGCTGATCGCGGATTTGATCTGCTCGGCGGCGCGGGCATAACCGCCCGAGGCTCCGTCGACCAGATGGATATGATCGTCGCGGATCACCGAAGGCACGAAACAGGTGGTCATCGCCTCGGCCTGCTCGAACAGGCCAAAGCGCAGGATGCCTTTGCCTTCGGCCTCTTCAAGGATCTGGCGCAGGCGCTGCGCCGTTGTCGCATCACAATCCAGCGTCATCTTCAGACCGTCATCGAACTTTCTGAAATCGGCATTGTTGGTGACCATATCGGCGTAATGCGCCGGATCGAACTCACCGGCTTTCAGGCCGGTCTTGAAGAAGAACCACGCGATCAGATTGCCAACCAGAAGCTCTGCCTTGCGCCGCAGCAGCGACCGGCCCGCGCGCGAGGCATGCGCCTCAAGCGCCAGACCGGGCGGCGGCCACCGCACACCGGGCCCGCCCGGTGGCAAGGGATGCCCGCCACGGCTGAGCGTTTCGACAACGGACACAATCCGGCTTGTGACGTTCGAGAAGTCCTGTGGCGCGACGTCCGGTCGCGGCTGGATCACCACAGACAGAATCATGCCATTGCGCGCGGGCGCATTGTTCCAGCGGCAGGACAACCCGGTCAGGTCCGGCAGCGCGCCCGGCTCGGCCAAGGGGGCCGCATTTACACCTAATTTCATCCGCGCCTCAGCCCAGGACAAGCCACCGCCGCCGAACATCGCATAATCCACCCCGGTCGAGGCCTGATAGCGCGCCACCCCAACCTCGTGCCCCGCCTCGCGGATCTCGGCGATCGGAAACTGTGCCGCGCGCAGTTCCAGCGCGAACTCTTCATCTGCCCACCGCCGCATGACGCCCAGCACATCACGGCTGGTTTCGGCAAATTCCGGCGGCACCGCAAAGCTCGCTCCGTCACCGCCAAAGACAAAGGGAAACGAATGGCCACCCCCCGCATTGATCTGCGACGAGATCACCGCCGCACCAACCATGTTCACCATCTTGTAGCGGCCTTCGGCGATGTGGCGGGTAGACCCGACGATATCCGCCGTGCCGATCACCCAACCGTCGGGCAAAGACGTATAGCTGGAGGCATGTGTCAGATCACCAAAGCGGCTGATCAGGGGAAGATCGTCATAAAAACCGCTATCTGAGGAAAGCTGATCCATGATCTGAACATACAACCGAATACCGTTGAAACACCCGTGGAAACCTGCTGGTGTCTTGAGATATACGGCAAACCACGCCACCCGGATCACATTTGCGGGTCAGACCGTTGGTGGGCAGCCCCCCGCCGCAGCGCCAGAGGATGAAAAGACACCGATGCAGGACCTGCGCGTCATCGCACCCAATCTCAAGCGCAGGCTGTCCGGTGTGACCACGACCGTGATCCGGCTGGTGCCGCTGCAAAGCCAATGGATCGGCATCGCCGCAACCGGGCCGGGCCTGCCGCCCGAGGTGCCGCATATCCCCCTGATCAAAGTGCCATTCCTGTCGCGCAGGCTGTCGCGCGTCTGGCACGCAAGGCGAAACACCGAAATGGTCATGGGGCTGTTTCTGAAACATGTCCTGCGCTGCAATTTCAAACTGCTCTTCACATCCGCCGCGCAGCGGGATCATTCCGGCTATACCAAATGGCTGATCTCGAAGATGGACGGGCTGATCGCAACCTCGCCCCAGGCGGCCTCGTTTCTTGAGCACCCGTCAAAGGTGATCATGCACGGCGTCAATACCGAGCTGTTTCACCCCACCGGGGACAAACCGGCGCTGCGCCGCGAATTGAATCTGCCCGACGGGTTGCTGATCGGCTGCTTCGGGCGGATCAGGCCGCAGAAAGGCGTCGATCTTCTGGTGGATGCAGCGGTTGAGCTGCTGCCGTCACGGCCCGATGTGCATATCGTCTTCACCGGGCGCGCCACGTCCGAGTTCGAAGCTTTCCAAGCCGAACAGGAACAGAAACTGGCCGCAGCGGGCATCGCTGACAGGGTGCGCTTTCTGGGCGAGCGCCCGTGGGACGAGATCGTCAAGACCTACCGCGCGCTTGATCTCTTTGTCGCCCCGGCCCGGCATGAAGGCTTTGGCCTGACCCCGCTCGAGGCGATGGCCTCTGGCGTGCCTGCGGTGGCCTGCCACGATGTTGGCGCCTTCAGCGCGCAGATTGTCGATGGAGAAACCGGACGCCTTGCCGAAAAGGACAACGCCCCTGCCCTGACCGAAGCCCTGCGTCAGATGATCGACGATCGCGCGGCGCTGGCAAACGCCGGAATTGCCGCACGCAAACATGTGGAATCAAACTTCGCCATCGAAGGCGAGGCGCGCGCCATCCTCGCGGTTTATCGCGCGTTGCTGGGCCCCTCGTGACCGCAAAGCGGCAGAAACCCTGCGCTACGTCGTCAATTCTCGCTATTGCCTCTTTTTTCTTGCGATGATCGCGGCTATGTAGCCGCGTCCTTAATCCAGGAGACAATAAGATGGGCTATCGCGTCGTTGTCGTCGGCGCCACAGGTAATGTGGGCCGCGAAATGCTGAACATTCTGGCTGAACGCCAGTTCCCCGTGGACGAACTTGCAGCACTTGCAAGCCGCCGTTCGCTGGGCACCGAAGTCAGCTTTGGCGACAAGACATTGACGACCCAGGACCTGGCCACCTTCGATTTCACCGGCTGGGACATGGCGCTGTTTGCAGTGGGTTCTGCCGCGACCAAGGATTTCGCGCCCAAGGCTGCTGCCGCCGGCTGCGTGGTGATCGACAACTCGTCGCTCTATCGCTACGACCCGGACATTCCGCTGATCGTGCCCGAGTGCAACCCGCAGGCCATCCACGGATATGCCAAGAAGAACATCATCGCCAACCCCAACTGCTCGACCGCGCAGATGGTCGTGGCGCTGAAACCGCTGCATGACCGCGCCAAGATCAAGCGCGTCGTCGTCTCGACCTATCAGTCGGTTTCCGGTGCGGGCAAGGACGGCATGGACGAGCTGTGGGATCAGACCAAGGCGGTTTACAACCCAACCTCTGAGCGTCCGCCCAAGACCTTCCAGAAGCAGATCGCCTTCAATGTCATTCCCCATATCGACACTTTCATGGAAGACGGGTCGACCAAGGAAGAATGGAAGATGGTCGCCGAAACCAAAAAGATCGTCGACACGGCGATCAAGGTCACCGCGACCTGCGTGCGGGTGCCGGTCTTTGTCGGCCATTCGGAAGCCGTGAACATCGAGTTCGAGGAATTCCTGGACGAAGACGAAGCCCGCGACATCCTGCGCGAAAGCCCCGGCATCATGGTGATCGACAAGCGCGAGCCCGGCGGGTACGTCACACCGGTGGAATGCGTCGGCGATTTCGCCACCTTCATCAGCCGCGTCCGTCAGGATTCGACCATTGAGAACGGGTTGAACCTGTGGTGCGTCAGCGACAACCTGCGCAAGGGCGCCGCCCTGAACGCCGTCCAGATCGCCGAATTGCTGGGCCGCGAGGTTCTCAAAAAGGGCTGAAACCCTTTGATTCAACTATCATTCTGAGACACCGCCCGGCCCCTCGCAAGCCGGGCGGTTTTTCTTTTTGCGCGATTTCGAAACGCAGCGAGGGTGCAACCCTTGCGCGATATTTCCCTCAGGTGATTCGAAAAAGGACATTAAGCGCACGCAAAATGATGCCAAGACATCTGAATCGTGGCATTCACGCGACCAGACTGCGAATAGAGAAGGTTAATTTCCCGTCAAAAGTGTGATTTACCACATTTCGGCCATAAAAAAGCACGATTCCGGGCAGATTTCGCCCGAAACATGAAACTCCCAACGATAAAAACCGAACAAAGGAGATGGCGGATGGCTCCCAACGCGCTCTCTCGTAGTACCGGTAAAGTTGCAGCGCGGGTTATGCGCATTCAGAATTCCACAGCGAACGACAGCCGCCAGCGGCTTCCGGATTTGACACAGTCCGAGCTCGAAAAGCTGTTCGATCAAGCCCACCGGCTGGAGCCCAACAAACACGCAAAACGCGATGAAACCCCGAGCAGTCCCGAACCGTCCGCGCAGGCCCTCACACCGAACCAACCGGACTGAGCCGCAACCAGATCGGGGCAGAACCCGATCCAAGGGGAACAAGACCATGACCAACGTAATCGCCCTCACCACCTCGACACCCAAAGCGCCGAAGACACCCCAGCCCCGCCAATCCGGCACCGTCGTCTCAATGGATGACTGGCGCGCCAGCCCGCACCCGGTGCGCACCCCCAATGGCGTGTTCTTCGTCACCAACATGTGGGGCCATTCAGGCGACGCCGCCTGACCCCGCCCAACCCGACACTTTCATCTTCGCCCCCAGCCAAGGAATGACCATGACCCAATCGCTTCTCGAAACCGCCCGCGCCAACCGCCTGTCCGCTCTTGCCCACCTGGAGCGCACACGTCAGGGCAAGACCCGCACCGAGAGTGTCCTGAGTTTCTCGGACCGCCGCGCCGAGCGGATGCCGCCGCTGGTCTTCACATCGTGCCGCGGCAAATCTACCGAAACCGCGCTGGCTGCCTGAGACCTGTTAGCCGATCAACAGCCCCCGGTGGTGGAAGGCAGCCGAAAGGTTGCCTTTCGCTTTTTTAGCGGTGCCCTTGCGCATTCCCGTACCGATTGCAAAGCTCAGCCCAAATTCCAACGAGGTTGAGCCATGCGTTTCGCGATTTCACTGATAGCCTTCATTTCCGCCCTGCCGGTCCAGGCCGAGGTCATCCCCGCCAGCAGCATGGTCACCGAGGTGACGATGCATCCCGACAGCGCGACGATCCTGCGCAAGGGCAGCGTCGAGATCCCGGCGGGCAAGCACCGCCTTGTCTTGCGCGGCGTGCCCGACAGCGCGTCCCGCGAAAGCCTGCGGGTCACCGTCAATGGTGTGCGCCAGATCGGCACGGTTATTCGCAACGATTTCACTCCGCCCCATGACGAAACCGCACCCGAGGTGAAAGCCGCCGAGGCCCGGATCGAACAGATCGAGCAGCGCATCCGAACGGTCCGAGACGATGCCGCGCAAGCCCGCGCAGCAGTTGCGGCCTCAGAGGTTTCGATCGAGTTCCTGCGCAAGCTGGGCGAAAATGACAGCATGGCCGAGGCTGGCGCCAGCGCCCTGCGCGACATTGCCCGCATGATCCGCGAAGAGGCGGGCGAGGCCAGCCAGGCCGCGCTCGACGCCGAGGTTCGCGCGAGAGCGATCGAAGAGGCCCTGAAAGATCTCAACGAAGAACTGGCGGAGGCGCAGCAAGCCCTTGCCGCAATCGCGCTGGAGGACGCCGACAGGCTCTATATCGCCGTCGAGGTCAGCGCGACCGAACCTGTGACATCGGACCTGACCCTCAGCTATCTGGTCAATTATGAAACCTCCTGGGTCCCGACCTATGACTTCAACCTGCTCACCGGCGATGATCCCCGTGTCGAGATCAAACGCAGTGCAATGGTGCGTCAGGAAACCGGTGAAAACTGGACGGATGTCACACTGCACCTGTCGACGACCGAGGCCACAGGCCAGATCGGCGCCAGAACGCTATTCCCGCACCTACGGCGCATCGAAGAACCCAGACCGATTCTGAAACAACGGGAACTTTCGGCTGCCGCGCCAATGGCGCTGGAAGCGGATGCCGGCAGTCTGGCAGAACCGGTTGTCGAGCCTCCGCTCATCACCGAAGAGGTAATGTGGTCCGAAAGCAACCTGATCCTCACCTATGGCGAACCGGTCTCGATTGCCTCCGGCGCGGATGTACTGAAGCTCCAACTCGACAGCTTCGCCGAAGAGGCGGATGTTCAGGCCGTGGCGGTTCCGATTCATGACGAAACCGCCTATCGGGTGGCCTCGATGGTCAACTCCTCGGGGCGTGAATTGATCCCCAGCAGCTTTGCCACCCATTACGTGGATGGCCAGTTGGTGGGGTTCGAGGCGTTCGACGGCCTGACCTCGGGCCAGGAGGCGGATATCGGTTTCGGCCCGATTGAAGGGCTGCGGTTGACGCGGGATATTCTGGATCAGAGCGAGGGCGACCGGGGCATTCTGACCCGCTCGAACCAGCGCGGGGACAGGGTGGAAATCGAGGTGGAAAACCTGACCGAAGAGGATTGGCCGCTACGGCTGCTGGACCGCGTGCCCTATTCGCAGCAGGACGATCTGGAGATCGAGTGGGTCGCGCGTCCGAAACCCTCCGAGATGAATGTCGACAAACAGCGCGGCATTCTTGCCTGGGATCTGACCCTGGCACCGGGGCAAAGCCAGACCATTCAGCTGGACACGACGCTGAGCTGGCCGGAAGACATGGTTCTACGCTGATCAGAGACACATGAGGGCCGCGCGCAGACGGCCCTCAATTGTGGTTCAGCGCGGCCAGGGCAGCGAATAGGTCTTCACATTGGTGAAGAACTTCATCGCTTCGATGACGCCTTCCTTGACGCCGTTGCCGCTGTCCTTGATGCCGCCAAAGGGTGACATTTCGATCCGGTAGCCAGGTTGTTCCCAGATGTTGCAGGTGCCCACATCCAGCCCGTTGACGAAGGCAATCGCGCGGTTCAGGTCGTTGGTGCAGACGCCCGAAGACAGGCCAAACTCGGTCGAATTGGAAATCCGCATCACCTCTTCGTCGTCATCCGGCACCCGCACGATGGGCACGATAGGGCCAAAGGTTTCCTCCATCACCAGCTCGCTGTCATGGGGCACCTTGTCGACCACGATCGGTGGCAGCAGCGCGCCGTCGCGACCGGGGTGATAGAGGATCTCGGCCCCGCCCTTTTCGGCCATATAGACCCGCTTTTCGAACAGTTCCGCCGCCTGCGCGTGGATCACGCAGCCCAGTTGCGTGTCGGGGTCCTGCGGGTCACCGAACTTTATGGCACGCGCCTTTTCCAGCACCAGCGGAACGAAGCGATCCGCAACGCTTTCCTGCACCAGAATGCGCTTCACGGCGGTGCAGCGCTGGCCGGAATTGCCGGTGGCACCTGCGACCGCAATGGTCGCCGCTTTGTCCAGATCGGCATCGTTGAGGTCATTCAGAACGATCAGCGGGTCGTTGCCGCCCAGTTCCAGCGCCTGCCGCTTGTAACCCGCCTTTTCGGCTATGATCTTGCCGACCGGCACCCCGCCGGTGAAGGTGATGATGTCGATATTGTCATTGGTGATCATCTCGTCGCCGATATCGCCGGGCCATCCGGTCACCACCTGAAACATCTCAGGCGGCAGCCCCGCCTCATAGAGGATATCGGCCAGCGCCAGACAGGTCAGCGGCGTCAACTCGGTTGGTTTGCAGACCATGCAATTATTGGTGGCAATCGCTGGCGCGATCTTGTGGCTGACCATGTTGAGCGGGTGGTTGAACGGCGTGATCGCCGAGATTGCCCGCACCGGCTCGCGGGTGGTGAAAATCTTGCGATCCTTGCCGTTACGGGTCAGATCGCAGGAGAAGATCTCGCCATCGTCATGCATCGCCTGCGCGGCGGCGAATTGATAGACATCCTGCGCGCGCTTGGTCTCGTAGATCGCGTGCTGGTGGCAGATGCCCAGTTCCAGCGTCAGCCATTTCGCCAGATAGTCGCGCTTCTCGCCGATCAGCTCGCCCGCACGCTTGAGGATTTCACTGCGCTCATAACGGCTGAGTGTCGGCTTGTAATTCGCGGCAATCTCGAAGGCGCGCCGTGCATGTTCGGCCGTACCTGCCGGAACCGTGCCGACCACCTCATCCGTGTAGGGATAATGGACCGGCACCACGTCGTCGGTGAATACCACCTCACCGCCGATGCGCATGCCTTCGTTGCGAATATCACCCTTGTTCATTGTGCCATCCATCCTTCAAAGCGCCGCCGCTGTGGTTGCATAGAAAAACGCATCGAAATTGCGCAGCTCGGGCTGTGACGGCAGGTCGATCACCCGGTTCACGATAAACGGTACCTCCTGCTCTGTCAGACCACCATGGCTGCGCAGAGGCTCCTTGAGCGCGGCCAGATCATGGCGGTGTTCCGAGGTGCCGATGCAGATGTTCTCGCCCGAGACCATGACCACGTCGCCGATCCGGTCACCGGGCAGTTCGAAACGCGCCATCGCCTCTTCCTTGCTCAGCACGTCCGTGATGCCATCGGTGGCCTGCAGCTTTGCCATGAGGTCCGCCCGGTCGGCACCCTCGGGCAGGTACGCGGTGGCAAAAGAGCCCAGCGCGCCGTGATGCACCACGTAAGGGTCGGTGATCGGCAGGATGACACGCGCGGCGTCCTTGCCCAGCCAGTCGTCCATCAGGTCCTGCACATAGACCACATTGGGCGAGCCATCGGCATGATGCTTGGGCTTCATGCCGTGATCGGCGGTCACCACGATGGCGGCGCCCAATGCGTCCAACTCGCCAAGGTAGCGGTCGAACATGGCGTAGAAATCCAGCGCGCCCTGCTGCTCGGGGGCAAACTTGTGCTGGATATAATCCGTGGTCGAAAGATACATGACATCCGGTTTGAACTCTTTCAGCAGCTTGACGCCCGCGGCAAAGACAAACTCGGACAGTTCGGCCGAATAGACCTCGGGGACGTCCATGCCCAGCCAAGCGCTTGCCTTGTCAATACCATGCTCGGCCTCGGTGGTCTCACCGGAGCGTTCCGAGGAAAACGCGACCGCCCGGCCCTCGTCGAACTTCAGCCCGGCACCCAGAAGCGCGCGCAGCTTGTCCTTGGCGGTGACCATGGCCACGCGACAACCGGCCTCATAGAATTGCGAAAAGATGGTCGGCGCGCGCAGGAACCGCACATCATTCATCATCACCTCTTCACCGCTGTCCGGATCAATCAGGTAATTGCCGCAGATCCCGTGGACACTCGGCGGACGCCCGGTGGCAATCGACAGGTTGTTGGGGTTGGTGAACGAGGGGATCACCGAATGCGCCAACCGGTCGGTGCCGGTCTCGCGCATCCGCTTGAGATTGGGCATCAGCCCCTTCGCAATCGCAACGTCCAGATATTCCGGCTCGCAGCCATCCAGACAGATGGCGATGGCGGGCACTTTGGGCATCGGGTAGACGCGCTCGTTGGCCTCAACTGGGGTGTGCAGGGTCATGTCGGTTCCTTTGTCAGATCAGGCGGCCAGTTTGGCGCGTTCTTTCAGGGCGGCGGCGGGCGGCGCGGCGCTGGCCACCCCCATGTCATTCAGTGTGGCCTTGGCGGCGGTCACAACCTGCCGCATCACATGTTCGTCCATCTGCCCGATGCAGCCGATACGGAAGCTGTCCACAACGGTCAGCTTGCCGGGGTAGATGATGAAGCCCTTGGCCTTCATCAGATCGTAGAAGCGGGAAAATTCGAAATTCGGGTCTGCGGGGCAGAAAAAGGTCACGATGATCGGGCTGAGCCAGCGGTCATCCAGCAGCGTCTCGAACCCCAGCCCGCGCATCCCCTCGACCACAACGTCGCGGTTACGGGTATAGCGCGCGCCGCGCCCGGCAACGCCGCCTTCAGCCTCATGGGCGCGCAGCGCTTCCAGAAAACCCGCGACCACATGGGTGGGCGGGGTAAAGCGCCACTGGCCGGTCTTTTCCATCGCCGCCCATTGGGCATGTATATCCAGGCTCAGGGAATGGCTGTTGCCCCTGGCCGCCTCAAGTTCGGACTTGCGCGCGATGATGAAACCAAAGCCCGGAACGCCCTCAATACATTTGTTGGCCGAGGACACCATGGCCTCAAAGCGGATATCCGACGGCCGCAGGTCAATCGCGCCAAACGCCGACATCGAGTCCACCAGCAGTTTGCGCCCGGCGGCATAGGTTGCCTCGGAAATCTCGTCAATCGGGTTGAGAATGCCGCTGGAGGTCTCGCAATGAATGGCGACGACATGGGTGATCGCCGGATCATCGGCCAGTATCTGCGCCACTTCGGCCCCACGCGGCGGCAGGTAATCGCCCTTGTCCAGCACGATGTGATCACGGCCCAGATAGGCCATTGTCTGCGCCGACCGCTGGCCATATGCGCCGTTCGCCAGCACCAGCACCTTGCCGTCTTTTGGAATGAACGAGCCCAGCATCGCCTCGACCGAGAACGAACCCGACCCCTGCATCGGCACACAATCGAAATCCTCGGCCCCCGGCCCCAGCAGCGCCAGCAGCCGTGTGCGCATCTCGCGGGTCATGGCGCGGAAATCATCGTCCCAAGACCCCCAGTCGCGCAGCATCGCCTCTTTCACCTCATACGAAGTGGTCAGAGGGCCTGGCGTCAGCAAATAAGGCTCCCCCAGCTTTGGTGCGTCGATCCTGCGATGGTCCGAGGTCATGGCCGCGATTCCCAAGTTGCTGCGATGCATGCATGTTTGCCAAAGCGCGATCCATATGTGAAATTGAATTAAACGATCAATCCATAGGTTTCATTTATGCGTAAATCCGCGTCGGTCCCGGTTCGCTACAGTCAGTTGAAGGCGTTTCATAATGTGGCTCTAACAGGGGGATTTTCGCGCGCAGCGGACGCGTTGCGCCTGACGCAACCGGCGATCTCGGAACAGGTACGGCGGCTGGAACAGGATCACGACGTCCTGCTGTTTCACCGTGAACGCAAGCGGGTGCGCCTGACCGAAGCCGGCGAGCGCCTGTTTCACCTGACCCGGCAGTTTTTTGAGGTCGAGCAGCAGATCGAGGAATTCATGTCGGAATCCGGCGCCGCCATGGATGGCACATTGCGCATCATCGCCGATTCCGCCCATCACGTCACCGACTTGCTAGGCCGGTTCCGGGCGCGCTATCCGGATGTGACCATCTCGCTGCGCTCGGGCAATACCGCCGAAGTGGTCGAACAGCTGCGCAGCTATGAGGCCGAGATCGGCGTGGTGGGTGGCTTGCCCCCCGGGCGCGACATGGAGGTGATCGCACTGGCCTCAACCGAGATCACCGCATTTGCCGCCCGCGACCTGCTGCCTCAGCAGGCCAGTCTGACCCTGAACGACCTGACCCAACATCCGCTGATCTTTCGCGAAGCAGGCTCTAAAACGCGGCAAAAGCTGGAAGAACAGGCCGCAGCGCGCAATGTGCGGCTGACACCCGTGATCACCGCCGAGGGCCGCGAGGCGGTGCGCGAGGTGGTCGCCTCGGGCGCGGGGATCGGTTTTGTCTCACAGGCGGAATATGTCGAGGACGCTAGGCTGCGGCAAATCCCACTGTGTGATGTGCACGCTGAAATGAGCGAGGCCATCGTGCATCTCGCCCAGCGCCGCGACGTGCGGGTGATCCGCGCCTTCATGGATGTGGCCCGCGAGGTGCACGGGCCACAAGAGCGTTGATCAGGCCAGCTTCTCGCGCAGGATTTCGCGCAGATCGAAAGCCGCACGCATCAGGTCGCGGGTGTATTGCTGCGAGGGATTGTCAAAGACCTGCTCGGTCAGACCCTGTTCAACTACCTTGCCGTCGCGCATGACCATGACATAATCCGACAGGGCACGAACCACCGCCAGATCGTGGCTGATGAACAGGTAGGACAGTGCGTGTTCCTTCTGCAGCCGCCGCAGCAACTCGATCACTTGTTTCTGTACCGAGCGATCCAGCGCCGAGGTCGGCTCGTCCAGCACGATCACCTTGGGCCGCAGCACCACGGCCCGCGCAATCGCGATCCGCTGCCGCTGCCCGCCTGAAAACTCATGCGGGAAGCGGTTGCGCATCGAGGGCTCAAGCCCGACATCCTCCAGCGCTTGCGCGGCCCGTTCAGCACGTTCACGCTGCGACAGTCCCGGCTCATGCACCAAAAGCCCTTCGGTGATAATCTCGCTCACCGTCATCCGCGGCGAGAGCGAGCCGTAAGGGTCCTGGAACACCATCTGCAACCCATCGCGATAGGGTCTCATATGCGCCCGGTCGAGCCCGCTGATTTCCTGCCCCAGATAGACCACCCGACCCTCTGAGGGCAGCAGTTGCAGCAAGGCACGCCCCAGCGTGGATTTGCCCGAGCCGCTTTCGCCCACAATCCCGATCGTCTGTTCCCGGTGCAGCGCCACGTCAATGCCTTTCACGGCGGTGAACTGCGTGTCCTTGCGCAGGAAACCTCCGGGCGTGCCAAAGGTCACCACCACATCCTTGCCCGACAGCATCACTTCGGCATCCGCCGCCGGTGCGCTCTTTTGTCCCGAAGGTTCAGCATCCAGCAACATGCGGGTGTAATCAGTGGCGGGGGCCTGGAAGATCTGTTGGGTCTCGCCCTCTTCCTCCAACTGGCCCTTGCGCATAACATAGACGCGGTCGGCAAAGGCTTCGACGATGCCCAGATCATGGGTGATGAACAGGATCGACATGCCCAGCCGGGCCTGAAGCTCGGCCAGCAGATGCAGGATATCGGCCTGAATGGTCACATCCAGCGCTGTTGTCGGCTCATCCGCGATCAGCAGATCGGGGTCATTGGCCAACGCCATGGCGATCATCACACGCTGCCTCTGCCCGCCGCTCATCTCGTAGGGATAAGATTTCATCCGCCGCTCGGGGTCGGGTATCTGCACCAGCTTGAGCAGTTCCAGCACCCGCGCCCGCGCCTTGGATCGCGACAACCCGCCATGCACCATCAACGGCTCACAGAGCTGATCCTGAATGGTGTAGAGCGGATCGAGCGATGTCATCGGCTCCTGAAAGATCATCGAGATCTTGGCGCCGCGGATCTTGTTCAGCTTCTTCACCGGCAGGTTCAGGATGTCTTCGCCGCGATAGCGCACCGCACCCGTCGCCTGCCCGTTCGAGGCCAGAAGCCCCATGGCCGACATCATGATCTGGCTCTTGCCAGAGCCGCTTTCACCCACCACGGCCACTGTCTCGCCACGTCTGACATGCATCGAGACCCCGCGTACCGCCTCGACCGCGCCATCGGGCGTGTCGAAGGTGACGCGGATATTGTCGATCTCCAGCACCCGGTCGGAATGGATTTGCTTTGCCATATCAGCGGTCCTTCGGATCGAGCGCATCGCGCAGGCCATCGCCCAGGAAGTTCAGGGCAAACAGCAGGATTGTCATTGTCGCCGCCGGATAGAACAGCATGAACGGCGCGTTGCGCATGTTCTTGGCCCCTTCCGAAATCAGCACACCCAGCGAAGTCAGCGGTTCCTGCACGCCAAGCCCCAGGAAGCTGAGGAAGCTTTCCAGCAGGATCACCTTGGGGATCAGCAGCGTCATATAGATGATCACCGTCCCGGCGGTATTGGGGATGATGTGCCGCCTCACGATGGCCCGGCCCGACACGCCCAGCGCCTCGGCCGCCTGCACGAACTCGCGCCGCCTCAGAGACAGGGTTTGGCCACGGGTGATCCGCGCCATATCCAGCCATTCGACCGCGCCCACGGCGAGGAACATCAACACCAGATTACGACCAAAGAACACCACCAGCAGGATCACGAAGAACACGAAAGGCAGCGAATACATCACATCGACAAAGCGCATCATGACGTTGTCCACGCGGCCCCCGACAAAGCCCGCCGTCGCGCCATAGATCACCCCGATCGTCAGCGCCACCGCCGTGGCCAGCGCGCCGATCATCAGCGAGATGCGCAGCGAGATCAGGATGCGCGAGAACAGGTCGCGCCCGTTGGCATCGGTGCCCATCAGGAAGTAAAGCTGCTGGACCGAGGCCTCGATCACGCCTTTCTTGGGGTCTGCCGGATCGATGGTGATCTCGGCATCCGAAAACACGCTGGAGCGGTCCAGATAGCGCGAGATGCGCGGGTCGATATCGCGGCTGTCGCTCGATACCTCGATGCGGACCTTGCCGTCCTCCACATCAATCGCGCCAAGATCCACTCGCGCCCGGCGCAGGGCGGATTCAGCCGCCGGGATCACCTGTTCCTCTTGCGGATAGGATTCAAGCGAGGGCTTCACCTTGACGAATTCCGGGTAGACCTTGGAATAGGAATGCGGCGCCAGCATCGGGCCGAAGATCCCCGCCAGCGCCAGCACGATCAGCACAAAGATCGAGGCCATCGCGGCCTTGTTCCGCCGCAGCCGCAGCATCGCCGTCGCCCAGAGCGAGCGACTTTCGCCCTGCACAGGGCCTGTATCAACAGTCATATCAGTCATAGCGCACCCTCGGGTCGAGAACGGCGTAAAGCAGGTCGACGATCAGGTTGAAGACCACAACAAAGACGGCAACGATCACCACCGTGCCCATCACCAGCGTGTAGTCTCGGTTGAGCGCGCCGATCACGAAATAGCGCCCGATGCCCGGCAGGTTGAATACCTGTTCCACCACGATAGAGCCGGTCAGCAGCGCCGCAGCGGCGGGGCCGAGATAGCTGATCGCAGGCAGGATCGCGGCGCGCAGCGCATGTTTGCCGACCACCATATAGGTCGGCAGCCCATAAGCGCGCGCGGTACGCACATGGTCGGACCTGAGCGCTTCGATCATCGAGCCACGGATCAGCCGCGTCACCACCGCGATCTGCGGCAGCGCCAGCGCGATCACCGGCAGGATCATCTGGTTCCACTGGCCCCAGCCCTGCGCGGGCAGCCAGCTGAGCACCACCGCAAAGACCAGCGACAGCACCGGTGCCACCACGAAGTTCGGCACCGTGATGCCAAAGGTCGCCACCGCGATCACCGAGAAATCGGTTTTTGTGTTCTGGCGCAGGGCCGCCACCGAGCCCAGAAACGCGCCCAGCACCAGCGCCAGGATCAGGGCCGTTGCGCCAAGCTGGATCGAGATCGGCAGGCCCTCGGCCAGAATCTCATGCACCCGCTTGTCGCGATAGATGAACGAGGGGCCCATATCGCCTTGGAACAGGTTGCTGAGATAAATGCCGTATTGCTGCCACAGCGGCTTATCCAGCCCGAATGTGGCGTTGAGATTGGCCATCACCGTCGCCTCGAGCGTCCGTTCCTGATCGAAGGGACCGCCGGGCGCGAGGCGCATCATGAAGAATGCCGCGGTAACGATGATAAATAGCGTCGGGATGGCGGATAAAAGCCGCCGGAGTGCATAGCTTAGCATCTGAGGGGTTCACCAAAAGAGAGGCGGCGCCGGGGTTCTCCGGCGCCGCGCTTGAAAGCGGTTACTGAGGCAGGCTCAGGTAGCGTGTCGCGTGGACGTTCTGGATGTTGTCTTCCCAGCCCTGCAGGTCGGGGGACACCAGCGACCGCGAGGAATAGTAGAGCAGCGGGATGAACGGCAGATCGCGCATGAACAGACCCTCGGCCTGCTGCAGCAGCGCCGCGCGCTTGTCCAGATCGGTCTCACCCGCCGCCTGATCCATCAACCCGTCATACTCGGCGTTGTTGTAATTGGCGTAGTTGAAACCGTCATTGTCCGACTCGACCATGAACAGGAAGTTCTGCGGGTCCGAATAATCCCCGATCCAGCCAGCGCGGGCGACGTCGAAATCCCCCTTGTCGCGCAGGTGCGCATAGTGGGCCGAGGCGTCACGCACGTTGAATTCGACATTCACGCCAAAGTTGGACCACATATCCGCAATCGCGGTTGCCGCGTTCTTGTGGTTTTCGCTGGTGTTATACATCAGCTCTATAGTGACCGGGCTGTCGGGCGAAATACCCTTGGCGGCGAGGATTTCGGCAGCCTTGTCTTCGCGGTCCAGCATCGACATGCCGAAATACTCGGTCTCGGGCGAGCCGCCGGAATAGTTGCCAATGCCGGGCGGCACAAAGCTTTCGGCGGGAACCATGGTACCCTGGAAGATCTCGTCCGCCAGGAACTCACGGTCGATCAGCATCGACAGGGCTTGACGCACTTCGGGGTCGGCCAGCGTGTCGTCCTTGTGGTTGAGCGCATAATAATAGGTGCCCAGATAAGGCACCACGCGCACAGCGGCATCATGCTGATCACGCAAGCGCGCAATATCTTCGGCCGGCAGGTCCGAGCAGCTATGCACTTCGCCCGCTTCCCAGGCGCGCACGCAGGTGGCACGATCCTCGAAAGGCAGATAGTTCACTTCGGTAAGCGCGACGTTGTCGGCATCGTGGAAATTGGCATTCTTGGTCAGAACGATCTTGTCGTTCAAAATGTTCGAGGTCAGCGAATAGGCCCCGTTCGACACCATGTTGCCCGGCTGCACGAAATCGGCGCCATGGGTATCAACCGAGGCGGGATGCACCGGCAGGCCGGTCTGGTGGGTCAGCAGTTCAATGAAGAAGGGCGTTGCCGCGCCCAGCGTGATTTCCAGCGTCTTGTCGTCCAACGCTTTCACGCCCAGTTCCGACGGCGCCATCTCACCCTTGTTGACCGCTTCGGCGTTCTGGATCGGGTAAAGGATGTTGGCATATTTCGCGCCGGTCTCGGGCGTCATGATCCGCTGCAGCGAATAGACGAAATCCCCTGCGGTCACCGGGTCGCCGTTGGACCATTTGGCATCGTCGCGCAACTTGAAGGTGTAGACGAGGCCGTCATCGGTGACTTCCCAGTCCTCGGCCACGCCGGGGGCAATCTCGGCGGTGGGGGTGTAGACCACCAGACCCTCATACAGATCGCGCAGAATGTGCGCCTCGGCTACTGTCGAGGTCTTGTGCTGATCCAGCGTTTCCGGGTTGCCGTCATTGCCGCGCATATAGGGTGCAGCACCTGCGGCGCTTGCCAGACCTGCAAGGATCGTGGCGGACAGAAGTGTGGTTTTGAGTGATAGAGTCATCATGGTTCTCCCTCCCTGATAACGTTTTGCATCCTCTTTCCTACGCCCGAGTCTCGGATGGACACAACCCCAACAGGTAACAATCCGCCGGGCAAGTCCGGCGCCAACGGGGGCACGAACGATAATGTCGCGGGCGCGGCGGTGATGTTAAGAAAATGTCATATTCGACCTCTCAGGGCGCGAATCCCGCAGGCACGCCAAAGGGCGTCCGATCCACCGCACGCCCGGTCAGCGCGTGCAGAAAGCCGACCAGATCACCAATCTCTGCATCGCTCAGCGCAACTGATTCGATATCCCGCGCGCGCTGTTGCCGCTGCATTTCGTGCCGGTCCTGCCAGATCACGAAGTCGCCCGCTGCCAGCCATGGCGCCTCTGGTAGCTGCGCCGTTTCGGGGGTCCAAAGGTGTAGCGAGCGGTCGGGATCAAGGTGGTGCCGGATGATCCCTTCAAGCGTGGGAAACGCGCCGTTATGCCCGTATGGCCCGGTTAGAGCCACATTCCGCAGCATCGGCGTGCGGAATCTATAGGCGTCATCAAGCTGGTCACTCTCCCCCATCCGCCCCACATCGCGCGCATATGGGTCAAAGCGGCGGGTTCTGCCCGGACCAAAGGGCGGCAGGCCCAGCGCGTGGAACTTCTGATCAGAGAGCAGCGGGCCGGAATGGCAGGTCGCGCAGCTCGCCTTGCCGTAGAACAGGTCCATCCCGCGTTTCTGCGTACGGGTCAGTGCCGAGGTCTCCCCCCGCAGATAGGCGTCAAACGGACTGTCGATACTGCGCCATTCCACCGCCATGAAAGCGGCCAGCGCATTGGCGATCTCGACGATCGTTACCTGTTCCGGGCGATCAATATGGTCGAAGGCCGTGACAAAGGCATCTTGGTAGGTCGGATCGCCGCGCACCCGTTTGGCCAGAATCGGCCAGGCGGCGTCGATCCGGTCATGGACCGCGCCGATCACCGAGTTCTCGCCCGGGTTTCCCGCCATCTCGAACTGGGCGACCAGCGGGAACAGCGCCTGCGCTGCCAGAAGCGAGTTTAAGCCTTGCGGCAGCCATTCTTCAGCGGGCGAGTCGAACCCGTTGCCGAACTGGTCCGACTTGCTCAACCGGCCATCATGGAAAAACGTGTGCAACTCGCGCGCACCCAAGTTCCACAGGCCGGGTGCGTTGCGAGGAATTCGTTTCTTGATCCTGCTGTCGCCCCTACCGGCATGCCGCTCGGTGCCCAGCCCGACACCTCCCTCTCCGATGCCCAGTGACAGCCCGTCCGAGGTGCCGAAATCGGGATGGTGGCAATGGGCACAGGTTATATTGCGGTTGCCCGACAGGATCGGATCGTAAAAGAGTTGATGACCCAGTGCTGCCTGTGCCGGGTCTGAGGCTATGAAATCCGCTTCGCTCAGGGCGCGCGGCAGAGGCTCCGCCGCCACCGGCAGCGCCAAGACGAGGAAGACGAGACCATGTATCGCCTGCTTTTGTGCCTGTTTCTCGCGCAGCCAGCTTTTGCCGATATCGAAGAGGCGCGCGACCTGATGGAAGCCGGGCAGTTTGACGCCGCCTATGACGCGCTCTGGCCTGCCGCGCGGTCCGGCAATGCCGATGCCGAAGAGCTGATCGGCGTGATGTATGCGATGGGTCTGGGGGTCGAACGCGACGATGCCCGCGCGTTTGACTGGTATCTGCGCGCCTCGATGAAGGGGCACCCCGGCGCGCAATCGGGCATCGGCTGGTATTACGAGGTTGGTCGTGGCCTGCCCTCCCCCGACCTGACCCGTGCCTATCTGTGGTATGCGCTCTCGGCCATTGGTGGCGACCCCGACGCGGCGATCAGCCTCGAAGAGGTGGTCAAGAAGATGACGCCCGAGCAGATCGCCAAGGCGCAGGAACTGATCGACGATTACCAACCCTGGATGTACCCGTTTCGCTAGAGCACGTCGTGCAAAAGTGGGAACCGATTTTGCGCTCCCCGGACGTGCGACACTAAGGTGATGCGGGCGGGCGTTTCCGCCCGCCATTGGATCGGTTTACTGCGTATCCGCCGCGCGGGCTGCATTGATCCGCTCTTCTGCCTGGGCGACCGAACCGACCAGCGCGTCATAGGCCTGCTGGCCGCCATCCACATTGGCTGTGAACCAGTCGTAAACCGGTGCTGCCGCCTCTTTGAAGGCCGCCTTTTCCTCGGGCGACGGCACATAAAGGTCTCCGCCTCCGGCCACGAAATCCTCGTAAGCCTGGATCGACTTGCGCTTGGGCGAGGCGAATGTCGCCTGCTGCAGTTGATAGAAACCATCGACCACAACCGTGCGCAGCTCGGGCGGCATGGACTGGAACTTCTCGTTGTTCATGAACCAAAGGGCGCCCATATAAGCGTGCCCGTCCAGCGTGACATATTGCAGCCCGGCATCGGGGAACTTCATGTTCATGATGTCGGTTATGCCGTTTTTAGAACCTTCTACAACGCCAGTCTGGAAGCTGGTGAACAGTTCCGGCCACGGGATCGGCGTGGGCGATGCACCCAGCGCTTCGACCAGGACCTGCGGCAGGTCGGCAACCACGGTACGGATCTTCAACCCTTCCATATCAGACGGGCTCTGCACCCGTTTCTGGGTGTTTGCGAAGTTCCGCCAACCGCCGGTATTGCCCACGGTCATCAGGCGGATTGCACCACCGGACCCGTCCGAGACCATCTGCTTCATCGATCGCATGAAGTCGCTGTCACTTGCCAAGACGGCCTCGGCGACACGGTCATCAGCCATCAAATAGGGTAGGTCCAGCACCTGGACAAAGGGGAAGATACCTGCAGCACCGCTCGAAGTGGAAATGAAGATGTCCACGCTGCCATCGGCCACGCCCTGCAAACACTCCGCGCCGTTCGAACAGAGCTGCGTGCCGATGAACATCTCTACCTCGATCGCGCCGTTCGAGGCGGCCTCGACATAGTTCTTGAAGACGATCAGACCGTCGTAATCCTCGTCGTTTTCGTTCGAGTTGGCCGTCGCGCGCAGCGTAAAGTCTGCCGCCGACGCCGTGATGGCAGATCCAGCCAATATGGCCGCTACGGCCACCGATTTTAAGGCAGTTTTGAGCACAGCGTTTCCTCCCTGTTCAGATACTCATTGGGCGAACCCGGTCAGTCGCGGGATCGTCATGGATATGGCCGGGACATAGGTGATCAGGAAAATCACCAGAATCTCCACGGCCAGAAATGGCAATATGGCCTTGGCGATGGTTTCCACCCGTTCCCGCGACACCGCCGCCGCGACAAACAAAACCAGCCCCATCGGCGGCGTGGCCAGACCGACGGTCAGGTTAACGCTCATGATGATGGCGAAGTGGATCGGGTCGATACCGAGATCGACAAAGATCGGCCCCAGAATGGGCCCAAGGATGATGATTGCGGGGCCGGCATCCAGAAACATCCCGACGATGAACAACAGCAGGTTGATCAGGAACAGCAGGATCAGGGGGTTCTCGCTGAGGTTCAGGATGAACCCGGCCAGTTGCTCGGGCGCGTGGCTGAGGCTGACCACGGTCTTGAACGCCATCGCCGCGCCCACCAGCAGCAGAACCACCGCCGAGGTGATGCCCGCGTTGGTCAGGATCTGCGGCATGTCCGACAGTTTCAGGCTGCGCAGGATGAAAAAGCCCACAAAGATCGCGTAAGCCACCGCAACCGCCGCCGCCTCGGTGGGGGTGAAGACCCCGGCCAGAATACCGCCAAGGATCAGGATCGGCGTTTGCAGCGGCACCATGGCGCGTTTGCAGACCATGCGGAAATCATGGCTGACCACACGGCGCAGCCCGAGAAAGATGCCATGGGCAATCAGCAGAGCCCCCGCCAGCAAGCCCCATTTGATCGCAGCACCCGCCTCTGCCGCGATGGGCATGAAGGACCAGATCAGCAAAGCAACGTTCAGCCGAACAAGGACAAAGGACACCCACCATTCGGTCTTGCCCAGCTGGGTGCCGGTCAGCACCACCCGATGCGCGGGCGGCAGATCATAGCGGTCGGCCATCAGCCGGACCATCACCATCAGCCCGACGCCGACCAGAATTCCCGGCACGATTCCGGCCAGAAACAGTGCCGCGACGCTTTCGCCCATCACATAGGCATAGATGATCATGATCCCCGAGGGCGGGATGATCGGCCCGATCACCGAACTGGCCGCCGTGATCGCAGCGGCGAATTTGCGGCTGTAGCCCTCTTTCTCCATCGCCGGGATCAGCATCGAGCCCAGCGCCGAGGTATCGGCCACCGCCGAGCCCGACAGACCCGCAAACAGGATCGAGCTGAGGATGTTGACCTGCGCCAGCCCGCCGCGCAGGTGCCCCATCAGCGCCTGGCTGAACTCGACCAACCGGATGGTGATGCCACCGCGGTTCATCATCTCGCCCGCCAGCATGAAGAAGGGGATCGCCATCAGCGGAAAGCTGTCCATGCCGTTATAGACATTGCGGTAGAGCAGCGTGATGTCCTTTTCCTGCCCGTTCAGCCACAACAGCAGACCCGGCGCGGCCAGCAGGCCGAAAAACACCGGCAGGCCGATCAGCAGAAAGAACAGGAATGCAGGCAGGAACCAGATCAGCATCTATTCGCTTCCCAGCAGTTCGACATCATCGATGGGGCGCAAGCGGTCTCCGCCGCCCATCAGGGTCACAAGACCTCGCAGGATCAGCTCGATATTGACCGAGGTCAGCAGGATCACCCCGACCAGCAGCGAGGCCATCATCCAACTGCGCGGAATCCGATGCCATTCGTCAAAGGAAAGCGACGTCGGCAGGTAAAGCGAGGCGGTGGTGAACTTGCCGCCAAACCCGGTGACCTCGCCCCATCCGATCTGGATGGCCACCACCAGCACCATGAGCGAGACCAGTAGCAGAAACAGGCTGAGGATCTGACCCAGGATGCTGGGCAGGGCGCGCCCAAACATATCAATGGCGACAAAGCCGCCGCGCCGGAATGCGGTGGGGGCCATCAGCCCGGTCATCCACAGCATGCAGAACCGCGCGGCCTCATCCGGCCAGGGCAGTGCATTGTTCAGAACATATCGGAAAAAGACCTGAATCAGGATCGCGGCAACCATCGCAGCGATCGCGACAACGCCGATGGCGCGCCCGATCCGCAAGATAATTTCGTTCACGAAGCCAATCGGCGCAAGCACCGATACTAATCCGCCCATGCGGATTGCCCTCCCTTTGGTGCCTGCCTTTGTTGACAGGGCTTGGCGCGCTTATTGCTGCGCGAATTGGCCGAACTTGCCGGCAAAAAAGGCCAATGCGTCTCCGTCGCTCATTTCGATCTGGTCAACTTCTCCGACGATGATCACGTGATCGCCCGCCTCGTGGCAGGCCACATGGCGGCATTCGAACCGCGCCAGACAACCGGGAATCAGCGGCACCCCGGCCTCGTTTTCGATGTAGTCAAAATCGCTCAAGGCATGGGCGTCCTGCGAACAGCCCCAGCACAGTTCGCTTTGATCTGCCGACAGCACGTGGACGGCAAACCGCTCGGCGTCGCGGAACAACGGAAACCGGCGCGAGCCTTTGCTAGGAGCCCACATCACTAACGGTGGGTCCAGCGACAGCGACGAGAAACTGTTGGCGGTAACGCACAGCGGGCCGGTCTCTCCGGCGCAGGTCACCACCGTCACCCCGGTGGCGAATTTCGCAAACGCGTCGCGCAATTGCCGTGGGTTGGCGGTATTGGGTTTAAACACCACCGGCGTCTTCGGAGAGAAGGCGTTCATCACGGCACCTCCTTGCCCAGCGCCGCCTCATAGAGACGGAACCAGTTTTCCCGATCGAGCGTGACTTTCAGCGCATCAGAAATGCGTGCGATCCGGTCCGGATTGTTGGTGCCCATCACCGGCAGGATACCCGCAGGATGGGCCAGCAGGAAGGCCACCGCCACCGCAGCGCGATCCACGCCCGCCTCGGCGGCGATCTGGTCTGCGATCTGCGCGGCTTTGCTCTGCCCGGTCATCAGCGTACCCCCTCCCAGCGGGGACCAGGCCATCACGGGATGGCCATGCTGTTGATGATAGGCCAGATCACCGTTCGAGAAAGATGTTATTTCGGAAAGGGATATCTCGATCTGATTTGTGACCAGCGGCGTCTTCATCGCCGATTGCAGCAGCGACCAGTCCCAGGGGCGGAAATTCGACACACCCACGCTGCCCACCTTGCCCGAGGCGACCAGCCCGTCCAGTGCCGCGCCTGTCTCGTGGTGGTCCATGAAGGGATCGGGGCGGTGAATCAGCAAGAGGTCGATATGATCGGTTGCCATCAGCCGCAGCGAATGCTCGACCGAGGCCTCGATATGGGCGCGCGAGGTGTCGTAATGTTTGACCTTGGCACCCGAGTACCGCCCGCAGGGTGCAACGATGCCGCATTTGGTCACGATCTCCATCCGGTTGCGCAATCCCGGATTGGCGCGCAGCGCATTACCCAGAACCTCTTCGGCGCCGTAATCGCCGTAGATATCCGCCTGATCGAACGAGGTGATGCCCTGATCCAGACAGGCCTCGATCTTGGCGATCACATGGTTTGCCGAGGTATCCTCTGCCTCGGCCAGTCGCCACATGCCGTAAACGATCCGGCTCAGTTCCAGTTCAGTGCCCAATTTGACGCGGTCCATCAGCGACGTACTCCGTTGCCCAACGGTGTTGCGGGCGTGTCCGATGGCACGCGGCCATAGGCCTGCGGCAGCGAACAGGTTTTCAGGTTCGGCAACACGCGGCTGCCGAAATGGCGGGCCTCGTCGATATGCGGGTAGCCCGAGAAGATAAAGGCGCGAATGCCCATCTTCTGATAGGCCTCGATCTTGGACATGACCTGATCGGTGGACCCTACCAGCGCCGCGCCGCAGCCCGACCGCGCCCGGCCCACGCCGGTCCACAGATGGTCCTCGGTATAGCCGAACTGATCGGCCAGCTCGCGCGCCCGCGCCTGATGCGCCACCCCCAGCGAGGTCGAATCGAGCGCCCGTTCGCGGATCAGCCGCCCATACTCATCATCCAATTTAGAGACTATATATTTGGCATATTCGCGCGCCTCGACTTCGGTATCGCGCACGATCATGTGCACGCGCAGACCATAATCCAGCGTCCGGTCATATTTCTTCGCAACTGCGTTCACTGCCTTCATCCGGCCCTCCAGCGCGTCCTTGGTTTCGGGCCACATCAGATAGACATCGCAATGCTGCCCGCACAACTCCAGCGCCGCCGGGGAATAGCCCCCGAAATAAAGCAGCGGCCCGCCGGTCTGATAGGGCTTCACCGGATCAGTGGTCAGGCCCGCGAAACTATAGACTTCGCCCTCATGGTTGATCTCATCCTGCGTCCAGGCTTGCTTCAGGATCTCGACCACTTCGCGCGAACGCTGGTAGCGGTAGTTGCTGTCGGCCTTTTCACCGGGAAAGTCCGAGCTGATGATATTGACCGTCAGCCGTCCCTTCAGCATGTGATCCAGCGTTGCGATGGTCCGGGCCAGCATGATCGGCTGCATCTCGCCACAGCGAACGGCGGCCAGCAGGTTGATGCGGTCGGTGATCGGCGCACAGCCCGCCACAAAGGACAGCGTGTCCTGCCCCACCTGATAAGAGGACGGGCACAGGATGTTGCGGAACCCGTGCGCCTCAGCCTCTTTCACGATGGCCGAACAATGCTCCCAGCTTGACCGCAAGGCGCCATCGGGCTGGCCCAGAAACTGGTAATCGTCCGAGCACAGCGCCGAAAACCACGACACCTCGGCAGCATCAAGGTCGGGCGATGTGATGGGCACGATGGTCATTCGGGGTTTCTCCGCGCTGGGTCGCTTTTTCTCTTGCGTAACAGGCACCTTGATGTAGATCAATAGTGTATCAATTATTTCCGCGACAGGACGCCGCACCCCGTGACGCAACCCGGCCCAAGCCCGAACGCCTTACCGCTTTATGTGCAAATCGCAGAGCGGCTGACCCGCGATATCGCTGCAGGTCGGTTGATCGAGGGCGAGCGCCTGCCGCCTGAGCGTGAGATGGCGACGCAGATGAACACCTCGGTTGGCACGCTGCGCAAAGCCCTGCGCCAATTGACCGAACGCGGCTTGCTGGAGCGCGTGCAGGGGTCGGGCAATTATGTGCGCAACAGGTCCGAGACCGACAGCGTCTATGCCATGTTCCGGCTGGAACTGCCCGAAGGCGGCGGGTTGCCGCGCGCGGATGTGCTGTCGGTCGATCTGCTGCCGAAACCTGACGATCTGCCGGGGTTTGGCACATCGGACAACGGATCACGGGTGCGGCGGCTGCGCTATCTCAACGACACGGTGATCGCGGTCGAAGAGATCTGGCTGGACGCCTCGGCTGGGCTGATCCGGCGGCGGGATCTGTCCGATTCGCTCTATCACTACTACCAGAATCAGCTTGGGTTCTGGATCAGGCGTGCCGAAGACCGGGTCTCGGTTGGGGAGGTGCCGGATTGGGCGCCCACGCAATTTGCCAAACCCCACGGGACACCCATTGGGTATATCGAACGGTTCAGTTGGGCAGACACATCGCAGCCGGTCGAGTTCTCGCGCACCTGGTTTGACCCGGACCGCGCGCTTTATGTCCAGCGGCTCAGATAAGGAGACGGGCGTGACCCGACAGATCAATTACGGGATCATCGGCTGCGGCATGATGGGGCAGGAGCACCTGAGGAACATCGCGCTGCTCGAGGGCGCGCGCACCCACGCAATTTTCGAGCCCGATGCCGGGATGGCCGAGATTGCTGGCCAGATCGCGCCCGAGGCGCTGCTTGTACCCTCACTCGATGCGCTGCTTGCCCTGCCGGATCTGGATTGTCTGCTGGTCGCCAGTCCCAATCACTGCCATGTCACCCAAGTTTTGCAGATCGCCGAAACGCGCCCCCTACCCTTGCTGATCGAAAAGCCGCTATTCACCGACCCGGCGGATGTCGAGGCGATGATGGCGCTGCGCGACAGCTATCCAGCCCCGATCTGGGTGGCGATGGAATATCGCTACATGCCGCCCATCGCGGCGTTTCTGGGCCAAGCCAAGGCGGTGACCGGCGGCATAAGGATGCTGACCCTGCGCGAACACCGATTTCCCTTCCTGCAAAAGGTCGGCAACTGGAACCGCTTCAACCGCAACAGCGGCGGAACCTTCGTTGAGAAATGCTGCCATTTCTTCGACCTGATGCGGCTGGCGCTGGGGGCCGAACCGGTGCGTGTCATGGCCTCAGCCGCACAATCGGTCAATCATCTCGACGAGCGCTATAAGGGCGAGGTGCCCGACATTCTCGATAATGGTTATGTCATCGTCGATTTTGACAATGGCGCGCGGGCGATGCTGGAACTGTGCATGTTCGCCGAGGGCGCGACCTATCAGGAAGAAATTTCAGCTGTTGGACCCGCGGGCAAGATCGAGGCGCTGGTGCCTGGGCCGAGCCGGTTCTGGCCTGTGCATCTGGGCGCGCCGCCAGTCCCTAAACTGATTGTCAGCCCGCGCGCGCCCAAAGGGCCGGTGACGACCGAAATCCCGGTATGCAGGGACCTGCTTGATGCGGGTGATCACAACGGATCGACCTTTTATCAGCATCAGGCGTTCCTGCAACTTCTGCGCGGCGAGCGCGACAGACCGGACGTGTCGCTGCTGGATGGCTGGATGGCGGTCCGGATGGGGCATGCAGCTCAGCGCTCTGCCGCATGCGGAGAGCCGGTATTGTTAGAGCCTGTATAAGCAGGAATATCTGATGCCGCCTCGCGCCGGTGGCGTGCAACCTTCGGCCCAGAAACCACCGGAATACCCGCTCAATTTTATCTGTTAGCCCGCTCTTAACACCTGTGCCGCTACCACGGTGAAGGGTGAAAGAGGTGGTGGAGATGGGTGCGCAATCAAATGCGGCGCCAGTCATCATCAAACGGAAGAAAGTCGTTGGTGGCGGTGGTCACCATGGTGGTGCATGGAAGGTGGCTTATGCCGATTTCGTGACAGCCATGATGGCGTTCTTCATGTTGATGTGGCTGCTGAACGCAACGACCGAAAAACAACGCAAGGGACTGGCGGATTACTTTTCGCCGTCTATCCCGCTCAGCCCGGTTTCGGGCGGCGGCGATGGTGCCTTCGGTGGCGAGAACGTGTTCTCGGACGATGCCGTGGTTCTGGATGGGCGCGGCGCGTTAAAGCAGCACCTGACAGAATCGCGTCGCGCACGGGGTGCAACCGGCGTCGACCAATCCGGGGCCGAGGACGCGTCGGCGGACGAGTTCAGCGCCGTGCAGAACATGCTGCAGGGGCGCAGCGGCGAAAGCCAGGTTTCTGACCGGCTGCTGAAACACATCGTCACCCGGGTCACCGACGAAGGTCTGATCATTGAGCTTTCGGCAACCGAGCGGGTGCCGCTGTTCGATCAACATTCCGACACGCCGACCCAGACAATGCGCGATTTGTCGGCTGTCGTTGCAAAAGCCGCGGCGAGCGTCAGCAACCATGTCGCGGTCAGCGCCCATGTGCAGGCGCGCCCTGTTGTGCTGGTGCGCAGCCCGGTTTGGGACCTGTCCATGGGCCGCGCCACGACCACCAAAACACTTCTGGAACGCACAGGATTGGACCCGGCCCGCATTCAAAGGGTGACTGGACATGCCGACCGCAAGCTCAGGGATGATAACCCGATGGCCGCCCGCAACAACCGCGTCGAGATCACGCTGTTGCGCAGCGAGGCGACAGAATAGCTCGCATTTTAACTGTTAGCGCGCTGTTAAACCCCAGCGCGTAGCTGTTGCAGCAGGCCGAATGACCAAAGCAACAAAAGGGGCTCAGATGTCCATTTCCTCTTCGCTGAACGCGGGCGTGGCTGCGCTGTCAGCCAATGCCAACAGACTGGCAACCATTTCGGACAATATCGCGAATGCCTCGACTTTCGGATACAAGCGCGTCGAAACCGATTTTCATTCGATGGTCACCTCGTCCTCGGGTGGCAACTATTCCGCAGGTGGGGTCCGCACGACCAACCGCCGTCTGATCGATCAGGGCGGCTCGATCGTGTCGACCAGCAACGCGACCGACCTCGCCATCCGGGGTCGCGGCATGTTGCCGGTGCGGCGCACGTCCGAGATTTCGGATACCGGGTCGTCGCAGATGCTGCTGACCACAACCGGGTCGTTCCGCACCGACGAACAGGGATATCTGGTGACCGAATCGGGTCTGGTTCTGCTGGGCTGGCCCGCTGCCGCAGACGGTTCGATGCCTTCTTATCCGCGTGATACATCGGAAGGGTTGCAACCGATTCAGATGGGTGTGAATCAGGTCTCGGGGTCTCCGACAACCCGGATGGGGCTGCGCATGAACCTGCCCGCCACCGCGACCGAGGCCGGCGCGCCGGGTGATTCCCAGCCCCTGTCGGTGGAATATTTCGACAATCTGGGTAAATCGGAAAACGTGCAGATCGAGCTGGTTCCGACCGTGCCCGCGGCCGGTGCCAGCAATGAATGGACCATGATATTGCGTGATACGGGGTCCGGCGGGGCAGTGATCGGCGAATATACCCTGACCTTCAATGACAGCCGCACCGCCGGGGGCACTCTGGCGAGCGTCACTGCCGTTTCGGGTGGTGCCTATGATCCCGCCACAGGCAGTCTTGTGGTCAGTGTTGCCGGCGGTCCGATGGAAATCAATATCGGCCTGTTGGGCGATACGGACGGCATCTCGCAACTCTCTGACACGTTTGCGCCGGTCTCGACCACCAAGGATGGATCTGCTGTGGGCACCATGACCAAGGTGGAAATCGACGAAAACGGCTACGTCTATGCATTCTTCGATTCCGGTATCAGCCAGCGGGTCTATCAGGTTCCATTGGTCGACCTGCCCAATCCCAACGGCATGTTCTCGCTCGACCAGCAGACCTATGCGCCGTCCCGTGAAAGCGGCACCTATTTCCTGTGGGACGCAGGTGACGGACCAACCGGCGACATGGTGTCCTTCGCGCGCGAGGAATCCAAGACCGACATCGCAACCGAGCTGACCGCAATGATCCAGACACAGCGCGCATATTCCACCAGCGCCAAGGTGATTCAGACCGTTGACGAGATGCTTCAGGAAACCACGAATATCAAACGCTGACATGGCACCCGCTAGGGCCATGGAAGGAGGGCGGATATGACAATCTCGGCAGCGTTCAACAACGCGCTCAGCGGCCTGACAGCCAGCGGTCGCGCATCGGGTGTGATCTCGGACAATATCGCGAATGCGCTGACACCCGGCTACGCGAAACGCAGTCTCGAACTGACATCGAACGCAACCGCAGGCCAGGGCGTCCGCGTTCTGGGCATTACCCGCCGTACAGACCCGGTCCTGACGGACAACCGGCGCAGCGCCGAAGCGACATCTCGGAATGCCGACAGCCTCGCAAGGTTTCACGCCGAATTCGGAACGCTGATCGGTTCCACCGACGATCCCGCATCGCTGACAAATCGCGTGGCCGAGTTCGAAGCCGCTCTGATCACGGCCGCAAGCAATCCAAGTGCCCCGACCCGGCTTGACGCCGTTGCCACCGCCGCAAGCGATCTGGCGCAGGTGATTCAATCCGCGGGCAAAGGCCTGCGCGACCTGCGCACGCGCGCTGATCGCAATATCGACCAGCAGGTCGATAGGCTGAACGGCACCCTGCAGGATATCGAGTCGCTCAACGCCCGTATCCGGCGCGTTGAGCTGTCGGGCGCGGACACATCAACCCTGCTCGATCAGCGTCAGCAACTGGTGGATCAGGTCAACACCATCATCCCGGTCAAGATCGCCAGCCGCGAACATAACGGCATTGCGCTTTATAGCGAAGGCGGTGCTATTTTGCTCGATGGTTCCGCCGCAACGCTCGGCTTTACACGCGCCGCCTCTGCCGAACCTCATATGACCCAAGCGAACGGGTTGCTTTCCGGCCTTGAGATCAACGGCATGCCGATGCGGACCGGGGGTGAGACCTCACCGATCCGGGGTGGCACTTTGGCCGCCGAATTTCAGATCCGCGACGATCTTGCGGCCGACGCGCAGCAGAATCTCGACGCCCTCGCCCGCGACCTGATCGAACGATTTGCCGATCCGGCGGTTGATCCGACGCTGACCGTGACCGATCCCGGCCTCTTCACCGACGCTGGTGCCGCCTTTCTGGCGGCCAATGAGGTTGGCCTGTCGAATCGGCTGGAATTCAACGCTGTCGCAGATCCGTCGCAAGGCGGCGAAAGCTGGCGCTTGCGTGACGGGTTGAACGCCGCAGGTTCCGGCCCGCAGGGCGACGCCGCCTTACTCAGGGCGATGAGCGCGGCACTTACCGGCCCCCGAACCCTGGCGAGTGCAAATTTCGGGCCCGGCGCATTGACCGCAGCAGGGGTGGCAACCGGTATGTTGTCGATCACGGCACAAGCCACGGCCGAGACCGAACAGCGGTCGGTCTTTGCCTCGGCCACCTTCACCGAGTTTCAACGGATTGAACAGGAGCTTGGCGTGGACACCGACGCCGAACTGCAATCCCTGATGCAGATCGAACAGGCTTACGCCGCCAACGCACGGGTTCTCGAAGTTGTAGGGACCCTCATGGACACATTGCTGAGGATCTGACCCATGCCCCTGACATCAATCGGCGATCTGGCCAGCTCACTTGCTCTGCGCACCCGCAGCGCGGAAATCAAGACCCGAATCGCAACGCTGACCGACGAACTCAGCTCCGGCCAGACACAGAATGTGAATACCAGGCTTGCCGGTGACTATTCACAACTGGCCGATATGGATCGCCGGTTGCGCCACCTGCAGGCCTTCAGGACCGTCACCGCCGAGGCGGGTGCCTGGGCCAGCGGTATGCAAACGGGCCTTACGAACCTGCATGACCGGGTTGGCGACCTCTCGACCAAACTGGTCACGTTTTCAAAACCCGGTCAGGAGGTCACACGCGCGCATATGAGCAAACAGGCTGCCGACGACCTCAAGCTTCTGGTATCGACGCTGAACACCCGATCCGGTGGGCGGAGCCTGTTTGCCGGGCAGGCGGTGGATACGACGCCGCTCGCCGATGACAAAACCCTGCTGTCGGCCCTGCGCACTGCGGTGAGCGGTCAGACGACGCCAGTTGACATCATTCAAGCCGCCACAGACTGGTTCAACGACCCTGCCGGGTTCGAGACGGTCATCTATCAGGGCTCCGACCAGAGCCTGGACCCGATCAGTGTATCCGACACCCAGGACGCCAGCCTGCCGCTGCGCGCCGATCATCCAACGTTCCGTGCCATCCTGCGTGACACCGCATTGGCAGCGCTTGCAACTGACCCCGCGTTGGGGTTTTCGGAAACGGTCCAGTCGGATCTGCTGCATAGAACCGGCGCCGGCCTGCTGCGCAGCCAGGATGAACTGACTCTGATGCAGGCTGATCTGGGCCATGTGGAATCCCGCATCGAAGCGGCTAAAACCCAGAACGCTGCCGCCGCGACAGCCACAGAGTTTGCCCGCAACAGACTATTGGCGGCGGACCCCTATGACACGGCAACACATCTGGAAGCGGCCCAGTTCCAGTTGGAGAGCCTCTACGCCGCAACCGTACGGTCCTCGCAACTGTCCTTGGTGAACTACCTCAGATGAGCATTTTCAGACTTCTCGCCCTGGCCTTTCTATTGGCCCTGCCCGCCAATGCCGGAGAAATCCGCCTGAAGGACCTTGTCGATTTCGATGGTGTCCGGGGCAACGATCTGATCGGCTATGGCCTGGTTGTGGGTCTGAACGGAACCGGCGACGGGTTGCGCAATTCACCCTTCACCGAAGACATGTTGTCGAATGTGCTGGAACGCCTCGGCGTCAATGTCACCGGAGAGCAGTTTCGTCCAAAAAACGTCGCTGCCGTGTTTGTGACGGCCAGTCTGCCGCCGTTTTCGCGGGTGGGCTCGCAGATCGACGTCACAGTGTCCGCAATCGGCGATTCGAAAAGCTTGCTCGGCGGGACGTTGATCATGACGCCGCTCAACGCCGCCGACGGGCAGATTTATGCTGTCGCGCAGGGTACCGTGCTGGCTGGTGGCGCCAGTGTCGAGGGAGAGGCGGCCTCGGTGGTGCGCGGCGTGCCGACTTCGGGAGTCATCCCCTCTGGCGCGCGGGTCGAGAAAGAAATCGATTTTGACCTGTCATCGCTGAGCCGCCTGCGTCTGGCCTTACGGGAACCCGACTTCACCACGGCGGGGCGCATCGAAACAGCCGTGAACCGCGAGTTCAGACGCCCGGTGGCGGTGATGCGCGATTCCGGAACGGTTGAGCTTGATGTTGCGGCAACCCGCGCTGCATCCGTTGCCCATGCCATTGAACGGGTGGAAAACATTCTTGTTACACCCGAGCGCCGGGCGCGTGTTGTGGTCGATCAAAGGTCGGGCACAATTGTGTTGGGCGACGATGTGCGCATCTCGCGCGTCGCCGTTTCGCAGGGCAACCTGACCCTGCGGATTGAAGAGGCGCCGTTGGTCGTACAGCCGAACCCCTTTGCCAATGGGCGAACCGTGGTAGTCCCGCGCACCACCGCAGCACTTGAAGAAGACGAAGGCATCAAACTCGCCGAAGTGCCCGAGGGAGCCTCGCTGTCGCAAGTTGTTGCCGGTCTGAACGCGCTTGGGGTGTCGCCGAGGGACATGATCGATATTCTCAAGACGATCAAAGCGGCAGGCGCCCTGCACGCGGAATTTGTCGTGCGCTGAGACAAGCACGCGGTGGTGAAAGGTGGGGTGCTTTCGCCTCTTGCAGACTCACCCGCCACCACGTATATGCCTCTCAACAGCGGCGCGTCGGGCTCTGGCCTGAAGCTCCACCGGGAAATATCGACGGGCCGCGGGCCCGTTTTTTTGTGTTTGGACCAAGATGAGCAACGACCTGATAGCAAAGGCAGCGATCGACCGGCGACTGGCCGAGATCGTCACCCCTGTGATCGAGGATCTGGGGTTCGAGCTGGTGCGCATCCGTCTGATGAGCGGCAAGCAGTCGACCTTGCAGATCATGGCCGACAAACCCGATGGCGGCATCGAGGTGGATGATTGCGCCGAGATCTCGAATGCGGTCAGCGCCACGCTGGATGTCGAGGACCCGATTCTGGATGCTTATACGCTGGAAGTGTCCAGCCCCGGCATCGACCGCCCGCTGACGCGGCTCAAGGATTTCGACATGTTCGAAGGCTATGAGGCCAAGCTTGAGACCGCAGAGTTGATAGACGGTCGCCGCCGCTTCAAGGGGGAACTGGCCGGGGTCGAGGACGATGAGGTTCTGATAAACATACCCGAGCATGGCGAGACGATTACCATCGGTCTGCAATTCGACTGGCTAAGCGATGCCAAGCTTGTACTGACCGATGATCTGATCAAAGAAATGCTGCGCCAACGCAAGGCGGCAGGCGCGCTGCCCGAAGACCTGAACGAAGACCAATTCGACGAGATAGTTGAAGATGCGCCCCTGCCGGGGGATGACGTTAAAGGCGCGCCCCTGCGGGGCGACGAAATCGTGCCCGAGCAAGGGTCCGAAGAGGAGACGAACTGATGGCAATCACCTCAGCCAACCAGCTGGAGCTGCTGCAAACCGCCGAGGCCGTGGCCCGGGAAAAGATGATCGATCCCGGTCTGGTGGTCGAGGCGATGGAAGAAAGCCTCGCCCGCGCCGCCAAGAGCCGCTACGGCGCCGAGATGGATATCCGCGTCAGCATCGACCGCAAGACCGGCAAGGCGACCTTTACCCGCGTGCGCACCGTGGTCGAGGATGAAGAGCTTGAGAACTATCAGGCCGAATTCACCGTCGAGCAGGCCAAGCAATACATGGAAAGCCCCGCTGTGGGGGACCAGTTCGTCGAAGAAGTCCCGCCCGTCGAGATGGGCCGCATCGCCGCGCAATCGGCCAAGCAGGTGATCCTGCAGAAGGTGCGCGAAGCGGAACGAGACCGTCAGTACGAAGAATTCAAGGACCGCGCCGGCACCATCATCAACGGTCTGGTCAAGCGCGAAGAGTTTGGCAATGTCATCGTCGATATCGGCGGTGGCGAGGCCGTGCTGCGCCGCAACGACAAGATTGGCCGCGAAAGCTATCGCCCCAATGACCGTCTGCGCGCCTATATCAGAGAGGTCCGCCGCGAACCGCGCGGGCACCAGATCTTCCTGTCGCGCACCGCACCGGAATTCATGGCCGAGCTGTTCAAAATGGAAGTGCCGGAAATCTATGACGGCATCATCGACATCAAGGCGGTCGCTCGCGACCCCGGCTCTCGCGCCAAGATCGCCGTGATCTCTTATGACAACTCGATCGACCCGGTTGGGGCCTGCGTGGGCATGCGCGGCAGCCGCGTGCAGGCCGTCGTGAACGAACTGCAGGGCGAAAAGATCGACATTATTCCGTGGAACGAGGATCAGCCGACCTTCCTGGTGAACGCGCTGCAGCCCGCCGAGGTTTCCAAGGTGGTTCTGGACGAAGAAGCCGGCAAGATCGAAGTTGTCGTGCCCGAAGAACAGCTGAGCCTGGCGATTGGTCGCCGGGGTCAGAACGTGCGTCTGGCCAGCCAGCTGACCAATCTGGACATCGACATCATGACCGAGGCCGAGGAATCGGCCCGCCGCCAGAAGGAATTCGAGGCGCGCACCGGGCTGTTCATGGAAACGCTGGATCTGGACGAATTCTTTGCCCAGCTGCTGGTCTCGGAAGGTTTCCGCAATCTCGAAGAGGTTGCCTATGTCGAGCTGGATGAGCTTCTGGTCATCGACGGCGTCGACGAAGGCACCGCACAAGAGCTTCAGGCCCGTGCCCGCGACTATCTGGAAGCGCAGGCCAAGCAGGCGCTGGACAATGCCCGCGCGCTGGGTGTCGAGGACAGCCTGGTTGAATTCGAGGGGCTCAGCCCCCAGATGATCGAGGCGCTGGCCAAGGACGACGTCAAGACGCTGGAAGATTTTGCCACCTGCGCCGATTGGGAACTGGCGGGCGGCTGGACCACGGTTGATGGCGAGCGCGTCAAGGATGACGGCATTCTGGAACCGTTCGGCATGAGCCTCGAAGAGGCGCAATCAATGGTGATGACCGCCCGCGTTCTGCTGGGCTGGGTCGATCCGGCCGAGCTTGAAGCCGACGACGAAGAGGTCGAAGCCGAAGACGGCGAAGAAACCAACGCGGAGGCCGGGGCCTGATCTCAGGCCCGGATGGGTTCGAGATGAGTCGCGGTGGTGCCTCAAAAGACCGGTCGGACGGTCCCGAACGCAAATGCGTCGCCACGGGCGAGGTGCGTCCTAGGTATGGACTCATCCGCTTTGTGGCAGGACCTGACGGTACGGTTGTGCCCGATGTGATGGGCAAACTGCCGGGTCGGGGCGTTTATGTCGCGGCGGATCGCGCGGCGCTGAAGCGGGCCGTGGATAAGAAACTGTTCAGCCGGGGCCTGAAGATGCAGGCCAAAGTCCCGGACGGGTTGATCGACGAGCTGGAACGGCAAGTGTCGCGCCGCGTCGTCGATCTGTTGAGCATGGCGCGCAAGTCGGGCGATGCGGTTGCGGGCTATGAAAAGGTCAAGACCTGGCTCGACAAGGAAGAGGCGCAGATCCTGCTGCAGGCCAGCGATGGATCGGCGCGCGGAAAGACGAAACTGAGCACGCCTCATTTCGGCAGTTACATCGGTTGGCTGACGGCAGATGAATTGGGCATGGCGTTTGGTCGCCAAACAGTGATACATGCGGCGCTGGCCTCTGGTGGACTCGCCAAACGTGTTGTAGAGGAAGCGCAGCGCCTGCGTGGCTTGCGCGAAACGGATGACGGCGGCAACGGCCGCACGGAAGGGTAAGTAAGCTTGATGAGCGATAGTGACGGCAAAAAGACATTGGGTCTGCGTGGGGCGCCCCGCTCGGGGAATGTGAAACAGAGTTTCAGCCACGGACGGACCAAGAATGTCGTGGTGGAAACCAAACGCAAGCGCGTTGTGGTCCCCAAGCCCGGTGCGTCAAAGCCCGGGGCCGGGTCTGCTACGCCATCGGGTGATCCATCCCGCCGCCCCGCCGGAATCACCGATGCCGAGATGGCCCGCCGCCTGAAGGCGGTTCAGGCCGCCAAGGCGCGTGAAACCGAAGAGGCCGAGCGCCGCGTCGCCGAAGAAAAAGCGCGCGCCGAAGATCGGGAACGCCGCCGGGCCGAGATCGAGGCCAAGGAACGCGAGCAGCGCGAGGCGGAAGAGCGTGCCAAGCAGAAAGCCGCCGACGAAGAACGCCAGCGCAAGGAAGCCGAAGACACCGCGCGCCGCGCCGCTGCCGAGGCTGCCTCTGCCAAAGAAGCGCCCAAGCAGGAACCGCGCAGCGCACCGGCCGGTCGGCCCGCGCCAACTGGCGATGCTCCGCGGCGCGAGCGCGAACAGCGCCAGACGCGAGGCAAAGGCCGCGATGACAACCGCCGTTCGGGCAAGCTGACGCTGAACCAGGCGCTGTCTGGTGGCGAAGGTGGCCGTCAGAAATCGCTGGCCGCCATGAAGCGCAAGCAGGAGCGCGCGCGGCAGAAAGCCATGGGCGGTTCGGTCGAGCGTGAAAAGGTAATCCGCGACGTGCAGGTGCCGGAAACCATCGTGGTGTCCGAACTGGCCAACCGTATGGCCGAGCGCGTCGGCGACGTGGTCAAATCGCTCATGAACATGGGCATGATGGTCACCCAGAACCAGTCGATCGACGCGGACACTGCCGAACTCATCATCGAAGAATTCGGCCACAACGTCGTGCGTGTGTCCGATGCTGATGTCGAAGACGTCATCGCCGATATCGAGGACAAGGACGACGATCTCCTGCCGCGCCCCGCGGTGATCACCATCATGGGCCATGTCGACCACGGCAAGACCTCGCTGCTGGATGCGATCCGCGACGCCAAGGTTGTTGCCGGCGAAGCGGGCGGCATCACCCAGCATATCGGTGCCTATCAGGTCAAAACCGATGGCGGTGCCACGCTGACCTTCCTTGATACGCCGGGCCACGCCGCCTTTACCTCGATGCGCTCGCGCGGGGCTCAGGTGACGGATATCGTTGTGCTTGTGGTTGCCGCTGATGACGCGGTCATGCCGCAGACCATCGAAGCCATCAATCACGCCAAGGCTGCCGAAGTGCCGATGATCGTGGCGATCAACAAAGTCGACAAACCCGACGCCAACCCCGACAAGGTGCGCACCGACCTGCTGCAGCACGAGGTGATCGTCGAGAAGATGTCGGGTGAGGTTCAGGACGTCGAAGTGTCCGCCATCACCGGTCAGGGTCTGGACGAACTGCTTGAAGCAATCGCGCTGCAGGCCGAGATTCTGGAACTGAAAGCCAACCCCGATCGCGCCGCCCAAGGCGCGGTGATCGAGGCGCAACTGGATGTGGGCCGTGGCCCCGTCGCGACCGTTCTGATTCAGAAAGGCACGCTGCGTCAGGGCGATATCTTTGTTGTGGGCGAGCAATACGGCAAGGTCCGTGCGCTGATCAACGACAAGGGCGACCGGGTGCAAGAGGCCGGGCCATCGGTGCCGGTCGAGGTTCTGGGCCTCAACGGCACGCCCGAGGCCGGGGACGTTCTGAACGTGACCTCGACCGAAGCGCAGGCCCGCGAGATTGCCGATTACCGCGAGCAGGCCGCCAAGGACAAACGCGCCGCCGCCGGTGCCGCGACCACGCTTGAGCAGTTGATGCAGAAGGCCAAGGACGACGAGAACGTGTCCGAACTGCCAATTCTGGTCAAAGCCGATGTGCAGGGGTCCGCCGAGGCCATCGTTCAGGCGATGGAAAAGATCGGCAATGACGAAGTGCGCGTGCGCGTGCTGCATTCCGGTGTCGGCGCCATCACCGAAACCGATATCGGTCTGGCCGAAGCGTCTGGCGCGCCGGTCATGGGCTTCAACGTGCGGGCCAATACCTCGGCGCGGAACACGGCGAACCAGAAGGGTGTCGAGATCCGGTACTACTCGGTGATCTATGATCTGGTGGACGACGTGAAAGCCGCCGCTTCAGGTCTGCTGAGCGCCGAGATCAAGGAAAACTTCATTGGTTATGCCGAGATCAAGGACGTGTTCAAGGTCTCCAACGTCGGCAAGGTTGCAGGCTGTCTGGTCACCGAAGGCGTCGCCCGCCGCTCGGCCGGTGTGCGCCTGCTGCGCGACAACGTTGTGATCCACGAAGGCACGCTGAAGACGCTGAAGCGCTTCAAGGACGAAGTGCCCGAGGTTCAGTCGGGTCAGGAATGCGGTATGGCGTTCGAGAACTATGACGATATTCGCAAGGGCGACGTCATCGAAATCTTCGAACGCGAGGAAGTCACCCGCACGCTGGACTGACCTGGTCCGACATGTCGAAAACAAATGGGGTTGGCCGTTGGGCCAACCCCTTGTTGTGTGAGTGGCGCTGTGCCGTTTCGTCAGGCTGTAGCCTTGACCGGACGTCCTGCAAAATGCTTCTTGCCGACCTTCACTTCGATACGCCCATCGGCAAGCGCGCGCACATATGTGCCCTGTACGAACACACACGTGCCAATCGTAATTGTACGTAGCACGTGACATCCTCCCAAATTGCCATTTGGATGAGTTCACTATACACGAAAAACCCGCAAATGGACACTGTTTAACGTCGGGCCGCCAATCGGCCTGCGTGTAAATCCTCTACATGTAGCGTATGAATTCGAGTTTGCGACGAAATGTAGAGGCGCGCTGGGATCGGAATGCAACCAAAAGACGCGGGCGGTCAGATCATAGCCAGTCTCTCAGGATTGGAATGAGCGGAATATCGGCTGGCGGCATCGGATAGTCGCGCAGGTCATTCGGACGGACCCATTTCAACCTCTGGCCTTCATTGGATTGCGGGATTCCCTCCCATTTCCGGCAGGCGAATAGCGGCATGAGCAGGTGAAAGTCGTCATAGCCATGGCTCGCGAAGGTGAGAGGTGCAAGGCAGGATTGCCAGGTGTTGATGCCCAGTTCTTCTTCCAGTTCGCGGATCAGTGCCATTTCAGGCGTTTCACCGGGTTCGATTTTGCCACCCGGAAACTCCCATAGCCCGGCCATGGATTTTCCCTCGGGGCGTTGCGCCAACAGCACCCTTCCATCGGGATCAATCAGCGCAACGGCCGAGACCAGTACAATTTTCATTGTCACAATTCCGGACGCAATACCGGGTTCCACTTTTTGCTGGGAGTGTTCCGGTTTCACGACCGGTAATCCGCGTTGATCTCGATATATCCGTGGGTCAGATCGCAGGTCCAGACGGTGGCCGCGCCCGAACCCAGGCCCAGATCGATGGCGATCACCAGGTCCTGCGCTTTCATGTAGGCGGCGGCGTCTTCTTCGCGGTAATTCGGGCTGACCCAGCCTTTTTCCGCCACCAGAATATCCCCGAACGAGATGCTCAGCCGGTCTCGGTCCGCCGCAGCCCCTGATTTACCGATCGCCATCACGACGCGGCCCCAATTGGCGTCCTCTCCGGCGATGGCGGTCTTGACCAGCGGAGAGTTGGCCACCGACAGACCGTGGGTTTTGGCCTCGGCATCCGACACCGCACCGGTGACGCGGATTTCGATGAATTTAGTCGCGCCCTCGCCGTCCCGCACCACCAGATGCGCCAACTCGCGCATCACCCGTTCCAATGCGGCATCAAACCCGGCATTTCCCGTCGCATCCACCCCCGCAGCGCCGGTGGCGCAGACCAGCAGGCTGTCCGAAGTCGAGGTGTCGCTGTCAACGGTGATGCAGTTGAACGTGCGATCCGCCATGGCCGAGACCGCGCCTTGCAGCGCCGCCTGATCATAGCCCGCATCGGTGAAGATATAGACCAGCATCGTCGCCATATCCGGCGCGATCATGCCCGAGCCTTTGGCGATCCCGGCTATGGACACCGTCTTGCCATCGACCTCGACCTGCGCGCTTGCTCCTTTTGCGAACGTGTCGGTGGTCATGATCGCCTGCGCGGCGGCCTCGATGGCGTCCCCGGACAGGCCGGCATTCAGATCGGTGATCTGCGACACGATCCGGTCATGGGGCAACGGCTCGCCAATGACCCCGGTCGAGGCGGTGAAGACGCGCGCCTCGGGCACCCCGGTCGTCTCAGCCACCGCCTTGGTCACCTCGGCGACCGAGATCTGTCCGTAATGGCCGGTAAAAGCATTGGCATTGCCCGAATTTACCAGAATTGCGGCGGGGCCAGTGTTGTCCCCGCCCAGTTTCTGTTGACAGTCCAGCACCGGAGCCGCGCGGGTCGACGAGCGGGTGAAGACACCCGCCACCGACGTGCCCGCATCAAGAACCGCCAGCATCACGTCTGTGCGCCCGGCATATTTCACGCCTGCTGCCGCCGTGGCAAAGCGCACGCCGCCAAGCTGCGGCAGGTCTGGAAAACGCGCGGGCGCCAGCGGCGAAACCTTGGTGATCGTCGCCAAAGCGCTTACTCCTGCACGAGGTCGAGCTGCTTGAGCATCTCGGGCGTCAGACCTTCGACTTCGGGGCGTTCCACCGTTGCGGACTGGGTCAGTTCCGCCACTTTCGCCTCGATCACCTCGCGCTGGATCTGCTGTGCCAGATCCTGACGCACATCCTCCAGCGCCGGGGCCTGGGATTTGCGCTTGTCGTTCAGGATGATCAAATGCCAGCCGAACTGGGTCTGCACCGGTTCCGAGACCTGACCGGGTTCCAGCGCCATCACGGCCTGCTCGAATTCGGGCACCATCTGGCCCGCTCCGAACCAGCCCAGCGCGCCGCCGTTGGGGCCCGAGGGGCCGGTGGATTTCTCTTTCGCGGTTTCCGCAAAATCCGCGCCGTCATCCAGCGCGCCCTTGATGGCCTTGGCCTCATCCTCGGTCTCGACCAGGATATGCGCGGCGTCATATTCGTCGCCCCCCGCCCATTCGGTGAACTGCGCGTCATAGGCCGCCTGCAGCGCCTCGTCGGTCAACGCCTCTTCGGTCAGCCGGTCGATCATAGTGGCGGCCAGCAGCGAGCGTTCTTCGTTCTCCAGCGTCAGCGCGATCTGGCGCGGCATCTCGTCACCCAGCGCCGCGCGCAGCAGGTTCTGCTGGATCAGCTGATCGAGAATGGCGTCATACAGCACCTGATCCTCGACCTGCTGGTACTGCTGCGGTAGCGCCGCCCGCGCCAGGATCAGATGGCCCAGCGTGATGTCTTCGCCGTTGACCGTTGCGACAACAGTGTCGGCATCTGGCTGGCTTTGTGCAGCCACCGGCAGCGCCATCACGGCAGCAAGCGCCAGAGCTGGCAGAAAAGTGAGGCCTTTGGGCATGAAATCATCCTATATTCAGACCGCGACAGGGCGCGGCGTTGACACTCTTAGACCTGCCGCTTACATCGCTTTGAAGCCTTGGACAGGACCGCCTTCACCCCCCGTATCTATGGGTTGCGCGCAGGGCGGGCAAGCCTGTCGCAACCTCGATAAGAATAGATCCGCTGGAGTGAACATGCTGGGACTGGGAACGCTCACCAAAAAGGTGTTCGGAACGCCAAACGACCGCAAGATCAAGGCGACCCGCCCGCTGATCGCAAAGATCAACGCGCTGGAAGAAGAGTTCGAAAAACTGTCCGAACAGGGCCTGATCGACAAGACCGAAGAGCTGCGCAAACAGGCGCTGGACGGCGCGGAGTTGGATGACCTGCTGCCCGAGGCCTTCGCCAATGTGCGCGAAGCCGCCAAGCGGGCACTGGGGCTGCGCGCCTTCGACGTGCAGCTGATGGGCGGCGCGTTCCTGCATCAGGGCAATATCGCCGAGATGAAAACCGGCGAGGGCAAAACGCTTGTCGCCACCTTCCCCGCCTATCTGAACGCGCTGACCGGCAAGGGCGTGCATGTGGTCACGGTGAACGAATACCTTGCCAAACGTGACGCCGAATGGATGGGCAAGGTGTTCGGCGCGCTGGGCATGACCACTGGCGTGATCTGGACCGGCATGCCCGAGGATGAGAAACGCGCCGCTTATGGCTGCGATATCACCTACACCACCAACAACGAGCTGGGCTTCGATTATCTGCGCGACAACATGAAGTCCGAACTGGACCAACTTTTCCAGAAACACCACAATTTCGCCATCGTGGACGAAGTCGATTCGATCCTGATCGACGAGGCGCGGACTCCGCTGATCATCTCGGGCCCGGCGCAAGACCGATCGGACCTGTATCTGACCATCGACACGGTGATCCCGACGCTGGACGAGAGCCACTTTGAACTGGACGAAAAGACCCGCAACGTGACCTTCACCGACGAGGGCAACGAGTTTCTGGAAAATCAACTCAAGGCGCGGGACCTGCTGGATGAAAGCCAGTCGCTTTATGATCCCGAAAGCACAACCATCGTGCATCACGTCAATCAGGGCCTGCGGGCGCATAAGCTGTTCCAGAAGGACAAGGATTACATCGTTCGCGACGGCCAGGTTGTGCTGATCGACGAATTCACCGGCCGGATGATGCCGGGCCGCCGCCTGTCGGACGGTCTGCATCAGGCCATCGAGGCCAAGGAAGGCGCCCCGATCCAGCCCGAGAACGTCACGCTGGCAAGTGTGACCTTCCAGAACTATTTCCGGCTATATGACAAGCTGGGCGGCATGACCGGCACCGCACTGACCGAAGCCGAGGAATTTGCCGAAATCTACGGTCTGGGTGTGGTCGAGGTTCCGACCAACAAGCCGATCGCACGGGAGGACGAGGACGATCAAGTCTATCGCACTGCGGGCGAGAAATACGGCGCGATGATCAAAGAAATCCGGAAAGCCAACGAGAAAGGCCAGCCGGTTCTGGTTGGCACCACCTCGATCGAAAAGTCCGAAATGCTCAGCCAGTTGCTGACCGAGGAAGGCATCAAGCACAACGTCCTGAACGCCCGCCAGCACGAGAAAGAGGCGCAGATCGTCGCCGAGGCCGGTCATCTGGGCGCGGTGACCATTGCCACCAACATGGCCGGTCGCGGCACCGATATTCAGCTGGGCGGCAATGTCGAGATGAAGGTTCTGGCCGCATTGGCCGAAAACCCCGAGGCCGATCCAGTCGAGCTGCGCGCCGCCGAAGAGGCCAAGCACGCGGAAGAAAAAAAGAAGGTGCTTGAGGCCGGCGGGCTGTTCGTGATGGCCTCGGAACGCCATGAAAGCCGCCGCATTGACAACCAGCTGCGCGGCCGTTCGGGCCGTCAGGGTGACCCGGGTCGCACGGTGTTCTACCTCAGCCTCGAAGATGACCTGATGCGCATCTTCGGCTCGGAGCGTCTGGAAAAGGTGCTGCGGACGTTGGGCATGAAAGAAGGCGAGGCGATCATTCACCCCTGGGTGAACAAGTCGCTGGAACGTGCCCAGGCCAAGGTCGAGGGCCGCAATTTCGACATGCGCAAGAACGTGTTGAAATTCGACGACGTGATGAACGACCAGCGCAAGGTGATCTTCAGCCAGCGGCGCGAGATCATGGCCGCCGAGGACCTGTCCGAGATCGTATCGGATATGCGCGAGCAGGTGATCGACGATATCATCGACCAATACATGCCACCAAAGTCCTATGCTGATCAATGGGACATGCAGGGGCTTTACGCCGCCGTAATCGAAAAGCTGGGCCTCGACCTGCCGATCATTGACTGGGCTGACGAAGAAGGCGTCGACGACGAACAGATCCGCGAGCGCCTGATCAAGGCCGCCGATGAAAACATGGCGAAAAAGGCGGTCGATTTTGGCCCTGAGAACATGCGCAACATCGAAAAACAGGTGCTGCTGCAAACCATCGACAGCAACTGGCGCGAGCATTTGCTGACGCTGGAACACCTGCGCTCGGTCGTTGGGTTCCGGGGATATGCCCAGCGCGACCCGCTCAACGAATACAAGAACGAGAGTTTCCAGCTTTTCGAAGGGATGCTCGACAGTCTGCGCGAAACGGTGACCCAGCAACTGGCGCGGGTTCGCCCGCTGACCGAAGAGGAACAGCGCGAGATGCTGGCCCAGATGACCGCCCAGCAGGCCGAGTTGCAGAGCGCGGCAGCGGGTGAAGCGCCGCAACAGAACGCCGATGCGAAAGAACCCGCACTGGCGGGCGCGGATCAGTCGGCTGATGGCGGCGCGCAGGCAGCTCCCGGTTTTGTCGAAGACGATCCCGAAACCTGGGGCAAACCCTCGCGCAATGATCGCTGTCCCTGCGGCTCTGGCAAGAAGTTCAAACACTGCCACGGGCGACTGACCTGAGGGCGCTGCCCTTATTCGGACAAAATGACTCCCAAGGACGGCCACAAACTGGCCTCCTTTTTTAACGAAAGTTAATCCGAACAAAGCCGGGGGAGTCGGTGATGATTCGGACACGCAACCTACTGACAGTCGGCGGAACGGCGTTCTGCGCACTGGCGATCGGATATTTCATGCAGCGCGACGCGCCTGCGCAATATGCGTCCGTCATCCGGCATCCGTCTGGGTTGCAACAGCGGGTTCTGGCCCCATTTGCCCGCGCGGACCTAGATGAATATGCCATGCTGGAGGTCCGCGATATCAAGCTGACCTCGGCCCTACCCGGCCTGCCGGTGCCTACCCGCCTGCCTCAACCGGCGCTGGAACATGTGACAGATGGCGCGGTCGCAGCGCGCAAGATTTCCCTGCCCATACTGCCCGCCGACCCGATGCACCCGAAGCTTGGATGTAACGTAACTGTCGCCTCATCGGTATTGCCGCTGGCCCGCGTCGCGCTTTCGGTTGACGCACCGTGCTTTCCGAACCAGCGGGTAACGGTGCATCACAGCGGACTGTTCTTTGCCGACACTACAGACGACAAGGGCGCACTGGATGTGACGATCCCGGCGCTGTCGGAACAGGCGGTGTTTGTCATCGAGTTTGACAATGGTGCCGGTGCGGTCGCCCGCGCCGAAGTGGACGAATTGCTGGATTTCGAGCGTGTGGCAATCCAGTGGGGTGGTGAATCCGGTCTGCAGATCAACGCCAGAAGCGACAATGGCGTGATCCCGGTCACCGCCGAAAACAGCGCATATGGTGATGTCGTTCGCCTTGGCAAGCTGGGCCACAGTACCTCGCGCGTGGCCGAAATCTACAGTGTTCCCCGCGATCGGCTGGCGCGCTCAGACGCAATCTCGCTAACGATTGAGGCCAAGGTAACCGCCGCCAATTGTGACCGCGACATCGCCGCGCAATCGCTGGAGCTGCGCGCGAACCGCAGCTTGCGAATGCGCGACCTGACCCTGTCAATGCCTAGTTGCGACGCGACCGGTGACTTTCTGGTGTTGAATAATCTTGTCGAAGACCTGAAGATCGCCGGAAAATAACCCGCAGGCAAATCAGGTTTCTCATGAATTGGCTTCGTGCGGCGGTTTTCGCCGCGCTTTTTGTTTACGGCACGGCGCTGCCCGGGCTGGCCCAGGATGTGACACTCACCTCGCGCGATGGTGCTGTGGCGATCACCGGTGACCTGCTGGGCTTTGACGGCGAGTTTTACCGGGTCGATACCAGCTTCGGAGAGTTGACGGTCGATGCCTCGGGCGTCAGCTGCGACGGACCCGCCTGCCCAAAACTGACCGATTTCGTGGCTGAGATCACGCTTGCCGGGTCCTCTTCCATGGCCGAGGTGTTGCTGCCCGCCCTGCTTGAAGGTTTCGCGCGGCGCAACGGTTATCTGACGCAGCGCCTGCCCTTGCCCGATGGCGGCTTCGTATATGCGTTGCAGCAACCCGGTCAAACCCTGCCCGCCGCGCGGTTCCGGTTCGATATCTCGTCCACCGATCAGGGCATCGATGCACTGTTGAACGGGCGCGCGGATATCGCCATGGCGCTGCGCGAGATTCGCCCCGAGGAGCGTGACCGCGCCCGTGAGGCCGGCCTTGGTGACATGACGCATCCCAACCGCAGCCGCGTTCTGAGCCTTGATGCCATGGTGCCCATCGTCGCACCAGACAACCCGGTGCACAGCCTGTCGGTCGATGATCTGGCGCGGGTTCTTTCGGGTGCGGTGACCAGCTGGGCCGAACTGGGCGGGCCGGATGCGCCGATAGCGGTGCATTTGCCGGGCGGGGGATCGGGCCTGGGGCAAGCGGTCGAGGATCGCATTCTGAAGCCCGGCGGCACCACGGCGCTGGCGGATGCGACGCGGCACCAACGCGGCAGCAACCTGACCCGCGCGGTTGAGGCAGACCCCTTTGCACTGGGTATCGCAAGCTTTGCCGAGATCGGCAACGCCCGGCCCCTGACCTTGACCGGTACCTGCGGATATGCGATCGCGGCCAACCGGCGATCAATCAAAACCGAGGACTATCCGCTCAACTCGCCGATGTTTCTCTACATCCCCGCCCGCCGTCTGCCAAAAGTTGCGCGCGAGTTTCTGGCCTATACGCGTGGTCCGTCGGCGCAGCTGGTCATTCGAAAGGCCGGGTTCGTCGACCAGATGCCGGAACTGGTAGAAATGGGTTCGCAGGGCGCGCGGCTTGCCAATGCGATTGCATCGGCAGGGGACGAGGTGCCACTGTCCGAGCTGCAGCGATTGACGAAGACCCTGTCACCACTTGCCCGGCTGACCACCTCGTTCCGGTTCGAGGCCGGATCGTCACGCCCCGACGCGCAGTCCCGCGCAAACATCCAGCAACTGGCGCAGGCGCTGGAGGTCGGGACATATGATGCGCGCAAGCTGGTCTTTGTCGGGTTTTCCGATGGGGTTGGCCCGGCCACCAGCAACCAGAGTATCGCCCTGCGCCGCGCCAAAGCGGTGCGCAAAGCGGTGATCGAAGCCGCTGAAACCGCCGGATTGGACCGGGTGGAAATCAGTGTCGAAGCCTTTGGCGAAGCGATGCCGATGGCTTGCGACGACAGCGACTGGGGTCGTCAGGTGAACCGCCGGGTCGAGGTCTGGACCCGTTAGGGTCATTCGATCCGATAACCGTATCCCGCATTGCGGAAGACGCGTCAAAGATATCCTTCGCTGCGAAAGCTCAGCTCGTTCGATTTACCGATGATCAGGTGGTCGTGCAGGGTCAATCCCAGCGCCTGACACGCATCCTGAATGCGCATGGTCATGTCGATATCCGATTGCGACGGCGTCGGGTCGCCCGAGGGGTGGTTATGCACCAGAATCAGCGCTGAGGCATTCAGTTCCAGCGTCCGTTTTGCCACCTCTCGCGGATAGACCGGCACATGATCGACGGTGCCACGCGCCTGTTCCTCATCCGCGATCAACACGTTCTTGCGATCCAGGAACAGCACCCGGAACTGTTCGGTCTCGCGATGGGCCATGGTGGTGTGGCAATAGTCCAGCAGCGCATCCCAGCCCGACAGAACATGGCGCTGCAACACGCGCGCGCGGGCCAGCCGATGGGCGCTTGCCTCGACAATCTTGAGCTCGGTGATCACGGCGGCACCCACACCCGGCAGTTCCGCCAGCCGTTCGGGCGGCGCGCTGAGCACCCGGTTGAAATCCCCGAAACTCTCGAGCAACTTCCGCGCCAGCGGTTTCACGTCCTGCCGGGGAATGGCGCGGAACAGCACCAGTTCCAGCATTTCATAATCCGGCATCGCCGCCGCGCCGCCAGCCATGAACCGGTCGCGCAGGCGTTTGCGGTGATCCTTGATATAAGACGGCATGCGCCCCGTGGGCAGCGCAACCGCCGGAGCCTCATCCGGGTCAAACAGCATCGGGGCTTCTTCAAAGGCGTCTTTATTGGACATATCGCGAGGCTGCGCGGGAATCAGTTTCCGCCCGGTTAACGCGCCTCACCGGCCATGCGCGCGGTCAGTTTGCGGACCACCAGATGCAACAGAACCGAAAGCACGCCCAGCGTCAGCATGGCGGCAAACATCAGATCGGTCTTGGCCCGGCCATTGGCCAGCAGCATCAGATAGCCCAGCCCGCGTGACGAGCCCACCCATTCGCCGATCACCGCACCGATCGGCGCATAGACCGCGGCCAGCCGCAGCCCCGAGGCCAACGAGGGCAGCGCAGCGGGCACGCGGATCTGCCACAGGATCGCGCGGCGACTGGCCTGCATCGTGCGCGCCAAGTCCAGATACCCCTCGGGTGTGCGCATCAGCCCGTCAAAAAAGGATGATGTCACGGGGAAGTAGATAATCAGCACCGCCATGGCGACTTTCGACCCTAACCCGTAGCCAAACCACAATGTCAGGATCGGTGCCAAGGCAAAGACCGGCAGTGCCTGGGTGAAGACCAGCATCGGCTGCACCAGCACCCGCGCAGTCCGCGATGAGGCAAGCTGTATCGCTGTCGCCGCACCGAGCGCCGACCCGACGACGAGACCGATCAGAACCTCCAACCCGGTCACAAGCGTGTTTTCGGCGATCACTGCGCGGTTGGCCCACCAGGTCTCGGCCACCAGCAACGGTCCCGGCAGGATAAAGCGCGGCAGAGCGGTGAACACCACCACCACCTGCCAGAGCAGAATGGCAAACACCGCCGCCGCGAGAGGGGCACCGAACCTCATGCCGCGCGCTCTCGCAGCAGACGCAGCAATGCGCCCTGCGCCTCCAGCATCTCGATATCGTCCACCCGACGTGGCGCGGGCGAGGCGGGCACAGCGCAATGGTCCAGGCTGCGATGCGACATCACTGCGATGGTCTGGCCCAGCCGCGCGGCCTCACCCGGATCATGGGTCACCAACAGAACGGTACGGCCTTGCAACAATTCGACCGCCAGTTCCTGCATATCGGCCCGCGTCCGGGCATCAAGCGCCGAAAAGGGCTCATCCAGCAGGATGATCTGCTTGTCCTCCATCAGGGTCCGGGCCAGCGCCGCGCGCTGCCGTTGCCCGCCTGACAGTTCCGCAGGTTTCTTGTGAGCGTGATCAGCCAGACCGACGCGTCCCAGCAACCGCGTCAGCCGGCCGGCATCGGGCTTTTCCCCGCGCAATCGCGCACCCAGCGTCACATTGCGCGCCACATCCGCCCAGGGCAGCAACAGATCGTCCTGCGCCATATAGGCCACACGTGGCACGACCGGTTGGTCATCAGAGGCGCGGATCGCACCATCGAACGTGGCCCCGGTCTGCAACCCGGCGATCAGGCGCAGAACCGTTGATTTCCCGACACCCGAGCCGCCCAGCAGGCAGGTCCATTCCCCCGCCCTCAGCACAAGAGACAATGGTGCGAACAGGGGCACGCCGTCGATGGAGGCACCCCCTTCGACCACTATCTCGGGTGCTGCATTCACGGGGTCAGACCCATGTCCCAGAACTTGACCTCAAGCTCGGTGGCGGTGCGGAACGTCTTGCACAGGCTCTGCCAGATCGGCAATTGATCATAGCCCTCGCCCAACCGACGGGTCACGGCGCTGTCGATCATCGCCCCAACATCGCGACAATAGCTCTGGTATTGATCCCCTGCATAGGTGTCGATCCATTGCTGGTAAGTGTCAGAGTGCGCCGCTTGCTTCAACCGCAGGCCGATCTCGGCATAGCCCATCACGCAAGGCGCCAGCGCGGCCAGCAGCGTCAGAAAGTCACCACTATAGCCAGCTTCAAGCACATAGCGCGTATAGGCGAGGTTTTCGGGTCGCTCAGGCGTCGCGGCCAGCGCGTCATGCGAGATACCGGCCTCGGCGCAGACGCCGACATGCAGCATCATCTCTTCATGGATCAGCCCGTTCACCGTGGACGAGGCCACCAGCATCTCGTCATGGGTTTCAGCCTTGACCACCGCCAGCGCCCAGGCGCGCGAGAAATGGGTCAGGAACACATAGTCCTGCCGCAGATAATGCAAAAATGCCGCATTGGGCAGGCTGCCATCGCTGAGCCCCTCGACAAAGGCGTGGCGGGTATAGTCCCGCCACGTTTCGCCACTGGCCGCGCGCATCAGGCCGAAGGCGCGGCCATAATCCGGGGTCGCACTCATTGTGCGGTCACGTCGATTGCGATGTCCGAAACCGGGTTGATCCCCTTGGTCAGACCCTTTTCCTGCAGGAACTCTTCGAACCGCGAGTAACGCCCGGCATCCAGCCCGGCGGGGCGCAGCGCAAAGCGGGTCAGCGTGTCTTTCCAGGCGCGCTTGTTCAGCTCGTCCTGCAATTCGGGTGACGTGCCTGAGAAGATCTCCCAACTTTCTTGCGGATGGTTGACGATGAACTGCGTCGCCTTCTCAGTGGCGGCCAGGAAACGGGCTACTTTATCCGCATCCATTTTCGCCGGGTTGGCCACATAGATCAGCTCGTCATAGGGCGGCACGCCTTCTTCCTCGATATAGAAGCAGGTGCCGGGATGCTCTTCGATATCCATCTGGTTCAGCTCGAAGTTCCGATAGGCACCGATCACCGCATCGACCTGACCCGACATCAGTGAGGGCGAGAGCGAGAAGTTCACATTGACCAGTTCAACCTCGTCCAGTTTGACGCCGTAATTGCCCAGAACCGTGCTCAGCACCGCCTCTTCGACACCGGCGACCGAGAACCCGATCTTCTTGCCCTTCAGGTCGGCGGGCGTCTTGATCGGCCCGTCCTTGAGCACCAGCAAACAGTTCAGCGGCGTGGCCACCAGCGTGCCGACCCGCTTGAGCGGCAGGCCTTCATGGATTTGCAGATGCAGCTGCGGCTGATAGCTGACCGCCAGATCGCCCTGACCGGCGGCAACCAGACGCGGCGGGGCCGAAGGGTCGGCGGGGGCGATGATTTCGACGTCGAGGTTCTGATCGGTGAAATAGCCCTTTTCCTGCGCCACAATAATGGGCCCGTGATCGGGGTTTACGAACCAGTCCAGCAGGACGGTCATCTTGTCTTCGGCGAATGCCGGGGCCGCAGAGAGAAGCGCCAATGTGGTGAGAAGTTTCTTCATGGTATCATTGTCCTGTTCATGAAGTGGAGGCCGCGACGAGAACAATCTCGCCGGGCCAGAATTCGGTGACTTGTTCCGCTGCCCGCCAGGCCCGCAGGCCGGACGCGCAACACAGCGCCAGCGGCGTGGCGGGATCGGGCAGCGCCGCGCGTAGCTTGTCGGCCGCGATCCGCAGCGCATCGGGATGGGCGGGCATGGGTGCCTCAGTGGCATCGCGCAGCTCGATGATCATGTGGTTTGGCCCAAGCTCGGAGGCGGCGACAAAGGCATAGCCATGCGCGGGCTCGGGCGCATTGTCAAAGCGGAAGCCCGACAGGTGGAAACTGCCCGCATCCACCTGCACCATCTGTCCGATGGGCGAGGGATCAAACCCCAGCAATACCGACAGCGCCATCTGTGCCTGCAGCGCGCCGATCATGGCGACAACAGGCCCTAACACGCCGGAACTGGCGCAATTTTGGGTATTGTCCGGCATCTCGGGGAATACCGCGCGCAGGCTGGGGCCGGTACCGCAGAACCCGCCAACATACCCATTCAACCCCAGAGCAGAGGCGCTGATCAGCGGGGTCTGCTGGTCGTAACAAGTGTCGCTCAACACGTAGCTGGCTGCGTAACTGTCGGCGCAATCGAGCACGATATCGGCCTGCTGGACGAATGCTGCCGCGTTTGCGGGGGACAAAGTCTGCACCACGCCCGTTGCAGAAATCTCTGAGTTGATCTCCTGACAGCGAGTCGCGGCGCACATCACCTTGGGCTGACCGCAATCTGCCTCGGTGAACAAGGTCTGACGATGAAGGTTCGACAATTCGACCACGTCCGGATCGAGGATGGTCAGGTGTCCCACGCCCGCACCCGCCAGGAGCGGCAGCAGCGGTGCGGCAAGTCCGCCAGCACCGACAACCAAAACACGGGCCTGCGCCAGCAGCGCCTGCCCGTCAGTGCCAACCTCCGGCAATTGCATCTGACGTGCATAGCGGCTCATCGGGTGACCTCGATCCATTGCCGCACGCGCGCTTCGGGATCGTCGTTCAGCGTGATGTCGGTCACCACCGAGACGATATCGGCCCCGGCCTCCAGCACGCCGGGCGCGCGCTCCACACTCATCCCGCCGATGCCGACCAACGGCACCGACCCGACGCGGGCCTTCCATTCGGTGACCTTCGGCAGGCCTTGCTGATGCCATTTCATCTTTTTCAGGATCGTCGGATAGACCGGACCCAGCGCGATATAGGCCGGATCAAGCGCAAGGGCGCGGTCCAGTTCCGCGTCGTCATGGGTCGAAAGCCCCAGCCTTAGACCCGCTTTTTGGACCGCAGGCAGGTCGGCCTCATCCAGATCCTCCTGCCCCAGATGCAACCAGTCACAGCCCTCGTCGATGGCAATCTGCCAATGGTCGTTGACCACCAGAACCGCGCCATGGCTGCGGCAGAGGTCAACGGCCGTGCGGATCTGGGTTCGGATCACCGACTCAGGCTGGTCCTTGATGCGCAGCTGCACCAGCTTGACGCCCAAGGGCAGCATCCGCACCAGCCAGGACACATCGTCGAAGATCGGATAAAACCGGTCCAGTGTCATGACAGGAACGCCTTTCCGATCACCGGGGTTGACGCGGTAGCCATATCGCGCGGCTCGATCGGGTCGGCCTGATGGGCCAGCCTGCCCGCCTCGATCGCTTGCGCCATGGCGCGGGCCATGGCGGCGGGATCACCCGCGCGGGCGACGGCGGTGTTGAGCAACACGGCGTCAAAACCCAGCTCCATCGCATGGGCCGCATGGCTGGGCAGGCCGATCCCGGCATCCACCACCAGCGGCGTGTCGGGAAACTCGGCCCGCATGGCACGCAAGCCGTATTCATTGGCCAGCCCGCGCCCCGATCCGATCGGCGCGCCCCAGGGCATCAGCACCTCGCAACCGGCGTTCAGCAGGCGCTCGCCCACGATCAGATCCTCGGTTGTGTAGGGAAAGACCTGAAACCCGTCCTCGCTCAGGATTCGCGCGGCCTCGACCAGTTGGAACACATCCGGCTGCAGGCTGTCGGTATGGCCAATCAGCTCCAGCTTGATCCAGCGCGTATCGAACACCTCACGCGCCATATGGGCGGTTGTGACCGCCTCTTTCACCGTATGGCAGCCAGCGGTGTTGGGCAGGATATGCACATCCAGATCGCGGATCATCTGCCAGAAGCTTTGGCCCGCGCCGCCTGCTCCCTCACGGCGCAGGGAAACGGTGGCGATGGCGGCTTTGGAGTCGCGAAACGCCGACTCGAGGATCGCGGGGCTGGGATATTGCGCCGTACCCAGCAGCAGCGGGTTGGCCAATTGGGTGCCATAGAACGTGCGCATCGCTCAGCCCCCCTGCATCGGCGCGAGAATTTCGACGCGGTCGCCATCGGCAAGCGCGAGGTCGATGCGAGCGGAGGAGCCAACGAAGACCTCGTTCACCGCCGTCGCTACCCGGCCGGAATAGCCGCATTCAGCCAGCAGCTCGGACAGGGTTGTGGCCGCCACCTCGCGGGGGTCACCGTTAACGATGATCTTCATCGACAAACTCCGAATGTGTGTTCTCAAGCGCCAGATCAGCCACACCTTGCGCCAGCGCCGGAGCCAGCAGATAGCCGTGCCGATAGAGGCCGTTGGCAAAGATGCGCCCGTTCCTGCGCCGGATGCGGGGCAGGTTGTCGGGGAAGGCGGGGCGCAGATCGACACCAGTTTCCAGTATTTCGGCCTCACCAAAGGCCGGGTTCAGCGCAAAGGCGGCGCTGAGCAGTTCCAGCACGGACCGGGCGGTGATCCGCGTCTTGTCCTCGCTTTCGATCATGGTTGCGCCCAGCATGAAAATACCGTCACCACGCGGCACCACATAGAGCGGGATGCGCGGATGCAGCAGCCGGATCGGTCGGCGGAGCGTCACATCGGGACAGCGGATGACCAACATCTCACCCTTCACGCCGCGCAGATCAGTGAGTTGGTCGCGGGCGGCATAACCCCGGCAGTCGATGGCATTGTCGAGCGTCTCGGGCGCGGGTTCGGCGTGGAAAGCGACACCTTTCGCCACAAGCGCCTCGCGCAGGCTTTGCAGTGCGTTGCGGGGGTCGAGATGTGCCTCTTGCGGGAAATGCAGCCCAGTTTCAAACTCGCTCAGAGCCGGCTCTAACTTGGCGATTTCGTCACGATTGGCCTGCGCGTAACCCTCGGTGCGGCGCGCGAAGCGGCGCAGGTCCGGCAAGTCGCGGCGATGGGCCACCACCAGCGTACCCGCGCGGTCCACTCGCATGTAACGTGCCCACCAGTCGATGGCGGTCTGGCCGTGGCGCAGCACCGGTTCCTCGGCGTTTTCATACTCACACCAGGGCGCCAGCATGCCCCCCGCCCACCAGGAACATCCATGTGGGCCGGGCGGGCCCGCAGGGTCAAAGACCTGCACCTGCGCGCCGCGGGCGGTCAGCTCGGTCGCAACCGACAGACCGGCGACCCCGGCCCCTATGACGGAGTGCAGCGTCACCCCTGCCAAACCTGATGAAAGTGATGCACAGGTCCGTGGCCCTGCCCGATCTTCAGATCGTCGGCTTTCAGGATGGCACCCTGAAGATATCCATGCGCGTGCTGCATCGCCTCGTCCAGATCCTGCCCTTTCGCAAGCCCCGCCGCGATGGCCGAGGACAGCGTGCAGCCGGTGCCATGGGTATTGATCGTGTCGCGGCGCGGCGCGGTGTAATCGGCCAACAGACCCACACCATTCACCAGCATGTCGTGACAGACCGGACCCTCGGCGTGACCGCCCTTCATCACCACAGCCTGCGCACCCAATGCGACCAGGGCCTGCGCCTGAGCGAACATCTCGTCCTGCGTTTCAGCTGGTTTGACCTTAAGCAGACGCGCCGCTTCGGGCAGGTTCGGGGTGATGACAGTGGCGCGCGGGATGAGCACATCGCGCAGGATCGCCACCGCTTCATCCGCCAACAGCGCATCGCCGGATTTGGCGATCATCACCGGGTCAAGGACAACGGGACGATCAAAGCCGCGAATAGCATCCGCAACCGTGGCGATGATCTCGGGCGAGGCCAGCATGCCGATCTTGATCGCGCCCACGTCCAGATCGCAGAGCACCGCGTCGATCTGCGCCGTGATCACATCCGGCGGGATGCCGTGGACGGCGGTCACGGCTTGGGTGTTCTGCGCGGTGACGGCGGTGATGACACTGGCACCGTAGACGCCCAGCGCGGACATGGTCTTGAGGTCGGCCTGAATGCCCGCCCCTCCTCCGCTATCGGATCCGGCTATGGTCAGGGCGATCGGCGTCATCCATTGCTCTCCCGCTTTGGGGGACAATGGGCGGTGGGCACGCTCGATATTCTGAGACCGTTTCCTACGCCGGCATTGCCCGGTTCAGGTTCGATGGGTTGACGCAGATGCGGCTCTCAGCCCGGAGGCACCCCAACGGTTTGCGCGTTCATCTCAGGGTCACGGCAAAGAATCAAGAGGAGAAATGACGTTGCGTTACACGATCAAAACAAAAGAGCCGGCCCCAAGGACCGGCTCTGATACAGGGGATTTCGCAAGTTTCAGCCCTTCATGCCATCCCAGAAGGATTTGACAGAGGAGAAAAAGCTGTTCGATTCCGGGTTGTTGTCATCGCTGATATCCTCGAACTCGCGCAGCAGTTCCTTTTGCCGCGCGGTCAGATTGACCGGGGTTTCCACCGCCAGCTCAATGAACATGTCGCCCACGCCAGCACCGCGCAGTGCCGGCATGCCTTTGGCACGCAGACGCATTTGACGACCTGACTGGCTGCCCGAAGGCACCTGAACCCGGCCCCGACCACCGTCAATCGTTGGCACTTCGATGGATCCGCCAAGCGCTGCCTTGGACATCGAGACCGGCACCCGGCAATAGAGGTTCACGCCATCGCGCTCGAACAGATCATGCTGCGCGACCTCGACAAAGATATAGAGATCACCCGGAGGGCCGCCGCGCATCCCGGCCTCGCCCTCGCCCGCCAGACGAATCCGTGTGCCGGTTTCGACGCCCGCCGGAATATTGACCGACAGCGCGCGATCCTTTTCGACCCGGCCTGCGCCCTGACAGGATTTACAGGGGTTCTTGATGATCTGGCCCAGACCCGAACAGGTCGGGCAAGTGCGTTCAACGGTAAAGAAACCCTGCTGCGCCCGCACCTTGCCCATGCCGGAACAGGTCGGGCAGGTGCTGGGTTCGACGCCGCCCTCGGCCCCGGTGCCTTCACAGCCGGAACAGGCCACGGCAGTTGGGACATTGATGGTTTTTTGCAGACCTGAATAAGCATCTTCAAGCGAGACACGCAGATTATAGCGCAGGTCCGAGCCGCGCGCCGCGCGGCGTCCGCCACCACCACGCTGACCACCCATGAAATCGCCAAACAGATCGTCGAACACATCCGAGAAGGCGCTGGAGAAGTCGCCGCCGCCAAAGCCGGCACCGGGACGACCGCCGCCGCCACCCATGCCACCCTCAAAGGCAGCATGACCAAACCGGTCATAGGCCGCCTTTTTCTCGGCATCCTTCAGGACTTCGTAAGCTTCGTTGGCGTCCTTGAACTGCGATTCCGCGTTGGGATTGTCTTTGTTGCGATCGGGATGAAGCTCTTTGGCCTTTTTGCGATAGCCCTTCTTGATCTCATCCGCCGAAGCGCCTTTAGCAACGCCGAGCACATCGTAATAGTCGCGTTTTGACATCCGATTTTCCTTCTGCCTCAACGAGTATGGGCCGGTCCGGATACCGGACCGGCCCAATCAGGCACGGTTGACCCGTTAGTTGCGCTTGTCGTCGTCGAGATCTTCGAACTCGGCGTCCACGATGTCATCCTCGCCCGGCGCTTCGTCAGCAGCGGTCGGTTCGTCATCGCCTTCTTCCTGGCTGGCCTTATAGATCGCTTCGCCCAGTTTCATGGCCGCTTCGGTCACGTTCTGGATGCCCGATTTGATCTTGTCGGCATTTTCGGTCTCAAGCTCGTCCTTGAGCGCCGCAATCGCCAGTTCGATGGCCTCGACCGTGGTCGGATCAACCTTGTCGGAATGCTCTTCCACCGATTTTTCGGTCGAGTGGATGAGGCTTTCCGCCTGGTTCTTGGCCTCGATCAACTCGCGGCGTTCCTTGTCGGCTTCGGCGTTGTCCTCGGCGTCCTTGACCATCTGTTCGATGTCTTCGTCCGACAGACCACCCGAGGCCTGGATCGTGATCTTGTGTTCCTTGCCGGTGCCCTTGTCCTTGGCCGACACGGACACGATGCCGTTGGCGTCGATGTCAAAGGTCACCTCGATCTGCGGCATGCCGCGCGGTGCGGGCGGGATGTCTTCGAGGTTGAACTGACCAAGGATCTTGTTGTCCGCAGCCATTTCGCGTTCCCCTTGGAAACAACGGATGGTCACTGCGTTCTGGTTGTCCTCGGCGGTCGAAAAGACCTGAGACTTTTTCGTCGGGATGGTCGTGTTGCGGTCGATCAGACGGGTGAACACGCCACCCAGCGTCTCGATGCCCAGGCTCAGCGGGGTCACATCCAGCAGAACCACATCCTTGACGTCGCCCTGCAGAACACCGGCTTGAATGGCGGCGCCCATGGCGACGACTTCGTCCGGGTTCACACCTTTATGCGGCTCTTTGCCGAAGAATTTGGTCACTTCCTCGACCACTTTCGGCATCCGGGTCATACCACCGACCAGAACCACTTCGTCAATGTCACCGGCCGAAAGGCCTGCGTCTTTCAGAGCAGCGGCGCAAGGCTTCATCGAGGCCTTGATCAGGTCGCCCACCAGCTGTTCCAGCTTGGCGCGGGTCAGCTTCATGACCATGTGCAGCGGCTGGCCCGAGGACGGATCCATCGAGATGAACGGCTGGTTGATCTCGGTCTGCGAAGTCGAGGACAGTTCGATCTTGGCCTTTTCAGCGGCTTCCTTCAGACGCTGCAGGGCCATCTTGTCTTTCGACAGATCGACGCCGTTTTCCTTTTTGAACTGGTCCGCCAGATAGTTGACGATCCGCATGTCAAAGTCTTCACCGCCCAGGAAGGTGTCGCCGTTGGTCGATTTCACTTCGAACAGACCATCGTCGATTTCCAGAATGGTCACATCGAAGGTACCGCCACCAAGGTCATAAACCGCGATGGTCTGGGTCTCTTCCTTGTCCAGACCATAGGCCAGCGCAGCGGCTGTCGGCTCGTTGATGATGCGCAGCACTTCCAGACCGGCGATCTTGCCCGCATCCTTGGTGGCCTGACGCTGGGCGTCGTTGAAATAGGCCGGAACGGTGATCACCGCCTGGGTAACTTCCTCGCCCAGATAGCTCTCGGCGGTTTCTTTCATCTTGCCCAGGGTGAAGGCCGAAATCTGGCTGGGCGAATATTTCTCGCCCTTGGCTTCGACCCAGGCGTCGCCATTGCCGCCATCAACGATGGCGAAGGGCACCATTTTCTTGTCTTTCGCAACCGCCGCGTCGTCGTACCGACGACCGATCAGGCGCTTGACGCCAAACACGGTGTTGTCGGGGTTGGTGACCGCCTGGCGTTTCGCCGGCTGACCGACCAGACGCTCTTCATCGGTGAAGGCGACGATCGAGGGCGTGGTCCGCGCCCCTTCTGCGTTTTCGATAACCTTGGGCTGCGAGCCGTCCATGATGGCGACACAGCTGTTTGTGGTCCCAAGGTCGATCCCAATAACTTTGCTCATGCGTTTCGATCCCTTTCTGTCTCAAGGCGATGTCCCGGGACCCGAACCCGTTGTGGCATTCAGATCCCGATTCAGTGTTGCGCGACAGCACTACACCATCGCGCGTCCCGGCGTATATAGGGGTCGGGCACAGGCGCTGCAAGCACTCTGAAACGCGGGTTTTCACGAATCTGTGCGCTTTTTGGCAAGGCTTTGGCAAGGAATGGGAAGTCGGGGATGAACAGGCTGCTTTTGCGCGGGTTCGATATCAGGAAGGCGCATCTGGATGCGGTCGCTCAGGCGGGTCTGGTTGATGTGCTGCGACCGATTCTGAAAGCGGCGCCGCTGATCGCTCCGGTGACGTTGCGGGGCCAGAAAATGTCGGTGCGCATGACCTCGGTCGGAGACGTCGGATGGATCACCGACGCCGCCGGGTACCGGTACGAGGCGCACCATCCAAAAGGGCAGCCCTGGCCGGCGATCCCTGAGCGCGTGCTGCGAATCTGGCAAGAAGTGACCAGGCTGGACCGGCAGCCCGACAGCTGCCTGGTCAACTATTACGGCGATGGCGCGCGGATGGGGCTGCATCAGGACAAGGACGAAGCCGACTTCTCCTGGCCGGTCGTGTCGGTGTCGCTGGGCGACGACGCGCTGTTCCGCATCGGCAACACCACGCGCGGCGGCAAGACGGAATCGATCTGGCTGAATTCGGGCGATGTGGTGGTGATGGGTGGGCCTGCGCGGCTGACCTATCACGGGATCGACCGCATCCGCTTTGGCTCGTCCCGATTGCTGCCCAAGGGCGGGCGCATCAATCTGACCCTGCGGGTGGTGACCTGACGGAACGGCTTAGCGCGGTGCGATCGAGCAACAACCGGTCAGGAAGCGGTCGTCATCCAGAATCAGATCGATCTCAAGCGCAAAGGCGTTGTCGGACATGCCGTCGGAACACTCCGCCCGTCGGATGATTGCCTGTCCGCTGTCGCCCAGCGCAAATCTCAGGCGGTCGGAATAGCCCATGGCCGGTTGGCGGGCACCCGCGCTCAGCGCCGCTGGTTCGGCGTCGAAGAACCGAAACTCCGCCGTGCTACCTGGATCCGCGCTCAGCGACCAGAACGGTTCGGTTCCGTAACAATGCAGCGGGCCGGGATAATCCGCGTCAAAACCGGGGCCCTGTGGTGCCAGATACCGCATCGAAACCCAGCCACCATGTTCCATGACATTGACCCGACCCCAGCTGCCGCTGCTGTCGCGCCGCACGATTTCAACCTCACGCGCATCCGGGGCCAGCGCACCGATCTTGTCGGCACCGGCGCGTGGGTCGCTGCGAATGTTGAGGACATCGTCGGCGGCAACACCCGTCACCGCATAAAGCCGCGGCCATGGGTCCGCCGCGATAACCTGCCCTGTCATCAGCAGAGTCATCAGGGCGAACACCTTCCTCATCGCTTGGCGTACCAGCTGGCCGACACATGGCGACGGGTATAGAATTCACCCATCAAGCCCAACATGATCAGCACCACACCAACGCCAAGCGCATAATGCCAACTGGTGACATGCGGGGAATAGTTTCGGAAGGCAAAACCGCGACTTTGATCGATGATGTGAAATAGTGGGTTCCAGTCGAACACAGCCAGCATCGAAGCCGGAATGGTGTTGGCGATAAACATCTTGCCCGACGCGATCATCTGCGCACGGCGATACACTGTCGACATGATCCCGACCGTTGTCGGAAACCAGGGCTTTATCGACATGAACAACAGCCCGACCGCGCATCCGGTGAACCATGCCAGCAACAGCATTCCAAAGGCACCGGCGGGGTTCTGAATCTCGACCGCGCCGAACACCGCGTGATAACCGAACAGGATCAGAAGCACCGTCAATATGTTCACATAGAGGATTCCCAACGCCGAGGCGCTGATCGAGATGATGGTGTTCATCGGCGCATGCAGCATCATGGGGCTGGTCGGCCCTTCCGCCCCCATCACCGCTGCGACCGCCTTGACATGTGTCATGAACAGAAAGATGCCGGTCAGCAAAAACAGCACGAAATCCCCGCGCAGCGGCGCGGTTCTTATCCCGAACAGCTGGAACATGAAGTAGAACGCCGCCACCATGACAAGGACCTGCAACATGTTCTGCCCCAATGCGATAAAGGCATTGTTGTGCTTGGAGCGCACGCTGCGCGCCACCGAATGAAAGACCAATTCGGCCATTGTGAGCGCGCCGCTCAGCAGAGATGTATTTCGGCGGTATCGAAACACGTTTGGCTCGTCCCGTAATGCTGCCCAAAAACTCGCACGGAAATCTTGCCGTTCCGTTACAGGAACAGCATAAGAGCACCAATGCGTCAGAGCAACAAATCACAAGATCGGAGCATTTTTGTGACTTACGAAGATCTAATTCCCGTCATCCGGCGGCTGGCAATCGAAGCCGGGGACAAGATCATGGAGATCTACAACTCCGACGATTTCGACGTGAAGGTCAAATCCGATGACAGCCCGGTCACCGAAGCGGATGAGGCAGCTGACGCATTGATCTCGGCCGGGCTGCGTGCCGCTTTTCCCGATATCCTGCTGGTGACCGAGGAACAGGCGGCCTCGCATTCCACCAAGGGCGACACCTTTCTGATCGTCGACCCGCTGGACGGAACCAAGGAATTCATCCATCGGCGCGGCGACTTCACTGTCAACATCGCACTGGTCGAGAATGGCGTGCCAACGCGTGGTGTGGTCTATGCCCCCGCCAAGGATCGCATGTTCTACACGTTGCCCGATGGCCAATCGGTTGAAGAAACCGGCGCGCTGGACAAGGCGGCACCGGGCGCGACCGCACCGATTTCGGTTTCAGACGCGGACAATTCCGCGCTGATGGTGGTCGCCTCGAAATCGCATCGCGATCAGGCCACCGACGACTACATCAACAAATACAGCGTCAAGGACAGCAAAAGCGCGGGATCATCGCTGAAATTCTGTCTGGTCGCCACTGGCGAGGCCGACATCTATCCCCGCGTGGGCCGCACCATGGAATGGGACACCGCAGCGGGCCACGCGGTTCTGGCAGGCGCAGGCGGCAAGGTGGTGCGCTTTGACACCCATGAACCGCTGGCCTACGGCAAGGACGGCTATGCCAACCCGTTCTTCATCGCCTATGCGCCCGGTGTCGAGTTGAAAGAAGCCTGATGTCCGTCCTGATCGTCATCCCCGCGCGCTACCCCTCGACCCGCTATCCCGGCAAGCCCTTGGTCCCGCTCACAGGCGCGACCGGCAAATCGCAGACCCTGATCGAACGCTCCTGGCGTGCGGCTTGCGCCGTCTCGGGCGTGGACCGTGTTGTGGTGGCGACCGATGATGATCGGATTCGCGACGCCTCAGAGGCTTTCGGGGCCGAGGTCGTGATGACCTCGGACACCTGCCGCAACGGCACCGAACGCTGTGCCGAGGCGCACGCCGCGCTGGGTGGCGATTATGAGATCATCGTGAACCTGCAGGGCGACGCGCCGCTGACCCCGCATTGGTTTGTCGAGGATCTGGTGGCGGGCCTGCGCAACAGCCCCGGTGCCGGTGTCGCGACCCCGGTGTTGCGCTGTGACGGCGCGGCGCTCAACAGCTTCCTGCATGACCGCAAACACGACCGGGTTGGCGGCACCACAGCAGTGTTCTCGGCCAATCACACGGCCATGTATTTCTCGAAAGAAGTGGTGCCCTACACCAGCCAGACCTACGGTGATGACGCAGCCACACCGGTCTTTCACCATGTCGGCGTCTATGCTTACCGGCCCGAGGCGCTGTCCTCTTACCCGGACTGGCCGATCGGGCCGTTGGAACAGCTGGAGGGGCTGGAGCAGCTCAGGTTCATGGAACAGGGCCACCGGGTGCTCTGTGTCGAGGTCAAGGCGCGCGGCCGTCAGTTCTGGGAGCTGAACAACCCCGAGGATGTGCCCCGGCTGGAAGCGATGATGAAAGATATGGGGCTCGAATAGGGCTCTAACAAAGGCAGAGCAGGTCATGACAAATATATTGGTAACCGGGGGCGCGGGCTATATCGGCTCGCATGCCTGCAAGGCGCTGGCCGCAGCGGGGTTCACCCCCGTCACTTTCGACAATCTGGTCACCGGCTGGCAGGACGCGGTCAAATTTGGCCCGTTTGAGCAGGGCGATTTGCTGGACCGGGCGCGGCTGGACGAAGTTTTTGCCACCTACAAACCCGCCGCCGTGATGCATTTCGCCGCCCTCAGCCAGGTGGGCGAGGCGATGTCACAGCCGGGACGCTACTGGACCAATAACGTGACCGGCTCGCTGAACCTGATCGAGGCGGCAGTGGCGGCGGGCTGCCTGGATTTCGTCTTCTCCTCGACCTGCGCCACTTACGGCGAGCATGATAATGTGGTGCTGGACGAAGACACGCCGCAACTGCCGCTCAACGCTTATGGGGCCTCGAAACGCGCCATCGAGGATATCCTTGTGGACTTCGAAGCAGCACACGGGCTGCGCCATGTGATTTTCCGCTACTTCAACGTTGCGGGTGCCGACCCTGAGGGAGAGGTGGGCGAATTCCACCGCCCCGAAACCCATCTGGTGCCGCTGATGCTGGACGCCATTGACGGCAAGCGCGCCGCGCTGACCGTGTTCGGCACCGATTACGACACGCCAGACGGCACCTGCATCCGCGATTATGTGCATGTCTGCGATCTGGTGGATGCCCATGTGCTGGGTTTGGGCTGGCTGCGCGAGGGCAAGGGCAGCCGGGTGTTCAACCTGGGCACAGGCTCGGGCTTTTCGGTGCGCCAGGTGATCGATCATTCGAAATCGGTCACCAATCGCGAGGTTCCTTACGAGATCGGATCGCGCCGGGCGGGCGACTGCACCAAACTGGTCTCGGGCTCGGTCCGCGCGCTGCAGGAATTGGGCTGGAAACCGGAGCGGTCGAAACTGGACCGGATGATCGCTGACGCCTGGCGCTGGCATCAAAACGGGCACTACGAGAAGTAACGCAATGCGCGCTGTCGCCTCCGCCCCGCCGACCGCGATAGGCTGGAAAGACGCCTATCGTTTGCGGTGGAAGCGGCGGCGATTGCTTTGGCGGTCCTGGCGCAGTCGCCACCACTTGCGCGCGCTGGTGGACCGGACCACGCAGATCAGGCCGGATGATATCCTGCTGGTTGCCACCATGCGTAACGAGATCACGCGATTGCCGCACTTCCTGGACTATTACCGCAGGCTGGGCATCGACCACTTCCTGATTGTCGACAATGACAGCGACGACGGCACCTCCGAGTTGCTGCGCGACCAGCCGGATGTGTCGCTGTGGCACGCGGCGGCCTCTTACCGGGAGGCCCGGTTCGGCCTGGATTGGGTGACCTGGCTGCAAATGCGGTACGCGCATGGGCACTGGGTATTGATGGCCGATGCGGACGAGCTGCTGGTCTTTGCCCATTGCGACCGTTCCGGATTGCGCGATCTGACCGGATGGCTCGACGCGCAGAACCGGCCTGTGTTTGGCGCGCTGATGCTGGACCTCTACCCCGAAGGGCCGATCGGCGCGCAAAGCCATGACCCGGAGACCAACCCGCTTGACGTGGTGAACGGCTTCGATCCGGGCCCCTATCGCGGGCAGTGGCAGGTGCCGCTGGGCAATCTCTGGGTACAAGGTGGCGCCCGTGAACGGGTGTTCTTTGCCGACCGTCCCGAACGCTCGCCCACGCTCAACAAGATCCCGCTGATCCGCTGGTCGCGGCGATATGCATACGTGAATTCCTGCCACTCGATCCTGCCGCGCAACCTGAATTTCGCCTATGACGGACCCGGAGGCACTGCACCTTCGGGCGTCTTGCTGCACACGAAATTCCTGCCCGAGATCCTGCCCAAATCCGCCATCGAACAACAGCGCGGGCAGCATTTCACCCATCCCGAGGAATTCGGCCCCTATTACGACCGGATTGCCGCCGCCCCGACTCTCTGGACGCGGCAATCGCAACGCTATGAGAACTGGCAAAAGCTGGAGCGGCTGGGCCTGCTGAATAGCGGCGGCTGGGATGGGCGGTGACAGGTCTCGACCTTGCGGCGCGATCTGGATATGGCAGGTCGGAGCCGCAAACACCAAAGACAAGAGAGGCAGCCCATGCTCACCAAAGCGCGTAAGATGTTCTACCGCGCGCGCGGCCATTACAACGGCACCCTGAACGGCGAACCGTTCCGGCTGGACCCCTATCATTCGAAATTCTGGCGCAAAGCCTCGACCGGCAATTGGGAGCGCGACACCTTTGCCGTGCTCGACCAGCATCTGTCGCCCGACCGTGACTATGTGGATATCGGCGCCTGGATCGGCCCGACTGTTCTTTATGCCGCACGGCGCGCCCGTCATGTCTGGTGTTTCGAGCCTGATCCGGTGGCCTATCGCCATCTGATCTGGAACTTAGAGTTGAACAATATCCGCAATGTCTCGGCCTTTGGCGTGGCGCTCTGGAAAGACACCGGCGTTGTCCGCATGGCCAGCCTCGGCGGTGAGGCAGGCGACTCGATGACCTCGGTGCTGGGCGATCCGGAACGTGGCACCGAGGTGATCAGCGCCACATGGGATCAGATCGTGCAAGCGGTTGATCTGAGCGGTGTTTCGTTGGTCAAAATGGATGTCGAGGGGGCAGAGTTTTCGCTGCTGCCGACGCTTTTGCCCTGGCTGAAGACGCAGCGCCCAACGCTCTATCTGTCGACCCATGCGCCCTTTCTGGATGAGGGCACCCGTCAAGACGCCATGCGCGGGTTGTCCGATGGTCTGGCGTTCTATCAACATTGCGAGGCCGATGGCGCACCAAGTCCCACCGCGCAAGCAATGCAAACCCCGCGCGCGCTTGGCCAGTTTCCCAGCTTTCTGTTCAGGGGGTGACGGGTGGGAAAAATTTCCCCGCGACCCCGTTTCACTCGTCACATAGGCACGCGAGGCGTGGCACAAAAGCCAAAATGATAACGCATTTTAACCCCATTAATATTCAATACGGTTAAATGGGCTATATGTTGCATCATCGCTCCATGCCGGGTGGCTCCGGTCAGGGCCAGTCCAGGCGTACCACTCGAAGGTTGGACATATCGTGAGTCTGTGGGATTCCTATCGTATGAGGTTGCGGCGTCGGCGCCGTCTTTTGCGCTGCCTTCGGAAAGGTCGCGAGCTATCAAAGGTTCATGACAATACCAGTGCGATCAAACCCGGCGATGTTCTGCTGGTCAGCACCATCCGCAACGAAAAGATCAGGCTGCCCTATTTCCTGAAATACTATCGCGAAATGGGCATCGACCATTTCCTGCTGGTCGACAATGACAGCAGTGACGGCACGCTGGAATATCTGGCGGGGCAAAGCGACATCTCGGTCTGGCACACGCGCCACAACTACCGTCGCGCGACCCACGGCGTCGACTGGATGAACTACCTCAAGCGCAGCTATGCGCATGGCCACTGGACACTGGTTGTCGATCCGGACGAGTTCTTTATCTATCCGTTCTGCGACACCCGCCCGATCCAGGCGCTGACCGACTGGCTTGAAGGCTCCTCGATCCGCAGCTTCGGGGCGATGCTGGTTGATGTCTATCCCAAGGGAAAGCTGGGCGATGTCCCCTATCAGCCCGGTCAGGACCCGTTGGAAATCGCGCAATGGTTCGACAGCGGCAATTACTCGATCACCAAAAACCCCACTTATGGAAATCTGTGGATCCAGGGCGGACCGCGCAGCAGGGTATTCTTTGCCGACAGGCCAAAGAAAGCCCCCGCGCTAAACAAGATTCCGCTGGTCAAATGGCACCGCAAATACGCCTATGTCAGCTCCACCCATACCCTGTTGCCGCGCGGGTTGAACCAGGTCTATGAGGAATGGGGCGGTGAAAAAGCCAGCGGCGCGCTGTTGCACACAAAGTTTCTGGACACATTCTCGGCCAAGGCAAAAGAAGAGGTGCAGCGCAATCAGCACTATGCCAATTCGGCCGAATACCACGCCTATGAAAAGGCAAGGCAGGACCTGCCGGACATGTGGTGCAAGTGGTCCGAACGATACATCAATTGGCGCCAGCTCGAGATTCTCGGCCTCATGTCCAAGGGGAACTGGGCATGAGCAGCGTCGGCATCGTCATGCTGGTCCATAGCGCGCTGGATCGAGCCGAGCAGGTGGTGCGTCATTGGCGCGCAGCTGGATGCCCGGTCGTCATTCACGTGGACCGGAAGGTGCCCCGCCCGATCTTCGATGCCTTCCGCACCGCCTGTGCCAACGACCCGCAGATCCTGTTCAGCAAGCGCCACACATGCGAATGGGGCACCTGGGGTATTGTTGCCGCTTCGCAATCCGCCTCGGAAATGATGCTTGAGACGTTTGCCGATGTGCGCCATGTCTATCTGGCCTCGGGGGCCTGCCTGCCGCTGCGCCCGGTGCAGGAATTGATCGACTACCTGGCCGACCGGCCCCATACCGATTTCATCGAAAGCGCCACCACCGCCGATGTGCCTTGGACCGTTGGCGGGTTGGACAGCGAAAGATTCACGCTGCGTTTTCCGTTCTCGTGGCGTAAAAACCGGTTCCTCTTCGACAAATTCGTCGCATTTCAACGCGCACTGGGCCTGAGGCGCGATATCCCCGAAGGGTTGACGCCTCATATGGGCAGCCAGTGGTGGTGCCTGACCCGTCAAACCCTGTCCGCGATCCTTCAGGACCCCAACCGCGCGCGCTATGACCGATACTTCCGGCAGGTCTGGATCCCCGACGAAAGTTACTACCAGACACTGGCGCGACAATATTCCAGCCGTATCGAAAGCCGCTCTCTGACCCTGTCGAAGTTTGATTTCAGGGGCAAGCCGCATATCTTCTACGACGATCACCTGCAGCTCTTGCGGCGGTCCGACTGCTTTGTGGCCCGCAAGATCTGGCCGCGTGCCAACCGGCTCTATCAAGCATTTCTGACCGAACAATCCGAGGCGATGAAACGGGCTGAGCCCAATCCCGGCAAGATCGACCGCATCTTTGCCAAGGCGGTAGAGCGGCGCACCCGCGGTCGCGACGGATTGTATATGCAAAGCCGCTTTCCAAGACACGGCAACGAAAACGGGCTAACATCGAACCCCTATTCTGTCTTTCAAGGCTTTACCGAGCTTTTCGAGGGTTTCGAACCCTGGCTGAAAAAGGCGACCGGGATGCGCGTGCATGGTCACCTATTTGCACCCGACCGGGTCCAATTCGCCGGTGGTGACACGATGATAAACGGCGCGCTCTGCGACAACGCAGTGATGCGCGACTACAACCCCACCGCCTTTCTGACCAACCTGATCTGGAACACGCGCGGTGAGCGGCAATGTTTCCAATTCGGCCCCGGCGATACTCAGTCGATCAACTGGTTGGTGGCGCGCGATACCAATGCGCAGATTTCGGTGATCACCGGTGCCTGGGCGGTGCCGCTGTTCCGATCGAACCGAAACTTCGCCGATCTGCGTGCCGAAGCCGCGCGCCTGCAAAAGATCGAAAGCGAGCATCTGAATATCCTGCGCTCGCCGTTGACCAAAGCACGGGTACGGATCTGGACAATGGCGGAGTTCGTGGAATCCCCGATGGAGCCGGTGCAGATGATCATCGACGAGATCGCCACGGCCCCCACGCACCGACTGACCGAAGCCCCGAAAATGGTTGATCTGACCGGCTTTGGTCAATTCCTGCAAAACCTCAAGAACCAGGGCATGCATCCTTACCTGATGGGCGATTTCCCGGTCGAGCCGGACCTGGTCAGCCAGCCCAGGCCGCTGCGCAAACCCTATCTGGTGCGTTGACGCGACATGCCCGCCGATTTCAACTATTTCATCGTCTTTGCCGAGATGCGCACCGGCTCGAATTTTCTTGAGGCCAACTTGAATGCACTGCCCGGCGTCACCAGTTACGGAGAGGCGTTCAATCCTCATTTCATTGGCGGCCCGAAATATTCCGAGATTCTGGGCATCTCGCAAAAGGCGCGCGACCAGGACCCGCTTGCCCTGCTTGCCGCCATCCGCGATATCCCCGACGCATTGGGCGGATTTCGGTATTTCCACGATCACGATCCGCGGATTCTGGACCCCGTTCTTTCCGACCCGCGCTGCGCCAAGATCATCCTGACACGCAACCCGCTGGACAGCTATGTTTCGTGGAAGATCGCGCGCGCGACCAAGCAATGGACGCTCACCAACATCAAGCGCCGCAAGGAAGCCAAGGCCAAGTTTGACGGGCCGGAATTTCTGGACCAGGTCGAAACCAACCAGTCCTTTCAGATCACCTTGCTGAACGCGCTGCAAAAGACCGGGCAGACGGCGTTCTATCTGGCCTATGAATATCTGCAAAACGTCGAGGTATTGAATGGTCTGGCGGCCTGGCTTGGCGTTGACGGGCGGTTAAAGGACGTGGATCAGAGCCTGAAACGGCAAAACCCCGAACCGGTCGAAGCCAAGGTGTCGAACCCGCGCGCGATTGGGAAAGCTCTGGCAGAGTTGGACCGGTTCAACCTGACCCGCACGCCAAATTTCGAACCACGCCGGGGTCCGGCGGTACCGGGCTATGTGCTGGGGGCGGAAACGCCGTTGATGTTCATGCCGGTGCGCGGCGGGCCCGAGGCCGAGGTCCGGCAATGGATGGCCGCGCTGGATGATGTGCCCGTGGGCAACCTGACCTCTGGTGCCAATCAGAAAACCATTCGGCACTGGATGCGGGAACGCCCTGAACACCGCCGCTTCACGGTTCTGCGCCATCCTTTGGCCCGCGCACATTCGGTTTTTTGCCGCCAGATTCTGTCAACTGAATCAGGCAGCTATCTGAGGATCCGACGGTTGCTCAGGAAGTTCCACAAGATCCCGCTTCCACCCGAATCGCCCGATGAAAACTACTCCAGGGACGATCACCGCGCCGCGTTCAAGGCGTTTCTGGGCTTTCTCCGGCAAAACCTGGCAGGGCAGACTTCGATCCGGGTGGATGGGACCTGGGGCAGTCAGACCGAAACGCTGGCGGGTTTTGCCGGTTTTGCCCTGCCGGATATGGTCCTGCGTGAAGATGAGATGCCTACGCAACTGCCCGCCCTTGCCCAGCAATTGGGCCGCACGGACGCACCGGTGCCAAAAACTGCCGACGATGATGCGCCTTATGCTCTGGCCGATATTTATGATGCCGATCTGGAACAGGCCTGCGCCGAAATCTATCTGCGCGACTATATCCAGTTTGGCTTCACCGAGTGGCGCGCGCCCTAAAGCGTTTCGGTTTGAACTTGAATCGCGAGTGGTTCCCTTGAGGTTTCAGATGTGATTCATCTTCTTTGGGAGGATGGATTAG
>NZ_JAMFMB010000023.1 GCF_023502395.1 Ruegeria spongiae | reverse complement strand
ACTGAACGAAGGGTAATGTGACAACACCATTTGCAGCCCTCGCGGGATAACGGTGTCAGGTAGATAGGATATTTTCTCTTTGAGTAAGAGTTTGCGACAAAGCCTTTTGCATCTTCGGTTCTCGCGCAATTCAGTTCTTCGACGGGTTATTCATGTAGACCTGCCTTGCTCAGATCATCGAAGAATCTGTCCAGGTCGTTATTCCTGAGATTTTCAAGCGCAAGTCTCGTTCGTGATATCGTCATGTCGGGACGGATCTTGTTCCCCTGGCTGGTGATCCGTCTCGCCTCTTCAATACGCGATTGTCTTATCAAAATGGCCGCCAGCACATAGTGACCAAATGGTCCGACCGATTTTCCCTCCATGGCCGTCCTCGCGCAAGCTTCGGCTTGGTCCATCTCATCTCCAAGGAAATAAAGACAAAAGGCTTTGGCTAACAGTTTGACTTTGAAATACGGCCCGGTTGAACCGAACCGCATTGCTGTCTCAAAATGTGGTAACGCCAGCTCTACCTGACCATTTGCAAGCCGCACATAGCCAAGAACCAGATGGGCGTTGGCGGCGCTAGGATTGAGACTGACGGCCAGTTCTGCCTCAGCAATTGCAGTATCGTGCTTGTTCAGCATGGAATAGACACGGGCGAGAGTTGCGTGCGCAAAACTACTTTGCTCATCAAGGGTCACGGCGCGATCTGCGTGATAAAGCGCTCGTTCCTTTGCGTCTTCCCGGTCATCGACCTGAACGAAGAACAGTTTCCGCAACAAAGCATTCGCCATGACCGCATGCGCAAGCGGGTAGTCTGGCGTCAAGTCGATGGTGTTGGATAATATGTCCCGAGCTTTTTTGTTATCCTCATTTGTGAATTTGAATAGATGCCACAGAGCTTTCTGAACCCTGTCCCACACATTGACCTCACCACGTTTCAGGCGAGCTTGCTCACGCAGGTCAAATCTCAATTCCCAGTCAATGTGCCCGACAACTGCCGAGGCAATCTCTTCTTGCAGCGAAAACGCGTCTTCTCTTTTTCGATCCAGGCGATCAGCCCACAGATCATGCCCACTTGATGTATCGACCAGATGCGCAGTGATGCGGACGCGCTGATCGTCATAGCGCACGCTGCCTTCCACGAGGTAATGAGCCCCGAGACGTTGAGCGATTTCTTCGCCGGTCAATGATGCATCCTTGAGAAGCTTGGTGGATATCGGCGAAACAACTGCCAGCCAGTCCACCTTTGCCAACTCGGTTGCGAGCTCTTGGTTGATGCCGGCGACGAATATATCTTGATCGCTTTGCTCACTGAGGCTTTCGAACGGCAATATCGCAATCACGGGCTTCTGTGGCATCGGAAGCTGAGTGACCATGCGGTTGAACAAGCGATCTTTCTCGGCTGGCGGCTCTGTCCGTGGTGTGGCGACTTCGGTTTCGCTAGGACTGCCGAGCATCGGCACGGGTGTCGCCGGTAAGCGGAACACAGGTCCATGTCTGGGCCAATCAACATTGTTGAGTGTCATGTAGTCTTTGAGATTGTGAGCGGCGTACAAGAAGGCGTGGCTTCGCGCGCTGTCACTGATCGTCTTGTTGGCGAAATTGAGGCCGACCGCGACGCGGGCCAACAAGTACTGGCTTTCCATAAAGCCGAGCCGATGGCTTTCGTGCCGTTCAACCCAGCTCATCGCTTCTCGCCGCAGTGTTCTGACAAACTCCATGATGCCAACGTCATCCTGCCAAAGTCCCAAGGTGTGGTGCTTTGGATGAAAGAGGCCGAGATCGTCAAGGATGGCATCCCACTGGGCGGGAACGCAGCTACCGCGCCGCGCCAGCAGGTAAGCCAACTCAAAATATGCGTGATCATAAAACAAGAACTGCTTGTCCTGATACATCGCCAGGTCGATCAGAAAATAATCCGGGTCACGGCCTCGGTGAGGTCGCACCAGAACGTTGTAGCCGTGAAGATCTCCATGCACGCGACCCTCGGCGGCGCGAAGGTTCAGCCGCTTCGGCATACTTTCATCGCGCGCAAAGGCCAGCGGGTTGGGATACCAATGCCCTTCAAATGAGAAGCAGGGTTCATGCGGATCTTGACTGCAGACGTCGGAAAGGAACTGATGCACGCGCCCGGCTTCAGGGTCGAGGCGGTAGCCGAGCCAGCGGGAAAGCAGCTCCTGAGGTGCATGAATCCCAGGTGCCATCTGGTAGTCGGCGTTCCAGTCATCAAACAGGCTTCGTGAAAGCCTTTCGATCACGTTCAGAGCTAACTCGTAGCCGCACTCGTTCCAGGGAACAGAATACTCCAGCCCGTGGGCAACAACGGTCGAAAGGATGGCGATTTTGCCCTCATGTTCAAGCGAGTGGACAATACGCGCGAGATGCTTGGATCCAAATCCGGGAACCGCTTCGAAAGCTTCGCGATGCCTTTGGTTTTCGGTCTTTTCCTGCCACTCTGGATCAGGAAGGGCATCCAACTTGAGAATGGCCTGCCCGCTAAAAGCATCACATGTAATGTCGACAATGTACACGAGGGCACCTGATTTGCCCGCACTTAGCTGTTGGTGAAAGTAAATTTCGCCCGAGACCTTCCAGAGGTCAGTAATGAGTGGCAAAAGCTCATCATATGCTTCTGGCCAAGAGAGGTCATTCGTGGCGGGCATTATCAATACTCTTCAAAATGCCATCTAAGTCGGAAAATTCATGCAGCAGCCCCAGTGTTCGCAATATTACACAATCCAGAAATTGAGCCAAGTCGGCACAGCGGCGAGACTGAGTTGCAACTGCCCTCCCAACGCGATCACCACATTCGAGACAACGTCGCTTGAGCCCTCAATGTCCGAGTTCCAGCCCGACGCTCCGGGCGTGGGACTGGCGCGGGTTCCACCAAGGACGCCATAGGGACAAGGGCGGATCGCGCCCCAGGACGGTCAAGCGTGAGTTTCGAGATCAAATTGATGTATGGTGATACGATGTGATCAACGTTTCTGCAAATTTTGGTTTGAATTGGTGTTGCACAGCAGAAATCATCGCCTTGGCCTGGCGTAGTTTGCGCGGTGATGGTTCCTTTCAGGAGGAGTGATGCAGATTTCACGGCGACAGATGCTGGCTATGGCGGGAGCAGGTTTCCTCTGTCCGTCGGCGTCATCTGCACAGGAGTTGCCTTCGTTCATTCCGACAACGGTGATTGATGCAGCGTTTGATATGACCCGGCGCAAGGGCATGATGGATATGCTGGTAAAGCGGAACGTGCGGACTGTGTTCCGGTATTATGCCTACAAAGATCAGCCGGAGCGGAACCTGCCACACAAAGTGCTGCGCAAACCCGAGGCGCAGGCGCTGTGGGAGGCCGGGATAAATATCGGCGCGGTTTTCCAGTACAACAACGACAAGCTGGAAAGCATCACAGCTGAGCGCGGGAAAGCAGATGCCGAACATGCGTTGGAGTATGCGGAAAGTGTGATTGGGCAACCTGGAGGGTCAGCCATTTATTTCGGGGTTGATGGCAGTTGGAACGGAGCAGCGCAAATCGCAGGGGTCATGGCGTATTTCACGGCGGTGCATTCGGCGTTTCAACAGGGTGGCAACCGTTACCGTATTGGGGCTTACGGGTCCGGATTGGTTTTGGCGCGGTTGTTGGACGCAGGACTGGTTGATTTGAGTTGGCTGGCCTTGTCGCGCGGGTGGCCGGGCACACGGGAGTTTTACAATTCCGAACGGTGGAACCTGTTCCAGTTTTCACATCATCTGTGGTTTGGGGAAAATCAGGTCGATGGGAATGTTATCAATCCGATGGCCGCTGATATTGGCGACTTTGGGCGCAAAGCAGCGGCGGAACCACAGGATTTTGCGACGTCTTTCTTGCTGAAGGATCAGTTTTATTTTTCGAATGTGCGTAAGGCGGAGATTTTTGAGAAACCCAGCGACAAATCCGACGTCGTGAAGACGCTGACGCTGGCTCATAACCCAATCGTATTGCAATCGGCGAACGGGTGGCACGCGGTGTCGCTGGATGGCACGGATCGGATTGCCGGATATGTGAAATCGGATGTTTTGGCGCCATCGGATCAGATGCCCACGTATAAGTGATTTGTAAGCGGTGTCAGGGGCATTTGTTGTCCAGAAAGGCCCGAGGCGAGATTGCCAACTTGATTGCGCGTTCCGAACTGATAAAGCGTCACGCATGAAGATACCGCCCAAAATGCTGCGCCTGAATGCCTCGATGAGAGCTTCTACCTGTTGATCTAGGGGACTATAGAACGCTTCGAGAACCTGCGAAATGAATTCAGCTATCTAGGATCAGAGCTTAGGTGTTTGATCCCAGGGTTTGATGGTACAATCCGTTCAATGGAATGGAAGGTTGCCCTATTTGGACCCTTAAGCGCTGACGTCGGACAGGTGAAATCTTGAAAGCGGATGCAGAATATCAATCGGTCTGCTTGAACAACAACAATAGATGTGCCTCTAACCGGTCCATCAAAGTTGATTTCTTTTGGTGAGCGCGTTCCAGCCTTATGGGCAGTTCATCCAGTGGTGGAAAACCGTCAAACTCCGTCAGTTCCTGGATGGGCGGCACGATACTGCTTCGCATCATAGCACTTACGGCAATGCCGCTTTGAACCGCACCGCGTAAACCAGTCATGCTGCGGCTGATGACGACCGTCCGATAGCTCCGCTGCATTTCGGCAAGCGCCTTGAACATACGCGACGAATATCCATCATTCTCATCCCAGATCGCGATTGGAAGCGGGTCTTTGTGATGCAATTCGCCGCCTTCGCGGCCAACCCAAACGATCTGGTCGCGAAACGCTACGCGACCATCCGCAACTGGCCCTTCGCCCTCGGTAATGAAGGCCAGATCAACGGACCCTTCAGCCAGATGCCGCACTAATCGACGGGATTCGTCCAAGACAAGGTTTATGGTCGCGGCCGGATAAAGTTCAGTAAAACTGCGCAATACATCCGCCAGGATCTTCGGTGCGTAATCCTCGGGCACGCCAAGCACGACAACGCCGTCAACCTTGCCAACGTCAAATGCGGCCTTGGCGTCGGCAACACTTTCCAGAATTCTTGCGGCATGTGATTGCAGCAGCACGCCATGCTCAGTCATTTCCAGTGTGCCACTACCGCGTACGAACAAAGGGCGCCCAAGCGATAATTCAAGCCTTTGCATTTGCAAGCTGATCGCCGACTGGGTCCGTCCCACCCGATCAGCCGCAGCAGTAAAGCTCTTCGTCTCGCAAATCGCCAGAAATGTCTTCAGCAGATCGGTATTCATCGGACCACATGAGAATCGCTCATGGACCATGTTTACACTACTCGTTGGCTTTTTCATCACACTTGACGCAAGCCTCAAAGTGTCAAGTTCAAGAAACAGAAAAGGACGCAAATCGATGGCTGACCTTGTCATTCATACTGCTTCGATGGCGAACCGCACGGCACTTAGATTGATGCAGGCCCATGCCATGCGACAATTGGGTGCCGATTTCTATCCGCGCAACGCGGTTGATGCTTTCATTTCCGAGATCGGTACGATGGACGATCATCTGATCGAAGACGGCACGTATTTCATCGCCTCACTCGGGGGTATTCTTGTCGGCGCTGGGGGGTGGTCTATGCGACAGGCATCATACAGCAGATGCAATTCTGTCGACGATCCGGCTGCCAGCGTACCCAAAGCAACGGTTCGCAGCGTCTACGTGCACCCCACATGGGCGCGCCGGGGCATCGGCGGCAAACTGATGAAAAGGATTGAACAGAGCATCCTGGCCGCAGGTTTTGCCAACGCCTCGCTGACGGCAACACTCTCTGGTGTGCCTCTCTATCAACATCTGGGTTACCGATCTGGGCGACCGGTGAACCTCTCGCTGCCAGGTGGAGTGAATTTTGGCGCTCTTGAAATGGCCAAACCCCTATCCGGTCCGATCTTGAAACAAGACGTGGCGGTCTAGGCCCCGCGCACATACGAATTACCTCTATGGTGGCGACGACAATGACCTGCTGGCGGGGTACCGAGGGAATGACTATCTTTATGGCAATTCGAGCAACGACATGCTGTACGGCCAGAGCGGTAATGACGATCTCCATGGTGGCTACGGTGATGGCAAACTCTGGGGCGGGTTCGGCAACGATGACCTGTATGGCGGCCGGGATTCGGACGTGCTTCACGGTCGATCGGGCTCCGCTAGGTTCAGGGTTTCTTTCTCATCTCCACTCCTTGGCGGTTACGATGAGCCAGAATCCCTCTCTTATCAGATTTCCCCAAACTCTCCCATTGTTGCTGACGCTTGATACCATTGGACCAAATCCCCTGAAAACGGCTAGGTCGAGCGGATGAGCCGCACAATCAAGGACGCAACCGTCAAGCGGTATCACTATGAAAGCCACGACCAGCTTTGCTCGTACTTGACCGACTTCCTCGATGCCTACAACTACGCTCGCCGTTTGAAGACACTAAGCGGTCTCACGCCATATGAATACATCTGCAAAATCTGGACTTCAGCTCAGAGAATAGACACAGTTGCTAGGCCGCCACCGAGAAAAAAGGGGCTGACACAAACCCGTCGCAAAACGCTTCGAACCGTTGGGTGACACCGTACTCCCGCGCAATCACTGAAGCAGCGCGTCGTCGACAAGGGCCTTGTGATCGCTCTTGGCAAACGGACGAAACTCTGAGCAATTGAGTGGCGGCTCTCCTGGCCGGGCAACGGTACGTGGCGCCCCCGTGACGAACTTGTCCCACAGCGCTTCCTTCCATTCCAATGAATGGGTCACACCATCAAATCAAGGGAGCAAACAGTTAACCTCCTGATGGCTTCCTTCCCCACGACCTACCAGAAGAGAAATCAGGGGATGTCCAATCGATCCGTACCCCCTTAGCTGCGCATATGCGGAACGCGTGAAAGCAGATCGACACCTTGCTGGTTCCAGAAATGCAGTAGATCGATAAATATCCAGTTCTCGGTCAGCTTGTCGCCGGAACGCCGATACATATCAATCACCCGCATGTCGCTGAGTTTGTCGGTGGCAGGCATACCCATAAATCCCCCCGATGGTCTGAGTGTCAGATTTGGCCAGCCAAAAAATCCGCCAAATTCACCTTCAGCAATACGCGCAATGTGGCCGTTGAAAGCGCGATCAGCCAGTCCATCACGGAAGGGTCCTGAATGCTGCTTGATGTATCGCTCAATCGTATAGGTCGCGCCAATTCCAGTCGGCCCCCACCAGATCATGTCGTCATTCCAGCTGCGAGGCAGTTCTTCTTCCAGACCTAGCTCTTCCCGCCCCTTCCAGTCACGGATATCTTCTATCATGAACTCGATCGCGGCGAGTGTTTTGCGCCCCTCTTCAGAATCTTGAGTGTCGAACATGACGCCCGTATGAGTCATCGGACCCGGTTGCACCAACTGCGCACCCGTCTGCGACGGGAACAGCTTCAGTCCCGCCTGGGCCATCAGATGCGGAATATCGAAGAACATTGCCGTATCTGTGATCTTGTCTCCTTCCACGCGATGAAATTCCGCATATCGCAGCATGGCAATTTTGTTGGTGTGGGGGATGTTCAGCCAGGATGCGTCGAACAGACCCATCAGGTGGCCCATCGAAGCAACCCAGACACCACCCGCCTCAAGATGGTTATCGCCAGCCATAAAAATATCCAACCGGCGCTGCATCCTGCGCAGACCGCTCTGCAGCGGCTTCCAGAACCGTTCAGCCACTTCGACCGGGTCGTGGATTTCGTGGAAGGGATGATAGCCGCGCCAGATGGCATCCGGGGCGAAATAGCGCTTGGCCGCAGCTACCGGTTCGTCATTGAGCGCCTCAAAGTAGGCCCGAACGAGGTTTTTTGCAGATTGTAAATCCAACATGTTTTTTCTTTCACGTTGCAGATTAGGTCGCCTGTCTGTGGTTTCTCTCAGATTGTATCCCGGCGCGCGCTGGCGATCTGCATCATCAGATCCAATTCGTTAAAAAGCTGCCATTCCTGCTCAACCCGTCTATCCTTGACGCGCCATTGAGTGATGCCCCAGATCTGACAAGCCGCGCCGCTTGCGACGCGATACAAATTGGTGTCACCGCTATGCGTTCCTTCGGCGCTCCAACGGGTTGAAATCAACCATCCGTCTTCGTCATTGCCCATCCAATACACTTCATCCACCTGAAACGAGAGGTCGGGAAAGGCACGGCGCAGGGTGTTTACGTAACCCTTGTAGGCTGCGCTGTCGTTGAAGCGGCGTTCGGTCGGTCCTTCAAAGGGCAGGTCGGGAACATAGCGAGCATCGACCATGCTCATATCGCCGTTCCAGATATTGTCATGCAGGTCCCGCGCAAAGGCATCGGGATCAAAGCCATCGACCGGGTCACTGGCAGAAATCGGTTTCGTTGGGGCGGCGGACCGGCGCAGGTCGTTCCATATCTGCTGGCTGCGCGGCCATCCCCGAGGCGGGTCGGCCGCAAGCCGGTCGGCCTCGTCCCACAGGTCAATGCCAAGCTGCCGCAACATGGCCGACGTGTTGTAGAGCACATGCTCGAGGAAGATATCATTCCCCAGCGCCACGCAATTGGCAATCACCATGACGCTGACCTTCTTGCCGGTTGCCGACCCATAGCGGCTGTCACCGGTGTTGGTCCCGATGATCCGTGTCAGGTGTGAGGTGTGAAAGCCGACCGTGTCATCCCCGGCCCAAATCACCTCTTCTGCATCCAGGATGATATCGGGAATAGCACCGGTGGTATGATGGGTATCGGCAATGATCTTCTTGCTGCCGGTCTGCAAACCATAGTCGTCGTAGATCAAAGACGTCGGAGCATAGCAGGCCCCTATATAGTCGACCTCACGCGCCTCGGTTTCCCAAATGCGGTGAGTTATGCGAACGATATAGTCGACGATATTGTTGTATTCGGGATCAAACCCGCGAAGGCGCTGCTTCGGGCCAAACTCATCCGGGATGCGAATGGTGCGGTTGTTCGTATAGCTGCGCAACGACACATCAAAGCGCGTGGGCATGTGTCGGCGCTCAAGCGGCTGCGCCGATCCATAGTCGCGTGACATTTTCTCTCCTGTTGAGAACGGCGTGGTCAAATCAACTCGGCTCGCTATCATCCTTTCACCGCACCGGCGGTCAGACCGCTGACGATCTGGCGCTGGAAGAACAGAACGAGAAAGAACAGCGGGACCATGGCGCTGACAACCGCTGCCACGGCAAACATCACATCCCCGGTTTCGCGCACGGTGCCAAGGAAGCTGTAGATACGCGGAACCATTGTCTGATTTTCAGAGCTCAGCAACACCGCAGTAACGGCAAAGTCGTTATAGGCGAGCAGGAAACTGAACAACCCGGTGGTGATCACCCCCGGCCACATGACCGGAATGATTACATAGCGAAACGCCTGGAACCGCGTGCAGCCATCAACCATGGCGCTTTCATCCATGTCTTTGGGAATGTTCAGGAAGAACGAATGCAGCATCCAAAGGGTAAACGGCTGGTTGATTGCCACCAGAACGATGATGGTCGTTGATAGCTTGCCCCAGACGTTCCATTCAAAGAACGGCAGCAGATAGCCCGAAACCAAAGTGATATGCGGCATAGCCCGGAAAACCAGACCCGCCATCAACAGCCAGAATGCATAGCGAAAGCCTGACCGCGCCAGCGCATACCCACCAAGGGTGCCGAAGGTCAAAGAGATCACCACAGTGAAGAACACGACAATCCCGGTGTTGATCGTGTTGCGCCAGAACTCCTGCTCGACCCACGCGCCATAGTAGCCCCCGCCGGTAAAGGCACTTCCAGTTTCCGCAGTCGTCATCACGCCATAGAGCGCATTCCGCCAGTCTGTCTTGGAGAAGAAATCGGGTTGAACCTTGAACGAGCCCCAGACCGTCCACAGGAAGGGTCCGGCGGCGATGAAGATCCATAGGACAACAAAGCTTGTGGTGAACCAGATCAGCCCTTTAGAACGCCTCTGTGCAACAGATGATGACATGATCAAGCCCTCTTCCGGTTAAAGTCGCGCCAGGTACGTATCAATACGGGTGAAAGCAGGATAGCGACACCGAGGATGGTCAGGATCGATGTGGCCCCGGCGGAGCCAAACAATTGAATATCACCGCCGCGCAGGTCGTTGAAAATTATCCAGGATAGCGACGTCGCCTTGGCGGAAGCCGAGAAGCTGATGATCGGTTCGAATACCCGGAAGTTGTCCATCAATTGCATCAATGTGATGAAAACCACCAGAGGCATCATGTAAGGCACCACGACATAACGAATGGCCTGCCATCGTGAGGCACCGTCGATCTTTGCTGCCTCAAGCGTCTCGGAGGGGACGGTTTGCAGTCCAGCATAAAAGACGATGAAGCTGAAGGGCGTCGAACTCCAGATGCCATAAACGATCAGCATCATCCATGTCAGGGGCGTCGAAGCCTTAAGTGACAAGTTGGGATCGTTGAAAATCCTTTGCAGCGTCGCGCCGATAATACCGTCAGCATCGACCATCCAGAACAGGATCAGCGCGCCAATCAGGGGTGTGACGATCATCGGCAGCAGCGACACAAAGATCGTTGGCCCTTTGACAATCCGCGGCAAGGTGTTCACCGCCAAAGCGACACCAAGTCCCAAAAAAATGACAAACGGTGTGACCACCGCCGTATAGGTAAGCGTAAAGAACAGGGCCTTGTAGAACGGTAGATTGATCAGTTCTGACATGAATTCGCCGAGTGTCTCTGTCTCATCCCAGGCAACGCCTACTTCTTTGAACGCCAGGTGCTTTCGGTTGGTATAGGTTCCAAGGCCGTTGAACCGCCCCAGGGGGGCTTCTTCCTGCAGGGCTGCTGTCGCTTCGGTGTCGACCTGCAAGACCGTTTCACATTTGAACGGCCCACAATTCTCGACCTCGGTCATGATCTGCTCGTGTTCCACAAACAGCGACTGCACGGCAACTGACACGATGGGCAGAGCAATGAAAAAGAACATTGCAGCCAGAGACGGCAGGATAAACCAGAAAAATGTGCGGTGTTTCATAGCCCAATTCCTACGTCAGCATAGCGATCTAGGTGGAATACTCCGGGGCGGCGCGAGGGCGGCCCCGGAGTTGACCTTTAGAGGTAACCGGCCTCTTGCGCTGCAGCGACATATGCAGCCTCGATGTCTGCCAGTGTCTTTTCTGCGCTTTCATTGCCCTGCAGGAAATCGGGCAGTTCTTCAAAGACGGCCTGATGCAACAGCCCCATGTAAGGCAGCATCGGATAGGGCTCTGCACCTGCGGCAGCGGTCTGCGCGACGCCTGCTGCCGCCAGTCCCGGTGTGTAGGAGTCCATCAACCAGACAGCGGCATCGTTGTTTGCCTCGACCATCTTGTCCGAAATGCCATGCATCATTGCCAGAAAGGTTGCCTCGGCATCCTCATCCGAGATGTTCTTTGCGATGGTGAAGCCATCCCACCAAAGCGAAGATGCAGGTGTGGACCCTCCTGCAACGGTCGGGGCGCCGACAAGTACGGTGTTTTCGGCCACGCCCTCTTCCGCGCCTTCACCGCTCAGCAGTTCACCACCGCTTGAACCCCAAAGTTGCGCGATCGCCAGATCGCCCGATTTCCAGATCGGCACGACGGTTGCAGTGTTGTAGGTCAGGAAATCCGGGTTGGAGAGCGCCACGAGTTCTTTCAGCATGTTCAGGGTGGCGACGCCCAATTCGTTGTTTATCGCCGGTTCAGCCGTGCCCGGCTTGAAGAATTCGCCGCCATGCCCGAGATACATGTTCACGAATTCCTCGCCCAGGTTCCAGTCAGACATGCTGAGGAACGCGAACGGGTGATCCATGATGCCCGCGTCTTTGATCGCCTGAGCGGTTTCGGCAACCTCTTCCCAGGTCGCAGGCGCTGGCTTCCCGATCTGGTCCAGAATGTCCTGACGGAGGAACAGATGTTGGGCGTTGGCCATGAAGGCGATCGCCATGATCTTTCCATCAATGGTGATCAACTGGTTTTTGGGAATGCCCTGACCGTGTTTGGCGACCAGATCGTCAAGCGGGCGCAGCAGGCCTTCGTTCAGCAATGGAACAATGGAGGAGTTCGCGACGACAACGGAGGTGTATTCCGCCGGATTTGGTGTCAGCGCCTGAACGGTGATATTGCGGAAATCCTTGTTGTGGTTGGCCGATACTGTTGCACCGCCACTTGCACATTCGGCGGCGGTTTCCGTGATCGCCTTTAGTGCCGGAAAGTCGTTCGCCAGAACGTTAACGTTACCGCTGCTGATTTCACACTCGGCATAGGCGGCGGTCGCCATAAGCGCCGCAACCGCACCGGTCGCAAAACTTTTCATAAGAGACATATTGGTTTCCTCCGGTTGGACCCTGTTGCCCAGGCGCGCGCTTGGGCAGGCAAGAGACTCGCGATTTTATTGATCTATTGTGCATTCGCAGTCATCATTATGCTGAAAAATAGCCACATGACAAGAATTTCCTACTAGAGTGATTTTTCTGTTAAATTTAAGGGAACTACCTACTGACTTTGATTTCAAAAGGTCATCGACGATCCCGCTGAATATTTTCTTCTTGCCTAATTTTGCATTCGCTGACAGTTTTAATGGGAACGCATGCAAAGGATGGAGCCGGAATGGCCGAGATTCAGCTGAAGAACATTTCCAAGCGTTGGGGATCGTTTGTCGGGGTGCAGAATTTCGACCTGACAATAGCCGATAAGGAGTTTCTGGTCCTGCTGGGCCCATCAGGCTGCGGCAAGACCACGACCATGCGCATGATCGCGGGTCTGGAAGATGTCTCTGAAGGTGAAATCACCATTGACGGTCAGGTGGTCAATGACTTGGACCCAAAGGACCGGGACGTTGCGATGGTGTTTCAGAGCTATGCGCTTTACCCCAATTTGGACGTCTATGAGAATATCCGCTTTCCGCTGAAAGTGCGGAAATCCGATCCGTCGACTCACGATGAACGTGTCAGGCGCGCGGCAGAGATGGTCGAGTTGACTGATTTCATGCATCGCCGTCCCGCCGAATTGTCGGGCGGTCAGCGGCAACGCGTTGCACTCGCCCGCGCCATTGTGCGGGAACCCAACGTGTTCCTGATGGACGAGCCACTGTCGAATCTGGATGCCAAGCTGCGTGTGTCGACGCGACATCAGATCAAGAACCTCAGCCACGAATTGCAGGTGACCACGATTTACGTGACCCACGACCAGATCGAAGCAATGACTCTCGCAGATCGTGTGGTGGTAATGAGCAAAGGCGTGGTGCAGCAAGTCGGCACCCCGACCGACATTTACGACACCCCCGCCAATACCTTTGTTGCCAGCTTTATCGGCAGTCCCGCCATGAACCTTCTGGAAGGCGAGATTTCGGGCGGCACATTCACGGGCCAAAACGTCTCGATCAGCGGGCTTGCAACCAGGCATGAAGGTAAAGTGATCCTCGGTTTTCGGGCAGAAGACGCCGAACTTGATCCTGATGGAGCATCCTCGGCTCCGCTTTATTCGCTTGAGCTGCTGGGCGACGCCACAATTGCCACGTTGAAAATGGGTGGAACCGTTGCGTCCATCCGGGCGGCCAAGGACTACCGAGCCGAGATTGGCGACCACACCGCCGTGAACATTCCCGCTGAGATCTGCCACCTCTTCGACGCCAAGACCGGCGACCGTCTGGAATGACTCACTACGGCGACATGTTCGATGAATGCGCCCGGCTTACGTGATGGCGCGGCGCTGTGCTGACCACGTTCAGCAACAACTGTTTTAAGTAGGCATGGAGGAAACGGCATGAAGGGGTCCCGACCGGAGCAGGCCGTGCTGAGCCGCGATACGGATCTCGGCAGAACTGAAGAGACGCGCAACGTCATCGAAACCATGGTGGACGGTCTGAACGACCACCGCATCGACGACATTGGCGACTTTTTCGCCCATGGCTTCCGGTGGATTGGCAATTTCGGATGTGGCACCAAGACCGGGCTGAAAGAGTTCCAGGACAACTGGCAACGCCCGTTCCAGGCGGCTTTTTCCGATAAGGTATGTGTCGACGAAGCGCGTCTTTACATGGGCGAATGGGCCGCAGCTTTTGGACGGCAAGAGGCAACTCATTCCGGTGAGTTCATGGGGTTGGCCCCAACCGGCAAGCGCGTCGACATCCGCTATATGGATTTCTGGAAGGTCGTCGACGGCAAGATAGTCGACAACTGGGTCATGGTTGATTTTCCGCATGTGTTGTCACAGCTCGGGCATGACGTCTTCGACGGCAAAGGTTGGGAGGCATTTGATCGCGGAGACGCCAAGCCGCCCCAACCCAAGGAACCCGCATAATGGGAGCAGTTCTGGATCTGGTCAAAGACATGGAACAAGCGCTCGGGCGGTCCGAAGCCGACATGTCGCCTTGGTTCCACGGAGATTTCATCTGGGACGGCAACGTGGGGTGTGGCCGTAAGTCTGGGCTGACCGCCTTCGAAGAGGGGTGGCAGCAGCCGTTCAGGGCCGCATTCGGCGATCGCCGCTTTGACACACCGATCTGGCTTGAAGATGGGGACTGGGCAGCCTGCGCCGGGACCTGTCACGCCACCCATACGGGCGACTTCATGGGCATTCCGGCAACGGGTCGACCGCTGCGCATATCGTATGTGGATTTCTGGCAGGTCCGCGACGGGCGCATCGCTTATAACAAGGTCAGCGTCGATCTGGCGGGCGTTGCCGCACAATTGGGTTGGGATGTGTTCGATGGCAAAGGTTGGGACCGCCTAGACCCACCCGTGGCCCGTCTTTGGCGTGGTCAGCAGAGCCATGGCGCAGCTGCAAAGCCGCTGGATGTCGTGCACGCAATGGAGGCCGCGCTACAACGCTCGGACGTTGATGTCTCGGAGTACTTTCACGATGACTTCGTCTGGGACGCCAATTATGGCTGCGGGCTCAAACACGGTTTGCAAGAGTTTGAGCGGGGCTGGTATCTGCCCTTCCGCGACTTCTTCGGTAATCGGGATTTCCGGACCCGGCATTTCATGCAGGATGGGGATTGGGCCGCCTGTTTCGGTGCGTGCCACGCGACCCTGGAAACCGATTTCATGGGCATGCCCGCCACCGGTCAGGCCATCCGCATTCCTTATATCGACTTCTGGCGCATCGATGGTTGGAAAATCGCAGAAAACATTGTGCGCGTCGATTTTGCGAGTGTTGTGAAACAGTTGGGCGGTGATGTCTTTCGCGGCATGGGTTGGGAAAACGCCATTCCAGCTGATCGAAACGCGCATCCTGCCAATTAGGAGATGAACATGTCGATCAAGTATCTCAAGATCAACAAAACTGCCGAGGCGCGCGCCGAAGACGACGCAAAGGTGCGCAAGGTTGTCGAGGCGACCCTAGCAGATATCGAAACCCGGGGTGACGCCGCAATCCGCGATTTGAGCAAAAAATTCGACAGCTACAGCCCCGCATCGTTTCGCCTGAATGCGTCCGAGATCGAAGCCGCCATGCAAAAGGTCTCGGCCCGCGATATGGCAGACATCAAGTTCGCCCAATCGCAGATCCGCTGCTTCGCCGAAGCGCAGCGCGCCTCGATGACGGATATCGAGACCGAAACCCTGCCCGGCGTCATTCTGGGCCACAAGAACATTCCGGTGCAGTCGGTTGGCTGTTACGTGCCCGGTGGCAAGTTTCCAATGGTGGCCTCGGCTCATATGTCGGTGCTGACGGCGCAGGTCGCGGGCGTGCCCCGGATCATCGCGTCGGCACCTCCGGTGGACGGCGCGCCGCATCCCGCGATCGTTGCAGCGATGCATTTGGGCGGCGCCCATGAGATTTATGCTCTGGGCGGTATTCAGGCCGTTGGCGCCATGGCGATCGGGTCCGAAACCATCGATCCCGTTCATATGATCGTCGGCCCCGGCAACGCCTTTGTGGCAGAAGCCAAGCGGCAGCTGTTCGGTCGCGTTGGTATTGACCTGTTCGCGGGCCCGACCGAGACGATGGTCATCGCCGATGACACCGTGGATGCCGAGATGTGCGCAACAGATCTGGTGGGCCAAGCCGAGCATGGGTACAACTCGCCTGCGTGCCTGATCACCAATTCACGCAGCCTCGCTGAAGGAACACTGTCCGAAATCGACAGGCTGCTCAGCATCCTTCCCACCCGAGAAACCGCAGCAGCGTCTTGGAAAGATTATGGTGACGTGATCCTGTGTGACACCCATGAAGAAATGCTCGCGATCGCCAATGAGATGGCCTACGAGCATGTGCAGATCATGACCGATCGGGACGGCTGGTATCTTGAGAACATGCACTCCTACGGCGCGCTGTTCCTCGGCCCGCGCACCAACGTGGCCAATGGTGACAAGGTCATTGGCACCAACCACACGCTGCCGACCAAAAAGGCTGGTCGCTATACCGGCGGTCTTTGGGTTGGGAAGTTCCTGAAAACACACAGCTACCAGAAAGTGACGACGGATGAGGCAGCTACCCTGATCGGCGAATACGGGTCGCGCCTTTGCATGCTTGAGGGTTTTGTGGGCCATGCCGAGCAGTGCAACATTCGCGTGCGGCGCTATGGCGGCCGCAATATTCCCTATGGCGAACGTGCGTTGCCGGCTGAGACCGTCGAGTAATACCGCATGTCAACGCCTCACGACGCCAATCGTAAATTGCTGACACCGCTGCGGGCGGCGCTTTACGACTGGGACGAGACGCTGCTCCGGGGCCTGCTTGGATCGCTTTGCGCCCCGGACGCGGTGTTCCATTGCTGCCATCCCTTCGGGGATCAGGTTGGCCCGGAGGCGTTCTTTCAGAACGTGCTGACCCCTCTGCGCGCGGCGTGGCCGGATGCGGAACGGCGCGACTGGCTGGCTGTGGCCGGACAGGACGAACATGGCGCTGACTGGGTCGGGTGCGGCGGGCATTATGTCGGCACATTCGCAGGCCCGTTGCTGGATATTCCTCCGTCCGGGCACCTCGCGCATATGCGGTTCCATGAGTATTGCCGGATCGCGGGCGGCAAGATTGTCGAGATGCAGATGATCTGGGATCTGCCCGAAGTCATGATGCAGGTCGGCGCGTGGCCGATGGCGCCCTCGCTTGGCGCCGAGATACTCGTCCCAGGTCCGGCGTCGGGTGATGGCCTTGTACGCCCGGCGCGCGATGAGACAGAAAGTAACGCGAGCCGCGATCTGATCGTGGATATGCTCAACCACATGAAGCGGCATCCTTCGCAGGGCGGACCCGAGGTCATGGAGATGGCGCGGTTCTGGCACGAGAACATGAACTGGTACGGGCCAGCGGGTATCGGCACTTGCCGGGGCATACGCGGGTTCCGCAATTGGCATCAGATCCCGTTCTTGTCGAGTATGCCTGACAGGGGGCAATATCTGGATGACATCACCTATCATTTCTTTGGCGACGGGCCTTACGTGGCGGTTACCGGCTGGCCCGACATGATCCAAACCGTCACGCATGATGGCTGGATGGGTATCGCGCCGTCGGGCAAGCGTATCTCGATGCGCAGTCTGGATTTCTGGCGCGTTGAGCGGGGCCGCATTCGCGAGAATTGGGTGATGGTCGACCTTCTGGACGCCTACCAGCAGTTGGGGGTGGACGTTTTTGCCAGACTGCGCGAATTCAACAAGGCCCGTGTCCCGGGACGTGTGCCCTATCCTGTTGGAGATCCCTGATGAACCTGCCTCCTGCCCCATCTTTCCGCCTTGATGGCAAGCGCGCCTTGGTTGCTGGGGCATCCTCTGGGATTGGCCTGGCCTGCGCGACAGCGCTGGCTAGCCACGGGGCCGAGGTTACACTGGCCGCACGTTCCGAGGATAAATTGAACGACATCGCCGAAGCTTTTGCGGCAAAGGGCTGGGCGGCTCGGAGTCTGGCAATGAATGTTGCTGACATTGCTGCGACCGAGGCTGCAGTGGATGCGCGTGATCCTTTCGACATCCTGATCAACTCTGCAGGTCTGGCCCGGCATTCCCCGGCGCTGGAAACCACTGAGGTTGATTTCGACGCCGTGAGCGATCTCAACTTCAAGGGGGCCTATTTTCTAACGCGCACAGTCGCGCATGGGCTTATCAAAGCAGGAAAGCCAGGCAGCCTGATCAACATCACCAGCCAGATGGGCCAGGTCGGTGGCATAGACCGAGCCGTTTACTGCGGTACAAAGCATGCGGTTGAAGGATTTACCAAGTCGATGGCGATCGAATGGGGCCCGCGTGACATCCGCGTCAACTCGATTGCCCCGACCTTCATCCGCACGCCTCTGGCCGAGCAAACGCTGGCCAATCCGGAACGCCGCGCCTGGATTGAAGAGAAGATCAAACTGGGACGCGTAGGCGAGTTGAGCGATATCACTGGTGCTGCAGTTTATCTTGCCTCGGATGCTGCAAGCCTTGTCACCGGAGCAGCCTTGCTGGTCGATGGCGGATGGACTGCGGACTGATGGCGGACAAAGTCACATCCTTCGACGTGGCCCGTCTTGCCGGCGTAAGCCAGTCGGCGGTCAGCCGTGTGTTTACCCCCGGTGCTTCGGCCTCGGCAGCGACGCGAGACAAGGTGACCAAGGCCGCTGAAGAACTGGGCTATCGTCCAAACACGTTGGCGCGCGCAATGATCACCGGCAAAAGCCGAGTGATCGGCGTCGTTGTGGCCTATCTGGAAAACCAGTTCTATCCGATGGCGCTGGAATATCTGGATCGCGCTTTGAAAGAACGTGGCTATCACATCCTGCTCTTCATGGCTCAAAATGATGGCAATGTCGGCCAGATCGTCGAAGAACTGATGTCCTATCAGGTGGATGGGATCATAACGGCCTCTGTCGACATGTCCAATGACATTGCCAAGCGCTGTGACGATGCGGGCATTCCGGTGGTGATGTTCAACCGGGGGCAGGAAACCGGTACTCTGGCACAGGTGACCTCGAACAATATTGAAGGCGGGCGTACGGTTGCGCATTTTCTTGCCTCTGGTGGCCATCGGAAAATCGCGCATGTTTCGGGCTGGCAGGGCTCTTCGACCGGACTTGATCGCATGCGCGGTTTTGTCGACGGCCTTAAAGATCACGGAGTTGAACCCGTCGCGATAGAGGATGGCAGATACAGTCAGGACGACGCCGCAATAATCGCACGGAAGCTGTGCGGTACTTCGGATCGGCCAGACGCAATATTTGTGGGAAACGACCACATGGCCTTTGCAGTGATGGACTGCTTGCGTTTCGAGCTTGGCCTGTCCGTTCCAGAGGATGTCAGCATCGTCGGCTATGACGATGTCCCCATCGCGGCCTGGCCCGCCTATGACCTGACAACCATTCGCCAGCCGATCAACAAGATGGTCACCGCCACCGTAGAAATTCTGCTTGCCCGGATTGAGCAGGGCGCGGCCTCTGAGCGCATTCAGATCCCTGGCCCCCTCAAGATCAGGGGCTCGGCCAGAAAACCAAAGGGCTTCAGCACATGACCTATGCCGAGAAGTGGAAAGACTTCCCCGATTATATCCTCGGGATCACCAAAGAAATTTGGGAGGATCGGGGAACCGAAACGCTCGACCGTTATTATGCAGCCGACATCCCTGTTCGTACTCCGATGGGCATAAGCCGTGGCAATCAGGGTGTCATCGCTGCGACCATGGCAACCTGCCACGAATTTCCCGACCGGCAGCTCTATGGCGAAGACGTCATCTGGTCTCAATCCGAAGAACATGGGGCTTTGTCTTCTCACCGGCTGCTGACGACGGCCACGCATTTGCAGGATGGTCAGTTTGGCAAGGCCAGCGGCAAGAAATGGACGGTGCGTGTCATTGCGGATTGTGCCGCCAGGGGCGAAACGATCTATGACGAGTGGCTGGTTCGCGATTACGGAGGTCTGGTGCGCCAGTTGGGATTTGAGCCAGAGAGCTATACCCGGGACCTGATCGCCGCCGAGGGTGGTCCGGAAGAGGCCGGGCGTCCCTTCACACCCGATATCGATGTCGATGGAGGCTATCACGGCACCGGCAATGACAATGAATGGGGCGCGCGGTATTCCGACACGCTCACCCGGATCATGAACAAGGATTTCAACCACATCCTCGCGGATTATGATCGCGCGGTGATTGGCGAATATGCTGGCGCGAAACAGGCGATTGGGCGCGAGGCAATCAGTCGGTTCTGGGTCGGTCTGCGGTCTTCGTTTCCAAATGCGACGTTCAATATCCACCATCAGATCGGCATGGACGGTGGCATGATGTCCCCGCGTGCCGCAATCCGCTGGTCTCTGGACGGATCCCATGACGGCTGGGGCACATTTGGTCGTCCAACCGGCGTGCAAGTGCATGTCATGGGGATGAGTCACGCCGAATTCGGCCCCTGGGGGCTGCGCCGGGAATTCTCGCTATATGACGAGGTGGCCATCTGGAAGCAGATTCTGTTGCAGTCCGGGGAGGTCTGAGTGACCCGCAAGGTATCATATCTGGATGCCAGCCAGGCGGCGCGGCGGTATCATACTCATCGCACCTCACTGCGCGCACGGCGGTTGAACAACCGCCCTCCGGGGGATGGGGGTTTGATCCAAACACCCCCAAATGCCAAGGAGAGAACACCATGAGCACCATCCAGCAACGCATCGTTCGTTACGGCGAGCTGAAACCCTGCAAGACCGCCTTCATCGACGCCCATACACCCGGCTCGGACCAAAAGGAGAACTTTACAATTGTCGGCGGTGGCGTGTCCGAAAGCCCCGACCAGCATGTCCACATTACAGACAAGATCGGCTTCAACATCGGCGCGGCGGGTCAACCGCCGAAATGCCGAAATTCGTTGCACAGCCACACCACGGCCGAGGTCTTTTTTGTTGTCAAGGGCCGCTGGCGCTTTTTCTGGGGTCGCCATGGCACGGATGGCGAGTTCATAGCCGAAGAAGGGGATATTTTTAACATCCCCACCGGTATTTTTCGCGGGTTCGAAAATGTCGGCCAGGATTACGGAATGATCATGGCGATCCTGGGCGGCGACGATGCAGGCGGAGGGGTGACATGGGCGCCTCAGGTTATCCAAGACGCTCAGGCCCATGGGCTGATGTTGGGGAACAATGGCATTTTGTACGACAAAAAACAGGGTCAGGAACTGCCCAAAGACGTGCGTTCGATGCCGCTATTGACCGAGGAGCAGCTCAAATCCTTCCCTGAAGTTCCGGTTGAGACCGTTATCGGCAAATATGTCGCGCGCTACTGGGATCTGATGGCGCTTTCTGCCAGCAAGCCGGTTGTGGTGATTGGCAAAAACGGCCTGATCAAGGACAAGCCCGGCTTCGAGGTCGAATTCCTAGGGCGCGGTTGCGGCATTTCAGAGCCGATCGCAGCAGAAAAGCCAGTGGTTCTAATGCCAACAAGCGGTCATTGGCGCATCACGGTCGATGAGTATGAGACCACCCTATCCGGTGGCGACACCGCACTGGTTTTGCCAGGTGAAAGCTATAGCGTCGCGCCCTCGATGACGGGTCAGGCGGGCCTCTATCGCGTCACCGCGACAGACGATCCGGCCGGTGCGACCTGGACGGGGAACTAGGCACAAAAAAAGGTGGCTGCCTGATGAATTCAGGTGCCAAGACAACATCAAATGGTAACAAGGGAGACCAGGATGACCCGAGTTCTGACGACCCATGTGGGCAGCTTGCCCCGTACGCAAGACGTCGTGGATCTCATTTTCGCTCGAGAGCGGGAAGAGCCCTTTGATGCTGCAGCGTTTGATGCCTGCATGACGGCGGCGGTCTCAAACACCGTAGGGCAGCAGAAAGAGGCCGGTATCGACATCGTTTCGGATGGTGAGACGTCCAAGATCAGCTACGCAACTTACGTCAAAGATCGCTACACCGGTTTCTCCGGCGACAGCCCCCGAAACGCGCCTGCGGACCTGAAGATGTTCCCAAGCTTCCTCCAACGATTGGTGGATTCGGGCGGCACCCCGCAATACGCGCGCCCAATGTGCACCGGTGAAGTCCGTTCAAAAGGGCAGGCAGAGTTGAACAAAGACATTGCCAACCTGAAGGCGGCGATGGCGGAACATGGGCTCGAGCGCGGATTCATGAATGCAGCCAGCCCCGGTGTCATCTCGCTCTTCCTGCAGAATGATTACTACAAATCGCGAGAGGCTTATCTTGCCGCGCTCGCCGACGCGATGAAGCAAGAATACGAGACGATTGTTGCCTCTGGTCTGGATCTGCAACTGGATTGCCCGGACCTTGCCCTGTCGCGACACATGTTGTTCACCGATCTCTCAGATGATGAGTTCGTCAAGGTGGCGCAGATGCATGTGGACGCGCTGAACCATGCTTTGTCTGATGTACCTAAGGATCGCGTCAGGGTGCATATCTGCTGGGGCAACTACGAAGGCCCCCATCTTTGCGATATCCCTATGGCCAAGATGTTTGACACACTGATGGCGACAAGAGCACGCTATGTCCTGTTCGAAACTTCAAACCCTCGTCACGGGCACGAATGGACCGTGTTCCGGGACCGAAAGGCTGACATCCCGGATGATAAGGTTTTGGTACCGGGTGTCGTCGACACAACGACAAACTTCGTCGAGCATCCCGATCTGGTCGCGCAACGCATCGAACGCTTTACCAACCTTGTTGGCAGTGATCGGGTGATTGCAGGCAGCGATTGTGGGTTTGGCACCTTTGCAGGATTCGGCGCGGTCGATCCGGCGATTGCCTATGCCAAACTGGCAGCCTTGTCAGAAGGTGCTGCTGTCATTTCGGGGAAATAGACGCCCTAACGCTCCTTCTGCCGGGCTTGATGTGTAACGCGTGGATAGGCACGCTTTCGGGTAACGACAACCACGCAGACTGGCACTATATCGATCCGGGAAAGCCGCAGCAAAATGCCTTCATCGAAATCTTCAACGGCAGCCTAAGGGACGAGTTGCAGAACGAAGAAATGTTCAACAGCCTGGAAGACGCCCGCCGCAAGCTGGTGTTCTGGCGATACGACTATAATAACGTCAGGCCACACTCATCGCTGGACAACCAAGCGCCGGCAGAAGCGCGCCGGACGCATGAGCAAATCGAAGGCTCCGCGCCCGACGCGCTTGCCCAAACCAACGACGAAGAATATGAAACCCAAACCCGCAAACTCTCGTTATGAATGAGGGAGCCTTGGGGAGCAGGTCAAACTGGCGAACGTTTTTCACCAAATCCAGGCCAATCATGCTATCTTCTTCCATTTGCGCCTCCATTCAGGTTGTTTGCAAACCCACCATGGCACATCGGGCCAGCGGGTGCGTCTACACATTCAAAACCCTGAAGTCGGCCTGCCCGCTGAGGATCAGAGGTCGATCTCTTCCCATCCTTCAGTGGATGGGCCGTTCAAATGCTCCGCCAGTTCCGACAGAGCGACTGAAACGAGTTGATTGAGCGTCGGGCCTTTCAGCAATTCAGTTGACGTTATTCGGATGTTCAATCCAGCGGCTATCCGGTTTTGCAGTTCCATCGCCATCAGCGAGTCCATCCCGAATTCCATCAACGACCGATCTCTGTCCGAACCCGTATGTTCGTCGAGGGCGAGGACACGGATAACGGTGGCGTTCAGCCAGTCGCCGATCAGGTCGCCATGCTGTTCGGCGGGGGAGGTGGCCAGAACCTCGATGAAATCAGCGTCGTCATTGACGCCTGTGTCTTGCCCGCCCTGTGGGGTGACGAGGTCACTCAGCAGGGGTCTTGCGTCGGGGGGCAGCCGGTCTCTGGTGATCGGAAGGATCGCGACCTGTGCAGAGGTCGCGCCGAAAAGGGCGTGTTCCAACATGTGGACGCCGGCATCCGGGTCGATCATGGCGAGACCCATCTCTGCCCATCTTCGTTGATGGGTTTCATCAACCCTGGCCGCCATCCCGATCTCTGACCAGCTTCCCCAATCCACGCTGAGCGCTGGAAGTCCGCGGGCGCGGCGGGCATGGGACAATGCATCAAGAAATCCGTTCGCCGCAGCATAATTGGCCTGCCCGGGGGCGCCGAGCAATCCGGCGCCAGATGCATAGGTCACGAAGAAATCGAGGGTCATGTGACTGGTCAGCTTGTCCAGAAGATATCCGCCGCGCACTTTCGGCGCCATGACCCGCGCAAGTGTCTCTGATGTCTGATCGGCTAGCATTGCATCTTCGACGACACCGGCGCAGTGAATCACGCCGCGCACTGGCGGCATGGTTCTTTCGATCTCAGCGATCAACGCGGCCATGGCGTTCTGGTCGGTCACGTCCACCGACCGCACGAGCACTGTTATGCTCTGACCCTTCAGATCATCCAGAATTGAGCGCGTAATTTGGTCCGGTTCGGTTCGCCCCAAAAGAACGAGGTTGGTCGCGCCCGCCTCTGTCAGCCATTGAGCCGTTCGCAGTCCGATCCCTTTCAAGCCCCCAGTGACCAGATAGCTTGCGTCCCTGTGGATGCGAGACGGTCGGGTCTGCGTCAGAACGATTTTGCCCCTATGCAAGCCCTGGGCCATAAAGCGAAACGCCTCTTTGGCCTGCTCAAGAGGCCAGGCCCGGACATCCGGCGGTGGAAGCTCGCCAGCTTCAATCTGGCTGAAAAGCCGCTCAAGAATACCACAGATGAGCTGGTTGTTCGTGGCTGTGACCTCACCAAGATAGAGCTGGTCGTAGCTGATGCCCGGAAACTCTTGTGCGACTCTCTCACTATGCCACTCATCATTCTTGCCAATTTCCACAAAATGTCCGCTAGGACGGAGCAGTGAAAGACTGGCCGGGATGAACTCGTTGGCGAGTGAATTCAGAACGAAATCGACGCCTTCGCCGCCCGTTGCAGCCTGAATGTCATCTACAAAACTCAGCGACCTCGAGTCTGCGACGTATTCGGCCCCCTGAGCAAGTGCCTCTGCCCGTTTTGCTGCGGTGCCCGCCGTGCCGAACACCCGCGCGCCTTGTCTTCGGGCGATATGGGCTGCGGCAGATCCGACGCCACCTGTGATGGCATGGATCAGAACCCGATCGCCTGGTTTCACCGTGCCAAGCTGGCAAAGCGCATACTCCGCCGTCAGATAGGCCACCGGCGTTGCCGCAGCTTGTGCCATTGTCAGATGCGCGGGCTTCTTGATGACCAGCGTCGAGCGCACGATTACGTAGGTTGCAAAACAGCGATCGGTCATCGCCACAACCTCGTCGCCCACGGCAAAGCCGGTTGTCGCGTCGCCAACAGCAGTCACGATACCCGCGCATTCATTGCCCAGAAACCCGGGTTCACCCGGATACATGCCCAGCGTGTTCAGCACATCGCGGAAATTCACCCCGGTCGCCGCGACCCGGATCTCGACTTCGTCGTGCTGCGGTTTTGCTCTCATCAATGGAACAAACGTAAGCCCATCCAGTGTTCCGCGCTCGATAACATCCAGCAATACCGGCTCGGATTCAGCAATGGCCGCAGTTTCACCCGATTTCAGCCGGGCGGCAAACCGGGTCTCGCCTCGGATTGCGACCTGATCTTCGCGGTCCGGAGTCCAAAGACATTGAAACAGCATGTCATCTTCATGCGGGTTTTCAGACGGGTCAAGATCTATCCGCAGACAATGCGCTTGCGGAATTTCCGAGGCGACGACCCCCGCGAACGCGTTGAGCGGTGCGCTGGCCAGATTGGGGGCCTCGCCCATGACGGATTGGGTACCGCGGGTCACGAAGCAGAGTCGAGGTCGACTGGGCAATGATTGCACTAGGTGTAGGGCAGGGACAAGAATGTCACGATGTGCCTTCTCCAGGCTGATGACATCGGGGGCGTCTGTCTCATCAAGCGGCCAGAGGTTTACGACCGCATGCAATGGGTCAGTTGCCTCATCGGCTTTTTGCAGAATCTGCGGCAACTGATCCCGGCTTTCGTCGGATTGCGGAACGAGATCTACATCGGCGCCCATTTCGGTCAGTTTGCGGACCAGCCGATCCCCGACACCGGACCGGTCGCTGAGGATCAGCCAGCGTCCCGGCAGTTCGGATCTATTGGTATCGCCGAGCGGAACCGGCTGCCAATGCACATCAAACAGCCAGTCCTGAGTTGCTTGTCGTGAGACCACCTGCATCAGTGCCCGCTTCTCGACTTTCCGGAATTCCAGATCGCTCACTTGGGCGATCTGAGTGCCGTCTGGGGCGAACACCGTGAGGCTGCAGCGTTGAAGATCGGGGTCACCGGTAGGTGTGTCGACAACGTGACAAGAGACCCGTTCGGGCACATCTGCCATCACTTCGAACTTTTGGACCGAGACCGGCATATAAACGTCGCCTGCCTGCATGACGCTTGCGATCAACTGGGCACACCCATCCAGAAGGGCAGGGTGCATTGTGAACCCGCGTGTGTTCAGGTCTTTCGACAATTCAAGCTCACCCCAGACTTCGGTATCGGTGTGACGAATTGCACGTACTGGCTGAAAGGCAGGACCGTATTTGACGCCTAAATCTTCGAAAAGCGTGTAAAATTGTTCGGGTTCGATCGTCTGCGTCGATGCTGGCGCAGGGGGGCAGGCAGTGGAAGCGTGTACAGATTTGTTGATCAGAACCCGCGCCGACATGTTGTGCCGCCATTCCGCCCCGGCATTCTGTTGATGGATCTGGCTGTAAATCTTGAGTGTTTTTATGCCGCCCTTTCCGGGTTTGAAAACGATCTGTAGCTGCAGGTCATCGCTTTCCGGCAAAATTAGACCTTCGAGAATGTGAACATCCTCAAGTGCTACATTGTCGTGACCTTCCGCAGTTCGGGCGGCTGAGAGGGCAAGGTCCAGCAGGCCTGCTGCTGGAAATGGTGCCACACCAAACAGACGATGATCACCGAGCCACGGCGTGGATTTCAAGCCGATGGAACCGTAAATGGATGTGATTGCGCCTGGAATGGCCTCGCCCATAAACGGGTGGCCGGACGAAGAGGTCGACCGCAGGGTGCGTGCGGCGGTCTCGCGCCAATAGCGCACGCGCTGGAAGGGGTAGGTTGGCAGGGCTGCGCGCGCTCCAGGTCTGGACAAATCCGGAAACAGGTTGGCCCAGTTCAGGGTTTGACCGCGCGCATAGAGTTTCGCCGCAGTTTCCAGCATTTGGGTCTGGTCTGCGGTGCCCTTGCGCAGTGACGCGAACCAGTTGGCCTTGTCGGCGTTTGGGCATTGTTGCGCCAGCCCAGTCAGCGTGGTGGAAGGGCCAAGCTCGACAATGTCTGCAAACCCGTCCTGATGCAGCGTTGAGATTGCGTTGGCAAACCGCACTGCCTCACGGGCGTGACACCGCCAATATCCTGCCGAATATGTAGACCCATCGGCAATCTCGCCAGTGACGTTGGAAACCAGTGAAATCTGCGGTTCTCTATATTGAATCTGAGAAGCGGTGCGTTCAAGCTGATCGAGGATCGGATCCATCAGCGGCGAATGGAACGCGTGCGAAACAACCAGCTTCTGGGCAGAAATTTCGTGCCGCTCAAGATCAGACAGGATATGTTCCAGAACATCCAGCCGCCCCGAAATCACTGTGTTGTTCGGGCCGTTGACCGCCGCGATCGAGCTATACTGTTCGTGCTTGGCCAGAAGATCGCGCAGCTCCGCCTCGGGAGCAAAAACGGCGGCCATTCCGCCGCCGTTCGGCAGGCTGCTCATGAGCCGACCACGCTCGGCGATCAGCGTCAGCCCTTCTTCCAGGCTGAAGACACCCGCAACGCAGGCGGCGGTATATTCGCCGACACTGTGCCCGACTGCCGCTGCGGGCACGATCCCCCAGGATCGCCAAAGTTCCGACAACGACCATTCAAGTGAAAACAAGGCGGGTTGCGAGTAAGCCGTATCATTCAGCAGCGATGGATCGATGGCCTCGTCAGAGCCAAAAATGACCGACAACAGCGGCTTATCCAGCTTGTCGGCAAGAAGCGCGTCGCAGCGGTCCAGCGCCGCTCGAAAGACCGGCTCGCTTTCATAAAGCTGCCGCCCCATACCGGCAAACTGCGCACCCTGACCGGAAAAGAGAAAGGCGACTTCAGGCGGCTCTCCACCCGGTACTGACCCGAATGCCGCTTTGTGAGGGCGGTGACCGGCCGAAATGGCGTCAAGCTGTTCAAGCGCATCGTCGCGGTCCGCGACGACAAGAGCCGTGCGCGCGGTCAGATGAGATCGGCCCAACGCCAGTTCTGCGGCAGCCTCACGGATCGATATGTGCGGGTGCTGTCGCAGATGTTCTGCCAGGTTGGTCGCGGAGTCGGTCAGGGCGGCTTCGTTACGCGCGGAGATAGCGAGCAATACCGGATCCGAATATGCGGGCGCTGGTGTCGAGGCTTGGGTCTCGAGCGCTTCTTCCAGAATGAGATGACCATTGGTTCCGCTGAAACCAAACGAGCTGACGCCCGCGCGGCGCGGAACGTCTTTGGTGCCGGGCCATTTTATCGTCTGCCTGGGGATGGCGATTGGCAGGTTGTCCCAGGGAATCAGTGGGTTCGGCGTGTTGAAGTGCAGATGCGCCGGGATTTGTTTGTGTTGCAGCGCCATGACCGTCTTGATGATCCCCGCGACACCGGCGGCGCCTTCGGTGTGGCCGATGTTGGTCTTGATCGACGCCACATGAAGCGGAGCGTCGGCAGATCGCTTTCCAAAGACCTCTCCCAGCGCCTTGATTTCGATCGGATCGCCCAACGACGTTCCGGTGCCATGCGCTTCGACATAGCTGATGTCATCAGGAGACACCCCGGCATCGCGCAGCGCGGCGCGCAGGACCTTGACTTGGGCCTGCCCGTTGGGCGCGGTCATCCCGGTGCTGCGTCCGTCCTGGTTCAACGCGGAGCCCCGAATATATGCCAGAACGCGATCCCCGTCGCGCAGCGCATCCGATTTGCGTTTCAATGCAATCATGGCGCATCCCTCGCCGCGAACATACCCGTCCGCATCGGCGTCGAAGGTCTGGCACCGTCCCACGAAAGACATCATTCGGGCGCGCGAAGTTAAAATTGCGCCGAACTCGGAGAGCGTCAGCGTCACACCACCTGCCAGCGCAAGATCAACCTCGCCGCTGCGTAACGCCTGGACCGCCGAATGCACCGACACGATCGAGGCCGAACACGCGGTATCAACGGCAAAACTGGGCCCGTGAAGACCAAAGAAATAAGACAATCGACCAGCGGCAATTGAATGTGACGATCCGGATGCGGAATAGGCGTCAGCCGTCAGATGATCATGCGCCGCCGCCGCCATAATCGCATAATCATGTGTGGTGAGACCAACATATACGCCGGTCTGGGTTCCCGATATCGAAGACGGCGCGATCCCTGCATGTTCCAGAGCTTCCCAAGACACCTCCAATAGCAACCGTTGCTGGGGATCGAGATTTACCGCCTCGCGCGGCGTTATGCCGAAGAACGCAGCATCGAAACTGTCGACCTGATCAAGAAAACCGCCGCAGCGCGTATATGCTTTGCCGGGCGCGTCCGGGTCCGGGTCATAGACTTCGTCGAGATCCCAACGCTCTTTGGGGACTTCGGTGACGGCATCCTGACCCTGCTCAACCAGCGACCAAAGTTTTTCGGGCGTATTCGCACCGCCTGGAAAGCGGCAGCCGATGCCGATGATCGCGATTGGCTCGTGGGCGCTGGATTGCGCCTTTGCGAGCTGCTCTTCCAGCCGCTTTATCGTGTCGGCCGAGCGACGCAACAGAGCATAGGTATCGGGGGTAGGACGATCGGTCATTGGTTATGTCCTTGATCCAGGCGATCCAGTTCTCGCAACAGGTGCTGAGCGAGTTCTTCTTCGGTCATGTCTGAGGTTTCCGTACCAGCGGGTTCACCCCGGGGCCCGGTTTCAAAGACGGCTGCCCCGGTCATTTCATCGGCGTCCTTAACATCGAGTTGCTCCAACAGAAAATCCGTGAGCGTAGCGATGGTCGGGTGATCAAATATGACTGTAGCGGGCAGGGGTAGCCCTGCGGCATCGCTGAGAATGTTTCTTAGCTGTACAGCCATCAGACTGTCCAAACCCAACTGGTTCAGCGGCTCATGCGCTTCAACCACATCTTCTGGTGCAAGACCGAGCACTGCGCGGGCATGGGTGCGGATAGCGTCGAGAAGCACTGCGCGCCGTCGGTTTGCCGGTGTCCGGGACAGTTGTTCGCGCAATTGCTGCACGGCCTTTACCTGAGCGGGTTCGGACGCCGCTGGCCTGTGAACCGCGCCTGCCATCCCGGAAAAAAATACGGCATTTGCGTGCGTACCGTGTGCAAGTTGTTGCCAGTCGGCATCAAGGATTGCGAGCTGCGGGCGTTGCTTGTTCGAAGATGCCGACATCGCAGCCCCAAGAGCGGCAAGCCCGATCATCGGGTCGATTTTTTGCAGGACATCCGCATCCTTGCCAACGCCGATCTCGGCACCCGCGCCGACATCACCCCACAGGCCCCAATTGATGGTGAGCGCGGAATGACCTTTCGCGCGCAGATACCACGCCAATGCATCCTCAAATGCATTGGCTGACGCATGGTTTGCTTGTCCGGCCGATCCTGCAAGCGATGCACCAGATGAGAACATCACGAAGTTCCTCAAATCCGGAAGTTGGCTGTGCAGTAACCAGCTTCCTCGTAATTTTGCGTTGAGCACTGTCTCGAATTTTGGCCAGTCCAGCGATAACAGCGCACCGTCATCAAGCGCACCAGCCGCGTGAATGACAGTTTTGACCGGCGGCAGAGCCGCGATCTGATCAAGGGCAATTTTCAATTCTTCTTCTTTGCCGATGTCGGCCTTTAGGACGGAAACTTCAGCACCGGCATCACGCATCCGGACGATTGCGCTTTCGGTTGCGGAAGAGGGGCTGCTCCTGCCAAGGAGTGCCACATCGCGCGCGCCGTGCTCGACAGTCCATTCCGCAACAAGAAGGCCCAGCCCGTTGAGGCCTCCGGTGATCAGGACCGTCTCATCCGAGGGGAATTCGGGTTTTGACGGCGACAAGTCCGAACCACAGTTGCGCAGGCGGCGCAGCAGCCTTTGGCCCTCTCGTATTGCCACCTGGGTTTCGCCGTCCTGCCGCATGAGTTCGGTCACAAGATGCGCGACAGACACTTTCCCAGCCTGCAAATCAATGCGTCGGCACTTCAATTCGGGATTTTCCATCGCCACGGTGTGGGCAAATCCCCAAAGCGTTGCCTGCGCAGGGTTTGCATTTTCTCCGGTATGGGTCGCCTGTCCACCCTCCGTGACGAAAACCAGTTCCTTTGGTGGATGTTTCAGTCGCGCAACGGCTTGAACAAGTTCCAGAGCACCGTTCAGAACTATTTTTTGGTCGGCGGAGATCTGATCGACGGGCATATCATCCGAGAGTACGGTATTCATCGCGCCAAGAAAAACGATCCGGTCAAAATCCTGAGCGTTCAAGGACTGTGCGATTTTTACTGGGTTTGCAGGGACTGAGACAACGCTCGCGCCGCTGGCCTTGATCTGGTCGGCCAGCTTCGCAGCGAATTTTCCCTCGCCTACGATCAGAGAGTAGCCCAGCAATTGCCGCTTGGCGGGCCAGTTCGCGATGAATATGGCCTGTTCCTGCAAGGTTCCCCGCGCGTCCGAACCCGGGAGCGCGATGGCGTCTTCGAAGCCGCATTCATGCAGGGTGGAAATCCAGCTGTCCCTAGGCATCAGGGCATAGGATCGCAAATTGGTGTCGGTGTAGGCCCACCATCCATCCAGCATGCCAACGGTCAAATCGCCAAAGCGTTGCGGGGCGGTGCCCTCCAAAAGAATCAACTTGCCGTTGGGGGCCATCAGGCTTGCAACATTCCCCAGCGTCCGGGAGACATCCTTGGTGGCATGCACCACATTGCCCGCGATCACGACATCAAAACCTGACTTGTCCAGGCCCTGTTCAAGCGGATCCTGACTGATATCGAGTGCTGCAAACCTGACGTTGGACAAATCTCTGAATCGCTGTCGCGCAGCGTTCAGAAACAGGGGTGAGATATCGGTAAAAAGATAGTCATAGCTGCGTTCTCCCAATCCTTCGAGGATTCCAGCTGTTGCGCTGCCTGTTCCCGCTCCAATCTCCAGAATGCGAAGGCGCCTGGCGTCGGGCGTGCGTCGTGAGACCTGAGCGACCAGACCCGCAATCGCCGCGTTGTAGGTTCTTGCAGGGGCCACGTCGGAATAAAGTTTTTCCGTTTGCGCAAGCGACCCTTCCGGGAACAGAAGCGTAAGCGGGTCGACAGCGCCCGACAGAACGGACGCCAATTCGCGCGCGCATCGGGCGGTCACTGAGATTTTCGGTTCGCAGCCCGGAAACTCGGAGAGCAGATCGCGACACAAGTTCTCCGCATCGGTCGGCTCAGGGGATCTGAGTACACGCCACCCGCCTGGAAGTTCAGCGAGAACCCCATCTTCGCCTAATATCTGTAACATCCTGACCAACAGTCTGCGATGCGCCGGTAGCACCGTCAGGTCACGCATCATGTTTTCCGCAACCAGAACCTCGTCGACCACAAAGCGAAGCCCAAGGGACTTCAGCGCATTGATGATATAGGCCGAGCAGAGTTGATCGAGGCGTTTCTGAAATGTGGGATAAGTGTCGTAAAGCCCGTTTTCGCGCGCCATCTTGTCCAGGTTCGGCAAAATCAGTTCGGCCAGTTCGCCGGGGGTGAGCTGCGGTGATTCCCTGTTCCAGATGACCTCGTGAATGATGCCTGAAACCTCTGGCGGTAGATCGACAGCTGCGAAATCCTGACGACTTACCCGCCTCAGGCTGATGTCACGAAACCGCATCAGGACCTGACCGGCATCGTCAATCAGTTGCAACTGCGCGACGAAGGCATCGCGCTGACCGATCGTATCCGGTTTGTCCACCGATACGTGGCACCAAAACCGGTCTGGCAGCGGGGCCAGGGATTCGATTCTGCTGACGGACAGCAAAAGGTACGGGTTCTCGAGTGATCCCATCGACAGAGCCGCAGCGATTACGTGCAGGCTTGAGTCAAGAAGGGCCGGGTGAACCAACAGTCCAGAGGCCTGTGCGGTAATCACATCGGGGCGCTCGACACGTGCGAGCGCTTGCCCCTTGCCTTCGAAAATCTCGGTTGCGCCGCGAAATCCCGGACCGAACGCTAGGCCCAGGCCGTCCAGCGCTGAATAGAATTCCGCGACATCGACGCGGTGGCTGAGCCGCGTGCGAAGCGCTTCCAGTGCGATCATGTCGGCAGGGCTGGTCGAGGTCAGTATCCGTCCTTCGCAGAGCCGCGTCCAGGTGTCGGCGTCCCGCTGTGCTGAGATCGTGAAGGCATGTGCGCCATTCTTAGCGCGCGCCATGGCGAACTGCACAATGACAGAGTGATCTTCCTCAAGATGCAGAGGCCGGTGCATAGTGAATTGCTCGAGCGTCGCGGTCTCACTCCCGAGAACATCCCGGCCAACCTGAAGAGCCCAGGACATGAAAACCGGCGAGGGAACGGCTAGGCCCCCATGGATGCGATGATCCCTGATCCAGCTCATCTGAGTGAGGTTGAACTGCATCTCAAGCAGGACATCGTCGCTGATCGACTGGCTGATCTTCCTTCCGGGAAAGCTTGTCGAGGCAGGTTGCGCCAGTTCAGGTTTGCTGGGCTCCTCAACCCAATACCTGTCGCGCTGAAAAGGATGTCCTGCAACCGGCACGATGCTGCGGTTCCATGGCGCATCAAACGACTGCCAATTCACCTCGGCGCCTTTAACGTAGAGTTGCGCAAGCGCAGCGAGCATCCGGGTTTCATCATCTTCACCCCGGCATAGTGACGCCACCCATTCGGGGCCATCCGAGTCGGAATTCAGTTGCGCCATCGTCATCAGAACCGGGTGTGGGCCGATTTCGAGAAGCAGATCGCACCCCGCATCCTTGGCGGTTTGCAGACCATCCTGAAACCGGACTGTGGAACGAATATGATCTCGCCAGTACCGAGCAGTGATGGAGTGCGGCGCGGCACGTTTGCCAGAGACGTTTGAGATGAGATCAATCTTGGGTCTGTCAAAATCGAAATTGGCGGCGAATGCCTCGAAACGGTCCAGAATCGGATCCATGAGTGGAGAATGAAACGCTTGCGAGACCTGCAACGCCGTTGTATGGATCCCGTCTGCGTCGAGTTTCGCACAAAATTGGTCCACGACGGCCCGATCCCCTGAAATCACCACGTTTGATGGGCCGTTCACGGCGGCAATGCTGAGGCGTCCGGGATGTTTCGAAAGACGATCCCGGATGTGCGCCTCGTTGGCGACCACCGAAACCATCGCGCCGTCCCCCGGCGCTGCGGCCATGAGGCGCCCGCGTTCGGCCACGAGTCTCAGGGCGTCTTCAGGGGAAAGAATATCGGCGACACAGGCTGCCGCAAACTCACCCAGACTGTGCCCCAGCACCATCTTGGGCCGAAGGCCCCAGCTCTGCCAGAGTTCTGCCAGCGCAAGTTCCACCGCGAGCAAAGCCGGTTGCGCCATAGCAGTGTTGTTGATGTCGGAGGCAGTCCCGTGCAGAATTTCAATCAGCGACTGCGAAAGCTCGTTTGCAAGCAGACGGTCGAACCGATCCAGCGTGGAGCGGAATACCGGATTGCGATCATAGAGAACCTTGGACATCCCGGCATATTGGGATCCCTGTCCGGTGAACACGAATGCCAATCCGGGGGGGGTGCGGGGCGCGGTCCCAGAAAAGACCGTTGCTGATGGACCGGTGTCGCGCAAGGCTGAATAGGCCTCGACTCCGTTTTTTGAAACTGTCGCGAACCGATGTGGGAAATGGTCGCGCCCAGCGTTGGCGCTGTAAGCGATGTTGGGCACTTCCAGGGCGCCGGTGACTTCTGCCGCGCGCAACGATTTGAGTTCTACCAGGGCCTCGGATGAACGGGCGGATACCGTCAAGAGGTGCGTTCCGCGTTCGGTTGGCGTTTGTATTTCCGGTGGCTTGGGTGCCTTTTCAAGGATCATATGCACGTTGGTGCCGCTGAAGCCGAACGAACTGACACCGGCCATTGCTGTAGTCGCTTCGGGCCAGGGTCCTGTCTTGTGCTGCGGCTCCAAATTCAGCCGATCCCACTGGATCAGCGGGTTCAGCGTTTCGAGATTGGCCTGCCCGGGCAGACGGCCGTGATGGACCGATAGCGCCACCTTGATCAGGCTTGCAACACCTGCAGCGGCTTCCAGATGTCCGATCGAAGACTTCACCGACCCAATCCGCAGAGGGGCTGAACTACCGCGATCAGAGCATAGCGCGGCACCCAGTGCGTGCACTTCGATTGGATCTCCCAATGCGGTGCCGGTTCCGTGCGCCTCGACAAAGCCGATATCGCCGGGCCCAACACTCGCGTCCTTCAGTGCTGCCCGCAAGACGGCCTCCTGCGCGACACCGTTCGGTGCGGTCAACCCGTTGCTGCGCCCATCCTGGTTGATCGCAGATCCACGAATGACGGCGATGATCGGATCATTGTCGTTTTGCGCGTCGGAAAGACGCTTGAGTACGATCATGCCGCAGCCTTCGCTGCGGACGAATCCGTTTGCACGCGCGTCGAAGGTTTTGCACCGCCCGTCCGGCGCCATCATCTGCGCTCGTGACAGTGCGATGGTGGTTTCGGGCGTTAAGATCAGGTTGCTGCCTCCGGCCAGCGCGACGTCGCATTCACGTCTGCGGAGGCTCTGGACCGCTTCGTGAATGGCGACCAGAGAAGACGAGCAAGCGGTGTCGATCGAGAGGCTGGGGCCATGCACGCCCAGGAAATAGGAAAGCCGGCCCGAGGCGACACTGTGCGCGACGCCAGAGGCCATGTATGCGTCATAATTTTCGGTTCCGGCGGCGCGCAAGATGCTGTGATAATCAACACCCGAAATGCCGCAGAACACCCCAGTTTTGGACCCTGACAGGCTGGCCGCCGGAAGGCCGGCATTTTCCAGAGCGCGCCAGGTAACCTCCATGAGCAAGCGTTGTTGAGGATCCAGACTTTGAGCCTCGCGCGGTGAAATTGAGAAGAATTTCGGATCGAAACGGTCGACGTCGTCGAGCCATCCCCCGAACCGCGTCGTGATCTTTCCTGCCCGCTCCGGATCAGGGTCATAAAGCGCGTTCACGTCCCACCGGTCGGTCGGCACCTCGGAGATCACGTCGCGCTGAGCCATCAGCACATCCCAGTAGTTTTCAGGACTATCGATTCCGCCTGGGAAGCGGCATCCAACCCCGACGATCGCAATCTTGTCACGGGTTTCCAGCGCTTCGACCCGATCGCGGAGTTGCGCCGCGAGCAGGGTCAGTTTCTTCTGAGAAAACTGGCTTATTCGATCAAGAAAATCGCTCATTGGTTCTCCCTTCTGCCAGCCGCGATCAGGGCATCGATTTCATCGTCGGTCAGGGCGTCGATCTCTGCAACGGTATCGGATGTTGTGGCTGCCCTGGGCTCTGCACAGTCATTCGCAACGGGTGTCGCTGCGCGATAGAGAGCGCCGAGATGATCGGATAGGGCATTGATGCTGGAGTGATCGAACACCAGCGTGGATGGTACTCCGTTGGCTGCGGGAAATGCCGATGACAGGCGGTTTCTAAGATCCACCGCCATCAGTGAATCGAGACCCATTTCGCGCAGTGGCCTTTCGGGATCCAGAAGGTCGGGATTGCCTTGACCGAGAGTCTCGGCCACCTGCGCCGTCACATAGGTGAATATGAGCTCGGATCGTTTTGCATCCGCCGCCCCGGCGAGCGCTGACGCAAGGGGCGCTCCAACAGTATCTGCCCGCTCGCCGACGGGCGCAGGTTTGGAAGCTTTGGCGGCGTGTTCCAGATGTTCAATGAGTGGTTGCAGTATCCGGCCCCTACGCGAAGTTAAAAAGTCGCGCCAACGGAAGGGTGACGCGATCACATGTGCCTGCCCGGTGTACGGTGTGGCGTTCAACAGGGCCAGGCCGAGCTCTTCACCGATACTTTCGATGCCTTTTTTTCGGAGCTTTTTGTCGACCGATTGATCGGCGGCGATGCCAACCCCGCTCCACGCGCCCCATCCAATGCTGACCGCAGGCAGCCCCATCGATTTCCGACAATGCGCCAGGCCGTCCATAAAGGCGTTCGCCGCCGCATGATTGGTTTGCCCGGCAGAGCCCATTGCGCCGGATAGCGACGAATACATAACGAAGAAATCAAGCGGGGTGCTGATCGAGTGTTGGTGCAATAGCAAACTGCCATCTATCTTCGGCCCGAAGGGGATCGCGAACCCTTCCGCATCAATCTGGCTCAGGCTTCCATCCGCCAGCAACCCGGCGGCATGTACGATGCCACGCAGGGGCGGGTGCCCGTCTGCAATTTTGTTGAACAGATGGCCCACCTGATCAGCACTCGAGATGTCACATGCGCAAACGGAGACCGAAACGCCGCGCTGGGTCAGAGCTGATACCACTGCTTCGGTCTGTGAATCTGGTGCGCTGCGGCCAGCCAGAAACAAGGTTCGAGCGCCGCAATCAGCCAGGTATCGTGCTGTCAACAAACCCAGACCACGCAGTCCTCCGGTGATCAGATAACTGGCATCGGGACGAATTGTGCTCTGGAATTCGGCCGGGGCCGGGTCCGGCAACAGAACCACTTTCCCAATATGATCTGCGCGCGCCATGTACTGGAAGGCCTCATTCGCGCTTTCCAGGGCAAAGGAGGAATGATGCAGCGGCGAGAATTCGTGATTTTCCACACGCCGAATGACATCCTGGAACAGTGCGGCGCTGACCTTGGGGCTGTCGGCTCGCAATTGCGCGATGTCGACGACATGGTATTGGCCGTTGGGACATTCCTTGTGGAATTCCTCGGTGGTCCAGATGCCCCGCTTGCCGATTTCGATGAAACGACCCATTGGCGCCAGGCAGGAAACGGTTGCCGTGATGAACTCTCCGGATAGGGCGTTCAAGGCGAGATCTGCACCCCTTCCCCCGGTGATCTGGTGGACCTCTTGCGAAAACTCCAGAGTGCGTGACGAAAAAACATGCTCGACACCTTTGTCGCGCAGCCAGGCGCGCTTTTCCGGACTTCCGGCGGTTGCGATGACATTGGCGCCGACCTTTTGGGCAATCTGTATCGCCGCGGAGCCGACACCGCCTGCGGCGGCGTGGATCAAGACCCAGTCGTCTGGCCGGAGGCCGCCTTTCTCGATCAGAGAATAGTGCGCTGTCATGAAAGCAAAGGGCAGCGTGGCGCCTTCAACCGGCGTGGCGACGCCTGGCAATGGCGCAACCTCAGTTGCCTGGGCGATCGCATAGCGCCCCAAGGCGGCTTCGGCCAGGGCAACAACCCGGTCGCCTATTCGCCATCTGGACACGCCATCTCCGACGGCGGAAATTTCTGCAACGCATTCACCCCCCAAAGGTTCAGGGTCGTCGCGCATATCCAAAGCGTTCATGACATCGCGCAGGTTCAGACCTGCGGCAATGACACGCAACTCGACCTCTCCGGCGCCCGGTGCGCGTCTTGGGGACTCGACAAGCGAAATGTCTTCGAGTGTGCCGCTGCGGCCTTTGACCAGATGCGCGTTTTCGGATTGCTGCGGCAGGATTTGGGCAGGCACCAGCCGGGGTACGAAGAGCGAGCCACGGCGCATGGCAAACTGGCGTTCGGGACTTGCCTCGGTCAAGCACGAGATGATCGCACCCGCAGCGTCATCCGGCGATGCGGTCGCGTCGATGTCCAAAAGGTGCGGGTCCAGCTCAGGCAATTCTTCGGCGATCGCCAAAGCCATTCCCCAGATTGCGGATTGGCCGGGCGAGATGCTGTCCCCGGGCGTGACGGTTTGAGATTGTCTTGTCACAACGGCCAGTTTCGGCCCAGCGTCGCCAAACGAGGTTGAAGCGATTGAGCGGACAGTTTTGCGCAGATTGTCCAGTCGTTTTTCGGTTGCGGAATTGTCCGAAAGCGTTTGCAGATAAACGATCATGCAGTTCTTGGAGATGATTCGCTTGGAAAGCGAACCACCCTCAAAGCCTTGCAGCACTTTGGTATCCTGATCGACGGCTCTTGCCGATGAAGCGATGGAGCCCGCAATACCGTCTGCGTCACCTAAAACAATCCATTGCGTGACCTGATCCGGAGCAGTCGCGTCGGCCTTCTGCGCGGCAATCAGAGTTTGACTGGAATGTTCATGAGGTGGGACAAGGCTGATTGCCGAGAATCCGGTGCCATTGAGCAGATGCAACCATTCGTCATTCGACAGCAGTGGATAGTTTTTTCGCAAGTTGGTATCGTTGAACAGCCACCAGCCCTCGGTCAGGCCAAAGGTCAGATCGACCCAGCGCTCGCGTTCGGTGATTTCGAGCATGAACAGGCAGCCGCCGTGGGCAAGCAATGATCTGAGGCGACCTATTGTTGCCGTTAGATCTGATGTTGCGTGGATCGCGTTCGCGCCAATGATGATGTCGAAACTCTCAAGCTCGAAACCCTGTTCCTGCGGATCCCGCTCCAGGTCGAATGTTGAGAATTCGATATTCGGATGGTTCGAAAACTCCTCTTTTGCACGTGAGACAAGAGCGGGGCCGATATCGGTGAACGTGTAGTGGATGGAAAGCTCGTGCAATGCGGGCAAAACCGAGGCGGTGGTACCCCCGGAGCCTGCTCCGACTTCGAGTATGCGTATTGGATGCCCGGTGTTGCGGCGATCAACGAATGCGCGGACCGCCGCGGCGGCCAGTTTGTTATAGGTCTTGGCCTCGGGTGTGTCGCGATAAAGCGCGCGTGCCGTGGACATATCTCCGTTGGGAAAGAGATCCTCGACCGGGTTTCGATCGCCTTTCAGAATGGGGCCGAGATTCGGGCCGCAAGCCGCCATCAGGGTCAGGCGTTCGCATGACGCGGGGTAGGTCTCTAGCGCGGACCTGGTCAGTTGATCCGGTTGTCCGGGGTCCGGCATGGCAATGACTTCCACGCGGTCTGCGTCGAGTGGTATAACGATGCCATCTTCGGCGAGGATTTCCATGTATCGCCGCAGCTGACCGTAGAGGTTTGGTGCGATGTCAAGGGACTGAGCAAGCTGGTGCAGATCGACGCGCTCCCCTGGCTCGGGGCTCCAGCCAAGAGTGCGCAGCCCTTGCAGAATCCAACGCGTAGCTAGGACGTCGATGTCAGGCAACGCCTTGTTGTAGGCCGCGAGAGCGTTCTCGTTTGCGGCCTGAGACAGAAGCGGGCTGGTGGCGCGCTCCAGTTCGATCAAGGTGGCTTTGTCGGCCGCGCGCTCATAAGGAACCCAGTCAATAACATAGAGTGCTTCATCGGCGGCGGCACGCGCTGGCCGCAAAAGAATGCCCTCCATTTGGCCGACCAGGCCGGATTTGTCATGGATTGCCAGATCAGCTTGCAGCAGTGCATCGTTATCGGAACCCGAGCTGCGGGTTGTGACCGTGGCTCTGAGGCTATCACCCGGGGCACGGAGCCATATGACACGTCCGAAGGAGAAGGGTAGAAACACGCGATCCTTTGCAATATCCGCTGGCAATGCACAGGCGATGACCTGAAGGCAGGCATCCAGAAGCGCGGGTCCGATAAGAAACCCGTCTGCATGTGTGACAGACCCAAGCACTCCCGAGGCGGTCATATGCCCACGCTCTGTGACCGAGTTTTGATCGACCTCTATTCGGTCCAAAAGGCGCAGGCTTTGTCCAAACTCCAGGCCGCGCGCGCTGAGAGCATCATAATGTTCTTCGGCCTCGATGACATGCTTGCTTGGTGACACGGGTAGGTTGGGCGGGCTGTCTTCGGACAATTGCGGCTCGGTGAAACGGCCTTTGACGTGCAGTGTCCATTCGTTGCTGCCCTGCTCTGCCGAGGCGATTTCAAACAGATCACCAGCGTCGTGGGATGTAACAGTGGTCTGCACTGACCGGAGTACGTCGCTATCGAATGACATCGGCTCGACAAGAAAAATATCTGCCAGTTCCTTGCTGCTTGAGAACACCTCGCGCCCGGCAGCCAGAGCCATCTCAACGAACATTGCACCAGGGGCGATACACTTACCGCGAACGACATGGTCTGTCAGGAACGCGAAATCAGAGGCTGCAAGTGTGGTTTCGAATACCCGGGTCTGCTGATTTGCGAGGAAGAGTTCGTTGCTCAGCAAGGGATGGTCCGTGGCGCGGGCACCCGTGGATGAAGCAGACCGGGCGGAGAACCAGTATCTCGATCTCTGAAACGGATAAGACGGTACGTCAGTAACAGAGGTGCCTGGATCTGCCACCGTCTGCCAGTGTATCGTGGCACCCGCCAGATAAACCTTGGCAAGCGCGCCTAAGAGTGCGCGCCGGTCGTCTTCACTCTTGCGCAGGGAACAGGCGAGGACCGGCGTATCATCGTTACATGCGTCGTGGACAAGCGGGAGCAGAGCTGCCTGTGGCCCGATCTCGATGATGAGATCAGGTTTCATATCCATGAGTGTCGACATGCAATCGCGGAACATGACGGCGTTGCGCATGTGATCGCGCCAATACCGCGCGGTCGCAATTTCGGGTCCGGCACGTCCGCCCGTCAGGTTGGAGATGAGCCGCATTTTTGGTGGGCTCATAGATATCTGCGCAGCGACACGCTCGAACTGATCCAACACGGGCTCGACGAGTGGAGAATGGAAAGCGTGAGAGACGGGCAGCGCGCGTTGGTTCACGCCCTGCGCATCGGCGATGCTGCACACTTGCTGCACCGCTTCGGCTTCGCCAGAGACCGTGATTTGTGCTGACGCGTTCACAGCGGCAATCACAACTTGACCTGATGCTTTTGCGATCATTTCTGTCACCGCATCTTGCGATGCGGAGATACTGGTCATCGCTCCGCCTTTCGGAAGGCTTTGCATGAGACGCCCGCGCTCGCAAATGAGTGTCAGCGCGTCCTCGAGCGAGAAAACCCCCGCAATCGTCGCAGCGACGAATTCCCCCACAGAATGGCCAGCCACAAAATCGGGTTCGACACCCCACGACCGCCAAAGTTGCGTAAGCGCATACTCGAGCGAGAATAGTGCCGGTTGGGCAAATTCGGTCTGGTCTATCAGCTTGTCGTCAGCTGTGTTTCCGAACATGACGTCGAGCAGCGGTAGTCTGAGTTTGGGGTCCAGAGCGGTGGCGCAACGGTCGAGCGCTTTTCGGAATACGGGCTCGGTCTCGTAGAGCTGTTTTCCCATGCCAATGTGTTGCGATCCCTGTCCGGTAAACAGAAATGCCGTCCTCGGGGGGTCCTGCCGCGTTAACCGGCCCCGCACGATCCCCGATCGATCCGCGCCTTCCGCGAAAGCGCTCAGGCTTTGGGCACATTCCTCAGGGCTATCCGCTATTGCAATCGCGCGGTGCTCAAGATGGGCTTTTCCCTTATTCGCGGTAAGGCAGAAGTTGGCGAATGCTTGCTGCGACAGCGCTTCTATCGAACTGGCGTACCTGCTTGCGACACCCAGAAGCGCGGCCTCGGGCCCGTGTGCGGACACGGCAAGGATCTGCGGGGTTCGAACCTCGGGCTCGGTTGGCAATTCACGGGGTGCCTGTTCCAATACGATATGGGCATTGGTTCCGCTGAAGCCAAACGAACTCACACCGCCTATGCGGGTGCCGTTTATCTCGGGCCAGTCCCGGTCGTCGGTCGCAAGCGCCAGCGGCATCCTGTCCCAATCGATGTAAGGGCTGGGTGTATTGCAATGCAGACTTTGCGGAATCCTCTGATGATGCAGGGACAGCGCAAGTTTGATCAGCCCGGTAATCCCGGCAGCCGCTTCGAGATGACCAAAATTGGATTTGACCGATCCTACAATCACGGGTTCAGAACGATCCTGGATGTCGGTAAAAACCTGCCCCAGCGCGTGCGCTTCGATCGGGTCGCCCAGCGACGTCCCCGTGCCGTGCGCCTCAATATACCCGACCGATGAAGCGGCGACGCCCGCGTTCTTCAGGGCGGTCCGGATCACGCTTTCTTGCGCGGGGCCATTTGGAGCTGTAAGACCGCTGGATGCTCCGTCCTGATTGACGGCACTGCCACGGATCGTTGCCAAAATCCGGTCGCCGCCAGCTTTAGCGTCGGATAGGCGCTTTAGGGCGATCATGCCGCAGCCCTCTGCGCGACCGAAACCGTCGGCATCGGCGCTGAACGCTTTGCACCTCCCGTCGGGGGCAAGCATTCGGGCTTGCGACAAGGCTACGAATATATCGGGCCCCAGTATCAGGTTCACGCCGCCGGCAAGAGCAAGGTCGCAATCTCCGGTGCGCAGGGCTTGGCAGGCCTGATGAACGGCAACCAATGAGGAGGAGCATGCCGTGTCCAGCGTCACGCTTGGTCCCTGCAACCCCAACAGATAGGATATTCTGCCCGAAAGCGTGCTATGGGCAATTCCGGAGGCGAAGTGGGCATCCAAGAGAGACGGATCGCCTGTCTTGAGTTGCAGATAGGCGTAGTCACTTGCCGCTGCCCCGACAAACAGCCCGGTTGCAGAACCATTCAGTCCGTCAGGGGCCTGAGAGGCGTGTTCCAGCGTTTCCCAGCACACTTCCAGCAACAGCCGCTGCTGTGGGTCCATTCCTTGTGCCTCGCGCGGGGCGATGCCGAAAAAACCCGGATCGAACTGATCGATCTGCTCCAGAAACCCGCCAAAGCGAGTCGAAATCTTGCCGGGCGCTTCAGGATCGGGATCGAAATAGTGATCATGATCCCAACGATCCTGCGGAACCGTTGTCACGGCGTCCACTCCATCGCGCAACAGCGACCAGAAGGAATTGGCGTCCTGCCCACCACCCGGAACACGGCAACCGAGCCCGATAATCGCGATCGGTTCCCGCGTGGCGCGTTCAAGCGCTTCCAGCTTCGTTTCAGCAGCACGCATCGCGCTGAAAGCACGTTGCAGCGGCGTTTGCGATTGCCCGGTCTGTGGATCGTTGTCACTCGCCATTTTGTCCAAATCTCGCATTCAGCAAGGACTCGATTTCCTCGTCACTTAGATCCGTCACGCTTTCGGTTGAAATCATGGTCTGATCGGCAGGCTCTGGCGGCGATTCATCGGACGTGTCGGGTTTTGCTTGCGTTGCATCAAATGTGCCCTCCAAAAATCGGGCGATTGCGTCGGGCGTCGGGTGGTCAAAGGCGAGCGACGCGGGCAGGGGCGAGGTCAGCGACAAACCTTGCGACAGTAGGTTGCGCAGGCGCAATGCCATCAGCGAATCCATACCAATATCCATCAAACGGTCATATTGCGCCGGTGGATCATCCTCGGATCGGCCAAGTACTTTGCAGACGGTACGCTTCACATAGCCACGCAACATATCTCGGCGCTCATCAGGAAGTGCGGCAGCAAGATCGGCATGCAGCGACATTGCGGGTTGGTGGGCTTCATGGGCTGTTTCTGAAAACGCCGCCGAGACTTCTCCGGGAACCGACCGGCCGGGCTTGCGGCCCAGCACCAGATGTTGCCCCATCACCGAAGCTGGCGATGCGCTTTCAGGCCAGGTGCCGGATTTCTCGAACCCGGTCCGAAGCAGTGCTTCCCGCCATAGCGTGTCGCTGAGCAACGGGTTTTCCGTACGCAGGTTATCGTCAAAGCCCTGCCAGCCTTCTATCAGTCCGGTCGAAATGTCAAACCAGTCCAAGTGGGTTGTGGATTCCACCAGCATCAGCATGCCGCCAGGGCGCAGCAGCTCACAGAGCCGCTCAAGCGTGTCCGGCAGATTGCGACTCGCGTGCACCGCGTTGGCTGAAACGATCAGGTCGAAGCTTTCTGGTTCAAAGCCTTGCCCCGCGATCGGCAATTGCATGTCAAACACGCGATAGTCGACATCCGGATTGCGGCCAAATCGTTCGCGACCGAAATCGAGAAACACATCCGACACATCCGAATAGACATAATTTACCGAACCCGGCGGCAAAGTGGCCAGCAAAGACGAAGTTGTGCCGCCGGTTCCCGCGCCAACCTCGAGAATCGAAAGTCGCCCCGCAGGGCTAAGGGCACCCGCCAGAGACAACAGGACCGAAACGGCCAGTTGATTGATATAGCGCATCGTTGCGCTGTTTTCATAGAGGCTTCTGGCAAGCGAGAAGTCGCCCTCTGGAAACAGGGTCTCGAGCGGGTTTTCCGCTCCTCTCACGACCGACCCGGCCATCCCGGCGCAATGCCGGACATATTCCAGCAGTGGTCGATTATCGCTGAACTCCTCTTCTGCCTCTTCCCAAAGCTGCGCCATTGCAGTGCGGCGCAGTTCAGCCGGCGCTGAATAGTGGTCATTCAGTACGTTCAACTCTCCCGTCCCGGCAAGGCGATCCAGCCAACGGCGGAGCAGCGGCCGATATATCCCGTCTGCGCCAAGGCGCGCTTGGACCTCCTGCAAGGAAAGAGCAGTCGATGGCGCATCAAACACACGAGCATCAACTAGCGTATTGCGGGCCGTGGCAATAGTAATCTCCGAGAAAAGGGCCCATTTCTTTGGATAGGAATAGACGTTCAAATCCAGCGGCGCACGTTCGGCCTGAAGGTCTAGGGCGGACGTGGCAAGTTCCCAGGTGTTAGGGCCGCTGCTCTCTGTGGTTTCGCGAATGTCGATCCAGTGCCGTTTGCGCTGAAATGGATAGGTCGGTGCGCTCGGGCTTGGATTGTTCGAAGGCGAACCATCGTACAGGCCTTTCCAGTTGATTGATGAACCATCGGCATAAAGCTGACCTAGCGTGCCCAGAATATCGCTCCAATCGTTTCGATCTCGATGGAGCGTGCCGAGCAGATCCAGCTTGTGCTGCGGCAGAGAATCCTCGATCAGGCCCAGGAGGATGGGGTGCGGACCAATTTCGATCACATGTGTAATGTTATGTTCAGCGAGGGCTTTCACAGCCTCATTGAAACGCACGGGTTCACGCAGATTGCGCGCCCAGTAAGCGGCGTTTGCCATTTCGCCCGAGGTGTCGAGAGAGCCAGTCACAGTGGAAACCAAGGGCAGTTTGGGGGCGCCGAAATCGACCCCCGACATTGCCTGTTTCATAGCGTCTGCAACAGGTTCGACAAAGGATGAATGGGCCGCAAAGGGCACATCCAGCAATCTGGCACGGCATCCCATTGCTTCGAACTCTCTGACAGCGTTCGCTATCGCATCTTGTGGGCCGCTGATCGTGGTGTTATTTGGGCCGTGAAACGCTGCGATGCCGACCGTGTCCTGCTGTTGCGCGATATAGTTCGCGATCTCGTGATTGGGCGCAGCAATAGCGGCCATTGCACCACCGGTGCCCAGACTTTGCAGCAGTTCGCCGCGCCTGAGCCCGCCGAGTACAGCGTCACGCCGGGTCATCAAGCCCGCATAATAGGCCGCGGCATACTCACCAAGCGAGTGGCCGAGTACAAGCGAGGGAACGAGTCCAAAACTGTGACAGAGATCGACCATCGCGCACTGCATCGCGACCAGTGCGGGCTGCGCGACCGCTGTGTTCTGTAATACCTGCCCGGCGTCATCCCCGAAAAGTGCCTCTTCCAGCGAGACCGACATCTGCTGATCCAGATCGGCAGATGCCTGCGACAGGGAATTGCGGAAAATGTGCGAACAATCCCGCAAACTTGTGCCAGCACCGGCGAAATGACCACCTTGGCCGGAAAACAGAAAAGCGATCCTGGGCTGGCTCCTGTTTGCAGTATTGCCTATGATCGCGCGTTCATTCGGTTGACCACGCTGGAAATCGTCGATCGCGTCGATCAGATCCTGCCCGTTTTGACCTGTAAGCGCCAACCTGTGTCTGAACGCTGCGCGACCAGTATTGGCCGTTTGGCACAGGTGTTCCGGATCGGCGGCCTCGCGCAACCGATCTGCATAGCGTTGTGACAGGGTTTGCAGCGCCGTGCCGGATCTTGCGGATAGCGTAAGAAGATGTGTGCCTCGCCCTGGTGTTTTCGACAGGTCGGAAACAACTTGAACGGACGGCGCCTGTTCCATGACGAGATGCGCGTTGGTTCCGCTGAAGCCAAATGAACTGACCGCGACCTTCAGAGGTCTCTCTGCCGGTGGCAGTGGAGTAGCTTTTGTCGGAACCGACAAAGGCGCGGACCAGTCTATTTCAGGATTGCCGTCTGTAAGATTCAGATGCGGCGGAATCTCTTGACGCGACAAAACGAGAAGTGCTTTCGCTGCGCCTGCTATCCCTGCCGCCGCCTCCAAATGCCCAATGACGGTCTTTGCCGAGCCGACGCAAAAAGTGTCCCGCGGCGATTTTGCGGCTCCATACACGGCTTGAAGCGCGCCGACTTCGATCGGATCGCCCAACGGAGTGCCTGTTCCATGTGCTTCGACATAGGCGACATCCCTCGCATCGACGTCCGCCGCCTGAAGCGCAGACCGGATAACCGCTTCCTGCGCGGGGCCATTGGGGGCGGTCAACCCGCCGCTGCGCCCGTCCTGGTTTACAGCGCTGCCGCGAATGAGGGCCAGAACGGATTTGCCGTCGGCGAACGCCGTGGAAAGACGCTGCAATGCGAACATTCCGCATCCCTCACCACGCACATAGCCGTCTGCGGCCGCATCGAAAGTCTTGCATCGGCCATTTGATGCCATCATGCGTCCGCGTGAGAAGGTGATGTTCATCTCTGGCGTAAGGATGACATTCACGCCCCCGGCAAGCGCAAGATCGCATTCCCGCGCGCGCAGGGACCGGCACGCCTCATGCAGCGCGACAAGGGACGACGAACATGCCGTATCGATCGACAGGGCCGGGCCCCGGGTATCGAGAAAATAGGCCAGCCGCCCAGCGGCAACGCTGAAGGCGGTGCCCGTGCCAAAATAGGTCTCTATCCGATCCCGATCCGAGAACAGGGCGCGCCCATAATCTGAATTCGAGATGCCCAGAAATATCCCCGTGTCGGACCCGCGCAGCGTCTCAGGATTTATGCCCGCTGTTTCCAGCGCCTCCCACCCGGTTTCGAGAACGAGCCTGTGCTGCGGATCGAGACTGGCGGCTTCTTGCGGTGCGATCCCAAAAAACTCGGCGTCAAAATCCTCGATATCGTCCAGAAAACCACCGTGCCGGGTTGTCATATGGCCATCCAGATCGGGGTCTTCATCGTAAAATTGGTCTATCGACCAACGGTTTTGGGGAATTTCGGAGATCGCATCGGACCCTGACCAGAGAAGGCGTTCATAGTCTCTAAGGTTGTTGACGTGCCCGGGCAGCCGAAGGCCAACGCCGACGATTGCCAACGGTTCACGTTCGGAGGACTCGACCGCTTCAAGTTGCGCGCGCAAATGGCGAATTTCGGCCAGCGCCTTCTTTACGGTGGCCCCTGCTGAATTGTCGGTTGAACCACTCACTTGGGTGCCCTCCCGTCAAGTTCGGCTTGAAGCAGGGCCAGCGCCTCTTCGTCGCTGATATCCGCCAGATCGGAGGTCTCGGATGCCGGGGCCGAAACATGTTCGGGAGATGCGGGCACGATTTCCAGTTCCCAGATCCCCGCCAACCTGGACACGAGCCGGTCAAGTGTGGGGTGATCAAACAGAAGCGTGACGGGTAGAGGGCGCCCCCCGACCCGAACCAGTGTGTTGCGGAACTCCACCGCCATCAGTGAGTCAAGCCCGACGTCTTTCAGCGCGCTTTGCGGCGGAACAACGGTTGTCGGCGTCAGCCCGATTGTGGATTTTGCCAGATCTGTCAACAGTCCCAGTAGGGCGTTGTAGCGGTCGCGTGGCGGTATGCTGCGCAACGCGTCAATCGTTGATTTTGCGGATTCTGCTGATCTCCTGGGTCCTGCAGTTTTGCCCGCATCAGGGGCCACAAATGTGTCAAAATAATCGCGATCCAAGTTGCTTGGCGCTGTGCTTGTGAACCGTTGCCAGTCGATATTTGCGACCATTGACCAAGGACAGCCCGAGGTGATCAACCGCTCAGCTTCGGCGAACCCGTTCTCGGGTTTGATTGGCAGCACTCCGCGGTCCGCCCACGGATCGCGGCCTGCCTGTCTGAGTTCTTCGGACATTCCAGCTCCGTCCCAGGGTCCCAGGGACATGCAGGTTGCAGGCAGTCCGCGGGCACGACGCCGTCGCATCAGCGCATCCAGCGCAGCATTGGCCGCTGAATACACAGACTGGCCTGGAGATCCGAGCACCAGCCCCGCGCCCGAGAACGTAAGGAAGAAGTCCAGCTCAAGGTTGAGGGTCAATTCGTCCAGAATATGCGCGCCAGCAACCTTACCTCCAAATACCTCCGAGACGTCCTGCGCCGTTTGCCTGGTAAATGCAGCGTCGCGAAGCGAACCAGCCGCGTGAACGACACCCTTCAGGGGCCCGAGTTTCTGAGCCTGTCCCAGCGCCTCTGTCATTGCACCCCGATCCGCTGCATCGGCGTTTATGACGACGATATCAGCACCGGTTTCACGAAGGTTTTCGATTTCCGGAATATTCTTGTTTGCACCGGATCGGCTGCTTAGCACTATTTTGCGCGCGCCGCCGCCAATCAGCCAATGGGCGGCGTCGAGGCCAATTGCTCCGGTGCCACCCGTGATCCAATAGCTGGCATCGGGATCAATTTCGAAATCGGGATGGCTATTGCTGAGGACGATCTTTCCAAGGTGCCGGGCTTGCGCCATATGCCGGAAGGCCGCCGCCGCTTCGGTCAGTGCGAAATTATGCACTGGCAATGGTTCCAGTGATCCATCGGCGAATCCGTCCAGAACGGGTCCGATGAGGCGTTGCACGAGCCCGGTGTTTTTCAGAGCTTCCTCGCCCAGATCAAAAGCGTGGTAACGGACGTCCGGGCGCATCCCTTGGGCATCTTGCTGGCTCAGGATGTCGCGTTTGCCGAGCTCAAGGAAGACTCCGCCGGCGGTTGTCAGCTTCAAGCTTTCGGTGATGAAATCATCTGCCAGCGAATTGAGCACAACATCGACACCGCGATTCCCGGTCAGGTCTCTGATTTGCGCGGCAAATGTGAGGTCCCGCGAGCTGAACACATTCGTGATTCCCATTTCGCGCAGATATTTCCGTTTGCGATCTGACCCGGCGGTAGCAAAAATCGTGGCGCCAATTTTGCGAGCCAGCTTCACAGCGGCCATGCCGACCCCGCCCGCAGCGGCATGGATGAGGATTGTGCTGCCTTCTTTCAGAGAAGCCAGTTCATACAAACCATAAGCTGCGGTTAGAAAAGCGACCGGCGTTGCTGCAGCGCGTGCGTCGGACAGGTTATCCGGGACCGGAACGAGAACCGAGGCCGGAGCGACCGCTTCGGTTCCATGCGCCCAAGGGATGAGGCCCATGACCCGTTGACCGACTTCAAAACCCGACACTCCGGGACCGATCTCGCTTACTTCGCCCACACCTTCAGCGCCAAGGGGTACCGGCGCGCCGGGGTACATTCCGAGCGCCGAGAGCACATCCCTGAAGTTTACGCCCGAGGCACGCATCGCTAGCCGTACCTGGCCTTCAGCAAGGGTGTGCGGCGGTATCGGGCCGAGCGCAACCGAAACAGCGGTGTTTTCTCCGGTCCTCTCGAGTCGAACATGGTCGAGCGCGTCATGTCCGGACCGCACCAGGCGCGGGCGCAATCGATCTGCACCGCGCCGTGCGACCAGACGGGGGGCGTCTGCTAAAAGTTCAGCAACTGGCAAATCGGCATCGCCCAGCAATTCGAGGTCAATAACCCTCGGACGCAGTTCGGGGTGTTCCAGTGCAAGTGTAGACATCAACCCGGTGATTGATGCACAATCCGGATTTCCTAAATCATGTGCAGCGGCAGCCACAGCACCCCTGGTCACGATCGTGATTCTGGGGGGGGCGTCCGGCAAAGCGCTCAGGACTGCTTTGGTGAGGTTCAGAACTGCAATCACGCCTTCGGGCTGGCGCACCCCTGTGCAGCCGCCGGGGGCTGTATCCCATTGGCCCGATCCACAGCACAGTATGATATGTGCCAGCCCGCCAGGAGTTGTTCTCAGCGGCTCAAGAAATGAATGAATTGCGTTCTCGTCTGTCGGATCGAGATTGAGCAATCCCCCGACGCCAGCTGTTTCGCTGCTATCGAAGCAGGCCAGCGTTACCTTTCCCTCAGACGTGGTCAGCAGGTCGGCGATGATTGCCAGCTGTGTTCGATCCCCGCCGAGATTCACGATAAGCCAGTTGTCGTCCGCTTGATTGACCTCCGGCAATTCGGGAGCAAGTTCCCAGATTTCGCGATAGGACCCGACCTGAAGCTGACTCAGCGATCCGTTGTTGTCCGCGCGCAAAAATTCGGCGCCGTCGATCTGGGCGCAGGCCGCTCCAGTCGAGTCAAAGAACGAAATATCTGCACTAAATGCATTCGCGGAACGATTGCCGAGCCTGACCTCAACCGATTTGGGCCGCGTGTCCGAACCGCTGACGCGAAAGGTCTTGACGCCGACCGGCAGAAAGGCGGCCAACTCCGGATTATCGATGCATCCGTCTACCACCACCGAGGCAAGCTGGAAACCGGCATCGAGGATGAACGGAGATATGCTGAACCCTTCAGGACCGTCGCCATCGGCAAGCAGGGCGGTTCCGGTTCTCTCAGTTGTCGTGACATCGCGCAAGCGTTGAAAAGCGGGTCCGAGATCCAGACCCGAGCGGGTGTAATTTTGTCCCTCAGGCTGATGGGATGCTCCTGACCAGTCTTTGTGCAGTTCTCGTGCGAATGTCGTTGAGGTGGCAGTTGTCTCGGCCGTCGCCGTTTCTCTCCAGCATTGGCCATCCCAGCTATGCCATTTCAGACTGCTCCCCCCATCAGGCTTGCGCTGAACGGATATCTGCCACTTCGTTTCGGACTTAGGATCCAACACAAGCGGAGCGCCTATCGCGAAGTCCAAGATTTCGATCGCGGGTCCGAACACAGCACTTGCTGCTGCGATCAAAGCCTCAAGTATGGCTGTTCCCGGCATCAGAACTTGGCCAAAGACACGGTGCTCCGACAACCAATCCCAGGCTCCGTCCAGATTGCCATCGAAGACGTCGATGGCCTGTGATGCGATATGCTGGCGGCCTGAAAGCAACGGATGGATCGAGGCCTGAACTTGATCTGCCGCCTTTTGAGTCTGGCTTTGTGGTAACCAATGCCGCTGATGGTTCCAGGCATAAGGCGGCAACGACACGACCCTTCCCTCGGGCTGAAAGGCGTTCCAATCCGGCGTCACGGCGCAACCGAACAGGGATGCAGTTGCTGCTGCAACCGTGTCGCCTTCCGGCTGGCCGCGACGGAGCGTCGCGATTGATGTGCTCTGGTCGGATGCCGTGCTGGCGTGAATCGCCGCCGCCAGAACCGGATGCGGGCCAATCTCCAGAAAGCAGTCGATGCCGTCCTGTGACATGGTCGCTACCGCTTCGGCGAAACGAACCGGCTGCCGGACATTGTCACAAAAATGTTCGACCCCGACAGGCGACGCCAATCTGTCCCCTGTGACGGTCGAATATGCGGCCATCCGGGGTTCAGCGCCTCTCACATCTGCCAGTTCCGTGCGCAACTCTGGAAGCAATGCGTCCATCTGTGCGTTGTGGAAGGCATAACGCACCGGCAGTCGGTGCATCGCAATGCCGCGCTTGACGAGCGTTGTTTCGAGCTTGCTGACCGCGTCGACCGTGCCTGAGAAGACGCAGGTTTCGGGGGCGTTCATCGCCGCGATGCTTAGATCGTCTGGAGCGATCGGTAGAAACTCTTTTGCCACCTCTGCCGACAAGTCGACAGAGGCCATCGCGCCAGAACCATCAGCCCGCTGCATGAGACGCGCCCTGTGACAGACAATGCGTGCCGCTGTGTCAAGATCGAGCGCCCCTGCCACCGTCAGCGCCGCAATCTCGCCTACGCTGTGGCCAACCACGGCCTGAGGCTCAATTCCACGGGCTTTCCACATCTCGGCCAGCGCGAACTGGACCGCAAACAAGACCGGTTGGGCAATCTCGGTCTGGGCCAATCTGGATGTTTCTTCCGGACGGTGAATCTCTTCAAGTAAGGAATGCTGCCAATGTGGTTGCAGCGTGGCTTCGCATAGCTCAAGCGCTTGTAAAAATGCAGGTGAGGATTCCGCCAATTCGCGGCCCATTCCAACCCATTGTGCGCCCTGTCCACAAAACACGAAGGCCAATTTACCCTTGGGAACTGTTTCCGGGATCGACCCGTACCGCGAGGCTTGAACCAGTTTTTCCGTCAGTTCTGCTTTGGTTTTGCCGTGGACCGCCAACCGGTAAGAGTGATGCGTGCGGCGCTGTGCTGCTGTGAAACTGATATCCTGCAGGCTTTCATGAGTTTCACCAAGAAAGGCGGCCCATGCGTTGAGGCTTGTGGTGAGCGACTCGGGGCTCTGGCCGGTCAGCGGTAGAATGACGGGATCGTTCCCACGTGTATCGGAGCTCGTCAAGCCGACCAGATCCGGTGCATTTTCGAGCACGACATGTGCGTTGGTCCCACCTACGCCAAATCCGCTCACGCCCGCTCGCAGGGGCGTGTCCAGGCGTAGCGGTGTTGTTTCCCGCGGAATAATCAGACGGGTTCCATCAAGCGAAATATGCGGGCTGAGCGTTTCAAAGCAGGGCTGTCCCGGTATTTCGCCGTTCACCAGCACCAGCACAGATTTGATGACACCAACGACACCTGCCGCAGCCTCCAGATGTCCGAGATTAGCTTTGCATGTGCCCAAATAGCAGGGATCGGTGCCATCTTCATCGTGGCCGATCGTACTGGCGATCGCTTCAACTTCGATCGGGTCGCCCAGCTCCGTCCCGGTTCCGTGGGCCTCGACGAAACTGATGGATTGTGGTGAAACCTGCGCGGCTTCCAATGCTTCGCTGATAAGTGCCTCCTGGGCTGGCCCATTCGGTGCCGTCAGCAATGTCGACTCGCCGTCCTGGTTGACCGCTGATCCGCGAATGATTGCATGGATCCGGTCCCCATCCGCGATCGCGTCTGACATTCGTTTCAGTGCGAGAACACCGCATCCCTCGCCCCTGCCGAACCCATCGGCGGATTTATCGAATGCTTTGGATCGTCCATCCGGCGCCATGAAGCCTACTTTGGACAAGGACACCATTAGGTCCGGCGTAATCATGAGGGAGATTCCGCCTGAAAGCGCGAGATCGGACTCGCCCAACCGTAGGCTTTGACACGCGGTATGGAGAGCGACCAGTGACGACGAACAAGCCGTATCGATCGAGATACTGGGTCCGCGCAAATCCAGAAAGTGAGATAGTCGGTTGGGAACCACGCTATGGACACTTCCGGTCAGCGTGCGCAAATCCACCGCAGAAATGTCTCGGTAGGCCAGGGTTTGATAATCGCTGTGATAGCTGGCAACAAATACGCCCGTGCGGCTACCGCGCAGGTCTTGCACGCGTTGTCCGGCATCATCCAGAGCTTCGACGGCGCATTCCAGAAATATCCGCTGCTGCGGGTCCATCGCATCGGCCTCGCGAGCGAGAATGCCGAAGTAATCTGCATCAAAATGGTCGATCTGGTCGATAAATCCACCTCTCCGGGTGATCGATTTGCCGGGCGTCGATATTTCAGGATCGTACCATTTATCGACGTCCCAGCGATTGCCGGGGATTTCGGTGGTGGCGTCGCGTTTCTCTTTAAGGAGTGTCCAGAATTCACCCGGAGAAGACGCACCCGGAACACGGCAAGCCATGCCGACGATTGCAATCGGGTCCGCTTGCAGAACAGGGGCGGCGCGGCCGCGCATTTCCCGCGCCAGACTGGTCAGCTTCAAGGCCGAAAGCCCTGAAAGAAGTTGCTCCGAGCGTTTCATCCAGAACTATCTCTCTTTGGTTTTCGGAGCGCGCTGTATACGTCGTCGTCAGAGCTGTTCATGAGATCGCTCATCAAATCATCAAGCCCATCCATCTGCGCCGGTTGAACTGCCGGAGCGGGATTGGATCTTGGTGACGTGCTTCGGGGCGGCCCACCAGCGAGATGCGAGGCAAGCGCGGCGACGGTGGGGTGGTTCCAGATCAGGGTTGCGGGCAACGCCCTGTCCAGGGCAGCTTCAAGCCGGTTACGCAGTTCGATGCCCATGAGCGAGTTCAGGCCAAAGCTGCCCAAAGCACGCTGCGGGTCAATGTCCACGGGGTCGGATTTTAGGATTGCGCCAAGGTTGTCGCGGATAAACTCAACCAACAGTTCCTTTCGTGATGCAGCATCAAGCTCTGCCAGCTTTTTGCTGACTTCCGATGGAGCCGCTCGTGTTTCACCGGCCAGCTGATCGAACAGGGGCGCAGGTTGACCACGCGTTGTCTGGCCATAGGTGGTCCAATCGACATTCATCACGGTTGCGGATGCGCGATTGCGACAAAGCCAGGCAAAAATCGCTTCGGATTGCTCCGGTGCCATGGCCCTGACGCCTAGCCGCTCAAGTTCGGTGGAATCGGATGCCGCCTTGCCCTCCGCATGGGATCCCACGCCTGGCCACACACTCCACCCGATATAAATCGCGGGCTGACCGCGGGTCTGCCGCTTTGTTGCAAGTGCTTCGACTGCAGCATTGGCGGCCACGTAGTTGGCCATGCCAGCCGGGGCAAAAACATGCGCGACCGATGAGAACACGACAAAAAGATCGAGATCACTCAGCAATGCGTCCAGATTTTGTGCGCCTCGGTATTTGGCTTCAAGAACCTCGTCGAACTGATCGGCGGATAAGTCGGCGGAAAGGCCGTTCCTCACTTGGCCGGCCGCGTGGACAACGGTCTTTATCGGCGGGCGGGCTTCGCACTCGTAGCTGCGCAATGCCGAGTCCAGAGAGGGTTTGGAACTGACATCTGCCTGAATGTAGTGCACCGAACTGCCCGCAGCCTCGATCTCGCGCAGGAGCCGGATGCGGGCACCGTTCACTGATGCAGGGTCAATGCCTTTCCAGTCAGAACGGACAGGCAGCACTGAGCGGCCCATCAGAACGATGTGTCGGGCACCCTGCCGCGCCGCCACCAGTGCAATGCGTCCGCCTACACCTCCGAGCCCCCCCGTGATCAGGCATGCGGCGTCGCTGCGCCACGGCGCGCGTGCATTTGGTAGGCGATCAACACCGGCACGCATGCGCAGACCGTATCGATGTCCTTTCCGATAGGCTATCTGATCTTCGCTTTCGGTAGAAAACAGATCAATCAATATGTCGCCGGCTGCTTCACTCGCATCGGATTGAGGATCAAGATCGATAAGGCGTACAGACAACTCCGGATGCTCGCTTGCGACCACCCGCGCTGCCCCCCAAAATGCGGCTTGATCCGTGTCCAATTCCGGCTCGTCCGACGTCACCGGATGGGCCCCTTTGGCGACAAAAAACAAGCGCGGCGGTTTGTAGTGGTTACACTTTGTCAGGCGTTGCAACACTTCGAGCGGCAGAAACGGCGATGTGTTTTCACCGAAACCCAAGACAACAACCCGGTCTGGCATCTGGTCGAGGACGGTAAATTCGTCGATGCCGACGCATCGCACCAGGTTTTCGAACCGACCCAACTGCGCAGTCAGGTTCACTGCGAAATTGGAAGATGCCCCTACAATGAGCCATCTGGTGCCCGACTGCGTACTCTTGTCTGGATCCGCTTCGGTTCGAACCCATTGGGACGAATACAAGCAGGACAGAGTTTCGGCATCCAGCGGCGACGGTCCTACTTGATTGTCCGTTGCATGAGAGAGCTCTGCCTCTTCCAGCCAATGGCGTTTTTTCTGCCAGGGGTAAGGGGGCAGATGCACTGCACCGCGGTTCACTGAGGCAGCCGTGTCCCATTCCACCGAAACGCCTTTGGTCCAAAGTGTCGCCAGGGATGTGAGAAAGGCAGTTCCCTCTGGTTCATCGCGCAGCGTGGTTCCAACGGACGCCACCTCTGACGCCAGATCGCGCGCGGTATCTATGATAGCGGGCAAAAGAACGGGGTGAGGACCCAGTTCCACTACAATTGCATCATGTCCGCCGATCGCCTGAACAAGCGCGTCGTGAAATAACACCGGTTGGCGCAAATTCTTCGCCCAATAGGCGTTGTCGAGCGCGGTTCCGTCGATCAATGCTCCCTGAACGGTGGAATACATAGGGGTAAGGGCATGGCGTGGCACCAGGTTGGCAAGATCTTTGCTCAATTCATTCGCCAGAGGTTCCATCTGGGGGCTATGCGATGCCACATCCACCTTGACGCGGCGGCAGAAAATTCCGTCGCGCTCAAACTCATTGAGGGCGCGTTCCAGAGCGCTGATCTCGCCCGAGATGATACAGTTGCGCGGTCCATTTCTCGCGGCCAGAGACAATTCACCCCTGTATGACCGCAGTCTTGCACTTATGGCATCCGGATCCAGTTCGACTAACGCCATGCCTCCGGTCCCACTTGTTCTGGCCATCAGCTGACTGCGGTGCACAACGATTCTGAAGGCGCTTTTCAGATCAAGTGAGCCAGCAATCGCGGCGGCGGCGACCTCACCCATGCTATGCCCGACAACTGCATCCGGTTTCACACCTTTTGCTTGCCAGAGCGCAGCGTAAGCGATCGCCAGAGCCACCAAAGCCGGCTGGATGACGTCAATTCTGTCGAGGAGGAACGCGTCATCGCCAGGGTTCGAATTGAGCTGAGCCAACAGCGACCAGTCGACCAGATCGGCCAGCAAAGAATCACACTCATCCAGTTTGTTCCTAAACGCCGGTTCGCTGGCATAGAGTTCGCGGCTCATGCCTGTCCACTGCCCGCCCTGACCGGGTGCAACAAACACGATCTTGGGCTTGATGGCGCTGACTGACCCATCTGCAATGGCCGACCCGCCGCCGGTTTCTAGCTTCAGACTGGCGATCAGATCCAACCGATCGGATCCGACAAATACCGCCCGTTCCCGCAATGCGGTACGCCCGAGAGCCATGGCCGAGCAAAACCGCCCGATCGTGGTGGCGCTTTCAGTCTCGATCAAGGCAGCACAAGTCCGGGCAAGCGCCTGAAGGCCGGGCTTGCACGCGGCGGATAGCGGCAGGACCAAAGGCTTCTGCATTGCCGGTTCGACGGGGCTGGCTGTTGGCTTGGGCGGTTCTTCAACAATGATCTGCGCGTTCGATCCGGCAATGCCAAAGCTGCTGATTGCAGCCCTACGCCTGTGATCTTCCGGAGCCCAGGCGACCGGCGCCACCGGGACTGCGAGGTTCAGCCCGTCCCAGTCGATCTTCGGGTTTGGGTGCGACATGTTCAGGCTTGCAGGTATGATGCCGGTCTGAACCGCGAGGCTTGCTTTCAGCAACCCGGCCAATCCTGCGGCGCCCTCGGTGTGGCCGATATTTGTTTTCACCGAGCCGACATAGAGTGGTTGGGACGTTGCTCTGCCCGCTCCAAGCGTTTCGCCGAGCGCGGTCAGTTCGACCGGATCGCCAGTTGCGGTGCCTGTTCCGTGCGCCTCGACATAGCCGATCTGATCGGATGGCACTTGGGCATCGCTAAGAGCTTGCCCGATCAGGGACTTTTGCCCGGCTATTGCCGGTCGCCCCATAAAGCCGCTATTTCGTCCATCGTTATTGATGGCGCTCCCCCGGATCACCGCCCGAATCTGGTCGCCGTCTTCCAGTGCGTGATCGAGACGTTTCAGCAACACCATTCCCGCTCCTTCGCTACGTACGTAGCCATCGCCGGAGGCATCGCCGAATTTGCAGCGCCCGTCGGGTGCCATCATCCGGCTTTGCGAATAACCAACTGTGATGTGTGGGCTGAGGATGGCGTTGACACCTGCTGCAAAGGCCAGTTCGCTTTCCCCTGAACGAAGCGACTGGACGGCCAGGTGAACAGCCGTCAACGAAGAGGAACACGCCGTATCCAATGTCAGGCTTGGTCCTTCGAGACCAAGAAAATACGACAACCTGCCGGCAGTGGTGTAACGGCCGGATCCAACCGTCATTTCAAAATCGGTGTTTTCGGGATGGCGCATCAGACGAGCTTCGAAATCGCTGAGCCATTGACCCACATAAACGCCCACACGCCTACCGGATAGGCTGTGCGCATCGATCTGGGCATCCTCGATCGCATGCCACGCGGTCTCGAGAACCAGGCGCTGTTGCGGGTCCATGCGTTCGGCTTCACGTGGTGAAATGCCAAAGAAACCTGCGTCAAATGCGTCGATATTGTCCAGAAACCCTCCGAAACGGGTCATGATCCGCCCCGGTGTCGCGGGCGTGCCAGAGTAGAGCTGTCCGACATCCATACGGTCTGCGGGGATCTCGCCAACAGCGTTGATCCCATTCACCAGCAAATCCCAGTAGGATTGCACTGATTCCGCGCCTCCGGGAAACCGCAATCCCATTCCGATGATTGCTACGGCATTTTCGGACTTGGTCGCGACAGTCATACCAGCTATCCCAGACCCTCTTTGGCGACCCGGCTTTGGCGCAGCGCGCTGGAAATCGAGGTCAAAAGGCGCATGGTCACATCGTTCAAATAGAAATGTCCGCCTTGAAACAGGTTCAGATCAAGCGGCCTACTTGTCCAGTCCTGCCAGGATGCCAGCATTTCGGAGGATACGAGGGGGTCCTGGTTGCCGCCATAGGCGGTAATTGGGATGGGCAGACGATGGGGCATGTCGCCTTCCACCCGTTCCAATACCCGGATATCTGCGCGCAATGCGGGCAGAAGAAGCTCTAGTATGCTAGGCTCGTCGAGAATTTCGGGGGGGATGCCTCCGTATCGGCGGTTGATCTCATCGACAAATTCCTGATCGCTCAGGTGATCAAGCGGAGACACGGGGCTTGGCCGGTGCGGCGGTTGTCGGGATGACAGGAAAAGTCGGCGCGGAGGAGTCCAGCCAGAGTTCACGATCTCTTTTGCAGTGTAAGCGGCAAAGACGGCGCCCATGCTATGGCCGAAAAAAGCGTAGGGGCGATCAGTCAGAGGCAATAGCGCTGGCAACAGACTTTGGACCAGATCGGACATTGAATCCAAGGGCGTTTCGGCATGCCTGTTAGCGCGTCCGGGTGGTTGTACCGCGACGATTTCAAGTTGATCACCAACCTCCGCCTGCCAGGTGTGATACATTGCTGCCCCGTAGCCGGCGCAGGGAAAGCAAAACAGGCGAATGGCACCGGGTTTTGCCTGCCAGGGCAGAAACCAATTCGATGGGCACATGTTACGCTGCATTGTGGTTGCGTTTGTCACGAATTTGCACCAATGGCCGCTGTGGGAGCGGATTGTCGACATTGATTGCGCAGCAAACACACCCACATATCAATACCAGGGCTGGCCAAGAGAGCGAGTTTTCCCGATCTTAAGAGATCGGATTCCGATATGCACGGCGCTCGTGACGCCCTGCATTGCCGGATTTCAATGCGTTTCACCAACATCTCCCCTCAAGGCTTAATGTGTCAGAATGAAATGTACAAATTAGACATATCAGTCTCAAACGGACTTTCAATGATTTGGATAATTCGATTCGGCGCAAGCATTACTGCAGAGTTGATCCAATGGTCAGAGCTTCGATCTTATGGCCCTCACCGTTCTTTGTACCTCCGCCAGCATCGGATGATCCGTGAGATACAGGCCAGCCACCCAGCCGATCACCGCCAAACACGCGGACGTAAGAAAGACCAGAACAGATTGATCAGGCCCGGCTATCATGGCAAGCAGACCGGGTCCAATTAGCGCGAGGATGCTTGCTTTGAGGCTTCGCTGGAGCGACACAGCAATGTCACGCCACGAGAAAGCAACGACCGACCGCACAATGTAGGTAGAGATCGCCACGCCCAAAGCTACGAGGGCGAAGGTGCTCCATGCGACTGCGGTTATTCCAAACTGGGCTGCCACGGCGATAATCGGCAGCGTTGTCGCAACCTGCAGTGCTGAGGCAAAAAAAACCTTCTTTGTGGCACCGGTCGCAATGATCAAAGGGTAGTTAATGCCGGGCGGGAAATTCAAAAACAGGGCTGCCGCGATGATCCGCACCAGGGGGGTGACCTCATCCCAGTTCGGTCCGAGAAGAAGGCGCACCAGCACCGGCGCATACAGGAAGATGAGGCCGAGCGCGGGCCAGATGACCACAGTGAGGCGATCAATGGCGGCTAGGTAAACACGACCCAGATCCACCTTTTGCCGCCCACGATTTGAGAACACCGGAAGAGCGATGGCGCTGACGCCGGCGAGAACGGTACGTTCGGGGAACTGACAGATCATGGAAGCCCGGTGAAGCAAGCCAACACCCAGCGGAGAAAGCGTGATGTTCAAAATGGAAAGGGTCAGTAGCTCGGACAATCGCTGCAGCAAGGCAGAACCACCGGTGAAGATGCTGAAGGACAGAACCTCGCTCCACGCGCTGGTATCCAGCCTGAATATCTCGAAGCGCGGTCGCACCCACATAAGCAGGACCGAGCCAACAAGCGCGGAAGCAACATTAGCCCAGGCAAAGCTCAGAAAACTCAAGCCAGACGCCGCGCATAAGATCAGGACTCCTGAATTGACAACTGAAGACGCGACATTGATGCCGGCCAGAGACTTGAACTTGAGGTCGCGTGCAAGCGACGCGTGCAGTGGAAACACGACCGCTCCGGTCACGAAGGCAAGCGCGGCCACAGGCAGATACCGCTCAAGCCCTGGGGCACGGAGCAGGGATGCCAGGACCGGGGCGCCGACAAGAAACACAATCGCCAGCACCAAGGTGATCATGAGATTGATGGTAAATACGGTCCGCATCTTTGCCGTGGTCAGGTCGGCATGCTGAACGATAAACGCCGATGAACCCAGTTCGCGCATAGCCTGAGCAACGGAAAGCGCCGCCATCCCGAGAACGGCGATGCCGAACTCACTTGGCAGGATCAGACGAGCGACGATTGCGGTCGTACCAATACTGAGAACCGCGCTGATATATTTTTCGCCGGTCGCGAAGGCGAACGCTCGTCTGACACTCGTCATGAATTCGTTTCCGCTCCAACACGCCGAAACCGGCAACAGCGGCTAATACCAACTGCTTACTGTAGATTTTCCTTATCAGGACGACGTTACTTTTGTTGCTTCGGAATGTTAACCCCTGTTAAAAGACGGGTGGAAGAGGGCCTCCACAATCGACCGCACAAAGAGGCGAAGTCTGTGTACCTAGTTTGCGAGATGGGCCAGTGCCGCCCGGTATCCAAATGGGGCAGGAATGTCCGTCAGCATAAAATCCTCTGCTTGCGCGCTTGGGTCCGAAAAGGATAACAGCTTGGCAAGTCCTGTGGATGCGACTGTTACTGAGAAGCTGTCGAGCGGCAAAGACAGGCCGCGACCGTCCGCTTTGATTGTCGCTTCCTTTCTGGTCCAGCAAGCATAGAAACTGCCGAGGCGTTCTTTGGCGGGCAATCCCATTAACGCGCTGAATTCCGCATCTGAAAACGAGCGCCTAGCAAGCTCGGTCAGGTCCTCGAGTTCTCGGATTGCCTCTATGTCCACACCCAGCTCGCCCTGTCGGGATATCGCCAGAAGGCCAAAGCCTTGCGAGTCTGAGAAGTTGAACGAGATCGGAGCGCGCCCATTCGACACCACCAGTTTGGGTTTGCCGAACGGGCCCGTGGAAAAAACCAGATCTTCGGGTGAAATTCCTGTCGCGCCCGCTAATACCATCCGTGTTTGCCCGCGCGCGGCAATGAACCTGTTTGCGAGCAGGTTCGTCGCAAAACGGCCTGCCCGATCTCGTTCGGCCTGGTTGAGCATGGCTGACAATTCGGATGGCGGCAGTGCAGGCGTGTCCAGCGACAATGTCCATAAATCGACCCGGGTCTGCCCATGCTCGATTTTGACCGCAGCCTCAGCGTCTGCTTTTAGTGTGCCCGTCTTCAGAATGTGCTGAATGATGCACAGACGGCTTCGCGCCTTTGTCATTCGTCTGGCCTCGCGCCCGCTAAATCCAATGTATCAAGATATCGCTATGAGATACAAAAGACTTTTTCCGGATACATTGTGTCGTGGAATTGATGTGTTTTCGACATGGTACATTCTTAAGTGCCTGGCAGCTAGGACCCGAGTCTGGCTTTTGAATGGGGCTTGAAATCCAGGCTGCTATGGTAGGATCGTACCTTTATCACGTTCCCTGCCGGTCTGCGGGGGAAAGCGCGGCGCTGCCCGGACGTGTTGCGGCTTGACTTGGTTCTGGCGAACTGTTTCAACTTGATGCGCTCGCCAATGCGGCGGCACTGGATAATTTTTTGTTTGCGTGTTCTAGGGAGTCGTCTGACTATTCATTCAGACCGGTTGCGGTTTCTAAAATGACTGTTTCACCTCAATCCGCTACCGTTAAATCCAATTCCTCAGATGTTTTGGAACAACAGCAGGCGGATGCACGCGCACTGCTTCAGCGCCTTGCGCAACGGCGTATTCAAGTCAAGCTGGCAGATGGAAAGCTACGCATCCTGGCGCCGAAAGGCAGTGTCGATGCGCAACTCAAGGCCGAACTGGCGCAGCTGCGCGACGTTATCGTCAAAGTGCTGGCGGACGGGCACCAGCAGAACAGAGAACCCAGAAGGCATGTGCCCTTTGGCAAGGTTTCTCGCGTAGGTGAAATGACCATGTCGTTTGCGCAGCAGAGGCTGTGGTTTCTGAACCTGCTCGACCCGAATTCGCCCGCCTATGTAATCTCGAGTGCTTCGCGGGTTCGAGGCGAAGTGAAAGTCGATCTTCTTCGAGAGAGCATAATGCTGCTCAGCGACCGGCATGAAGCGCTGAGAATGCGTTTTGGAGAGCGGGACGGTCGGCCTGTTGCGGAAACTCTTGATCACAGCCCGCCCGATGTCGATGTGATCGAGGAACCGTGTGTGCCTGTCGAAGAGAGAGAAGGCGTCGCAAGAAAGTTGATCGCCGATCAATTGCGTGTGGCGATGGATCTTGCTAACGGCCCGTTGGTCGCCTTGACCGTCATTAGTTTCGCGCCGAACGATCATGTTTTGCTGTTTCGCGTTCACCACATCGTTGCTGATGGCTGGTCGATGTCCGTTCTGACGCGAGAATTCATGGCAATTTATGAATGCCTCAAAAACGGCAAGCCATTGGCGCTGCCCGAAGTGGTCGCCCATTGCGTCGATCATGCAGCGTGGGAAAAACGCTGTGTGGATAGCGGAGTTTGGGACCGTGATGTCGCGTATTGGAAGTCTGCGCTGGTGGGTTCACCTTCGGCAGTGGAGCTTCCGCTCGACCACCCCAGACCCGCGCAAATCAGCTATCGCGGCGGGCGCATGTCAACGGAGTTCGATTCTGAAACCCTGAAACAGGTTCACAGGTTTTGCCGGACGCGGGGCGTAACGCCCTTTATGATGCTGATCGCTGTTTTGCAGGTGCTTTTGTATCGCCATTCCGGTCAAGAAGATGTTCTGGTGGGGTCACCGATTGCCAACAGAAATCTGGCGGAATTTGAGGCGATGATCGGGTGTGTGATAAACAACGTGGTGCTAAGAGGCGACCTGTCTGGCAATCCGGACTTCAGCAGTTTTTTGCAGCAGATCAGGAACACCTCGCTCAAGGCGGTTGAGCACAGCGAACCGCCGTTCGATCTGGTCGTAAACGAGCTGAATCCGGATCGCAGCCTGAACCACGCTCCGATATTTCAGGTGCTGTTTACTTTGATGAATTTTGACTATGAGGATGGCTCGCCAGAGGGCATGGAAATCGAACCTCTTCCGATTGATGCGGGGACGACCCGTTTCGATCTTGCTGTGGAAATGGCCGAGTATCGAGGCGTTTTGAAGGTTTCCTACGAATATTCAACTGATTTGTTCGATGCGGCGACAATCGAATTGTTTCATCGGCGCTATCTGTCGCTCTTGAATTCAGTGATGTCCGAGCCTGAGCGCCGACTTGATGACTTTTCAATCTCGGACTACGAGACCAAGCAACCAGTCGTATCTGCTCAGCGCGATATCGAGATTCCGCAGGACCTGACCACACCAGGGTTGATCGTCGAAGCCGCGTTGGCGAACCCCGAGCGTGATGCAATCATTCAGGGGGATGTCAGTCTCAGCTATGAACAGTTGCTGGTACGTGCCGAGGTTCTTGCAGGACACCTCATCGAGCGCGGCGTGAGGGTCGGCGACATCGTTGCGGTCGCCAAAGAACGCGGTCCTGAGCTTATCGTAGCCATGCTTGCCGTCTGGAAGGTCGGGGCTACTTACCTGCCTGTTGATCCCTATCATCCAAGTGATCGGCTGGCGATGATCTTTGAGGATGCCGAACCTTTGGCTGTGCTTGCCGATGCGAATCTATCCGGGCAATTGCCCTGTGATCCGTCATTGGTGATCGTTACGGACAGAATTTTCGAGCGGCAGCCCGTTTCCGCTGCAGCTTGGGCGGATGTTGCATCAAATGACCTCGCCTATCTGATCTACACCTCGGGCTCGACTGGCAAGCCCAAAGGTGTTGAGATCATGCACCGCAACCTCGTGACTTTCCTCAAAGCCATGCAGCAGACACCGGGCTTCGGTTCCCAGGATGTTCTGCTGTCTGTCACGACGCCAGCCTTTGACATTGCCGGGCTCGAATTCTGGTTGCCTTTGATCTCGGGCGGCACCGTCGTTGTTGCTGATCGTTCTGAAACGCTGAGCGGGAAGGCATTGGCGAACCTCATTGATCAACATCAGATAACCGTCATGCAAGCGACACCGGCGACCTGGCGAATGCTCATTGATGAGGGCTGGGTCGGAGCGAACCGCATGAAGGCCCTGTGTGGCGGCGAGGCGATGCCACGCTCATTGGCCGAAGCGCTGGTTCCAAGGGTTGGCGAATTGTGGAACATGTACGGCCCAACCGAGACTACGATCTGGTCTACGCACAATTTGATCCGGCATCCCGATCAGGCTGCCTATATCGGTCGGCCAATCGCGAATACCCAGGCATTTGTGCTCGATTCCGCCGGCAATCTGGCCTCGACGGGGGTTGTCGGCGAATTATGCATTGGGGGTGACGGGGTTGCGCGCGGGTACAGAAATCGCAAGGACCTGACCGACGAGCGCTTTGTAGAGATAAAGGCACCAAACGGGCAGATGATCCGAATCTATCGCACTGGCGATCTGGTTCGGCGCACTCACGATGACCATTTGATGTATCTGGGGCGGAATGATTTTCAGGTAAAGGTTCGGGGCTTTCGGATCGAGTTAGGAGAAATTGAAACCCGCCTGTCGGAATTGGCCGAAGTCGCAGATTGCGCCGTATCGGCCATCAACGGACCCGGTGAAGAAATGAGCCTTGTCGCTTATGTGGTTCCCAAGGGCGGCAAAGAATTTTCTGAATCCGAAGCAAAAACACGTCTGCGCGCCACGATGCCGGAGTATATGGTGCCAAGGTATTTTCTTACGCTCGATGCCTTGCCGCTCACACCGAACAACAAGTTGGATCGCAACAACCTGCCTCTACCTGATCTTTCCGCAATGAAACAAATCGAAGAGGCTGATCTCGGAAATGTCGTGATGAGCCCGGTCGAACGAAAGGTCGCGGGGATTTGGAAGTCGATCTTGCAAATTGGCGCGGTCGGGTTGCACAGCAGCTTCTTCGATGTGGGCGGCCACTCGTTGCTGCTAGTACGTCTGCACGAGGAGCTAAAGAAGGAATTCGGTGAGAAGATGTCGGTGATTGAGCTGTTTCAAAAGACAACCGTTGCGCAGCAATCTGATCGGCTGGGCGCAGAACAGCTTCGCGCTGAAACGTCAGCGGTATCGCGAGCAAAATCACGCGCGGAGCGCTTGAAGCATGACTGAAACCCCAAGTGGTTCCCAATTTCCTGAGCATGCGATCGCAATTGTTGGATTGGCCGGGAAGTTTCCCAATGCCAACACGTTGGACGAGTTCTGGATCAACATTCGCGACGGCGTGGAATCACTCGACAACCTAACCGAAGAGGACCTTGATGCCGCTGGCGTGCCGACCTCTTTGTATCAGCATCAGGATTATGTGGCGAAAGGTACCTATCTGAAGGACTCTGCCATGTTCGACGCGGAGTTCTTTGGCATTTCACCGGCCGAGGCTGAGATCATCGACCCGCAACAGCGCCTGTTCCTAGAATGCGCGTGGCATGCGCTGGAACATGCAGGCTACGCTCCGGACGCGCTGGAGGTTCCAGTGAATCTCTATGCCGGGACAAGTATGAATTCGTACTTCCTATCAAGTATTATGGCCAATCGCGGCAAGGCCGAGGCCGCAGGCGGTTATCAATTGATGCTGGGAAACGACAAGGATTTCCTTTGCACGCGCGCATCCTACAAGCTGAACCTGACCGGCGCGAGCATGACGGTCCAGACCGCGTGTTCGACGTCGCTCGTAGCGGTGGAAATGGCCTGTCGTGCGCTTGCTCGGGGCGAGTGCGATCTGGCGATGGCGGGTGGCGTATCGCTAACCTACCCGGAACGGACGGGCTATCTCTATCAGGAGGGGATGATCTTCTCGCCTGACGGTCATTGTCGGCCATTCGATGAACAGGCAAAAGGCACGCGGGCTGGTGCAGGCGTGGGGATCGTCACGCTCAAAAGGTTCAAGGATGCGATCGAGGATGGCGATACGATCCACGCTGTGATCCGTGGGGCGGCCGTGAACAATGATGGTGCCGACAAGGCCGGCTATACCGCGCCCAGTATTGATGGGCAGATCGAGGCGATCGTGCTGGCGCAGAATGTTGCCGGAGTTGACCCAGAGACGATAGGGTATGTTGAAGCCCATGGTACAGGAACACCGCTTGGTGATCCGATAGAGATTGCGGCGCTGACAAAGGCTTTTAGGGATGGGACTGACAGGGTCGGATTTTGCCGGTTGGGGTCTCTGAAAGCAAACATCGGCCATCTCGATGCAGCGGCTGGCGTCGCCGGATTGATCAAGACCGTATTGTGTCTGAAACAGAGAACGTTTCCACCTCTGGTCAACTTTCAGACGGCAAATCCCAAGCTCGAGCTTGAAACCAGCCCCTTTGTGGCTTCGGGTGAGGCCGCGCCCTGGCCGGATGAGGGCCATCCCAGGCGCGCAGGTGTAAGTTCATTTGGAATTGGGGGAACCAATGCACATTTGGTGCTTGAAGAAGCGCCCGATCCAACTCGCGCCAAGCAAGAAGACAAAGAACAGCTTCTCTTGGTTTCCGCTCGCGACGCCGACGCGCTGGCGCAGGCGTGTACGAATCTTGCCGATGCCCTCGAGGCGCCAGGGTCCCCGTCGCTTTCGGATGTCAGCTTTACCTTGGAGTCCGGGCGCAAGCATTTTGAGTTGCGCAGGTTTGTCGTTGCGAGCAATCAGACCGCTGCGGCAACGACACTTCGGCGCAAGGTACGAGGTGTACGCCACCTAGGAGGAGAGCGTCGCGTCGCATTCATGTTCAGCGGGCAGGGCAGTCAGCACTCAGGAATGGGTTCGCAGCTATACGACAACGAACCCGTATACCGCACGGCTCTGGACCGGTGCTCGGAGATCTTGCGCCCGGTTCTGGATTTGGATCTCACAGCCGCGCTTGCATCCGGGTCAAAGGCCGATCTGACGCAGACCTGGTTGACCCAGCCCGCACTTTTTGCGGTGGAATATGCGCTCTCTGAATTATTGCGGAGCTATGGAGTGGTTCCATCTGCGATGATCGGGCACAGCATCGGCGAGTATGTCGCAGCGCATCTAGCGGGGGTCATGTCGCTTGAGGCCGCGCTCAAGCTGGTCGCCGAGCGAGGCAGGTTGATGCAGTCCGTGGCTGTTGGATCGATGGCCGCGATCGAACTGCCCGAAGGTCAGCTGCGGTCACGGATTGGAGAGGAGGTCGACATCGCAGCCGAAAATGCAGTTGATATGACAGTTATCTCTGGTGAGACAAAGGCCGTAACCGATGTCATCGGACGGTTGGAAAGTGCCGATGTGGTTTGTCGGCTTCTGCACACGTCGCACGCGTTTCATTCCCGAATGATGGAGCCGGTACTTGACGCATTTCGCGACGCAGTCGGCAAGATCACGCTAAGCCCGCCGGAGAGGCCCTATGTTTCGAATGTGACCGGGGACTGGATCACCGGCGAACAGGCGGTATCGCCGGACTATTATGCGCAGCATTTGCGCGGAACGGTCCGTTTTGCGTCGGGATTGCGCAAGCTGGCAGAAGACGATTCTCTGTTTTTGATGGAAGTTGGCCCCGGTACAACCTTGAATAATCTGGCTCAGATGAACCTCAAGGGTTGGCAGGATCGCATTGCGTCGACGCAGGCACATCCGAAAGATTCAATGACACAGAGGTCAGCGCTTCTGGATGCAGCGGGTCGCTTATGGAGCGCGGGCGCCCGCGTTGACCTGGCTTTGCTACGCGGCGCGCCGGAAAGCCGCCGCGTTCCCTTGCCGACATATCCGTTTCAGCGAAAACGCTTCTGGATCGACCCAGACGTATCGCAGGCCACGACAAATTCTTCGATGTCAGCGAAGGACCGGCCCACCCAACTGATCGGCAACCGGACCTGTATCAGCAACCCGACCTGGGTGATGTCGCCCAAGGTACAAACTATTCAAAAGCATGAAGGGAGTTGGGTCATTCTGGCTGATGACCCAGAATTTGGCGCCGCGGTATCCAATGCGCTCCAAAATGCAGGGTTGGTTGCCGGACAGGTGGTTGAACTCGCTATCGACGAAAACAAGGACGACCCGTTCGAAAAACTGACCGATCCCATCAATACGGTGGTTGTAGCCCCCCATTCTGGCAAAGATACGTCGCAGCTGTTTCAGATCTTGCGTAAAGTCGGGCTGGCTGTGGAGCGTTTTTCCACCGATCAGGCGGTCCGGGTTGTGGTGCAGACCTCGGGTACCTGCAGCGTATTGGGTGAACCGGTCATCGCCCCGGATCACAGCGTGGTTGCGGGTCAAGTTCTTGTAATGAACGCAGAGTCCGAAAAGGTTCATGCCCGTCAGATCGATCTTGATCCTGCATGTCCCGAATCCGCAGCGCAGGATTTGGCGATGGAGTGCCTGCGGTTCGAACCCGAACTCGTCTCTGCCGTGCGAAATGGCAGCCGATGGCACCGCGCATATTCCGAGATTGATCTGGATATTGAACCGTCGGACTTGCAGGTTCCCCTACGCGCAAAGGGCGTTTATCTGATTACCGGAGGGTTGGGCGGCGTTGGTCTGACAATCGCCCGGCATTTGGCACAGCGTGCAAATGCACGGCTGGTATTGACAGCGCGCACGACGTTACCGCCACGGGAAGAGTGGGAAACAGCGATTGCCGATGATCATCCCAAATCAGCGATCCTGAAAGAACTCAAGACCATAGAAGAGACGGACGCCGAGATCATGGTCGTCGCGCTGGATGCGAACGATCGGGTCGGTCTCAGGCGATTGTCAGATCGTATCGCCGAGGAATGGGGGCCGGTCGATGGCATCGTTCATGCGGCCGGTGTTCTGGGCGCGAACAAGCTTTCGGCGCTGATGGACGAGGATTCATTTGACAACGTGCTGTCACCCAAGGCGGCTGGTGTTCGGGCGATCGCAGACGTGTTTAAGGATACGCCGCTCGACTTTGTTGCGTTGTTCGGATCGATCAATTCGATCCTGCCGGCGGCGGGGGCGATGGATTACTCGGCGGCAAATGCATTTTTCGATTTCTGGCCCGAGAGTTTGGAGCGTCCGCAGGCGTGGAAACATGTCATCACCTTCAATTGGGGAGGGTGGGCGCGCGTCGGAATGGCGGCGCGTCTGCGTGATGGCGACGACGATCTGATTGATCCCGATATGGCAGCGCAAATATTCCTTGGTGGGCTCGCAAGCGGTGCACAGCGGCTCGTTGTCACCAATTACGACTTGGCCGATACGCTTGCGACCATCAAGAGCGTTCTGCGATCCCGGCTGCATGGCGAGTTTGTCGAAGCCGTGCCGACAGATGTGCTGGAACCCGCTGCGCTTGACGATTCTGTTCTTACGGCGCATGCAAATTTCGAAACAGAATTTCAGAAAAAAATTGCGGCTGTTTGGATCGAATTGCTGGGCGCACAGCTGGAGGGACCCGACGACAATTTCTTCGAGTTGGGGGGGCATTCCCTGATGGCAACCCGGCTCATTTCGCGGCTGGATGTGATTGCGTCCGTCAAGCTGACGCTGCGTGACGTGTTTGACGGACCTACCATTCGTGAAATGGCAACGCGCATTGAAACCGAATTGGGAATTTCAGGATTTGAGGATGGCGATGACGACGCAATGGAGGAGATAGTCATTTGACGGCTTCGAGGCTTCTGGCGGATTTTCGTGCGCGTGGAATCACGATTTCTCTCGCAGGAGAAGATTTGAAGGCCGAGGCCCCGGTGGGCGCGATCACGGATGACCTGCGTCACGCCCTGTCTGATCACAAGCAGGCCTTGATAGCGCTTCTGAAAGAGGAAGCAGGGCCCGCCTTGGTACCTCGACCGTCAAAGGGCCAGATATCGCTCTCGCATTTTCAGGAGCGCATATGGATCTTGCAGCAACTATCGCCGCAAGCGACCGAGTACAACATTGTCACCGCGTGGCCTTTGGGCAGCAAACATCCTGCGGCGCAGTATCCGGGTGCAATCCGCGAGGTCTGTAGTCAGCATTCGATCCTCAGGACGTTGTATTTTGAAGCCGATACGGGTCTTGCCGGGCGGGAAGTCGGTGTTGAAAAGGTCGAAATAGCAGAATTCGACCTGAGCAATCTTGGTGTCGAAGAACAGCACGACAGCATCCTGAAAGAGATCGAGGGACATACCGGTCGACCCTTTCGTCTGGCCGACGAACCGCCGGTAAGGTTCGGGGTGTTCGATCTCGGGCAGAACGGCGTGGCTGTGCTTGTTTCGGCTCATCATATCGCGCTGGATCATTGGTCGTTGAGTCTGTTGCAAAGCAATATCGGTCGGGCGCTGGCCGTTCCGAAGTATTCGCAGACGTCACCAAATCTGGACTACGCCGATTATGCCGCATGGTCGCGTGCGGCTTTGGACTCACAGCGTCTGGAGGCTCATATCGATTGGTGGGTTGACCGTTTAAGCGGCAGTCCCGGCCTCTGCTCTTTTCCGGCAGATTTCGTGCCGGATCTGGTTGGCCGCGGGAACAGTATCTCATTTGCCTGGGATCATGATCTGACTGCGGACATTCAAGCGCTGGTCAGGCAAGAGGGCACCTCGGTCTATATGTGCCTGCTCGCCGCCTGCGCTGTTGCGCTATATGGCTATACCGGTCAAAGTGATTTGTTGCTAGGAAACTCGATTGCGGTTCGTGATCAACCGGAACTCGAACAGATCATCGGACCTTTTGTGAATACCGAGGTTTTACGCCTCAACGTCAAAGGAGACATGAGCTTCAGCGACGTTCTGGCGTCAGCAAAGGCAGCCGTTCTCGATTCCCATCCCCATTGCCAGGTTCCGTTTGAAATGGTCGTAGAGCGCCTGCAACCCGCACGCAGCATGAATCGATCGCCCCTGTTCCAGATAGCGGTGGTTATGCAGAATGCGGGCGATGGTCAGTCTGAACCGATCTACGGTGGGGGGGCGGTACATGATATGACCTGGTTCACGCATATGCGCGACAACCAACTGGTTGGATCAATCGAATACCGTAGCGACATATTTGCTCGGTCCTCACTTGAGAGGATTTTGAACAGCCTTGAAGAAATCCTTCGTCACGCCTCCAAGAATCCAAGGCTTTCGGTCGCCGAGATTCCGCTCGTATCGACAAAGGAGGCGGAACTCCTCGCCGGGTTTTCACAGGGTTCCGAAGTCACAACACATGTTCCGCTATTTGTTGAAAGCTTCGAGGATGTTGCTCAATCTGAGCCCGACCGTATTGCGGTCAGATTCGAAGATCGGTCGATAACTTATGGTGTGCTTAACGCAAAGGCCAATCAACTGGCGCTTCATCTGGCATCTAAGGGGATCGGTACGGGCGATTTGGTAGGCCTATGCCTTGATCGGTCGATCGACCTTTCTGTTGTGCAATTAGGTATTCTAAAGTCTGGTGCAGCTTTTATACCGATCGACCCGCAATTTCCGGCGGAACGGGTCAGATACTTACTGTCCGATTGCCGTGCTGCGGCGATACTGGCGGATCGCGGAACCGCAGACGGGTTTGGTTTTGACACAGGGTCAACCACGCTGATCGTTTGCGAAGATGACCCGCCATGGACGGGGCAAGAGACCAACAACCCGACCGTACGTGCAGCGGCGGCAGACCGTGCTCAGGTGATCTATACTTCGGGCTCGACCGGCGCACCAAAAGGAGTCCAGATCACTCATGGAGCAATGGCAAATCTTTTTGCAGTGATGCGGCGAGAGCCCGGCCTTGGCAAGGAAGATATTGTCGCTGCATCAACGACGGTTTCCTTCGACATTTCCGCTGTCGAACTACTGTTGCCTTTGAGCGTCGGTGCGCGCATCGAATTGCTAAGTCGCGATGTTGCAACAGATGGCTTTGCGTTGGCAAAAGCCCTTGCCGACACCGGTGCGACGGTTGTTCAGGCCACTCCGTCTGCGTGGCGATTGTTGCTTGAGGCCGATTGGTCGGGTGGAGACCATGTTCGCGCCATCACCGGTGGTGAGCCACTGACCCGCGATCTGGCGGATAGGCTTTTGAAAAAGGTTGGTACGCTTTGGAATGGCTATGGTCCGAGCGAAACGACAATCTATTCCACAGCAACCTATGTTCAGCCCGGGTCTGACCCGATTAGCATTGGTCGCCCTCTGGACAATACGCAGGTCGTTGTTCTGAATGAAAGTCTAAAACTGACGCCGATCGGGGTTCAGGGCGAGATCTGCATCGGCGGCGCTGGCGTGGCCATTGGGTATCTGGACAGAGCCGAACTAACAGCAGAGAAGTTCATCGATAATCCGCTTGATAAAGGGCGGCTATACCGTACTGGAGATATCGGATGCTGGATGGTGAACGGGAACTTGATGCATCTGGGCCGGCGCGACCATCAAATAAAGATTCGTGGTGTTCGTGTTGAACTGGGTGAAATCGAAGCCGCTCTGTTGCAGGTGCCTGGAATCAAAGAAGCGGCGGCGGCTGTACATGACGCGGACCACGACGATCGTCGGTTGGTGGCTTATGTCATTTATGGCTGGGATCACGAAGTCACGGCGAGTGAGGTGCGTCATAATCTCCGCGAGCGACTCCCGGGATACATGGTCCCCTCTCTGATCGTCGATCTTCCGGAATTTCCGATGACGCCGAACGGCAAGCTGGATCGCGAAGCGCTGCCGAGTCCGTTTGCGCATCAGATGGAGGAACAGGTTTTCGAAGCTCCGCGCGCTGGCATGGAAGAAAAACTGGCACGGATCTGGCAAGATGTTCTGGAATTGGATCAGGTTGGGGCGACGGACAATTTCTTTGAGATCGGCGGGCATTCGTTACTTACGCTAAGAGTTGCAAAGCAACTTCGCACGCAGTTCGGCATTGAGCTTGACCCCCGTGTCATGTTCTTTCAAAATTTGCGTCAGATCGCGGCAAAGTTCTCCCAGTAGTTCCGACCAGGCATTTATTGTTCAACATGATCCCAGTTTTCTTTGGCAGTTCGAGACGACGCTTATTCGGAGTCTACCACGCCGCACGCGCAGGCGTGGGCGGCAGAAAATCTGTCCTGATCTGTTATCCGTGGGGCCACGAGTACATCCCGGCGCACCGGTCTCTAACCAAACTTGCCGAAAATCTCGCCGAGGCAGGGTTCCACGTCTTTCGATTCGATTATTTTGGCACCGGCGATTCGGGCGGTGAATGCGAGGAAGGCAGCATATCCGGATGGCTCGATGATATCAATGCGGCCGAGGTCGAGCTCAAGGATATGTCCGGCGCTGAAGATGTGTCAGTGATCGGGCTACGCTTTGGTGCTTATCTTGCGGCGCGGAAAGCAGCGCAAAGCCCGCGGTCAACAAAGCGCCTGGTTCTCTGGGATCCGGTGATTTCCGGAAAAGAATACGTAGATTCGCTGTTCCAGACCGCGTCGAATATGCCAATCGGAGCCAGGCCGCCGCCAAAGCGACCGGCAGAAATTGGTGGCGGACACGAGATCTGTGGGTTTCCATTGACCGAGGCGATGGAGGCAGAGATGCGCAGATTGGACTTGCTGCCACATATCCGCGAATATCCCAATGATCTGCTGGTTATCGAGTCTACGAACCTGGACAGTCACGATCAATTTCGAGTTGCCTTGCACGAGCGAAAGCCAATGGTCGATCTTGAGCATATCGAATGCCGCGCTGCTTGGCGTGAGGATTGGCCCAACAATGCGGGTGTGGTGCCCGTGCAGGCTTTGCAACGAATAGTCGAGTGGATGACATGACCGTTCAGTCCCCGGCACGTCCCAACATACTGGAACGGGTCGTTCGATTCGGAGGTGACCGCGCTCTTTGTGGGATCGTTACAAGACCTGCGGACAACAGCAATCGCCCGGCGATCATCATTTTCAATACGGGGATCATCCATAGGGTTGGCCACCACCGAATGTACACCAAGCTTTCCCGGCGCTTGGCGGAGCGTGGCTATTCCGTGGTGCGTTTCGATTTTGCTGGAATTGGTGACAGCCCGGCACAGCGCGACGATCGGTCGCCACTCGAAGAAAATTGTAGCGGGATTCGTGAGGTGATCGACTGGACCGAGGCAAACCTCAAATGTGACAGGGTCGTTCTGGTTGGTCTTTGTTCTGGCGCGGATCATTCGGTAGTCTACAGCGGCGACGACGCCCGCGTGTCCGGAGTGGTTCTGATGGATCCGTCTATCCCAAGGACGCGCTGGTTCCATGTGCTTGATAAGTTCAGGCGGTTGAAACAGCCGGTAGTCTGGACCAACTTCCTGATCGGAAAAGGGCGGTTCTGGAAGCGGGTGCGGCACAAAGTTGCAAAAGGCGATGCACCTCCGCCACCGGTTAGAGAACAGTTTTCGAGGCAAGATATGGAAACTCCCGAAACGGTAAGCTACTTGCAATCTGCTTACCAAAAGATGGTGAATAATGGGATTTCCATTCTGGCCATTTTCTCGGGCGGCCACAGCTATCAACACAATTATCGCCGCCAAATATTGGACGCATTGCCGGATGTGAATTTCGGCGACCGTCTGGAGCTTCACTATTTCTCGGATTGCGACCACACGTTTACATATGAAGCTGATCGACGCCGGTTGTTTCGGATGCTGAACAACTGGCTTGATAATCTCTGATTCGACTGAAGCAGTTTTAGGGATCATAAGCAGATTGCTAAGTCTGGAACC
>NZ_JAMFMB010000022.1 GCF_023502395.1 Ruegeria spongiae | reverse complement strand
CCATCCCCAGCCGATCACCTTCAAATAGGTAAAGTCGGTCTGCCAGAGCTGGTTCGGCCGTGTTGTCTTGTCCTGGAACTCGTCCGCAGCGGACAGAACAACGGTCAACTGTCAGATCACATCTGAACCACTACAACTCATTCACTTGCTACGGTAATCTCTGGCCCAACCCTCTTTCGGGCTTTGGGCTTATACCTCATCTTCTCGGAATTGGTCCGCACCTTGGGCTTGGGCGCCACCTACTCCTGTAGCTATTTGACATGAGCCAGAACCGCACTGAGCCATTTGTTCTCGGTGACGACAGCATGGGTGACGCGCTGGTCCATATCAAAGACTCTGTAGGGCAGGGCCTGGCCTTTCCAGCGCACCTCAAACCGGCCATCCGTAAAGGCATAGGTATCCACATATTTGCCGACCAGAGCGCGTGACAGGTCGTTCTCTTCCAGCATGATCCGCTTGCGGTCATAAGAGAATGTGAGCTGCTTGCCGACTTAGCGGTTCTCGCGCCAGCACAGCACTTCAGCCAGCTTGTCCGGCTCTACATTTAGCGCGCGGTGCAGGTTGTCCGCTTTGGCCGGGGCCTTGGAAAACTTGCCGTTGAAGCGGGCTTTGAAGCCTTCAAGAAAGCCGTTTCCGGCTTCCATGTCCGAAATGCCCGCCAGCCTCAGATCTTTGACAAGCCGGTCCTGAAGCGTCCGGTTCGCCCGTTCAACCCGGCCTTTGGCCTGAGAGCTGTTTGCACACAGAATCTCGATGTTCAGTTCATTCAACGCCCGCCCGAATTGGGGTCATGCCTGCGCCGTTCCTGTCGTCTGTCTTGGACGCACTGAACACCGTGTGTTTGTCGCAGTAGAAAGCCACGGGCCGTCCATGCTTCAGGAGATAGCTTTCCAAGGCCTCGAAATAGCTGAACGTGCTTTCCGACTTCACTAACCGCAGCTCCATCAACATGCTGGTGGCGTCATCAATGAAAACGAGCAGGATGCAAGGCAGCGCGCGACCCTCAAACCAACGATGATCGGAGCCGTCGATCTGGATCAGTTCGCCATAGCATTCTCGGCGCAGACGCGGCTGGTGAAATGTCCGGCGCTGTTTACGCGACAGCCAAATGCCGTCTTCAATCATCCATTTGCGCAAGGTCTCACGAGACACTTTGAACCCGTGATGCTTGGTCAGTATCTCACCCGCCAGTGTCGCGCCGAAATCCGGGTAATTCTCTTTGATCAGACACAGAGCATAGTCGCGCTTCGCTTTGCGGATCCGGTTGTTCGGAGGCTTGCCGCACGCCTTATGACGGATCGCGGATGCGCCGTCTTGGCGGTATCGCTTCAGAAGCCGGAATACTTGCCGCCGTGTCAGACCCAGCAGGTTCGCCGCATTACCTCCACGCGGTTCAACTCGCGCTCGCTCATCATCACCCATCCCATGTCCGCTCATCCTCGTCTTGTTTTGAGGGCAGAGTGACACTTCTGAATTGCTGATGGGTGACATTACGGCTTTTCGACTACACATGATAACTGCATAATCTGAATTATGGTAATATCAATCCAGTAAGAGGCGTTGAAGATCACTTGACTCGGGATGTCAAGCGCTTACGTGGTCGGATCGGATTTCGGCAAGCGGGTGAATACCTGCATTCCACGAGGCGCGCAGCATTCTTGTTGCGATCTCTATTGTGCGTTGACCTTCAGTATCGTCGAGATCCACCGCCTGGTTCACGGCCGCGTTGGCAAAGCCAAAGAGCACAGTCAGTGTCTTTCTGAACTCCGCCAGCTTGTCATTCGAAACGAAGTGCCGCGCGGCGGCGTGGACCGTTTCGACATTGTCCAGAGTATCATCAAATTCTGCCGACAGGACCGACTTGTCCGAGGCCGCACCAGACCATATCTTTTTGAGAACCCGGTCGCCGCGCAAGGTCTGATAATAGCTCTGCATCAGGATATCCATCCTGTCGACGACCTCTTCCAGCGTCCCCGGAGGCGTGCGGAATGCTGCTTTGAGATTGCTGCGCTGCTGGCTCAGGTATTCTTCGCAGATCGCCGAAATCACCGCGCCTTTGTTGGGGAAATACTGGTACATTGAACTGATCGTGATACCGGCCTCGTGGGCAACATCGGTCATCTTGAGATCGTTGTATCCCTTGCGCGCGACAACAGACTTTGCGGCCAGAAGGATTTGTTCGACTCGCTTTTGAGCCCGTGCCTGGCGTGGGATTCTGACGGGTTCCTGGCGCCGTTTGGATTTGGCAGATTGCATAGCACACCTGAACGTATCTGAATTTTTTTCAGAAATAAGAACAAGGTCTCGTTTTGACAATAGCTAGCGTAAACCAGTGCCGTAACGGCATTTACCTGGCGAGGAAAATCTCTTTGAGATCGGCGCGCCAGCTGTCGGGCCGCAGCCCGTCGGCATAGCCCTGAGTATAAAGCGCACGCATGTAGCCCGGGTCAAAAAACTCTTTTGGTTCCGTCTGGAACCCGACTGGCACTGCAAGGCCACGCAGGCGCAGATCGTCACGTTTGGCCAATGCAGTGATCGCGGCAATGTCACCCAGCCCCTGGGACCGGACAAGCGTGCCCAGGGTACGGTCCACCATCTTGGACAAGCGCAGGTCCTGTTCACGATAGCGTGGTTCCAGCCGTTTGTTGTGGATCAGCCAGATCGTGTTGGCCTTGTTCGCATATCCAAGTTCGCGCAGGGTCTGTTTCACCGGCAGGCCCGGCGGGTAGGCAAAGATCTGCTGCGTCAGCGCGCCGTCCACATGCATCTCCTGCCGCACCTCGTGACCATTGCTGACCTGGATCGGCACCGGATCAAAAACCAGCGGGATCGAGGCCGAGGCGAGGATGACGGAACGGACCAGCTGATGCGCTTGCGGTGTGCCCACGGACGCGATGGCACCGACATCCCACAGGACCGGTCGCTCGGCGTCGATATTGGTGGTGCCAACAAACAGGCGGCGGCCGCGCGCATGTTCCTGGGCAATCTCGCGGATTAACTGGTCGGTCATCTCGCGGTTGATCTTCTTTTTCAGCGGCGTGACATTTGCGATGGTTCGACCCGAGATCAGCGCGTCCAGAATGCGCAACTGCGCCACATCCGCTGTGCGGGTCTCGGTATAGAACTCGCGCAGTGGCGGATCATAGTCGGAGCCCAGAAAGGCAAAGGGGGCGATGATCGCGCCGGTCGAGATGCCGGTGACCACATCGAATTCGGGCCGCCGACCGCTGCGAGACCAGCCGTTGAGCACCCCTGCCCCATAAGCGCCATCCGCCCCGCCACCCGACAGGGCGAGCAATTGCACACCGTCCGCGTCCTTTTCGCGCGACACCGCAGCGCGGAATTCGGCGATGACCTGAGATTTGTCCACCTCGAAATCATCGGCGTAGTAGCGGATATCCGGTGGCATGCCCACCGGCTCAAAGCTCTCATAAGTGGCGGCGTCCGGTGGCGGCAGCGCGCGTTTGGGCGCGCAGCCGATACCCACCAGCACGATGACCAAGGCGGGCAGGAGGCGAAACCACCCCCCCCTGCCCCGCATCACGCGGGTTCCGCGACTGCCTCCTCACGCTTGGCATCACGTGAGAAGAGCACATAGTAGAAGACCGGTGCCGCGATCAGCGTCAGGATCGAGGCAAAGGCCAGACCGCCCATGATGGTCACGGCCATCGACTGGAAGAACTCGTCGGTCAGCAATGGCAGCATACCCAGAATGGTCGTCGCCGCCGCCAGCATAACCGGCCGCATCCGCGAGACCGAGGCTTCGACGATCGCCTCCTGCAGCGGTTTTCCGGTTTCGCGGACGTGGTCGATTTCTTCCACTAGAACGATACCGTTCTTGATCAGCATCCCCGACAGGCTGAGCAGACCCAGCAGCGCGGTAAAGCTGAACGGCATACCGGTCACCAGCAATCCGATCACTACCCCATTGACCGACATCGGCACCAGAAGCCAGATGATAAGCGGCTGACGCAGCGCGTTGAACAGGAAGATCGAAATCAGGACCATCACCAGCAGCGACAGCGGTAACTGGCGGGCAAGGTTTTCATTGGCATTGGCGGAATCTTCGTACTCGCCGCCCCATTCCATGCTGTATCCCAGCGGCAACGGTATCGCTTCGACGGCATCCATTATCGTGCTTTGGACCTCTGCTGGCGTCACATCAGGGCTGACATCACCGGATACGGTGATGGTCGGTAGCCGGTTGCGGCGGTGGTACAATGTGTCCTGCATTTCGAAGTCGAACCCGTCCGACACCTGAGCCAGCGGCACGAATTGATCTGCCGTGTCAGAGTAGATCAGCTGATCCAACAGCACCGAAGGGTCATCGGGATCGACCCGGACATAGATCGGCAACAGCCGGTCGCCATCGCGGAAAACGCCGCTTGTTATGCCTTCTGTCGCGAATAGAAGCACCTCGGCCATATCGCTGCGGGTGATGCCTGCGGTGCGGGCGCGGTCCTCTGAGAACAGAGGAATGATGGCCGCCTCGCGTTCACGCCAGTCAGTGCGCAGAGTGGTCAGCTTGTCGGAGGTCTGCGTCAGCACGGCCATCGCCTCTTTGCTCAGGCGGCGCAGTTCGGTCGGGTCGGGGCCCGAGATACGCAGCTGGATCGGGCTGCCACTGCCGGGACCGAAAAGCAGGCGCTTGGTCCGGAACTCACCCTCGGGCAGATTCTCGCGGCCAAAGGCCTCGGCTCGGGCGCTGAGCGGAGCAATGTTTTCAACGTTGTCGACGCGCACGATAATCTGGCCGTAGCTGATATTGGGGTCTTCGGTGGGATAGGTCAGCATGAACCGGCTGGCACCATCACCCACAAAAGTAGTCATGTTCACGACTTCGTCCTGCTCGGCGAGCCAGGCTTCGATCCGCTTCATATCCTCCGAGGTCTTCTGGATCTTGGTTCCCTGCGCCAGCTTGTAGTGGATGAAGAAAAGCGGCGTGTTGGAATAGGGGAAGAACTGCTGTTTGACGCTGCCAAACGCCGCAAAGCAGACAGCGGTCAATGCAACAAGCGACACGATTACCAGCCAGCGGACCCGAATGGCCGCACCCAGAACCGATGCGAAGATGCGGAACATCGGCGCGTCATAGGCGTCGCTCTCGCCACCGCTGCCGATCTTGAAGCAATAGTGCCCCAGCAGAGGCGTCACGGTGATCGCCAGAATCCAGGACAGCATCAGAGACAGCCCGATCACCGCAAAGAGCGAGAACAGGAATTCGCCGGTATCGTCGGGGCTCAGCCCGATTCCGGCAAAGGCCATGATCCCGATCACGGTGGCGCCCAGCAGCGGGATCTGGGTCTTGTCCGCGCTGTTGGCGGCCGCATCGCGCGAGGATTTGCCGCGCGCCATATCGGTCTGCATCCCCTCGGCGATCACAATGGCGTTGTCCACCAGCATCCCCATCGCGATGATGAGCGCGCCCAGACTGATCCGCTCCATCTCGATCGAGAAGATCGACATCATCAGGATGGTACCCGTCACCGTCAGCAGCAGCGTCGTTCCCACCACGATTGCCGCGCGCCAGCCCATGGCGAGCGCGAGCACCACGATCACGATGACGACCGACATGGCAAGGTTGATTAGAAAGGCATTCGATGCTTCGTCAACGATCAAGTGCTGCTGGTAGATCGGGCTTAGTTCGACACCTGCGGGGATGCTCGACCGCAGCTCGGCCAGCCTTTGATCAACGCGGTATCCCACTTCGACGATGTTTTCTGTCTGGATGCCCGCGACACCTACGGTAAAGGCCTCGACCCCGTCCTGACGTATGATGAGCGTGGGATCCGCGACCCGGCTGCGCTCGACGCTTGCGACATCGGCGAGGCGCACCAGCTCGCCGTTGACGCCAATGGTCAGGTTCTGGATTTCCTCGACCGTGTTCGACCCGTCTGGCCGATTGATCCGGATTCCGTTTGCCCGCCCGGCATCAGCCAGAGCGTTTGCGGTTGCGATGTTCTGACCGATCACCGCTGGCGGAACGCCCAGATTTGCAGTCAGGTCCAGATCGGGCTGCACATAGATCGCTTCTTCGGGCAATCCGCTGAGCGCCACATCCGCCACCCCTTTGACCGCCAGCAGCTCGCGCCGGATGAAGGTCGCAAGCTCATGGCGTTCGCGGTCGGTGAAATCGGGGGCGGTGACGGCGAAATAGATGCCGAACACATCGCCATAGCGGTCATTGACGTAAGGCGGGTTCGCCCCATCGGGCAGAAACGGGGTGGCATCGTCCACCCGAGCGCGCAGTTTGGTCCAGACCGCAGGCAGAGCGCTGCTGGGAAAGTGCTTCTTGATATCGACCTTGACCACCGACAGACCCGGCGTGTTGACCGAGGTGATCTTGTCGACCTCGGACATCTTCTGGACTTCGCTCTCTATGTTCTCGGTCACCTCGCGTGCGACCTCGTCGGCCGTCGCGCCGGGATAAAGCGTGACCACCGTCGCGGTCTTGATCGTGAAGGCCGGGTCTTCCAACCTGCCGAGGGAAAAGAACCCGACAATCCCGCCGAAAAGACAGGTCAGGATGACGATCCAGGTCGCAATCGGATTGTTGATGCTGAAACGCGCGATCTGCATGATCTGTCCTTACTGGCGGAATTCGGTGAAACGACGAACCAATGCGCCATCCGTCAGAACCGACACCCCGGCGGCCACGATCTCGTCCCCCGGATTGAGGCCCTCGCGCACCTCGAAACCGCCATCGCGGCCAACGGCCAGTTCAACGGGCACGCTGCGCAGGTTGCCGGTTTCGCCATCCGCACTGTCGAAGACATAGACCGATGTGGCCCCGCCATCCCCCGTAGACACGGCCGATGCCGGAATCCGCATCACGCCTTGCGCGCGGGCTATGGTGGCCAGAACACGGACAGAGGAACCGGGAAACAGCTGCATCCCCTCGGGCGGCGCCATGCCCAGCGTCACCCGAAAGGTCTGGCCGATCTGCGATGTCTCGGCATTCACTTCGCGGATCACCAGCGGGAACAGCGTGTCGCTGGCCGGGAATTTCGCCTGCAGCGTCACGTCAGCCTTGTCGTTGACCCGCTGGAACAGAATTTCGGGGACATCAATCTCGATGCGCAGTTCTGACATGTCATGCACGCGGATCACGTGAGTGCCAGGCGATACGCTGGTAAAATTGGCGACCTCGCGATAGGCCACCAACGCGTCGAAGGGTGCCAGCAGAGTCGATTGCCGCAGCGCATATTCCGCTTCCCTGAGCTGCACAACGGTCAGTTCGGCGTTGGTTTGCGCATTCTCAAGCGACACGCGACTGACCGCGCTGCCTTCCAGGCGTTTCATCCGGACCAGGTCGCGCTCGGCCTGCTCGTCTGCCAGGGTGGCGCGTGTGAGGCTCAGCTCGAAGGGTTCCTGATCCAGTTGCGCGATCAATGCGCCCTTGGGGACGATTTCGCCCTCGACGGCCGGGAACTTGACGATCTGACCACCGACCTGAAACGCCAGATCCACCGTTTCCTTTGCAACGACCTTGCCGAAGAAGGTACGGGTCCGGACCTCTTCGACCGCGTCCAGCGCAAACAACTTCACCGGGATCGGCGCGGTGTCCTGCGCCGTCGCGGGCAGGCTGCCGCCAGCGATCCATCCGACAGCCACGAGCGTCATCATCAAACAGATGCGTCCAAGCCGGGAACGGCCTTGCGAGAGACAGGCAGGTGTCACAGAGGTCATTGTCAGGAGTCCCTTATCTGAAACATTTTCAGCTTTGCTGGGTGATGTTTAGCATGTCGACGAGGCGCTTGCCATGTCAACATCGCGTGAGCTACGAAGCTCTTCGATCAATTGCGCAAAATGTGCAGGCGCTTGACTAAAGTCATTTAAATACTAGGAATTCAGCGATCTGTGAAGGTGACCACTCTGGGCGGATCAGCGCCAGAGGGTCCATTTGTCGCACCTTGTACGCGGCCCGTATGGGCTGCTCCCACAAGGCAACACAGGGGGACGACATCACCTGTCAGGTGTATTTCCGCTCCAATGCGTCATAGTGATCCTTGCGTACCACCTCCTGCCGCATCCGGAACCCGGCAAGCGGCCCGTCCTCGGTCATGATCCCGTCGGTCTTTAGCTGCGACAGCGCGCCGACCATGCCATAGAGCGCGCCCTGCAGTGCTACATTTGCATAAAGCACCAGCCCGTAACCCATTCGGTTGAGCGCGTCGAAATCAAGGATCGGGGTTTTGCCGCCAACCACCAGATTGACCAACTGTGGTGTGCCCTGCAATCGTTGCGGGATTTCGCGGATTTCCTCCTCGGAGACCGGCGCTTCGACAAAGGTGATATCTGCGCCGTCTTCGACAAAGGCCGCGGCGCGGTCGAGCGCTTCGTTCAGCGACGCGGTCGCGCGGGCGTCGGTGCGGGCGACAATCATCAGGTTCGGGTCCTGGCGCGCGTCGACGGCGGCTTTGATCCGGCTCCGCGCTTCGGCCAACGGGACAACATCCTTGCCCGCGAAATGCCCGCAACGCTTGGGGTTCACCTGATCTTCCAGCTGGATCGCGCTGGCACCGGCCCGCTCCAGCATGCGAACCGTGTGATGCACGTTCAGCGCGTTGCCGAAACCGGTATCGGCATCCACCACAAGGGGCAGATCGCTGGTGTTCCGGATCGCCGTGCAATGCTGCGCGATGTCGGTAAGAGTGATGAAGCCCAGATCGGGCATACCATAAAACGTGTTGGTTACGCCCGCGCCAGAGATATAGATCGCTTCGAATCCCAGATCCTCGATCACCCGCGCCGCCATCGCATTTGCCGCGCCGGGCATCAGCACCGCCCCACCAGTGTTCAGGCGTTCACGAAAGGCCTTGTTGATCTCATGTGTCAGCATCTTGCCTGTCCTTCGGCGCTTGGTTGGTGTTTCGCGTGTCTAGCGGTTTGGCATAGGGACCATCAAGAAGGGTAGAAATCAGTTTCGCCAGACAGAACGCTCAACCCGCCAGCGATTTGGCAAGACTTTCCAACAGCGGCACCACGGCTTTGCGGGCGTCTTCGTCGAACCGGCTGGCCAGGCCCGAAACCGTCAACGCCCCCTGTAACGCGCCGTCGCGGGAAATGACCGGGGTGGAAACGGATGAGATGTTGGGATTGGTCTCTCCCACTGACATCGCGGTTCCGGCGTCGTTGAAGGTGCCTGTATCGCCTACATCTTCGCCGCTGAAACGGCGCAGTACCATGCCTGAGGCCCCGGTAGAGAGCCGCAATCGCATCCCCTCTTCGACATGGAACCGCAGCAGGTTGGGCGAATTTTCCCTGTAAAGACAGACGCGTTCATTGCCCGAGCGCACATAGAATGACGCCGTCTCGCCGGTGGATTCGGCCAGCATACGCAACGCGGGGGCCACATGTTCGCGCCGTGTGAAATCACGGCGAAAAATCAGGCCCAGCCGCCAGACACTGGGACCAACGCTGAACACCCCGCCGCTGTCGCGTTGGATAAATCCATAGATCGCCAGCGATTTGGTCAGCCGCAGGATGGTGCTTTTGTGCAGCCCGGTTTCCTCGGCCAACTGTGCCAGCGTCATCTCGGGGCTTTGGGCCGAAAACGCGTTCAGGATCGACATGGCCCGTTCGACCGATTCCGTTCTGGTGGCGCACATGAGTTCTCTCTGGCAAAACGCTGTATGTCCAACCTTGCGGTTCCGGGGGTGGATTGTCTAGCTCTGGCGCGGAACGACCGGAGGGCAAGACGTGCAGTATTTTGACGTGGCAGGCACAGAATATCAGGCAATCGACTATGCGCAGGGGCTGGGCCATCGGTTGACCACCCTGCCCTATTCCTTGCGGGTGCTGGCAGAGAACGCCGCGCGCCATTCCGCAGGTGGCGTGGATGCCGCATTGGTGGCCGACCGCACGGGCGCCGCAGTGCCATTCCGTCCGGCGCGGCTGCTGCTGCATGACATGCTGGGCATTCCGGCTCTGGTCGACATCATGGCGATGCGCGACAGGCTCGAGGCGCAAGGCGGCAACCCGGCGGAGGTCGACATGAGCTTACCCGTCGATCTGGTGATTGACCATGCGATGACGATCAACCATTGGGCCGAACGGTTTGCGCTGGAAAAAAACATGGCGCGTGAATTTGAAGTGAACCGCGAACGGTTCGCCTTTCTCAAGGCCTGCGAGGCGCGGTTTCCGCGACTGCGGGTGATTCCGCCGGGCGGCGGTATCTGCCATCAGGTCAATCTGGAGTTCCTGGGCCAGACCGTGCTGCGATCAAATGAAAACGCGCGGGTACTGATCCCCGATAGCTGCTTGGGTACCGACAGCCACACCACGATGATCAATGCGCTTGGCATCACCGGCTGGGGCATCGGCGGGTTGGAGGCTGAAGGGCTTCTTTTTGGCGAAACCACCGCCGTGAACGTGCCCAAGGTTGTCGGGCTGGAGGTGATCGGTGACCCCTCGCACGACATCACCGCAACGGATGTGGCGCTGGTTGTCGCCGAAAAGCTGCGTGCTTTGGGTGTGGTGGATACGTTTGTCGAAATGTTCGGCCCCAGCTACCGTCGCTTGAGCGTGGCCGACCGCGCCACCATCGCCAATATGTCACCGGAATATGGCTCAACCCAAGTGTTCTGCCCGGTCGACGCCAACACCCTCCGGTATCAGCGCGAAACCGGGCGCAGCGCCGAAACGACCCGCAACACCGAAAGCTATTGCAGAGCGCAGCAGATGTGGTCCGAGGGCGTCGATGCCCGGATCGAATACGTTCAGGTGGTGACGCTGGATCTCAGCGCCATTGGCCGCTCGGTTTCGGGTCCGTCCCGGCCGGAACAGCGGATCGATCTGGACAAGGCGACCAGAACGCTGGCGCTGGAGAATGAGGTGGAAGCGGCCCGCCGGGTGCCGGTTGAAGGCGCGGATCACGATATCGGCGATGGCGACGTGATCATCGCCGCCGTCACCAGTTGCACCAACACCGCCAACCCGCGCAACATGATCCTGGCCGGGCTGATCGCCCGCAACGCCGTGGCGCGCGGGCTGAGTGTCAAACCGCATGTCAAAACCTCGCTCGCGCCCGGTTCGCGTGTGGTGGCGCGGTATCTGAAGAATAGTGGATTGCAGGATGATCTCGACAAGCTGGGGTTCGAGGTGGCGGCCTTCTCCTGTTCGACCTGCAACGGTATGTCCGGCCCGCTGCGGCCCGAACATGAGGCGGCGATAAGGGCGCATGACGTGAAGGGGGTCGCAGTACTGTCAGGCAATCGCAACTTCGCGGGCCGTATCCATCCGCTGGCTTCGCGCAACATGATCGCCTCGCCGCCGCTGGTGGTGGCCTATGCGCTGATGGGCACGATCCTGCGGGATGTCTCGCAGGATGCGTTTGGCATGGATCGCGACGGCACTCCGGTGACCCTGAAAGATCTCTGGCCTGCGGCAGAAGAGGTCGACGCGATCATCGACACCTATGTGACGGCGGATGATTTCATCAGCAACTTCAAGGCAATCGGGGACGTGAATGACGAATGGACCGCGTTGCAGACCAGTACCGGCCGTTATGACTGGGCACCCAGCACCTATGTCAGTTTTCCGCCTTTCGTGCAGACCATTCAACCCGATCCCGGTGGTGTCGCGCCGCTAACGGGATTGCGCCCGCTGGTTATTCTGGGCGACTCGGTAACAACCGATCATATCTCACCCTCGGGCACGATCACGCCCGACTCCGAGGCGGGCCAATTCCTGATCGGTAAAGGCGTCGAACCACATGATTTCAACTCTTTCGGCACGCGGCGGGGCTGTTCGGATGTCATCATCCGCTCGACCTTCGCCAACTACCGACTGCGCAACGAGATGGTGCCCGGCAAGGAAGGGTCCTGGACCCGGATCGAGCCCGAAGGCGAGGTTGCCACGGTGTTCGGCGCGATCCGGAGCTATCTGGAGCGTGGCCAGCAACTGGTGGTGATCGGCGGCAAAGAGTATGGCTGCGGCTCGTCGCGCGACACGGCGGCCAAGGCCCCCTGGCTGGCCGGTATCCGCGCCGTGATTGCCGAAAGCTTCGAGCGTATCCACCGCTCGAACCTTGTGAACATGGGCATCGCGCCGCTTTGTTTCCCCGAGGGTGTGACGCGCGAGACGCTATGCCTTGATGGGTCCGAGGTCTATGACATCACCCTCTCTGACGATCTGACCGGGGCCAGCCTGACCATTCACCACAGGGATGGCAGCAGCGACACGACACCGCTCGACCTGCGGCTGTACAATGATCGCGAGCGCGAGATCTTTGCCCATGGCGGCTTGCTGCCGATGGCATTCCGGGCGTTTCTTGGCAAAAAGGCGGCATGAGATGCGACAGGGGATCAGGGCGACGTTCTATCGCGGCGGTACATCAAAGGCGGTGGTGTTCAACGGCTCCGACCTGCCCGCCGACCAAGCTGCGCGCGACCGCATCTTTCTGCAGGTTCTGGGCAGCCCCGACCCCTATGGCAGGCAGCTTGACGGCATGGGTGGCGGCATTTCTTCGTTGTCCAAAGTGGTGATCGTCGACCGCTCGGCACGTAAAGACGCGGATGTGGAGTATACATTCGTGCAGATCGCGGTGGATCAGCCGGTGGCCGATTATGGCTCGGCCTGCGGAAACATGTCCTCTTGCGTCGGTCCCTTCGCGGTGGAGGAAGGGTTGGTGCGGGCAGATGAGGATGGCGAGGCTCTGGTGCGGATTTTCAACACCAATACCGGTCAAATCTATCACGCGCGGTTTCCCGTTCAAGACGGTGCGCCGGTCGAACAAGGTGATTTCACGATCCCCGGCGTATCAGGCTCCGGCGCGCGCGTGACGCTTGATTTCCTGCGCCCCGGCGGCGCGGCGACGGGCAGGCTGCTGCCGACGGGCAAGCCTGTGAATGTCCTGCGGGTCGCCGGGCTGGGCGCGGTAGAGGCATCGCTGGTGGACGCGGCCAATCCGGTGGTCTTCGTGCGGGCCGAAGCGCTTGGTAAAACCGCCTCCGAAATGCCACAGGCGCTTGATGCGGATACCGATTACATGGCGCGGATGGAAGCCATCCGCCGCGAAGCTGCGGTGAGGATGGGGCTAGCCGAAACCGTCACAGAGGCTGCGTTGTCCAACCCCAAGGTCGCCATCATCGGCGCCCCACAGACCTTTACCGCGCTTGATGGCAGCGCCCATGGCGCGGACAGTCACGATCTGGGCGTGCGGCTGATCTCGATGGGCAATTCCCACCGCGCAATCACGCTCACCGGGGGCATGTGCACCGGCGTGGCCGCGCATATTCCCGGCACATTGGTCAACCGGATCACCAGCGCGGCACGGCCTTTGCGCATTGGCAACCCCTCCGGGGTTCTGCCGGTGATGGCAGAGGTCTTGCAAGGCCCTGACGGCCCCGAGGCAATATCGGTCAGCACCTTCCGCACCCAACGCCGCATCATGGACGGCAGGGTGTTCTTCACCGCTGGGACCGACTCAGACGCCTGACAGGGGCAAGATCGCTCGAACTACCGATCTCGCGGGCATTAAGCCAATATGATGATTTGCTCATCTGTCGCCAAACCCGTCGCCTGCGCTTGGGATCGGCGGGTCACCTTCCCATCTACTTGTGATCACACAACAGAGGGTCGCCGCGCGACCGGGAAAGGAGAAATCAACATGACACCAGCCAGAAGCTATCTGACGGCCCCGGCCTTTGCCGCGGGGCTTGCCCTGTTGACGATTGGCGTCGCGCAACCGAGCTATGCCGCGACCGAAAGATACCTGCCCGAAGGCAGCGTCAATGCGACGGAACTGATCCCGCCGCCGCCCGAGATGAACAGTGCCGCGTTTGACACCCAGATGGCGATTGTTGAATGGGCGCAGGTGACGCGCACGCCGGAGCAGGTCGAATTTGTGGAAACACCGCTCACTGTCGAGAGATTCTGGCCCATCCTCGGCTCGGATATGTTCACCGTCGACGCGGCAGGGCTCAAGACGGTGATTGATCAGTCGATTAACGAGGTGCGCTCTGACTATGATGCGCTCAAATCGGTTTATGACCTGCCCCGACCCTTCGTGGTGAACGAGGCGGTGAATCCGATCGGCGACGTGCGCCCGGTCGCCTCCTACCCCAGCGGCCATTCGATCCGCGCGGTGGTCTATGCCCGGCTCCTGTCCGAGGCGTTCCCCGAGCATGAGGTCGCCCTTATCGATCTTGCCGAACAGGTTGGCCATGGCCGCGTGACCGGAGGGGTGCATTACCCGATGGATATCATCGCTGGTCAAACCTTGGGTCATGCCTATGCGGATGCGATCATCGCCAATCCGGCGTTTCAGGATGCGATTGCGCAGGTCCGTCTCTCGTCCTGATCCGCGCAGGAGACCCAAACAAGAAAACCCCGCACCGGGTCCGGTGCGGGGTTCATTTTGTCCATCCGGTCAGGGATCAGGCGGTGGCGGCTTGCGCCTTCGCGATCTCTTTCTTGACCTTCAGCGCGTTGGCCGACAGTTCGTCATCCTTGGCTTTTGCCAGGAACGCGTCCAGACCACCACGGTGATCGACCGAGCGCAGCGCCGCAGCCGAGATCCGCAGCTTGACGCCACGGCTCAGGGTTTCCGACTGCAGGGTCACATCATTCAGGTTGGGCAGGAACCGGCGACGGGTTCTGTTTTTGGCGTGGCTGACATTGTTGCCAGTCATCGGGCCTTTTCCGGTCAGTTCGCAACGGCGCGACATGGGTTTCATCCTTCGTATCTGGCGGCAGATCTTCTGACCCGTTGTCAGACTTCTGCCAAATCATGAAGGGCGCGGCCCAAAGGCGCGCCCGAAAACTGGTTGGATGCGTGTAAGAGGAATCACCGGAAGGGTCAAGACGGGTATCGCGAAATCTTTGCCATTGCGCCCGGCCCATGTGCCGTTGCAGCAAATCGCAAAGGTCAGTCCTGTCCCAGCGCCGCCAGAAGAGTTTCCGCCGCAATACCCGGAGCAAGGCGACCCTGTGCTACCTCATCGCCCAGTTGATGCATATGGCTGCGCGCCTTTGCCGTTTCGAGCCGGGACAACAGCGCGTGCCGTACCTCTTGCTCGAACCAATAGCGCGCCTGATCCGCGCGGCGGCGGTCCCAGAAACCGTTCTCGCGGCGCCAGTTCACCAGCGAGGTCATATCCTCCCAGGCTTTGGTCAGCCCGGCCTCTTCCAGCGCCGAGACCATCAGCGCCCGGGGATAGCCGTCAGGGTCCTGTTGGCGCTTGCGCAACAGGCGCAGGGCACCGGAATAATCGGCGCAGGTGCGGGTCGCCGCCGGGCGCAAATCGCCATCTGCCTTGTTGACGAGGATCAGGTCGGCCATCTCCATGATCCCGCGCTTGACGCCCTGCAGTTCATCGCCACCGGCAGGCGCGAGCAGCAACAGGAACAGGTCCGAGATTTCGGCCACAACGGTTTCCGACTGGCCCACCCCCACGGTTTCGATCAGCACCACGTCGAACCCTGCCGCCTCGCACAGGCTCACCGCCTCACGGGTGCGCCGCGCCACGCCGCCCAAATGCGCCTGACTGGGCGAAGGGCGGATAAATGCATTGGGATCGCGCGACAGCCGGTCCATCCGGGTCTTGTCGCCCAGAATCGAGCCTCCTGAGCGGGCCGAACTGGGATCAACGGCCAGAACCGCCACCCGCAGCCCCTGCCCGGTCAGAAACATCCCGAAGCTTTCGATAAAGGTCGACTTGCCGACACCCGGCGTGCCGGACAGGCCAATGCGGATCGCCTGACGCCCCGATTTGCGCAGCTGATCCAGCAGTTCCGCCGCTTCGGCCCGATGATCGGCGCGTTGGCTTTCGACCAAAGTGATGGCACGGGCCAGTGCCCGGCGCTCGCCGTTCAAGATCCTGTCTGACAGAGTATCAGTGGTCATGGCCCCGCCATTGCTGTTGTGGTGCCTTCATGCCGTGGGTATATCGCCTTTGTCCAGTACCGAACCGACAGGGATCAAAAGCGATGCGAATGATAGGGGTCCTCCTGCTTCTGTGCCTGCCCGGCCTTGTCGCGGCACAACAGACCGAAGGGCAATATGACGTGCGCGCGCTTGGTGCCAAGGTCGGCGATCTGGCCCTGTCCGGCACGGTCAAAGGATCGCGCTATGCTGTCGCCTCGCGGTTCGAGACGACCGGCCTGGTCAATGCGTTGTCCGGCGTTTGGTTTCAGTTGAAATCCAACGGTCGCGTGCAGGGAAACACGTTCCAGCCACGCAACTATACCGAAGAGATGAATACCGGACGCCGCCAGTCAAAGGAACGGCTGACCTATTCCGGAGGTGTCGCACGCCGCGGTGACCCAGACACGGGGCGCAAATCCAGATACGCCGTGACCGACGCCGAACAGAAAGGCGCGCTTGATCCGCTGACGGCGCTTTTTGCGGTGATGCGCGATCAGCCCGCAGAAGGTTTGTGTGACCTGACACAGCGGGTTTTTGATGGCAAGCGCCTGACCGAGCTGGCGATGACACGCCGCACCGAGGCCGGACCGCTGATCACCTGTCATGGCATCTTTCGCCGCGTTGGCGGTTATTCCCCCGAGGACCTGAAACGTAAGCGCAATTTCGAAGTCACCGTCACCTACGCCCCTGCGGGCGAGTTGATGCGGCTGGTCGAGGTGCGCGCTGATACCCTGTTTGGTCCCGCCACGGTCCTCCGGCGCTAAGCGCGGGTGATGGCATGACCCGACTGCCCATCGAGGACGCGCTGCCCGATCTGCTGGACGCGCTGCGCCGGTCGGGCCGTGCCGTGCTGCAGGCCCCGCCCGGGGCGGGCAAAACCACCCGTGTGCCACTGGCCATGCTCGAGGCCGGGTCGACCAAGGGCCGGATCATCATGCTTGAACCGCGCCGCCTGGCCGCCCGCGCTGCTGCCGAGCGGATGGCCGAGACCCTGGGCGAGGCGGTCGGCGAGACGGTCGGCTACCGCATCAGGGGCGAGGCCAAAACCGGGCCGCGAACCCGCATCGAAGTGGTGACCGAGGGCATCCTGACCCGGATGCTGCAATCAGACCCTGACCTGCCCGATGTGGGCGCGGTGATTTTCGACGAATTCCACGAACGCTCACTCAACGCCGATCTGGGACTGGCCCTGTGTCTCGAGGTGGCGGGCGCGCTGCGCGACGACCTGATCTTGCTGGCGATGTCGGCAACCCTGGATGCCGGGCCGGTGGCAGAATTGATGCAGGCGCTGCTGATCAGCTCCGAAGGGCGTAGCTATCCGGTCGATCTGCGCTGGCTGGACCGGCCTTTGGCGAAAGATGCGGACCCGCTTGCGGCACTGTGCGACCTCGTGTGCACCGCCGAGCGGGAGACACGCACGACGGGCGGCGATGTGCTGGTTTTCCTGCCCGGTGAGGGAGAGATTCGCAGGCTACAAGACCGGCTGACCAATCGCCTGCCCAAGGACTGCGCGGTGCATCCCCTGTTTGGCGCCCTGCCCTTTGCCGAGCAGCGCAAGGCGATCACGCCAGCGCGCAGCGGACGCAAGCTGGTTCTGGCCACGTCCATCGCCGAGACCTCGCTGACCCTGCCGAATGTGCGTGCGGTGGTCGATATGGGTCGGGCGCGGCGGGCACGGTTTGATCCGGGTTCCGGCATGTCGCGTCTGGTGACCGAGAAGGTCACACGTGCCGAGGCCACCCAGCGCGCAGGCCGCGCCGGGCGCGTGGCTGAGGGCATATGTTACCGGATGTGGTCCAAGGGCGAAGAAGGCGCCCTGATGGCGTTTCCCCCTGCCGAGATCGAGGCTGCCGACCTGACCGGGCTGGCACTGGAACTGGCGCTTTGGGGTGCCGGGTCCGACGATCTGCCCTTCCTCACCGCCCTGCCCGAGGGTACGATGCAGGAGTCCCGCGCATTGCTCACGTTGCTGGGTGCGCTGGATGCGCGCGGGCAGATCACCGAGCACGGGCGGGCGCTGGCCCGGCTGCCGCTGCATCCGCGTCTGGGGCATATGCTGCTGCGCGCCGGACGGGACGCCGCGCCGCTTGCTGCCCTGTTGGCGGATCGCGACATTCTGCGCGGGGCACCGGTGGATCTGGGCCTGCGGCTGACAGCGCTGCGCGATCTGCAGCGGTTTCGCCGCGAGCGGCCCTATCAGGTCAATCCCGGTGCCGTGAGCCGGGTCAAGGACGAAGCCCGACGGCTGGCGCGGCAGGCCCCGAGGGAAGGCAAGGCAACCAGCCCGACCGTGATGGCGGCGCTGGCCTATCCCGACCGCATCGGACAACGCCGCCCCGGCGACGCACCGCGTTTTGTTCTGAGCGGCGGAAAGGGGGCGGTGCTGGATGCGGGCGATCCGCTGGCGGGCGCGCTCTATCTGGTTGCCACTGACACCGACGGCAACCCGCGCGAGGCGCGCATCCGTCAGGCCGTGCAGATCACAGAGCGCGAGATCCGCGATAGTTTCAGCGAGCAGATTGCTTGGGTCGACAGTTGCGTCTGGTCCAAACGCGAACGCCGCGTGATCGCGCGCAGGCAAGAGCGGCTGGGCGCGATCACGCTGGAGGATCGCATCTGGAAAGATGTTCCGCCCGACCACGTGGCGCAGGCGATGATGGAGGGCGTGCGCGATCTGGGCCTGCGGCTGGAGGGTCCGGCGGCAAGGCTGGCCACCCGCGTGGAACTGGCCCGCGCCGAGGGCAGCGATTTCCCTGATTTCTCGCTTCAGGGTCTGATCGACACGCTTGAGGACTGGCTGTTGCCGATGCTGGACGGGGTGCGCAGTGCGCAGGGTTGGCGAAAATTCGACCTTTTCCCGGCGTTGAAGGCGGCGCTCAGCTGGCCCCAGATGCAGGAGCTGGACCGTCGTGCGCCGGGGCAGTTCGTCACGCCTCTTGGGCGCAAGGTGGCGATTGAGTACGGGCCTGACGGCCCCGAGATCTCGGTCCGGCTGCAAGAGATGTTTGGCGTGACCCGCCACCCGGAAAGTGGTGGTGTGCCGCTGAAGGTTACCTTGCTGTCACCGGCGCAGCGCCCGATCCAGATCACCCGCGATCTGCCGGGGTTCTGGGCCGGGTCCTATGCGGATGTGCGCAAGGACATGCGCGCGCAATATCCCAAACACCCCTGGCCCGAAGACCCGACACAGGCCGACCCTACCCTGCGCGCCAAACGCCGCCCTTCAGGGCGGTAAGTGCGAAAGAATGGCGGATTCACGCCGCTTTAGTCGTTTTTTCGCGGTTATTATGCAAATTTTCAGATTTATGGGGACCCAATGCCCCCGGATTTGTTGAAAATTCAGGCAAAATGTCCAAGTATCAGGGTTATAGCCGCGCAAATAAGCGGTGATGAAAGGGTCGGCAGTAATGTTTATGGCGTTAAAGAGTACCTGGGAACAGGTCGTGCGTCCCCTCATCCTGCGTCCGGAGGCGGTGCAGGTTGCGGCGTTATGTGTGCGCGGTCGTAAGAAAAAGCAGGAAGTTCTGATGATCACCAGCCGGGGCTCCGGTCGCTGGGTGGTGCCCAAGGGCTGGCCCATCGACGGCAAGACTGGCGCGGAAGCCGCAGTTCAGGAAGCCTGGGAAGAGGCGGGCGTTCTGGCTGAACAGGTGGATGAGGATCCGGTCGGCAGCTTTGATTACGGTAAGGGCCAGAAAGATGGCACAACGCAGCCGGTACGGGTGAGTGTCTATCGGGTCAGGGTCGACACACTTGCCGATGATTTCCCCGAGGCGGGTCAGCGAGAACGGCGCTGGATGCTCCCCGAAGAAGCCGCAAATCTGGTGGCCGAGCCGAAACTGCAAGACCTGCTGCGCGCGCTCTGATCTTACCGATTGCCACATTTGATCTCCTTGAAACACAAGACGTTCGGTCTCGGCCCGAAGGATGCGCTATACAGGTGGCACCATGAGTGACCATCCGGACGAAATCCGCTGGACCAAGCTTGATCGTGACCTGAGCCGCATCTCGCGCGCCGAGTTGGCCGCCTCTTATGCGGCGCGCCCGCTGGTCGCACCGGGCCTTGCGCTGGCTTTCATCGTGCTTACCGGATTCGCGGCAGCACTGTTTTTTGGGCAGACCACCGGCGGGCTGGTGGTGATCGCCGCCGCGATCTTCGGTGCCTATATGGCGATGAATATCGGTGCCAATGACGTGGCCAACAACATGGGTCCGGCGGTGGGCGCAAACGCGCTGAGCATGGGAACCGCGATCTGCATCGCTGCCCTGGCCGAAAGCGCCGGTGCGCTGCTGGCCGGTGGCGAAGTGGTCGAAACCATTGCCAAGAACATCGTGGATCCCACTGCAATGCAGGATGCGCAGGTCTTTATCTGGGCGATGCTGGCGGCGCTGATATCCTCGGCTCTCTGGGTGAATTTCGCCACCCTCATCCGCGCCCCGGTTTCGACCACCCATTCAGTGGTCGGTGGGGTCATGGGCGCGGGTGTTGCAGCCGCAGGGCTGGCGGCGGTCAATTGGCCCATGATGGGCGCCATCGCGGCAAGCTGGGTCATCGCACCGCTGCTGGGCGGGGTCATTGCGGCCGCGCTCCTGGCGCTGATCAAGGCGCGCATTCAGGACCGCGACGACAAGATCGCGGCTGCCCGGGTCTGGGTGCCTATGCTGGTCGCGGTGATGGCCGGGGCATTTGCGGCCTATCTGGCCGTCAAGGGCTTGCAACGGGTTGTCAGGGTCGAGTTGGGCACCGCTCTGCTGATCGGTCTGCTCACAGGGGGGCTCGCATGGCGGCTGACGGTGCCATGGGTTCGACGCAAGTCCACAGGGATGGAGAACCGAACCCGTTCGCTTAAGGATCTTTTTGGTCTGCCGCTGGTGGTGGCGGCGACGCTGCTGAGCTTTGCCCACGGCGCCAATGACGTCGCCAATGTGGTGGGGCCGGTGGCAGCCATTGTGCACACAAGCCAGTTCGGTGCCTTTGCGGCACAGGTGCCGGTGCCTGGCTGGGTGATTGCGATCGGGGCCTTCGGGATCTCGTTCGGGCTGTTCTTGTTTGGGCCCCGTCTGATCCGCATGGTGGGTACCCAGATCACCAAGCTGAACCCGATGCGGGCCTTCTGCGTCGCCCTGTCGACCGCCATCACCGTGCTGCTGGCCAGTTGGCAGGGCTTGCCGGTCAGTTCCACCCATATCGCCGTGGGTGGTGTGTTCGGAGTGGGGTTCTACCGCGAGTGGCACGCCCAGTACCGTCAGCGCCGGTCGTTGCCCGTGCAACGGATCGCCAGCGAAGAGCGCCGCCACCGCAAGTTGGTGCGCCGCTCGCATTTCATGACCATCATCGCCGCCTGGGTCGTGACCGTGCCTGCCACCGCCCTGCTTTCGGCGGTCCTTTTCACCGGGCTGATGGCCTTCATGTAAGCAATCGGGCTCAGGTGGAGCGAATGTCGTCCGGGCTCAGGGCTTGATCGGGCGCGCTGCGGATCAGGACAGCGACCCGGGCACAAATCGGCGTTGGGTGATCATATCGCTGCCCCAACGCGATAATCTCGCCTTGCAACGTGTCGATCTCGGTCACCCGGCCTGCCAGCAAGTCATAGGCCATTGAGGTCCGCGCATGCGGATCAATGGTCAGCATCCGCGCTGCGATCCGTGAAAACAACGGGGTCGGCAGGCGCAAGACATGGGGCAGCATCCAGGTCGCGAGCGGTGTGGTGGACTGCGTCGGGATTCCGGCGGCTCTGAGCACCGACAGCGCCTCTTGCATCTGATCAGCCATCAAACGCCGCCAGGTCCGGTCCAGAAGTTGTTCCTGCAAGGTCAGCCCCGACAAGGCGTTGAGCGCGTTGTTGAGGTTGATCAGCAGCTTGCCCCATTGAACCGCCTTGATCCGCTCGCTTTCAGTTACAGCGAGATCCGGCACATTCAACATCTGTCCCAAGGCACCCGGCCCCGCTTCGATCACGATATCGCCCGAGGTGGCCCGGTGATAGCTGCCCGCCGCTTTTGGCACCACGTTAAAGGGCACCATCCCGGCGCGGATATCGCGATCCGGTAGGACCGAGCGCAGGGTGTCAGCATTGGTGATCCCGTTCTGCCAGGACAGGACCGGTGCATCGGGCGGCGCATATTTGGCGATCTGCTGCGCGATCTCAGCGGTTGCGCTTGTCTTGACCGTCACGATCACCAGATCGGCCAGGGACAGACAGGCCGGGTCTTCCGAGAGCGTCAGATCAGCAGCAGCAATATGGGTCGTAAGCCCCGAGAAATCGCTGACCGTCAGCCCGTTTTCCCGCACCGCATCCAAGACCCGCGCCCGTCCCAGCAGCGTGATCTGATGCCCTCCCCGCGCCAGCAAACCGCCGGTGAAACAGCCAATGGCCCCCGCGCCTGCGATCACGATGCGCGCCATCAGGAGGACGGCCCTTCCGGCAGGGCGGCCTCGACCCGACGCATCGACATGCGGCGGGTGATGATCTGCCGTCGCACAAAGGCGACAAGGAACATCGCGGTCAGGATCAGCACGATGGTCGGCGCAGGCGCGCTGTCGAGGAAGAAGCTGGCATAGGTGCCCATCAGCATCGCCGCCATGCAGACCAGAACGGAGACCCAGAGCATGGTCGAGAACTTGCGCACGATCAGAAAGGCAATCGCACCAGGTGCGATCAGCAACCCGATGGCCAGGATCAGCCCCGCCGCCGCCAGTGTCGCCACGATTGTCAGCGACAACGCGCCCAGCAAGCCATAATGCAACCAGTTGACCCTCAACCCCGACGCACGCGCCTGGGCCGGATCGAAACTGTGCAGCAGCAGGTCTTTCCATTTGAGCCCCAAAGCCAACGCCACCAGCCCCGAGATGATCCCGGCCTGCCACAGCTCATGCGGTTCCACACCCAGCATGTTGCCAAACAGGATATGATCCAGATGCGCATTGGTCGGCACCGAGACATAAAGCACGATGCCCAGCCCGAACATGCCGGAAAACACCACGCCCATCACCGTGTCCTGTTTGACCCGGCTGTTGCTGGACAGATACCCGGTCGCCATGGCGCAGGTCATGCCAGCGGCAAAGGCTCCGACGATCAGCGGCAGACCAAGGATATAGGCCAGCACGATCCCCGGCAGCACCGCATGGCTGACCGCATCGCCCATCAAGGCCCAGCCTTTCATCACCAGAAAACACGAGAGCATCGCGGTGGGCACCGACACGATCATCGAAATCAGGAAGGCGTTCTGCATAAAGGCGAACCGGAAGGGCAGCAGAAGGGTGTCGATATCCATCAGGCCACCCTCCGTTCCGGTTCGGACGCGGGCCCGCGTCGCAACGCCTCGTTCGCCTTGCGCCGCGCCGCCAGCAATCCGTGTTTGGGGGCAAAGACAAAGGCCGCAAGGAACAGAAGCGTTTGCAGGCAGACGATGATACCCCCGGTCGCCCCATCGAGAAAGTAGCTGATATAGGCCCCGAAAAAGCTCGTCACCGACCCGATCAGGACCGAGGTCAGGATCAGTCGCGGAAACCGGTCACAGAGCAGATAGGCCGTCGCTCCGGGCGTCACCACCATCGCAATCACCAGAAACGCTCCGACCGTTTGCATCGCCGCCACTACCGAGGCCGAGAGCAGCACGAAGAACACCGCTTTCAGCAACCCGGGCCGCAGCCCGATGGCGCGGGCGTGGTTTTCGTCAAAGAAGGTGACCATCAGGTCCTTCCACTTGGCCAGCAGTACCGCCAGCGAGACAAAGCCGATAATCGCCAGTTGTAGCGTGTCTTCGGGGGTGATGGCCAGGATATTGCCCATGGTGATGGTCTGGATCGAGATCGACATCGGGTTGATCGACACGATGAACAAACCCAGCCCGAAGAACGAGGTGAAGATCAGCCCGATGATCACGTCGACCTTCAATCCCGAGCGTTCCGACAGGAACAGCATCGCGCCTGCCGCCAGCCCTCCGGCCAGAAATGCGCCCAGCGAAAAGGGCAGGCCCAGAATATAGGCCCCCGCCACCCCCGGCACCACCGAATGTGACAGAGCATCCCCGATCAGCGACCAGCCCTTGAGCATCAGGTAGGCCGACAGAAACGCGCAGACACCACCGACCAGCGCCGACACCCACATGGCGTTTGTCATGTAATTGTAGCTGAAAGGCTCGGTGAGGTAGTCGATCATTCCTCGCGCTCGCTATTTTGATCTGTGCGCTGGGTCTTGTCGCCATATTGCACGAAGGGGCGTTCGTCATCGGACAGGATCGTGATTTCGCGCGCGTCCTCATCGTCATGCAGCGTTTCGCCGCCCAGGGTGAAGTGGCGCAGTACCCCGCCAAAGGCCTCTTTGAGGTTTTCCGGGGTAAAGGTGGTCTCGGTTGGGCCATAGTTCAACACAGTGCCCTTGACCAGAACTGTGCGATCGCAGAATTCCGGCACCGAGCCCAGATTGTGGGTTGAAACCAGCATCACCCGGCCCTCATCCCGAAGTTCGCGCAGCAGCGCCACGATCTGATCCTCGGTTTTGACGTCGACACCGGTAAAGGGCTCGTCCAGCAGGATCACCTGCCCGTCCTGCGCCAAGGCGCGCGCCAGAAACACCCGTTTGCGCTGGCCGCCGGACAGCTCGCCGATCTGGCGATGACGGAACTCCTGCATGTTGACCCGGCGCAGGGCTTGGGCGACCGCGTCATGGTCAGCTTGTTTGGGTCGCCGCAGGAACCCCATATGGCCGTATCGGCCCATCATCACCACGTCTTCGACCAGCACCGGAAAGGCCCAGTCTACCTCCTCCGATTGTGGAACATAGGCGACGAGGTTCTGCCCCAGCGCCTGTTTCACCCCCATCCCGAGGATGCTGATCGCGCCCTGTGCGGCAGGTACAAACCCCATGATCGCCTTGAAGAGCGTGGACTTCCCGGCCCCGTTGACCCCGACCAGCGCGGTGACCGTGCCGCGCGGGATCTCGAAACTGGCATTCCACAGCGCGGTATGGCCGTTGCGATAGGTGACCGTCACATCCTGCGCACTGATCCCGCCGCCCGGTCCGCCGGTTTCAGACATATCCTTGGCCAGGCTATGATCATCGCGCATCTGGTCTTCCTTTTGCCCGAAGGGCGTCAGTTCGTGGCTGCCGTCAGCCCTTGCGCCACGGTACCCGAGGTGACTTTGAGCAGGTCCAGATAGGTTGGCACCACACCCCCCGCCTCACTCAGCGAGTCGACATAAAGCTCGCCACCATAGGCAACACCGGTTTCGCGCGCCACCTGCTTGGCGGGGGCGGTGTTGACGGTGCTTTCGCAGAACACCATCGGAATGTCATGCGCGCGCACCCCGTCGATCACGGCACGGACCTGTCGCGGCGTACCGACCTGATCGGCGTTCATCGGCCAGAGATAGAGTTCCTCCATGCCGAAATCGCGGGCCAGATAGCTGAACGCGCCCTCGCAGGTGACCAGCCAGCGGCGGTCTTGCGGAATCGCGGCGATCGCATCACGCAAGGGCTCGATAGTGGCACGCAGTTCGTCTTTATAGGTGGCGGCGTTGCTGGCGTAGGTTTCGGCATTCTCCGGGTCATGTTCAGAAAAGGCCTTCTCGATATTGTCGACGTAGATCAGGGCATTATCAAGCCCCATCCAGGCATGCGGGTTGGGTTTGCCCTCGTAATTGCCCGAGGCGATCGGGATCGGATCAATCCCGTCGGTCAATGTCACCGACGGCACATCACCCAGATTGGACAGGAACTGTTCGAACCACAACTCCAGATTCATGCCGTTCCACAGGATCAGATCGGCATCCGAGGCCCGCACGATATCCTGCGGCGTCGGCTCGTAACCATGGATTTCCGCGCCGGGCTTGGTGACGGACACAACCTCGGCCGCCTCCCCCGCAACATTCGCGGCCATATCGGCCAGGACGGTAAAGGTCGTCGCCACTTTCATCTTGTCATCGGCCTGCGCGCTGGTGGCCAAGGCAATGGCAAGTGCGGCCACAGACGTGGTCTTGAACAGGGTCGTCAACATCTTTGTCTCCTTGCAGAGCAGATAGGTTGCCTGTGTGTAAATGCAAATCACTCGCAACTGTCAAGGTTATTGCGAATTATTCGCAATAAAGGCGGTGACCCGCCGCGTGACATCCAATTCTTTGCCCGGATACGGCGGTTTTGTGCAGACAAAAGTAAGATTTACAACAAAAGGTTGCACGACTCGCGCGATTCACCCAAATTGACCTTGGGTAAGCTGTTCAACGCGACCTCATCATTTCGTCAAAGTTTGCAATGGGCCGACATCAGGAGGTCCCATGATCAAGATATTTTTGCTTGGCCAATTTTCGGTCACCGGAAAGGGCGGGCGCTGCGCCGATCTGCACACGCGCCGGGGCACCGAATTGTTCACGTTTCTGGTCCTGGAATCGGGCCGTACGTTTCACCGGGCCCGGCTGGCCGAACAGTTCTGGGGACATCTGCCCGAGACGCGCGGGCGCAAGGCGCTGAACACCGAACTTTGGCGCATCACTGCGGCGTTACGCGCTATCGGCATGGATGTCGCCACATCGCTCGTCCGCACTCAACATGAGGTTGGATATGCGCGCCAGCCCGACCATGAGGTCGATGTGGATCACCTCAACACGGCAGCTGATATCGTGGCCGCCGAAGACCCCGAGGCAGTGTCTGCCGCCAATCTTGAACGGATCGAGCGCGCGGTCGAGGCCTATCGCGGTGATCTGCTGGAATCGGTCTATTCCGACTGGTGCCTGCTCTGGCGTGAAAGCTTGCGCGCCAATTTCACCGAAGCGTTGGAGTTTCTGTTGCTTGCCGCTATGGGGCGGCAGGATTGGGCCTCGGGCCTGCGCCATGGCCGGACGCTGCTGGCGCTGGACCCACTGCTGGAACATGTGCACCGGGCACTGATGCGCTGCCATTACCATGCCGGCAACCGGCCCCTGGCGCTGCGCCAATACGCCCATTGCGAGCAGATCCTGCGCGAGGAACTGGGCGTCGCTCCGATGGACGAGACGCGGCGGATTCAGGAAACCCTGCTGGCCGTCACGCCGCGCCCCAGCCGCGCCGTTGAGCAGCGCGTGGTCGAGGCCCCACCGCGTCAGGACGGTGCCCGCCGCAGCCCGGCGCAAAAGGTCGATCTGGCGCTGGCCAATATCAACACCGCGCGCGGCTGGCTCGAGGATGTCAGCCAGCAATTGCGCGGCGGACCCTCCAAACCGGCCTGATCATGGGGCCTGTCGGGCCAAACCATGCGGCATGAACTGGGTGGTCGCGAGACAGGCCCGCAAACCCGGTTTTCCGTCGTATCCGGGCGCGCGTCTTCTTGGCGGTACGGTAATTTGTGTGTCAGTTGTTGGCATCTCCGGGGGCTCATGGATGATCGACATACAGAAGCTTGCGGTATGTTCGGTGCGTTCAACCTGCGCGATGGTCACGACCTCACTTCGTTCAAGACTGCCTTCGACCGGTTCAGCGAGCATCTTGTTCAGCAGGGTTTCGTGCATGCGTGGCAGGTCTGGCACCGCGCCTATCACGACGGCTATGACGCGCGCTTTCCCGAGGTTTCGGTTCTGGTTGAAATGCGGTTTCACGATCATACGGCATCGCTGGCCTGCTGGAACTATGTCGAAGCGGGGACCGAACCGCTGAAAAGCCAGCATATCGCGGTGAACCAGCAGGTGAGCGATCCGATCTTTGCGCTGTTTCACGCGCTCCGGTAACCTCCTTTCAGATATCGTAAAGCTGTCACATCGCCGGATGCTCGTGCCGCGCGGAGGGATTGTTTCCCCACAACCAATTGAATTATCTCGCTTACCCCTGTGATAGCTCTGTGATCCTGCGGTGAGAATGCGGTGTCGCGCCCAGTGCAGACTGGTCCGGAACCCCTGCTCTGAGCCCGAGTCCCACGTGTCCCATGCCCGCCACACCCAATCCCATCGTTTTGTCGTGATCTACCGGTGCGAACCCCGAGAGATCGCTGGCGCCGCCGAGGTCTGGCGGGGTTGGGTCGAACGTATTCCCAACCCCCGTCAGCGCGCCGAGGCTGGTCAGACCGAAGAGCGGATCGGCTTTCACGAGTTGCAGGAGTTGCCCGCGCTCATCACCCGGCTGATGGACGAGGCTACTGCCCCCGACAGGAGAACCCGCCCATGAATATCTCATCCTCTCCGTCCCGGCCCATGCCTGCCCTGCCCCGGATCAGCTCGGGCGACCCGTCAGCGGCGATGCCTGTCACCGTGTCACCCTCGCGCCGCGAATTGCGGCGCGCCGATCCCTCGCTCTCGTTTCAGGTCAGCGCACCGGGGATGCGGTTTTTCGACGTGATTGTCGCCACTGAACCGACGCTGTTCGACCCGGCCGAGGCGCATCGCCGGACGCCCAAGAACTTCCGCTCGTCCCGGCAGGATTTTCAGGGCCTGCCCATCGAAATCGAGACCGGCTTCTACATGCTGCCCCGCGCCTTTGTCCGGGATGCCATCAGTCAGGAACCGCGCCCGACCCGGTTGTTCTATCTGGCGGTGGCCTACCCCGATGAAACAGCCACGGACGGCATCTATTCCCTGCCCCCCGACCGGTTTGCCGACGCCCCGTTTGTCAGCCTCGCCGGCGATCTGAGCGCGGCGAGCCTGAGTCATGTTCTGGGGATGGCGGTGCATCGTTTGGGCTCGGTCGGACCCTCCGGTCGGGTCATGGCGGTCGCTCCGACCCCTGCGCAAACGCCATTGCCCCGGATGATCGGCGGGTTGCCGGTGCAAGCCCCAAACCCGCAGATGCAGATACCGGTCGCCGCGCCGGAACCGGTCAGCGTGCCTCGGGCCGGTGCCATCAACGGCTCAAGCCCGGTGGCACCCGGCTCTGTGAACAGCCCCGCGCCGGTCGCACCACAGCCAATCCAGGAAACGCCCGCGCAAAACACCGTTCCCGTGGCCGCAGATCCGGCCTCGCAGAACGGAGCGCCTGCGCCTGAAATCGTGCCCCCTCAACCGCAAACCGATGGCTTCATCGATGATGACTATGCCTATGGCCTGGGGTCCGGCACATCCGCCGCGTTCCGCGACTATGACGCAAACGCTCCGGAGGAGGCCCCGCTGCCGCATTATGATGATGGTCTGGGCCCAATGAACGGGGCCAGCGAAGCGCCAGTTGCACCGCCGCCCGCTGCAGCGCCGATCCCGCCATTGGACGACACGCCACCACCCGCGCCGACGACCGGAACCGAAGCACCGCCAACTCCGGTGCAGCCCGCCCCTGTCCCGACGCAACCGACCCCCACTGCCGCTGCACCCGCCGCAGGTGGTGAGGGTTGGAAAGACGCGCTGGTCCAGACGGTTCTGGCCGAAGGTGCCGCTGGTCGGTACGAGGCGCTCAATCTCGACGGAGCGTTCCGGGGGCGTCAGGGCCAGACACATCCCTATTATCAGCGCGCCCATGACGGGTTGTCATTGGGGCCGCATCAGGCCGGTCAGGACAGTGGCGAGCTGGGTGAATTGCTGACGCTGATGCAGGCCTCCGACCCCGGCGGGTTTGCCGCCACATTCGGCCCCGCTGCCGATCAGCTGATCGCGGCCACAACGGTCGCTGGCCCGCAGAGCGGCGATGCGCCGGACGGGCGCGGCGCGCGGGTGCAGCCCGTCGAGGGCCGCGACATCTGGGAGGACCCCTGGATCGACCGGTTCCGCAAGGCCGCGCAGCACCCGCCCTTCCAGGCGGCAATGCGCGCCCAGATCATCGCCAGGCGGCTGGACCCGATGCTGCCGGTGGCCGACGCTCTGGGCATCGCGAACCGGCGCGGTCAGGCGATGCTGCTGACACTGGCGATCCGGAGCGGTGTGCCGCAGGCGATCACGCTCAGCCGTGCGGCGATCAACCCGTTCGACACACCCGCCAAACTGGCCGCCGCGCTGCAAGCAGTGGGGCATGACAGCCTGAACGCCTTCCAGACTGCGCAAGGCCTCGCGCCCACCGAAACGCTTGACGACGCCAGCCATTTCGCGCTGTTGACCGCGCTGCGCGCGTTAGGCCCTGAGGCACCGGTGCAAATGCCCGACCCGGACTCCACCCTCGATACGCTGGTCACCTCGCTGGGGCCGGGTCCGCAGGGCGATGCGCTGCTGAAACTGCGGGTGACGCCTGCCTTCCGCGAGACTGGCACCACTGCCGCACCGGGGGCCGCCCATGTATGACCCCCACAGCCACGCGCAGACGCCGCATCTGGACCGGCCCGCGATTGACGCGATGCTGGCGCAGAGCAAAGCCTGGCAGGGCATGTCGCCCGCCGATCGAGACGACATGGCGCAGGCGATGTCCAAGGTCTTTGGCTATCTGGGCCAAAGCCCCGCCAATGCCCCGGCGCGTCAGATGGCCCCCAATTTCAACCAGATGCGTGGCAGTGGTGGCGGCGCGCAGCCCCCCACGCAACAGCCTCCACCCCCCGCAGGCGGACCCGCGCCCGGCGGCGCTCCTCCCGGCGGTGCGGGAGGCAGCAACATCTTTCAGGACGCAGGCGACGCCACCCAGACCATGCTGGGTGCCATCGGCTTCCCGGATTTCTGCGCCTCGCTGATCCAGGGCACGTTCCAGGCCATCGTCGACAGCTCGATCCAGCAGATGGAGGCCTATTCCAACCTGCTGGCCGAGACCGCCAAGACCGTCGATGTGTTCATGGAGGACAATATCTCGGACGATATGGCCCGCGATCACCTGACCTCGAATTACGGCGATATCTTCCAGAAGGATATCAGCTCGGGCCAACCGCAGATGGCGGTGAACACCCAGGCCGTGGGCGCGGGGCAACTGCCGAGCTTCCTCAAGGATCTGGGCTTTGACAGCCCGATGGATCTGGACCAGAACGCGGTCGAGCAGGTGGTCGTGCCGCAGACCCGCAAGACTCTGGCCGAAATGCGCCACCAATCGCTGGCCACCATGGTGATGATGGGGATCAACCGCATCGTCGTCTCGGATGGTGAGATCAATGCCAAACTGGTCTTTCACATCGACGCCAGCCAGAGTACCTCGCTCACGTTTTCCGACTACAAGCCAACCAATTGGTCACTGGCTGGGCAGCTGGGCTCGAACCAGTTCGCGGCAAGCGGGCTGCTGGTGAACACCACCAACATCAACGCCCAGTCCGAGATCAACATGAATGCCGATCTGACCGGTGAGGTGCGGGTGCGGTTTCGCTCGGACTACTTCCCGCTCGAACGCTTCGCCGACAGCGCCGCGATCCAGCTCATCAACCAGAACGCTCATGTGGCAACTCAACCGCAACAGCAGCCCGAGGGCGCGGTACCGGGTCAGGGCGGTGAGACCCCGCCGCAACCAGCCGCCCCGTTGCCGCCGCCACCACCCTTGCCGCCGATGGACAGTAACGGAGGTGGGACATGATCCGCGCGACGCTGGCTCAGACCCTGACCGCGCTGGCCGATGGCGCGACGCCCGACCATCCCGGCCTGTCCGTGACCGAGGCCAAGATCGACCTGCCGCTGCTCGTGTCTCTGGAACATGGCGCAGACGGCCCGGTCTTTATCGCCCATCCACCCTGGTCGGCCTTCCGGTCCGGGTTCGAGCCGGTGGCGCATCGCGCACGGCTGACGATTCACGAGGCACCGCCCGACATACCTCCCAAGGCGCTGCCTGAAACCGCAACCCCGGCCACCGGACCAGACGAGGCGACGTGATGTCCCCCGCTGGTGGCTATCCAATCGAGGAGTTTCTCGAGGCGATCACCGCCCAGCTTGACCAGACGCAGGATGCGCTGCGGCTCAAGGCCGTCAACCGCCCCCTGACCTTCGCGCTGAAGGATTTCAACGTCGATCTCAAGGTATTCGTCGAGATGGATCAGGCCGGGCGGGTCACCTTCCGCCCCGCCGCCCCAAACGAAGAAGGAGCCAGCACGGTGAGCATCGGTTTCACCACCATAACCCGCCCGATGATCGAGGAGAATACGATCTCGATGGAGATGGCGAATGCGCCCACTCTGGACGAGCTGGGACTGGCCCCGGATGAGCGGCGGCAACTGGCGCGAGTCGGTGTGCGCAATGCCGCCCAGCTGCGCAATCTGGAGCGCAACGCGGGCGACGAGGGGCTGTCGCGTCATTCCGGCATCAATCTGGGCCGCATCCGGGGTGCTCTCAACCTCGCGCGGCCGCGGCTGAGCGATGTGGTCGACCCCGAAACCGCGACACCAGAGGTGCCGATGCCCGATTCAGCGGCGCCGGACCTGCCGCCCCCGGACGTGCCGCCGCAGCCGGGACCACCAACCAATGGCGTGACCCCGCCACAGCCAGACCCGACACCACCGGCGCAGCCGGGTGGGTTCTGGCCACCGCGCGGCCCGCTCTCTCCGGTTACACCGCAGCCTGAGCCGAAGATTTCCGCGCCTGTGGGGCCAGGGCCCGAACAATCCACACCTCCGATTTCGAACCCGATTGCGGACCGGCTGCGGCAGCGCCGCCGCAAGCTCGCGATCAAACCCGATGCCCGCAATATCGAGCTGCGGGGCAACAATCTGACCGATGGCGGTCGCCTGCCGGTGGCACGGCTGGACGGACAGAACCTGAACCTCCTGACGGCGAAGCCTTCGTCTGTCTCTTTCTCCCTGCCGCAGGGCTGGGCCATGGGCCCCGGTCGCCTGATCGTGGAAATGCCCGATGGTGAGATGGAGGATTTCGATCTGACCGGAGGATCGGGTACATGAGACGCAGCGGTCATCTGCAGCTTAAGCTACGGCAAGGCGTCGAGACCCGCGCACCTGCCCATCTGGATGTGCTGGACGGCGCCCGCCGGGCGTCCGGCTCGGTTGATGGCAGCGGAAATGTGGACCGCGCGATCCTGCGCCAGACCACCGGCATGCGGGCGCGCCGGGTGTTCCATGCCGGTGTCCATGTGAACCGGATTGGCCAGCGGGACGCTGATTACAACGATCTGGAAACCGGACTTGGCCTGTCACAGGTCCTGTGCATCGAACTGGCCGAACCTGCATGCGCCGATAACGTGGTCAAAGCGCTGCGCGATGCCGATGCAGTGGATTGGGTCCGTACTGAGCCGCTCTCCACCGTACCGCCTGTTGCCGAAGACCACGGCACCGCCGATCCCCGCGCCCCGTTCGATCATGTCGGGGCACTGGCGGCGCTACGGATTGAACCCGGCTCTTCTGACATTGCTGTTGCAGTGATCGACACCGGCGTGGCGCTGGAGCATGCCGAATTCGATGGCCGCCTTGTGGCTGGGTACGACACGGTTGATCTGGGCATGGGCCAGATCACCGAGGGCGTCTCGCTGGTTGGTGATAGTCTGGGGCGTGATTTCTGTGCGCGGGATGAGACCGGCCATGGCAGCCACGTCGCGGGCATCATCGGTGCGCGCGGACTGTCGATGACCCATGGTGTCGGCGGCGCCTGCCGGATCGTGCCGGTGCGCGCGCTGGCCGCCGCAAGGGCAGGCGAAGGCCCGGTTTTTGGCGTTGGCGGGTTGTCCGATATTGACGCTGCCATCAAAGCCGCCGTCGATCTGGGTGCCAAGGTGCTGAACATGAGTTTTGGCACCGCGCGCGACGATCTCGACCCGCTGGCCCCGCCGCCCCATGCAGATGCGATCGCCTATGCCACCGCCCGCAACGCCATCCCCGTTGCCGCCATGGGCAATTCCGGCCTGAGTGAAGCCTATTTCCCCGCCGCCCTACCGCAATGTATTGCCGTGGGTTCGATGGCGCTGGATGGCCGAGTCTCGGCTTTCTCGACGCGTGGCCCGCATGTGGCGCTCTGCGCGCCGGGCGAGGCGGTGCACTCCACCAAGCTGCACGGCTATGGCCGATCGACCGGGACCAGCCACGCCGCGCCCTTTGTCTCTGGCGCTGCGGCCCTGCTGGCCGCCCGCGCGCGCAGGCGCGGCCATGACCTGACCACCGAAGAGGCCCGCCAGGCGCTGTGTTTTTCCGCTGACAATCAAGGCCGCCAGCCGGATGAGGATACCGGTTGGGGTCTGTTGAACATTCCCGCCGCGCTGGCGCGGCTCGACGCAATACTACCGGCATATGAGGAGGTAAGCCCATGAGCTTTATCGACACCGTCGGCGAGGACGGGCTCGCCATTCTGTCCCGCTATGTGATGCAAGGTTCCGCCACCGAGGCCGAGAGCAAGGCACTGGCCGAGATCGCCGAAAGCGCCTCGGCCCATATGGATATCGACATGCTCGAGACGGTGACCGTGCAGCTGCGCGAAGCCCGCGAGGATCATGCCAGCCTGCAGGCCGCCGAAGCCGCCTCGGCGCTGGTCGCGCGGGCCATCTGCATGGCCCAGCTGGCCGATGCCAATGGTGAGGTCGAAAAAGACAGCGCCAACTGGCTGTCGCGCAATGTCACCGCCGCCAGCGTGCATCAGGACCGGGTGCGCGGCATCTGGCGCACCGCCGCCGATCTGGGGGCCGACCTCGACACACAATTCTTCGAGCATGCGCTCGCGTCCGCCCGTGAGGGCAAAACCATTCAGCCTGCGCCGCGGGCAGATACCCAAACCCCCGGCGACACGGGAACGGAGGATAAAATGTTCGACCCAACACCCATTCGGGACGAGATTCTTGAAAAACTGGCATTCAACCCGGCGGGTCTGCCGCCCGCCCTGCGCGACACCGCCAATCAGCGGATCTATGTCGATGCGGTGGTGACCTCGGTCGCGCTGCTGGGGCATGGCCCCAATGATGGCGATGACGCGGCGGTCTGGTCAGCGGCCACCGCAGCACTGATGCTGCTGGACGGGCACTACAACCCGCAGGATTCCCGCTTTTTTGCCCATGCGCAAAAGGCTGTGGCCGAACTGTCGGGCAGTGCCGCCGAATCCGGCACCGTCGCGATCGACAGCCACAAGAGCGGCGAAATCGACAATGACGGCAACGAGTTGTTCCTGCAGATGACCGCGCCGGATCCTGAACAGACCCAACGCATTGGGTATTTTGTCCGGACCTGGCAAATTATCCGCCGCAGGTTGGGCGAAGGCGACAAGGCGTTTTTCCAGTCGCTCGCCGTGGCCACCCGTAAAGCGGTCGACACCTATCCTGAGCATCAGGGTGACATGACCCTGCTGACCCCCACCGTGGATGCCGCTTACAATGGCGATGTCGCCTCGGGCGGTTCGGGTGGCGGCGGTGGCGTGGCCAATGTCGATCTGCCGCCGCTCAACGATCCGGCGGGTTTCAATGACGAGATCGAGCGCGAGAATATCCGCGCCGTGTCGACCATCTATGTCGGCTACCAGCTTGAATTTGCCATCAAGGCCTGCGCCCGGATACTGGAGCTGTTCGTGGCGGGATTGCTGCCGATCCCGGCCTCGGATGGCTCGGCGCGGGTGCTGGACAATCTTTATTGGGATCAGGACGACCTGCTGGACGAAGGCGCGCGGCGCTCGATCTATGCCCGCGTTCTTGGTGCGCCGGGGGGCGAATTGGCCTTCGATATCCAGCCCAATACCGAGTTTAACACGCTGCTGATGCGCTCAGTCTCGGCGGTGGCCGAATATGAGCGCCAGCGCAGTCTGGTCACCCAGTTCGACAATGCCGCACGTGGCCGCCGGTTCCAGCTGACCTCCGGCGAGTTCGTGCGCAAGGCGATCCGCGATTTCGCGGCCAATGTCTCGCTGCGGGGCTGGGCGGGGACCGCCTTTACCGCCGAACGCATGGCGCGCCAGATCAAGCAGGTAATGAAAGTGCTCGGTCTGCCCGCAGTCCGGACCGCCTTTGGTGTCACCACGCCGTGGCAGGTGATCGAACGGGTCAGCCAGCGCGAGTTCGGCATCACCGTGAACACCGTGCTGCATCGCACGCTGGCCGTCGAAACCCAGAGCATCATGTCGGTGATCGCCGAAAACCACACCGTCTGGTCGCAGGGCGCAGCAACGCCGCTGTTCTCTGACACGCAGGCCAATGAGGGCGATCTGAGCTATGCCGACTCTGTCCGCCTGGTCAATGCGGCGCAGCATTTCCGCGCGGTGACCGGAATCGGTGATAGTCTGATCGACGAATATTCCGAACCGGTCGAGACCCATGCCGCACCCAGCCTGCCCGACCTGGGTGGCATGAGCGGAATGGGAGGTATGGGAGGCGGCGCAATGCCCCCGGTCGACATGACCGGCGTGAATGCGCTGCGCGATCTGGTCAATAGCGGGCAGACGCCCCGCCCCGATCAGATCCTGTCCATGTTGCCACGGCTCTGATCCGGGGAACCAGCCTGAAGGGAGGGTCCGATGACCTATCACACCCGCGCCGCTGACGCCGCCAAGAATGTACTGCATACCGCCGCGCAGCGCCTGATGACCGCCGATCCCACCTCGGACCAACAGGTGGCGCGTGCGCTCGACCGCTCGCTGGACTGGTCGCTGGGCGATCCGTCTCTGGGCGCGCAGGCGTCACGCAGCTTTGCGCCGAATTTCTCCGAAACCCAGTCCCGCGCGCTGGCCTTTCAGGTCACGCCAACCGGGCGCGGAATCAGCGCCGGAGATCAGCGAGAGATGACCAACGACACGGTACGCTCGATGATCTACAGCCATTTCGGCCATGACCCGCTGTGCTGGTATGATCGGTGCTCGGAACCGGCGCGGGCGCGCTATGGCGTCTCGGCCTCGGGCGGGGCGCATTATGCCCTTGGCGTCGATGGATCGGGCCTGCGAGAGGTGCATGCTGCCTTTGAGTGGGGGCCGCAGACGCTTGAATTGCTGCCCGCGCCGGTGATGGCGCTGGCGCAAACTGCCCTGACCGCCCTGCCCGGCTTGCGCCCCTTCGCGACGGTGATCCGCACCTCGGCAATGAGCGGCGGGCAGCAGGTAGCCTTCGAAATCCCTGGCGAGACCTCGCTGGAGGCGTTCAAACCGCTGATGGAGGCCTTCGGGATGGGTCCCCGCCATGGCGGCTTCCAGACCTTGCTGGCCTTTGTGCTGGGCGCAAGGTTCAGCCTGCCGGAACGTGCGGCGACGCTGACGCTGCTCAACACGCCGAAAGGGCCGGAAATGCGGGTTGACGTGAATATCGACGCCCTGCCCGACACGCCCGAGCAATTGCTGCCGCTCTTGCGTCTGCCGCTGACAGAGCGTCCGCAGAACCTGTCCGCGCTCGATAGCTGGATGACCGCGATGACGCCGGATGGCTATTACGGGCCAGGTTCGGTCACCGTGCTGTCGGTGCGCGTGCGTGCCGAAATGCCCGCGCGTCTGGCGCTGTTCTTGCGCCCCGTCGCGATGGAGACCACCCCGGCGACAGCCCCCGAGCCACCTGCCCCGATTCCCGCCCCGCCACCCTTGCCGGGCAATGGCGCGCCGGTTGCGGCGCAGGCCGGCTGGCCCCAGCCCCGGCTCAATTGACGGAGGTCCAGAATGATGCACCCCTCCCCCAACCCGCCGCTGCAGACACCTGCAGGTCCGATGGACGACACGCTGAACCATGTGCGCCAGAACGTGCGCAACGTGCTGACCCGCTCGGCTGCCTTCCGCGCTCTGCCGCCCGAGAAACAGCGCGAGGTGGCGCGCGATACGGTCAAGGTGGCCCGCTTCATCACCGATGCGGGTGGCGAGACCGCGGGCCTGCCGATGTCTGTCTTCATCGACAACCCCGCAGGCAGCGCTCCCGCGCAGGCGCTCGCCGAACCACCCCGGCCCGGCGCGCCCAATCAGGGGCAACGCGGGTTCTCCGGCGCCGGTGTCGATTTCCAGAACGCGGCCACCAAAAACGCCGGGACCGACTTGGCCAGCGTCATTGATGCCGTTGATTTTCCACAATTTTGCGCTTCGCTGATCGAAGGGGTGTTCAACGCGATCGTGCAGACGTCGATCCAGCAGATGGAGGCCTATGCCACCATGGTCGCCAATGTCTCGAAATCGGTCGATCAGTACATGCAGGACAATGTCTCGCAGGAACAGGCGATGGACCAGATGGTTTCGGGCAATTCCGACCTGTTCGAGCAGGACTGGAGTGGCGATGCCCCCGGTATCGCACCGCGCTCGGACGCCAATGAGGATCAGATGGGCGGCTTTCTGCAAAGCCTCGGCCTGCCCTTCGATCTTGATCCCGGCGACGAAGAGGTGATGCAGCAGCAGGTCGTGCCTGCGGTGCGTAAAAACATGGCGATGGACCGGCAAAAGCTGCTGGCCACCATGGTACTGATGGGCATCAACCGGATCGTCGTTACCGATGGCAAGATCCAGGCCAGCTGCGTGTTCTCGATCGATGCCAGGGACGTGCTGCGTCGCAATCAGGAAATCGATACAAGTTTTGAGCAGACCTACAACAAACGCCACAACAAGAAGAAGCGCGACGGCTGGTGGATATTTGCCAAGAACCGCGAATCCGAGCGTACACGGCTGAACGTCAAGACCGATATCGACACCAACCAGACCGATGAAAGCGAAAGCAAATCGACGCTCAAGGCCAAGCTGACCGGTAATGTGGATCTGCGCTTCAAGTCCGATTATTTCCCGCTGGAAAACATGATGGACATGCTGGGCACCAACGAGACGGTGATCACCCAGGTCGCGCAGCAGCCCACACCGCAGCAACAGCAGGCAGGGGCGGCCCTTCCGCTGCCACCTGCGCCGCCGCTGCCACCACCCCCCGCCGGTATCGGAGGCTGAGCCATGCCCGAACCCGCCGCCACGCTCTCGCGCTCGCTGGACCATGTGGCCAGCCTGCTCGACCGTGCGCGTCCGGGGTTTCCGGCGGCGGTGGCTATGGGGCTGGGCGGCGATCCGCTGTTCATCGATCTGCCGGAGTATCGCGGCGGCTTGGGCGGCCAGATCAGCGCCGAGGCGTTGCAGGTGGTCGCTGCGCTCTACTTCTCCGCCGAGATCGAAGGCACCTATTTGATGAGCGTGGCTGAGGAACTCGCCGCCAACCGCTTTACCCTGAACCTGACCGACCGCGAGGCGGCAGAGCGGCTGGAACGACTTGCCGATGCGATGCAGCAAGGCTGGGTGGGCCGCGATCTGCGCAATCAGATCTTCGCGCGGGTGTTCGGGGTGGGCTATGCCGACCCCAATCTTGGCGACACCGCCGTCAATCGCGAGTTTGAGCCGCAGCTTGCGCGGTTCTGCGTTGCACTGCTGCGCGCGGCGCAGTCACTGGGGGGCTATAGCTCCTCGACCGGGACGGCAATGCGCGCCGGAGTGGCGGCGCAATCGCTGCTGGCTTCGCTCAGCGGCCGGATGCAGGGCAATACGCTGATCGTGGCCGAGCGGCTGTCGCAGCAATTGCGGGTCGCTCTGAATGCGCTCAATCATCGGGGTCTGGCGACGCTGTTCCGGGGTGCCAATGCCTGGGATGTGGTGCGCAATGTGCTGGGGCCGGACACACCCGATCTGGCTGGTCACATCACCCGTGCCCAGACTGGCTTGCGTCTGATCGGCTGGATGGCCGATCACCTGCCCTCGTTGCGCAGCGCTGACAGCCGTGCGATATCCGCCGCCATTTCCAGCGAACCGCAGGCCGCGGGTTGGGCCGAGCTCTGGCTCACTGCCGCCGGGATCGACCTGGCATCACAGCCGACCCATCAGAGCGCGCCGGGGTGGTTGCAATGACCCGTTTCAACAGCCTGCCCGCCCCCTATGACCGCGCGCCTTCCCCCGAGGGTATCCGACCGGGTGCCGAGACCGTCTCGCTGGTTCAGACTCAGATCGACGCGCTGCTGAACCGCACACCCAGCTATTATGCGCTGAGCCAGACGGACCGCGACCGGATGCGTGGCCAACTGACCGATATCAGCGCCTATGCCGCCGAACTGGCACGCGATGCCTGGGCCCAGACCCAGAAGCTTGGTCAGATGCCGCTGGTGCGGCATGAGCGCACCTATCGCCCAGTCCCGCAAGACCAGCCTGCCCCGCAGGCGCAACCCGTCGCCCGCACGCAGGCGGCGCGTGCAAACCTGCAGACGGCGGCCACCGGTCGGGTCGCCGATATCACTCAGTCCACCTTGCGAGCGATCGCCTTTCCGACCTTCGTGGCGGACCTGATCAATGGCACTTTCGACGCCATCATCGGGGCCACGATCAAGCAGATGCGGGCCTTCATGGAACTGGTCGAGAATGTCTCGAAATCGGTGGCCGAGTTCACTCGCGAAAATATCACCGACAATCAGGCGCGGGATTTTCTGGTGCAGTCCTACCCGGATCTGATGCAGATCGACACCTCCGAGGAAACGCCCCGCGTCGGCCTGACCGAGGCGGGCGAAGAGGCTGAAGGCAGCGCGCTGGAGGGGATGCAGGGCCGTCTGGGTCTGCCCGACCCGGTCGCATCGCTGGACGAAGAAACGATCGAGCAACACCTGGTGCCCGCCGCGCGGCGCCGTCTGGCGGAATCGCGGCTGCAGATGCTCAGCTCGATGGTGATGCTGGGGCTGCAGCGCATCGTCATCCGCCACGGCCGGTTGCGCGCCACCATGGGGTTTCATATCGACGCCAGCGACCGCGCCCATGCGGAAGAGGCCTCGACCTTTGACTTCAGCCACCAGAACTCGGTGCAGGGCATGTTCTATGTGGCGTTTTCGGCGCGCACCTCGGTGGCTTATGTCAGCTCGCAGCAATCCGACAGTGACAGTGCCATCAATGTGCAGGCCGACCTGACCGGTGAGGTCGATCTGACCTTCGAGACCGACTACCTGCCGCTCAACCGTCTGGCCCGCGCCGAAAGCATCGAGCGCATTCGCGGCAACACCCCAAACCCCGAGGCCAACCACCCGATCAACGCCGTCGCGGGCATGACTCAGCGCAACGCCAGCGGGCCATCAGCGGCGCAGGTGGTGGCCGACCGCGCGCAGGCCCATGCCGAACAGCCCGCCCCGACCATCGCCGATGGCCTGATCGACGCCGCAGGCCAGGCCGGGCGCGCCGCAACCGGGGCCGTGGGCAGCGCCGTCGGTGGCGCGGTCGAGGGTGCTGGCGCCACTGTAACCGGAGGAGGCGGCGGATGACCGAACTGGAACAGCTTCAGGACACCAACCCGCTGCCCGGCCCGTTCGGCCAGAACACCGGGCCCGAGATGACGACCTCTCCGGCAGTGCAGGCGCTGGCAGCGGGTCAGGTCAAGGCGCTGTTGGAATCCGCGCCCGCGTTTTACCAACTGCCTGCCGGGGCGCAGTCGAGAATGCGCGATGATCTGGAACGGATCACCACCTATACCGCCACGCTGATCGAGGATGACTGGACCCAATCCATGAAGCTCGATCAGACCCCGGTGGTGCGCGAGCGGCGGGTAGTGGACGGGACCATGACGCCCCCCGCCGCCATGACCGCCCCGGCGCGCGCGCAGGCCGAAGGGTTCCAGCCCGACCAGGAGGGCGGCTTCACCCCTGTCGCGGCCTCGAACGTGGCCCGGATCACCGAGGACACCCTGAATGCCATCGCTTTCCCGACTTTTGTCGCCGACCTGATCAAGGGCACATTTCAGGCCATCGTCGACAGTTCAATCCAGCAAATGGAAGCTTATGCCGAACTGCTGTCCAACGTCGCCAAGACGGTGCAGCAATTCGAAGCCGACAACATCACCGACAACAACGCCCGCGACTGGCTGGCGGGTGCTTATCCGCAGGTGGTCCGGCTCGATACCTCGTCGGGCAAACCACGCCTGGTACCGCAAGAAGGTGCAGAGGACGCGGCGCAGCCGAATTTCCAGGGCGACCTGAACCTCGGCGAAGAGGTCACCAGCGTTGACGAGGAAAGCATCGAGACCCTCCTCGTACCCGCTGCGCGCCGCAAGATCGCGCAATCGCGCCAACAGACGCTGGCCACGATGGTGCTGATGGGCATGAACCGCATCGTCATCACCCGGGGCCGGATCAAGGCGTCAATGGGGTTCCGCATCGACACCACTGACACATCGCGGGCGGAATCGGCGCAGAAATTTGACTCCAAGACCGAAGCATCCGCCCGTTATGGCTGGTTCCTGTCGCCGGTCAAAGCCTCGATGAAAACCACTGTCAGCTATGTCTCAAGCTCCAAGAAATCGTCCGAATCCGAGATCGACGTTTCGGCCGATCTGACCGGCGAAGTCGACCTGCGGTTCAAGTCCGACTACTTCCCGCTGGAACGGTTCGCCGACACCGCCGTGATTGCGCAGATCCAGGAAAACACACCGAATCCGGGCGCAAACAAGCCCATCACCGGCGCACCCGGAGGGCAGCAACAGCAATGACCCTTTGCGCCGGACATATCCCTCAATTCCCGATCCCAGAAAGGACATGCCATGGCCATGCCGCTTGATTACGCCCGTGCCCGCCCCTTTGCCGCCGTCGATCCGATCATCGACGCCACCAACCCCTGGGATGCGATCCGGCAGATCGCCAGCTTTGCCGTCCGCCATCAGAACTTCCGCGTCGGCGTGCAGAATACCGGCTATTTTCCGTTTTCGGCCATCTGCAAGTTGGTGATGACCTACCCGTCGGGCACCTATGGCGGCACCGGGTTCTATATCGCGCCGGATCTGATCCTGACCGCGGGTCACAACCTTTATGACACCGCCCCCGGCAGCACGGCGATCGAAGAGGCGACATCGGTGTCGATCCGCCCCGGCCAGCAGAGCAATTCGAACATCCCGCACCGTTTCAGCGTGCAGCGGCAGGACTGGACCATCCACCCGACCTGGCTGAGTTCAGGCGCGAAGGATCGCAGTCATGACATGGCGGTGATCCGCGTCACCCAAGGCCCGCCCAATGGCGAGCATTTCAAGCTGATCGACCACTCGCCTGCAGGTGACGCGCCCATCGCGGTCTGTGGCTATGGCGGGCAGGATGTGGCCAGTGACCGCCAGCATCTGGATATCGACCGGGTGCGCCGCCTGAGCGCGGGCGGCGAGATCGTTGAATACAATCTGCAGACCCGCAAAGGTAATTCCGGCTCACCGGTCTTCGCCCATTTCAACAACGACAGCTCCGGTGGCGATCTGCCCGAGGCGATCCCCGTCATGGGTGTGCATGTGGCGCGCGGGCGCAGTGGTGACAGCCACCACAATCGCGGCGTGCTGCTGACACCCGACAAGATCGACTGGGCGCGCGGCGGTGGCATCATGTCGGTGGCGCAAAGCCTGTCGCGCCCCGCCGCCGTCGGAGGTCTGCCGCTGATGACGCGCTCGCGCGCCTCGGTGGGTGGACTGCCGCTGATGCCCGCGCAGGCGATGCCAGTGGCCCTGCCCGCCCCGGCTCCCGCGATGCCGCAGGACCCCGCAGGCGGCGCAGGCCCGGGCCGCACCGGCACCCCGGTCAGCGCCCAGAGCTATTACGCACGCCCCTTCGCGCGCAGCTTCATCGTCACCAATACCAGCCGCGGCATGAGCGTCTCGCGCCGCACCTTCGGCCATGACACCCACGACATCTCGGGCACAACGGTGCTGGAGGTCTCGGTGCCCAACATGCCCGATGGCGGCTCGGTGCGCTGGAACATTCCCGATGCTGGTGACCGCACCCGCGTATTGTTCGAGGCTGGCTCGGGCACGGCGCAAAGCGCGGGCGGAACCCGCGTCACGCTGCGCTCGCTGGCACCCGGCGTCGCGCATGTGGATTGCATGGTCAAGGATGCCTCGGGCACCACGATCGAATCCAACAAATACCTGGTCAGTTCCCCCCATTTCGTAAAGGTCGTCTTCGACGCCAATGTCGACACTTTCCTTGATGGTCTCGGGTTGCGCAGCCGTCGCGCCGCGCTGATCGACGAGATGCGCGAAGTGATGCAACTGCTCTATGAGGACACCAATATCCGGGTGATCTTCCCCGGAGAGGCGCTGCCCCCACATCTGGTGGTGGGCGCCAACGCAGGGTTCCCGGGTGGCGAAGCGGTGGCAGCTTCAGTTTCGCTGGCCAACATCACTGCGGAAGTCGATGCCATCGACCCTGAGGAGAGTCACAAAACTGGTGCAACAGCCCGGTTTCGTCGCACCCAACGGGGGCGCAACCATCAGCCCGGCGATTTGCCGGCACCTCTGAACCAGCACAATGTTGTAAGTGTTCTGCTGGGCCATATGCGCTCGAAACCTGAGGTGGCGGCGGTTGAAGACGAACTGGGCAGTTCCAGCCTGACCTCCGCCAATCTCGATCTGGCGGCGGCGATGTATGGCCGGATGCTGGGTGAAACCACAGCCCATGAGATCGGCCACTTCCCCCACGGCTCCAAAATCGGGCATGGTGGTTCGCTGATGGCAAAAGGTGGCCAAAGGAATTTTACTGATCGCACCGGCATGGTGGCGGGTTCCGGCGATGCAATTCTTACCGATAATGGCCGCAACACCATCAACCGTTTCAGCGACGCCAATCGCCGCGCCATCGAGAACGTGCTGCCCATCGACCCGCCGCTTGATATCGCCGGGGAACGTGCGCGCGGGCGGGTGGGCAGCTTCAGCATGGGCCGTGCCTTTTCGGACAATACCGTGCATCTGCCCGGTGCAACCGTGCTGGAGGGGTGGCAGTCCGAGGTGCTGATCTTTGCCATCGAAAACGCCATCCGCGCCACTGTGGGCGCGATCAACCCGGCCACCTATCTGGCGGCGGCCTTCATCGATTTCGACACGATCCTGACGATCTGCGACCGGCTGGATGTCACCATCGGCTTTGGCGGAGCGGTCGGCGCTGGCCTGGGCGAAGGCGGCACCGCCGGGGCGGGCATCGTCTTTGCCCCAGGTCGCCGCATCGGCTTTTACGGTGCGCTGTCCGAAGTCAGGGGCTGGGTCGCATCAGCCGGGGTGAACGGCCAGTTCACCGTGGTTCGGGGCGGGCCGGAAAACTTCGGCGGCACCAGCTATACCTATGGGGTCTCCGTCGAAACCATCGGCTGGCTTGACGATGGGCTGGTGGGCATGCCGGTTGGGGCGCATGTGATCACCAACACGCAGGATCAGCCCATCGGCGTGACCTTCGAAATCGGCCTCAGCGCCGGGGTGCCAACGGTATCCCTGATCGAGGCGACGGCCCAGACGGTGCATACCCGCACCACAATCGCGACCCAACAAGGGTTGGTGCGGCCCTATTCCATGGGGGCCACCGACCCCAACGGAGACATGAAGGCGGCGGCGATTGCCGAAGCGATCCGCAAGGGAGCACCCCCCGAGGCCGCAGCGGGCTTTGTCGACCAGCTTTTTACCTAGCGGCTTCGCCCGCGCCGGTGCAGGGTCAGGGCCGCGCCCTGACCGTCACCGGTGACGGTGCCGAGGCCGGTCCGGGTGGAAATCTCGTGGTCCTGGATGAGGCCCGCAGCTTTGCCGCGCCCGAAGGTCTGTTCCAGATACCGCGCATTGAAAGCGGCGAAGAGGTGTTCGAGGTCGACATCCCCGAAGGGCTGCAACTCAGCCTGATCGATCTGGCGACGCCCGGTGCCTCGCTTGCCGCCGGGGCCGAGGTGGTGGATCGTCCGGCGCGCGGCGCGACCAGCAGGCTGCGGCTGCTGGTGCGCTGGTCGCATCCGGTGCCCACAGGCAGCCTGCAGTTCCGGCTGCGGGTCCATGCCTCACCAGACGGCACCCCGCCACCGGTGGTCACCCCGCTGACCGAACCTGGCTCGCACAACCGTATGCGCGCACTGATCGAGCAGGACGCGGCGGTGGACTTGGCCATTGACGGCCCTGTCGCCGAAACCTTCCGCACGCAAATTCTGGAACGCGGCGGCCAGTTCATCGGGGCTGAAACCCAAAGCCATCTTGCTCGACCCTTTGACGGGGGCCTGTCAGCCGGATCGATCGTGCTCATCAGCTTGGCAGTCATAGCCGCCGTTTGTGTTGTGGTTGGCTTCGCCACCTTCGGCGCGGTGCTGATCATTGCGATGCAAAAGGGCTACAATATCGAAAACGCAGGATACAATGTGGCCGTCGGCGAGGGCGCCAGCCGGCAGGAGCATGAAATGGTGTTCAACATCCGAAAACCCGAGTGACATTTCCTGAAACAACGCAAAAATCCGGCGCAATGGCTTGCGCCGGATTTTTCATTTAGCGATCTATTTTTGTCAGAAAATCAAAAAATCGTCTTCACAGTTATACAAACCAACCAATTCGACGCTTCCTTGTGCGTCACCAGTCGAAGTGAGCAACGTGCCCCTGTCAGTCTCGGTGACAGAGATCTCATTTGTGCCCACGAATTCAAGCTCATCTACATTGACCTTGAAGCAAAGCACGGTGTCATCCCCGAAATCACCCTCGAAGACAAAGCTGTCGCGGCCACGCCCACCATTCAGCAGATCGTCGCCCGCACCGCCTTCGATCACGTCGCGACCCGGCCCGGCAAAGATGAAATCGTCTCCTTCACCACCCAGGATGGTATCCCTGCCCCGGCCACCGCTAAGGGTGTCATCCCCGTCACCGCCTTCGATCAGGTCACGCCCGCGACCGCCAAAGATCACGTCGTTACCGTCCTGTCCAAAGAGCTGATCCCGGCCCTTGAATCCGAGGATCACATCGCTGCGCCCGGTGCCTTCGATCACATCCCTTCCTTTGCTGCCCAACAGAAGCTCACCGGGATCATTCGGGTCCTCGATCAGGAAGCTTGCCACGACCGGTTCGTGATCCGAGGCGAAATTGGTGAAATCGGTGTTCACATGCACCACATCCACCTCGACGTCGGCCAGCAACCGGTCGGTGACAAAGATATGATCCAGCACCTGACTGTTGCCTTGAAAATTGAAGGTATAGGCTTCGTCCCCCTCAACCCGGGTGATCAGATTGGTCAGTACCTTTTCATCACCAACGCCGGGCAGGTCCTCGGCCAGTTCATCGGTGAATTCGAACGTGTTGAGATCGCCCAGAACCGTCACCCGCGCATCCGGGTCCTCGGCCAGCAAGCCGTCCACCACCTCGTTCAGCGTCAGCGCCTGCGCCTCGCGTTCGTCCTCGCCCGCCTGCACGAAGGGCTGCGGCCCGCCAAACACCGGGGTTGACCCGAAGCGGGACGAGAAGTGGTTGTTGATCAGCGTCACCTCCTGCCCGTTGAATTCAAAGACGCCGAGCAGCGGATCACGGCTGCCCTCGAACGCGTCCGGGTTGCTCACGCCCAGATCGGCCAGCACATCGGATTCCAGCGTGACAAATTCTTTCGCTTCAACCCGGTCCGGATTGAAGAGGAACGCGTTGCGGATATTGCCGCCCGGTACACCGCCATTTTCGCCATCCTCATCCACCACCGCGCTGACAAATTCATAGCGCGGACCACCGGCTGCCTCGATCGCGTCCACGATCGCCAACAGCGTTTGCTCGGCGCTCAGCGTGCCGTCATCAGCAACGCCGCTATCATCCTGCACCTCTTGCAGCGCAAGGATGTCCGGCGCCCCCAGATTGTTCACGATTTGACCTGCGAGCTGCACGATTTGGTCGGCATCTCCATCTGCCTCGGCTGCGGTGACGTTGAGGATATTGTAGGTGGCCACAGTCAACCTGTCGTCACCCCCTTCGATGGCAGTTACCTCGGCAGTGTTTGTCGAGGGTGTTTCTACCTCGAAGAGGTCTGTCACCTTGACCTCAAAATTGCCAAAGCCGTAATCCACGACTCCGGTGATGTTCGACAGGTCATCGCCCAGATTGATGGCAGGCCCGTCGAAGCCGTCGGGTAGCAGATCACCATCATATTGAATCTGGATACGTTCGGGGTTCACGTCGCCGGTGCCATCCGCGTCGGCGTTGATGTTCAACCCACCGCGATCATTCAAGCCCCCGCTGGGCGAGGTCACACCCGCGCCATCATCGGCGGCAACCCAGGTCTCGCCAAACCGGTTGGTGGCCGAAATGGCGGTGGGGTTGTCGATGGTGACCAGCATTCCCTCAAGGCTTTCGTAGAAATCAATGCCATCGGTCTCGGGATTGAAGGTGCCCGGCTCCTCCTGCAGGTTCACCGGCAATTCGTCGTCCGAGATCACCACCTCGGTCGGCGGGGTCCGGCCCGCAGCACCCAGTACGGTTGCCGCTGGCAGCGCGTTGCCGCTGCTGGTCACGTCTATCTCGACATCCGAGAGTTGCGTGGTCGACAGGTTGCCACTGCCAGCGCCACCCGGAATGAATTCGCTGACCACACCGCGCAGATCCACCGCGTCGCCGACCGATACCAGATCGCCCGCGCCATTTCCGGTAAAGACAAAGATCGCGTCCGAGGTCGCGTCGTTACCATCGCCTTCGGGGTCCTGCACATAGAAGCCCGCGCGATCCACCGCTGTGACAATCCCCGAGGTCCGGACCTCCTGCCCTTCATGGTCCGAGACATGCCCGGCACCCTGAATTTCGGGAATGGTCAGATGGAATACGTCCAATTGGCCCTGCGTCTCAGCAGTGGATGGTAAATGCGGTGTGTTGGTCATCGGTAAGTTCCCAAAATGCTGTTGGCCGGGGTATCGAACAGGGCACGTTCGGTCTGAAACCGCCGGGGGCTAGAGCCGGGCATATCCAGAATTGTCGCCAATTTTGTTGTCGTGCCCCGCAGGATTGGCTAGGTGAAATAGGTCACAGATTTGTGTTGGTTTCATTACGTCATTGTGCAACCCCGAGGGGGTTATGACGAATGCTACCGCCCGCTTAACGCGTAGTACAAGTGCGAAGCGCCGGAGAGCTTGCCTGACCCCCATTGCCGTTCCAGATCGGGTGCGCTGTGACGCGGCCAACCGTGAATGATTATGCGGAATCCACCACCTTTGGCAGCGTATAAACACTGCCCAAACCCATCGGCGCAGTTTCGCCACTCGCCGCGCATGTACCGCCTGAAATGCGCTGATCGGGCCGAATCGTGTTATGATTGTATCCATACTGGCACCAATTTGTTCTGACTTACTCTGTTATATTTTAGCGTTTTCAATTAGTTAAAAGGTTTACTATGGCTGATTCAGACCGATCTTCCCGTTCCATCTCCGTTTCCGTCCCGGATGCAGAACCGCAGGCAGAAGAGGCTCTCAAATTCTCGGCATCTGGCGATGCGGTCACTGCCGTCATCTCTGACAAACGCAGCGAGCAGGACCGACTGCGTGCCCTCAGACGCGGCGAAGGGATCGAACTTTCACCCGATGCCGTGGCAGAACTGGTCGAGCGCCGCAGCCTTGGCATGACGGCCGTGTTCCGCCAGCTTGGCACCTTCAAGAAGGATCTGGGCGAGGCCGGGTTCTTTGCCGGATTCCCTGCCACGCTTGCGACCAAGTTGCGCGGAGAGATCCTGAACCCCGACGGCTCACCCGCCGAGCGGCTGATCGTCGAAGCGATGCGTCCCGAGTTTGGCAGCAACGAAGGCATGGGCAGCTTTTCCTGGCCTGTCCCCAAGACGGTGACTGACCGGCGCGGGCGGTTCTCGCTGGCCCTGCCAGGGCTGCGCGCGCCGCAGAGCGGGCTGCGCCTGCGGCTGCGGGGGCAGAATGCAAGCCTGACCCATGCCGTGTCGCGGGTGGATGCCATTGATGGCCAGCTGGGTCTGGTGGTGCTGGAGCGTACCCTGACCCCTTTGGCCCGCTCGGCGGTCGGTGAACTGACGGACCTTTTCCCCGTCGATTCCGAGGATGCGGACGAGAATATCGAGGATTTCCAATCGAACCAGCCGCCGCTGGTGCTGGGCGAGGGCGATTGCGCCTCGGAATACCGGACCGAGGGTGGCACTGTCTCACGCCGTCGCTACTCGGTGCTCTATCGGCTGACCGATCCGTTGGTGGGGCCTGCCAACCTGACCCGCGACCGGGTGGTCGGCGGCGTCACGTTCCCTACGACTGTACCGGGCAGCGCGTTCGTGCGCGCGGGCGTCAGCGCGTCCAACGTGCTGAGCGCCTTGCAGAACGGCGATGGCGACTGGAATTTTCGCGACCGGGTACCGATTGAAGAGCCGATAGATGTCGAGGATTTCTTCGAGGATCTTGAGGCCCGCCCGACGAATGTGCCCAAAGCCTCGAGCCTGTCGCTGGGCTATGTCGCCAAGATGCGCTCCACGGCGGTGCATGCCGGGCTGTCGCTGGGGCGTCTGATCTATTCGCTGCCGCTCGCACCGGGCGAAGAGCAGCGCATCGTGGTGTCCGAACAGCGCGAAACACTCAGTGTGCGCGAACGCGAAAGCCTGAGCTTCAGCGAACAGCAGGAATTCGAGGAAAGCCGCGATACCTCGTTCGATTCCACCTTCAACACAGCGCTGAGCGAGTTGATTCAGGGATCGTCCCGCTTCAACACCAATAACAGCTCAAGCTCCAAAGGCTTTTCGGGCGGCGTCGGTGGCGGTATTGGCGGATTTATCGGCGGGTTATTCGGCGGCATCGCAGGTGGCGCGGGATGGACCCGTGGCTCGGCCAGTTCCAGTTCCAGCGGCTCGTCCTCGGCCTCGCAGAACACCTCGCGCTCGTTCCTGTCGGAAACCCATGAGGCATTTTCGTCCTCGCTGGAACGCTCGGCTTCGGTCAAGCGCCGGTCCAGCCGAACCAGCGTGCGCACCGCCACGGCCACCGACCGGCGCCGGGCGTCGACCAAATTCGTGGCCAACCGCAACCATTGCCATGCCATGACCATGCAATGGTTCGAAGTGCTGCGCGATTTCTCGATCGAGACTCGGATCGAAGGGGTGCAACTGGTCTGTTTCGTCCCGATGCAACTGATCGCATTCCGGCGGGTGCCACAGCCCGAAGCGTTGCCGCCCGCGGTCAACCGCGCCTTTTTGCTGCATCGCTACGCCACCGTGCTGCGTCATGCCGCAACCCTGCGCAAGGAATTCGGCAGCCGCCGCAGACGCCGCAGCGCGCTGCGCCTGCTGGAAGAGTTCGCCGCTGATCCATTTGCCCAGCCGCAGAACAATGTGGGCACCGCGCAGGACATCGTAAAGTTCGCGGCACGCGGCGTCTTCATGCCCAATGACGATATCTCGGCGGCGATCATCACCAAGGATGGCGACCGGATCGGTCCGGTGCCGCTGGTGGGCGCACCCGTGGATATCGACGATTTCTATGAAAAACCGGCCAAGAACCGCGAGAATCTGCTGGTGCGGCTGGCCGACACCCGCCGCAACACCGTGCGCACCACGACCTATGAAGGCAGCGTGGCCCTGCCACGTTCGGTCGAGCATGCCGATATCGCGCGGGTGGAACTCTATCGCCGCACCGGGCGTTTCGCCTATTCCTTCTTTACCGGAGGCGAAGAGATCACCCTGCCCGGGCTGCTGGGGGGCATCACCGACGGTATCCTGGGCAACGACGATCCGGGCCGCGCGCTGCGGGATATCGAGCGCAGCCTGAACACCTCGCTCAGCGGGGGTGAGTTCGACGACCAGATCGGCGCGCCGCTGGTCACCCGGTTCAGCGCCACGATCAACGACGGACAGGCAGATGAAGCAACGGTACTGGATGATGGCAGTGTGCAATCCCTGCCGCCCCGGCTGCCTTACGCGGTGGCTGCCGTCAACGATGTGCTCAGCCGTCGCGACCTGCGCCGGATCGAGGAATTGTACCAGCATGTGGTGTCCAACACCGTGTCCTATTCGCGCTCGATCTGGGAAAGCATGACTGACGAGGAACGCGCGATCCTGCTGGAACGCTTTACGATTGGCGTACCCGAGGGCGGGCTCGAAGATGCCTCATCGGAAATCCCGCTGCTGAGCGCGGTGGCGAACCGGGTGATGGGGTTCTACGGCAACTCGATGATCATGCCGTTCCACATTCCGGCGGATTTGTCGGACCGGATCGAGCTGACCACCGGTGACATTCAGGACAGTCTGCTGCGCTTCCACCGCGAGGATTTCCGCCCGCCGCGACGCTCGATATCGCTGCCCACACGTGGGCTGCTGGGCGAGGCCGTTCTGGGCCGCTGCAATTCCTGCGAGATGATCGACCATCGCCGGTTCTGGAACTGGCAGGATTCACCGACGCCGCCGCCGGTGGGCGACGCGCCTGTCCTGCCCTCGGATGACAGTTCGATCTTCGGCACCCGCGCACCCAGTGATCTGGCCGCGAACCAGCCGACGAACGCTCTGACCATCGCGGGTGGTGATATCGGCACTGGCAGCGCTATCCCGTCCTCACCGCTGGCCGAGATCCTCAAGGCGGCCCCCGATCTGGCCCGCGCGGGCACCGATCTGACCGGGCTTGAGGCGCTGCAGAAACAGCTGCAGGCCGAAACCCAGTCGGTGCAGGCCGGTCGCGACAAGGCCGTGGATTCCGCTACCGATCTGACCAAGGATCTGGTCGGCAAGGCCACCGAACTGGCAGGCAAGGCCAAGGATCTGGCTGCTGCCAAGGCGCTGGCACAGGACAAGGAAGAAAAGGACAAGAAGGCCGCCGACAAGTCCAAGCTCGCGGAGTTTGCGAAGTTCGGGGACAATGCCGGAAACATCAGCGCGCTGGTGGGCGCGCAGGACGAGGACAAGCGGCGTGACTTCTTCGCCGGCTTCTTCTCGGACTTCCCCGGCGGCGCGGACGCGCTGAAGGACCCGGGCAATGCCAACATCCTGTCAAACATCTTTGGCGCTTTCGACAAGGTCAACACCGAAGCGCCCGACGGGTCGAACCGGAAGCTGGGCAGCGCGGCTGCACTGGACTTCCTGAACAGTCTTGGCGGCTGAGCGTGCAAAGGAGATTTGGTTATGAGTGATACTAGTACAAACCCGCCCGAAGAAACGTCGATCGACGAGGATGTCGCACAGGCGATCATTTCGATCCTGGAAACCACCAATTCGCCCGCGATCCAGCGCGCGCGCGAGGTCATCGCGCACCGCTTGGCGATCTCGGGCGATGTCGCGCCCTCGCGCATCCCGCCGCCGCGCAACATCACCGAGGTGGGCGGGTATATCAACCTGCTGACCGAGTATGACGAGGTCGAGCAGCGCTCGCGCATGATTGCTGCAGCGCTTGGCATCGCCGGGCCGCAGATCAACCTGCCCCAACCCGGTGCTTTGCCGCCTCTCAGCTTCGTCACGCGCGCGCAGGTAAGGCCCGAGGGGCCGCAACAGGCCAGTTTCCCGCTCGACTTCAGTCTGCGCAGCGATTTTATCGCAGCCTTCGACACCGCATTGGCCGCTATTGCTGTGCAGGGTGGCGCGATGCCGGTCTTGAGCGCGCCGCGCAGCCTGCCTCTTGCGGGCGGCATGGCGCCTGCTGATGGACCAGCGCAGCTTGACCTGATCGGACGGCTGTTGCGGCTGGCGCCCACGGCGGCGCTGCGTGATCCGGCCATTGATCCGCTATCGGTCACGCGCCCCGATGCGGGTGGTGCGTTTCAGGTGATGGTGCGGGTGATCGACCCCGCCGCGCCCGATGCAGGCACCATCCCCGCCGATGATTGGGCCAGTTGGCAATGCGACACCGCCCAATGTTCCGAGGTCACCAGCAATGATGTGCGCTTCGAGTTGACACCGATCCTGAATACGGCGGGTTGGCATCAGCCTGCGGCGGTTAGCGATCCGACCACCGTCACGGATGCGGGCAATTGGAGCGTCTGGCACAACATCACCGGGCTTGTTCCTGGCGAAACCCGTTTTGGCGACGAGTTGAACCTGCTCTACCCCGCCGAGGTGACCCTGACCTCTCCGGTCTTTGCACAGCTCGATTTTGTCTGGACCGGAAGCGAATTTGCTACCCCCTGATCCGGTCCTCCCGGATCTGCCACTCCGCACGCCGCAGCGCCTGTCACGCGCTGCGGCTGTTGGTTTCGCCGCTGCGCGAAATTTTGTTATTGCCGCTTGCGAACCCATCAAACCCGTCACAGAGTGCCAAAAAACTGACGGCGGACCCCGGGAGGCCGGCGTGCCGCGCAAGGAGGCTCGCTCATGGCCCATCACGATCATTCTGCCGCAGGGCACCATCACCACCACGCCGCCAACGAGAAAAAGGTCGCGCGGGCGGCGGTTCTGACCGGTCTTTTCATGGTCGTGGAATTGGTGGGCGGGCTGATCTCGGGCTCGCTGGCGCTGATTGCGGATGCCGGGCATATGCTGACCGATTTCGGTGCGATGATCCTGGCCTGGAGCGCCTTCCGTCTGGCCCGCCGCCCCGCCGACTGGAAACGCACCTATGGGTTTGACCGGTTCTCGGTTCTGGCGGCATTCGTGAACGGGTTGATGCTGTTTCTCGTTGCGATCTGGATCTGTTGGGAGGCCTGGGGCCGCCTGTCAGACCCCGCCCCGGTGATGGGCAAGGTGATGATGTGGGTGGCGCTGGCCGGACTGGCGGTGAATATCGCGGTCTTTGTGATCCTGACGCGCGGCGGTGGCGAGAACCTCAATATCCGCGCCGCCGTTTTGCATGTGATCGGTGATCTGCTGGGCTCGGTCGCGGCGCTGATCGCCTCGATTGTCATCATCTATACTGGTTGGACGCCGATTGATCCGATCCTGTCGGTCTTTGTGGCGCTGATCATCCTGCGCGCCGCCTGGGCGGTGGTCCGCGACAGCGCCCATATCCTGCTCGAGGGCGCGCCTGTAGGGTTTGACCGCGACGCGGTGACCCATCAGTTGCAGGACGAGGTGCCTGGCGTCTCCAAGGTGGGGCACTTCCACGCCTGGTCCATCACCCAGGAACGCAGCATGGCGACGCTGGAGCTAACGGTTGATCCCGCTACCGATGCCCAGGACGTCAAGACGCGGGTCAAGACCTGGCTGAGCGAGCAGCACGGGATCACCCATGTGACAATCGAGCTTTGCCGCTGAGCACACTCACCCGCCCAGATGGGTTTCCAGCATCAGGATCCAGGCGATTGTGATCCCGGTCGAGACCAGCCCGATGGGCAGCACATCTTTCATGAACTGGGTGAAAGTGACTTCTTTCGCACCCATCCGGTCGGCCATCTGCAGCACGATCACATTGCTGGCCGCGCTGATGATAAAGACATTGCCCGCCAGCGTCGATACGCCCGCCAGCATCATCAGGTTTGCCACCTCGAACGAGGGCAGCAGCTTCAGATACATGTCCACCAGCGGCACGTTGGAAAAGACCTGACTGCCGAAAAAGCTGATCCCGGCGGTGACCATGGGCTCGTTCATGTGCTGACGCTCGTCGCCCAGCATGGCCTGCAGCGAGCCTGACTCCAGCAGCGCGCCGGTCACGATGAACATCGACACGAAAAACACCAGCGTCGGCCAGTCGAGCCGCAGGAACGTCCGCACTCGCGCCCCGTCGAACAGGTAGACCGGCAGGCAGGCGATGGCCGCCGCAACCCCCAGTGGATAGCCGATATCAGACCTGGTCGCAGCCAGCACGCTTTCCACCGTGACCAGCACCACCAGAACCGCAATCGCCAGCAGGACCGGCCATTGCGTGCCCTCCTGCCCCTCGATTTCACTGGTCCCGGCCTCGGGCGTGGTCACCACCATGCGCCAGGACAACCAGAGCGCGCTGCCGCCCAGGCAGATCAGCGTTGGCACAATCAGCCAGATCAGGAAGGTGACCATGGGGGCCGGCACCTCGCCACTGGCCGCGATCAGCAGGTTCTGAGGGTTGCCGATAGGGGTCGCCATGCTGCCGACGGTGACCGCCACACACAGCGCGATCAGAAATGTCCGCTGATCCGCACCGGTCTGATGTGCCAGCATCAGTGCAATCGGCGTGCCGATGATCGCCGCCGCATCATTGGTCAGAACAGCGGCGACCAGCGCAAAAAGCAGCATGAAGGCGACCAGTGACACGCCGGGCGTCCGCCAGCCCACCATCCACCCGGCGATCCGGTGCGAGATGCCGTTTTCATAAAGCGCCCGACCGATGGAAAACACCGAGAAGAGATACAGCATCACGTTCCAGTCAATCGCCTTGAGCGCATCCTGCGGCGTGATCGTCATGCTCACCAGCAGCACCACGGCCCCCGCCGTCATCACATGCCAGATCTTGAGAAAAGAGGGCAACCATTCGCGAATGGCGATCAGGGTGAAGACGGCGATTGAAACCCCAAGGCTGAAGGACATGGGTATTCTCCGGAATTGGTTGCGTGGTCTACGGGAAGCGCGGCTTGTCAGGTCTCCGAATGAGAGGAATCGGCCAGATCGCGGCGCGCGTGCCGGGCGGTTTCCGGCATCAGGAACGCAAATATGAGCGCGCCCAGAACTGCCACGCCCGCAAGAAAATAAAACGCCATGTCATAGCTGGCGATCTGCACGATCTCTTCGGCGATCAGGTTGCTGGCCGAGGCCCCGACCCCCACCAGCGTGGCCAGCGCGCCTTGTGCCACATTAAACCGCCCGGTGCCCTTGGTGACATCCGACACGATCAGCAGGAACAGCACCGCAAAGATTCCGTTGGCCACCCCGTCCAGCGACTGGATCGCCACCAGCGCCACCGAATTGTCGGTCAGCGTGTATAACAGCGCCCGGATTGGCAGGATCGAAAACGCCATCAGAAACAGTGGCTTGCGGCCCCATATATCGGCGGTCTTGCCGCAGAGTATGGCCATGGCGATCATGATGAACTGGGCCGAGATGATGCAGGCCGACGTAAAGGCGATGCCCGATTTGGTATCGCCTCCGCTGGCCACTTTCTGGCTGACCAGTGGCAACATGCTGGCATTGGCAAAGTGGAACAGGATGATCGAGGCGCCAAATATGATCAGTCGTTTCTCACTGAGGATGGTGGCAAAGCCGCTGGGTTGTTCCTGGCCTTCGCTGTCTTCGGCGACCCCGCCGCGTGCGGCCTCATGGTCGATCTGCGAGGGTTTGATCAATGCGGTGAAAAAGATCATGCCGAGGCACATGACCGAGATCAGGATGAACACCCCGTCCACAAACCCCGCCAAAGCCAGCCCGGCAGCAATGGCGGCGGCCACCACATTGCCTGCGTGGTTCCAGGCCTGATTGGCGCTGGTTTGCCGGGTGAAGGCCTGACGCCCGACGACGCCCAGTGTAATCGCGGCGATCAGCGGACCCAGAAAGGCCAGCGCAACACCCATCGTCGCCTGCGCGCCATAGATCGCATATTGCGAATCCGTGATCACCAGCGTCAGCGCGGCCACCCCAACGGCAGAGATGCAGGCCACCATCAATCCACGCTTGGCGCTGGTCCAGTCAATCAGCGCTCCGGCGGGGGTCTGTGCGATAACCGTCACGATGGAGCCGAGCGCCAACGCAAAGCCGATGCTTTGCGGCGACCAGTGCAACTGCGCGAGCAAATAAATGGCCAGATAGGGCCCGAACCCGGCCGTGACATCGCCAGCGAAAAAGTTGATCCCCAGCAAAGGCCGGTTGAGCGGAGCGGTCCCGCCCTGCCCGGTACCCGTCTGCGTCTCGCTGGTCACCGTATTCTCGCGCGCACTGAAGACGCCTCCGGCTGGGACGGGTTCCCGCGCGGCGCATTGGATGCGCTACAGGTGCCCAATGGCCAGCACTCTGGCCCGCATTGGATCAATAAACAACCGCGCTTGCGCACGGAAAGCGCGAATGCGCCTTGTTCGCACATCCCAAAGGGTAAACAGACGAGCCTGCCGGGATCCGCGATTCAGGCCGGTCAGGCCTGATCCTCAAGGATCAGATCGCTGGCCTTTTCGCCGATCATGATCGCCGGTGCATTGGTGTTTCCGCTGACGATTTCGGGCATGATCGAACAATCGGCCACACGCAATCCGCGAATGCCATGGACCCGCAGCCGCGCATCCACCACCGTGTTCGGACCCTGCCCCATCTTGCAGGTGCCAGTGGGGTGGTAGATCGACGAGGAGTTGCTGCGTGCCCAGTCCAGCGTGCCCTCGTAGTCATCCAGCGGCAGGTCCTTGGTTGGGCGGAACTCTTCCGAAATCTTGGACTTCAAGGGCGCTTCGCGCGCGATCGAGCGGGCGATCTTGACCCCTTCGACGATGGTTCGGCAATCCAGATCGGTCGCCAGGTAATTCGGGTGAATTTTCGGATAGGTTTGCGGGTCCGGGCCGTCCAGCACGATCTCGCCCCGGCTTTCGGGCCGCAACTGGCAGACCGACATGGTGAAGGCCGAGAAAGGATGCACCCCTTCGCCGGGGCTGTCGGCGGACCAGGGCTGTACGTGGAACTGGATGTCGGGCGTATCCGCATGCGGGCCGGTTTTCATGAACCCGACCGCAAGGCTGGCGGCCATGGTCATCGGTCCAGCCCGGAACAGCGCGTATTTCATCGCGATCCTGGCCTGATTGATCAGGCTGCGCACCTCGTCATTCAATGTGGGTTCATTGCACTTGAACACCAGACGTGCCTGCAAATGGTCCTGCATGTTCTTGCCCACCGCAGGCAGGTCGGCCGCCACCTCGATGCCGTTCTCTTTCAGTTTCTCCGCCTCACCAATGCCCGACAGCATCAGGATCTGCGGCGAGTTGATCGCGCCCGAGGACAGCACGATCTCGCGCGTTGCCGTCACTTCACATTCCTGCCCCGACTTGTCGAGATAGCGCACGCCGGTGGCGCAACCGCCTTCGATCACGACGCGCTGCACCAATGCGTTGGTGATGATCTGCAGGTTCGGGCGTTTACGAGCCGGGTTCAGGAACGCCACAGCCGAACTGCAACGACGGCCATTGCGGGTGGTTAGCTGGAAATAGCCCACGCCTTCCTGCGTGGCACCATTGTAGTCCGAGTTGAAAGGATAGCCCGCTGTTTGCGCCGCCGCGACCCAAGCGTCGCAGATCGGGCGCTGCAGGCGCATGTTGGACACCGACAACTCACCATCCGTGCCGTGAAACTCATCCGCACCGCGTTCCTGATTCTCGGATCGTTTGAACAGCGGCAGCACATCTTCCCAGCCCCAACCCTCATTGCCCATCTGACGCCAGCGGTCGTAATCCTCTTTCTGACCACGCACATAGAGCAGTCCGTTGAGCGAAGACGACCCGCCCAAAACCTTGCCGCGCGGCCAATCGATGGCGCGACCATTCAGGCCTTCATCCTTCTCGGTCCGGTAACACCAGTCCACCGACGGGTTATGCATGGTTTTAAAATACCCGACCGGAACGTGAATCCACGGGTTCCAGTCACGCGGACCCGCCTCTAGCAGAATCACACGATTTGCCGGGTCCTTGCTCAGACGATTCGCCAGGACGCAGCCCGCCGATCCTCCTCCAACCACGATGTAATCAGCTTGTTGTGTCTGCATTTTTTGGCCCTCCGCCAGATCGGGACTGGTCTCGTGCAAGTTTTCCTTGCGTCACCATCTTTAATCCACTAAAAATGATACCACAAGTCTCAATAACGAGAATTCTGTACCACGGGAGGAAGAATCCATGAAAGTAGCTGACAAGCTCAGCAGAATATCGCGGCGGGACCTTTTTAAGCTCTCAGGACAGTATGGTCTGTCGTCGACCCTGCTCGCTGCCGGGTCTCTGGGCGGGATCGCATCGCTGCCATCGCTCGCCGCCGCTGCCGAATCGACCTATGAAAAGCGCTTCGCGAAAGAGGCCAAGCACACGCTGAAATTCGGTGCGTCGGGGTTCAACGCGCGCAACCTTCTGATCGAACGCGCCGGTGCATTGGAATTCGCCCGCGATCTGGAATCGCGCACCGATGGTGAAATCCGGGTCGAATTCATCGGGGACAACCAGATCTGCGGCCAGCTGTCCTGCGTTGAAAAAACCCAGAACGGTATCGTCGACATCTATGCCGCCTCGACCCAGAACTCGGCCGGTGGAGCGCCTTACCTGAACGTGCTCGACTATGCCTATGTGTTCCCGGGCCGCGCGTCGCAGTATCACTTCCTCTACAGCCCAGAATCAAACGCCATCCTGCGCGAGCCGCTGGAGAAGCGTCACGGTCTGAAATTCCTGTTCAGCCATTGCGAACTGCGCGGGCTGCAGATGGGTCAGTCCTTTGCCGAAAGACCCACCGTGACCAAGTTGGAAGAACTCTTTGGCACCAAGAACCGCGTGACAGGCACCCAGCTGGGCCGGATCGCGATGCAGCTGCTGCAACTGAACCCGGTTCCGGTGGCATGGGAAGAAACGCTCGACGGCCTCAAGACCGGCCTGATCGACGGCGCGGAAACCTGGGCGTCTGCGGTGGCCTATGCCAACATGGCACCGGTCGTGACGCAATCTGTCGACCTGCGGTTCTTTTGCGGCACCGAACATACCTCTATGTCGGCCAAGGTGTTCGACAGCCTGGACGGACACCTGCAGGACGCGGTTCTGGAATCCTCCTATCTGGCGCAGGTACATGTACAGGCGGCAAACGAGGCTGCTCTGGTCAAGACCGTTGGCTTCTCGGACCCGCAACTGCCGGATACGATCTTTGCCGAAAACGACGTGCGCAACGCGTTCCTGGCGGACGAACAGATCAAGCTGGCCGAAGAAATGTGCTCGCCCGAATATCAGCCCGAACCATGGGAACAGTGGCGCGAGCGGATCAACAAGTGGGCCGGTGGCATCGACACCTATACCGAGCTGCATCGCATCGCGCGCGAAGTGCCTGCCGATATGAAGCCGGAAAATGTCGAACCGCGCCGTTGGTGGAAAGCCTAAACACTCAGGTCAGGCGGCGGGCGAGCCCCGCCGCCGATCAAATCCCGCATATTCACACATACGCTATTGTCGGTCTCAGGGAGGAGACAGATCATGACGACTATTGTCAGCGATATCTCGGAGATCTTCAGCGCGGTTCTATCCAATGACGCCTGGATGATCAGTGAAGCACTCAAGACCGACGCGGCCTGGGTGGTCGGCGCGTTTGCCACGCTATTGGGTGGGGCGTTCTTTTTATTGCTCTACAAATATGTCCCCTGGGTCGAGCGGAATCTGGAATCCACGGTGATGGTGTCGACCTATCTGCTGATCGGCGTCATCATCTTTGTCGAGGTGTTCAGGCGCTTCATTTTGAATGTGCAGGCGCCTTGGTCGACGACCCTGCCGCCCTTTCTTTTCCTGATCATGACCTGGGCCGGATGTGCCTATAACGTCAAGCTCAGGACCCATCTGGCCTTTGCCGAGTTTCGCACCAACATGCCAAGGACGCTGCAATTTCTGTGCCTGTCCCTGGATGCGGTGCTGTGGATCGGGTTTTCATGGATCGTTGTTGTCACCTCGACGCAGGTTGCAGCCAATTCGGCGGCAAATTTCCAGATTCTGTTGGGCACAGATAACGTGCTGCAATGGTGGTTCCTGGTCTCGGTTCCACTGAGTTTCATCCTGATCGCGGCGCGGTCAATGGAGAATTGGCTCACCGACCTGAAAAACCTTCAGACGGGCGCACCGTTGATCGCCCCTGTCGCCATCGGCGCGGATTGAGGAGAAGACCATGACAGACGGAAACTGGGTTACATTGATTTCGCTAGGGGTCACCTTCCTGTTCATGCTGGGTGTGCCGGTCTTTCTGGTCATCGGTTATTGGGTCATCGGGATGAGCTTTGTCCTCGGCCTGCCGCTGATCAACACCGGCTCTGCGCTTGCGGATGTGTTCACCGACGGGTTCGCCCTGCTGGCGATGCCGCTTTTCATTCTGACCGGTGACCTGATCAACCGCTCAGGCATTGCCCGCAGGCTCAGCGATTTCGCTTATTCCTGTCTGGGCTGGCTACGCGGCGGTCTGGCTATGGCCAGCCTCGGGGCCTGCGGTCTGTTCGCGGCCATTTCGGGCTCGAACTCGGCCACTACAGCCACGATCGGGTCGATGCTGCATCCCGAGATGGTCAAGGGCGGTTATGACGAGCGCTTCTCGGCGGCGACTGCCGCTGCAGGTGGCACGGTCGGGATCATCATCCCGCCCTCGATCATCTTCATCGTCTACGGCTTCCTGCTGAACCTGCCCATTTCCGAGCTTTTCGTGGCGGGCATTATCCCTGGTGCGATGATGGTTGGCGGCATGATGCTGGTGGCCTTCGTGATCTGCACCCGCAACGGCTGGGGGCATCTGATCCGGCTGCAATTCGGCCGCGTGTTCAAAACCGCGGTCGGCGCCTGGTTGGGATTCTTCGCGATCGGTCTGGTGTTGTGGGGCATCTATACCGGCAAGTTCTCTCCGACCGAAGCGGCCGGTGTCACCGTGGGTTTCTGCATCATCGTGGGCTTTTGCAGCCTGCCGATCTACAAGCTGATGGGCTCGCCTTCCGAGGAGCGCGATTTCAGCGAGCGCGGTATTACAGAGTATCTGGTGGTCAAGGGCTTCGGCCCGCTGGAACTGCCCTCAATCACCATGCGTTCGGCGCAGATCGCAGGCATTCTGGCACCGCTGATCGCGGTCTCGGTGGTGATGCAGCAGATTCTGTCGGTTCTGGGCGCACAGCAGTTCATCGGCGACTTCGTCCGCAGCATGGGCGGCTATTATGCGGTGCTGTTTACCTCGATGGCGATTGTGTTTGTCGCGGGCATGGTGCTGGAAAGCCTGCCGGTCACCATCATCCTCGCCCCCATTCTGGCGCCCATCGCCCATTCCGTTGGGGTCGAACCGGTGCAGTTTGGGGTGATCTTCCTGGTGGGTGCGTCGATTGGGTTCATCACGCCCCCTTATGGGCTTAACCTTTATGTCGCATCAGGGGTGACGGGCGTTCCCTATTTCCGCCTGTTGCGCTACACGGTGCCTTATCTGTTCGCCCTTCTGTCGGTCTGGATCATCGTGGCCCTGGTGCCAACGCTGTCGACGATCCTGATCCCATCGGGCTAAGACGAGTTATGTGAGCCAAACAAGTGGACGGCATTTTGGATACTGGCGGCAAAGAAGCGGCAATCCCGACCAACCTGCGACTGCTCATGGTACTTGAAGCCATGGCCGAGGCCGGGGTTCCCGTCACACCAACCGAGGTGAACCAGCGCCTCGGACTGCCAAAGCCCACGATCCACCGTCTGTTCACCACGCTGGAACAAGAGGGTTTCATCCAACGCGAGATTGACGGTCGGGGGTATTCCCCCGGCCTTCGTTTGCGCAAGATGTCCACCGGCATCCTGTCATCGCTACGGATCAGGACCGCGCGGCTGGCCATTCTCAACCAACTGGCAGATGAGATCGGCGAGACCTGCAACATCGCCATCCCGGATCGCGATGCGATGGTCTATCTCGACCGGGTCGAAACCAAATGGCCGCTGCGCATCCAACTTCCGGTGGGCACGCGCGTGCCGTTCTATTGCACCGCCAGTGGCAAGATGTATCTCAGCAGCCTCGACCGCCGGCACCTGCGCAGCTACGCAATGTCCGCTGATCTGGCCGCTAAAACAGCGACAACCGTCTCGGACCCCGGGCAGCTGATGGCCGAAGCCGTGGAAATCCGCGAACGCGGCTATGCCACTGACAATAGCGAGTTCATGGAAGGTATGATCGCCATCGCGGTGCCGATTGAGGAAGGCAATGGCAGGTTGGTCTCGACTTTGTCATTTCACGCACCGGAACAAAGGCTCAGCCTGACCGATGCCGTTGCGCATGTCGAAATGCTGAAAGCGGCGGCGGCGAATTTGACCAGCCTGCTTGCGGATGATTGAATTTTGCTGCCCGGTTTTCGCCCAACCGGACATGTCCGCGGTGATCGCGTTGTACCAGCTCTCGGATTCCTCGAATGTTGCCTTGCGAAAGTCGGTGGTCTCGCCGGGTTAAATGATAAAATCGTCCACGCTAGCGATCTTTTCCTCGGTCGGTTCATCGGTAGCGTCCACCTTGACACCGTCATTCTCGACAATCAAGGACCAGCAGGTATTGGCATACTTCGCCGGGAAAACCCGTGATCCGGTCAAGGCACCACGCACCGCGTTGGCGCAGTCCTTGGCCTGGAATTGGCCATGTACGCACGAAGGGGGTAAAAACGGCAAGATTTTCAACTCTGGTGGGTTGATCGCTTGATCCTGTCGATTGTAGCGACGCCGACGTTGAAATGTCGAGCGATGGCGCGGATGGATTGGCCTTCCTGTAGCATGGTTCTGACTTGATCTTGCTGGTGGATTGTGAGCTTGAGTTTTCGTCCGAATTTCACACCGCGTTTTTTGGCTGATGTCCTGCCTTCGTCGGTTCGTTCATTGATGAGGTTTCTCTCCAGTTCAGAAAGTCCGGCAAAAACAGTTAGTAAGAACTTTCCCATGGAGCTGGTGGTATCCGCCCAGGGCTCCCGAAGAGACCGAAACGATGCCTCAGATGTTTCTATTTTTTGAGTAATAGCGAAGAGGTCATGGGTAGATCGGGCCAGCCGGTCCAGGCTGGTGACAATGAGAGTATCGCCCGGCTGTAGGGTTTTGAGCATCTTTTCTAGCTGTGGGCGACGGCGGTCAAAGCCAGTCAGTTTTTCCTGGAACATCTTATCGCAACCCGCCGTCTGCAGGTGTTCGATCTGGCTTTCCAGGTTTTGTCCTGTCGTGGAAACCCGTGCATAGCCAATCAGCATGGTTCTACACCTGTTTTTCGGCCACCTATACGGAACAGAATTACGGATTTCGCAAGGTGTTGATTTTGCGTCCAGATAATATTGTTCCGTTTGTTATAAGTTTCGGAATAGATCATGCCGCCACCGGCATGTCATTCAGGGGCAGGCGCGTATTCATGTCGAGATCAAAGACTCCGTATGGATTGATGTGGCTGTGTGGCAGAGGGTTCAGTGCCGCCATGTCGCGGTTGGTCATTTTCTTGCGCCAGACCTGATCCGCGAGGATATCCTGGATCATGAGCGTGTTCACATAGACCATGCTGGCCTGCAACAAATGCAGTGACAGAACCGAGACCTCCTGATCGTCGCGCCGGTTGGATACCAACTCATTACCGTTGCCATAGAAGATGAAGTCGTTCACCCCGTTCCAGCGCTCAATCACGTTGAGGCCAGAATTGATTTCGCGCCGCAAATCCTTGTCGCCAAGGTATTTGCACAAAAAGATTGTCTTTGCCGCTTTGCCGAGTTCCAGAAGCGCCGCAAACACCGGGTGGCTTTGGCCGCGGATGAAACGGCGCAGAATGGCCTCTGGTTCCGCGGTCCGCTGTTTCAGGGCAGTCGCCAGCTTGACCATCTCATCATAATGCTGAGCGATCAGATCCCAATTGATCGGTTTGGACACGAAAAGCGGCTCAAGATTTGGATAGGCGCGTTCGGATTTTGGAAGAGCCCGCACCAGCTTTTGCCGCGCTATTCCTTTGAACCGGGGCATGAGATCAAACCCCAGCAAAGAGCAGAAGGTAAAACCGACAACGCTCTGGCCGTGGGTATCAACAAACTGGCGGTCAATCTCCAAATCGGTACCGTGATGCAGGACACCTTCGATCATCGACGCCACTTCTGAGGAAGATACCTGTTTCAGCTGTGAATGGATGCAGGTCGCGCGGGCATCAACGTGCCAGTAGATCATGACACCACGCCCGCCATAACGCTGATGCCACTCGGTCATCAGGTTCTGATCCCAGGACCCGAGCTGGGTAGAATCTGACGCGCAACTGCTGCTGCCATCACCCCAGATGTCTGTGGCGCGAACACGGTTTGTGGCATCGGCAATGGCACGGGTTGCGGCGCGCAATGCATTTTTGTGAATGAAACGCTGCCGAATGTAGAGCAGCTCTTTATAGGTCACATTGTGTGGTCCGGCCGCGATGGCCTTGAGCCCGATATTCGTCCCGATCCCATAGAGCGCCAGTAGAAGCCTGCGGGACACCTCATCGCCGGACAGGGCTTGTCGCGCGGCCGCCGTGGGGAAGGATTTGGTGAAGCCGATACGCAGATCGACTTCCTTGAGCACATCCAGCAGGTTGGTCATGGGCCATCGGCGGGTCAATTCCTCCTTCAGCGCATCCAGCATTGTCGGATCATCCTGGGCCTGCAGTGGTTTGAGCGATATCCGGATTTTCCCGCCCCGCGATTTCAGCGCCACGTCATTGTTTGAGGGCAGATCGCGGTTAAACACATCCAGGGCGGCGATGAGATCACCCTTGAGGCGTTCGACAAAAAGATCAGCTTCCAATGGCTGTCCAATATCCCGGAAATACTGCTCCTTTTTGTCATCGAAATCCTGTGGCAGATCCTGATCCGGATTACAGTATCTGGCCGCACCTTCAATCCATACCTCCTTGGTGCGCAGACGCTCCCTCAGGCTTTGAAGGACACAAATCTCATAGTTGAGGCGGTTAATCCGGGATTGCCCGCTTGGTCCGGGCTCAATGACAATATCTCGCCACTTGGGTCTGACAACACCGTCAAGCGGCACCTCATCAAGAGAAAAGTACTGTGGTTTCCTGCTTGTATCTGCGGCCAATACTTCAATGGCATCCAATAGCGGGCGCCAGCCCTGATTGTTTGACCGAAAGGTGAGTGACTTGAGGATCACGGGAAGAATGCGCCGGTAATGCTGCGCATAGGATCGGCGTATCTTACGATGCACACGATACGAAAATGACGGGTTCTCCGTACGATATTCGTTGGCCAGATCGCTGATGGTCTTCTGGCTGACCACCGGAAAAATCACATCACACACTCGACCGGTCGGTTCAGCTTCTGCTGCGAGCGCCATCTTGAACAGGAGCGTCGTTTTGCCTTCGACCTTGCGAAACTCGGCCACAAGCTCTTTGATGACCTTGGTTTCCGCACGGGCAGATATCTTGTGGGTGATGCTGATCAGAAGATCACCGAGTTCGTCGGTCAACTCGGCCGCGCGGGGAATAAGAAAACAGCATAGCAACGCATATCGCGTTTCATCCGGGTGCCGGCGCATGTCCCACGCATCTTCTGTGCCCGCCCGCAACCGAAACCGTTCAACAATATCAGGATGCACATCCACCAGGATCGACTGATCCAAACCGACTGCTCGAACAGTTTCCAGGCGTGTCACCGTTCTGAGCACATTTTCCACGCTGGCTGCACCGGAACTGCGCGACACTTCGGCAAAGGAAGAAAAGCCATCCGCCGTCTCAAGCAGGGCATCAAGGCGCGCCCGATGGTCATCGGAAAGCCGACCTGCGACCCTGGCAAACAGAATGCGCTCAAACCGACGCTCTGCCTTCGCCATCAGGTTTGCCCGAGCTTTGGCCCTGGGGCGGATCATTCGCATGGACAAGAACCATTCTGCAATGGCAGCCTCCGATGTCGCCTCATTTGAAGCGGTCGGCAAAACGGCCTCGACAAGCCAATCCAGGAAAACCGCGCGGGCCTCCTTGTCAAAGTGCTGAATGTCGAGAAACGCAATAACCTGGCGTCGGTAAAAGCGAGCCGTTCTCTTCGGAACGACCGGAAGCCCATGATCTTCGGCGCTACCAATCTGCGACGCCAGAAACTCAAGCACCTGCGCAGAGACAAAATCCAACGACGTGGGAAACTGCGCGTGAAGTTGGAAATACTTGAGGTAATAGCAAAGCGTCAGACACCGCCGCTCAGACATGCCCTTCAACAGGCCAAGCTCCGCGTCACTTACAATCCAACGCGCTCTCAGCTCCTCATCGGACCAAATCTGTTGCATGCACATTCCAATTTCAACTATATATCGGAATATACTTACGGAACACTGACCGATGTCAATAGCTCAAACCAAACTCTGAAATCTTGCCGTTTTTACTCCCTTCGTGCGTACAGGGTCAAAGATAAACGTGACGTGATGGGATTGGAGCTGGGGGTGTATCTCCTTCGACGACAACAAGCCGTCTCTTGGGACCATAACGCTGCCAAAGGGATCTGAGCCAAAAACTAATTCTCATGCTGCATCCTTACGGTTGGGCCGCGCCAGGCCCGGTATTCCGAGTAGTGGTTCGACGAGACCTTGCGCTAAGGTGATGTTCTGGCCGTTGTTCAACCCGCGACTCTCCTGGAACAGTGGCAAGTGCTGCAGGCCTGCGTCGATCACGACAGGATCGTCATCATGCAAGCCGCAAATACCGGTCTGACAGAGGGTTCGACACCTAAAGGCCGATACGACCGTGACGTCGTGCTGATCAATACGCGGCGCATGGATCAATTGCAGCTGATCAAGGGAGGCAAACAGGTCATCGGGTTTCCGGGTTCGACACTGTTTGCGCTCGAAAAGTTGCTTGCGCCGTATGGGCGAAGTCGTGATCATGATCAGTGGCAAGAAACACTGGCTGTGGCGTGCGATCGACGCCAATGGAGACGTTCTCGATGTTCTTGTTCAAACTCGCCGAAATGCCAAAGCGGCAAAGCGCTTTTTCAAAAGGCTGGTTGCCAGGTTTGGCGAGCCGAGGGTGGTCATAACCGACAAATTACGTAGCTATATCAAACCGGTCAAAGCACTGGCCCCAGACGCTGACCATCGCGCGCACAAAGGTCTAAACAACGCGATCGAAGTTTCGCATCGCCCGACCAGAAAGCGAGAGAAGATATTTGGCCGGTTTAAATCTCATAGGCAGGCTCAGAGGTTTCTTTCCGCACATGACCAGATCAGCCTGATCTTCCGCCCTCGCCGCTATCAACTCACCGCAACTTCATACCGCCACGCCCGCAACGACGCGTTCAGCCTCTGGGTCGATTACACCGCTGAAATGTCCGCATAATCCAACCATTGCCAATGAAGTGCAATCTGACGCAAACAACTTGGCAATACCGATCGTCCTGGTCCGGGGGTGGCATTCTCGGCTTCATTTCAGGGCTCAAAATTGCAGGGTTCCTGCTCCCATAATACCAAACCCTGCACTTACGGCCCAATAAAACCGACCCGTTTATCAACAAAATCATAGGCCTACCGGTTGTTCAGGGCCAACCAATTAGCGAAGCGCAATCGTCAAATGCCAAAACCTGTGCCGACCCAACAGAACGACATCGACAATAAACGTGCGCAGATTTCATGTTTCGTTGGCTTCAGCTTCCTCCAACATCGCCCGTATTAAGTGTAGGCCTTGCATCAGATCAGATTTGATCGCATTTGCTGCCGATTTTGCGTCACCTGTTTCAATTGCAAGCAGTACCTCCTCATGAAAATGTATCTTGGAATCATCCTTCATATTGCGAGTAAAGGAGATGTAGGGTCCTGCTTGAAGCCAAAGGTTTTCGATCAATCCGATGAGAACCGGTGATCGTGCCGCTTCGTATATCGCGAAGTGAAAAGCTTTGTTGCTTTTTAGCTGTTCGAGGTGCGCACCCTTTGCAATCTTCTTACTCATCTCCTTTTGAATGCTATTTAATGCGCTCAAATCACCCTTCGTGAGATTTTTTACTGCGTTTAAAGTTGCAAACTCCTCCAGCTGAATTCTGACTCGCCACACGTCATCAACAACTTCTCTGGACAGCTCAGGAACCGCAATCGTTCGATTGGGCAGCAGATGCAGCGCCTTTTCGGCGACAAGCCGGCCCAGCGCGTCTCGTACCGGCAGATAACTGGTTCCGGCATCTTTCGCCAAGGCACGCAGTTTCAGTTTTTGACCTGGCGCAAATTGGCCAAACATCAGTCCGTTTCTGACTTCATTGTATATGCGGTCCTGAACGGTTTCTCTTTGTGCCCGACTTACGACTGGTTGGTTGTCCACTGTCATCGCATTCCCTTCTTGTGCAACCTACCTGCAATTCGAAATCAGTCCATATCCAAATAAGGATACCCTCAGCGAACCTGGAGCACTGGCCAAACAGCATCCGTTTCTCACTCTGTTTGCCCAATTCGGTGAGGAGGGCCGTAAGGACTGTCAACAGTTCGCCTGCGGTGAGGCGAATTGAAACGTTCGAAAATTTCTGACCCTTGCAGTAGATGCATCCTAATAATACTTTGGTGTACTGGCCAAACTCTACACGCTATCCAATCTCAACGATGCCTACCAAATCGGATGACAGACAACCTCTTTGATTTGTTATTATTAATAACGGCGGCCCTGCAGAAGCGTCAAGCCGCGGAAGTTGGTGCCTATCACAGATTGATGTGCACTCTGCAAAGCGCAGAGCTCACTCTGATTGTTGAAAGTTTGTCAGCTTAACTGCTGCTGGCTGCCAGTGTTCTGGCCCTAGGCTCCAGACCCATTGATTTGGTTGCAGTTTCCGCATCTGACTGATTCAAGCGCCTGAACTTCAGGAGGCGAGATGAGCAGTCTTTTCTGGTTGAGCGACGAGCAGATGGCTCGGTTGAAACCGTTCTTTCCCAAGAGCCACGGCAAGCCCCGCGTTGATGACAAACGCGTCTTGAGCGGCATAATATTCATCAACCGCAATGGGTTGCGGTGGTCAGATGCACCTCGTGAGTACGGGCCGTCAAAAACACTGTACAACCGATGGAAGCGGTGGAGTGACATGGGAGTGTTCGCACGGATCATGGAAGGATTGGCCGCGCAGGCAGCAGACCACAAGACCATCATGATCGACGCGACCTACCTCAAAGCGCACCGCACAGCCTCCAGCCTGCGGTTAAAAAAGGGGGGCGTGGCAGGCTGATCGGGCGGACGAAAGGTGGCATGAACACTAAACTTCACGCCGTCACAGACACTTTGGGTCGCCCGATCCGGTTTTTTATGACGGCCGGACAAATCAGCGACTATACTGGAGCCAGGGCCCTGCTGAGCAGCCTGCCATCAGCCGATTGGCTGCTTGGGGATCGGGGATATGACGCGGACTGGTTCCGTGAGGCCTTGATTGACAAAGGAATAAAGCCCTGCATTCCTGGCTGGAAATCACGCGAAAAGCCTATCCGATACGATAAACGCCGCTACAAAAGACGCAACAGGATCGAGATCATGTTCGGACGTTTGAAAGACTGGCGTCGTGTCGCCACTCGATATGACAGATCCCCAACGGTATTCCTTTCAGCCATAGCACTCGCTGCCACCGTCTTGTTCTGGCTGTAATTCAATGAGTCTGGAGCCTAGATGGCTGCTCGTTTGGTCAAGGGCTTGCCAAACTTGACAATCGAAATAGCGGCCCATATTTTGTCATAACAAATATCAAACAAAAGTTTCCGAAGGGGATGCGTGAAGGCCTTGCGCGTACTCGTAGTTGGGCAAACCAATTGCATCAGAGGGCAAAGATGACGAGTGTAACCGTTAAAAAGTCGAGACTTTTGGAAGGGCTTCAGGATCCAGGTCATCGGAACTCTTGTCGCCTGTTTCCGTTCCGGAGCGTGCTTGCAGATTCTGGCTCGTTAATAAGGCTTTGTTTCGGGAAAGCGCCGGCTGGTGCCTGGCTGCCGGATGGCGATGTGGTTTGCAGCAAAACAAACTGAACTAACGGAGGAGTGAAAAAATGAAAGTTGCAAACAGTAACAAGCTACTGACGAGAAAACTCAGCAGAAGAAAGTTCATTGCTGCGAGTTCGGTCGTGCTTTCAGCCCCAATGATCGCTTCCGGATTAACCCGGCAAGCGCGGGCAGCCAACGATGGGACTGTGCGTGTATTGTTATCGGCGCCAACATTTGTGCCCGAATCTTGGGACCTGTTCGAAGCTGAAACGGGAATGAAAATTGAAGTCGATCTCATCAAAGACGATTCTGGAGTATATCTAAATGAGGTCATGGTGAATGATGCAGGGGATCGATATGACATTATTTCTGCGATATCCGGCGTTGAAAAAACACTGTCTGACGGAGGCTACATTCTTCCTCTTGATACGGCCGCACTAAGCAACTGGAGCGACATGTCCGTGCCGGTGCGTGATATGGATATGATTGCCTTTAACGATGCACATTGGGCCGTTCCTTTGACGATGAACGCAGACAGTTTCGGCTATGCGCCAGATAAGCTGGGCCTGCCAATACCGCCCGAGGAAGTTTCTTGGGCAACAGTCTATGACAATCCGGATGCGATGGGGCGGACATCAATTGGCGACAATTTTTTCTCGCTGATCAAAGCAATTGTTTATGCCACCTCCGTCGGTATTATAGACGATGACGACCCGGGAAACCCGTCGGTCAGTTCCATCAAGAAAGGAGGGGACTTTCTGATCGAACGCAAGAAGGCCGGACAGTTCCGCAATTTCTGGTCAACCTTTGACGACCAGGTTTCCAACTTCAAGAACAACGAAGTCGACGCTCAAGAATGTTGGGAGCCTGCCGCAAAGGCAGGTGTTGCTGCGGGAAGGGATCTGGCCTATGCGGATGCCAAGGAATTCTATGTAAAATGGGCCCACACGCTCGCCATCCCGGCCCAGGTGGTTGACAGAGGCACACAGGAAAACGCCTACAAGGCGATTGACTGGTTTATGTCAGGTGCGTACGCGGCTCAAATAACCCCCAAAACCGGTTACGTGACCGCCCGCCCGGATCTTGGTAAGGAATATGCAAAGAGTCTGGGCATGCAAGCTGAAACCACTGCAGCACTCGATGCTGCTACAGACAAAGTGAAGAACAAGTTCTCCAAAGAACTCTTCTGGTTTAATGGCCTGCCGGACAACACGCAGGAACTTGCGGCCGAGATGAATCGGGTGCTTGCTGTCTAGAAATTAGGGTGCCTACCAGCCGGTGCCAAGCCGGCTGGTAGGCAATACATTCTTAAAATACTAGACAATTTCGGAGCCAATCATGCCGAATAGTTCGCCAGCTTTGCTTTTTGGCAGATTTGGAACCAATGGCTTTCCTCGCTACGCGTCACTTAAAACATATACCGCTATCTGGGCCCTCGGAATTCTCACGCCGCTTCTTTGTATCCTTGCGGTATCATTTGTGAAAACCCGTGGCATCAACATTCTGTTTGAGCCGACGCTCAATGCCTATCGAGACTTGTTCTTGTATTCGGGCGCTCCAGTGATCACGCGAACTCTGCGCATCTGTGCGACGGTCACCGTCATTGAATTTTTGCTGGCATTTCCCTTCGCGTTGTGGCTGGCAAAATCCTTGAAAAACAATTTTTGGAAGTCGCTCACCTTTGTGGCGATGATGGTTCCTTTCTTTTTGTCGCCTGCGGCCCGTATTTTCGTTTGGCGATCTGTTCTTTCCACCGAAGGATTGATCAATGGACTGCTGATCGAACAGGGCCTAATCGCAGAGCCGCTCAATTGGCTCTTATTCTCAGAATTCTCCGTTCATTTCGGTCTCGTCGTATCGTATTTCCCAAGCATGGTTTGGCCGCTGTTTCTTTCAATATCACTGATTGATGACGACTATATCGAAGCAAGTGGCGATCTCGGAGCTTCGGACTTTCAGACTTTAAGGAACGTCATTCTACCACTCGCGATGCCGGGGATCCTGGCCGGGTTCATCTTCACCTTCGTGCCCATGCTTGGCGACACTGTGGTACCTAGTATGCTTGGTGGAAACAACTCGTTGATGCTCAGTCCGGCCATTGCCAACCTCATAAGCTCGTTGAATTACACCGTAGCTGCGGCAATGGCGATGCTTGTCCTGGTGGCTATGTTTTTGATGCAGGGTGTTTTTGTTCTGTCTCTTCGTCCACTCGGCGGTATCCGCCGAGTGTTCGACGGCCTCAAAAGGTGACGCGAAATGCGCATGCTTCGCAGCCATAGAAAAGTTCAAACCATCTCAAAGATTGTCGCAGCATTCTTGGGGTACTTTACCCTTTCAATCTTGTACTTCCCGATTATCTGGTTGATTTTAATGTCGTTTAGTGGCGAGCCTCTATCGACGATACCCGGGGATTTTACCCTGAAGTGGTACAACGCACTAATTGACAACAATTCCTTTCGGATTGGGCAACCGGTGTTTTTAAGTTTGTGCCTTGCAGTATTTACCGGCTTGGCATGTGCTGCCTGCGCGCTGCTCGTTGGTAGAGTTCTGCCTAAGATTCAGGGTGGGTGGCCTTACCTGCTTTTGTTTCTGCTTCCTCTTTTTATTCCAGGGATCGTCCTTGGAGCTGGCATGTTCATGTACTACCGGTTGGTAATCGGCGTAAAAATGGGGATGTGGTCACTGGCATTGGCACATTTCGTTTGGGCTTTTCCTTTCGCGTTGTTGTGTATGTTGATCGTATCAAGCCGATTCGATCCCCGATTGTTGGAAGCGGCGGCAGACCTGGGCGCATCGCGGTGGCGACAGTTTAGGGATATTGAATTTCCCCTGATGAAACCGGGCATTTTCGCGGGAGCATTCTTTTCGTTTCTCCTGTCATTCAACGAATTGCCACGCAGCATTTTTATGCGATCGGGTGAACTCACGCTTCCGTTGTTTTTATGGATTCAATCCGGTTCACACGATTCAACGATACCTTTGATCTACGCGATGAGTGCGCTGATTACTGTTGCCAGTTTAGCGATATCCGTGATCGCAATTCGAATGATGATTTCGGGAGACTGAGAGAAATGACCAAAGAGAAATCCGTGCCGCAGCTCGCACCCTCCAAACAAACCGAGAAGAATGGTTGTGGAACGGAAGGCGGCAAAATTCTAGAAATGTCCAATGTTACGCACAGATATGGCGATGTGGTGGCCTTGGACAATGTCTCTATTTGTGCGCAGGAGGGTGAGTTTCTAACACTGCTTGGTCGTTCCGGGTCTGGAAAATCGACATTGCTTAGAATTATCGCCGGACTTGAAGAACCAAGCCAAGTTGGTGTGTTGCGAATTGCCGATACGGATGTAACAGGTAAGCCGGCAAATCAAAGGGATTGTACGACGGTTTTTCAGCACTATGCACTTTTTCCTCACATGACCGTTGGTCAAAACGTCGAGTATGGATTGAAGGTCCGCGGTGTCCTGGAACAGGAGCGCACTAAGAGGGGCCGAGAGGCACTGGAACTCGTGCAATTAGAGGGGAAATACGAAAGACGAATTCACCAATTGTCAGGTGGAGAACGACAGCGTGTAGCGTTGGCCCGTGCTCTGGTAACGAAACCCAAAATCTTGCTGTTAGATGAACCGCTAGGCGCCCTTGATGAGAAGCTGCGGATGGATATGCAGATTGAGCTCATGCATTTGCATCAAAAAGTCGGGCTCACCTTTATATATGTCACCCACAGTCAGGAAGAAGCTTTGACAATGAGCGATCGAGTCATCTTGATGAGCGGTGGTACCATCGCTCAAAATAGTTCGCCGGCAGAATTGTTCGATTCCCCAGTTAGCCGAGAGGTGGCTTCTTTTATGGGGTTTGAGAACATTTTTTCAGGAAAAGTCCTGGATGCGAATGACAACAAGGTTAGATTTGAGCTTGCAGGTTTCGAACTGGAGGGAACCAGCAACGATACCACCAAGATTGATGTGGGAATGGAGGTCTATGTCGGCATACGATCAGAACATATCCGTTTGTTAAGCAGTTCAGAAGCTGAGCACGGGATTCCATGTGAACATGTCGAATCCATATACAAGGGCAAATATACCGATCAGGTTCTAAGAACCCCTCTTGGGCAGATTCAAGCCAGAGTCTGGGACACGACCTCAGAGGTTGCCTCTATCTCCAAAGTGGATTGGGACGCCAATCACTGTGTCGTCATGCATCGATGAAATTGTGAGCTGCTGCTTCGATATTGCCCGGCCCGGGCAATAGGGCTGGAGTTTTTCGTCTTCTAGGTCCGTAGTGCTGCTGTCGCACCTTTGTCTATAGCCAGGGTTTCGCCCGCAACATCACCGGTAAACGCAACTCCATACACCTCTTTGGCACGTTCGACGGTTTCATAGCCTTCCAAAACATCTTTGAGAACCTTCTTAGGATCTCTTTCTTTCGGGTCACCGTAGCCACCACCGCTCGTGCTGTAACCGCTTACCCTTTCACCCACTCCAAGCGTGACGGCCACAACATTTGGCAACTCCTCAGCCTTGCCTGATTGCAACAATCGGAAATGTCGGGCGGTACAACCATCCAAACCACCAAGAATGCCCTTTGGTGCATGCACCGTACCATCACACGGCCAATGAACTTCCATATCTCCGGCGGTCGGCCCATAGGACAATTCGGTTGCAGGAGAGCCTCGAAACTTACCTGCACCGGCACTGCCTGGAACGATGCGCAGATAGTCAAAAAGCATGGGATGCTTGAATTCTTCGACTTCAATGGAGTCGCGGTACATCAATCCAGCGTTTACCGGCAAAGCCCAGGTTGGCCAACCGTCAGCAGACGGCGCGCCAGGTCCGCCAGCACCGGCCACGATAAGTTGATTGATATAGGGCGTTTCCGCTCCTCTGGTATCATAACCTGAAATGACGCCGCCCCCGGCTCCCATTCCTACGCCACCCTCAGCCAACCCGTGGCCTTCGCCCAGTTGCGCAAATGCAGAATGGGTCATGTTAACAAGGCGGTCGGATACATTTGTGGTAGCGACGGAACAGCTGTGTGGGAACTTCGGTCTGCCGCAGATGGAGCCATCGCGAAGTGAAATGCGCAGTCTTCGAATGGAGCCGGAGTTTCGAGGAATACTGGGGTCCAAGACATTGAACACGCCGGCAAAACATGCAGACACAACACAGGCCTCGCTCACGTTGAGGCCGCAGGGCATGTTGTCAGCATTGTCGAGCAGATCCAGTTCAATTGTTGCGTCTTCCGGCTTGACGTTGATCTTGATGTTTATCTCAATTCCATCCGGCAAAACATCAGCGATCGGATCGTGAGCTCCGTTGTTGTGTAAGCTGGCTTCAGGTAATTCACGGATGGCATTTATCATCCGGTTCTCGGAGTAGTTTAGCCAGTCTTTGATAAACCTCTTTATGGTTTCGACGCCGTATTTGGCGCAAAGCTCCTTCAGTCGCCGTTCTGCAATTCTTGTTGCACCAATGCCCGCCAAAAAATCGCCATACCATTGACGTGGAGCACGAATTCGAGCTTCGCACATTCTTACGATGTCTTGGTTGGTCTCGTACTTCGATTGTATCCTTACCGCAGGAAAGATAAGGGCGCCTTCCTGATATTGATCCTGAGCTGTCGCCATATAGGTTGTCGGCACACTGTTGCCGATATCTGCTTGATGGGCTTTTGCAACAGCCGTGAATAGGTGCTCTCCATCAACAAACACCGGGGTCAAAAACGCATGGTCTGCCGCGTGCGAATTGCCGTTGTAGGGATCATTGTGGAGAAAACAGTCACCCTCGGCGAGGCTCTCAGCGTGAAACTTGCCCATCGCCTCAGTCAGCAATCCACTACCGAATATGTGTATTGGCAGCCCTTCACCCACTGCCAGCAACTGGTTGTCGGCAGTGCATATGGAACAGCTGAAATCCCGAGCGGTATTGATAACAGTCGACCGAGCCGCGCGAAGAAGCGTATTGGTCATCTCCCGCACGATCCCTTGAATCCTATTATGGATAATGGCGGTCATGTACGGATCAAATGTTGCTGTGTCATCGACCGTCATTTCGTTTCTCCATTGTCTGACAACAAACTAAAATTGCCCGACATTGTGACTTCGGCGGACATTTTTGGAAAAACCACAACCGTTGTGGTCTCTGCTTCAATTATGGCCGGCCCGCTGACGACATGCCCTGGCAGCAATTCAGTGGCCCGGTAAATCGGTGTACTGATCTCTTTTTCGAGCCCGAAAAAGCACGATCTGTGTTGGTCAGTGGTGGCGCTTCTCGGATCTCTTTTTTCAGGGTTTTGTTCAGCGTTTATGCCAGATGGCACCACGAGTTTGGCCTTCCAGTTGATGAATTCGACGTCGCTGGTTTCATCGCGAACGGCAAATACTCGTTCATGCACTTTGTGGAAGGCTTCGACCAACGTTGCGACGCTGGACTGACCGTCAAATATGGACGATGTAAATGGCGTATCAAGTTCCCATACCTGCGACTCGTAGCGGGCCTCCACCGTCAACTCAATGACAGTGCCATCTCTGTCCTTTCGAGAACCAGTTCCCAGTCTTTCAACCCGGTCAATGAGCTCGGCCAACACCGTGTTGACCTTTTCGTAGCTAAAGTTGGAAGACACTGTAGGCAAGCTTGCCGACTGCTCCGCAACTATGTTTGAGAACTGCATTCCCGACGCAGAAAGGACGGATGCAACACGCGGCAAGATAACTTTTGAACAGTTCAACTCCTCAGCGATCATCATAATGTTCAGGCCGGCAGCCCCGCCGCCGGCGACAATGGTGCTTTCGCGCGGATCCAGGCCTTCATTGATGGTGATGTCAGAAATTGCGCGCATCATGAAATCGCTTGCGAACCGCAATATCTGCCAGGCCGTATCTTGTACACCAACGCCAAGCTCGTCTGCGAGTGTTTGGATGGCAGCAAACGCAGCTTCTGAATTGAGCTTCATTCGACTGCCCAAGAAGTAGTTTGGATCAATGTAACCCAACACAACAGCCGCGTCTGTCACCGTGGGTTTTTCTCCACCTTGGTTGTAACAGGCCGGACCTGGATTTGATCCCGCCGACTGTGGACCGACATGCATGAGTCCAGCATCGTCCAGCCAGGCAATGGAACCACCGCCAGCGCCAACGGACCTTACATCGACGGCGGAAATCCCAAGAAGGTCTCCAGAGTATTTTGGCCCCAACCATGTCTCGCGTGTAAAGGTCAGATTTCCGTCCCGGACCAATCCAACATCAAATGTTGTTCCGCCAGTGTCGCAAACAATCAGATCTGTCTTCGTCCCTTCTTCCGTCGCGAACGCACTGCCAGCAATAGGTGCCATAGCCGGGCCTGAACCGATCATATAGATCGGCTGTTCGATCAAGCTGGAAACATTGTTGCAGCCTCCGGCGACCGTGCTGACATAAAGCTCACCGTCGAAACCCACATTGTTCAGGTCCTCCTCAAGGCTCCTAAGGTGTTTCTGCATCAACGGCTTTAAGGAGGCGTCGATCGCCGTCGCTGAGGCGCGGCGGTATTCCCTCATAACGGGATTTAATTGATGCGAGAGCGAAACAGCTATATTTGGCGCGTGTTCTTGCAACAGTTCGCCAAACAATAGTTCATGGACAGGATTTGAGATTGACCAAAGCAAACAGACAGCCACTGCTTCGAAGTTTCTACGCTTTATTTCTTCAACGAGACAAAGCGCGTTTGTCTTGTCGAGAGGCCGATGTATTGCCCCGTCAAACATAATCCTCTCGTCGACCTCGAACGTGTTGATGCGAGGAATGTACGGTGCTGAATAGTCGTTGGAAAAATCGTGCGCACTGAGTTTCCCACCCTCCTTCAAAAGCAAAATATCCGGAAAGCCTTTGGTTGTTAGAAAGGCGGTTTTCGCCGTATTGCGCGTTACAATTGCATTTGTTGCATGAGTCGTTCCGTATATGATGCGATCGGTTTCATTAAATATCTCGGCTATATCGACCCCAGCGTTCCCTGATGCGTTGAGAATTGCGTCTTTCACACCGCTGAATATTCTTTCTTTGGTCGTTAGTGACTTACCGATTGCAATCAGGTTGTGGTTTTTGGAAATGACAACGTCTGTGAAGGTGCCACCAGTGTCGACAGAGATCGCATATGCCATTCTTTCAAAACTCCCGATTTGTTGTCGCAATCTTTCCAATTGGTTTTTGCGGATGCATCTCCGAAATGAGCCATCTGTTTTGTGCTCGTTGCACTGTGTGCCTAGTAGCTCAGGGACCCTTTGGTCAGCACGCTGCCCTGACGGGTCAGTCGAACTGCATCGCTTAGATCAGAAAGGAACTCGTCGACGACATTGTCGTCGCTGGCAGGATCAAGACAAATATTGATGAGTGGTGGCTCTTGGGTGCCGTATAAGTTCCATTTGCGATTACTCATTTCGGCCTTCACCTTCGCAAGGTCGACGGAGGTTGCTTCAAAAACCACTGGAACCAGGTGGTTGTCCCAACACTTCAGTCCTTCAATTTCGTTGATCCCGTCGAAAAGCTCTTTCTTTCTGATCAAAAGTTCTTCGGCAACCCGCACAAACCCATTCACCCCCAAATGTTGCAAGGTGGCCCAGGCTGCAAAAATTGGTCCTGCGGTTCGCGAGCCGGCAAATCCGACCATGTCGTAGGTGCCACAGGGCCAATTGCTTGGGTGGAAATGATGGTATTGCAACAGCTGTTCCGATCGCCACAAAACAGTTGAAGCTGGCTTCAAGCAGCATCCGAGTTTGTGCAGATCTGCCGAGATTGATTGAACCGCTCCGACGCGGAAATCCCATCGCGGGAGACCAATATTCAATTCTTCAAGAAAAGGGGCAAGGTATCCGCCCACACATGCATCAACGTGCATCCATAAATCATGTCTTGTGGCAATATCGCCAATCTCTTGAACGGGATCATAAAGGCCATAGGGAAAACAGGGTGCTGATGCGACCACAGCGATCGTATTTTTGGTAACAGCCGCATCCATTAGTTCCGGAGATGCCCGCCAGGTTTCGTCCAGCCCTGCTCGAACTTCTTTCAAACCGAAATAGTGGCATCCTTTTGTGAAAGTCGGATGAGCGGAATAGGGAACGACGATCTCTGGTTCTGTGATGTGTGGTTTGTGGGTTTTTGCCCATTCGCGAATGGCATGAACTGCTGTGTAGATGCTCTCTGATCCCCCGCTTGTGAAGGTTCCGCTTGCGTCACCCGGGGCATTGAAAAGACCAACGCACATCTGAATTACTTGTTTTTCTATCTCGCCGATCCAATCGCCTCGTTGCGATTTGATCGCATTTTCCGACATGAATTTTGCAAAGATCCTCTTTGAGAAGTCTTCAACACCTTTGGGTGGTTGGAAGACCTTTCCCATCCTTAGTTCATTGTCCTGCAGAATTAGATCCAGTTCCAACTCGATCTCGGATTCAGAGCGCCCAACCTTGGGTAGGGTTTTGAATTGCATGTTCATAGTTCGACCAATTTGCTCCCAGTGTTGCTGCTTGAATGCGCTATCCAGCCCACGAATGTTGACGCTGCTTCCAAAAAGAAACTGCGTTGGTATATATTATTTGTTATTACGAAATGAAATGGATTGTCAACTCAGGGAGTATGAGGTTTGAGTTGGTGAGGTCAGCAAGGTTCAAGGCAAATTGTTGAAGCACGTGCATGTGGGTCGAGAACGCAAATTGCCCGTGCAATCAAAGTGCACCGCAGTTGTGCCGCCGAACGAGCATCGGGTGAGGGGTTAAGTCGTAAATCCGGGATTGGAGCTGATTGGTGGAACGTCCGGTCCCAGCCAAGTGTCCGTCGTCAGGGGTTTTGGGCCTGTGAGGGGCCTGATCTAAGAGAGGATCTGGCTCATCTGGTTGGGTTGATTATGCGGCGGATTTGCGGTGAAGCAAGCGCCGGGTTTCGATGGTCTTCCGTGTGATCCTTTCTCGTTGTTTCAGAATGGTCCGGCCGCGTCCAAAGTAGACATCGGCAGGAGTGAGGTTCTGCAGGGGTATTGCCAAGTTGTTCGCCCGGTTTGAGCAAGCTATGTCGGCGCCATGATTGACCCGAGCCACATGTCGCGCCTGAAGGGCTTCCGCTACCCTCGGGAGATCATTGCGTACGCTGTCTGGGCGTACCACCGTTTAGCGTTGAGCACCGCTGATGTTGAAGACTTGTTGGCAGCGCGGGGTGTGATTGTGAGCCGAGAATCGATCCGGCTGTGGGTCAATCGCTTTGGTCAACACTTTGCAGATTGCATCAGGCGGGATCGCCCACGACCGAATGACAAGTGGCACATGGGCGAAGTCGTGATCATGATCAGTGGCAAGAAACACTGGCTGTGGCGTGCGATCGACGCCAATGGAGACGTTCTCGATGTTCTTGTTCAAACTCGCCGAAATGCCAAAGCGGCAAAGCGCTTTTTCAAAAGGCTGGTTGCCAGGTTTGGCGAGCCGAGGGTGGTCATAACCGACAAATTT
>NZ_JAMFMB010000021.1 GCF_023502395.1 Ruegeria spongiae | reverse complement strand
CGCCTAAATGCCAAGTTCCCGGAACACCGCCGGCAATTGTTCCGGCAAGTCCTCGGCGATCAATCCGGGTCCGAAATGGCGCGCGCATTCCACATGCAACCACGCCCCTGTCTCGGCGGCCTGCATCGGATCAAATCCCCGCGCCAGCAACCCGGTGATGAACCCGGCCAACACATCCCCCGACCCCGCCGTAGCGAGCCAGGGAGCGGCCCGCTCGTAATGGGCGGAATTGACGGAACAACGCCCATCCGGGTTAGCGATCACCGTGTCAGGCCCCTTGAACAGCACCACGCAACCCGCCCGCTTTGCTGCCTCACGGGTGGCATCCACCTTGGAATAGGCCGGGCCTTTGGTCGGCACAGCATTCAGTTTCTCAGAGATATCCGGGAACAGTCGCGCAAACTCACCCCCATGCGGGGTGAGGACGCAGGTTTCATGCAACATCCCGAACAACTCATCCGGCGCATCGGCAAAACCCGAGAGCGCATCTGCGTCCAGAACAGTCGCGCGCGTGTGTTGCAAGGCCACCGGCACCAGATCGCGTGCGCGGTCCATCCCAAGTCCCGGCCCGAGACAGAGCGCGTTCAACCGCTCATCACTCAACAACTCGGCCAGCCCCTCACCACCTTCAACCCGCCGCAGCATCAGCGATGTGATCTGGCTCGCCACCTCCATCTGTGCCGAGGGCGGCACCCCCAGCGTCACCAGCCCCGCCCCGATCCTGAGCGCCCCCCGCGCCGCCAACCGCGCCGCGCCGGTCTTGCCGGGACCACCAGAGAGAATTAGGGCGTGACCGTGAGTGAATTTGTTTCCATTTTTGCCTGACCAAGCCTTGTCCAGATAGCTTTCCAACGTGGAAAAACCTCGCAAGAGTGTGCGATTATCAAAAAGCGACACGATCGCAGAAAAATCCGCCCTACGTCGAGAAACCGGATCATAGGGTCGCCCCAACAAACGCATAGCTTGTTTGTGATCAAGCCCTATGTCCACCGTTCTAACGACGCCGCAACTCGTGGCACAAACACCAATGCGGTGACCGTGTTTCTGGTATTGAAATGTCACTGTTAGATGTGAAGCAGGCGAAGCAAAAGAAGCGCCGGTTTCAACGTCCCTATCAATAAGGTTCTTGCCGCTATCTGCACACAGCCCGGAAGGTATATCAATAGCGACAAATCGTTCGATTACGGCAGCCTCGCCGAGTTTCTTGGCAATGTCCTTCTCAACCAACCGAGACAACCCCGTTCCAAAAACCGCGTCCATAAAGACATCAGCATGGGAAGCCCACGGATTGAACGAGGCGAAATGAACCACATTACCTCCCCCTCCACACCACCGCTCATAGTTCACTCGCGCATCCGGCGGCAACTTAGACGGATCACCGTAGAGAAATACCTCCACCTCCCAGCCCCGCTCCTTCATCAACCGCGCCACCACAAACCCGTCGCCGCCATTGTTGCCGGGCCCGCACAGCACCACGGCCCGCCTCTTCTTCTGTTCGGAAATACCTCGGGGGGTCTGGGGGGCTGGCCCCCCAGCGGGGTCCACCAGTTCCGGCCATTCCTCGAAAATCGCCTCGACCACCCCCTGCCCAGCCCGCTCCATCAGCTCCAACCCGGTCACGTCCCCGCTGTCGATGGCTGCTTTTTCGATGGCCTGCATCTGGGCGGCGGTCAGCAACTCAGTCATGGAAAACCCCTCGTGATTCAAAACTGCGCAATTTTTGTGCAACTTGCCTATTTTTTGACCGAGCGCTAGAAATCGCCTTGATCCGGCAGGTCCGGCGCCACTATCGGATTGTGGCCCTTATTCAGACATGATCTGAGCCGGACTGACAAGATTTCAGGGAGGCTCCGCCAATGAAAAAGATCGAGGCCATCATCAAGCCTTTCAAACTCGATGAGGTAAAGGAAGCGCTGCAGGATGTCGGCGTTCAGGGCCTGAGCGTCATCGAGGTCAAGGGCTTTGGCCGCCAGAAAGGCCATACCGAGCTCTATCGCGGTGCCGAATATGTCGTCGATTTCCTGCCCAAGGTGAAAATCGACGTGGTTCTGGACGACGATCAGGTCGACGCCGCCATCGAAGCCATCGTGGGCGCTGCCAAGACCGACAAGATCGGCGACGGCAAGGTTTTTGTCAGCCCAGTCGAACATGCCATTCGCATCCGCACCGGCGAGACCGGTTCGGACGCATTGTAACTCTACCAAATTCTCCAATCAGAGGACCCAACGAAAATGAGCAAGGACGCAGTTCTTCAGCTGATCCGCGACGAAGACGCAGAATATGTCGATGTCCGTTTTACCGACCCGCGCGGCAAGCTGCAGCACGTAACACTGATGGCCGATCAGGTCGACGAAGACTTCCTCGAAGAAGGCTTCATGTTCGACGGCTCGTCCATCGCAGGCTGGAAATCGATCGAAGCCTCGGACATGAAGCTGATGGTCGACACCGAAAGTGCCTATGTTGACCCCTTCTATGCCGAGAAAACCATCTGCGTGCATTGCTCGGTGGTGGAACCGGATACCGGCGAGGCCTATGATCGCGACCCGCGCGGCACCGCACAGAAGGCCGAAGCTTACCTGAAAGCCTCTGGCATCGGTGACGTGGCTTACATGGGCCCCGAGGCCGAATTCTTCCTGTTCGACGATGTGCGCTTCTCGAACTCGATCAACAAAGTGTCCTATGAGGTCGACGCCACGGATGCGTCCTGGAACACCGATACCGAGTATGAGATGGGCAATATGGGCCATCGGCCCGGCGTCAAGGGCGGCTATTTCCCGGTCAACCCGGTGGACGAAAGCCAGGATCTGCGCTCGGAAATGCTCTCCACCATGAAGCGTCTGGGCATGAAGGTCGACAAGCACCACCACGAGGTGGCCTCGTGCCAGCACGAGCTGGGTCTGATCTTTGACAGCCTGACCAAACAGGCCGACGAACTGCAGAAGTACAAATATGTGATCCACAACGTGGCGCATGCCTATGGCAAATCGGCGACCTTCATGCCGAAGCCCATCGCGGGCGACAACGGCACCGGCATGCATGTGAACATGTCGATCTGGAAAGAGGGCAAGCCGCTCTTTGCCGGCGACAAATACGCCGACCTGTCGGATGAGGCGCTGTGGTTCATCGGTGGTGTTCTGAAACACGCCAAGACGCTGAACGCCTTCACCAACCCGGCGACCAACAGCTACAAGCGTCTGATCCCCGGTTTCGAGGCCCCGGTTCTGCGCGCCTATTCGGCCCGCAACCGCTCGGGCTGCGTGCGTATTCCGTGGACCGAAAGCCCGAAAGCCAAGCGCGTCGAGGCCCGTTTCCCCGATCCGGCGGCAAACCCCTACCTGGCGTTTGCGGCGCTGCTGATGGCCGGTCTTGACGGCATCAAGAACAAGATCGATCCGGGCGAGGCGATGGACAAGAACCTCTACGATCTGCCCGCCGAGGAACTGGCCGGTATCCCGACCGTCTGCGGCAGCTTGCGCGAAGCTCTGGAAGCGCTGGCCTCCGATCACGACTTCCTGCTGCAGGGCGACGTGTTCACCAAGGACCAGATCGAGGGGTATATCGAGCTCAAGATGGAAGAGGTCGAAACCTACGAACACACCCCGCATCCGGTTGAATACGGCATGTATTACAGCTGCTGATCGACACTCGATCGCAAAAAGTTTGAAAGGGCGCCTGTATGGCGCCCTTTTTTCGTTCCCCGCAACGTGCCCGCATCACAGCTTGACCCGCCCGCGATACGGCCCGATGCTGGACCCGATCATGCGGTTCGCGGAACACGGAGAAAGCCATGCGCCTGATGTTGAAATTCACCATTCCGGTCGAGAAAGGGAATCAGGCCGAGCGCGACGGCACGCTCGGCAAAGCCATTGCCGATCTGGTCCGGGAGGTGAATGCCGAAGCCTCTTATTTTGCGCTCGAAGACGGAAAGCGCATGGGCATCGTGATATTCGAGGAATCGGATCAGGCCCGCATGCCGGCCATCAACGAGCCGCTGTTTGCGGCGCTTGACGCAGCCATTGAAATTCAACCGGTTCTGACGGCTGAGGATCTACAACGCGCATTATGAAATGCTGGCGGATGAGATCGCGCGCATTTCCTCTTTAGGGTTGTGGCAACGCCCGCTATCGTCCCTCTCAAATGACCTGATTGGATGATTTGATGCGTTTTCTTCTCACAAGCCTTGCCCTGGCCACCACATTGGCCACCACCGCCCCGGCCCAGACGCTGGACCGTATCCGCGAGACCGGACAATTCAACATTGGCATTCGCGCCGACGCGATCCCGCTGTCCTATTTCAACACCGAAGGACAGCCCGCAGGCTATTCCGTGCTGATCTGCGACCGGATCGCGCAGAGCCTCGCCAACCACCTTGAGATCGACAATCTCAACGCGACCTATATCGCGGTCGACACCAAGGACCGGTTCGACAAGATCGCCAGCGGCGAGATCGACATTCTCTGCGGTGCGGCCACGATCACGCTGGAGCGGCGCGAAGAGGTCGATTTCTCGGTCCCGACCTATGTGGATGGCACCGCGCTGATGCTGCCTAAGGATGGCGGCGAGAATCTGAGCGATCTGGCGGGCAAGAAGGTCGGCATGCGCGGTGCGACCACGACCGAACGCGCGGTGCGCGCGTCCTTCGAACAGGCCGGTATCGAGGCCGAGATGGTGCCCTTTGTCTCGCATCAGGCAGGGTTCCGGGCGATGGCCGAGGGTGAGATCGACGCCTATTTCGCCGATCAGAGCATCATGCTGGTCAATTTCGCGGGCGGCAAGATGCAGGACGGGTTCAAGATGTCCGACCAGATTCTGACGATCGAGAAACACGGGCTGGCGCTGACTCGGGGCGACACCGATTTCCGCCTGTTTGTGGACCGGGTGATCGCGGAGCTTTACGAAGACGGCTCGATGGCGGAGTTCTTTGAGACAACCCTGCCGGGGATCGAGCCGGGCGCGGCGCTGCAGGCGTTGCATGTCATCGCCCCGACAATGCCGTGACCCCGCCCTGACCCTTTGATCCGAGAGTGAGTCTGCCATGCGATCCCTGACCTGCCTTGCCCTTATCCTGTCTCTTGCCGCGCCGCTTGCGGCGCAGGCCGCCAGTTGCGGCAATACCAGTGCCGGGTTCGAAGCCTGGAAACAGGATTTCGACAAGCAGGCCCGCAAGGCAGGCGTGAAGAATAAGGGACGGCAGGCACTGGCCGGCGCGCAATATGCCAATCGCACCATTGCCGCCGACCGCAATCAGAAAAGCTTCAAATACACGCTCGACAAGTTCATGCGCATCCGTGGCGCCGACACGATCGTGACGCAGGGGCGCAAGCGCAAGGCGCGCAACGCCAATTTCTATGCCGCGCTGGAACGGCAATATGGTGTGCCCAGCGGCGTGCTGCTGGCCATCCACGGGATGGAGACGGGGTTCGGCAATTTCATGGGCGACAGCCAGGTGGTCTCGGCCATCGTGACGCTGGCTTATGATTGCCGCCGGTCCGAGTTCTTCATCCCCCATGCCATCGGCGCGCTGAAACTGGTTGATCAGGGCGCCATCACCCCCGCCACTTTGGGCGCCAAACATGGCGAGCTGGGCCACACGCAGTTTCTGCCCGGCAACGCGATGATCTATGGCGTCGATGCGACCGGTGACGGGCGGGTCGATTTTTACAACTTGACAGACGCGCTGGCCTCGACCGCCAACTTTCTGCGCCAAAAAGGCTGGAAACCCGGCAAGGGCTATCAACCCGGCGAACCCAATTTCACCGTGATAAAACAGTGGAACGCGGCCACGGTCTATCAGCAGTCGATCGCCATCATGGGCGCGCGCATTGACGGCTGACCGCCGCAACCGTGCCACGATGCCGCCACATTTCCCTCATGAATGGGCCAGTTCACCATAAAATGAACGGGTTTCCGGATTGGCATCAATCCGCCGATATGCACCGGACTGCCTCGAATCCGGCAATCACCGTCACAGTTTCTCCCTCTTCGCCTTTTAGATTAATTGGTGAACACAATCACGTGGAGGGTTGGAACAGTGACGGATACGGGCAGGTATCACGGTGGACTGGTATTCCAGGGCAGCGAAGATGGTGCGATCGACCGCTTTGGCCGGATCGCGGCCGCAACGCTGGAAGATCACGGCCATATGGTCGAACGGCAAACCCTGGTGGGGGCGCAAGAAGCGCGCATCGTCACCAGCCAATACCTGGTCACGCTGACCTATGGCGACGCGCTGAGCACGGAAACGCGTGCGACGCGGCTGGACCGCGTGGCGGGCCTGAACTCCAGAGGAGAAACCGATGGAACCCAGGCCAAATCCCGCCTCTCCATCATCCTGACACCGGTATCCCCCGAGCTTGACGATCCGGATGTGTCCGAGCTGATCTTGGTAGTGATGCTGTACCGGATGGTGGATCTGAATTCGAGCGAGTCGATCGAGTGGCTCGACTCGGATGTGTCCTTAACCGTCGAGCAGTTCATGGGAGCCTTTGCAAATCTCTCCCCAAAACGGGGGCGTGACCGCAAACAGATCATTGTCAACAATGGCGAGCGGTTCGCACCTATCGAAGAAGAGGTCGCAGAGCTGACGACCCATTACGACTACGTGTCGGCCCACACACCACATTGCGGCAGACTGGGCCTGGTCGAACTGTCCGAGGAAGAAGCGCTGGCGCTGTCTTTCCGGACCGAGCCGCTGCCCGCCGAGCTGGAGGCGATCGCCCTGGAAGATCAGCCCGAAAACGACATTCGGCGGCTGACCAGCTGGAGCATGACCGGTTGCCTCTATTTCGTCTCCGCCCCCGTGGCGGTGTCGATGGCGGCGGTCAATCTGATCAAAGGCGAGGATTTCCGCCTCAACACCCATGTGCTGGCTCTCACCAGCTCGATTATGATCTACAAGAACACTGGCATGATCGACAGCGTAACATCCTTCTTTTTGTGATGTAGTCTCTCTCTCTCACCGTCTCTCTCGTGCCTGTAAGATCGCCCCGTTCATTGGACGGGGCGTTCTTACGTCGGCGCGATGTCAGCCCGGGCCAGCACATAGGTGTGGATGGAAAAGATCACCGCACGGGTCTGCGGCAGTCGCAGGATGCATTGCCGTTCGCTGCGCAGATAGTCAGCCGTTTTTGCCGCTGGCGCGTCCCGGCGGTCATGCATGCTGCGCGGCTGGTGCAGTGCGGGATCGACGTACCAGAGCGCGTTGAATCGCCAGAGCGGACGCTCGGGCTGCACCCCGTCAAACAGGCGCTGGACGCGTTTGGCGATGCTCCCGTCATAAGGGGCGACCGGCTCATGGATCGCGACCAGGGGGCGCAGGTATTTCTCGGCCAGCATCCAGCTTGCGGGAAAACACAGCACCGCGCCGGTCAGTACGTGCTCGTCACCCTGTTTGAGCAGGATGCACAGGTCTTCCTGCACCAATTGCCCCAGCGTGGCCAACGGGTCGGCGCGATCGATGGTGACGCGCACGCCATCGGGGCGGGTCACCTGCGGCCCTGCCCCGGGATAAGCAAGGCTCAACACCAGATCGAGCAGTTCTTCTGCCGCCGGGCGCGCCGACTCGTGCAACGCCAGAACATCATTGCGCCGCGCCCCCAGCAACGCCGCACGCTGCGCCATCTGCGCGGCAAAGGCCTCATCGCGCAGCAGCCAGTCCTTCATGCGCACTGGCGCGATCCCCGGCAGGGGTCGTGGCGTCAGGGGATCATAGGGTATGGTGCGTTGAAGAATGGCCGTCATGACAGCGAATTAGCACCAAGCCGCGCTGCTGTCGGCCCAAAAACGACATGGCCACAGGTCGCAATCGTCCGGGATTGCGGCGCCAAACTGCGCTCAACTTACCCCAGCCAAGGGGAGAGCCACCGTGGATACCCACTATCGCGACAGCCGCAAGATCGACCCCACACGCGGCGCAACTCTGGGGGACGGCACCCCAAACGATATGGACCGGGTCGAGATCGGCCCGACACAGCTTGCCTTTTCGGAATGGAAGGGTGCGGGGCTGCACCTGCCCGATCTGGCCCGTATGCGCGAACATCGCTGGCAGCGCCTGACCCGGCATATCGTTGATCGCGACTACGGCGGGCTGTTGATGTTTGACCCGCTCAACATCCGCTACGCCACCGACAGCACCAATATGCAGCTCTGGAACACCCATAACCCGTTTCGCGCGGTGCTGCTTTGCGCGGATGGATACATGGTGATCTGGGACTACAAGAACGCACCTTTCCTCAGCAAATTCAACCCGCTGGTGCGCGAACAACGCTCGGGCGCGGACCTGTTCTATTTCGACCGGGGCGACAAGCTGGATGTGGCGGCGGACGTGTTCTCGAACGAGGTGCGGGTGCTGCTGCAAGAACACGCGCCGGGCAATATGCGGCTGGCGGTGGACAAGGTGATGCTGCACGGGCTGCGCGCGCTTGAGGCGCAGGGGTTCGAGATCATGGAAGGCGAAGAAGTCACCGAGAAATCACGCTCTGTCAAAGGCCCCGACGAAATCCTCGCCATGCGCTGCGCCAGCCACGCCTGCGAAACCGCCGTGCGGGCGATGGAGGATTTCGCGCGGGCCAATGTGGGCGATGGCGTAACCTCCGAGGATGATATCTGGGCGGTTTTGCACGCCGAAAACATCCGCCGCGGCGGCGAGTGGATCGAGACCCGGCTGCTGTCCTCGGGCCAACGCACCAATCCCTGGTTTCAGGAATGCGGGCCTCGGGTCACGCAAAACAACGAGATCATCGCCTTTGATACCGACCTGATCGGGTCCTACGGGATCTGCGTCGATATCAGCCGGACTTGGTGGATCGGGGATGAGCCGCCACGTCCTGACATGGTCTATGCCATGCAGCACGCGCATGAGCATATCATGACCAATATGGAGATGCTGAAACCCGGCGTGATGATCCCGGAACTCAGCGCCAACACCCATCGGCTTGATGACAAGTACCAGGCACAGAAATACGGCTGCCTGATGCACGGGGTGGGCCTGTGCGATGAATGGCCGCTGGTGGCCTATCCCGACAAGGCGGTGCCCGGCGCCTACGACTATGCGCTGGAGCCAGGCATGGTGCTGTGTGTCGAGGCGGCGGTGGGCGAAGTTGGCGGCGATTTCTCGATCAAGCTCGAAGATCAGGTTCTGATCACCGAGGACGGATATGAGAACCTGACCACCTATCCGTTTGATGCGGCATTGATGGGAGGGGGGGCTTAGCGCTGCCTCACCCCGGGGACGTGACGGTCGCCGGGTCTTTGTAAGTCCCGACATCCTCGCCAAGATATTTGTTGTTCCGCTCACGGATTTCGGCGGCCGCGTCATCATAGAGAAACGGCAGGAAGGCATATCGGCGACCGCGCGTGACCTTTGACACCGCATGGAGCAGAGAACAGGAAAAGATGACTGCCCCGCCCGGCGGTGCTTTGAAGCTGCGGGATCCGTATTCGGGAAAGGACACCTCTCCGCCGTCAAAATCGGAGTTGAGATTGACCGACACTGCAAAGCGCCGATGCGCGGTGCCCTTAGTCGTGTTGTCGCGATGCGGCCGGAAATGACCGCCATCCTCCTCGGAGTAACAAGAGACGATATAGCGCTCCATGCGGGTTACGTGGAACTGGTGTATCTTGGAGATCTCCGGCACCACGCGGCGGTAGAATCTGCCCTGCAATTTCGAGATCAGGTCCTGGTCTTTGACAACGAAATCCCGGCGACTCTTGTGCGACCGGTCAATTTTGGCAACGGTCTTTCCGTCCACATCCTGCATGAACCCGGTCTCGGTCCCACCATCAGCCTCGTAGAGGCTGATCAATTCTTCGCAGAACTCTTTCTCGAACACGTTTGGCAGGACGATGATTGGCGCTTGCAGCTCAAGCCCGGAATACCTGGCCGGCGGCGGAAGCGAATCGAGATAGGCCAACAACTCGGGAATATCGCTCTGATCCCGGTTGAACGTGATCAGCTTCATGATACGCATGGTGGGATCAATCACGATCCAGAGGCGGCGTACCTCCCGCGACGGAGGCAGTTCGGTTGCATCCTTGTCCACCACGCCATAACGCCGGCTCACGCTCAGATCGAAATCGAGAAAGAACCGGTACCCGGGATAATACTCTTTCAGACCATTTGGATCGTCATCATAGGGATCGATCGTAATGCCGTAGAAGCTCGCGAATTTGTCGTCAAACAGATCCTCGCGTCTGTGCACCGCTTGCAGCGCAGCCTTACTGTGTGGATTGCTCGCACCGCAAAAGAAGCACAAAACCAAATACCGACCAGCGGATGAGTTGAACACGAATTTCGGGTTCTTCAAGGAACGTTGAACAAAATCCGGGGCAACATCCCCGGGCAGAAGGTTAATATAAGAAGCCATCTGAAATACCGGACGTTGGACTCTCTCCTGATCTTACGTCACCGCGCCGCTTTGAGCAACGCCCTGCCAGAGTGTATGAAAGAGCGGATCACGCTGCAGATTTCCACGGCCACGCTCCGGTTGGCCATCCGGCTGAGGGGTGGGAAAACTTGGCGGTCAGGTGCGCGCCCTGCCCGCCGTGGCGTTTACTGAACTGTCGGCCAGTCCGACTGTTTCACATTGCCGTGCCAGTCCTCCAATTGCGGCATCGTACGCGCGGTTTCGGACGACGGCTCAAAGCGATCCGGCGCACCGCCGTCCATCGCTGCGCCCAGCACAATGCCAACGCCCAGGGCGATGAGTGACCACAGGATCGTTCTGCCCCGATCCGCGCCGAGGTGGGTGTGTTCTTGAGCACTTGAACTCTGCATATCGATATCTCCTGTTCTGGTGATGAGATGACCAGAAGATAGGCGCGGATCGGCCGTCACAAAAACGAATTAATGTTTTCAAAAACATCACGAATGGTGATATTATGCTAAAGCCCCAGAAACGCCTGCATCACCTTGGCCTGCAGCCGCCTGCCATCCGGGTCGGCTTCGGCCTTGAGGTGCCAAAATTCCTCGCTCCACTCTGACCTGCGGGTGCGGATCGGTGGTTTGTCCGAGGCCAGTCGCGCATCACCACCTCTGACACCTCGCCCCGCGCGTGCGACCACACTACAGCACCGTTCGCGTCCAGCGCTAGTTCCGGCACCTGTCCAGCATATCAGGCGCTGCTCCGAAGAGGGCCGCCCCTCGGCGTCTGGCGCATGGATTTGCCCGGTCCGACCGTTCACCAGCTTTGCACGGTGGCGTGAACGGTCGCGGTTGCCTCTTGGAATTCACCACCGCCATCGCCAGTCTTTGCAGGAACGTCAAAGGATGAACCCATGCCCACAGAACGCATCACTTTCGCCGGACATGACGGCAGCCAGCTTGCCGCGCGACTGGATCTGCCCGACGGGCCGGTTCTGGCCACAGCTCTCTTTGCCCATTGCTTCACCTGTTCCAAGGACATCCCGGCGGCACGGCGGATCGCTGGACGGCTGGCGATGATGGGGATCGCGGTGCTGCGGTTCGATTTCACCGGGCTGGGCCATTCGGCGGGCGAGTTCGAAAACACCAGCTTCACCTCGAATGTGCAGGACCTGGTGGCCGCCGCGCAGTATCTTGCGGGCCGCAAAAAGGCGCCTGCCCTGCTGATTGGCCATTCGCTGGGCGGCGCGGCGGTGTTGCGGGCACGGGCGGGCATCCCCTCGGTCAAGGGCGTGGTGACGCTGGGCGCGCCTGCCGATCCGGGCCATGTCTCGCATCATTTCGAGGCCGCGCTGCCGCTGATCGAAGCCGAAGGCGCAGCCGATGTCACCCTTGGCGGGCGGCCCTTCCGGATCGGCCGGCAATTTGTCGAAGATATTGCACAGACGCAGTTGGAACCCGCCATTGCCGGGCTGAATGCCGCCCTTCTGGTGCTGCACGCGCCGCTGGATGATACGGTCAGCATCGACAATGCCGCGCAGATCTTTCTGGCCGCCAAACACCCCAAAAGCTTCGTGACGCTGGATGATGCCGATCACCTGATCACGCGTCAGGCCGATGCCGATTACGCAGGTGAGGTGATTGCCGCCTGGGCCGCGCGCTATGTCGACCTGTCGCCGCCCGCGCCGCCGCCGGGTGCGCCCGAAGGTGTGGTGCGGGTGACCGAATCCGATCCCGCGGGCTTCCGGCAGGACGTGCAATCGGGCCCCGATCATCACGCAGTAGCGGATGAGCCGGTCTCTTACGGGGGTACGAACACAGGCATGTCACCCTATGGATTTGTCTCGGCCGGATTGGGTGCCTGTACCTCGATGACTATCCGCATGTATGCGCGCCGCAAAGGCTGGCCACTGGACGGGGTCAGCGTCGATATCTGCCATGACAAGGTCCATGCACAGGATGCCGAGGCCGCAACGCGCGGCAAGGTGGACGAATTTCGCCGCCGCATCCGGTTGCACGGGCCTCTGGATGCCGACCAGCGCGCCAAACTGCTGGAGATTGCCGACAAATGCCCGGTTCACCGGACACTCGAAGGCTCCTCACATGTGGTGACCGAGTTGATAACCGATTAACGCCGCCCTCCGCGTGCGGGCATCGGGCGCGACACCGGGGGCCGGTGCACTGGTGGGCGCGCGACCGGAGGACGGGCCACAGGCGGCCGCGCAATCGGCGGCCGCGCAATCGGGGGCTTGGCGATCGGGGGCTCGGGCCGAACCGGTGGGTCGGGGCGATCGGGCCGGTCCGGTTCGTCGGGCGGGCGCGGATACCCGTAGTAATAATCATTCCACAGCATCGAGTCGTAATAGCCACCGGTACCGACCCCGACGGTGAGGCCATCACAGCCCGCCAACCCGAACAGGCCGAGGGCAAGTATTAGCTTTTTCAACATCTTACCCTCCTTACCTGATCGCCCGGAACGAGCCGTAGATCGCATTCACGTCATTCACCAGATCCGGGTCCGCCCCGCTTTCGATCACCGCAAGCGAGATCGCGACCCGGTTGGTCGGCAGATCGATCAACAGCGCGGTGAAGCTGACAGCGCGCCCGTCGCGCCGTCCGGTTCCGGTGATGCGCTTGGCAGGCAGACCACCCAGCGTGATCGAAGACCGCCCGGTCACCTCGGGGTCCTTGACCAGCGATCTGCCGATGCCCGACAGATAGTCTTCGGCCTGACCCAATGTGCGGATGCCGTTGGGCGACATGAACCCGACCCAGACGCCCTTGTCCGCGACAGGTTCCAGCCCGATCACCCGGTTGATCAATCGCGCCTCGCCGGTCTCGGGCGCGGCGATGGCGCGCGGGCCACCGGCACGCACCTGCCAGAAATCCGGGGCGCTGAGCCGAAACAGGGCGCGCCCGTCGCTTTCATAGGTCAGGGGCATATCCGCCAGGGTGGCGGCGGGCAGCCCCGCAAGCAGCACAGCACAAACAGCGCGGCGCAGAGGCAGAATGACAGATCGCATGAAACTCGCTTTCGTTGATCGGATAGGGCGATCATTGACCGTCAACAGCACCCTGTAAATGTTTAATATCGTTTGAAACTGCGCGACATGCGGCAGGGCTTGGGCCTGCCCGCGCCCCATCTTTCGTTCTTGATGAAACGCAGAGCGGCTGCTAGCCCTGCCCTCATGGACAAGCAGATCGTATGCATCAACTGGGGCACGCGCTATGGCGCGCCTTACATCAATCGTCTTTATGAGATGGTGCGCGCCAACACGACACCGCCCTTCCGCTTTGTTGCGTTTACCGACACGCGCGAGGGGGTGCATCCCGACGTGGTCTGCTTTGATCTGCCCGAGATGCCGGGCTTCATGCCGGAACGGACCATTGGCCAATGGCCGAAATCACGCCTTTGGGCGCCCGAGCTGGGTGATCTGAAGGGGTCATTCCTGTTCCTTGATCTGGATGTGGTCATCACCGACTCGCTGGACCCGTTCTTTGAATTCGGCGCACCCGAGGACGTGATCCTCGCCCGCAACATCACCAAGCCGCTGCACAAGCTGGGGCAGACCTCGATCTATCGGATGCCCGTGGGGGCGCTGGCACCGCTGCAGGCGCAGTTTGCCGCTGACCCGCAGGGGGTCGCGGATAAATACCGGTTCGAGCAGCATTTCGTGACCAAGAATGCGCCGAACGGGATCAAGTTCTGGCCCAATGGCTGGGTGCGCCATTTCCGGATCGAATGCATCCCGACCTTCCCGCTGAACTACTTCAAACCCTCGCACCCGCCCAAAGGCACGCGCGTGGTGATCTTTGCGGGTTCGCTCAACCCGCCGGACGCCATTGCCGGGCGCTACCATCCCAAGTACGAGTTCCTGCCACCCTGGCAGCACATCAAACGCGCGCTGAAATCGCATCGAAAGCTGCGATATCTACGCCAGTTCATGTGGCCTGCGGATTGGGTCAAGGATATCTGGGACAAGGCCGATCGCGCCTGGCAAAGCGCGCTTGAGACCCGGAAATAGCGCTTAGCTGTCCCGCAACCGCTGATAGTGGCTTTTCATGACATATGATTTGCGCGGCCCCGAGACGGTCCAGACCACCGACCAGACTGGCCAGTCGGTGAAGTCATAGGCCGCATCATAGCTGTCGGGCGGGCAATCGTGATGATCGTGCGGAGCGTCCTGCCCCAGCGCCAGATGGTGAAAGAACCGCCCGTCCTCGAACCGGATGTCGATGCCGCCCTGCCCCTGCTGCCAGAGATAACGCCGCGTGGCCTGCATCGGCGCCTGTCCGGGGACCTGCAGGCGCAGCGCCTCGCCGTAGATCAGCGCGTCCCCCTTCCAGACCAGTGAGGCCGTGCCCTCGGCATGCAGCACCTGCCCGGCCCTGGCATCGGTGATCTCGCGCGTGATGCGCCAGTCCCCGGCAAAATCACCCAGGCAACCCGGCAGCGTCATTCCACATAGGTCCCGTCGGTCAGGTCGCCACCCGCGCCGATGAAGCGGATCACATCTCCGCTGCGTTCGATATTGTAGCAGGCCCAGATATCCGAGGGTGGCCAGACCGAGCAATACTGATCGCCGCGCACCGCCCAACTGCCCGCGCTGGGACCGCTTGAGAAATACTGCGTCCGCATGGATGGCTCGAAAGTCTGGGTCGCGCCGCCTTCATAGGCCAGCTTGCGGTCGATCAGCGCGGTCAGAATCTCGTCTCCGGTCAGTTGCCGGAACTCTTCGGCCGCCAATCCGCCCGGCACCAGCGCCAAAATCAGGGCAAACCGCCTCATATCCACTCTCCTGCCTTGTCCGCGCGCCAACACGGGTCTATGACCCGCCCCGTACCCGCATGCCAATCACAAAAAGGTGCCGCTGCCAATGATCCCCCGTTATTCCCGTCCCGATATGGTCGCCATCTGGTCGCCCGAGACCAAGTTCCGCATCTGGTACGAGATCGAGGCCCATGCCTGCGATGCGATGGCCGATCTGGGCGTGATCCCGCGCGAAAACGCCGAGGCCGTCTGGAAGGCCAAGGATGTCGAGTTCGACGTCGCCCGCATCGACGAGATCGAGGCAGTGACCAAGCACGACGTCATCGCCTTCCTCACCCATCTGGCTGAACATGTGGGCAGCGACGAGGCGCGGTTCGTGCATCAGGGCATGACCAGCTCGGACGTGCTGGACACCTGTTTCAACGTCCAGCTGACCCGCGCCGCCGATATCCTGATCGAGGACATGAAAGGCTTGCTCGCTGCCCTGAAACGCCGCGCGCTGGAACACAAGGACACGATCCGCATCGGGCGCAGCCACGGTATCCATGCCGAGCCCACCACCATGGGTCTCACCTTCGCCCGCTTTTACGCCGAGATGGACCGCAACCTGAACCGGCTGGAAAAGGCCCGTTATGAGATCGCCACCGGTGCGATCTCCGGCGCGGTCGGCACCTTCGCCAATATTGACCCCCGCGTCGAGGAACATGTCTGCGAGAAATTGGGGCTGGAGCCTGAGCCAATCAGCACCCAAGTCATCCCGCGCGACCGTCACGCGGCGTTTTTCGCCGCCCTTGGCGTGGTTGCCTCGTCAATCGAAAACGTCGCCACCGAAATCCGCCACATGCAGCGCACCGAAGTGCTGGAGGCCGAAGAGTTCTTCTCGAAGGGCCAGAAAGGCTCCTCGGCGATGCCGCACAAGCGCAACCCGGTGCTGACCGAGAACCTGACCGGTCTGGCGCGTCTGGTGCGCATGGCCGTTGTTCCGGCGATGGAAAACGTGGCGCTATGGCACGAGCGCGACATCTCGCACAGCTCGGTCGAGCGCAATATCGGCCCCGATGCGACGATCACGCTGGATTTCGCGCTGGCCCGCCTGACCATGGTGATCGACAAGCTGGTGGTCTATCCCGACAACATGATCGCCAACATGAACAAGTTCCGCGGATTGGTGATGAGCCAGCGGGTGCTGCTGGCGCTGACCCAAGCGGGTGTCAGCCGCGAGGACGCCTATAAGCTGGTCCAGCGCAACGCGATGAAAGTCTGGGAAGAAGGTAAGGACTTCAAAACCGAATTGCTGGGCGACGCGGATGTGACGGCGGCGCTGAGCCCCGACGAGATCGAAGAGAAATTCGATCTGGGCTATCACACCAAACATGTCGACACGATCTTTGCGCGCGTCTTCAAGGACTGATCGCAACTCTGAAATCCCATCTCAGTCATTTTGGATCAAGGCAGAGGGCTCGCAGATTTCTGCGGGCCTCTTGGTGTGCACCTCAATCAGCATTTGCAATGACTTTGCATCGAAGTGATGTTACAATTCGGTTGCCCGCACATTTAAATGACCTGAGAGAAAAGCAATGAAAATCAAGATCTTTCTTGCCGCAACACTGCTCAGCATTGCGCCGAATCTGGCGCTGGCAATCGGTTGTAGCTTTCGCGAAGACCCGCGCGCGATGCTCTGCGCCGACGGCACCACATGGGACGCGAACAGCCGAACCTGCATAACCAACGAATCCTGACCGGACGCACCGCGCTTTGGTTTGACGCAGCCGCAGGGGGCCCGACTGTGGCCGCCTGCGATCTTGTGCGACTTGTAATTGGTGGAACGACACCTCACTTTAGTTTGAAGCGCCGGGATCAAATCCGGTGCTCGTCTTTTGATGAAATACACTACTTTGGTTATAAGTTGATTTGGTAAAGGGAGTTCCCCGATGCGTATTCTTCTCGCTGTGGCGCTTGCGCTGCCCACCTATGTTGCAATGCCTCACGCCGGACTGGCCGCAGGCGGCGGATCAAGCCCGCCCAAACCCACGAACACCACCCGCAAATGCCTGTTTGGCCGGGTCTGGGACCAGAATGCTGGCCGCTGCCTGAAACCGAAGAAGACCAATTTCTCGGATGACGCGTTGTATGACGCGGTGCGTGAACTGGCCTATGACGGGCAGTATGAACACGCCCAGAAAGCCCTGTCCGAAATGCGCGATCAGGAGGATGACCGGGTCCTGACCTATTGGGGGTTCACCTATCGCAAGATGGGCGAGATCGACCTGGCCAACCTGTTCTATGAACAGGCGATCGCGGCCAATCCCGACAACCTGCTGGCGCGCAGCTATATGGCGCAGGGCTTTGTCGAAGAAGGCAAGACCGATCTGGCAGTCGCCCAGTGGCGCGAAATCAAGGCGCGCGGCGGTGAGGGCAGCTGGGCCGAGGTTTCGCTGAGGGACGCAATCCGCACCGGGCTGACCTACAGCTACTGAGTTTCAGGGTTTCTTTACGCCCCTTGCCCTATTCTGTCCGCGACAGACCTCAATGGATGATGCGGACAGATGCAGCATGACACCGCCTTGATGCCGCTTGGCATGAACACTGTGGAAACCGGCGCGGTGGATGCCACGTCCGAAAAGCGAGTGCCGCGCCGTCTGGACGGACGCCAGAAAGCGGCTGTGATCGTGCGGCTCTTGTTGACCGAAGGGGCCGACATTCCGATCGAGGACCTGCCAGAGGACCTGCAGGAAATCCTGACCCATCAGATGGCGGACATGGGGTTGATCGACCGGCTGACGCTGGACGCGGTGGCGCATGAATTTGCCGAAGCGCTGGAAGGGGTCGGGCTGTCTTTTCCCCATGGGATCGCTGACGCACTGACGGCGATGGATGGCAAGATCGCGCCCGGCACCGCCGCGCGATTGCGCCGGGCCGCCGGTGTGCAGCAGTCCGGTGATCCCTGGCCGAAACTGCGCAAGCTGGAGGCGGTGGAACTGGCCGCCTTCGCCCAGAGCGAAAGCACCGAAGTGGCCGCCGTGCTGCTGTCAAAGCTCGACACGCCCAAGGCCGCCGAGTTGCTGGGTCTGCTGCCCGGCCCGGTGGCGCGCCGGATCACCTATGCGATCTCGGGCACCACCCATATCTCACCTGACGCGGTGGACCGGATCGGGCGGGCCCTGCTGACGCAGGCCGAGACACGCCCGCCCACCGCCTTCGAAGACCGGCCCGAAAAGCGGGTCGGCGAGATCCTCAACCAGTCGCCTTCGTCGACCAGGGATCAGGTGCTGTCGGCGCTGGATGAAGAGGATGCCGATTTTGCCACCTGTGTGCGCAAGGTCCTGTTCACCTTTGCCGATATTGCCCGGCGCATTGCCCCCAAGGATGCCACCTCCGTCGCCCGCGCGGTCGAACAGGACGTGCTGGTCACCGCGCTGGTCGCCGCCACCGAACCCGACGATGTCAGCACGGCGGAATTTCTGCTCAGCAACATGACCAGCCGCATGGCCGATGCGCTGCGCGAAGAGATGGCCGAGAAGGGCAAGGTCAAACAGGTCGATGGTGAACAGGCCATGACCACCATCGTGGCCGCCATCCGCACGCTGGAGCAGGATGGCGGCCTGACCCTGCTGTCCCCGGATGAAGAGGATGATGAATGATCCGCGATTGGCACTAAAGTCACCGCCCCGTTCGACATGCTTGTGATCGCTTATGCAGGCCTATATGTCTGATCAAACGATAGAAACAGGCGATGAGACGGCAGAATGCCCGCAGATAAGTCAAAACTGAGCAAATCCAAACTGGCCGGATATTACGTCGCAAACCTGTTTCTGCAGGCGTTTATCGGCGGGCTGCGGCTGCTGCCTTATGAAACCCGGCTTGCTCTGCTGGGGCATATCACGCGCCTGGTCTCGCCGCTGGTCGGCTTTCGCAAGCGGGTCCGCAACAACCTTGCGCTTGTCTGCCCCGATCTTCCCGAGGCCGAGGTCAAGCGCATCTGCAACGCGGTACCAGACAATGCCGGGCGCGCCATGATGGAACATTTCTCGCCCGAGGAATTCACCGTGCGGCACAAGACCGCCAAGGTCTCAGGCCCCGGCATCGCCGCTTTCGAGGCGGCGTTGGCCGAAGGCAGACCGCTGATGATGATCACCGCCCATTTCGGCCACTACCTGGCCGCGCGCATCGCCTTGCAGGCGCGCTACGGCAAACCCATTGGCGCGCTCTACCGCCGCATGGCCAACCCCTATTTCAACGACGCTTATGTCGCCGCTTTCCAACTCACTGGCGGAACAATGTTCGAACAGGGCCGCCGCGGCATGATGGAGATGGTGCGCTCGCTGAAACAGGGCGGCATCATCGCCATCGTATCGGACCTGCACGCCCATGGCGGCGAAGAGCTGATGTTTTTCGGCAAACCCGCGGTCACCTCGATCCTGAACGCCGAACTGGCGATGAAATACAATGCGGCGATGATCCCCTGCTATGCGATCCGCCAACCCAATGGCGTCGATTTCGAGATCGTGCTGAATGACCCCATCGCGCATAGCGACCCCAAGACCATGACCCAACAAATCAATGACGATCTGGAGGTGCAGGTGCGCCAGCATATGGGTCAATGGTTCTGGATTCATCGCCGCTGGAAACCCTGGTACGGGCTGGGCGTGCAGGACGTCTGAGGCGCTATTCCACCCGCGCCGCCGCCACGATCGGGCCATGCCCGGCCACCTGAACCAGCACCACCGCCGGCAGATCGCCCTCCAGCGCTGTGGTCAGTTCTGCCGGTGCGGCACCATCCCATTGCCCGACCTGATCCCAGCTTTCGACCACATTGGCATAGTCCAGCTCATGCCCGGCCAACTCACCCCGCTTGATCGAGGCGTGCTTCATCGGTGTATAGCGGACCAGTTGCACCACATAGTCGCCGCGCACCGCGCGCTCATAGGGTTCGACCGAGATCGACAGCGCATCGCCGCTGCGCGTGGCCGTGACCAGCGCGCTGTCGGGCGCGGCCAGATGGGAATCGATCAGCGCCATCAGTTCCCGTTCACGCGCTCCGACAACATCCCCCTGCCCGGCCACGATCATCTGCGGCGTGTAGATCATGGTGCGCCCGCCGCTGCGCGCATAGCCCTGCTGGCGCTTGGTGTGGGCGGGATCGGCATATTCATCTTTCCAGCCGATATAATCCCAGTAGTCCACATGCAGCGCCAGCCCGATCACATCGTTTCGCGCCGCCAACTCATGCATCATCGCATCCGCTGGCGGACAGGATGAGCATCCCTGCGAGGTATAGAGCTCGACCACCACGGGGTTGTCCCCGGCGGCAACAGGCGCGGCGAGACTGGCAAGCAGGAGGGCAAGGGAGAAGCTGCGGGTTTTTCTGCGGGTTTTCATGACACGACTTTCGGCTATTGCTGTCTTTGGTCTACCCATCGGCGCCCGGTTTGACGAATCAAGGTTTCTTGAAATTTTGGTGAGTAGAGGCGCTGTTTGGGCAAAATTGTGTGCGATGGTATACAAAAATTGCCGCACTTGGCCTGTTGAGCCTTGAAGTGCAGCCCCCCGTGATGCAGATACGCCTCAGCGAATCCCGCAATCCACCACATTTGAGAGGGAGGCCATCAGATGCCCATCAAAGTTGGACAGGACACCGCCAAGACACGCCGCAGCCTGAGCGTGAATGGCAAGACCATTTCCTATTATTCGATCCCCGCCGCGCAAGAGGCCGGTCTGGGCGATTTCTCTCGCCTTCCTGCCGCGCTGAAAGTGGTGCTGGAAAACATGCTGCGTTTCGAGGATGACGGGTTCTCGGTCTCGGTCGACGATATCAAGGCGTTTGCCGAATGGGGCGCCAAGGGCGGTAAGAACCCGCGCGAGATCGCCTATCGCCCGGCCCGCGTGCTGATGCAGGACTTCACCGGCGTTCCCGCCGTGGTCGATCTGGCCGCCATGCGTGACGGCATCGTGGGACTGGGCGGCGACGCCCAGAAGATCAACCCGCTGAACCCGGTCGATCTGGTCATCGACCACTCGGTCATGATCGACGAGTTCGGCAACCCGCGCGCCTTCCAGATGAATGTGGATCGCGAATACGAGCGCAACATGGAGCGTTACCAGTTCCTGAAATGGGGCCAGTCGGCCTTTAACAACTTCCGCGTTGTGCCTCCGGGAACCGGCATCTGCCACCAGGTGAACCTGGAATATCTGGCGCAGACCGTGTGGACCGACAGTGACCAGAATGGCGAAGAAGTGGCCTATCCCGACACGCTGGTGGGCACCGACAGCCACACCACCATGGTCAATGGTGCGGCTGTTCTGGGCTGGGGCGTTGGCGGGATCGAGGCTGAGGCCGCGATGCTGGGCCAGCCGATCTCGATGCTGATCCCCGAGGTCATCGGCTTTGAGCTGACCGGAGAGATGGTCGAAGGCACCACCGGTACCGATCTGGTCCTGAAAGTGGTCGAGATGCTGCGCGCCAAGGGCGTGGTTGGCAAATTCGTCGAATTCTATGGCACGGGTCTGGACCATCTGCCGCTGGCAGACCGGGCGACCATCGCCAACATGGCCCCCGAATACGGCGCGACCTGCGGCTTTTTCCCGATCGATGGCGAAACCATCCGCTACCTGCGCAACACCGGTCGCGAAGAAGACCGGATCGCGCTGGTCGAGGCCTATGCCAGGGAAAACGGATTCTGGCGGGATGCGGATTACGCCCCGATCTACACCGACACGCTCAGCCTCGACATGGGCACCATCGTGCCCGCGATCTCGGGTCCGAAACGCCCGCAGGATTACGTCGCGCTGACCGACGCCAAAGCGGCTTTCACCAAAGAGATGGCGGAAACCTTCAAGCGCCCCATGGGCAAGGAAGTTGCCGTCAAGGGTGAAGACTACAGCATGGATTCGGGCAAGGTGGTGATCGCCTCGATCACGTCGTGCACCAACACCTCGAACCCTTATGTGATGATCGGCGCCGGTCTGGTGGCCCGCAAGGCGGCCGCTCTGGGTCTGGACCGCAAGCCCTGGGTCAAGACTTCGCTGGCACCGGGCTCGCAGGTCGTCTCCGCCTATCTTGAGGCCGCTGGTCTGCAGGAGGATCTGGACAAGGTCGGATTCAACCTCGTGGGCTATGGCTGTACTACCTGCATCGGCAATTCCGGCCCGATTCAGGCGGAACTGTCCGAGGCGATTGCCGAGGGCGATCTGGTCGCAACCGCTGTACTTTCGGGCAACCGCAATTTTGAGGGTCGGATCAGCCCGGATGTGCGCGCCAACTATCTGGCCTCACCGCCGCTGGTCGTTGTCTATGCGCTGGCCGGGACCATGGATATCGACCTGACATCCGAGCCGATCGGCACCGACAAGGACGGCAATGATGTCTACATGAAAGACATCTGGCCAACGCAAAAGGAAATCGCCGATCTGGTCCAGCAGACAGTAACCCGCGAGGCGTTCCTGTCGAAATATGCCGATGTCTTCAAAGGCGATGAAAAGTGGCAGGGTGTCGAGACCACCGATGCCGAGACCTATGACTGGCCGCCGACCTCGACCTATATCCAGAACCCGCCCTATTTCCAGGGCATGGGAACCGAGCCGGGTACGATCAGCAATATCGACGGCGCCAAGGTGCTGTTGATCCTGGGCGACATGGTCACCACCGACCACATCTCGCCTGCGGGTTCGTTTGCGACCACGACCCCGGCGGGCAGCTATCTGATCGACCGTCAGGTGCAGCCGCGCGAGTTCAACTCCTACGGCTCGCGCCGTGGCAACCACGAGATCATGATGCGCGGCACCTTTGCCAATATCCGCATCAAGAACGAGATGCTGGATGGCGTCGAGGGCGGCTATACCAAAGGCCCCGATGGCGCGCAGACCTCGATCTACGATGCGGCGATGGCCTATCAGGATCAGGGCACGCCGCTGGTGGTGTTTGGCGGCGAGCAATATGGCGCAGGCTCCAGCCGCGACTGGGCCGCAAAAGGCACCGCGCTCTTGGGCGTCAAGGCCGTGATCGCCGAAAGCTTCGAGCGTATCCACCGCTCGAATCTTGTGGGCATGGGGGTTATTCCGTTCGAGTTCACCGGCGGCGATACCCGCAAATCGCTGGGCCTGAAGGGCGACGAGACCGTCTCGATACACGGGCTGGACACAATCGAGCCGCTGCAGGAGGTTCCCTGCTCCATCACCTATGGTGACGGCAGCGAAAAGACGATCACGCTGAAATGCCGGATCGATACCGCGCCCGAGATCGAATACATCGAACATGGCGGCGTGCTGCATTACGTGCTGCGCAATCTGGCAAAAGCCAGCTAAGCCAGCCTGAAACAGGATTGACGGGCGCCCTTCTGGGCGCCTGTTTATCTGCGAGGCGCTGCCTCGCGCTCCGAGGTATTTCTGAACAGAAGAAGTTGTCATTGGCGCCGTTTGCCGGTTTGGTTGGGGCATGAAAACCGCGCGCGCGGGTTGAAGGTCGTCTGACCCTCGCGGGCGGTCGCCGGATGTGAGCCTGCAGAGCTGAACTTTCCGAAAGGGCTGGATACGTGGACATCCGAGCAGCGATCATGGGCCTGGCCTTTGCCCTGATGTGGTCCTCGGCATTCACCTCGGCGCGAATCATCGTGGCGGATGCCTCGCCGCTGTTCTCACTGGCGCTGCGGTTCCTGATCTCGGGTCTTCTGGGGATCTGGATCGCGCGGGCAATGGGTCAGAGCTGGCACCTGACGCGGGCACAATGGCGGGCGACCATTATCTTCGGCATCTGCCAGAACGCGCTGTATCTGGGGCTGAACTTCTATGCGATGCAGACGGTTCAGGCCTCGGTGGCGGCCATCATCGCTTCAACCATGCCGCTGTTGGTGGCGCTGGCGAATTGGCTTCTACTGGGGCAGCGGCTGAGCTGGATGGGCGTATTGGGCCTACTGGCGGGGCTGGTTGGAGTGGCGCTGATCATGGGCGCGCGGATTGGTGCCGGGGTTGATCTGTTTGGCGTGATGCTCTGCGGGATCGGTGCAGTGGCGCTGACGCTGGCCACGCTGTCGGTGCGCAATGCGACCACGGGCGGGAATTTCATGATGGTGGTGGGGCTGCAGATGCTGGTGGGCTCGGCGATCCTGTTTGTGGCCGCACCGCTGTTCGAGACCATTCGGATCAGCCCAAGCTGGCCGCTGGCCATCGCCTTTGTCTACACCACCCTGATTCCCGGCCTGACCGCGACCTATATCTGGTTCCGGCTGCTCGACCGGATCGGGGCGGTGCGGGCGGCAACCTTCCACTTTCTCAATCCGGTCTTTGGGGTGGGCATCGCCGCGCTGCTGCTGAGCGAGCGGCTGACCCTGCAGGATCTGATCGGCGTGCTGATCATCACCGCTGGCATCCTTGCGGTGCAACTGGCCCGGCAGCCGAAAGCCTGATCAGTTGTCAGCGCGCGCGCGGGCCTCGGACAAGACCGGCTCGATCCGTTCCTTGTAGGCGCGCTGGGTGACCGGCCCGGCAAAGCGCAGCAGGATCGTGCCATCGCCATCGACCACATAGGTCTCGGGCACGCCATAGACGCCCCAGTCCAGCGCCATGCGCCCCTGCGGATCGCGGCCCAAAGCGGTATAGGGATCGCCCAGCTCGTCGAGAAAACCGGCAGCGTTCTGCGGCTGATCCTTGTAGTTCACGCCATAGACCGGGATGCCCTGTCTCGCGAGTGCATCCAGATTGGGGTGCTCGACCCGGCAAGGCGCGCACCAGCTGGCCCAGTAATTCACCAGCTTGACCTCGCCATCGCGCAGGGTCGCGTCGTCGAAACCGGGCTTGTCGCCAAAGGGTTCCATCACCACCGGCGGTGCGGGCTGACCGGCGCGGGCCGAGGGCAGCGCATCCTTGTCGTCGCGAAACATGCCGACTGCGGCGAGCAGAACAAAGGCTCCGAAGATCAGCGGTGGCGCGATCATCAGTGGTGAGATCTTAGCCATCGCGCGATATCCTTAGTTCGGTCTGTTCCATCTCGGACCTTACCTTGCGCCCGCGCCACAGGCTCAGCACGACCAGCAGCCCCAGCAACAGCAGTGACAGCGCGTAGGAGGACAGCACAGCCTCGGTGTATTTGCCCAGATCCGGCATCATGCGCCTGCCCTTTCCCGTGCCAGCAACGCGCGGATGCGGCGGGCGCGAATCTCGGTCCCGGTGCGGTAGAGCACCAGCGCAATGAACAGCAGCACAAAGCCTATGATGCACAAAAACAACGGGTAGAAGAACACGTTCGAAACCTTTTCGGTGGTATCGGTGCCGGTCACCGCCCCTGCCCGCATGACCGAAGCGCCCTGATGCAACCCCTGGTTCCAGAAATTCACCGCATAGCGGCTAAGGATGGCAAAGACACTGCCCACCAGACACAGGACCGAGGTCAGGTCGGCGGCGGTATCGGGGTCCTCGATCGCCTCCCAGAGCGCGATATAGCCCAGATAGAACAGGAACAGGATCAGAAACGAGGTCAGGCGCGGGTCCCAGGCCCACCAGGTGCCCCACATGGGCTGGCCCCAGATCGCCCCCGTGATCAGCGCGATCAGCGTCATCACCACACCGATTGGCGCTGCGGCACGGGCCGCCAGCGCGCTGACATGGTGGCGACGCACCAGCCAGACCAGCGAGGTGACCAGCATCATCAGCCAGCAATTGATCGCCATCAGCGCCGAGGGCACATGCAGGTAGATGATCTTGACCGTCGATCCCTGCCGGAAATCATCGGGCGTGAAGAAGAACCCCCAGACCAGCCCGACCGCGAGACAGATCGCGGCGGATATCCAGAAAAAGGGCAGCACCCGCTCGGTGGTGGCCAGAAACTTCTTGGGGTTGGCATATTGCCAGATCGCGTTGGCTTTGGTGGCTATCGACATGGGGGTTATCTAGCCCGACTCGCGGGCATTCTCAATTGGCACAAATCATCGCAGGTTCACGCGCAGCACCGCCGCGCTGGCAAAGGGCAAGAGCGCAATGGTCGCCAGCGTGATCCCCGCCAGCATCAAGAGCGGCGTGCCGGTCTCCATCCCTTGCGCGCCGCGCCGCGCAACTTCGGCCCCGAAGATCAGCGTCGGCACATAAAGCGGCAGCACCAAGAGCGACAGGAGCAGCCCGCCGCGCTTCAGCCCCACGGTCAGCGCCGCCCCAAACGTGCCCACAACACTGAGCGCGGGCGTGCCCACCGCCAGCGAGGCCACAAGCCAGAAGAACCCGGGCGCAGGCAGGTTGAGCAGCACGCCAAAGACCGGAGCGGCCAGCACCAGCGGCAGGCCGGTGGTGATCCAATGGGCCAGCGCCTTGACCGACACCACGGCCTCCAGCGGCAAGGGCGCGGTGGCCAGAAGGTCGAGCGTGCCATCCTCCCAATCCAGCGCCAGCAGCCGGTCGAGCGACAGCAGACAGGCCAGAAGCGCCCCCAGCCACAGCACACCCGGCGCGATGCTGGCCAGCAGGTCGGATTGCGGACCGACCGCAAAGGGCACCAGCGTTGTCACGATCAGGAAGAACACCAGCCCCAGGCCAAAGCCACCCCCGGCCCGCATGGCCAGTTTCAGATCGCGCAGCAACAGCGCGATCACAGGAAATCTCCGTCGAAATCATCCACTGGTTTGGGCAGCGCGCGGAACGGGCCGACCTCCAGCGTCGTGGCATCGAGCCCCAGATCAATATGGGTGGCAATCAGCGCCGATCCGCCCTGCCCCAGATGCGCCCGCACGGCATCGGCGAATTTTCCAACGGCCTCTTTGTCGAGCGAAACGGTGGGCTCGTCCAGCACCCAGACCGGACGCCCGGTGACCAGCAGACGGGCAAGGCCCAGACGGCGTTTTTGTCCGGCTGAAAGATTTCCGGCATGCCGGTCGGCAAGCTCGTGCAGATCGTAAGCATCCAGCGCGCCCTCAATACCGCGCGCACCAAAGACGGCGGCCCAGAAAGTCAGGTTCTCGGTGACACTCAGGGTTGGCTTGATGCCGTCGGAATGGCCCGCATAGGCGATCCGGTCCTCGGCCCCTTCGATCCGGCCTGACAACGGCGGCTGCAACCCGGCGATGGCGCGCAACAGCGTTGTCTTACCGATCCCGTTCGGGCCACGCACCACCAGCGCCTGCCCGGGCTCAAGGGCAAATCCCAGCCCTTCAAGCACGGGGACGCCCCCACGGGCGATGGCAAGGTCTGTGACGGTCAGAGTCATGAAACCCGCTTAACCGATTGCTGGGGTAGGCAAAAGGCCGGAGTCGCGCAGGGACGGAGTGTCGCGTCTGTGGCAAGTGGCAGGCGTGAGGGGCCAGCCCCTCACCCTCCCCGGAATGTTATCGGCCAGATGAAGAGCGGACCGGGTCACACCGGCAGGGCGGCCAGCGCGACACGGCGGCCTTCGGAAAGCAGGACGTTGTAGGTGCGGCAGGCTGCGGGAGAGGACATGTTCTCGACCCCGATCCCTGCCTTTTCCAATGCGCCGCGCAATTCGTCGGGCAGATGCGCCATCTCGCCCCCGGTACCGATGAACAGCACGTCGACCTGACCTGCCAGCGCCAGCAGCGGCGCGGCATCGTCATAGCCGCCCCAAACGGCGGTGCCGGATGCGCCGGTCAGGATGGGGCCGTAAAGGACCTGACCAGCGATGCGGAAAAACCCGGGGCCATAGCCGTCGACGGGTTGGGCATCGGTAAAGGCGATCTCGTTCAGGCGCATGGGTCAGGTCCAGATGGGCAATCCCGCCAGTGCAACGCCGAAGATCAGCGCATAAGCGGCGGAGCGGTAGAGCTTTTCGCGGTCCGGCACAAATAGCGCGCTGCCCGCGAGGTTGCCAAGCATATTCGGAACGGTCAGCAGCAACCCGGTCAGCGCGATGGCCGGGTCGAGGCGGCTGGCCAGCGCAAGAAACGCAACCAGCAGAATGTCATAGCCCAGCAGGAACAGCGTGGTGTTGGCCCGGATCACCTGCGCCGGATGCGGGCTGGCCATATAAACAAAGATCACCGGAGGGCCGGGCATGCCCACCGCGCCGCCCAGAAAACCCGCGACCAACCCGGTACCAAACACCGCACGCGGCCCCAGTGCCCCGCTATAACGCCAGCCCAGCAGCAGCCCCGCCAGCATCAGCAACGACACCGACGAGACCAGCACGCGGAACAGATCGGGGTTCATCACAAACAGCGCGGCCAGACCCAGCGGGGCGGCAAGCGCCGTCCCCACCAGCAGCCGCGTCAGGTCTGCGCGATGAGCATGCGGCAGGACCTTGGGAAGCATCGGCACCGGCCCCAGAATATCCATCATGATCAGTGTCGTGATGGCTGAAACCGGGTCCAGAACCATGCCCGCCAGGGGCAGATAGACCATTGCGGTGCCAAAGCCGGTAAAGCCCCTGGTACAGCCCGCCAACAGAGCAGCACCGAACAGCACCAGCAGGTCGGTGCTGCCCAGTGACAGCAGATGTTCGGTCACCCGGTCCGGCCTTTTTGGCAAACGGGTGACCGGGGATCAGGCATCGATATTGGCGTATTGGTTTCCGGCAGTATTGGACGGCTTGGTCCAGTCGCGCTTGACGCCCAGATAAAGCAGGATCGCCGACGCCACGAAGACCGAAGAATAAGTACCCACGATGACGCCCCAGATCATCGCAAAGACAAAGCCCCGGATCACGTCGCCGCCCAGCACATAAAGCGAGATCAGCGCCAGCAGCGTGGTGACCGAGGTCATCACCGTCCGGCTCAGCGTTTCGTTGATCGAGATGTTCAGCACGTCCTTGAGCGGGGTCTTCTTGTATTTCCGCAGGTTCTCGCGCACCCGGTCAAAGACCACCACCGTATCGTTCAGCGAATAGCCGACGATGGTCAGAAGCGCCGCGATAATCGCCAGATCGAATCGAATCTGCAGCTCGGAAAACACCCCGATGGTCAGGATGACGTCATGCACCAAGGCGGCCACCGCACCCAACGCGAACTGCCACTCGAACCGCAGCCAGATATAGACAAGCACCGCCCCGATCGCGAGCACAACGGCAATCACCGCCGTCTGGATCAGCTCTCCCGAGACCTTGGGGCCAACCGATTCGACCGAGACAAACTGGATATCGGGCACCGCACCCTTCAGCGCGGCTTCGACCTCGACAACCATGGAGGCGGTTGCGGCCTCTTCGCCCTCCTGCGCCTGAATACGCAGCATGGCGACGTTCTGATCGGGGCCGAAGGTCGGATCGAAGATCTCGGTGATGGTGATATCGCCCAGCTCAAGCGGGTCCAGCGCGCCGCGATAGACGCCTACATCCACCACCTGCGCGCTTTCGGTCCGAATGGTGGTGCCACCCCGGAAATCGATGCCGTAATTCAGACCCTGATACAGGAACGACCCCGCCGCCAGCGCCATCATGAAGGCCGAGATGCCCAGCCACAGTTTCCAGCGGCTGAAGAAATCGAACGAGGTGTTCTGGGGGACAAGTTTCAGTCGCATATCACACCTCGATCATTTTGGGACGGCGGCGTTCGAACCAGATCACCACCAATAGTCGCGTGACAAATATGGCGGTGAAAACCGAGGTCAGAATGCCTAAGCCAAGCGTGATTGCAAAGCCGCGCACCGGGCCGGAGCCCATGGCAAACAGGATCACCGCCGTGATGAAGGTGGTGATGTTGGCGTCAAGAATGGCGCTGAGCGCCTTTTCATAGCCCAGTTCGATGGCACGCGCCGGTCCTTTGGCGGTTTTGAGTTCTTCGCGGATCCGCTCGAAGATCAGCACGTTGGCGTCCACCGCCATACCCACCGTCAGCACGATCCCGGCAATACCCGGCAGCGTCAGCGTCGCCCCGATCAGCGACAAGAGCCCAAAGATCAGCCCGATATTGATGATCAGCGCCACATTGGCAAACAGGCCAAACAGACCGTAGCTGAGCGCCATGAAGACCAGCACCGCGGCAAAGGCCACCATGGTCGCCACCTTGCCCGCGTCGATACTGTCCTGACCCAATTCAGGCCCGATGGTGCGCTCTTCGAGGAATTCCAGCCCGGCAGGCAAAGCCCCTGCCCTGAGCAGCACCGCCAGATTGGTGCTTTCCTCGACCGTGAAATTGCCCGTGATGATGCCCGAACCGCCGGGAATATGGCTCTGGATCACCGGGGCCGAGATCACCTCGTCATCCAGCACGATAGCGAAGGGCGCGCCGACATTTTCCAGCGTGTAGTCGCCGAATTTGCGCGCGCCGGTGGTGTTGAAGCGGAAATTCACTGCCGGGCGGCCATTCTGGTCAAAGGCAGGCTGGGCGTCGACCAGTTCCTCACCGGTGACCACGGGGGCGGATTCGATGATGTAGAACGTGCCGGCCTCGTCAAGCGAAGGGACAAGTTTTTCGCCCGGGCCGACACGGGACTCGGCGTCGCCTGTCCGCGAAACCACCGGGTTGAAGGTCAGTTGCGCGGTGGTGCCGATGATCTCTTTCAGCTCCGAGGCGCTGCCGATGCCCGGTACCTGAATCAGGATACGCTTGGCACCCTGTCGCTGGATGGTGGGCTCACGGGTGCCGACCTCGTCGATCCGGCGGCGAATGATCTCAAGCGCCTGGCGCACGGTGCGATCGTCCGAGGCCAGCTTCTCGGCCTCGCTCAGGGTCACGACGATGTCGCTACCTTGGGCAGAGACCTCAATATCGGTGCCGGTGGGGCCAGCAAGGGTCTGGATTGGCGTTGCAAGCTCGCGCACCACCTGCAGCGCGCGGGTCATACCCTCGGGCTGGCTGATGCGGACGCGAATCTCGCCCGGTGCGCTGTCCTGACGGCGGATCGTGCCGATCGTCGAACGCTCGTCGCGCAGCGCATCGCGGATTTCCGGCCACATGGCATCCATGCGAGCGGCGTATACATCCTCGACCTGAACCTCGGCCAGCAGATGCGCGCCGCCGCGCAGATCGAGGCCGAGGTTGACCAGCCCTGAGGGCAGCCAGGACGGCCATTGCGCCGCTTTGACCTGCATCTGCGGGGTATCATTACCAAGTTCGATTGCGGCACGGGCGTCGTTGGATTGTTCCACACGGGTGTAGAACGCATTCGGCAGGGCCATCAGCAGGCCAGCCACAACAACCAGCCAGATCAGGACCCGTTTCCAGGTGTCGATTTGCAGCATTACCCTGCCTTTATAATGGGTTGTCAGGCGTTCTTACTTCGCAGGTTCGGTCTTGTTCAGCACCTGCGAGATGGTCGCCTGCACAACCCGGACCTTGACGCCATCAGCAATCTCGACCTCAAGTTCACCGTCATCCTTGACCTTGGCCACCTTGCCGATCAGCCCACCTTGGGTGACCACCTGATCGCCGCGACGCAATGCGTTGACCATCGCCTGATGTTCCTTGACCTTCTTCTGCTGCGGGCGGATCAGCAGGAAATACATGATCGCGAAGATCAGAATGAGAGGGAGAAACTGGGCAATAGCGCCACCGTCCATGGGATGTTCCTTTGTTCAGACAGGCGGGCACACCCCGCGAATTTTGCGGGAACCTATGCGTTAGCGCAAAAAGGTTCAAGCGGCGTGGAGGGGCGCGGATACGAAAGTTTCTCCCAACATGATCAAACTGTGCAGACATGCCGTTTCGATTGAAACAACGCATCGCAATAGATCGTCCTGAAGACCGGCTTGGCCTCAGCACGAAAGTGACACATGATCGCCCAAACAAAACTTTAGAGCAGTCTATGGAAGCTTCAATCTTTTTAACTACGCACACTATTGTCTGGGTCGCACTGGGTATGTTGGTATCGATTTATGTGCTGCTTTGGGTGGTTACGCCTGAATTCAGTTCAAATGTCTCGGCCCCTCTTGAACGAACAAAGTCCGAACTCGGGTTATCTAAACTAAACACCTTCGTGTTTCTCGTTGGCGCGGCCTTCTGGACAGTCATTCTCGGGATGTTATGTTTCGGACTGGCAACTTTAATCTGGGATGTGGTTCACAGGGCTTTGCCAACGGAACGGCTGGAGATCTGGGATTGGCGGTTCTCTCTCGCCAAATTGGCAGCGCTCACAGCGACTACTGCCGCAGTGGTCGCCTTCCCGCTCACACTGGTGCGTGTGAATTTCAGCAGACGGCAAACCGAAGTTCAGGAGAAGGGGCAAATCACAGACAGGTTCTCCAAATCAATCGAAGGCCTGGGAACCGACAAAACCATAACAGTAGAGGGCGAACAGGTTTCAGTTCCAAACTTAGAGGTTCGCGTGGGTTCTATCTTGGCGTTGTCTCGGATCGCTGACGAAACTCCTTCTGAACTGCAGCAGGTGTTGAGAGCGCTGATTGTCTATGTACGCGAAAATTCTGGAACTAAGCACTCACCTGTAAACGTAGATGCCAGCCCGGAATTCGTCGAAAAATTCGAACGGCTGAGTTTCCCAAGAGCTGATGTTCGAACCGCGCTAGAGACTATATCTGATCTCGCTGTCCCCTATCGCAATCAAGATAGCCGCAACTATCTTGATCTGCGTTCAAGCAGCTTCAAGAATCAGGTGATTGTCGGCTTGAACTTGTCAAAATTCGATCTGAGAATATGTGATTTTTCGGGTGCTTTTACCCAATTATGCGACTTTTCTGGTTGTAGGTTTCACGGTAGTTCTTTCGGTGATGCGAAGCTCACTAAACTTCAACTTGGAATGGCGAAATTTGACAGCTGCGATTTCCGAGGGCACGTGGACTTCGAGGAATCCACTCTCGAAGGCGCGTTTTTTCAAAACTGTGACCTGTCGACTGCGCTGATAACACAAGAGCAACTCGAACAATCTTATGGGGACCCTTCGGTACAGATTCCCGTGATGTTGAAGCGACCAAAACACTGGAGCAAGCGTATCAGATCAGCGGAGGAAGCACTTGCCAGATGGGAGAAATTCCTCGCATTCAAAGGTTACAAATCCGACCAGAAATCGGCATAAGGCATCGAAACGATTCAGCCTTCGGGAGTTCCCCATGCATGACATCCGCGCTATTCGCGAAAATCCAGCCGCTTTCGACGCCGCTCTGGCGCGGCGGGGGGATGCGCCGATGTCGTCGGAACTGCTGGCTGTTGATGAGGCGCGCCGGGCCAAGATCCTGGCCGCCGAGACGGCACAGGCCGAACAGAACAAGGCCTCCAAAGAGGTGGGTGCGGCCAAGGGTCGTGGTGACGAGGACGAGTTTCAGCGGCTGCGGGCGCTGGTTGCGGACAAGAAGGCCGAAGTGGCGGCGATGCAGGGCGAGGCCAAGGAGTTGGACGCCAAGCTGACCGACATGCTGGCCCGGATCGCCAATATGCCCGCCGATGACGTGCCCGATGGCGCGAGTGAGGATGACAATGTCGAGGTGACCCGCTGGGGCACCCCTGCGTCTTTCGAATTTGCACCCAAGGAGCATTACGAAATCCCTGCCGTGGCGGCGGGGATGGATTTCGAGACCGCCGCCAAGACCAGCGGCAGCCGGTTCGTGAACCTGTCGAAAGGTGTGGCTCGCATACACCGGGCCTTGGCGCAATTCATGATCGACACCCATGTCGACAAGAACGAGCTGACTGAAATGCAGACCCCGGTTCTGGTGCGTGACGAGGCGATGTATGGCACCGATAAGCTGCCGAAATTCGGCGAGGACAGCTATCAGACAACCAATGGCTGGTGGTTGATCCCGACATCCGAGGTGACGCTGACCTATTCGGTCGCCGGTGACATTCTGGACGAGGCTGATCTGCCGATCCGCATGACCGCCCACACGGTCTGCTTCCGCTCCGAGGCGGGCAGCGCGGGCAAGGACACCGCCGGCATGCTGCGCCAGCACCAGTTCGAGAAGGTCGAGATGGTCTCGGTCACCCACCCCGACGCCAGCGACGACGAGCAGAAAAGCATGCTGCGCTGTGCCGAAGGACTGCTGGAGGCGCTGGGTATCCCCTATCGCACCGTTTTGCTGTGTACCGGCGACATGGGATTCGGCGCGCGCCGGACCTTTGATATCGAAGCCTGGCTGCCGGGGCAGGATGCCTATCGCGAGATCTCCAGCGTCTCGACCACTGGCGACTTCCAGGCGCGGCGGATGAATGCGCGGTTCCGCCCCGAAGCGGGCGGCAAACCGGCATTCGTGCACACGCTGAACGGTTCGGGTCTGGCCGTAGGCCGCTGCCTGATCGCAGTGCTGGAGAACGGTCAGAACGAGGATGGCACCGTCACCCTGCCCAACGTTCTTGCACCCTATCTGGGCGGCAAGACCACGCTGGGACTGGATGGTCGGCTAAGCTAAAGCTTCTCGGCTCTGAAAGGCGAAGACGGGTTACTTCTTCGCCTTTTTCTTGCCTTTGCCCTTTTTCTTGCCGTCTTTGGCTTTGGCCTTCGCCTCTTTGGCTTTCGCCTTGGCCTTTGCGTCCTTGGCTTTTTCCTTCTTGGCCTTCGCCTTGGCCTTTTCCTTGGCCTTCTTGAACTCGACCTCCAGCGCTTTGGCCTTCTTCGCGGCCTTCTCCGCTTTGGCCTTGGCCTTGGCTTTCTTGGCCTTCTTGGCGGCATCCGCGTCGGCTTTGGGTTTTTCACCTGCAGGTTTCGACGGGCTTGGCGCGGCGGCGGGTTTGCTTGCGACAGGTTTGGTCGCCGTCACCTTGGCTGCGGACGCCTTGGCAGCCGCCGGTTTGGCGGCGGCAGGTTTCGCAGCAGCTGGCTTTGCTGCAGCAGGTTTCGCAGCGGCGGGTTTCGGTGCCGCCGCTCTCCTGTCAGGGGCTTTTCTTGGCGTTGACCGGGTCCTCGGCTTGGCAGCGGCGGCCTGTCTGGTGCGGGTCGTGCCCGGCGCTGACACGGCGGCCTTGGCCGCAGCGATCATTTTTGCCGCCCGCACTTTGCCCACCCGGGGCAGCGCAATCAGCTGTTCGGGCCGTGCTTTGGCCAGATCCGCAGGGGTCTTGATGCCGATGCTGCCCATCGCCTTTTCAAGCGCGACACCAACGCCGCTGAGGTCCGAGAGTTTGGTCATTCATTTGTCCTTCGTTTCGTTGAGGCCGCCCGCCCTGCTTCCAAGGGCCGCTGACCGATTGCTGATACAAGGCCCGTCCAACTGGCGGGTGCGCTCAGCCGGCTTGCGGCACATCCGTGCGGTGCGAGGGTTTCGGGAAGGGGACCAGCCTTTTGCGGTCTTCATCCCAGAGCTTCAGGTTGAGCGCCGCCAGAGCCTCGGGGAACTTGATCCGGCGCGGAGCGTATTCGGGCGGCAGGTTGTAGTGACAGGCGCGCAGCCGGTAAGACGGGATACGCGCGTTGAAATGGTGGATGTCGTGCAACGTAATGCAGGCGACCGCCATGTCGAACCACCAGCCGAAATCCAGCGCTGAAGAACCCTGCAGCGCGGCGATCTGCGGATCGAGATCGGGGCGGCGGTCCCAGTAGGTATCCTCGAAATTGTGCTGCAGATAGACAAGGAACACGCCCAGCATGCCGCCGAGAAACGAAAAGGCCAGCCAGACCCATATTCCGGTCATCCCGGCCACGCCATAGAGCAGGCCCAGCATCAGCACGATGGACAGGTTGTGCAGTGCCACACCCCTCCACCCGAAGCGCCGCGTGTTTTTGGGCCAGCGATAGCGGATGAAATAGGTGAAGGCGGCCCCGACCGGCACCAGGATGAACGGATTGCGATAAAGCCGGTAGACCAGCCGCGTTTTCCAGTCCGCCGCGTTCCATTCGCGCAGGGTCATCGTGTTGATCTCGCCGGTTTCGCGATGTTCCAGATTGCCGATCCCGGAATGGTGCAGGTTGTGGTTCTGTTTCATCACTTCGAACGGCGCGAAGGTGAAAGGCGACAGGCCATGGCCCGCCCATTCGTTCTGCTGGCGGGTCTTGAACAGGGAATGGTGGCCACAATCATGCTGCAGGACATAGAGCCGGACCGCCGCAAAGGCAAAAACCACACCGGCGGGCAGCATGATCAGCCAGGTATCCACATAGCGGATCGCCAGATAAAGCGATGTGAAATAGGCCGCAAACGTACCGAAATAGCTGAGCGATGCCAGCAGGTTGTCCTGGATGGCGTATTGGCGCGTATAAGCCCGTAGATCCATTCCGCCCGTCTCCTGCGCGTTTGGTCTGGTTGTTGCACGACTTCGGATAGCACCCTGCTCAACGTCAGGATGCAATCAAAATGACACTCTCTCGCCATGCATAACGTCCCTTTCCGGGGCTTGTCACGCCTTGAGATGAAAAATGCAGCAAATTGGCGTGGTTACGCGCGCCCTTTGAGATGTTTGCGCAGCTTCGACGGCCCTGCCTTCTTCTTGCCCTTATAGGGGTTCTTGTCGCCCTGCCCGCGCATCGTCAGCCGGATCGGCGTTCCGGGCATGTCGAAATCCTCGCGCAGGCCGTTGACCAGATAGCGGGTATAGCTCTCGGGCATCTTGTCGGGCTGGCTGCACATCACCACGAATCCCGGCGGGCGGGTCTTGGCCTGGGTCATGTAGCGCAGCTTGATCCGACGTCCGGCAGGTGCTGGCGGCGGGTGCTGCTCCAGCATCGCGGTCAGCCAGCGGTTCAACGCCGCCGTGGTCACCCGGCGGTTCCACACGTCATGAGCCCGCAGGATCGCGTCATGCAGCCGGTCAAGCCCCCGGCCCGTCTTGGCTGAAACGGTAATCAGCGGCGCACCGCGCAATTGCGGCAACAGCCGGTTGAACGCCTCTTTCAGGTCGCGCAGTTTTTCCTGCTTGCTGTCCTCGATATCCCATTTGTTGACGGCAACCACCACGGCGCGGCCTTCACGTTCGGCCAGATCGGCGATGCGCAGGTCCTGCTGTTCGAAGGGGATCGCGGCATCCAGCAGCACCACGACAACCTCAGCGAACTTGACCGCGCGCAAGCCGTCGCTGACCGAGAGCTTTTCCAGCTTCTCCTGAACCTTGGCCTTCTTGCGCATCCCGGCGGTGTCAAAGACCCGCATCGGCGTGCCTTTCCAGTCGATCCGCAACGAGATCGCATCGCGCGTGATCCCGGCCTCGGGGCCGGTCAGCAAACGCTCTTCGCCCAGTATCTTGTTGATCAGCGTGGATTTTCCGGCATTGGGGCGGCCAACAACGGCAACTTGCAATGGTTTGGCGGCGGTGATTGCGGGCGCGGCCCCCTCTTCGGCGGCCTCATCCTCGTCCAGATCCACATCGGTTTCGGGCGCGATCCGCTCGGCCTCTTCGGCCATCCGGTCGGCCACCGGCATCAGTTGCGAATAGAGATCGTTCAGCCCCTCGCCGTGCTCGGCGCTCAGCCGCACCGGCTCGCCCAGACCCAGCGCATAGGCCTCGATCACGCCAGCATCGGCGGCGGACCCTTCGGCCTTGTTGGCGGCCAGGATCACATGGTCGGAGCGTTTGCGCAGGATTTCGGCAAAAAGCTCGTCCGTGGGAGTTACGCCCGCGCGGGCATCGATCATGAACAGACACACATCGGCCATATCCACCGCGCGTTCGGTCAAGCGGCGCATCCGGCCCTGCAGGCTGTCATCGGTGGCCTCTTCCAGACCAGCGGTGTCAACGACAGTGAAACGCAGGTCACCCAACCGTCCCTCGCCCTCGCGCAGGTCGCGGGTCACGCCGGGCTGGTCATCGACCAACGCCAGCCGTTTGCCGACAAGGCGATTGAAAAGCGTGGATTTGCCCACATTGGGGCGCCCCACGATGGCGAGGGTCAAAGACATCGGGCTTCACTTTCAAGACTCAAGGTGCGCCCTTTAGCGCATGTTTGCGTCAACGGAAAGCGTGTAGATCACCTTTGGCGCTGACAACATACAGCGTGCCACCCGCCACGACAGGCCCGGTGGTGGCGCCACCGGGCACCTCGACCTGGTTCAAAAGCGTGCCATCCTCGGGGCGGAAGAAGCGCAGGAAACCGTCATTGGAAGCGACCACAAGGCGCCCGCCCGCCAGGACCGGCCCGTAATTGGCGACCACCTCACCGCGCTTGCGCGGCTTGTCCCGCAGGAAGCCCGGCAGGTCCCGCGCCCAGATGACCGATCCGTCGCTGGTGCTGAGACGCATGAGCTGACCGCGATCGCTGATCTGGAAGATGCTGTCGCCCGCCGGCCAGACCGGCGAGATCGCGCCCTCATCCGCGGTCCATTGCCGCTCGCCCAGTTGGGTTTCCAGCGATACGGTGCGGCCCGAATGGTTGCCGACATAGACGCGGCTGCCCACCACGACCGGCCCGCCGGTCACATCTGCGATGCGGGCCACGGCACGGCCCTTGCGCTGGCCCGAGACCGAGGCGCTCCACCGGCGCAACCCGCCTTTGCGGAAACTTGCGATGATATCGCCCGAGGCGAAGGCAAAGATCACCAGATCCGAGGTCAGCGCCGGGGCCGGTGCGCCCAGGACGTTGCCGATGCTGGGCGTGCCCTCAACCTGCCAGGCGATGCGCCCGTCCTTGGTATTGATGGCCCAGCCGGTCTCGTCCCCGGCAACCAGATAAAGCAGCCCGTCGCGCACGGTCGGTGTGCCGCTGCCGGTCGCGTTCAGCCGCTGCTGCCAGCGCACCGCGCCCGATGTGGCATCAAGCGCGCTGAGGCGGCCAAACCCGGAAGAGACATAAAGCGTACCCTTGTCAAAGGCCATGCCGCCACCGGTCGCCTGACCGTCACCTTCGCCCGCAGGAACCAGATTGCGGGTCCAGACAACACCGCCATTTGGCGACACGGCAGTTACCTGAGCCGCAGCGTCCAGCGTATAGATCAGCCCGCCGCCAACCACCGGATCAGCGGTGATGCGCTGGCGGCGGCTGTCGCCCGCGCCAATCGGGGTGGTCCAGATGTGCTGCGGTGTCGCCCGCAAGGCGGGGTTATCGGTGCGATAGGCCGGCGTGCCGAAACTCTGCGGCCAGGCGGCATTGGTCTTCTGTGCCGGCAATCGGATCGGTTTCGAGGCCGACACCTCGCCCTGCCCGACCTCCGCGCCGCGCAGGGTTTCGCGCTTGCCGGGCAGAATCTGATCGGGCTCCTGACAGGCGCTTAGCAGCAGCAGGGCGCCAAACGCGGCCAGTCCGCTGCGCGAGAGTGAGAGTATTGCCATGCCCGATCCTGCCTGTTCGTTACCCATAGCCGGTCCCCTCGGGAACCGGATCAACCCCGTTGACCGGGCGCCTGTTCCGGTGTTCCGCCCAGCGCGACAATCAACTGTGCGGCGCGCTGTTGCAAGTCCGTGCTCGCCTCGGCGTCCTGAATAAGGGCCTGAAGCCGGGTGAGCGCCGCTTCGGCCTCACCCTGGGCGATATCGATCAGCGCCAGTTGCTCCTCGGCCAGCAGACGCAGCGGCGCGCCGGGCTGGGCCAGCGCCTCGAACCGTTGCCGCAGGTCTTCGACTGCCAGGGTTTCGCTCTGCAGCGTCAGCGCCTTGAAACCGGCGATATCGCGGTAGATACGCGGCAGATCGCCATTTGCGGCAATGGCGTCAAGGCTTTGCACCGCGGCATCGTTCTGCTCCGATCCGGCCTGCGCCGAGGCGGTCAGCATCTTGAGAATCGCATCACCGCCGCTGGAAGAGGCATCGATCTGCGCAAGCTTGCCGGCCCGCGCCGCCGTGTCGTTCTCGTTCAGCGCAGCGATGATACCGTCGCCCAACTGTTCGGCCTGCGATCGTACCTGCGCCTTGGAATATTCGTTATAGGCCGCACCGCCGACTATCGCGACAACGGCCAGCGCGCCGACCCAGCCCCAGCGCTTGAGCAGCAGGAACATGCGGTCGCGGCGGACCTCTTCGGTCACTTCATCAATGAAACTGTCGGTGTCGCTCATGCCTGTCCCCGGTCCGGCCCCAATGCGTTTTCTGGCGGTTGTCATAGCGTGCCCCACCGGGCAAGCCAAGGGCCGTAAGCTGCGCGAACAGCCAGCGCTTGCACAGCGCGGCGAAAAAAAATAATCTGAACTGGTCAGTTTAGCGTAGACAACATGGAAACGAGACACCATGTCACAAGTCGCAGTGCAGGTCTGACTGGACCACCCCTGCTGCGCCGTGAAGAATTTGAAAGAGGCAAAAGATGCGTCTGATCCCCATAGTCACCGCAGTTCTGGTGACAATTGCGCTTTATCTTTTGGTGTTTGAACGTGACGCGTTTCTGGCCTTCGCCAAAGGGGACGCCGCCGCCCAGACCACCGCCGAGTCCGCCCAAGCCGAATCCACCGACGCGACGCCCAAGGATGACACGGCCGGCCTGATCGGTGTGGTCGCGCTGCAATCGACCGCCCGTGAACTCGACAGTGCGGTGGTTCTGCGCGGCCAGACCAAAGCGATCCGCGAGGTTGCGGTGCTGGCCGAGACCACCTCGACCGTGGTGTCCGAGCCGCTGCGCAAGGGCGCGTTCGTCAAGGCCGGCGACCTGCTGTGCCAGTTGGATGTGGGCACCCGCCAGGCCGATCTGCTGGAAGCCCGCGCCCGTCGGAGCGAAGCAAAAAGCCGGGTGCCCGAATCGCAGGCGCGGCTGGACGAGGCCAAGGCCCGTCTGGAAGAGGCGCTGATCAACAATAACGCAGCCCAACGCCTGTCCGAGGGTGGCTATGGCTCGGAAACGCGCCGTGTTTCGACCGAGGCGGGTGTGCGCACCGCCGAGGCCGGGATCAAGACCGCCGAATCCGGTCTGGAAGCCACCCGCGCCGGGATCGAAGCCGCGACCGCCGCAGTGGCCGCAGCAGAACGAGAGCTTGACCGCATCACCATCACCGCCCCCTTCGACGGGCTGCTGGAAAGTGACGCGGCAGAGCTGGGCAGCCTGATGCAGCCCGGATCGCTCTGCGCGACGGTGATCCAGCTTGATCCGATCAAGCTGGTTGGATACGTCCCCGAGACCGAGGTCAACCGGGTGCAACTGGGCGCAGAAGCTGGCGCGCAGTTGGCGGCCGGTCTTCAGGTGGCGGGGCAAGTGACCTTTCTCAGCCGTTCGGCGGATGAAACGACCCGCACCTTCGAAGTGGAAATCTCGGTCCCCAACCCCGATCTGAAAATCCGCGACGGTCAGACCGCAACGATCGCGATCTCCGCCGAAGGGGCCAAGGCGCATCTGTTGCCGCAATCCTCGCTGACGCTGAACAATCAGGGCGAGCTGGGCGTGCGTGTCGTGGGCGATGGCAACGTGGTGGATTTCGTCGCGGTCGAGTTGCTGCGCGATGACGCCAAGGGCGTCTGGCTGGCAGGTCTGCCGGAAACGGTGAATGTCATCGTGGTCGGCCAGGAATTCGTCACCGCTGGTGTCGAGGTGGCGCCGACCTATCGGGAGGCCGCGCAATGACGGGCATCGTCGACTGGGCCGCCTCTCGCGCCCGGATGGTTCTGGCCTTTATCGCGCTGTCGCTGGTCATCGGCGGCTACGCCTATGTGAGCCTGCCCAAGGAAGGCGAGCCGGATATCGAGATCCCGGCGCTGTTCGTCTCGGTCAACTTCCCCGGAATTTCGGCGGAAGACAGCGAGAACCTGCTGGTCAAGCCGATGGAGACCGAACTGGCCGATCTGGACGGGCTCAAGGAAATGACCTCGACCGCCGCCGAAGGCTATGCCGGCGTGGCGCTGGAGTTCGCGTTCGGCTGGGACAAGACCGCGATCACCGCCGATGTGCGCGACGCGATGAACACCGCACAGGCCGAGTTTCCGACCGGCGCCGAACAATACACGCTGACCGAACTGAACTTTTCCGAATTTCCCATCGTGATCGTCAACCTGTCCGGTCCGGTCCCCGAGCGAACGATGGCGCGCATCGCCAAGGACCTGCAGGACGACATAGAAGCGCTTGATGCGGTTCTGGAGGCCGGGATCGCAGGCAATCGCGACGAGCTGCTCGAGGTCATCATCGACCCGCTGCGGCTGGAAGCCTACAACGTCACAGCCGCGGAACTGATCACGGTCGTTCAGAACAACAACCAGCTGATCGCGGCGGGTGAGATCGATAGCGCGCAGGGCGCATTCTCGGTCAAGATCCCGTCATCCTTCACCACGGCGCAGGATGTCTATGGCCTGCCGGTCAAGGTGAACGGCGACCGCGTTGTGACGCTGGGCGAGCTGGCGCAGATCAACTACACGTTCGAAGACCGCGAGGGCACGGCCCGTTTCGACGGGCAGAGCACCGTCGCGCTGCAGGTGGTCAAGCGCAAGGGGTACAACCTGATCGACACGGTCGATCTGGTCAAAGCCACCGTCGCAGAATCGCAGAAAAGCTGGCCCAAGGAATTGCAGGCCGCCGTCGAGGTCGGCACCTCGAACGACCAGAGCCGGGTGGTCAATTCGATGGTCCGCCAGCTCGAAGGGTCGGTGCTGACCGCCATTGCGCTGGTGATGATCGTGGTGCTGGCGGCGCTTGGCAGCCGCGCCGCGCTGCTGGTGGGCTTTGCGATCCCGACCTCGTTCCTGCTGTGTTTCGTGCTGCTGGCGATCATGGGGATCAGCATTTCCAACATCGTCATGTTCGGCCTGATTTTGGCCGTGGGGATGCTGGTCGATGGGGCCATCGTTGTGGTGGAATATGCAGACAAGCGTATCCGGGACGGCATCGGCCCGATGCACGCCTATGTCGAGGCAGCGCAACGGATGTTCTGGCCCATCGTCTCGTCCACAGCCACAACGCTTTGCGCCTTCCTGCCGATGCTGTTCTGGCCCGGTGTGCCGGGCGAGTTCATGGGCATGCTGCCGGTGACGCTGATCTTCGTGCTCTCGGCCTCGCTGGTGGTGGCGCTGATCTATCTGCCGGTGATGGGCGGCGTCTCGGGCCGGATGAGCCGCGTCCTTGGCCGCATCTCGGATTGGTTGCGCGCCAGCGCCCCGTTCTGGCTGCGGGCAGCCCTTGTTCCTGTTGCTCTCTACCTTGTGTTCACGGGCGCGATGATTCTGCTGCGCAGCGGTGATACCGGCACGGGTAGTTTGATCCTTGGGTTCTTTGTGTTTGTCCTTGGGGCTTTCTCGGCGTCTGTCACCATGGGAGCGGTCCAGCGTGTCCACGAGAGTACCCATGTGGAACGCGCAGGCGAACATACCGCCTTTGGCCGGGTGATCCAGTTCATCGCGGGCAATCCGATCATGCCCGTCGTGTCGATTGCCGTGGTCGGTTTCTGCGTCGTGATGACCGTGTTTACCTTCATGGGCAACAACCGCGGCGTCGAATTCTTCGTCGAAAGCGAACCGGAACAGGCCACCACCTATGTGCGTGCGCGCGGCAACATCTCGCTGCATGAAAAAGACGAGATGGTGCGTGAGGTCGAAGAGATCATCAAGGCGCACCCGGCGGTGATCAACGTCTTCTCCTTTGCAGGCGAAGGCGGCCTGAACACCGGCGGGCCGGGCGGCGGCCGATCGCCTGCCGACACCATTGGTCAGGTCCAGTTCGAAATCATCCCGTGGGAGGACCGCCCCACCAATTCAGAACCGATCACCGGGTGGTTCTGGGGTCCGGTCACAAATCTTCTGGGCTTTGAAAAAGAAGAAATCGCGCCGGAATATGACGGCAATTTCGTCCTCGATCAGCTGAATGCCGAACTGGTCAAGCTGCCCGGCATCATCGCCGAGGTCTCGGCGCTGGAACAGGGCCCCGGTCAGGGCAAGCCGGTGCATCTGCGTCTGCGCGGCGACGATTGGGACGAATTGACGCTGGCAGCGGAAACCGCCCGGAAACAGTTCGAGGCAACACCGGGCCTGATCAAGGTCGAAGACAGCCTGCCCCTGCCCGGCATCGACTGGCAGATCGACGTGGATGTCGCCAATGCCGGTCGCTTTGGCGCTGACGTGGCAACCGTCGGTGCCATGGTGCAACTGGTCACGCGTGGCGTGCTTCTGGGCGAGATGCGCCCCGAGGGCAGCGACGAGGAAATCGAGATCCGCGTGCGCCTGCCCGAGGAAGAACGGGTGCTGAGCACGCTCGACGCGATCAAGGTGCGTACGCCGGACGGTCTGGTCCCGCTCAGCAATTTCGTGAGCCGTAAACCGGTGCCGAAACTGGCCTCGATCAACCGGGTCGATCAGAAACGGTACTTTGACGTCAAGGCGGATGTCGAACCGGGGCTGATCAAGGTCACGCGCCCTGATGTGGATGGTGTCGAACAGACGCTGGCAATGGTAAAGGAAGTGCCCGAAGGGTCTGAGGCAACCGGGCCTGTGGTGACTGCGCCGAACGGGTCGCGCTACACGGTGTTCAGTCTGCTCGGAGCTGCGTCCGATACGGCGCTGCAAGCAGCTTTCGACGACGGTGACGCCAAGACCGCACCGGTCAATCCCAACGAACGTATTGCCGAATTGACCAAATGGCTGGACACCGATCCCCTGCCCGGCGCGATTGAGTGGCTCTGGACCGGCGATCAGGAGGAGCAGGAGGAATCCGGCGCGTTCCTTGTCAACGCGTTCATGGGGGCGCTGGGGCTGATGTTCATCATCCTGCTGGCGCAGTTCAACAGCTTTTACAATTCGGTTCTGGTGCTGCTGGCTGTGGTGCTGTCGACCACCGGCGTGCTGATCGGGATGATGGTAATGAACCAGCCGTTCTCGATCATCATGACCGGCACCGGCATCGTGGCGCTGGCAGGCATCGTGGTGAACAACAACATCGTGCTGATTGACACCTATCAGGAATACAGCCGCTACATGCCCCGAATCGAGGCGATCGTGCGCACTGCCGAGGCGCGGATCCGTCCGGTGCTGCTGACCACGATCACCACCATGGCGGGGCTAACGCCGATGATGTTCGGGCTGAGCCTGAATTTCATCGATGGCGGCTATTCCATCGACAGCCCCACCGCGCTGTGGTGGAAACAGCTGGCGACGGCGGTGGTGTTCGGTCTTGGCATCGCCACGGTGCTGACGCTGATCCTGACCCCCTCGTTCCTGGCGCTGCGGGTCTGGATCGAAACCTACGCGGTCTGGCTGGGTCGCCTGCTGGCGCGTCTGACTGCGGGACGGTCCAGCAGGATCGCGCGCGACATGCGCCTGTTCCGTTCGGCCAAGGACCTGAGCGCGACCGAGATCATCTGGGGGGCGCCCGACAAGTCGAGCGCCGCCGTCTCGGAGTTCAAATCCCCCGAGCCTTCGGACTCGCCGGTCCCCCCCGGCACTCCGCCCGTCAAGGCGGCGGAATAAGGTTCACCCCCGGGGTGCCTGCCTTTGTAGCGGCGGGCGCCCGAACCGAACCCGGCCGGGCATCGACCTTAGGTGTTGTCGGCCTGTTTTTGATTAAGAAGCGGCAGCATTCGATGAAGGATCAAAGTCCGTTTTAAGCCCAATTTACCGGATGTTGCGCGGCGCACGAACGTCAATTTCTAGATATGAATACTGCGGACAGGTCTTTGGTCGATCGGAGATGCGGCTTCTGGTAGATTTTAAGTCATGTGGAATTCAGGGGAATTATGCGGTCTATGAAAATTGGCGTGATTGTAACGGGGCTTCCTGCGAGTGGCAAAACGACAATTGCCCGCGAGATAGCAAAGCATTTAGGTTTTGATCTTCACGACAAAGACGATTTCCTTGAGAAGCTTTATGAGTGCTTCGAAGTTCGTTCTCATGATCACCGGAAGCAGCTTAGTAGACAAAGCGATCATGCTTTCAAAGATGCGGCTATGCGATCAGAATCAGTTGTCCTCGTATCACATTGGCGCTCCCTGGGCGACAGCGACGAGAGTGGAACACCATCGGATTGGCTGGACCAAGAATACGAGCGAATTGTCGAAGTTGTCTGTCAGTGCTCTCCAAAAGTCGCTCTCAAGAGATTTCTTGCCAGAACAAGACATCCGGGCCATTTGGATTCACAAAGTGACGCCGACGAACTTGCTCAGCGGATGGCAACATGGTCACACCGGTTTCCGCTAGGTGTAGGCAATCTGGTTGAGGTCCAAACGGAGCATCCGTTGAACATCAGTTCTTTGATCGAAGACATTCGAGTAGCGTTGTGCGACGACCGATAGCTGTCGTTGATGCATGCACAGCGAAAGTCCGCTTCGTCCCGCAAAAAAGCGAACATCCGCCACCATTGCCATTCAGGATAAAACCCAAGCGGCCCTGTTGCTGAACTCCTGGCTAGCCCGTTCCTGCCTGACCGAACGATCAAAGCCGGGACCAGGTCTGATGTCCGCAGACATGGTGGCTGCATCCCTTGACCTTCAGCTGATCGCCGTCCAGCACCATGGTGGGAACCGCCTCGACATTGACCAGCGGCACCCAGAATTCTCCGCCGCCATATTTGCCGCCGCCCTCGCTGGCCACGTCCCAGAACAACCTCTTGCCGATATTCTTGGTCTGCACTTCTTTGCCGGATTTGTCATAGGCGCTGAGGATCTTGCCGCAGAACTTGTCGCCGCAGGCGGTGATCTGGATATGGGAAATCAAATCCTTTCGGTCCGGTTCCGTCTTCCATGTGCCGATGATGGGATCACCGGCAAAGGCAACGGTGGCAAAAAAGATGCCAACACCGAACACCGATGCGGACAAAGCATTCCGCAGAACAGGTAACATGATCGAACCTCGTCAAATTGCCGAAACGAAACTCCACCCAGTCTAACATGCAATCGGTGCCGCTCAAACCTGTCCCCGCCCCGTCGACGAGAGGGCATGGCCGCAAAAAAAGGCTGCGCCATTATCTGGCGCAGCCGTCCGGGTGGTATTCAGTGACAGGGTCGACGATCAATCGGTGAACGTATACCCGCCCAGATCGCAGAGATTGAGGTTGAAATCCTCGACCTCGGAGCCATCGGCAAAGACACCGCGCAGGTCGTAGATGCAGGTGCTGAGCCCGTCGGCGATCAGCACGCCGGACTCATATCCGGGCGCGAGGTATCCGCCCTCAAGCAGGTTTTCCTCCCAGTCATCTGATGATGCGCTGGAAATGTTGAACTCGACCAGATCGGCGCTGCTTTCGTTGGCCAGCATGAATTCCAGATCATCGGCATAGGCAGGTGTCTGGGCTGCAATCAGCAGAGCGATCGCGCCCAGAAGAGGAAGTTTTTTCATCGCGGAGGTCCTGTTGGTCAAAGTGGTATGTTCCACCCGCATCTAGACTGCGGATGCGACGGAATACAACCGCAATGCCTGCGGAAACTCGGCGCACGCGGCCGATGTCAGGCTGCCTCGTCGCTGTCCCTTTGCTGGCGCGACCAGAGCTGCGCGTAGCGCCCGTCGTGGCTGAGCAGTTCATCATGGGTGCCCTGCTCGGCAATCTTTCCCGCGTCCAGAACCACGATCCGGTCGGCCTCGGCTATGGTGCTGAGGCGGTGCGCGATGGTGATCACCGTGCGCCCCTCACCGGCGCGGGCCAGCGCATCCTTGATCTCCTGCTCGGTCTCGGTGTCGAGCGCGCTGGTCGCTTCATCCAGCAACAGGATGGGCGGGTTTTTCAGCAATGTGCGGGCGATCCCCACACGCTGTTTCTCACCGCCCGACAGTTTCAGCCCGCGTTCGCCCACTTTGGTCTCATAGCCTTCGGGAAGTTGCGCGATGAAGTCATGGATCTGTGCCGCGCGCGCGGCATCCTCGACCTCGTCCTGGGTGGCATCGGCGCGGCCATAGGCGATGTTGTAGCGGATCGTGTCGTTGAACAGCACCGTATCCTGCGGCACCACGCCGATATTTTCATGCAGGCTTTGTTGTGTCACGTCGCGCACATCCTGACCGTCGATCTTCAGCGCGCCCGCCGTGACGTCATAGAACCGGAACAGCAGCCGCCCGATGGTCGATTTGCCCGACCCGGTGGCACCGACTATGGCAACGGTCTGTCCGGCACGCACCGCAAGCGAGACGCCTTTGAGGATCTCGCGATCGGCCTCATAGCCGAAATGCACATCCTCCAGCCTGATCTCGCCTCCATTCACTGCAAGCGCGGGGGCGCCCTGCTTGTCGCTGACCTCGGCGGGTTGTTCCAGCAGCTCGAACATCTCGCCCATATCCACCAGCGACTGGCGGATCTCACGATAGACCGTGCCGAGGAAATTGAGCGGCACGGTGATCTGGATCATATAGGCGTTGACCATCACGAAATCGCCCACGGTCAGTTGGCCGCTTTGTACGCCAAGTGCTGCCATCACCATCACGCCCACCAGCCCGCAGGTGATCAGCAGGGATTGCCCGAAATTCAGGAAGGCCAGCGAATAGGCGGTCTTGAGAGCGGCTTGCGCATAGGCCCCCATCGACTGGTCATAGCGCAGCGCTTCGCGCTCCTCGGCGGAGAAATACTTGACGGTTTCGAAATTCAGCAGGCTGTCGATGGCCCGCTGGTTGGCCTCGGTGTCCTGCTCGTTCATCTCGCGGCGCAGCTTCACCCGCCATTCGGTCACCGCAAAGGTGAACCAGATGTAGAAGCCAATGGTGACGGCAACGACGACCAGATACCAGACATCGAAAAGCCACATCAGGATGATGGCGACCAGCACCAGTTCCAGGATCAGCGGACCGATGGAAAACAGCAGAAAGCGCAGCAGGAAGTCCACGCCCTTGACGCCGCGCTCGATGATCCGGCTGAGCCCGCCGGTCTTGCGGGTGATGTGGTAGCGCATCGACAGGCGGTGAATATGCTGGAACGTCTCCAGCGCCAATGCCCTCAGCGCGCGTTGGCCCACCGGGGCAAACAGCGCATCGCGCAATTGCTGGAACCCCACGGTCATCATCCGCGCCACGCCATAGGCCACGGTCAGCCCCACCGCGCCCAGCAGCAGTTGCGATTGCGTATCCCCGGCCAGAGTGTCCACCGCGTTGCGGTAGAGGATTGGCGTGTAAACCGCGATCAGTTTGGCAAATACCAGCGCCGCCATGGCCCAGACCACCCGACGTTTGACCCAGGGCTCGTCTTCGGGCCAGAGATAGGGCGTCACCTTGCGGATCGTGCGCCAGCCCGAGCGGCGCTCCGTCTCGGTGATGTCCTGTTTGGTCTGGGTCGCGCTTGCTGGCTTCATGGCTGGCTCTGCTGGGACCAGAGATCACTCCGGCAGGTTGAAGATTTGCCCCGGATAGATCAGATCCGGGTTCCGGATGCTGTCCCGGTTCGCGTCGAACACTTTCACATAGAACACCCCGTCGCCATAGCGATCGCGCGATATCGCCCAGAGCGTGTCGCCCTGCTGGACGGTGACGGCGCGTATGGTTGCGGTCTGGGTCGCGACATCAGTATCCGAGGCGACCAGAAGTTCGGGCGCTTCCCGCCGGAACGGGGTTTCCAGCCGGTCGATCACTTTGCCGCCTTTGCCCAGCGCATCGAGGCGCAGCGTGTAGGTGCCGGGGTCGATCCCGGCGATCTCGCCACGCCAGCGGCCATCCTCGCCAACACTCAGGTCCCGCAGCGCACGATTGTCCAGATAGGCCCGCACCGTGGCCCCGGGCGCGGCGCGACCGGTCAGCTCGACCTGACCCTGATTGGTGTAGCCGATCGTGTCCAGTTGCAGGCTAGGTGCTGTGGCGTCCTGTTGCTGGGGCGATTGCACCAGTTCGACACCCTCTTCGCCGGAACGCAGGATGGCAGGCGCCTCTGCTGGCGCAACCTCCGCCGAAACAGTCTCGTCACTGCCGGTCTCCGCCTCGGGGCCGGAAGCCTCTGGTGTTGTCCGTTCCTCACCTGTGGAGGCGGCATCGGCACTCTCGGTGGTCTGCGACGGCGCATCGGTTGTCCCGGTGGGCTCAGTGGTCTGCGCAGGCGGCGCGGCGGTATCACCTTCGGCGTCTTGCCCGGTGGGCGGGTCGGCGCTGGCCACCTGCTCGGGCGCTGCCTCGGGTGACGCAGCGATCAGGAAATCGTCCGACAGGGTGCTTTGATCGCCCTGTTCTGTCTGCAAGGTCAGGGTCCGGGGCGCGTTCCCCGGAACAATCGGGAAAAAGGCCGCAAACTGCCCGCTCTGGTCGACCTCGAAGGCATGCACCTCATCCCCGTCCACCAGCACCTTAACCTTGCTGCCGGGTGTCCCGCGCCCGGCCAGAATGGTCGCTCCGTCCGGGGCGACCCGGATCAGATCAAGCTCAGGCGCGTCGAGATCATCGGGCACGGCGACCGGTGCTTCGGCGCTTTCTGCGTCACTGGCAGGATCGGCAGAGATGTCAGCATCATCCGGGCTGGCAGGCCCCTCCGGCGCGTTCTCGGCAGTGCTGTCCGTATCGGGTGCGTCCGTCTCGGCGGGTGCGGTTGCAATCGGAGCATCCTCTGCCACCGCGCCGGTTGCCGTCTCGGCAATGACAGCCGGGTCCGGTGCGGGTTGATCCGGCGGAGACAGAAAATAGATCGCCGCCGCGCCCGCAACCGCGACGCCACCCGCAACAATGATCCAGGTCGCTTTGCCCGATCCTTTGTCGCCAGCATTTTCGGCCATGTCGGTCCTTCCGTCTTTGCCATCCGGTTCCTGTCGCCGCCGACAGGAAATGCGCGCATGATGTTGAGCCCGCCCTCGCGCCCCGTTATCAGGCAGTATCGTCTCATTCTGCCAGCGAAAGGCCCGACCATGAACAATAAATCCGTCTGTGTGTATTGCGGATCACGGTCCGGAGCAATGCCTGCCTATATGCAGACCGCCCGCAGCTTCGGCACATTGCTGGCGCGCGAGGGCTGGCGGCTGGTCTATGGTGCCGGTGATGTGGGCCTGATGGGAGAGGTCGCGCGCGCGGCTCAGTCTGCCGGCGGCGACACGTTCGGTGTCATCCCCGAGCATCTGGTGCGGCGCGAGGTCGGAAAATCCGACCTGACCACCTATGTGGTCACCGAGACCATGCATGAGCGCAAGAAGGTAATGATCATGAACGCCGACGCGGTTGTGGTTCTGCCGGGCGGGCCGGGATCGCTGGACGAGCTGTTCGAGGCGCTGACATGGCAGCAGTTGGGCCTGCATGACAAGCCGATCCTGGTGATGAATATCGAAGGCTACTGGGATCCGCTGCGCGCGCTGGTAGACCGCACGATCGAGCAGGGCTTCGCCGACCCGTCGCTTGGCGCGTTCCTGACCTGGGTCACTGACCCGGACGAGGCGATGGAGGCATTGCGGCAGGCTTTTGGGTGATTCCAGAAGGCCGACCTCTCGGGTTCAATTCAAACGCCTTGGCCGGTCGAGAGTAAAAACCGTGGCCGAAACCTCTTCGGGCCTCTCGTCGCTCGGGCTGACAAAGGCTTCAAGCTCTTCCGGCAGCGGGCCGTCTTCCAGATCCATAAAGCAGACCAGCACATGGCGGTCCTCGTCCCAATGGCAGTCGATGCCCGGACCATCATGTTTCTGTGGCACCAGCGGAACACGCAGATAGCTGCAGCCGCGCGGGAAGGACGGATCGCCAAGAAACTGCGCCCGCTGGGAAACCTGCTCTCGTACGCGTGTTTCGTGGTAGCGCGAGCGCGGTCCGTCCCATTCGATTTTGAAGTCCGGTTCCATTCTGATGACATAGGGAAACCGTTTTTGTTCGAAAATACCGTATCGCGCCATTGTGTCCGGGATTTGAGCCAATGACCCGCATGTGATCGCGCCTGTTTGACATAGGCAACCGACCGGATAAGGCTGCGCCATGACCCGACGCGATCATGACGACTTTCCCCTGACGGAGCTCTGACATGCTGAGCGTTCTGCGCCACCGGACCTATCGAAATCTCTTTGCCGCGCAGGTGGTTGCGCTGCTGGGCACCGGTCTTGCCACCGTTGCGCTGAGCCTTCTGGCCTTTGATCTGGCCGGGGCGCAGGCGGGGGTGGTGCTGGGCACGGCGCTGACCATCAAGATGCTGGCCTATGTGGGGCTGGCACCGATTGCGGCCGCTTTTGCCGAGCAACTGGACCGGCGCAAGATGCTGATTGCGCTGGATCTGGTGCGGGCGGCGGCGGCCCTGTGTCTGCCATTTGTCGACGCGATCTGGCAGATTTATGCGCTGATCTTTGTGCTGCAGGCGGCCTCGGCCGGGTTTTCACCCGCGTTTCAGGCCACGATCCCGGACGTTCTGCCCGATGAGCGCGACTATACCAACGCGCTGTCGCTGTCGCGGCTGGCCTATGATCTGGAAAACCTCGCCAGCCCGGCCCTGGCAGCAGCACTGCTGATGCTGGTAAGTTTCGACACGCTGTTCTGGGGCACGACGGTCGGCTTCATCGCCTCGGCGCTGTTGATCGGGGCGCTGGTCCTGCCCTCGCCGAAACCGGCCATCCGGCGGGGCATCTGGGACCGCACCACGCGCGGCATCCGCCTCTACCTGAGCCTGCCGCACCTGCGCGGGCTGTTGGCGCTGAGCCTGTCGGCGGCGATGGTGAGCGGTATGGTTCTGGTCAACACCGTGGTCCTGATCCGCAGCACACTGGGTCTGAGCGAGACGATGGTGGCGCTGGCGCTGGGAAGTTTCGGCGCGGGTTCGATGGCGGCGGCACTGATTCTGCCACAGCTATTGGAACACCGCCCCGACCGATCTGTCATGATGGGCAGTACCCTGCTTTCGGTCGCAACCTGTCTTGGGCTGGGAAGCATCGCAGCCCTTGCCGGTCTGACGGCGGGCAGTCTGCTTGCCGGGTGGGTCGTGATCGGGATTGGGTATTCGGGGGTGATGACACCGGTGGGCCGCCTGCTGCGCCGCTCTGCCCCGCCCGAGGACCGCCCGGCGCTGTTTGCCGCCCAGTTCACCCTGTCGCATGCCTGCTGGCTGCTGGCCTATCCGCTGACCGGCTGGTTGCTGGCCCGCTTCGGCCCTGCCCCGAGTTTTTTCGCGCTTGGTGGCATTTGCGCGCTCAGCCTGCTTGCCGCACGGCGGCTCTGGACTCAAAGCGCCGTGAACGAATGACGCATGTGTTCATGGTCCCTAGGGGGACCCAATATAGGATTCTAGCGCCACGGGCACACCGTCCCGCCAAATGAGCGTGAGCCAGTGTTCAAAGGCCCGCACCACCCGCGCATCCGTTGCGAGCGCGCCATAAAGCCCGGTCTCTTGCAGCCAGACCTGCGGGCTGTCCTTGGCGCGGATTGCGATCGGCACCAGATGATCCCATGCGGGGTCGTTCGGTTCGATCACCGTTCCATCCTCGCAGGTACCCGCGCACATCCGCGCCCAGAGCGCCTCGACCAGCATCAGCCCGTCGATGGGGCCACTTGCGGCAAGCGCATCGCGCAGGATCGGTAAGACAAAACCGGGATGTCGCGAAGAGCCGTCGAATGCCACCCGCCTGGTGGTGTCGCGAATCGCTGGATTGGCGAAACGGTGTTCGACCAGATCGACATAAGCCTCTGGGGTCATACCCGGAACCGGGGCGGCATAAGGCGCGATCTCTGTGCGTTCCACCTTGCGGAACAGCGCCTTGATCAGCGGATGGGACAGGCAGTCCGCGATGGTCTCGACACCCAGCAGCACGCCCGCATTTGCGACCACCTGATGTCCGGCGTTCAACACCCGGATCTTCATCATCTCATAGGGATGCACGTCCTCGGAGAAGGTGGCGCCCGCTGTGTTCCAATCGGGGCGACCCATTACAAAGCTGTCTTCGATCACCCATTGGCGAAAGTTCTCATGGGGCACCGGCACCGCATCCGCGACGCCCATTTCGCGTGCGAGCGCCAACTCGCCGGGACCGGTGGCGGGCACGATGCAATCGACCATCGAGTTTGGAAACGCGCCTTCGGTGTCGATCCAGCGGGCCAACTCGGGATCGCTCAATCGGGCAAGCCCGACGACCAGGTTTCGCAAGATGCGGCCATTGCCTTGCAGATTGTCGCAACTCATCGCGGTGAAAGGCGGAACGTTCGCAGCGCGGCGCATCTCAAGCGCGGCAATCATCGCGCCAAAGGCTGTTTTGGGTGCGCCCGGATTGGCCGCGTCATGTTGAATCTCGGGATGATTGACGTCGAATCCGCCAGTGGCGCCGTCGATGAAATAGCCGCCTTCGGTCACCGTGAGGGAAACGATCCGGATCGCGGGATCGGCCATGGCCCGGATAAGCGCGCCGTGCCCGTCTTCTATGGGCAGATAGTCGATCATCGGGCCGATGATTTCAGCAGCGCGGCTATCGGGGGCCAATTCGATGAGGGTCGTCAGGCAATCCTGCGCGCGCAGCTTCTCTCGCATCGCCGCATCATAGGGCCGCACGCCCGCACCGAGGATCGCCCAATCCAGCGCCTCGCCCCGTTGCATCAACCGGTGCAGAAACCACGCCTGATGGGCACGGTGGAAATTGCCAAGCCCGATATGGACGATGCCGGGGCTGAGGTCGCGCCGGTCATAGCGCGGTCTGTCGATATGGTCCGGCATGCCAGCAAGCGTTGCCAGGCTCAGCCCGGGTACGGGAGACGTATCTTTCATCAGTTCATCCATTGCCCGCCATCCACGTTGAAACACTGGCTGACGATGTAGTCGGCCTCGGAACTGGCCAGAAACACCGCCATGCCGGTTAGATCTTCGGCCACGCCCATCCGGCCATAAGGCACGGCCCGAGCGACCTCGCGCTTCTTCTGCCCCGGTGCCTTGCCCTCATGCCGGGCAAAGAACGCATCCACGCCGTCCCAATGCTCGCCATCGACCACACCGGGCGCGATGGCGTTCACGTTGATCCCATGGTCGATGAGGTTGAGCCCCGCCGATTGCGTCAGGCTGATCACAGCGGCCTTGGTGGCACAGTAGACGGCCACCAGAGGCTCACCCCGCCGTCCCGCCTGCGAGGCCATGTTGATGATCTTGCCGCCCTGCCCGCGCGCGATCATATGCCTGGCGACCGCCTGCAGCGTGAAGAGCGTGCCCGCGACATTGATGTCGAAGGTGCGGGTGTAATCCGCGCGCGTGATCTCGGTGATCGGCGCGGCGGTGAACACGGCGGCATTGTTGATCAGGATGTCGATATGGCCCAGTTCGGCGATGGTCGTGTCCACACCCGCCTCGATGCTGGCCTGATCGGCTACATCCATATGGACCGCAATCGCACCAATCTCACCGGCGGTTTCGCGGGCGCGGGCGATGTCTATATCAGCAATCGCCACCCTGGCACCCTCGGCAAGATAGGCCTCGGCGAAGGCGCGCCCGATGCCTCGGGCCGCGCCGGTGATCAAGGCCGTTTTGCCGTCCAGCCGTTTCATGCGATCCTGAGCCCGTGCTGGTCGAACCGATGCAGGTGTTCGATTTGCGGGGTCAGGAACACTTCGGTCCCGTATTTCAACTTGCGCTCGCCACCGGCGCGAACCGTCAGCGGCTCAGCGCTCAGCCCGCTCTGGATGTGAAAGAACGTGTCGGAGCCCAGATGTTCGGACACACCCACGGTGCCCTGCCAGGTGCCTTCCGTTTCCGAGATATCGATATGCTCGGGCCGGATGCCGATGGTCGCCGCATCGTGCTTGGCCGCCTCCGGGCCCTCGATCAGGTTCATCTTGGGCGAGCCGATGAACCCGGCGACAAAGGTGTTGCCGGGCCGTTGGTAAAGCTCAAGCGGGCTGCCCACCTGTTCGACGATCCCGGCGCGCAGCACGACGATCTTGTCGGCCATGGTCATCGCCTCGACCTGATCATGGGTCACGTAGATCATCGTGGTCTTGAGCCGTTCATGCATCTCGCTGATTTCCAGCCGCATGCCGACCCGCAGGGCGGCGTCCAGATTGGACAGCGGCTCGTCAAACAGGAACGCCGCAGGTTCGCGCACGATGGCCCGTCCGATGGCGACCCGCTGGCGCTGCCCGCCCGACAACTGACCCGGACGCCGGTCCAGATAGTCGGTCAGGTTCAACGCCTTGGCGGCGGCGTCGATCCGCCGGTTCTGCTCGGCCTGATCAATCCCGGCCATGCGCATCGGAAAGGCGATGTTCTTGCGCACCGACATATGCGGATAAAGCGCGTAGGACTGGAACACCATGGCCAGACCACGCTTGGCAGGCGGCACATCGGTGGCGTCTGTGCCGTCGATGGCGATGTGCCCGGAGGTGATGTCCTCCAACCCCGCGATCAGACGCAGAAGGGTGGATTTACCGCAGCCCGAAGGCCCGACAAAGACCGTGAACTCTCCGTCTTCGATGGTCAGATCCAGTGGCGGAATGACCTGGACGTCGCCGAAGCTTTTGGTCACCTGGTTCAGTTGAATTTGTCCCATTGGTCAGTTTCCTTATTTGACGGCGCCGAAGGTCAGGCCGCTGACAAGTTGTTTCTGGCTGAACCAGCCAAGGATGAGGATTGGCGCAATCGCCATGGTCGAGGCCGCGCTGAGCTTGGCATAAAACAAGCCTTCGGGGCTGGAGTAGCTGGCGATGAAGGCCGTAAGCGGGGCCGCCTTGGCCGCGGTCAGGTTCAGCGTCCAGAAGGCTTCGTTCCAGGCCAGAATGACATTGAGCAACAACGTTGAGGCGATGCCGGGTATGGCCATGGGGGTCAGCACATAAAGCACCTCGTCCTTCAGGCTGGCCCCGTCCATCCGCGCCGCTTCCAGAATCTCGCCGGGGATTTCCTTGAAGTAGGTGTAAAGCATCCAGACAATGATCGGCAGGTTGATCAGCATCAGCACGATGGTCAGACCGAACTTGGTATCCAGAAGCCCCAGTTTGATGAACAGCAGGTAGATCGGGTAGAGCACACCAACCGCCGGAAGCATCTTGGTCGACAGCATCCAGAGCAGGATGTCCTTGGTGCGTTTTGAGGGCACAAAAGCCATCGACCAGGCGGCAGGTACCGCGATGATGATCCCCAGGATGGTCGAGCCGCCCGCGATGACGATCGAATTCCACAGGAACCGCATGTAGTTCGACCGCTCCATGACCACGCCGTAATTTTCCAGCGTCCAGTCAAAGGCCAGGAATACTGGCGGGTCGGAAATGGCCTGCGCTTCGGTCTTGAAGCTGGTGAGGATGGTCCAGAGGATCGGGAAGAAGATCAGCAATCCGACTGCCCAGGCGGCGGCGGTATTGATGATCTTGCGGTTTTGCGTAACAGAGCGTGCCATGGGGTCCTCCTCACGCGTCCAGGTTCTTGCCGACGATGCGCATCAGGAAGATGGCAACGATATTGGCGAGAATGATTGCGTAGACACCGCCTGCCGATCCGAGCCCGACATTCTGGCTTTCCAGCACCCGCTGGAAGATCAGATAAGACAGCGTCTTGGTTCCGAAAGCGCCACCGGTGGTGACAAAGATCTCGGCAAAGATCGCCAGCAGAAAGATGGTCTGGATCAGGATCACGATGGTGATCGCGCGGCTCAGATGCGGCAGGACGATGAACCAGAAGCGTTTGATCGAAGGCGCGCCATCCATTTCCGCCGCTTCAAGCTGCTCGCCGTCCAGCGACTGGATCGCGGTCAGCAGGATCAGCGTTGCAAAGGGCAGCCATTGCCAGGACACGATCATGATCAGCGACGGCAGCGAGGCCTGGCTGAGCCATGCAATCGGCTCGGTTCCGAAAAACTTCCACAAATAGGCCAGCAATCCGTTGGTCGGGTCCATGAACATGTTCTTCCAGACCAGCGCGGACACGGTCGGCATGACAAAGAACGGGGCAATGACCAGAATTCGGACCACACCCTGCCCCCACATCGGCTGATTGAGCAGCAGCGCAAGCAGGACGCCCAGAACCACCGTGATGATCAGAACGCCGCCAACGATGGTCAGCGTGGCCTGAACACTTGGCCAGAACGCACTGGAGCCGACGAACCGCGTGTAGTTTGCGAACCCGACCCATTCGAGGCCGTTGGCCATCGAGTCGCCGCGCAGCGGAAGGTATTTCTTGAAGGAAAAGAACAGGGTCATTGAAAGTGGGATCAACATCCAGCCGAGTAGCAGGACAACCGCAGGGGCCATCATTAGGCGGGCGGCTGATCTGGAATGCTGCGTAGCCATGGAAACACCTCCTCTGTTGACGGTCAGGGGACCGCCTCGGGCGAATCTTACAGTGAATATGAAGGGATGGGGGAGCAGAGGGCGGGCATGGCGCCCTCTGCGTGTTTTTGGCGCGACCGGTCGCCTTAGCGGTACCCGGCGGCTTCCATGGCGTCGTTGGTCAGCGCCTGGGCCTTGGCCAGCGCTTCGTCGACACTCTGCTGCCCGGCATAGACAGCCGAGAATTCCTGGCTGACCTCGGTTGCGATTCCGGCGAACTCGGGGATGGCGACAAACTGGACACCGACATAGGGCACCGGTTTGACGGTCGGATTCTGCGGGTCAGCCGCATTGATCGAGTCGAGCGTCATCTTGGCAAACGGCACGGCCTGATAATCGGGGTTCGCATAAAGCGATGTCCGCGCACCCGGAGGCACATTGGCCCAGCCTTCGTTTTCAGCGACCAGTTCGATATAGTCTTTCGATGTCGCCCATTCGAGGAACGCTTGCGCCGCCTCCAGTTTCTGCGACCCGGCCGGAATGGCCAGCGCCCAGGCCCAGAGCCAGTTGGCGTTTTTGCCCAGACCGGTATTTGGCGCCAGAGCGAAGCCCACCTGATCGGCCACGGTTGAATCGTCAGGATTGGTCACGAAGGATGCCGCAACGGTTGCGTCGATCCACATGCCGCATTTGCCTTGCTGGAACAGCGACAGGTTTTCGTTGAACCCGTTGGTCGCATAGCCCGGAGGACCGGATTCCGACATCATCCCAACAAAGAAGTTCAGCGCGTCAGCCCATTCAGGCTGATCGAACTGCGCATTCCAGTCCTCGTCGAACCAGCGGGCGCCAAACGAGTTTCCGGTGACGGTGATAAAGGCACCGCCCTCACCCCAGCCGGCCTTGCCACGCAGGCAGATGCCGTTGATCTCGGCGTCGCGATCGGTCATTGCCGCCGCGGCTTCGCGGATGAATTCCCAGGTCGGGGCCTCGGGCATTTCCAGCCCGGCCTTTTCCATCAGGTCCTTGCGATACATCACCATCGAGCTTTCGCCATAAAACGGCGCGGCATAGAGCGTGCCGTCATGGCTCAGCCCGGCGCGCATCGCGGGCAGGATGTCGTCGACGTCGTAGTCCTCGGACAGACCGTCAAGCGGGACCAGCCAGCCATTGGCACCCCAGATCGGCGTTTCATACATGCCGATGGTCATGATGTCGAATGCGCCGCCCTTGGTGCTGATATCGGTCGTGACCCGCTGACGCAGCACGTTCTCTTCCAGCGTGACCCATTCAACCTCATGGCCGGTCTTGGCCGTGAAATCGTCCGTGTAACCCTGCATGCGGATCATGTCGCCGTTGTTGACGGTCGCGATGGTGATGGTGTCGGCAATAGCTCCCGAGCCCATGACAAGCGCCATGGCAGTCGCCGCACCCATTGATGCCTTGAGATACATCCTGTTCCTCCCTGTGTTGGATGTTGGGTATGACCCTACGTCCTGATCGGGAGGCAAGTCAACAAAAACTTTACGCGCGTAAACTTTTATCCGATCAGGCCGAAGACCGCAGAACGAGCTTCGCCGGGTAGAGGTGCTCTGACCTGTTCTCGAAATGCCCGCCGCTTTCGATCAGTTGAAACAACATCTCAATGACCTTGTTGGAGACCTGATCATAATCGTGGGCCACGGTTGTCAGCGATGGGCAGGTGAAGCGAGAAAACGGATGATCGTCATGTGCCGCCACGCGCAAGGTGCAGGTTTCGCCGCGCCCTACTGGTATGCCGCGTTCGAAACAGGCCGACAGAAACCCGATCGCAAGCCGGTCGTTGCTGCACAGCACAGTATCGGTCCGACCCGGTTTCTGATCCAGAAACCGCAGCCCCTCCTTGTATCCGATTTCCTCGAATCCCCAGCCATCCCCCTCGGCCTGAAAGATCTGCGGGTCAAATCCCAACCGCTCCATCATCGACACATAGGCCTTGCGGCGTTTGTTCGCGTTCGGGTTGGCCGGGCGGACCATCTCGAACAGGATCGGCGGGTTTCCGGTGCGTGTCAGATATTCCACGCTTTGCGACACAAAGCTGAAATTATCTGATCCCACAAAGGCTTCGCCAATTCCGTCCAGATTGCTATCGAACAGGATCGTTGGCACATCGCGGCAGAATTTCTCGATCACGCCTCGATCGGAAATACGCCCGAGCGGCGCCAGAAGCACACCAGCCGGCTTCATCGAGCGCAGACTGTCCAGAATGTCGACCTCCAGGTCCTTTTCGCCATGGGCGCTGAACAGGATCGGAGACAGGCCCGCCTCGATACAGCGAAGCTCGATCTTTCGGGCAATTTCGGCAAAGAACGGATCGGCCAGATACGGCACCACAATGCCGATATTCTTGGTCAGGCGGCGGTTCTGGTTGACCGCATAGATGTTGGGGCGATAGTCGTGCTCTTCCAGCGCGGCCTCGATCCGCGCCCGTGTCGAGGCACGGACACTGCCGGGATCATTGAAGTATTTCGAAACCGTCGGGCGCGAGATGCCGCTGAGCGCGGCAAATTCTTCCATGTTGCGAATCTTGTTCCCACCCATCGCGCGCGCATCCATTCCAAGCCTTAATCACGGCGACACTATACGCCCCGCCCGCTGATGAACATATCGCAAAAAATAACGCGAGAAAAGTTTTGTCGCTTGTGTGACCGACGCCCTCCCGGTCGCACATCCCATACAGATCAGAGCGCCGCGTGCCAGTCCCGAATGGCTTCGCCGATCTGATCGGGTGAATCTTCCTGAATGAAATGGCTGCCCGCCACGGTCACCTCGGACAGGTTTGGCCAGGCCCGCACGTAATCACGGACCGGCCCTGCGATCAGCGCGCCGGGCTCGGCATTGACGAACAGTTTCGGGATCGGCGTCTGTGCCAGCCAGGCGGAGTAATCCGAGACGATCGCGGTCACATCCGCAGGGTCACCCGCGATGGGAATCTGGCGTGGCCAGGTCAGCGTCGGGCGCCGGCCCTCGCCGGAAGCGGCAAAGGGGCGGCGGTATTCGGCCATTTCCGCGTCACTCAGATCGCGCAGGATCGAGCCGGGCAGGATCGCTTCGACAAACAGGTTCTTCTCCAGCACCATTTCGTCCCCGGCGGGTGAGCGCAGGGCTTGAAATATCTCGCGGGCCTCTGCGGGAAAACTGTCCCATCCCGGTACCGGCGCGACGATGGCCTCCATGAAGGAGATGCCTTTTATGGCCTCCGGCTGCGTATGAGCCCAGTGAAACCCCAGCCCGGACCCCCAGTCATGCAGCACAAGCGTCACGTTTTCGCGCACGTCCAGCTGGTCAAGCAGGGCGAACAAGTATTTGCGGTGCTCCACATAGGTGTAGCGATCAGGGCCGCTGTCATCCAGCTTGCCGGAATCACCCATTCCGATCAGGTCGGGCGCGATCAGACGGCCCTTGCCAGCCAGATGCGGCAGGATGTTGCGCCACAGGTAGGACGAGGTGGGGTTGCCATGCAGAAACACGATCGGGTCGCCCTCACCCTCTTCGATATAAGCCATCCGTTTGCCGTGGACGGTCGCGAATTTCTTTTTGTCACGAAAACCCGTAGTCATGATCTGCCCCTCGGCCCTTGCGCTTGAGTCGGCGGAAAGGTATTGGAACGACCATTCCAAAACAAGAGGAAACATGCCCAGAACCCGATCACATTCCCGCGCGGCCCTTGTGGACAATGCCATGAAAACCTTCTGGAGGATCGGCTATCATGCTGTTTCCATGGGCGATCTGGTGCGGGAAACCGGGGTCAGCCGGGGCGGAATCTATAGTGATTTTTCCGGCAAGCAGGAGCTGTTTCATGCCTGTCTGGACCGCTATCAGGACAGCGTCGTGACGCCCGTTTTCGCTCCGGTCGAGGCCGAGGATGCCGGGATCGACGCCATCCGCGCCTATTTCGACAATCTGCTGACCGGGTTCGAGTCAATGGACGGGGTCGGCATCGGCTGCCTTGTGGGCAACACGCTGACCCAGATCGACCCCACCGAAAAAGCCACCCGCAAAAAGCTGGAGGCGCATTGCATGCGGCTCGTGACCGGGTTTCGCAAGGCGCTCGCCCATGAGAACGGGGCGGACGGCCCCCTGAGCGCCGCCGATCTGGACGATCTGGCCCGCTACACGATGATTTCAGCGCAGGGGTTGTGGTCATATTCGCGGCTGACCGACGACGTCGCTATCCTGCGTTGCTACACAGACACGCTTTTGGCCTCGCTCAAGGCGCGCCTGCGCGGAGTGTCGCGGTGACGGTGCCCCTGCCCGGCGGCGCGTTCCGCTTCATCGCGCTGGATGTGGAAACCGCCTGCGGTGACAGCGCCAGCATCTGCCAGATCGGCCTGGCCTGCGTGCGCGCCGATCACAGCATTCAGACCTGGTCGACCCTGATCGACCCGCAGATGCCTTTTGCCCCCTTCAACATCGAGTTGCACGGCATCGGCCCGGACACAGTGCGGGGGGCACCGACATTCGCGGGTGTTTGGCCCGATCTACTGCCCCTGCTCGCACGTCATCCGCTGGTCCAGCACAGCCGGTTCGATGAACACGCCATCGCCGCCGCCTGCCGGGCACATGGGTTGCCGCGTGCCCGACTGTCCTGGAACAACAGCGTCTCCATCGCCCGTGTGGCGTGGCCCGAGTTGAAGGGCAATGGCGGGCACGGGCTGGGCAATCTGAAAACAGTGCTCGACCTGGACTTCCGACATCACGACGCCGAAGAGGATGCGCGCGCAGCGGCTCAGGTGGTCTTGCGGGCCGAGCAACGCCTGGCCGATACACCAGGCAAGGCGTCTGCGGTGCTTGCGCCGTTCCAACTGTCGCTGCCGCTCTGATCGGTGGTGCTGAACTCAGTTGCCGCCGCGCTTGGCGTTCAGAGTGAACTGCACCAGGTCATAAAGATCCTGCGCCGGTAGGCCCTGCGCGCTCATATCGGAAATCCACTGCTCGCGGATCGGATCGGCGGCCTTGGCCTTGAACTCGGCGATGACTTCGTCAGGAACCTTCGCCTTTGTCACGCCCTTTTCTTTCAGAACGCTGTCCCAAGTTTCAAGAAGTTCGCCATAGTTGACAAGGTAATGCGCGATCGCCTCGTCGATCGAACTGTTCAGCACGTCGCGATGTTCCGGCGGCAGTGCCTCGTAGGCCTCGATATTGACCACGACCGGACAATTCACCGTGCCGGGATTGAGGTTCTCGGTCCACCAGTCAGCCTCGTTGATGGTGCCGAAGCTCAGATGCGCATGCTGGGCAAAGGCGACCGTGTCGACAACACCCGACTGCATCGCGCCATAAGCTTCGGTCGCCGCGACCGAGGTCGGCACGCCGCCCACCGCCTCGAAGGCCTGCCCCAGACCGCCGGTGGCGCGCACGCGCATCCCGTCGAAATCAACCAACGCATCGGGCGGAGTGCCGGTGCCCACCAGATTGTATTGCGGCATGGGTGAAGTCATGATGATCCGCGCATTCCATTTCGCCATCTCGCCCAGCACCGCCGGATGATCATAGATCGCGTGGCTGACCGCCACCTCTTCCTCCAACGTGTTCACACCGAGGAAGGGCAGTTCCAGAACCGTGATCGCGCGGTTCTTGTCGCGGTGGTAGCCGGCACAGAACTGCGCCATCTCGAAGGCGCCGATTTCGATCCCGTCCAGATTCTCGCGCGGTTTCGACAAGCCGCCATAGCTGACGTTGATGGTGAATTCGCCACCCGTTTTTTCGCTGACCAGTTCAGCCAGCTTTTCTACATGTTCGGTAAAGGCGCGGCGCTTGCCCCAGACCGAGGCGTTCCATTCGGTTGCCGCGGATTGTGTCGCAAGGACAAGCCCCAGCGCCGTGCAAGCGGCTGCGGTCAGACAGGTTTTCATCAGTTCCCTCCCGGTCGGTCCACTGCTGCAGCGGACATGTCTTTGAGGGCAGACTAGGTCGACATCGCGCCGCTGCCAAGGCCCGGGATATGCGCGACTCGGAACTGGTCGAGCAGGGCCATTTACAAGCCCCCATCCCCCGCACTTCCGACTCGTATCGCCCGATTTCTGCACGGCAACACCAGAATCACGCCAATGCGCACCCAAAGGCACGCAGTGGACCCGTGCCGATGTTGACAGCAATTTTCTTATCATTTCAGAGGCCTTGCGGACATTGTTTTCAATTCATTTACACTTGATCACCGATCAGTAAAAATTCTTTACAGACAAATCGTTAATTTTCATGACTTTATTTTAATATTTTCAAACTCGCCTATACTTTCGGCAAGGAAGGAACATGATCGACAATCCCCTGCATATTGGGTGAAAAATGCGATCAACGAAAACAGTCATTGGGAGGAGCCTCAGATGACGACCGACACGCTGACCGAAAAACGGACCTATGCGCCATCGGCAGAGACCGTTTCACATGCCCATGTGGACGCGGCCAAATACGACCAGATGTACGCGGCCTCGGTCGCCGATCCAGACGGGTTCTGGGGCGAGCATGGCAAGCGGATCGACTGGATCAAGCCATACACACAGGTGAAAGACGTCTGCTACGACTTCGGCAATGTGAATATCAACTGGTACGCCGATGGCACCTTGAACGTGTCAGCCAATTGCATCGACCGGCATCTGGCGACGCGCGGAGATCAGACCGCGATCATCTGGGAACCGGATGATCCCAACGAGCCTGCCCTGCACATCACCTACAAGCAATTGCACAGCAGCGTCTGCAAGATGGCCAATGTGCTGTCCTCGCTGGGGGTGCGCAAGGGCGACCGCGTCGTCATCTACATGCCGATGATCCCCGAGGCCGCGTACGCGATGCTGGCCTGCGCCCGGATCGGTGCGATCCATTCCATCGTCTTTGCGGGCTTCTCGCCCGATGCACTGTCGGCCCGGATCAACGGCTCTGACGCCAAGGTGCTGATCACTGCCGACGAGGCCCCGCGCGGCGGGCGCAAAACGGCGCTGAAATCCAATGCTGACGCCGCCCTGCTACATTGCAAGGACACGGTGAAATGCCTGGTGGTCAAGCGCACTGGCGGCCAGACCACCTGGGTCGACGGGCGCGATTTCGACTATAACGAGATGGCGCTGGAGGCGAGCGATACCTGCGCTCCCGCCGAGATGAGTGCCGAGGACCCGCTGTTCATCCTCTATACCTCGGGCTCGACCGGGCAGCCCAAGGGCGTGGTGCATACCACCGGCGGCTATCTGGTCTATGCGGCGATGACCCATGAGATCACCTTCGATTACCATGATGGCGACGTCTACTGGTGTACGGCCGATGTGGGCTGGGTCACCGGCCACAGCTATATCGTCTATGGCCCGCTGGCCAATGGCGCCACCACGCTGATGTTCGAGGGCGTGCCGACCTGGCCCGATGCCTCCCGCTTCTGGCAGGTTTGTGAAAAGCACAAGGTGAACCAGTTCTACACCGCCCCCACCGCGATCCGCGCGCTGATGGGTCAGGGACCGGAATTTGTCGAGAAATGCGACCTGAGTGACCTCAAGGTGCTGGGCACTGTCGGCGAGCCGATCAACCCCGAGGCCTGGACCTGGTACAACGACGTGGTCGGCAAGGGTAATTGCCCGATCGTCGACACCTGGTGGCAGACCGAGACCGGCGGCCATCTGATGACCCCCCTGCCCGGCGCCCACGCGATGAAACCCGGCGCGGCGATGAAGCCATTCTTTGGCATCGAACCGGTGGTTCTGGACCCGCAATCGGGAGTCGAGATCACCGGCAACGGAGTCGAGGGTGTTCTGTGCATCAAGGACAGCTGGCCCGGCCAGATGCGCACCGTCTGGGGTGATCATGAGCGGTTCGAAAAGACCTATTTTTCGGATTACAAAGGCTATTACTTTACCGGTGACGGCTGCCGCCGCGACGCGGACGGCGATTACTGGATCACCGGGCGCGTCGATGACGTGATCAACGTCTCGGGCCACCGGATGGGCACCGCCGAGGTCGAAAGCGCGCTGGTCGCCCATGCTGCCGTGGCCGAGGCCGCTGTGGTGGGCTACCCGCATGATATCAAGGGTCAGGGCATCTATTGCTATGTCACCCTGATGAATGACCGTGAACCATCGGATGATCTGCTCAAAGAGTTGCGCACCTGGGTCCGCACCGAGATCGGACCGATCGCCAGCCCGGATGTGATCCAATGGGCGCCTGGCCTGCCGAAAACCCGTTCGGGCAAGATCATGCGCCGCATCCTGCGCAAGATTGCCGAGAATGACTTTGGCGCTCTGGGTGACACCTCGACACTGGCCGATCCCTCGGTCGTCGAGGACCTGATCGAAAACCGGGCGGTGAAGTGATGGAGACCCAGGTTCTCACCACCCCCGCCGTTCTGATCCTGCTCGGGCCTCCGGGCGCGGGCAAGGGTACGCAGGCCCGCAAGCTGGAAGAGCAGTTCGGGCTGATCCAGCTGTCGACCGGTGATCTGCTGCGCGCCGCTGTCGCCGCCGGAACCGAGGCTGGCAAGCAGGCCAAAGAGGTCATGGAGGCCGGCGGCCTGGTCAGCGACGAGATCGTCATCGCCATCCTGGGCGATCGTCTGGCGGAACCTGATTGCGCCGGTGGCGTGATCCTTGACGGGTTCCCGCGCACCGATGCGCAGGCCAGGGCGCTCGATACGCTGCTGGACAAAAACAACCAGAAGGTCAGCGCCGCCATCAGCCTTGAGGTGAACGACGACGCGATGGTGACCCGGATCTCGGGCCGCTACACCTGCGGCGGCTGTGGTGAGGGCTATCACGACACGTTCAAGACCCCGCAAACCGACGGCAAATGCGACAATTGTGGCCATACCGAGTTCAAGCGCCGCGCCGATGACAACGCCGAAACGGTCGCCAGCCGGTTGCGCGCCTATCACACCCAGACAGCCCCGCTGATCACCTATTACGACAGCCGGGACGTATTGGAGAGAATTAACGCCATGGGCGAGATCGACGAGATCGCCCGCGGCCTTGCCACCATCGTCAAGGGGGCGATGCGCTAGGCGAGAAGACCGGGGCCGGGTCAACCCCTGCCCCACCCCCTGATGAAAGATCCGGACTGACCGCTTTGGCGGACCGGTGACGTCATGCCTGTAGCCAGTGAAGCGGCGCAGGCAAACGGAGGAGGTTTGCCCGATCCCCGGGCAAATCAGGAGGAAGCAAGGAGGACCCGCGATGGCGGATCAAACCACAAACTCCGCGCAAGTTGCCGAGGCTGACAAAGGCTATTGGCAGGCGAATGTGCGGATCATTCTTGTGAGCCTGGTGATCTGGGCTCTTGTCTCGTTCGGTTTCGGCATTCTGCTGCGCCCGATGCTCTCGGGCATCAGCGTCGGCGGCACCGATCTGGGCTTCTGGTTCGCGCAGCAAGGCTCGATCCTGGTCTTTCTGGGCCTGATCTTTTTCTACGCCTGGCGGATGAACAAACTCGACGCCGAATATGGCGTGGATGAGGAGTAAGCGTCATGGATCAGTTTACCATCAACCTGCTGTTTGTAGGCGCGTCTTTCGCGGTCTATATCGGCATCGCGATCTGGGCCCGTGCGGGGTCCACATCTGAATTTTATGCCGCCGGGCGCGGCGTGCACCCGGTCACCAACGGGATGGCCACGGCGGCGGACTGGATGTCGGCGGCCAGCTTCATCTCGATGGCGGGTCTGATTGCCTTTACCGGCTATGACAACTCGTCCTTCCTGATGGGCTGGACCGGCGGCTATGTTCTGCTGGCCCTGCTGCTGGCGCCCTATCTGCGCAAGTTCGGCAAGTTCACCGTCTCCGAGTTCATCGGCGACCGGTTCTACAGCCCGACCGCGCGCGTGGTGGCCGTGATCTGCCTGATCGTGGCCTCGGTCACTTATGTGATCGGTCAGATGACCGGTGTCGGCGTGGCCTTTGGTCGCTTCCTCGAAGTCAGCAACACCACCGGTCTGCTGATCGGCGCGGGCGTGGTGTTCGCTTATGCGGTCTTTGGCGGCATGAAAGGCGTGACCTATACGCAGGTGGCACAATATTGCGTGCTGATCACCGCCTACACGATCCCGGCGATCTTCATCTCGCTGCAGCTGACTGGCAATCCGGTTCCGGCGCTTGGCCTGTTTGGCGACGCCGCTGGCACCACCGAGCCGCTGCTGACCAAGCTGGATGCGATTGTCTCCGAGTTGGGATTCGCGGAATACACCGCACACCACTCGAACACACTGAACATGGTGCTGTTCACCCTGTCGCTGATGATCGGTACCGCTGGACTGCCGCATGTGATCATGCGCTTCTTCACCGTGCCGAAAGTGTCCGATGCCCGCTGGTCGGCTGGCTGGGCGCTGGTGTTCATTGCGCTGCTCTATCTGACGGCCCCGGCTGTGGGTGCCATGGCGCGTCTGAACATCACCGACATGATGTGGCCCAATGGTGGCATCGACGGTGGCGCCGTGAAGGTCGAGCAGATCGACAATGATGCGCGCTATGACTGGATGGCCACGTGGCAGAAAACCGGTCTGCTGGACTGGGAAGACAAGAACGGCGACGGCAAGATCCAGTACTACAACGACAAGTCGGAAAAGATGCAGGAACTGGCCGCTGAAAAGGGCTGGGTCGGCAACGAGTTGACCAAGTTCAACCGCGACATCCTGGTTCTGGCCAACCCCGAGATCGCCAACCTGCCGGGTTGGGTGATCGGTCTGGTCGCGGCTGGTGGTCTGGCGGCTGCTCTGTCCACTGCTGCCGGTTTGCTGCTGGCGATCTCGTCGGCGGTGTCCCACGACCTGATCAAGGGTTCTATCAACCCGGCAATCAGCGAAAAAGGTGAGCTTCTGGCGGCGCGGATCGCAATGGCCGTGGCCATCGTGGTGGCAACCTATCTGGGTCTCAACCCTCCAGGCTTTGCGGCACAGACGGTTGCCCTGGCCTTTGGTCTGGCGGCTGCCTCGATCTTCCCGGCGCTGATGATGGGTATCTTCTCGAAGAAGATCAACAATGTCGGTGCAGTTGCGGGTATGCTTGCGGGTCTGACCGTGACGCTGGTCTACATCTTCCTGCACAAGGGCTGGCTGTTCATTCCGGGCACCAACTCCTTCACCGATGCCGATCCGCTGCTGGGTCCGATCAAGTCGACCTCCTTCGGTGCCATCGGTGCCATGGTCAACTTCGGCGTGGCCTATGTGGTTGCCGGCATGACCAAGGAGACCCCGCAAGAGATCAAGGATCTGGTCGAAAGCGTGCGCATCCCCCGTGGGGCAGCGGCCGCGACGGCGGATCACTGATATGCCGGGCGGGCCCTTTACCCTCCCTGTAACGGCCCGCCCGCATTAGACTGGTCCCGTCTGGCCTTGGCCCGGCGGGACTTTTTTTCAGAATTCCAAGGCATTGCCTCATGTCCCTTAACCAAGATCAGATCATTCGCTTCCTCAGATCGGTGCATCCCTATGACGCGCTGCAACCTGAGACGCTGAGCGACATCGCCGCGCAGGCCGAAACGCGCCTTTGTGCGGCGCAAGAGACGATCTATCGGTTCGGCGACACTCTGCCCGGCCTTTTCGTGATCCATGAAGGATCGGTCGAGGTGGTCGATGAGAATGGCGCAGTGGTCTCGCATCTGGGACTGCGCAACAGTTTCGGCGAGCGCGGATTGCTGCGCGACGGCAAGGCCGCGACAAGCGCGACGGCCACCGGGCGGACCACCCTTCTGATACTGCCCGCAACGCTGATCGCAACCCTGCAGCGCGACCATGCCGGGGTTGCGCGGTTCTTCAACCGCGCGCGCCAGACTCGTGTGGCGCAAAACGACCTCGCCACCAGCCCGGTCGAAACGCTGATGGCCCGTGATCCGGCAGTCTGCGCGCCCGATATGCCGGTGCAGCAGGCGGCAAAGATGATGCGCGACCGGCGCATCTCGTCGCTCTGCGTGGTTCAGGACGGGCTGTTGCGCGGGATCGTCACGATCCGCGACCTGTCCGGCAAGGTGGTGGGAGAAGCCCTGCCCGGCACCACCCCCGTGGGCGATGTCATGACCGCCGCGCCAATGACCCTGCCGCCCTCTGCCATCGGTTCGGACGTGTTGCATATGATGATGGAACATCGCATCGGCCATGTCCCGATCACCGAGGCCGGGCGTCTGGAGGGCATCGTCACCCAAACCGACCTGACCCGTTTTCAGGCGGTGAGTTCGGCAGAACTTGTGGCGGCGCTGGCCCGCTCCGAAACAGCGCAGGACATGGCACAGGTCACCGCCGAGATCCCCCGCCTGCTGGTGCAGCTGGTGGCGGGTGGCAACCGCCATGATGTGGTGACCCGCCTGATCACCGACATTGCCGACACCGCAACCCGGCGTTTGCTGGCGCTGGCCGAAGCAAAACTCGGACCGCCGCCGCTGCCTTATCTGTGGCTGGCCTGCGGCTCACAAGGGCGGCAGGAGCAGACCGGGGTCAGCGATCAGGACAATTGCCTGATGCTGGATGACAGCGTGACCGAGGCGGATATGGCATATTTCGCGGCGCTGGCGAAGATCGTCTGCGATGGTCTCAACACCTGCGGCTATGTCTATTGCCCCGGTGAGATGATGGCAACGAACCCACGCTGGTGCCAGCCGGTGCGGGTGTGGCGCGACTATTTCGCAAGCTGGATCGCCAAACCCAACCCCGAGGCGCAGATGCTGGCCAGCGTCATGTTCGACCTGCGCCCCATCGGCGGAGATTTCGATCTGTTCCGCAATATCCAGACCGAGACACTGAAAGCCGCCAGCGCCAATTCGATCTTTGTGGCCCACATGATATCCAACGCGCTCAAGCATAGCGTGCCGCTGGGCCTGTTTCGCGGTCTGGCCACCATCCGCTCGGGCGAGCATCGCGATAGGGTGGACATGAAACATAATGGCGTCGTGCCGGTGGTCGATCTGGGTCGGCTTTATGCCTTGCGCGCGCAACTGACGCCTGTGAACACCCTCGCCCGTCTGGACGGTGCCGAACGCAGCGGCGCGCTCAGCCCGTCCGGCGCACGCGATCTGCGCGACGCCTATGATCTGATCGCCGATGCGCGGCTGGAACATCAGGCCGCACAGGTCAAGGCAGGCCTCACACCGGATAACTTCATGGCGCCGGGCAGCCTGTCGGATTTCGAGCGGAGCCATCTGCGCGACGCCTTTGTCGTGGTAAAGACAATGCAATCGGCTATCGGGCACGGTAAGGGCATGCTGGGCTAAGGCGCAGCAACAGACCCGCATGGGAGGAAAGAGATGTTTCTGGAACTGATCGCTACGGTGTTTGCAGGGATCGCCACGGCGGGTCTGGTGATGCTGCTGAACCGAATGCTTGCCGGGCGGCTGCCCAAATGGCTGGCCCCGGTCGGGGCCGGTCTTGCGATGATCGCGGTCACCATTTCCAGCGAATACAGCTGGTACACCCGCACCGCCGCCGCACTGCCCGAGGATGTCGAGGTGATCGAGACCGTGGACAGCCGCGCGATCTACCGGCCCTGGACCTATGTCGCGCCATATGTCGACCGGTTCGCGGCGCTGGATCGCGCCTCGGTCCGGACCAACCCGACCCTGCCTGACCAACGTTTGGCCGATCTCTATTTCTTTGGCCGCTGGGCTGCGGTGTCGAAATTGCCGGTGCTGGTGGATTGCGCCGGATCTCGGCGCGCCAATCTGGTGGATGGCGCAGAATTCGGAGACGACGGCACGGTGCTGGATGCCGACTGGGTCGCCACCGATGACGGCGACGCGGTAATCCGGGCGCTGTGCGGGGATGCGTAATGCTGCGCGGTCTCAGCCTGCGTTTGCGCGTCTTTCTGTTCTTCTGCCTGCTGGCAGTGGGCGGGTTGGGCCTGACCGGCGTGGCGCTTTATCTGGGGTCGGCGCGGGCACCTGCCTCGGGTGTGCCGCAGGCTTTCGTCTTTTCGGGGCTGATCATCGGGTTCGGCCTGATGGCGCTGATCGCCGGTGTCTGGCTGCTGTTTGACGAAAACGTCGCCAAGCCGATCGAACGGCTCGCCGCGTCTCTGCGTGCCCGCGAGGCGGCGGCGCTTGATCTGGAGATCGACACCGACGCCGCGCGCTATCTGGGCGATCTGGCGCCCGCCGCTGCCGGGCTTGCGGGGCGGGTGTCCGAACAGACCCTGGCGACCGCCCAGGCCGTCGCGTCTGAAACGGCGCGGCTGACGGCCGAAAAAGACCGCCTGACCGCACTGCTGACAGACATCCCGGTCGCGATGGTTCTGGTCAGCCCTGCCCATCAGATTGTGCTCTATGACGGACAGGCCGCAGAGGTGCTGGCACAGACCGCGCCACCGCGCCTGAACGCCTTGCTCTTTGACTATCTCAACCGCGACGAGGTCGAGGCCGCCCATACCCGTCTGAACACGACCGGGCAGGATGTCAGCGCCCAGATCACCAGCGTGGATGGCAGGCAAAGCTATGCCACGCGCCTGCGGCCGCTGGGCGCGACAGCCGGGTACCTGCTGATCTTCGACGACAGCGTGGCCCAGATCGCCCCGGACGAGGCCCGTCCGCTGGTTTACGATTTCGAATTGCTTGAGATGCCTGGCGACCAGGCCATCGAGGCGCGCAGTCTGGAGGAGCTTTGTTTTGTCGTCTTCGACACCGAGACCACCGGCCTGCTGCCGCACAAGGACGCGGTGGTGCAGATCGGGGCGGTGCGTGTCTTGCGCGGACGGCTCGTCAGAGGCGAGGTCTTTGACACATTGGTCGATCCCGGCAGGCCCATTCCACCCGCCTCGACCCGTGTGCACCGGGTGACGGATGCGATGGTCTACGGCGCGCCGGATATCGCCAAGGCCGGGCGGCAGTTTCACCATTTCACCCGCGATGCGGTGATCGTGGCCCATAACGCGCCCTTCGACATGGCGTTTCTGCGCCGCGATGCCCAGACGATGGGGGTGACATGGGATCATCCCATTCTGGATACCGTGCTGCTGTCGGCGGTGCTGTTCGGGGCCAGCGAAACCCATACTCTGGACGCTCTATGTGACCGTCTCGGCGTGACCATCCCCGAGAACCTTCGGCACACCGCCTTGGGCGATGCGCAGGCCACGGCAGAAGTTCTGGTGGCGATGCTGCCGATGCTGACGGCGCGCGGGTTCAAAACCTTCGGCGACGTCATCGCCCAGACCCGCAAATACGGCCGCTTGATTGAAGACCTCAACTAACGTCTTGGCATTTTCCGAGCGATTTCCAGTCAGATCATCTAAACTTGCATCCAACCATGTTGGAAAGGACAGGTCCGGGATGTTCAAGATACTGACCCTCATGAGCTTCGTGTTGTCAGCAGGTGCGGCCTGCGCAGACGACAAATGGCTGACCCTTCCGCCCGCGCCGTCGATGCCCGAAGCCGTCAAGTCCGGCACGGCACAGGTGAACGGGATCGATATGTATTACGCGCTTTATGGCGCAGCAGAGGGAACACCAGTGCTGATGATCCATGGCGGGCTGGCGCATGGTGACATCTGGGCGGATCAGGTCGCGGATCTGGCCACGGATCACCGCGTTATCGTCGCCGATACGCGCGGTCACGGACGGTCCTCGAATGACGGCAGCGCCTATTCCTATGATCTTCTGGCACAGGACTATCTTGCTTTGCTCGACACGTTAGGCGTCGACAAGGTGCATCTGGTGGGCTGGTCCGATGGTGCCAATATCGGATATGCAATCTCGACCTCAGCGCCGGACCGTCTGGCCAGCCATTTTGCCCATGCGGGAAATGTGACACTGGACGGGATCGACCCAACGGTCGAATCCAATGAGCTTTTTGGCGCTTATGTCGGCATGATGGCGGCAGATTATGCCGCCATGTCACCCACTCCGGATGGGTTCGATGCGTTTCTCGCGGATGTCGTGGAGATGTGGGGGACCGAGAAGCCGGGCGGGTTCGAGGCACTGGCGGATGTGAGCGTGCCCACGCTTGTGGTTCAAAGCGCGCATGACGAGGCCATCTTGTCGGATCACGCCCAAAAGATAGCAGACACCATCCCGGGGGCCACGTTGCTGACCCTGCAAGACGTGAGCCATTTCGCGAACCTGCAGGACCCGGAGGCGTATTCTTCCGCTATACGAGATTTTCTGAGCCAGTAAGCAGCAGCCCTCTCAGAGCCTGTGCAACCAGGCCGCGTGTCCTGCGCGGCCCTGTTGTGATCGCTCAAGCCTGTCCCTTGGCGATCAGGTCACGGGCAATCTTGCGAAACGCTTCGGCCTGCGGGCTGTCGGGCTTGCTGACCACGATCGGCGCACCATCGTCGGCGGCGACCCGGATATCGAGATGCAGCGGAATCTCTCCCAACAGCGGCACATTCAGCGCCTCCGCCTCTGCCACGACACCACCATGGCCGAACACATGCTCCTCATGACCGCAATTGGAGCAGATATGAGTGGACATGTTCTCGATCATGCCGAGGATCGGCGTCTTGAGCTGGCGGAACATGTCGATCCCCTTGCGGGCATCGATCAGCGCCACGTCCTGCGGGGTAGAGACCACAATGGCCCCGTCCACCGCGAATTTCTGGCTGAGCGTCAGTTGCACGTCGCCGGTGCCTGGCGGCAAATCGACGATCAGCACGTCAAGCGCGCCCCACTGCACCTGCCCCATCATCTGCTGCAAGGCCCCCATCAGCATCGGGCCGCGCCAGACCACCGCCTGATCCTCATTGGTCATCAGCCCCATCGACATCATGGTCACGCCGTGATTGCGCAGCGGCAGGATGGTCTTGCCATCGGGGCTGGCCGGACGGCCCGACACCCCCAGCATGCGCGGCTGCGACGGGCCATAGACATCGGCATCCAGCAGACCCACACGCCGCCCCTCAGCGGCCAGAGCACAGGCCAGGTTGGCCGAGACGGTGGATTTGCCGACCCCGCCCTTGCCGCTGGCAATGGCGATAATCCGGTCCACACCCGCCACCGGCTGCGGGCCGGTCTGTGAGGGCTTGGGTTTCGGCTTCAACTCTGGCGGTGCTTTTTCGGCATGCGCCGTCAGCATGGCCGAGACATTTTCCACCCCGTCCACCGCCCGCGCCGCACGTTCGGCCACGGTGCGCACCGCCTCCATCTGTTCGGCCAGCTTCGGGTCGATCTCCATCACAAAGCGCACGGTGTCGCCCTCGACATTCAACGCCCGCACGATGCCCGCACTGACGATGTCCTGGCCCGAGACCGGGTCGGTGATCTGCTTGAGGTTCGCCAGTACCGCGTCGCGAATGCTCATGCGTCGCCATCCTTGATGGTGCCGGTGACGACATGTTCCACCTCGAGCCCGTCAACGGTCAGCACCATCTTGACCTCGAACGCGCCGCCCGCGGGCGTGCCCGCCTTGCGCAGCCCGTCTTCGATGGCCTGCTGGCTGGTCACGCCGACCTGCTTGAGGAATTTGCGCATCGACATGTTGTAATCGCCGCTCATGGCTGTGCTCTCCTTGATCGTGTGCGAAACAATACCCCTGCCCGCCGGGCCGAGGCATTGGTCGCGCCCATATGTGCCTGAGCCTTACGCGGTTCGCCACCCCTTCTCTGCGCCAAAGGGCAGAATGGGCAGGTAGAGGTCTCAATTCCGGCAGAGGGCGGCAAGACTGTCCATGTTGCGATTGGCCGCCATCACCTCGCCGGGGGCATTCAGGAAATCGGGAAAGGCCGGGGCGGCAAATTTTCCGCCTGCCGCGCGAACAATCATAAGCCCGGCGGCGGCGTCCCAGACGTTCAGAGAGGGTTCGTAATAGGCCTCGACCCGCCCGGTGGCCACGGACATCAACCCGATGGTCGCCGCCCCTTGCCTGCGATATTCGCATCCCGATTCAAGCAGACGGCCAATCCGGTCCAGATGATCGTTCAGACCAACCCGCCGGGAATAGCCCAGAACAACCATGCTCTGATCAAGATCAAAGCGGTCCGAGACGCTGATCTGCGCGCCGTTCAGTAGCGCGGGCTGACCGTTGCGCGCGCTGGCCAATGCCCCAAGATCCGGGGCGAATATCACCCCGTGGGTCAGCTCCGACCCGTCAAAATACCCCACCGAGATCGCCCAGTCCGGCAGTCCCCGCATGTAGTTCGCCGTGCCGTCAATCGGGTCGATGATCCAGCAGGCGGCGGCGTCTCCGGTCAGACCGCCCTCTTCGCCCAGCACCGCGTCATCGGGATATTTGGCGGCAATTGCCGCACGGATCAGCGTTTCGACAGCAAGATCGGCGGCGGTGACAAAATCCTGCGGGCCTTTGGTGTCGATGACCAGCCCATCGGGATGCTGGCGCAGGTCCACAGCAAGTTGCCCCGCCTTCCGCGCGATGGTTTCTGCAAACTCAAGTCGGGAGGCGGACATGGGACCCTTTTCTGAAACGCGTTCCACGCGACATGTAGCAAAGCCCTTGCCGGACAAAAACAAAAAACGGGGCCGAAACGGCCCCGCTTCATCTCTTTCAGGATCGCGTCAGTTCAGCGCCTTGTCGGTGATGTCATGGGTCCAGGCCCCTTCCGGCGCCTTGGTAATCACCGGGTCAGAGCCACCGGCCAGAAGCGTGTTCACCGTGCGGTCGAAATCCGCCGGATCCAGCGCACCATTGCTGCCCGCAGTCAGCTTGGCGATCTCGCCCATCATGCGCACCTGATGCGCCTCGGTCTGGGCACCGGTAGCGTCATTGTCCAGCACGATGCCTGCGGCTTCCTCGGGATGCTCTTCGGCATATTTCCAGCCCTTCATCGACGCCTTTACAAACCGCGCCATTTTGTCGGCAAATGCCGGATCAGCGAGGTTTTCTTCCAGCACATAGATGCCGTCCTCCAGCGTGGCGACGCCCATGTCTTCGTATTTGAAGGTCACCAGCTCATCCTCGGCGACGCCCGCATCCAGCACCTGACCGTATTCGTTATAGGTCATGGTCGAGATGCAATCGGCCTGCCGCTGCAACAGCGGGTCCACGTTGAAGCCCTGTTTGAGAACGGTGACACCATCGTCGCCGCCATCGGTGGGGATGCCTTCCTGGCTCATCCAGCTCAGGAACGGGTATTCATTGCCGAAGAACCAGACGCCGATGGTCTTGCCCTTGAAATCCTGCGGACCGGTGATGCCGGTATCCTTCCAGCAGGTCAGCATCAGGCCAGAGGTCTTGAAAGGCTGCGCGATATTGACCACCGGCAGGCCCTTTTCCCGTGCGGCCAGCGCCGACGGCATCCAGTTCAGCATCGCATCTGCGCCGCCACCAGCCAGGACCTGCGGCGGGGCAATATCGGGGCCACCGGGCAGGATCGTCACATCCAGCCCCTCTTCCTCGTAGAACCCCTTGTCAAGCGCCACGTAATAGCCAGCGAATTGTGCTTGGGTCACCCATTGCAGTTGCAGCTTCACCTCATCGGCTGCCAGCAGCGGGCTGGCGGCCAGTGACAATGCCAGCGCGGCCCCACTCAGTAGCTTTTTCATTCTCTTCTTCTCCTTGTTGAACTCTTTCGCCCCATTTCCGAGGTCGTATTCATTTCCCCGACTACCCACGCTGCGACGGATGCCAGAAGGTCACCACCTTCTCGATCATCGCCACTGCCCCATAAAACAACGTCCCGGCCAATGCGGCCACCACAATTTCGGCCCAGACCATATCCAGCGCCAATTGCCCTACGCTGGTCGAGATACGGAACCCCATGCCCACGGTCGGCGAGCCAAAGAACTCTGCCACGATCGCCCCGATCAACGCCAGCGTGGTCGAGATCTTGAGCCCGTTGAAGATGAACGGCATGGCGGCAGGCAGGCGCAGCTTGAAGAAGCTCTGCCAGTAACTTGCCGCATATGTCTCCATCAGATCGCGCTGCATGGCGGTGGTCTCTCGCAACCCGGCCACCGTGTTGACCAGCATGGGAAAGAACACCATGACCACCACAACCGCCGCCTTCGACTGCCAGTCGAATCCGAACCACATCACCAGAATGGGCGCGGTTCCAACGATGGGAAGCGCCGCCACGAAATTGCCCACCGGCAGCAACCCCATCCGCAGGAAGGTTGACCGATCCACCGCAATCGCCATCACAAAAGCGGCGCAGCAGCCCATCACGTAGCCGCTGAGCGCGCCCTTGACGAAAGTCTGTACGAAATCCGCCCAGAGGATGCTGGTACTGCTCGCAAACCGCCCTGCAATCATCGTCGGCGGCGGCAGGATGACCAGCGGCACCTGCAACCCGCGCACCAGCAATTCCCAGACCACCAGAATGGTCAGCCCGAAGATCAGCGGCACTGTCACCTGAATGGCCCGGGTATGCGCATACGACCCCTCGGCCAGCCGCAGGTTCAGCCACCAGCCAAACGCCCAGAGCAGCATCGCGGCGAGGATCAACATCATGCCATCCCCATCCGTTTCAGAACCGCCCGCTCAATCAACCCAAGCAGCCCGACCAGACAGGCCGCCAGGATCGCCGCCCCAAACAGCGCCGACCAGATCTGCACCGTCTGCCCATAGTAACTGCCAGCCAGCAACCGAGCGCCCAGACCGGCCACCGCGCCGGTCGGCAACTCGCCCACGATGGCACCCACCAGCGAGGCGGCAATCCCGATCTTGAGCGAAGCAAAAAGATACGGCATCGAGGCCGGCAGCCGCAGCTTCCAGAACCCCTGCGCCTTGCTGGCCCCATAGGTCCTGAGCAAATCAAGCTGCATCATATCGGGGCTGCGCAACCCTTTGACCATGCCGACAACCACCGGAAAGAAGCTCAAATAAGCCGAGATCACCGCCTTGGGAATGATCCCCTGCACGCCCACCGAATAGAGCACCACGATGATCATCGGCGCCAATGCGATGATCGGGATGGTCTGGCTGACAATCGCCCAGGGCATCACCGACATATCCATCACCTTGGAATGCACGATGCCCACGGCCAGCAGAATGCCCAGACCGGTGCCGAAGGCAAACCCCAGCAAGGTCGCACTCAACGTCACCCAAGCGTGATAGACCAGCGAACGTTTCGAGGTGATCTTTTTCTCGACCGTGGTGTCCCACAGTTCTTCTGCCACCTGATGCGGGGCAGGCAGACGCGGCCGCTCCTGTTCCCATGTGTCGTCAATGGCAAAGGGGTTGTCGAGGATCAGTTCAAACTCATCAATCTGACGCCGATCCGCCGCTTTCGGCGGGTCAACGACCTCACCGGCCCGTTCGGCTTCGACCAGCACGCCCCGGATATTCATCGGCACGCTGGCGGCGTACCAGAAGGCAATGATCACGGCGACAACGGTGAGGACGGCCAGCACCTGCTTCATTCGGAATGCCCCGCTCGCAACCCCTCACGCACCCGATGCGCCACTTCGATGAACTCCGGCGTATCGCGGATATCCAGCGGGCGTTCTTTCGGTAGCGGGCTGTCGATCACATCGGTGATCCGGCCCGGACGCGGACTCATCACCACGATCTTGGTCGACAGATACACCGCCTCGGGGATCGAGTGGGTCACAAAGCCGATGGTTTTCTCGGTCCGCGCCCAGAGCGCCAGAAGCTGCTCGTTCAAATGGTCGCGCACAATCTCGTCCAGCGCGCCGAAGGGTTCGTCCATCAGCAGGATATCGGCATCAAAGGCCAGCGCCCGCGCAATGCTGGCGCGCTGCTGCATCCCGCCTGAAAGCTGCCAGGGATATTTGCCGCCAAAACCTTCAAGATCAACCAGTTGCAAGACATTGTTGACGCGCTCTTCCTGCTCGGATCTGGAATAGCCCATGATCTCAAGCGGCAGTTTTATGTTGCGCGCTATCGTGCGCCAAGGATAAAGCCCCGCCGCCTGAAATACGTAACCATAGGCCCGGTTGCGCCGTGCCTCATCCGGGGTCATGCCATTGACACTCAGGCTGCCGCCCGTGGGCTGCTCCAGCGCCGCGATACAGCGCAGAAAGGTGGTCTTACCGCAGCCCGAAGGCCCGATGAAACTGACAAACTCGCCTTTGTCGATGGTCAGGCTCACATCCTTGAGCGCGTGCACCGGTCCATCATTGGTTTCAAAGGTCAGATCGAGGTTTTGCGCTTCGATAACGACATCGGCGCCGGGGTGTTCAGTCATTCAATCTGCCTTGCTCATACGCCGGTTGCCGGTATCCCTGTCCGCTCCACCGGACGTGGTGCGGTCAGCTCTTTCCAGGTAGAGAGCGCCCGGTTCACATGGGTGTTGGCCTCACGGGCCACGAAGTCTCCATGCCCTTCCTGCGTGCGGATCTCGCCGTCATGCACCGCAACTTGCCCGCGCGTCAGGGTAAAGCGCGGCAGGCCACGCACCTCTTTGCCCTCGAATACGTTGTAATCGATCGAGGATTGCTGCGTATCGGCCGTGATCACCTTGGCTTTTTCGGGGTCCCAGACCACCAGATCGGCGTCTCCACCCACCAGAACCGACCCCTTTTTCGGATAACAATTCAATATCTTGGCGATGTTTGTTGAGGTGACAGCCACAAACTCGTTCATCGTCAACCGCCCGGTATTGACCCCGTGGGTCCAGAGCATCGGCATCCGGTCCTCAAGGCCCCCGGTGCCATTTGGAATCTTGGTGAAATCACCCACGCCAAAGCGTTTCTGCTCGGTGGTGAAGGCGCAGTGATCCGTGGCCACCACGCTGAGCGAGCCGGAATGCAGCCCGTTCCACAGGCTGTCCTGATGCTGCTTGTTGCGGAACGGCGGGCTCATCACCCGGCGTGCCGCATGGTCCCAGTCGTGGTGGAAATACTCGCTCTCATCCAGTGTCAGATGCTGGATCAGAGGCTCGCCCCAGACCCGCTTGCCCTGCATCCGTGCCCGCCGGATCGCTTCGTGGCTATCTTCGCAGGAGGTATGCACCACATAAAGCGGCACACCGGCCATATCGGCGATCATGATGGCGCGATTGGTGGCCTCGCCCTCGACCTGCGGCGGGCGGGAATAGGCATGCGCCTCGGGTCCGGTATTGCCCTCGGCCAGCAGCTTGGCGGAAAGCTCTGCCACCACATCGCCGTTCTCGGCATGCACCATGGCGATGCCACCCAGTTCCGCCAGCCGCTGGAAGCTGGAATACAGCTCGTCATCATTGACCATCAGCGCGCCTTTATAGGCCATGAAGTGCTTGAAGGTGTTGATGCCGCGGGTTTCAATCACCGTCTTGATGTCTTCAAAGACCTGCTCGCCCCACCAGGTCACCGCCATGTGGAACGAATAGTCGCAATTTGCCCGTGTCGATTTGTTGTCCCAGCGTTTGAGCGCATCCAGCAGACTCTCGCCCGGATTGGGCAGTGCAAAATCCACCACCATCGTGGTGCCCCCAGCCAGAGCCGCCCGGGTACCGCTTTCGAAATCATCGCTGGAATAGGTGCCCATGAAGGGCATCTCCAGATGAGTATGCGGATCGATCCCGCCCGGCATCACATAACAGCCCGTGGCGTCCAACTCCTGATCCCCGCGCAGATCCGGCCCGATCTCGGCAATCACCCCACCTTCAACCTTCACATCCGCCTTATAGGTCAGATCTGCGGTCACGATGGTTCCGTTCTTGATCACAGTCGACATTTTCTTCTCCCTGTGGGCAGCACGCGCCTCTGTCTTCTTCTGTTCAAAAATACCTCGGGGGAGTCGCCCCTGGGGCGACGGGGGCAGCGCCCCCTATTCCACGATCTCCGCCGTCTCAACGACCGCATGGAACAGCACATCCGTGCCAGCCGCCGCCCAGTCCCTGGAAATCTCCTCAGCTTCATTATGCGAAAGCCCGTCCACGCAAGGGCACATCACCATCGCCGTGGGCGCCACCCGGTTGATCCAGCAAGCATCATGCCCCGCGCCCGAGATGATGTCGGTATGCGAATAGCCCAACCGCTCGGCCGCATCGCGTACCGCTGCAACACATTCCACGTCGAAACTCACCGGATCAAACCCGCCAACCTTTTCGAACTCCACGCTCAGGCCCATTTCGTTCACGATATCCTCGGCGGCGACGCGCAACCGGTTCTCCATGTCCGTGATCACCGCCAGATCGGGCGATCGCAGATCGACCGTGAACACCACCTTGCCCGGGATCACGTTGCGCGAGTTGGGATAGACGTCGATATGCCCCGCCGCGCCCACCGCGTGAGGCGCATGGCTCAGCGCAATCTCATCCACCTTCTCCAATATCCGTGCCATTGCCAGCCCGGCATTCTTGCGCATGGGCATGGGGGTTGATCCGGTATGAGCATCCTTGCCAGTCACCGTGATTTGCGTCCAGCTCAGCCCCTGACCATGGGTGACCACACCGATATCCTTGCCCTCGGCCTCCAAAATCGGGCCCTGTTCGATATGCAGCTCGAAAAACGCGTGCATCTTGCGGGCGCCGACCTCTTCCTCGCCGCGCCAGCCGATGCGCTGCAACTCGTCGCCGAAGGTCTTCCCCTCGGCATCTTCGCGCGCATAGGCCCAGCCCTGCGTGTGCATTCCGGCGAATACGCCCGAGGACAGCATCGCGGGCGCAAAGCGCGTGCCCTCTTCGTTGGTCCAGTTTGTCGCCACAATGGGATGTCTGGTCTTGATGCCCAGATCGTTGAGCGTGCGGATGATCTCCAGCCCGCCCAGAACGCCCAGCACCCCATCATATTTCCCACCCGTAGGCTGGGTATCCAGATGCGAGCCCACATAGACCGGCAGCGCGTCGGGATCGGTGCCCTCGCGCCGGGCGAACATGTTGCCCATCTGATCGAGCCCCATCGAACAGCCCGCCGCCACGCACCAGTCCTGAAACAGGGCGCGGCCCTCGCCATCCTCGTCGGTGAGGGTCTGGCGGTTGTTGCCACCGGCCACGCCGGGCCCGATCCTGGCCATCTCCATCAGGCTGTCCCACAGCCGGTCCCCATTGATCCTGAGATTCTGCGCCGGAGCTGCCATGTCTTTCCCCTGTTGCTCGCGATTTGGCTCGCTGGTCTTTTCCTGATTTGACCAACTGGTCAAAGTCACGCTATCACGGGGACAGCATCAGTCAAGAAATTGCATCACCTTCATCCCGGTCCATATGAAAATCCGGAAGTATTGAGGAAAAAACAGACACGCCCATGCCTGCGGATCGCTCTCCCACTCGCATTCAGAAGAAAAACCGCGCCGCCATTCTCGAAGCGGCGCTGGATGTGTTTTCGGCACATGGGTTTCGCGGTGCGACCGTCGATCAGATCGCCAGTGAGGCCGGGCTGAGCAAGCCAAACCTGCTCTATTACTTTCCCTCCAAGGAAGCGATGCACAACGCCCTGCTCGAACAGTTGCTCGACACATGGCTCGATCCGCTGCGCGAGTTGCAGGCCGAGGGCGACCCGCTGCAGGAACTGATGGGCTATGTGCAGCGCAAATTGCAGATGAGCCGCGACTATCCCCGAGAAAGTCGGTTGTTTGCCAATGAGATCGTGCAAGGCGCGCCCCGTATCCATGCCGCGCTGACGCAAGAACTGAAATCACTTGTCGATGAAAAGGTGTCGGTTCTGCAAGACTGGATGGATCAAGGCCGCATCGCCCCGGTCCACCCCTATCACCTGATCTTCTCGATCTGGTCGCTGACCCAGCACTACGCCGATTTCGACGTTCAGGTCCGGGCGGTGCTGGGCGACGAAGACCCATTCGCCACCGCTCCGGATTTCATGGAAACACTCTACCGCCGCCTGCTGACACCTTGACAAGGTCGCTCTTGGGAGCGCAAAAAATCTTACACCAAGACCCCTACACGCAAAGTCGCTAT
>NZ_JAMFMB010000020.1 GCF_023502395.1 Ruegeria spongiae | reverse complement strand
GTCGGGATCACTCCGTTACTGGTTGCGGATCGCCCAGAGCTCCATATTCAGCCCCGGATACTGGCCCGAAACGTGCACCGCAATACCGCCCGAGGTGGTCATCTTGCTCCAATAGGGGCTGGCTGCGTCCAGTTCGAAATAGACCACGCCCGCGTGATAGGGAATCTGGCGCGGAGCGACCGGCAGCGGACGCAGGGTGATGCCAGGCAGCGCCGAGTTCACCAACTGCCGGATCTCTTCGACCGGGCCGGTCTTGGCCTGACCGGCAAAGTGGCGACGGATGTCCTCGGCGGGGATGTCGGCGTTCACCGCCAGCACAAAACCCGCATTGCCCACCAGCTTGCGGTCGGCAATCACACCCACGCTGATGCCGTATTTGCGTGCCTCCAGCGGGATCGACACGGCGGTCTGTTCCAGCACCGAGCTCAAGTACTGCCGCAGTACCCGGATCACCGGCGCGAAACTATCGGTCAGATTGTCATGCTCATAGGCCGGAAACTGCGGCGCGGCCTTGTCGGCGCTCATGAAGGTCGCCAACTCTCCGGCCAGCCCGGCGCAGACACGGTAGGCATGTTCGGGATGCACGTTCTCGATATGCGCAAAATGGCGCACCAGAGGCAGGTTTCGGTTGATCACCATCAGCAGCAGGAAATCCGAAATCTCGGCGGCCCCCTTGGCCGGCCCACCCTCGCTGAGCCGCCCGGCAAGCGCCTGCATCCGGTGTGACAGCAGGCCTTCAAGTTCGTTCAGGAACCCCGACAGCGGTGGCGCGGCGCGCACATCCAGCGCCGAGGGGATAAAGCCCCGATCCAGCACGATTTCCTTGTCGGGACGCACCTCGATGATCTTGGCGATTGGGATGGCCAGCCGGTCGGCCAGATCGTCCACCTCGAGCGCGAATTGCAGGCGCAGCTTGCCAACACCCAGCGTGACAGGCTTTTTCTGCTGGCTCATCACATCGGTGATCTCCAGCTCGGCCGGGCGCAAGCGGCTGAGCGATTGTTCCGCCCCGGTCAGATCGACCTCTGCCGCGCCCTGACGGCGTTGCGGCACGGTCAGGTAGACCACGCAATCCTTGATCGTTTCGGGCACTTCCAGCGCCGGGGGATGGTCATCGGCTTGCGGCACCCGGAACACGGTGCCGTCATGGGTCAGCCCGGCGCAGGACTTCAGCGCAAACTGCCCGACTTTCAACACCTCATCGTCAATCTCAAGCGCGCTCACTCCCCAGGCATAGGGCGTCACCCGCCGCGCGAGGCCCGAAACCAGCGCCTCGCCGTAGCGGTCGGCTTGCTGGAAGTGATGCGGTTGCAGGAACAACCCTTCCGTCCATAGCACCTTGCTGTCCCAGGACATGCCCTGCCCTCCCTTATTCACGCACCGCTTGTCTGCGGCGTTATTTCAGTTTTTCCAGCTGTTCCTTGTAGGCGCGCGCAAATTCGCGGCTGAACAGGTCGTGGAATTCGTTTTCCGCCTGATCCGAGATCTCGGCATACATCTTTTCATAGACTTCCCAATAGCGCGCCTTCTTGCCCCGAAAAAGCGAGCCAAGCGCGCCCGAGGTTTCGATCTTGCCCGCCACCTGTTCGGGGTCCAGCCGGGCCAGCACGCCTTTGAGCGCCGCCTCCATGCCGGTGATCATCGCCACCTGATGCGCTTTGATGTCATCCAACGCTTCTTTGGTGGCCTCCTCGGAACCCAGATAACCGCGCACGCGGGGCTTCACCATCGCCTCGATGGCCTGTTCGGGGCTGATCGAGAATTTCAGCGGGTTGTTGCCCCCAGCCCCGATCATGGTCTGGTCGATGCGGAACTCGGACTTGATCGAAGTGCGCGTCATCAGGATCTCGCGCAGGCCCGAGATCATCGCCCGCAGTACCCGCCCCATCCGGCCCATCGTGGCGGGCAAATCGGCATCGTCGATCTGAATGTCGTCCAGCTCCAGCGCCTCAAGGAAGGCCCGCGCGGCGGAGGTGTCGCCAACAGAAACAGGGGCAGCCGGAGCGGGTTTTGCTTCCGGTGGCACCACAGGCGGCGTGCGCTCGGGCTCGGGAGTGGTCGAGGGTGGCAAGACAGTCTGTTCTTCCGATGGCGGCTGTTGCGCGCCCGGCGTCGGCTTGGCCACGGGTGCGGGCGGCTCAGGCTTAGAGGGGCTCAGCAGATCATCGTCCCAGTCGTCGGGGATGAACGAACCCCCGCCCGAGGACGGGGCCGCAAACGCATCCGTCGGAGATGGGTTGTGCATCGCGTCGCTGGCACCTTCGCCCTCCATCCCGTCGCTGGGCTTTTGGAAGAACGGGTCGTCATCCTCCATCGGTGGCAGCAGATCGTCGATCGGATCGGGGATGTCGATCTGCCCCGGTCCCTTGGGCGCGTCGCCGCCCAACAGATCATCCAGAAAATCCCCGCCCGGAGGCGCGTCGTCCAGCAGTGCCAGCGGATCGGGTGCATTGCCCGCGACCCCATGGCTGACGTCACCTTGAGCGGCGGGCGCCGGGATCATCTGTTCGAAACTGGGCAGATCAGCACCGATCTCGATCACCATCTCATAGCCACCCGCAACCAGTACATCACCGTTGCTCAGCGGTGTCGGGGTGCGGCCCAGCGGGATCTTGGAATAGTTCAGGAAGGTGCCGTTGGTCGACAGATCGACCACCGCCACATTGCCCGCGTTATCCTCGATCACGAAATGGCTTTTCGACAGGGTCTTGTCGGGATCGGGCAACACCAGATCATTCGCCGGGCCACGCCCAACGGTCAGAGAGCCGCCCTGCATCGAAACAGGACGGCCATCACCGGGCACCATCCCGGTGGATTGGAATTTGAGCGTTACGCCCATGGGTCTTTCTTCATCCTCCGGTCAGGACCGTAAACTCGCCCTTCAGGATCGCACCGCCGCAGGCACCGAGATCACCGATCCGGGCGGCGGGCAGTTTCTGGATAAAAACCGTCATCGAGCCTTTCACGATCGGATGCGGTGCTGGCGCTGCCGCGTGCATGTCAGTGACCCGCGCCGCTGGCAGCTTGCCCACCAGCACGGTGGGGCAGCAGGGCGGGATGATCGCCATCGGAGCAGGCACCGGTGGCACCGTCGGCGCGGGCACGTTGCACAGATGCATGTCCGACACTCTGGCCTGTGGCATTCCCGGCATGTTCAGCCCTCCTCCTCGGCTTCGGCTTTGACCCGTCCGTTGCCGCCGCGGGCGATATCCACGGCGCGGTCGACAAGTTCCTGAGTATAGGCTTCAAAATCGCCTTCATACGCGTCCATTGCAATCACATTTACCGCAAAAGCCATCACTTCCGAACCACCCGGCGGGGCTGGATGGTCGTCCAGCTCGCCCGGGCCCAGCGAGCCTTCGGCATAGATTGCGCTCAGGGCGCATTTGACGGTTTCGTCGTCCGGCTCGGCCATGTCAATCGCCTGCATCAGCTTTTCGCGGTTTTCCGGGCTTGGACGGAACACCCAGGCCTCGGCCGCCTCAAGCGCGGGCGTATTGTTGTCCGGCGCAGGTCCCACGAAATCACGCGCCGCCAGACAGGCCCACCAGACCCGTTCGCGCGGCGGCAACACGATCGACAATACACGCAGCATGTCGATGGGCTTGCCCTTGGCGTCCAGCTCGGCCAGCACCGCATCAGTGGGTGCGCTGGCAGGCGCTTCCAGTTTCAGGCTGAGTTTCGTATTCACTTCGGCCAGCATCCGCGCAGTGGGGAGGGCCGGAATTTTCGTCATTTTTTCAAAACGTTCTGTCATGACGGCCCCCATCAGTTAATCATCACTACGCCGCCCTTGAGGGTCAGCATGCCGCTGCCCTCAACGGTTGTGAGCGGACTTTTTACATCACATTTCGCATCGCCGGTAACAGTGATCATCGGTCCCTTGATGGTCACCCCCTTTGGATCGATCTTGACCGAGGACCCGGCCACTTTCAGCTCGATCGACTGTGCGGCGGTCATGGTGATCTTGCCCGCGTCGGCATCGACCGTGATGTTGCCCAGGCTGACCGTGGTGGCCTTGTTGCCCTGCTTGATCGTCTCGGTGTTGTTGCCGGTTACCGTGCGATCGGATTTTCCCTCGATCGTTTCGGACTGATCCGTCTTGATCTCGACCGTCTGGCTGCCGGTCTCGATGGTGAAGGTGTGATCGCCTTTCTGAATGGTCTCGGTAACATGTTGGTTGACAGTCCGGGTGATGCTTTTTGCCTCACCTTTTCCGACTTCAACTGCCGAGGCGTCCAGACCGACGGTTTCCACGATCCGGTCCTTGACCAGTCTCTCATGGTCTTTCTGCGCCTGGAAACGGACCAGTTCTTCGCCCGCTTTGTCCTCGAACATCAGCTCGTTATATTCGTCGGCCTTACCTTTTTTGGTGCTTTTGGTCTTGATCCCGGACTGCGTCTTGTTGTCGGGTAAAAGCCATGGATGAACCGGGGCGTTTTCACTAACCTTGTCGCTCGGGTTTTCGTTATAGAGCATACCCGTACAGATCGGCCTGTCTGGGTTGCCCTCTTCGAACTGAACGATGACCTCCTGCCCGATCCGCGGGATATGAATCATCCCCCAGTTCTTGCCGGACCACGGCGTTGCAACCCTGATCCAGCAGGTGGTCTTTTCATCATTTTTGCCTTCGCGATCCCAGTGGAACTGCACTTTGATCCGGCCCTGTTTGTCGGTGTAGATTTCCTCGCCCGACGGCCCGGTCACAATCGCTGTGTGCAGTCCCGGGATTTCTGGCCACGATGTGTTCATCGGCGCGCGGTATTGGACCTTGGCCGGGATAACCGTGAATTCAACCCGGTAGAGATCCTTGTTGTCCTCTTCGAACTCCAGCGCGCCGGTGTCCAGATCGGTCTCGCGCTTGACGAATTCGTAACCGGATGTGGTTTGCAGGTAATGTGTTGCGCTGGTGGTCAGATACTCGATATTCATCGCGTCATCGTCATGCTCGGTCAGCTTGAACTTCTCGCCAGTGGCCATCGTGCGCACCGTCGCACGGCCCCGCAGGTCCTGATGTTCGAGCTCCTCAATCTCCATCCTGACCTGAGCCCGTTTCTTGCCGTCATTCTTTTCTGAATAATAGTGACCGGGATAGTCGAAGACTTCATAGGCTTTGTGCGAATGCTTGGGCTTCAGGACAGTTTTTTCACGGATTTCATAGGTTTCCGGCTTCGGTTTCAGGAAATCGAAATCGCGCAGCACCACATTGCCCGAGACCACCGCCTCGCCGTAACCCCACTCGGTCACACGCTCATCGGTGCGCTGCTTGCCATCTTCGGCGGGCCAGAATTCAAGGGTAGAGTTTTCCTTGATGCTTGAATGCGAGCCCTTGTCGTCGGTCAGAACAAGCTTTTCGTATTTCTTGTCGGCATCGCTGTGGTCGAAATAGAAATAGATCCCCTCCTCTTCGGCCAGACGACAGACGAAATCATAATCCGTTTCGCGGTATTGCACGCAATAATCCCGCTTCGGCAGAGTGCCGCGAATGGAAAATTTGTAATCCGAAAACCCCAGATCATCGAACACCTTCTTGATGATCTCGTCAGCCTTCATTTCCTGGAATATCCGGCAATCGGTAGTTTTGGTCAGCATCCAGAACCACGGGCGCAACTCGGCCAGCAATTGCAGGTAGCCGTCGCGATAGGCCAGCCGCTCGACCGAGACCACGGTGCCGGTGAACAGCCTCTCGTTGCCCTCGCCTGTCTGCATATGCACCGTCATGATCTTGCCCAGCATATCCTCAAGCTTGACCTTGACGTCGCGCGACAGGAACTCGACCGATATCTCGGTGAGCTGGCTCAGACCTTCTTTGACGATGGCGCGCCGGATCACCAGCGGATCGACACTATTGCCCTCAACCACCACCGGCTTGAGGCCGAAGGTGTTTGTCTGCCAAAGCACCTGTTTTTCATGCATCTTAGGAGGCATCAGTTAATTCCTTTTTCCTCTGCCGGCGCCATCACAGGTCCGCCAGCAGCGCGGCAAGTTCCGCATCCATTTCGTCATCATCCCCGTCTGAATCGCCGTCGTCGCTGTCATCGCCGAACCCGGCCAGCAGCGCGTCCAGATCGTCATCCCCGCTGTCGTCGTCATCATCCCCGCCGAAATCCATATCGAGGTCCAGATCATCCCCGTCATCGCCGTCCTCGTCCGCCGCGGGCGGTTCGGGCTGTGGTGGCGATGGCTGGGGCGCGGGAACGCCTGTCCATGGCCCCAGAATCTCGCTGCCGCCAAGCGCGTTGAACGTACCCAGCCGGATCTCATCGCGCCCCTTGGGCGACAGGATCGGCATATACCCACGCTGCACCGTCTGTTCATGTTGCGCCATGGTCAGGTTGCGCTCGGTGCAGGGCAAGGCCACCTGATCACCATAGCGGTCATTGACGTAGTGGAACGGCATGTCCCCCAGCGACATCACGCTGCCCAGCCCCATCGAGCGGCCATTTTTGCGGAAGGATTGCGCCAGCAGGATCGTCACCAGCACCACCGGATTGGCCCAGAGCATACCGCGCAGCCCCTCAGCCATGGTGAATTCCTCAAACTCGAACTCATAGATCGGTTCGGATTTCGCGCCATATGGTCGGCGCAGCAGGAACCGGGGCGAGGCCAACGCCAGATGCCCCGCCTCGGGCATGGCGCGCAGGGTATCCCAGGCTTCGGCCACCAGCGGGTGGCGGTCCTTCTTGGCCACCTCGAGATAGCTAGGCGTGATCGCGCTGAAGAAGGGCGCATCCACATGTGCGGCCACCCGGGCGATCCGGCCCAGAATTTCGGCGTGCGGCGGCGTTTCCTCAAAGGTGTACAGGCCGATCAGCGCAGAGTAGCCGCCGCGTCCCAGTTCCTCGTCCAGCGGCTCTTCGGTCAGTAGGCGGACCAGACCGGTCTTGGCCAGATCCTCTTCGGCGGCCAGATCAGCGGCGATTTCCTCGGCGCTGACATCATAGAGCATGATTTCCAGCGTATCGTCGGCCTCGACGCTGCGCGCGATCAGGTCGAGGCTACGCCATTGCGCCTCGATCGACTGGAATTCCGGGTGGTGCAGCACCATCCGCATCGCCGCGCTCAGCGCCTCGTCCACCGCCTTTTGCATGGCGGCAGTGTCGGCGTCGGGCAGTTTGCGGATATGTGGGCCAACGATGCGTTTGAGCAGATCGTCCAGCGGCGAGGCCTGCGCCAGCTCACCGCCCGAATCGCCGATCAGTTTCTGGAAATCGCTCAATTTCAGATCGGCGCGCACGGTATTGCCGGATGAGGTCCGGCGCGGCGGCACAACGGCCTGGCCAAACTCCTCGCCCCAGCCAATCAGCTGTTTCGCGGCGTTATCGGCAGTGGCTCCGGCGCTCAACTGACTTTTCAGACCAGCGAGCCCTTCGAACAGTTCGACCTTTTCATAAAGCTCGTCGGGATGCAGATCGTCGAGTTCCTTCAGCTCCACCTCGATCCCGGCCCCGTCCTTGCCGATGGGCAGGGCAAGTTTCGTCGCGAAACCCTCGATGATCTCCTCGACCGTATCGGGGTCCAGCAGCGTCGCCTTGCGATTGGCCAGATCGGCCCCGGTTTCCACCAGCCCGCGCGCAGACCGGCCAGAGAAATCGCCAAACATCGCGATCCGGAACCGCTTGCGATCCAGCTTTTGCGGCTCAGGCCGGTCGGCGCTGATCGTGCCAAAAGCCAGCTCGGAATCATCGCTCATCTCAGTCTCGTCCTCGGCTTGGGTTTCGCTCTCAGACTCGTCATCAAGGCCCGCCAGCAGCGCGTCCAGATCGTCGTCGCCACCTTCGGCATCATCGTCACCCAAGAGAGCGCCAAGATCGGTGGGTTCATCGCTTTCCAGATCGGCAAGCAAGGCATCCAGATCGCCGCCATCCGAGCCATCTTCTTCTGTTACGTCGGGCACTTCGTCGGTATCGAGATCGGCCAGCAGGGCATCCAGATCATCCAGCCCGTCACTCTCTTCTTCGTCCTCTTCGGCGTCAAGATCGGCCAAAAGGGCGTCAAGTTCATCGCCGCTATCGTCGCTTTCGAGATCGGCCAAAAGGGCGTCGAGATCGGTGTCATCCTCTGCCTCACCGGCTTCGGCCACCGCGTCACCCATGTCCGACAAATCGTTCAGCAGCGCATCCAGATCGTCATCTGCGGAATCGTCCTCTGCCTCGGTGGCTAGGGTGTAGTCGCCTGCGTTCAGATCGCCAAGCAGGGCATCGAGGTCATCCTCGCCGTCCGCACCAACATCCGAGGCACCGATATCCGCCAGCAGATCATCCAATTCGCCGCTATCTACGTCACCGCCGGAGGCCTCGTCGCCAACATCTGTTGCGTCCAGGTCGGTTAGCAGTTCGTCCAGATCATCGCTTTCGGCCTCGGGGCCATCATCGGACAGATCGTCAAGCAGCGCATCCAGATCAGTATCATCCGCGTCAACACCGCCCGGGTCATCGGTTAGTTCAACCTCCCCGGGTTCCTCATCCCCAAGATCGGCCAACAGCGCGTCAAGGTCGTCGTCACCCGCATCCTCATCAGTGTCAGACGCGTCGTCGGACAGGTCTGAAAGCAGAGCATCAAGATCGGTATCGTCCGCGTCTTCCGCCTCGGGGCTTTCCAGACCGTCCAAAACATCCACGACTGGATCGTCCTGCGCACCGGGTTGCTCATCGGGTAGGTCGGTGTCCGCCAGATCGTTCAGAATGTCGCCGGATGTGTCGGTGTCCTCTGCCTCTTCTGGCGCATCTTCGGCCAGATCGGCCAGCAGCGCATCGACACCATCATCGGGCGCGTCCTGTTCGGGTACATCCGTGGCGAAGCCGCTCAACACATCTTCAGTGCCATCCTCGTCGGCGCTCTCTTCTGCCTCGGGGAGCGAGGCCAGCGCATCCTCCAGCGGTTCATCTGCGTCTTCTTCCGGAGCATAATCCGCCATGTCGGCCAGCAGCGCGTCCAGATCATCACTTTCAGTGTCTTCAACCGGAGCCGCGTCGGCAAGCTCGTCCAAAACATCCGTGTTACCATCCTCGGTCGCCTCAACTGGCGCCTCCGGCAGCGACGAGAGCGCATCATCGAGCGCAGTATCCTCGGGTTCGTCCTCTTCGGGGGCCGCGTCGGAGAGGTCAGCAAGCAGGTCGTCCAGATCGTCAGTTTCAACCTCTTCGGCCGGGGCCGCATCGGCAAGCCCGCTCAGAACCTCAGCATTACCTTCGTCAGCCGCTTCAGCAGGCGCATCCGGCAGAGAGGACAACGCGTCATCAAGCGCAGTGTCTTCAGCCGCGTCTTCTCCCGAAGCCCTGTCAGAGAGATCGGCGAGCAGATCGTCCAGATCATCCTCTGGCACCTCGTCGCTGGGCGCTGCCTCGGCCAGATCGTGGAGAATATCTGTACTTGTGTCCTCGTCACCTGCGTCGTCGGTCTCGGGCACCGAGGCGAGCGCGTCGCTGACACTGGTATCGACCCCCACCAGATCACCGGGCGCGGCTGCCGCCAGATCAACCAGCACATCCGGGGTGGGATCAGATTCGTCAATCTCTGCCGCTTCGGGGATCGAGGCCAGCGCATCGGCAACCGCCGTGTCATTCTCGGCCTCGGGGGCGGCCTCCGGCAACGATCCCAAGGCATCGGACAGGGCACTGTCGGCTTCGGGTTCGTCAGGTTGTTCGGTGGCAAGATCGCTCAGTATGTCAGCGCTGTGATCTTCATCGGGCGCGGTGTCGGCCTCGGGGATCGAGGCCAGCGCGTCAGCGACAGAACTGTCCGCATCTGCCTCTTCGGGTGCCGCGGCAGCAAGACCGGTCAGGATATCGTCCGATGTGTCAGTCTCTTCGCGGTCTTCAACTTCGGGCAGCGACCCCAACACATCGGCAAGCGCGCTGTCTTCGTCCTCGGGTTGTTCGGTTTCGGGCAGCGACGCCAGAGCATCCGCGACGGAGCGGTCAGGCTCCTCAGTCTCCACCGGGGCGGCGGCGGCCAGATCGCTGAGGACATCCCCCGATCTGTCCTCGTCATCCGGGATGTCGGCCTCGGGCAACGACGAGAGCGCATTGGCGACCGAGTTGTCCTTCGGAGCGTCCTCGGGGGCGGCAGCGCGCAAGGCGTCCAGAACGCCGGTATCATCCTCGTCTTTCGCCTCGGTGACCTCGGCAGCGCGCAGGGACTCGAGCGCCGAATCCGTGTCGCCGGAAGGCTCGGAGGCTGCCACCGCCGAAAGCAGGCTCGGATCGGCGAGGATTTTCTCGATCAGTGTCTCGGCCCCGGTTTTGCCGTCCATATAGGCCATCAGATTGTCGAGCTGGGTGCGCGCCTCAAGCAGGGCGCGCAGCGGTTCGATCTTGGCGGCAATGGCGGCGGGGTTGAAATCGCTCATCTTCTCGAAGGTCAGATCGACGGGTAAGTTCCCCTCGCCCGTCACCGTGTTGGGGACGGTGAATTCGACCCGTGGGGCCATCGCCTTCATCCGGTCGTCGAAATTGTCGACGTCGATCTCCAGAAACTTGCGATCCTCGATGCCGGGCTGCGCCACATTCGACTTGCCCGCCAGATCGCTCATCACCCCCATCACGAAGGGCAATTGCACCTTCTTCTCGGCCCCATAAAGTTCCACATCATATTCGATCTGGACCCTTGGTGCGCGATTGCGAGCGATGAATTTCTGTGAGCTGTCAGCCATCGCGCCCTGCTTTCAGTTCCGCGACTTCCTTGCGCAGGGCGCGCAGCTCCTCGTGCATGGCAAGCACGTGTTCGTCCACCACATCCGTCTCGGTCCGCACCAATTCGCGCAGTTTCTCGAACTCGAGCTCGGATTCGTCCTCCACCGCCGATTGCATGGTGTTGACCAGCAGACCGATGAAGAGGTTCAGAACCGAAAACGCAGTGATGACGATGAAGGGCACGAAGAAAACCCAGGCGGTTGGATAAACATCCATCACCGGGCGCACGATGCCCATAGACCAGCTTTCCAGCGTCATGATCTGGAACAACGAATAGAGCGATCGGCCCAGCGTGCCGAACCAGATATCGAAAGCGGGGCCGTACATCAGCGTGGCCATCACGGCGAAGACGTAGAACACGATCGAAATCATGATGATCACCGCGCCCATGCCGGGCAGCGCATCCAGCAGCGCCTGCACAACCGCGCGCATCTGCGGAATGACCGAGAGCAACCGCATCGCCCGGATCACCCGCAGACCCCGCAGCGCCGACAACCCGTCGCGATCCGGCAGCAGGCCAACGCCGACAACCAGAAGGTCAAAGATGTTCCAGGCGTTGTTGAAGAACCGCAGACGATAAGCGTAGAACTTGATCAGAAGCTCGATCACGAAAATGCCCAGCACCACCCGGTCGAACACTGCCAGCAGATCACCGACCTGGGCCTGAACCGCCGCCGAGGTCGACAGGCCCAGCGTGATCGCGTTGATGATGATGACACCAAGAATGGCGTTCTGGATCGACCTTCGCTCGATGAACTCGCGCGCGCGCTCTTGCATTGTCATGGCACCCTCTGCGCTGCTGCTGTCCATCGGATCTATCCTTTGCAGGTCTTGAATGCGCCGGGCACGGCATCAGCGCCGCGCCCGGTGACGTGTTCATGCGCCGTTAGGCGGCGATATCGCTGATCTCATCCACCAGTTTGTAGATGCCCGAGACCGAGGTCACCATGGTTTTGGCCTCTTTCAGCACGGTTTTCTTGTCCAGGGCCTTGATCTTGTCGACGATCGTCGTGTCATCGACCTTCATGCCGTTACCCTCCATCAGGGTCTGCATCTCGCCGAGGAATTTCTGGCGTTCCTCCAGCTTGGCGGCCATCGCAGTGGCCTCGCGCTTGAGGGTCATGCATTCGGCCCCCAGCTTGATACCTTCCTTGAGCGTTTTCTGCGCTTTCGCCGCCTTCATCAGCTTGTCTGCGGCCACGCCCAGCGAATCGACCTTCTGCCGCGTCTTGGTGGTGTGCTCGCGATATTGCTGCCGCTTCTTGTCGGCGTCCTTGTTGTAGACGGCGATGCCCTTGATGGTGAAATCCAGCAATTCCTGTGCGATCTTCTTGGGGTCGCGCCCCTTGGTGACCTCGTCGCCCATTGCGACGGCCTTGCCGGTCAGTTTCTTGATCGCTTCCATCGGCTTTTTGACCGAGATACCCGAGGTATCGGTGATGCCCTGGCGTTCCGCTGCCTGCATGATCGTGGTGCCGCGCAGGGTGATGTATTTCTGGATCGCACTATAGAGATCCTTGCGCAGCTTTTCCTCGCTCTTGAGCTGCTGCTGGATTTCCTTGCCCAGGTTGTAAACCTGCTTGACGATGGTCTTGTAGGCCATCACATCCGCCCCCGACGAACCCACAAGGCGGGCGACGGCGGTACCGATCTTGATCACGCCCATGCTGACCTTGAGCGTGGTTTTGACCCGCGCCTCTTTCAGCAGCTTGTCCTTGTTGCCCTCGACCTTGAGCTGCTTCTGGATCGCAACCTGCGCCGCGCCCTCGGCCGAGGCCATGGCGTTCTTGATCGACTGATTGGTGCCCTGGATCAGCTTTTCGGCTGCTTCCTTGCCCTTTTCGCCGGGAGTTTTCTTGAGAATCTCGGCGACCTTGGCGTCAAGCTTGACCGCTTCTTCGGTAATGACCGTTTCATAGCGTTCAAGCTCTTTCATCCCTGTCGCTTCGAGCCGCTTCAGCGCGGTCGAGGGGACCGGGTCGGGCTTCTTCAGCTTGCCGGATGTGGTGATCTCGAACTGGACGTCAACCTTGTATTTCGGCAGTTCGATATATTGCAGCTTGGGCTTCGACCGGATCAGGTCGACGACACCGAATTTATGCTTCGTTACTGTGGTCTTTGCCATGAGGCTATCCTCGCGATCTCATGAGTGTTTAAGATGACGCCTTAATCAAACACACAGCCACTAGCGCCATCTGTGAATTTGTTTTCAGAGCGGATGAAAAAGTTACCCGCAGTCACAACCTAACATGGAACAAATATTGCGGCGCATCCGGGATCAAAAAAACCCAGGAGTGCGGATGCGCCTGTGCTTTGATGCGATCTTCCTTTCGTCTGGCCTTTCTTGCTGTCAACTGCCCCTGACCTCACCTGCGCCCGCACCAGGGTACGCATACTCAGGGACCAAGCCGACCGGTCAACCGATGGCTGCCTCAAGCTGATCCTTGCCCTCAGAGGCGATATCATTGAACAGCCCCACTGCGGTGTTGAGCGTATCCAGCGTATTGGACGCCTCGCTGAAACCAACACCGGCATTTGCGCCAGCCAGCGTCAGATTTACCACCGCCGGAAAGACCTTTTCAAAGATATCGGCATATTTGGGGTTCGATCCGCTCAACGCATCCAGGACCTGTTTCAGCTTGGGCGCGTTCTTGTCCGCCGCTGAAACCCGACCCATCATTGTCGAGCAGGAATCGAGCGCCTTGTTCAGAACGGCGCGCGCCTTCTTCAGCTTGTCCAGATACTTGCGCGCCTCTTTGCTGGTGGACTTTTTCATCGCCTTCTCAAGCTTGTCGCACTCGGCCAATCCTTTGACGATGGCCTGAGACAGCTTGCGCCCCCCGACCTCAAGTCCGGCGACCTTGTTTTGCCAGAGGCCATAGTTCTTGTCACATTTCGGCAGCGTTGCCAGAAACGGCGCGTCGGTACCCAAAATGCCCTTCAGGACCGTCGCGCCAACCTCGGAACCGCCCTGCGCCTTCTTTTTGGCCTCGCCATCGGCAGTCCGGTATCGCTTGAGCAACGTATCCAGATCGCCTTTCAGAACCTTCTCGACCTTTTCGGCCTCGCGCGCGGTATCCTTGATCTTGTCGGCCAGCGCCGCAACACCCCGCACCAGCGAGACAATCCCCAGCACAAGCGAGGCCCCACCCGTTGCCGCCGATCCGGCCACGCCAACAGCGCCGCCAACCACGCCAAGGACGCCCAGTGTGATGTCAAAGCCGGTCTTGACCTTGTAATCCTTGTATTGCTGTTTGCGCTTCACGAAAGCTTTCCAGCGGTTTACCGGAATCGCTTCGAAATGCTTCTTGGTCCCGCCCATGAGCGTCTTGAGCTTGACGTCAAAGTTCTTGACCAGCCCGTCGACCTTTTTCTGGTCGGTCTCTTTCTTGATTGCCGTATCTGTCGACATCAGCTCTTTGGCGAGGCTGGCCACCAGCTTGTCCGCCAGGGCGTTGGCGTCGTCGACCATCTGCTGAGGCGTGACATAGTCACCCTCGTTTTCCAGCACATCCAGCAAGTCTTCGTTGAGCTTCAGCTGGAAATTGTAGCCTTTCAGCTCTTTCAGCCAGTCAGGCTTGTATTTCTTGGTGATCTCGGCGCCCAGATCCTTTTTCCAGATGACGACACCTTTGCCGACCTTCTGTTTGGGCGCATCGGTCGATGCGGTCTTGGTGCGATCTTCCTCGGCCTTCTTCTTGGCCGCGATCTCTTTTTCTTTCTTGTCTATGATCTTGGGATATTTCTTCAGGACAGTGACCGTATCCTTGTGCGAAGAGCCGCATATCTTGACCGCGCCCGCAACCTTGCGTTTGAGATCGGAAATGGCTTTCAGGGACTTGTCCCAATCCATTTGATCTTCGGCAATCTGGAAATCCTTGAGAGCATCACCAAGACCGGTCTTCTTGAGCAGTTTGGGTTTGTTTTTTGACCACCACTTCTGGTCAAGCTCGGGCGTCATAGTCGCTTTCATGGCTTCCTCCTGTTTTGTGGCATGCACGCGCGACGTGCGGTGCTCTAGTCAAACCCGTAGGTGAACTCCCCGTCTGTAACGTCGATCACAACCTTAGATATATCATCCCCTTCCATCATTCGCTTGAGGAATTCGGCCGAAATATCGGGCAGCATCGTGTTGGTGACGATGGCGTCGATCATCCGTCCACCGCTGTCGAGTTCCTGACAGCGGTTGACGATCTCCTCGACCACCGCATCGGAATATTCGAAGGGCACGCCATGGGCTTCCTGCACCCGTTTCTGGATTCGGCCCAGTTGCAGCTTGGTGATCTCGGCGATCATATGCGGGCTGAGCGGGTAATACGGGATCGTCACCAGACGACCCAGCAGCGCGGGCGGGAAGACCTTGAGCATCGGATCGCGCAAAGATTTGGCCAGCCCCTCGGGATCGGGCATCAGGTCGGGGTCGGCGCACATGTCCATGATCATCTCGGTGCCGACATTCGAGGTCAGCAGGATCAACGTGTTCTTGAAGTCGATCACGCGGCCTTCGCCATCCTCCATGACGCCCTTGTCGAAGACCTGAAAGAAGATTTCATGCACATCGGGGTGCGCCTTTTCGACCTCATCCAGCAGCACGACCGAATAGGGTTTGCGCCGCACCGCTTCGGTCAGCACGCCGCCCTCGCCATATCCGACATAACCCGGAGGGGCCCCTTTCAGTGAGCTGACGGTATGCGCCTCCTGATATTCGGACATGTTGATGGTGATGACGTTCTGTTCCCCACCATAAAGCACCTCGGCCAGCGCCAGCGCGGTTTCGGTCTTACCGACGCCGGATGTCCCGGCCAGCATGAACACCCCGATGGGTTTGGAGGGATTATCCAACCCCGCGCGGCTGGTCTGGATGCGTTTGGCGATCATCTTCATCGCGTGATCCTGGCCGATCACACGTTTTGACAGATGCTCTTCGAGGGTCAGGATCGTCTCGATCTCGTCCTTGACCATGCGGCCCACCGGAATGCCGGTCCAGTCGCCCACGACCGATGCCACTGCCTGATGATCGACAATGGGCAAGATCAGCGGGCTATCTCCCTGCACCTCTTCCAGCTCGGCATTCTTGGCCTTGAGTTCAGCCATCAGCGCCTCGCGGTCCATTGGCGCGGCCTCGGTATCGGGCAGCGCCTCGGATTCTGCGGCTTCTTCGGTGGCTGCAACGCCCTCGGGGGTGCCGGTGCCTTCGACCTCCCGCCCGCCTTCGCGCAGCTTGGCGCGCAGGTCGAGGATGGATTCCACAACTGCCTTTTCCGCGTCCCATCGTTCAGTCAGACCGGTAAGGCGTTCCTCTTCGACCTCTTTTGCTGCGGTCACCGCCTCGCGTCGGTCACCGACGTCATAGCCTGCGGTCTCGTCCCGGCCGATGATCTCAAGCTCGGTGGTCAGTGCTTCGATCCGGCGGCGGCTGTCATCGACCTCGGCCGGGACCGCATGCTGGCTGACCGCAACGCGGGCGCAGGCGGTGTCCAGCAGGCTCACCGATTTGTCGGGCAATTGCCGTGCCGGGATATAGCGCGCCGAAAGAGTCACTGCCGCCTCGATCCCTTCGTCCAGCACCTGCACCCGGTGGTGCCCTTCCAGCATCGAGGCGATGCCACGCATCATCAGCACGGCTTTGGGGATGTCGGGCTCATCGACCTGCACCACCTGAAAACGGCGGGTCAGGGCGGGGTCTTTTTCGATGTATTTCTTGTATTCGGCCCAAGTGGTCGCGCCGATTGTGCGCAGTGTACCGCGCGCCAGCGCCGGTTTCAGCAAGTTAGCAGCATCGCCGGTGCCCGCCGCCCCTCCTGCCCCCACAAGTGTATGAGTTTCATCGACAAACATGACGATGGGGGTCGGGCTGGCCTGCACCTCGTCAATCACTTGCCGCAGGCGGTTTTCGAACTCGCCCTTCATGGACGCACCGGCCTGCAACAGGCCCACATCCAGCACCAAAAGCCGCACATCCTTGAGCGCAGGCGGCACATCGCCGCGCGCGATGCGCAGCGCAAAGCCTTCGACCACCGCGGTTTTGCCAACGCCCGCCTCGCCGGTCAGGATCGGGTTGTTCTGGCGGCGGCGCATCAGCACGTCGACGATCTGACGGATTTCCTCGTCCCGACCCACGATCGGGTCGATCTCGCCATTGCGGGCCTGTTCGGTGAGATCGGTGCAGAACTGCTCCAATGCCTCGCCCTTGCCCATCGCGCCGGGCGCCATCGAGCCGCTGGCCTCGCCGGGTTCAGCCCCGCCGCCGACCGTCGATCCGTCCTGCGCGCCCAGACTGTCCTCGGGCGAGCCATCGGTGGCCGCGTTGAAATTGTCGGCCAGATCATCCGCACCGATCGAGCCTAGCTCGGGCGACATGGTCTGCAGGATATTGCGCAAGGCGGGTGTCTTGAGCATACCCAAAATCAGGTAGCCGGAGCGCACCTTGCTGTCGGAATAAAGCAGCGATCCCCAGACCCAGCCGCGTTCCATGGAATCCATCAGATGATCGGACAGGTCCGAGATGGTCGAGGCCCCGCGCGGCAGCATGTCCAGCGAGCGGGTCAGTTCCGTGGCGATCTTGCCCGGGTCCAGATCGTAATGCTGGATGATACGGTGAATGTCGCTGTCCTGCCCGTTCAGAATCTGGTGCAGCCAGTGCTGAATTTCCACGTAGGGGTTGCCCCGCATCTTGCAGAAGACGGTCGCCCCCTCGATGGCCTGATATCCCAGTTTGTTCAGCTTGCCGAACAGCGCCACGCGGCTGATCTCAGTCATTTTGATTTCCTTTCGTCCCTGTCGGCTTTTCTTGCAAACCGTGTCTCAAATCTTGTGTCTCAAGCGGCGGAATAGGCCGGGTAGAGGATCAGATCCTCGGCATCCGGCCTGCCCGTGTTATCCTCATCACGGCTGCGCACCCAGCTTGTGTGCCCCAGCCGTGTCGTACCGCCCAGCGAGGCGCGCGGCACCTCGTCGCCCGCCAGCACCAGGTTGACCTCCCAATCCAGCGCGTCGCCCACATGGGTTCGCACGATGCTTTCCAGCCGCTCCTGCGAAACCCCGCCCGGCAGCAGGCGTTCGTAATCCTCCAGCGAGAGCGGCCCGATGCGGATGCGGAACTTGGCCGAGCGTGACCAGACCCGGTTGCCGATGCTGGTGGACTGTCCCAACCCCACCATACCGCCCAATTGCCAAGTGTCATCCGGTTCCAGTTCCAACCACGATCCGACAAAGTCCTGCAGAGCGACCGGGACGTGGAAGAACTGAGACAGCATCGCCACCAGACCTTCGGCGGTTTTGGGCCCCGAGGACAGATGCCCGGCAAAAAACCGGCGCGTCCTGTCGGGCATCGCATCGCGTTCGGCATGGCCCTTGCCCTTGAATCCCGCCAGCGCCGCGACGCGCTGTTCGAACGGGTCATCGCCCCGGTCAAAGCTGGGGGCAGGTCGGGATGCCGCCCAGGCGCGATAGAGCAGACCCATCAGCCGATGGGTGAGCATGTCGGCAAACGCCACGAAGGTCGGGTCGCGGTGGTTGCGCAGCCGGTCGCGGGCAAACTCGCTCAGATGCAGCGGCAGCGGGCCGTGCGGGCCGAAGAAGCCGAACCAGTGATTGCTGATCCGTGCCGGTTTCGCACCCGTCGCAGGCGTAAAGCTGGTGATGGTCGAGGGCGGAAAGGCAAGGCTGACATCCTGGGTCAGGCGCACTTTATCCTCGCGCGGACGGCGCGACTCGCCCAGCCGCGGCGCATCGTGGTAATGCGCCTCCAACACGCGAAGCGCCTGAAAAACATGATGTTTCTCAGGGTGTTTCGCAAGCTCTGCCAGCAGGCTCAGATGATCCGGCCGAGGCCGGTCGCCGGTCTCCATCTGGCAATTTCTCCTCGTCTGTCGGTTGTCAGCACCGTTTCGGTGAAACTGTTTATATTTGTGTATTTGCGAAAGAACCGCTCAAGCACCGCGCCCAGAACATAGACGCTGGTGCCCTCAAAAAAGCTCTCGTCAAAGGCGATGGTGATCTCCAGCCCGCGCACCGCAGTGCTGAGCACCTCGTCGCTCATCCGGCGCACGATCGGGCGGCTGGACACAGCAGTGATGCCTTCGAGCTGTTTCTCGGTCACCCGGTCGCCCAGCGGGGCATAAATGCCCAGCAATTCGCGCAGCGCCGCCGAGCCGCCATTATGCCCGTCACCGTCGATGGACAGGTAGTTCAGGCTGAGATGGCTGATCAGTTTCCACGCCGCGTCGCCCTGCGCCAGCTTGGAATGTGGGCGGGTCGGCGTGACCGGGGTACGGATCGACTTGACCGGGCCGCTTTCAGCCAGAAAGAACACGTTATCGCCGCCGGTTGACAGCAGCATCGGCAGATCGCGGTTGGAACAGAGCGCCTCAACCGCCAACTGGTTGAGCGAGGACGGGTATGGCGCCTGCGCCCGGTCCACCAGAGTCAGAAACAACTCGGACCCCAGATAAGAAGTGCGCACACCGCGCAGACGTTCCTTTTCGTTGCGCTGCCGCATCCGGCGCCCGATCGTATAATAGGCCTGGTGGTGGTCCCCGGCCGAGGTCAGATCAGTGTCGGAATAGAACGGGCGGAACTCGATATCGCCTTCTTCGTCACTACGGATGCCGCGCACCTTCTCAATCGAGAAGATCTCGTAGTCCAGCCCGGCGGTCCGGCTGGGCACGATATGGTGCTCGGTGTCTTTGGTGGTGACATGCACCCGGTCGCAGCGGCGGTGGAACAGGTTGATCGCGGGCACCGCGTTCAGCGTGAAAGCCGTGGGCGTGACCGCAGGGGCCACATCCTTTGCGCCCTCGCGCAGCAGCACGTAGATATCGACCTCATCACCCTCGGCACGTTTGAGCGCAGGGTTCAGGCCGATGAGTTCGACAAACAGGAACCGCTGCGGCATCGCGAAATATTCCTGCAGCAGGCGGTAGCCGTCGAAGCTCTGCGGTGGCGTCGGCAGCAGCGCCTCATCACGCTCAAAGCCCCGCGCCTCGGTTCCGCTTCCGGGCAGCGCCAGTGTCCAGTCGGCGCGCCGGTCGGTGGATCGACCGGTCAAGCCCTGGCACTGAGTGCAGAGCAATTCATGCAGGCTCCAGGCCGCGCCGCTTTGCGGGTCCAGATGCAGCACCAGCCGGTCCAGTGGCAATTCGGCCAACGACCCGCCATCCGAGCGTTTCAGACGCAGACGGATACCGGCGCGGGCGTCGATATCACGGGCCAGCCCGGCGGCAACCAGTTCGCCGCGCCCGTCGATATATTCCGCTTCGCTGATTTCGATCGGCCACATGGTCACATCCGCGCCGGTGCGGAATTCGCAAGGGGTCTGCTCGCCTTCCATGAGGCGGGACTGCAGCGTCGATCCGCGCGGGATCGTAAAACCTTCGGCCAGCGCGGAATTGCCCGGATCCGGCAGAAGCTCGGCAATCATCATCGACGGTGTGGGCGCAAGGTAATGCGGATAGACGATTTCCAGCAGGTTCGAGGTGAAGGCCGGGAACTGCATGTCCAGTTCCAGCTGCACCCGCGCGGCCAGAAAGGCGCTGCCTTCCAGCAATCGCTCGACATAGGGGTCGATGACCTCGATCCCCTCCATGCCCAGACGGGCGGCGATCTTGGGATAGGCCTGCGCAAACTCGGCGCCCATCTCGCGCAGGAAGGCCAGTTCGGTTTCGTAATGTTTGAGAAGCCGTGTATCCATCGTCAGCTCCGCTCGATGGCGACTTCGCCGGTGGTCACATCGACGCGGCTGCGCAGATACAGTTCCAGCGGCATCGGCTGGGCCCACATCACCGCGCGAATATCAAACTCGATCTGCATCTCGCCCGAGCGTTCCTCGGAGCGCAGCTCGACCATGACCGAGCCGTCGACGATGCGCGGCTCGAACACCGCCACCGCATCCGCGATCGAGCGCTGGATCAGCCGCGCGCGCTCCATCGTAGAAAACGCTCCCGAAGTTTCACGGATGCCATAATTCAACACCGATTTGGCCGCATGCGGATAGGCCTTCGGGTCAATCAGGTCGGAATGATCGGTGGTGTTCAGCAACATGGACAGGTCGCGCTGAATGATCTCGCGCAGGCGGGACACGTCGATGACCCGCGCGTCGCGTCCTTCTTTCTGCGTTTCTGGCGCATCATCGGTCAGCCGGTCGAGCAGCGACGGCTGAAGCCGCTCTGCCAGTGTCCGTTCAGCCATCTGAGACCTGTTCTTCGGCTGGGCTGACATCCAGCACAAGTTCGCGCAAATCCAGCAGGGCGACATCCGACTGATCGGTCGCCAGCAGCCGCTGGCCAACCCCAACAAAGGTTTCAGCCCCGCCATCGACCCATTCCGTGGCGCGCGCCAGTTTCGCGGCATCGTCGCCTTGCGCGATGGTGTCCGGATAGCGGGTCGGGATCAGCGCCGCGACCTCGCCGCCGCTGGCGACGGTCAGCGTGCCCGCGGTCCAGACCGCGTCGCGCAGATCGCTGGGTTCCTCACAGGTCAATTTAATGATCTGCGAGAAAGGCAGCCAGAAATATCGCCCGTTTACAATGACTTCCAGAACCGGACCCAGACGCATGTCAGCGTCGGCAATCCATTCGAACGCCTCGCCGTTGACCGTTCCGGAGGTGGCCGGGGCGGCGTCGAACGCCCTGGCGCGCAGCTCGGCGGCTTCAGCGGCATGTCCGCCGGCAAAAAGTTTCTGCGCCTCGATCAGATGGGCCAACCATTCCTCGGGCTCGCCGAAGATCAGCGGTGTCTTTTCACCGGCAAAGACCTTTTCGCGGTAAACCTCGCAGATGATCGCTTCGCGATAGGTCTTGGCCATCATCGTGGCCAGCTCATCCATTTCCGCGCTGAGTTTCAGCTGCGTGATGGCGCGTTTCCAGTCGCCCAGCACGCACAGAAGCTGAAACAGGAAAATCCGCAGCGCGGGGTCTGCGGGATTGGCCCGAATCTTGTCCTGCAGGCTGGTCAGAGCGGCGGTCAGGTCGCCCGATTTCAAATGTTCTTCCGGCGTCATACAGTCCTCGCCCGCTCAAATCCTGGGATGCAGAATCGAAAAAAGACCCGGGCGGTTGGCACCGCCGGGGCCCGTCGTCTTGTGGGGATCAACTGACGTCGCCGGTCTCCAGATTCCACAGGAACGAGTTGCAGTCGCTGAGCGCGCCGCTTTCGAAATCGGCGATCTTGTATTTGATCTCGATGCCGCGATAGGCGATGGTCCAGCTTTCCTCGGGGATCTGCTCTTCGCCGCCCGACACCGAATAGCTGTCGATAATCGCGTGGCGCAGGGTCCAGATCAGATAGGGCTCCATACCCTTCTTCTCGGTGTCGCCAGCCCGGCACATGTGGATGATCAGTTCCTTGGACGCCTTGCCCGAAGCCACATAGGTCATCAGTTTGGCCGAGGCTTTGCTGAGTTCCGTGGTGACCGAAATCTTGCCGAAATTAGTGTTGGCATAGCCACGCTGGGTCGTGCCCAGGTCGGTCATGTCCAGCGTACGTTCGACATTCCATTCGATCGATTTGACCGCAATCCAGTCCTTATGCTGCTTTTCGCGTGCTTCACCGGGGATCTGGTCGATTTTGATATATACGTTTTCCATTCTCGTCTCCTTCGAGGTGCGGAGGTATCAATGCCGCGTTGTTCGTTTCGATGACACAGGGATAACTCAGAAAGAATCACCAATCTGCGAACTTTTTCACTAAGCGCCCTTTTCTGACGGAAGCTTCGAAACAAGTCGCAGCGAGACCGAAAGCCCTTCAAGCTGATAATGCGGACGCAGGAAGAATTTCGAGGTATAATACCCCGGATTTCCTTCCACATCCTCGACTACGACCTCGGCCGATGCGAGCGGTTTGCGCGCCTTCTCGGACTCGGCCGAAATATCGGCGTTGAAGTCGACATACTGGTTAATCCAGTCCTGCAGCCAGGACTGCATGTCGTCGCGACTTTTGAAGGAGCCGACTTTGTCACGCACCATGCATTTGAGGTAATGCGCGAATCGGCAGGTCGCGAAGAGATAGGGCAACCGCGCCGCCAGATTGGCGTTTGCGGTGGCGTCCGGGTCGTCATATTCCGCCGGTTTGTGCAGCGACTGCGCCCCGATAAAGGCCGCCGTGTCGGTGTTCTTGCGGTGGATCAGGGGCATCATGCCGTTTTTGGCCAGTTCCGCCTCGCGCCGGTCCGAGATTGCGATCTCGGTGGGGCACTTCATGTCCACGCCGCCATCGTCGGTCGGGAAGGTATGTGCGGGCAGATTTTCCAGCGCACCGCCCGATTCCACACCGCGAATACGCGAGCACCAGCCGTATTCCTTGAAAGAGCGATTGATGTTGACCGCCATGCCGTAGGCCGCGTTCACCCAACCATATTTGCTGCTGTCGGCGCCGTCGGTTTCTTCTTCGAATGCGAACTCCTCGACCGGCTCGGTCTTGGCGCCATAGGGCAGACGGCCCAGGAAGCGCGGCATCGCAAGCCCGACATATTTGGCATCTTCGCTGTCGCGCAGCGACCGCCAGGCGGCATATTCCGGGGTCTGGAAGATCTTGGTCAGGTCGCGTGGATTGGCCAGTTCCGACCAGCTGTCCATCTGGAACAGGGTGGGCTTGGCACCGGTGATCAGCGGCGCATGGGCCGCTGCAGCGATCTTGGACATCTCGCCGAGCAGTTCGATATCCTGCGGGCTGTGGTCGAAATGGTAATCGGCGATCAGGGTGCCATAGGGCTCGCCGCCCATCTGGCCGAATTCCTCTTCGTAGAGCTTCTTGAAGATCGGTGACTGGTCCCAGGCGGTGCCTTTGAACTTGCGCAGGGTCTTGTGCATGTCCTTTTTGGAACAGTTCAGAACCCGGATTTTTAGCATCTCGTCGGTTTCGGTGTTGTTGACGAGATAATGCAGACCCCGCCACGCGCTTTCCATTTGCTGGAATTCTTCGTGGTGCAGGATCAGATTGACCTGCTCGGTCAGCTTCTGGTCGATCTCGGCGATGATGCTTTCGATCGAGCGCAGCGCGTCATCCGAGATCAGTGCGGTGTTGGCCAGCGCCTGCTCGGCCAATGTCTTGACCGCGCTTTCAACGGCGGTTTTGGCCTGATCGGATTTCGGGCGAAATTCCTTGGTCAGCAGCGCTTCGAATTCGGACGATCCAAACGCGGTTGCGCCTTCGGCGGCTTCGACCTGGGCTTCTTCGTCGGCCATATCTTACTCCTCCTCGGCGGCGTCATCGCCCGGCTTGGGCTGCGCGGCCAGTGTCTTGAGCAGGCTCGGGTCCTGCATGATCTTGGAAATCAGGTCCTCGGCCCCGGTCTTGCCATCCATATAGGTCATCAGGTTGGAAAGCTGGGTGCGGGCATCCAGCAGTTCCTTGAGCGGCTCGACCTTGGCAGCAATCGCCGCCGGGCTGAAATCAGCCATCGATTCAAAGGTGATATCGACGGCCATATTGCCCTCACCGGTCAGGGTGTTGGGCACGGTGAAGGCGGCGCGCGGGGCCATCGACTTCATCCGGTCGTCGAAATTGTCGACGTCGATCTCAAGGAATTTGCGGTCGGCCACGGCGGGCTGTTCCACCTCGGACTTACCGGCAAGATCGCTCATCACGCCCATCACGAAGGGCAGCTGAACTTTCTTCTCGGCGCCATAAAGTTCCACATCATATTCGATCTGAACCCTGGGCGCCCTGTTTCTGGCTATGAATTTCTGTGAACTACCGGCCATGTCTGAGCCTCCTCAATTCTTCATCCGTTCTGTTCCACTGTCCGGAGCGGGCACGGCCCGGCCGGTCAATAATCGTAGTCGTCACTGCCTTTGATGCCGCCGATGCGGCGCACTTCGGACAGACCCTCTTTGGCCATGTCCTCGATGATGGTCAGGAAATCGGCGCTGACCAGCCGCTTGGCGCGATCCAGCAGGATCGGCACCGGGCTGGAAGGTTCGGTGCGCGCATAATAGTCCATGATGCGGTCCAGCATCATGGTGACATCCGTTGGCGAGTTGATCGCCCCGCCGCCACCGGACGGTTTGGGGGCCGCGCCACCGCCCCCCGCAGGCGCATCATCCGCGCCCTCGGGTTCATCTGCCGGAACCTCGGCACCAGAATGTTTGGCCAGCGCGCGCTGCAATTTTTTGAGCGTATCCTTGAGCGGATCAAGCGTCGGCCCTTCGCCCGGCGTGTTTTCCACGAACACACCATCAATGGCGTCCACATCCTCAAGGGCTGCGTTGACTGCTGCAAGGCTGGCCTCAAGCACGTCGTCATCAGTGTCCTGAAACGCCGCAGAGACCGAGGCCGCATCCGGCACGTCATCCAGATCTGACGGCATGTTGGCGGTGCCTTCGGCCACTTCGATATGGCGCAGCGTGATGCGCCCGAACATGCGGCTGTCGGTCAGCGCGGTCCGACGCAGGGCGCGCAACACGCGGTCCGATCCGGCGATCCCCGCCACCGCGTTGATCCGCATGGTGGCGTCGCCGTCATCCTCATCCAGTTCGGGGTGGCAGGTGTCCCAATAATCCTCGAGCAGCGCGCGCAGGTATTTGGTGACATCGGCAAACTCTGGCAGACCCTTGGTGTTCAGCACAGCCTCAGCCAGAAACACGCCAGCCCGGATGTCATGGCTTTGCTCCATGACGGCCAGCGCCTTGTCGCGCACATCGCCCCAGTCCTGTTCCTGCGCTTCCTTGACCTCGTCGCCCATCTGCTGCTCTTCGCCAGGCTGCGCGGCCAGTTCCAGGTCTGTGAAGGCCGGGTCGTATTCAAGATTGTCGCCGCTTGGCGGATTTGTATCCCGTGGTTCGAGATAGGCAGCCAGATCCATTTTAGCTCCGCTGGATTCTTTATTCTTCGCGGCAACAGTTGCCCCTTCGGGTTGCATCCGAATTGGCCCCTGACCTCCTGTCTTGACGAACAGTCAGCCTTATAGTCTGGTCAAAGTCAAACTGATAATTTCGGCGGGGCCCCTTGCCATGGCAACACAGGCGATCGACGGCGCGGCACTGCGCCAGATGGTGAATCTTGCCAGAAAGCAGAGCATCAGCTTTGCATTCTGCCCCGGCAGCAAGAATGACGACGTGCTGCTGCTGGACAAACGGCAGCCCGCTGCGGGCTTGGCCAAGGACGCAAAAAAGATCGGTTCATCGCCGAAAACCGCCTTTGGCCGCATGCGTGCGGATGCCAAAACGATCCAACTGGAGTGCGAAAGCGCGCTGCCCAACCTTGCCAAGAGCATCCGGAAATACCTGAAGGATAACGGCGTTTCCACCGAGGTGCAGCTGGTCGACGGCATCGCGCCTGCATCTGAGCCGGAAGAGGACAGCCCCGCCACGCAGGAAGCGAGCGCCGCACGCGAACCGAAACCGGAGGTCGACAAGGCGGCGCAGAGGGCACTCTCCACGCAGTTGAAAGACGCCCTGATGACGGCCGCGCGCGCAGGCCCCGTCGCGCAGCGCCTTGCGGCGGCGGCAGCCAAGCAGATCGCGGCACAGATCAAGCGCAACGAGCTGGAGGCAGCCACGGAGTCGCTCTCCGAGCTTGCCGGGCGCATTCGTGACACGCGGGCCACACCCGCCGAGCAACCCGCGCCGGAACAAGCGGCGCCCGATCTGGCCAGCGCGCGTCGCGACTGGGCACAGGCGCGCAAATCGGCGGCAGGCGACGTCCGCGCGCTGGTCGCAGGGGTGGCGAAGGCAACCGGCGACTCCGAGGGGCTCAGCCACGCGCAGCGCGAGATCGCCAAGCTGGTGCAGCCGATCCGGCAGTTGGATACGCGGCTGGAAACGCTGCTGGCGCAGATCGAAAAGGCGGGCTCTGCGGCCGAGCGGCAAAAGCTGACAAAAGCGGCGCAACGCCAGATCGGCAGCCATGTCGGGCTGATGAACACCGCCTTCTTCAAAGCGGTGGATCAGAGCGGTTTTGCCGATACCAATATCCGTGCAACGGTTCTGGGATCGCTGCGCAAGGTTAACAAGGTGATCGGGGCCTAGACCCCGGACCGCCGGAGGGAGGGAGACATGATCAAGAACTGGCTGCGGTCTGCGCTATGGGCGGCCACTGCGTTGTGCGCCGGGATGGCGCAGGCTGACACGGGCAAGCTGACGGTGCAACTCAACAAGTTTGAGCCAACCGAAGGCGGCGGCTGCCGCGCGTTTTTTCTGTTCCAGAACCAAACGGACAACAGTTTCGAAGGGTTCGAGATGTCGCTTGCCATTCTCGATGGCAACGGCGTGATCGACCGGCTGCTGAGCATTGACGCCGCCCCCCTTCCGGTCAGCCGCACGGTGTTGAAACTGTTCGAAATCCCAAAGATCAGCTGCGACAATATCTCGGAGATTCTGCTGCATGACCTGCCGGTCTGCAAACCACAGAATGCCGAACCGATCGACTGTTTTCCGATCCTTGCGCTGGACAGCAAGACCAGCGCCACATTGGCGCAATAAGCGGTGCCCGGTCTGGACAATCTCGGCACCGGCGGGCCGATCATCGCACTGCTGGCGGTGATGTCGCTGTTCTCGCTGGCCGTGATCGCGGTCAAGATCCTGCGCCTGTTGCCTGTCACGTCGGGCCGGGCGGCACGGGATCAGGCGTTGGCGGATTGGGCCAAGGGGAACAAGACGCAAGCGCAGACGCAGGTCGCTTCGGGCCGCGCGCCCGCCGACCGGGTCTGCGCCTACGCGATGCAATCGCTGATCGACGGGTTCAAGGGACCGGCGCTGATGGCTGAACTGACCCGGCGCGGCAATGAGGAATTTGCCGCCATGAACACGATGATCCGGATGCTGGAGCTGATCGCCATGATTGCGCCTCTGCTGGGGCTGCTGGGCACCGTGACCGGCATGATCCAGTCCTTTCAGGAGCTGGAGCTGGCCGAGGGTTCGGCCAATGCCTCGGTGCTGGCAGGCGGTATCTGGCAGGCCCTGTTGACCACCGCAGCCGGGTTGCTGGTCGCCATTCCCGCCGCTGTCGGGGCGTCGCTTCTGTCGGGCCGGGCCGAGCGAGGCGCGCAGGCTATCGAAAATGCCGTCGGTCGCCTGATGGTCATAGAGGAACGCGCCCCGGGTTGAGGAGACCACGCCATGTCGGGTGATCTGAGCCTTCGACGGCCGAAACCGCCCCGCGCGCTGATCTCGCTGGTGCCGATGATCGACGTGATGCTGATCCTGCTGGTCTTTTTCATGGTCACCTCGACTTATCTGAACCTCGACATGATCCCGGCTTTGGCGCAGCGGGATACGCCTGCGCCAACGCAGGCGGCCTCAAATACCCCGGCAGAGGTGCTGCTGATCCGGCTTGGCGCGGATGGTCAGCCCGTGCTGCGCGGTCAGGCCTTTGAGAACGCTGCCCTGGCAGAGCTGCTGCACGCCAGGCTGAGTGACACGCCCGGACTGCAGGTCATCATCCTGCCCACCGGGTCGGCCCGGATGCAGGCGCTGGTCTCGCTGATGGATCTGGTCACCCAATCGGGCGTTCGAGAAATGCGCGTCGTCCGGCTGGAGGCGGCGGAATGAGGATCGCCCGCCCCGCCCCGCGCACCCCGCCCGAGACGATCATTGCCCTGATCGACGTGGTGTTTTTCCTGCTCGTCTTCTTCATGCTGATTGGCCGGATGGACGCCACAGCACCTTTTGACGTGACCCCGCCCACCGGCACCACCGGCAGCGACATGCCTGCGGGCGGCGTGACGCTCTCGCTCAGCGCCGAGGGGGCACTGGCCTTGGACGGGGTCATCGTTGAGATGTCAGCAGCTGAAGCGGCCGTCGCGGAGCGACTGGAGAAACAGCCCGACATTCTGATCCGCATCAACGCCCATCGCAACACCGAACTGCGCCGGGTGCTGCCCCTGATCGCACGGTTCGAGGCCATGGGTGCGCGCGAAGTGGTGCTGGTGGTGACGCCACCCAAGGGGGGGCCGTGACGCGCAATCCGCTCATATGGCTGGCTGGCATCGCGATCTCGCTGCTGGCGCATCTTGCGGCGGGATTCATTCTGCTCTGGTCGCTTGACCCCGATACCATGCCGGATCAACCAGTGCCGGAAAGCCGGATGCAGCTGTCGGCCTACCGGGTCGAGCGCAGCGAGGCGCGGTCCGCAACACCGGAAAGCGAGGCCGCTGCGGCCGAAGACGCCAGCGGCGCACGGCTGGGCCAGGGCGCAATCCCGCGCGCGCGCGCCAAGCCCGTCATACCTACGCCGGAACCCACCCGCATCACGAAGGCAAACTCTCTCGCTCTGAGCGCCGACGCAACCAAGGGGCAAACGGTTCAACCCGCTTTTGCCGCGCCGCAAGCGCTGTCGGCCACCCCTGTCCCGGCAGCGCAGATTGCGGCATCAAGGCCTGCCGATCAGACCAAGGCCATCACTGCCGCCGCGATCACGGCGCTGCCGCTGGCCAACCGACCAGCAGACGCGCAACCACTCGCACAAACGACGCCCCCCACCACCGCACTGCCCGCCACCGAGGCTACGCCAGTCGCTCTGTCCCAGGCCGAACCCACAGTGACCCGCGCCAAGGCGGCGCTCGCGTTCAGCGGGTCGGGGGAGGGACCAGTCGACCCGGTCTCGCTGGCCGCCTTCCAGAGCTTCATGGCCCCCGAGGCAGCGGGCGACTCGGCGGCAGAGTTGCGCGACGGGATCGCGGGCATCCTGGCGCAAATCCCCTGCGCCAGGATGCAGGTGCAGTTCGAGCCCGCGACCAATACGTTGCAACTGGTGGGCCATGTGCCCGAAGACGGGATGCGCGCGCCCGTCTTGCAAGCGCTGCGGGCGCAGATGGGCGCGGATATCGCCGTGGCCGACACGCTGCTGATCCTGCCGCGCCCGCAATGCGGCGCGCTGACCGGGATCGCAGGCGTCGGACTGCCGCAATCCACCGACCAGATCACCAACCCGCTGCTGGTGGGCGAGGACACCCATGCGCGCGAATTCCGCTACATGCAGGGCCAGCAACTGATCCTCGATCTGACCGCACCGGATTATGACGCCTATCTCTATGTCGACTATTTCGACGCCAAGGGGCAGGTCATCCACCTGTCACCCAATGACAGCGTGCCGCTCACGCTGGCCACTGCGAAATCCGCCCTGCGCGTGGGCGCCGAACGCCCCGGAGATTCCGGTCTCTACATCACCATCGGCCCCCCTTACGGTCAGGAGATTGCCGTGGCCTTCGCCGCCTCGCAGCCGCTTTATGACGACACGCGCCCACTGGTGGAACCGGCAGGACCCTATCTGGATTGGATGAAAGCGCGGGTGGCCGAAGCCCGCGCGAAGAACCCGGAGTTCAAGGGCGAATGGGTCTATTTCTTTGTCTCGACCGCTGCGCAATAGAGCATCGCTCACTTGATCTGATTCACTGGCGATGCCCTATTCGCTTGATTTGGCGCGCAATTCATTCTGAACTCCGGATCCCACTTTTCCTGGATTGCGCTCCAAGGGCCCCTTGCCCTGCTCGGCGGCAATGTTAGGGTCACATTATTGAACCGCATGGAGATTGCCGTGGCTCGTTTCGCTTCCCTGGCCGCTTTGATTTGCACAGTTGCCGGCTGCGCAGCACCGCCCCCTTCGCCGCAAGACGGACAGGGTGCGACACCTCAAATCCGTGCGGTTGCTCAAGACGGGCAGCTTGAGGTTTCAGACGGTTCCACACGGTGCGATGGGGAATACGATCCTTTAGACCAGTCCAAGACCCTGCAGGTTACGCTTATATGCGATGACGGCCAAACCGGCACCGCATCAATGTCCAGAAGCGCAGATCAGACATCCGGCGCCGGAACCGTATCCTTGAGCGACGGCGCGCAATGGGAATTCCTGTTCGGTCGCGCAACAGAGCTGATCTGACGCCGTCAATACAAGACGCTCGCGCAGTGCAGCACTGTGCAAATGCGAATGGCCCTGCTTCTCTAAACTTCTTTGGAGAATGGCGTGCATTCATGTCGCGAATGGCCTGTTAGCATGCCTCATGGACAATTCAAACAGTCAGCATCCGAGGCACTTCTGAATCCGGAGAGTATCGGCTACGGCGACCGATGCATCATATATCGCAGAGCAACATCTTATTTCGACCAAAGCCGAAGAAAAACTGGACGGACTTTCACGAGATGTGTTGGTGAAATTGCATCCAGCCTTTGAAAAGCTTGGCGGGCAAATCATTGACCTTGATCGATTCATGGATGAGTTTATTGGTGATATTGACGCAGAACTCATTTCGAATATGCGCCAGACCATCGCCGCCGCATATCAGGAACTGATGACCGAAGAGGAAATTCACAGCGTGACTGCAGCGGACGACACAACACGCTTGACGCGATCTGTCGTGCACCGCGCGTAAGTGCTTGATCTGTAAGTCGGAAAGGATGGTGGGTGATGAGAGACTCGAACTCCCGACATCTTCGGTGTAAACGAAGCGCTCTACCAACTGAGCTAATCACCCGCTGCGGGCGGATGTAGCCAAGGTCTGGCCCATGTGCAAGAGGCTTTGCGCGCAATTTCGCGAACAAACATCACGCCTGCTCGGGACCAGAGGTTCAGCCGACGATCATCTGCTTCATCCGCAGCGCCTCGTATTCCAGCTCCTTGAGCCGGAAATTCACCACATCGCCAATGGTGATCATGCCACAGAGATTGTCATCCACGATCACCGGCATGTGACGGAAGCGCCCCTCGGTCATGCGTTTGAGTACGTCCATCAGCGCATCATCGGGCGCGCAGGTCATCACGTCGCTTGTCATCAGCGCCGCGACCTCCTGCGGCAAGGTCTGGCCCGGCGTCTCCGCCATGCGGCGCACGATGTCGCGTTCCGACAGGATGCCCTGCAGCTTGCCGTTCTGGTCGGTGACGACCAGCGCGCCGATATGCTTGTCCTTCAGGATCTGGACCGCATGGCTGATCGTATCGTTGGGGCGCAGGGAAAACACCGCATCACCCTTGCCCTCCAGCAGCCTGGACACAGTGGTCAGCGAATGCGACAGGTTCGACTCCACCGATTGGCTGTGGGTCTTCTTATCGGTCTTGTCGCCACGGCTGGGCGCTTGGTAAGAGCTTGGGGCCATAGGCTGAATTCCTTCTGCGGATGCGACTCTGTTCACCTGTCACTTTAGCGCGGGTTGACGATCCCGGAAGAGGGAATTTGGACGCGGCACGGCAAACAGCGGCATCGGAGCGGAAAAATGGGCGAAGAACTGTATCTCACACCGGTTACCGGGGCGCTGATCGTCTTTGCCGTAGTGGTTTGCGGCCACCGGTTCCGGCTGGCCTGGAAAGACCAGACGCCCGGTTGGCAGCGACGCGCATGGCTGTTTGGCATTCCGGCAGCGCTTGGCCTGCTGGCACTGGGGTTTCTGCCACTCAAGGTCTGAGCATGGTTTGACTCCGCAAGACCCCGCTGGCATATGCCGCCCATGATATCCGACCGGAGTTTCCCCATGCTGCGATGGTTTCCTCTGCTCCTGCCTGCCGCTCTGGCCGGCTGCCTGTTCGATGAGGACCCCGAGGTTCTGCGCCTGTCGGGCGAAACCATGGGCACCACCTATAACATCACGGCCGTGGGCACCGATCTGGATGGGGATGCGATGGCGGCGGCGGTTACCGACAGCCTCGCCTCGATCAATGCCAAGATGTCGAACTGGGACCCCAACTCCGAGGTTTCGGTCTTTTCCGCCTCTGCCGACACCCAAGCCGTTGCGGTCTCGCCCGAATTGGCCAGCGTGATGGCGGCGGCGAACGAGGTGCACACACAAAGCATGGGGCGGTTCGATGTCACGCTCGGACCGCTGATCGAGCTTTGGGGCTTTGGCCCCCGCAAACCCGAAGACCCGGTGCCCGGCGATGACGCCATTGCCGCAGCGCTCGCGCATGTGGGTCAGGACCGGTTGCTGGCTCTGGACGAAGACGCCGGCACGCTCAGCAAATCCGACGCCGCCGTGGGTATCAATCTGGGTGCCATTGCCAAAGGCTACGGTGTCGATGCGGTGGCGGCGGCATTGGCCGGGTTCGGGGTCGAGAATTACATGGTCGAGATCGGCGGCGATCTGGTCACACGCGGCGAGAATGACAAAGGCGAGACCTGGCGCATCGGCATCGAGCGGCCTGACGCCAACGTACAGACGGTTGAATTGATCGTCCCGGTCAGTGATCGCGGCCTGGCCACTTCGGGCGATTACCGCAATTTCTTCGAGCAGGACGGCGTGCGCTATTCCCATATCATCGACCCCACCACCGGGCATCCGATCACCCACCGGACCACGTCGGTCACCGTGGTGGCGAATGATGCGATGATGGCCGATGCCTGGGCCACCGCGCTGTTGGTCCTGGGGGCCGAAGACGGCCTGAAACTCGCCGACGAGAACAATCTTGCCGCCTTCTTCATCAGCCAGGCTGCACAGGACGGCGTTGAGCCCTATATTGTGCAGCAAAGTAGCGCCTTCGCTGCGATTCTCGCCGGCCAGTGACGGAGACAGATCATGAGCACTTTCATCCTCGCCTTTGCGCTGTTGGCGCTGGTCATGGTCGGAATGTCGCTGGGCGTGATCCTGATGGGCAAGACGATCAAGGGCAGCTGCGGCGGGCTGAACGCGATCTCGGGCGCTGACAAATGCGTTGTCTGCCAGAAGGATGTCGATCCCGACAGCCCCCTGCGCGACAAGCTGCAATGCAAACGCGCCCGCAAAATGATCGAAGAGATGGAGCGCGCGGGCTGATCCCTAGCGCTTGAACCGCGCCATACCGATCGCTTCGATCAAGGTTTGGCGCACCGGGTCGGGCTGCGCCTCGACCGCGCCCAGAACCTCGCGCAACTCGGCCCGCAACCCGTGCATCTGGTCGATGAGCGAGATCATCATCGACAGCGCATCCGCCTCCATCTCGTATTGGTCGTGCAACTCGCAGGCCAGTTCCAGCCGCGCCACATCAAGGCTCTGATAGATCAGCCCCTGATCGGACTGGGTCGGGATCACGATCTCGGCCGCGAGGTATTCGGTCAGACGGTCGGGCGTGAGCCGTGTAATCCTCGCCACAAGCTGGGTTTCGGTATAAATGCGGCTCATGACGGCATCCCCGCGCGTGGATCATAGCTGTGGGCGTCGCGCCACGTCTCCATGAACTGTTTCAGATCCTTGTCGATCTCTTTTGGCATCACCACGGTCAGTTCGATCAGTTGATCGCCGCGATCCGAGCTGCCGCGCTTCCTGACCCCCTTGCCCCGCAATCGCAGCGTGCGGCCACTGCTGGTGCCGGGTGGAACCGAAACATTCACCTTGCCGTCTATCGTGGGCGCGGGAACCTTGCCGCCCAGGATCGCCTCATCCAGCGAGATCGGCAAGCTGATGCGGATGTCATCCCCCTCGCGCTGAAACAAAGGATGGGGCGCGACGCTGACACTGACCAAGGCGTCACCCGGCGCGCCCTCGCCCATCCCCGGATCGCCCTTGCCGCGCAACCGGATGGTTTGGCCATCGGTGATCCCGGCGGGGATCTTCACCTCGACCCGGTCGCCATCGGGCAGGGTCAGCTTTTGACTGGCGCCATAGACCGCATCCAGAAACGATATCTGCAGGGTATACTGGCGATTGCGACCCGGCGCGTGAAACTCGTATGGCTCGCGCTGCCCGAACCCGCCCTGCCCGCGCCCGCGCATGAACTCCGAGAATATGTCGGACATATCCGACTGATCGCCGAAATTGGAACCCGAGCGATAGGGGTTGCCCGCCGCCTCGGCATAGTCGCGGTAATAGTGCTGCTGCGGCTTTTCCTGCCCCGAGGCATCGATCTCGCCCCGGTCAAACCGCGCCCGTGTCTCGGCATCCTTGAGCAGGTCATAAGCGGCAGCGGCGGATTTGAACCTCTCCTCCGCCTCGGCATCACCGGGTTTCAGATCCGGATGGCATTCCTTGGCGATGCGCCGATAGGCTTTCTTGATTTCGCCGTCAGAGGCGTCTTTTGAGACACCCAGCGCTGAATAGGGATCGTCGCTCATCCTCGCCTCGCTTTGTCATGGCCGTCAGCGGGTCACCGGACCGCCCTTAGCCAAGTTTTATCACGCGATTCCAACCGGTCAAATCGGAACTGCCCTCCCACGCGGCTATGCTGCGCCGCGTTCTGCAAGCACAGCTCGCCGATGTTATCAGGGCTTGAGCGCGGCAGTGACGATGATCTCAACCTTCAGAACGTCACGGGCCAACCGCGCCTCGCCACACGCGCGCGCGGGGGCGTGCCCTGCAGGTACCCAGGCATCCCAGACCGCGTTCATCTCGGCGAAATCGGCCATGTCACGCAGCCAGACAATGGCTTGCAGGATATGTTCACGGCCCGAGCCCGCCTCCTCCAGCAGCGCGTCGATCCGGGACAGGCAATCGCGTGTCTGTTCGGCCACCGTCTCGCCCGCGCCGACCTGACCACATAGATAGACAACGCTGTTATGGGTGACGATCTTGCTCATGCGGGCAGAGATATGTTTGCGGTCGATCATGTAAGAACCCCTCGCTGTCAGCAGGTATAGTTGAGGCCAAGCCGCCCGCCATCCACATAGATGGACTCACCCGTCACATAGCTGGCCTTTTTCGAGCACAGGAACGCGACGACATCGGCGATTTCGCGGGCGGTCCCTGCCCGTTTCAGCGGTGTGCGCGACAACACCGTCTTCATCGCGTCGGGATTGGCGTTCACGCCCGCCATCATCTCGGTGTCGATCGACCCGGGGCCGACCGCGTTCACCCGGATATTATGCTGCGCCAGCGCCAGCGCCGCCACTTTGGTCAATTGCATCACTCCACCCTTCGAGGCGCAATAGGCCGGGATTGCCGGGATCGCAACCTGCGCGTTGATCGAGGACATGTTGACAATGGCGCCTTCGATTCCCTTGTCGACCATGGTGTTCGCCGCCCGCTGCGTGGCCAGAAAGACGCCGCGCAGGTTGATATCGATCACGCGCTCGAAACTGTCGAGATCATAGTTCAGGAAATCACCCGGCGCAGCGATGCCCGCATTATTGACCAGGGCGGCCACCGGGCCATGGTTGACCTCGATCTGGTCGAACATGGCCGCAATCGCTGCCGCGTCGCCCATGTCGCAGATCATGCCCGCGCCGCCCAGCGTCCGGGCAGCGGCATGAACGCTGTCCTGAATGTCGGCCAGAATCACAAAATAGCCATCCTCGGTCAGCGCCTCGGCGCAGGCATAGCCTATGCCCTGGGCGGCACCGGTCACGAGCGCAATGGGTTTGTCTGTCATCGTCAATCTCAATCCTTGTCTTCGATGGCCGCACCGGCCTGTTCCTGAGAGATATCCTCCACCGCAGCGGGGAACGTGTCTCTTATGTGCTCATGTCGTGTCAGACGCTCCTGATCAACTGGTTTGCGGTGAAGGCCGCGTCATATACCCGCGAAAGAACCTGACCACCCTTCACCGGGTTCGGCGCGGTGACCGGCAGCGGCAGTTTCTTGCCCGGTTTGCCGGAGATCAGATCGGCCAGCGCCCGGCCAAAGAGCGTTCCGGTGGTGATGCCCCGCCCGTTATATCCGATCGGCGTGTAAAGGTTCTCGGCCAGTTCATGAATGCGCGGCAGGTGATCGGGGGTCATGGCGATCTGGCCCTGCCAGGCCTCTTCGAACATGACCTCGGCCAGCGCCGGGAACAGCCGCGCGAGGCGCTTGCGCGCCCAGCGGTGCGACAGGCCCTTGTCGGCGCGACCGATCACCCTGCCCATGCTGCCAATCTGCAGCCGACCCCCGGCGTCACGGCGCAGACTGGACATGATCCGCCCGGTATCCCACAAACCCTGTCTGCCCGGCAGGATATGCGCCGCCTCGGGTCCCAGCGGCGCAGTTGACAGCTGGAAATAGTTGATCCTGGTGAACACCCGCTTCAGGTCGGGCCACAACGCGTCGGTATAGGCATTGGTGCCCAGCACCACGTACCGCGCCCGCACAACACCCTTTTCGGTTTCGACGATCCAGTGCGCACCATCCCGGCGCAATGCAGTCGCGCGCGCGCCGGTTCCGATCCGCGCACCCGCCGCAACCGCAGCCCGTGCCAACCCCCGACAATAACCCATCGGGTTGATTGTGCCCGCGCGCCGGTCCAACAGCCCGCCATGAAACACATCCGTCCCTGTCAGCCCGGACATTTCGGCGCGCGACAGCAGCTCAACAGGTTCGCCCAGACGCTGCCAATCCGCGTGGCGTGCCTGCAGGTCCCGCAGCCCGCTCGGCGCATGGGCGGCGTGGATGGTGCCGGTCTGGGTAACCTCGCAACGGATCTGGTGCTTTTCGATCAGTGAAAAGACATAGGACGGGCCCCGGTTGAACAACTCCACGAAACCCGGCCCGTGACCCGGTCCAAGCGACTCGGCCACCTGGCGCGGCGGCAGCCACAGCCCCGCATTGACCAGCCCGACATTGCGCCCTGACCCGCCATAGCCGATCTGCTGCGCCTCAATCACCTGCGCCGACAGGCCCGCCTCGGCCGCGTGCAGCGCGGTCGAGAGCCCGGTATACCCGGCCCCGACAATCGCCACATCCACGGCGGCATCGCCGGCGAAAAGCTGATCCGTCTCCGGCTCCTGCGCAGAAGCCTCCCAAATCGAGATCGGTGAATCGACACTCATGCAGGTCACGCTCCATCCGGCACCCGGATTCACGTTGCAGGCCACCGTTGCCAGTGTCAATTTACGATATCGCTGTTCAGCTAATCGAGACACGGAGCCATCATGACCCAATTGAAACGTTCTTCCGCCCAGATGGTGGCCGAGGCCCGCGCCCGTATCGAGGAGGTCGAGACACCAGACCTGATCGCGATGGTCGACACCCCGGATGTGGTCATTGTCGATATTCGCGACCCGCGCGAACGCCAGCGCAGCGGGTTCATCCCCGGCAGCGTCCACGCCCCGCGCGGGATGATCGAGTTCTGGGTCGATCCCGACAGCCCCTATCACAAGGATGTCTTCGCCCAGCCCGGCAAAAAGTATGTGTTCCACTGCGCCTCGGGCTGGCGCTCGGCCCTCACAGTGGCAACGCTGCAGGATATGGGGTTCGAAGCTGCCCACCTGCGAGAGGGGTTCTCGACCTGGGAGAAGCAGGGCGGCCCAGTCGCATTCCCGGCCGAGCCGGACTGAGAGTTCAGCCCCGCTATGTCGCGCGCCAGCGATAATGCGGCGCCCGTTCGCCGCGCAGATAGCGCACCACATCCGCCGCGTCGATCACCAGCGACACCGTGTTGAAGCCAATCAGCACGACCACCCACCAATAGAGCGCCGGGTCGGTCTGCCGGTCGGGCAGTGACGCAGCGAACCAGATCAGCATCGGTATCCAGAACACATGCCCGATGCCCAGCAGTCTCACGAAGCCCAGCCTGCTATAGATCACCATCATCACCGCGATCCCCGTCAGCGCGGCCAGCAAGGCAACGAGGCCATAAGTGGTGTCGAGAAAAAACAGCGCGCCCAGATTGATCGCAATCAGACAAACCGCCCAGATCCGCGGCAGCGGCGCAAAGCGAAACAGCACGATCCACAGGATCTCCAGGACATACATGCCATGACCTCCCTGTTGTCCGCTCATTGGACGCGACCATGCGCAATCCGGCAAGAGTTTTGATGCGTGGTGGGACCCCGGATTGGACCGAAGACCCTGAAATCGCTTAGACTGGTTGCACAACCCTCGCAACAGGGCGCTGACAGGATGAGACGCAGACGCTTCATCGCCAATATACTCCGCACCGCCGCGCTGCTTGGCACGGTGCCCCGCGTGGTACTTGGCCAAAGCCAGGAAGGGGACAGACCCATGTCACTCACCGATCCCGAGGCCGAGACCCTGTCGAAATGGTGTGATCTGCTGGCCCCCGGCGCGGCGCGGGCCGGGGTGGCGCGCTATGTCGACCAGAACATCTCGGGGCGTTTTGGCGAGTCCATGCTGCTGCTGCGCTATCTCGACAGCGGCGCGATGCTGCCCTTCTATCGCGGTGGCATCGCCGGAATCGAACAGGAAAGCCAGCATCGCTTTGCAATGGGGTTCGCCCGGCTTGACCCGCAGCAAAGCGGAGAGATCGTGGCGGCGGCGGCCCGGTCGAAAACCGAAGCCTGGACAACCCCCGACCCCAATTTCTTCTACTTCATTTCCCGCAGCGACGCGGTGGATATGGTCTATGGAACCGAGGCAGGCTTTGCCCAGCTCGACATTCCCTATCTGGCCCATATCGACCCGCCCAAACCATGGTGAGCCCATGACCGATCACACCCATGATCCCGTCGACGTGGTCATCGCCGGTTCCGGCATCGCGGGCAGCACCATGGCCGCGGAACTGGCCGAAGCGGGGTTTTCGGTTCTGGTGCTGGAGGCGGGGCCAGAGCGCAAACTGTCCGAGATGGTCAGCTCGCAAATCTGGTCCCGACGGCTGCGGTGGGCGGGCCCTGAGGTGATCGAGACCGGCGATCTGGTGGGGGCTGCGAACTTCGCCATGGGCTGGGGTACGGGCGGGGCGGGGCTGCATTGGTATGCCAACTGGTACCGGCTGCACCCGGATGATTTCCGGGTCAACACGCTGCACGGCAAAAGCCTGGACTGGCCAATCACATATGACGACCTGCGCCCATGGTATGACCACGCGCAGACCTATTTCGGTGTCTCCGGCGATGCCAAAGCCGACCAATGGTCACCGCAGAGCGATCCCTATCCGATGCCGCCCCTGCCCCTCTCGCGCCAATCGCAGGCGCTGAAGAAAGGGTTCGATGCAGTGGGGCTGGCGCTGGTGCCGAACTCGCTGGCAGTCAACAGCCAGAGCTATGACGGCAGAGCGGGCTGCATTCTGGACGGCTGGTGCGATGCGGGTTGCCCGATCGGTGCGCTGGCCAACCCTCTGGTGCTGCAATGGCCCAAGGCGTTCAAGGCCGGGGCCAAGCTGCGCCATCATGCCTATGTCAGCAAGATCACCACCGATCCCTCGGGCAAACGCGCCACCGGAGTCGAATACCTCGACGAACAGGGCGCGCGGCATGTGCAGCCCGCCGCGATCGTGATCCCGGCCTGCCACACGATCTGGAACGCGCGCCTGTTGCTGCTCTCGGCCAATGACCAGCACCCGGACGGGCTGGGCAATGGCAGCGGGCTGCTGGGCCGGCATTTCACATCGCACGCGCTGACCACGATCCACGGGTTATTCCCCGACGAGACCGAGCCCTATCGGGGCGTGACCGGGGCCAATACGCTGTGTCTTGAGGGCTATGACGACAAGACGCCCGCCAAAGGCGCCTTTGGCAGCCGCGCCTGGCTGGCGGCGCAGGCCACAAAACCCAACGATCTGCTGGGGCTGGCGCTGGCCCGGCCCGAGCTTTATGGCGCGGCACTGGACGACTATATGCGCCGCGCCGCCCGGCATTACGGCAACATGACCGTGCTCTGCGAAGAAACCAGTATCCCGGAAAACCGGATAGAGCTGGACAGCCAGAAAGACCGCTTTGGTCTGCCTGCCGCTAAGGTCACCAATACCCTGCCCAAGGACAACGCCGCGCGCTCTGATCTGGCCAGGGCCGAGGGGTTGAAGATATTCAAGGCGGCGGGGGTCAGCGCACCCTGGGCCGGACAACGCGCGCCGATGCATATGATGGGCGGCACGATCATGGGCGACGATCCGGCGACATCGGTGACCAATTCCTTTGGCCAGACCCATGATGTCGAGAACCTGTTTCTGGCGGGCGCAAGCCTGTTCCCAACCCCCGGCGCCGTGAACCCCACCGCCACGCTCGCTGCTCTGGTGTTCCGCACCGCCAAACATATCAGCGACAACCGTGCCGCGTTGCTCAGATGAGCTTGGACTGACCAAATAGATTGAAACCTCCGGTTGCTATATTGATCCGTTTCGCCAACTGGATTGGTTTCGAACGATCTCGCTGCAAGCCGCTGCTTTGGGCGTGCACAGCAAAACCTTGATCAGAGCCCTAGCAAGCTAATACCGACGCTGAACAAGCGACCGATTTGAAGCGCAGGAACCACTATTGAAGAATTCTGAGACAACAGTCATTCTCCCCAAAGCAGAGCCAAATAGTTTGAGGATGAAGTTGGGCCTAAGATCGTGTGGAGTTCGCTGGTATCCTGCATTGCTAGTATTGTCGTGCCTCTCAACCGGTTTGAGCGCCGAGATAGAGCAATACTTGCCTGCCGAAGCACATGACCCGTCACAGGCATGGTGCGAGGGGGATCTGGGGCTATCTCCAAGTGCGGAACCATTTCTGCCAGACGGTGGCCTCATAAAAATCGGCGACATCATCATTCGCGTTTGCCAGCCACCGACAAGTGATCGCGGTCCTGACGAACGCGTCATGCGGTTGTTCGTGAACCCAAGGCGTGTTGAAGATCTGCGATATGATAAATCCGTATCCGGGGTGAGACTCGTGTATGTGGCACGCTCTGACCATAAATTAGATACAATTATTCAGCGAAAACAAAAAGTTGGAGACGCCCGTTTTGGCGGCTCAGCCTACGACATTTACAAATACTACAGCCCGGAAACCTCTGCCTTCGTTGATGCTCCGGCCTTCGTATACACGCACCAAGTCGATGGCTCCGATGCCCCCCCACCTCACGTCATAACATGCAGCAAGAGTTTTCCTCGCCATCCTGAAGCTCTGTCCTTTTGCCGTCTCTTTATTGATTACAAGGGAATAAGGGTGCGCTTGCTGTTCGCCGGCGGTGGTCCGGTTGCCCCGCCGCTTCCGCTCGAGTTGTTTCCCGAGTTCGCAAAAGATCTGGTCCGCGTGATGGAAGCCGTTGATGTCACCGCAGACGCAGAAGATTTGCGGAAAAACCTGCCTTATTGGGACCAACACGAGCAGTGAGCGATTAATTTCGTTTGGATTGCGTCTAGCCTATCTGGCAAGGCACGTCAGCGGCGGCAGGTCCCAATGGGCGCGTGGCGGCTGCGCCCGGCCCATGCCATCAAAGGCATCCAACAGCGCGTCGAACCAGCGCTCCAACGCCGAGCCTTGCGGCCAGAAGTGCCGCCGACTGACCACCCGCGCCCACTGAAACGTACCAAACAGGATATAGTCCCCATAATCAGGCGCATCACCCCCCAGATAAGGCGCAAGGGAAAGTGCATCCTCAACCGGGACCAGTGCGTTGCTGACCAGCGCGGCGGCGGGGTCGGGATCTGCACCGATCTGCTCGACGCTCTGGCCGAACTTCATCAGCGTTCGCTCCAGGTAATACGCCTTGTCGATCTCGGCGGTCAGCGGGAACTGCTCGGCGATCACCGCGCGGAACAGCGCCGGATGCAGCGTGCCATCCGCCCAGCTGTTCAGGAAACGGCATCGCGACAGGGCGGCGGGACCGGCCATAAGCGGGTGCGCAGGATAGGTCTCCTCAAGATAAAGCGCGATCTTCCAGCTGTCGCGCAACCACCGTCTACCGTCCACCAGCACCGGCGCGGTGATTCCACCCGATGCGGCGATGCGGTGTTTTTCGGTGATGCGCCAGGGCTGCGGCTCAAAACTCAACCCCTTATGGGCCAGTGCCATCCGTATTCGCCAGCAATAGGGGCTAAGGCGGCACGCGGGATCCTCTCCGATCACCTCGAAAAACCTGCGGGGTCCCGCTTGCCCGGACATCGCGCTGTCTCCTCCTGCCCCGCATGGCCCAATGCACATAGACCGACAACAGCTAAACCCGCAAAATAGCTGGTTTTTGGGTGAACTCCAAGCTTCCCCAAAGCGGCTGTGATGTGCATGGTTGTCACATGCAAGGTGATGTTCACGTCAGGAGATTCCGTGATGACACAGACCGGCCCCGCAAATCTGCACTATCTGGCCAACCCCCTGCTGAACAAAGGAACCGCCTTTTCGCAGGCCGAGCGTGACCAGCTTGGCCTCACGGGCCTGCTACCACCGCATATCGAAACACTCGACGAACAGATCATCCGCGCCCATGCCGCGTTCCGGTCCCAGGCCTCGCCCATCGAACAGCATATCTATCTGCGCAACTTGCAGGACGACAACGAGGTTCTGTTCTATGCCCTGCTGATCCGCCATCTGCCCGAGATGATGCCGATCATCTACACGCCCACCGTCGGCGATGCCTGCAAGCAGTTCAGCGAGATCTACCGCCACCCGCGCGGGCTGATCATCCCCTACCCCGAGCGGGACCAGATCGAACAGATCCTCGACAATGCCATCAACACGGATGTGCAGGCGATCGTGGTTACCGATGGCGAGCGCATTCTGGGCCTTGGCGATCAGGGCGCGGGCGGCATGGGCATCCCGATCGGCAAGCTGTCGCTCTATTCCGGGGCCGGTGGGGTCGACCCGGCGGTGACCCTGCCGATCCTGCTCGATCCCGGCACCAACAATCAGGAACGCTTGGACGATCCGATGTATATCGGCTGGCGGCATGAGCGCATCTCGGGAGAGGAGTATTTCGAGTTCGTCGATCTCTTCGTGCAGGCGGTGAAACGGAAATGGCCGCAGGTACTGCTGCAGTTCGAGGATTTCGCCCAGCAGCACGCCGCCCCTTTGCTTGAGAAATACCGCGATCAACTGTGTACCTTCAATGACGACATTCAGGGCACCGCCGCGGTCACCGCTGGCACGCTCCTGGCGGCGGCCAATGTGACTGGCGTGCCCCTCAAGGACTCGCGCATCGCCTTTCTGGGCGCGGGATCGGCAGGTGCGGGCATCGCCGAAGAGCTGATCCGGCTGATGGTCAAACAGGGACTGAGTGAGGCAGAGGCCCGCGACCGGGTTTACATGGTTGACCGCCACGGGCTGCTCACCGATGCCATGCAGGGCCTGTTGCCCTTCCAGCAACCGCTGGCGCATCCCGCCGCAAGCGTGAGAGACTGGGCCGCAGGCGACATCTCGCTGCTCGACGTGATCACCCATGCCAAACCGAACATTCTGGTTGGCGTCAGCGGTCAGGCCGGGCTGTTCACCGAAGAGATCATCCGTACCATGGCCGCAGACAGCGATCACCCGATCGTGCTACCGCTGTCGAACCCGACCTCGCGGATCGAGGCCACACCTGAACAGATCATCCACTGGTCCGATGGCAAAGCCATCGTCGCCACTGGCAGCCCCTTTGATCCGGTCAGCTACAAGGGTGACACCCACCACATCGCCCAATGCAACAACTCGTACATTTTTCCCGGCATGGGTCTGGGCGTGCTGGCTGCAAACGCGACACGGGTGACCGAGACGATGTTCATCGCCGCCGCCGAAGCGCTGGCCGCGCTCTCGCCCGCGCTGGCTGATCGTCGCGCCAGCCTATTGCCGGATGTGTCCGATATCCGCGACGTCAGCCGCCAGATCGCGCTGGCCGTTGGGCTGACCGCGCAGGCCGACAGTGTTGCCCCAAAGACCAGCAGAGACGCGCTTGAGGCTGCGATTGCCGCCAAATTCTGGACCCCGCATTACCAAGACTACGCAACCGGAGACGCATGATGACGTTCGACCTGAAAAGCTACCAGCCCCGTGGAGACAAGAAGAACTCGGACTTCTTTACCGAGTATCTGCCCCGCATCTACGAGCGTCGCCAATCCTCGGGCATTTCCGATCAGGTCGGAAATATGCGCGCCGTGGTCCAGCAGGTTGAACCGGACGCGATGCTGGACACCATTGTCGAGCTTTACGTGATGACCCCCTACCGGCACACGGCCAGCTATCTGGGCCGCACGCACCGGTTCTCGGTGCTGCATTCCCATCCCGACTACCCGGCGCTGATCCTGATGGCGCCGCTCAGCGACGGGTTCGAGGATTTCATCCCCCGCATCAACCGCATGTACCCGCTGGCGCGCAAGCTGCCGCAGACCCGTTATGTGGGCGAGATCTATGCCGCGACCGACCTGAAATTCCTGCGCGACACGCTGGAGGATCAGAACATGCGGTTCGAATATGCCGGTGACACGGAAAACCCGTTCTATACCGGCAACGGGTTTCTGTTCTCGACACCGTCGGATTTCACCGCCAATCGGGTGGGGTATTCCAATCTGGATTTCAACAATCCCAACTCGCTGGGCCTGGGCGATGTGATCGAACTCAGCACCGAGGAACGCACGCGTCTGGACAAGGCCGCCGCCTTTGGCGCTGACAGCAATATCTCGCCGCTGATGCTGGGGCTTGACCACATGGCGACGCGCATTCTGGCCGGTGAGCGCGAGGATGCGATCCTCGAATTCCTCACCATGGTGCCCTATTATTTCTGGGGCGCTTACAACATTTCGGACATGAACTCGTCCACCAATGTCAACCGCAACCCGCATGTGGATGACGACAAGAAATCGCCCGCCAAGGTCTTTACCGCCAACAACACGCCGTCTTTCGTGAACTCCTTTGACCAGCTACCGATGCCGACCGAGGATTTCGTGCGCAATTTCGGTCGCCGCCTGCATCACATGGCGGTCGAGATCAAGGATGGCGACCATACGGGCGGCGAAAAGAACGTCGATTTCGTGGTCAACACGTTGAAGGACGAAGGCGTGCCGTTCCTGGCCCATGTGGTTGGCGAATGCAAAGACGATCCGAACCTGAAACAGATCTTCTCGAAACACTCGCGCTACACGCTGCTGATCACCGAATATATCGAGCGCTGCCACAAATATGATGGCTTCTTCACCAAGGACAATGTCGCCGCCCTGACCGCTGCCGCCGGGCAGGATGAGCAGTATCAGCATGGCCATGTCTTCGACTGAGCGGCACAGGATTTAGACAGAACCGCGTTTGCTGCTATGATCTGGCGATGATCTACCGGTTCGGGGCGTTTTCACTGGATAAAGCGCGGCAGGAATTGCGCCGCGGCGATGCGCTTGTCGAGGCCGAACCTCTGGCGCTGGCGCTGATCCAGCACCTGATCGAACACCGCGACCGGCTGGTCGGCAAGGACGAGCTGTTCGATGTACTCTGGGACGGGCGGGCGGTGTCGGATGCCGCCCTGTCCACCTGTATCAAATCCGCCCGTCGCGCAGTGGACGATTCCGGCACCCTGCAGGCCGCTATCAAGACCGTGCATGGCAAAGGCTTGCGTTGGGTCGCCCAGCTCGAAACGCCCGGCCCCGCCACCACGCAGGAACGCCAGACCGATCTGGACCAGCCCGAGGAAGAGTGGATCGCAGCCTCGCGCCGCCCCTCTCTGGCGATCCTGCCTTTTGATATCCTCGGCGGTGACATGACCGCCGCCACCCTCAGCGAGGCGATCCCGCATGAGCTGATCGCCGCCATCTCGCGTCTGCGCTGGATCTCGGTGATCGCGCGCGGTTCATCCTTCCGGTTCCGCTCTGGCAACGGCAATCTGGTCGAAATCCGGCAGAAACTGGGCGTGCGCTATTGCCTGACCGGTAGCGTCGAGATGATCGGGCGGCAGGTCTGCATCAGCGTGGAACTGGCCGAGACCTCGGACGGTCAAGTGATCTGGGCCGAGCGGTTCCAGTCACCGCTGGAGGAGGTGCACCAAATCCGCGAAACCATCGTGGCGCAGGTGATCTTTGCGGTCGAAATGCAGATCCCGCTGAGCGAGGCCGCCAAGGCCCGGCTGCAATCACCCGAGAACATCGACGTCTGGGCGACCTATCACCTGGGCCTGCAATCGCTCTATCGCTTTGACCAAAGCGACAATGCCCGCGCGATTGCGATGTTCGAAAAGGCCATCGCGCTGGACCCCGGCTTTGCCCGCGCCCATGCGGCGCTGTCCTTCGCCCATTTCAAGACCGCCTTCATGCACTACGGCACCAACCGCGACGTAGCGGTCAACGCGGCGCGTGGCTCTGCCGAACGCGGGATCGAGCTGGACCCGATGGACCCGTTCACCAATTTCAACATGGGGCGCTCGCTGTGGCTGGTCGACGACCTGACCGGCGCGCAAAGCTGGCTGGGTCGCGCCACCTCGCTCAGCCCCAGCTTTGCGCAAGGTCTCTATGCCCGCGCGTGGACCGAAACCGTATCGGGCGCAAGCGATACGGGTCGCCGTCTGTCGGATGAGGCCCGCGCGCTCAGCCCGCTGGACCCGATGCTGTATGCCATGTTGGGCACCCGCGCGATCAGCCTGTCGCAACAGAACCGCGACTATGAGGCGGCGAAATGGATCGAACGGTCCGCCAACGCGCCCGGCTCGCATTACCTGATCAAGGCCATCGCCGTCGCACTCAACGACATGGCCGGCAAACCCGGTGAGGCCGCCAGCTGGGCCGAGCGGCTGCTGCAACAGCGACAGGACATCACTCAGGCGCAGTTCTTCCGCTCATTCCCGTTTCGCGACGACACCTATCGTGCGCGGATGGCCGAAGCGCTGCGCCGACATGGCATCGAGTGACCGGGCCAGAAAAGAACATTTTCCACCTTTCCTCAGGCTTTCCCCAGACAGCCCTCAAGACATTGCCGATATCTGCGCATAGCTTGGAGCGACAAACCGGGCTTCGGGAAGACAGACCCAGACCCATTTAGGAATTTATTGAATGCCAAAGAAGGGGCGCATTATGACCACCGAGACCGTCAGAACCACCAAGGGCCACGGCCACACCTATGACAGTGTGCTGGAAACGATCGGCAACACACCCGCCATTCGGGTGAACAATATCGCCCCTGACCATGTCGACATGTACGTGAAATTCGAAGCGTTCAATCCGGCAGGTTCGGTCAAGGACCGGCTGGCGATCAACATCATCGAGGCCGCCGAACGCAGCGGCGCGCTGAAACCCGGCCAGACTGTGGTCGAGGCGACCAGCGGCAATACCGGTATCGGGCTGGCGATGGTCTGCGCCCAGAAGGGGTACCCGTTGGTGGTCACCATGGCCGACAGCTTCTCGGTCGAGCGGCGCAAGCTGATGCGGATGCTGGGGGCAAAGGTGATCCTGACGCCACGCGCCGAAAAGGGCTTTGGCATGTATCGCAAGGCAGTGGAGCTGGCCGAGAAACACGGCTGGCTGCTGGCCCGCCAATTCGAAACCGAGGCCAATGCCGATATTCACGCCGCCACCACCGCACAGGAAATCCTGAGCGATTTCGAGGGCAAGCGGCTGGATTACTTCGTCACCGGTTATGGCACCGGCGGCACGGTCGCAGGCGTGGGGCGGGTGCTGCGCGAGGCGCGCCCCGAGACCAGGATCATTCTCTCCGAACCCGCCAACGCGCAACTGATCGGCAGCGGTCACGCGCAAGAGCGCGGCGCCGACAACGCCCCTGCCGCCAGCCATCCCGCCTTTGAACCGCACCCGATCCAGGGCTGGACCCCGGATTTCATCCCCGCGGTTCTGCAAGAGGCCATTGATGGTGGCTACTATCAGGACCTGCGCCCGGTCCCCGGCATGACCGGTGTGGAATGGGCCAAGAAACTGGCCGCACAAGAAGGCATCCTGACCGGCGTGTCGGGCGGGGCCAGCTATGCCATCGCCATGGAAGTGGCCGAGCAGGCCGAGCCGGGGTCGACCATCCTGTGCATGCTGCCCGATACCGGCGAGCGGTACCTGTCGACCCCGCTGTTCGAGGATATCGCGGAGGAGATGACCGAGGAAGAGATCGAGATTTCGGCCTCGACCCCCGGTTATCACATGCCCTGACATGACCGGGCCTCTCGCAGAACTGGAGTTGGCCTGTGCGCAGGCCCTGTCCTATCGGCAGGGTCTGACGGGCGCGCCCTGCACTGCGGCGCGCGACTATGCACAGATGCTGGCCCACTATGACACGCCCCTCCCCGAAACCGGGGACTCCGGCGCGGCCGTCATCCGTGATCTGGCCGAAACCGCGACGCAAGGCCTGATGCCGATGGCACATCCGCGCTTTTTCGGCTGGGTGCTTGGTGGGTCCGCCCCGGTGGGGGTGGCCGCCGACTGGCTGGTCAGCGCCTGGGGCCAGAACGCGGCCTTTCACACCAGTTCGCCCACGGTATCCGCACTGGAACACGTGGCCGAGCGCTGGCTGCTCGACATTCTGGACCTGCCGCGCGAGGCCGCTGTAGGCTTTGTCACCGGTGCGACAGTGGGCAATTTCACTGCACTTGCGGCAGCGCGCGGCGCGGTGCTGCGCCGCCACGGCTGGGACCCCGATCAGGACGGCCTGTTCGACGCGCCGCCAGTTAAGGTGTTTCTGGGCGACGACGCCCATACCTCGGTCTTTTCGGCACTGGGCTATCTCGGCTTTGGCCGTCGCCGGGTGCAGCGGATCGCCACTGATGCCCAGGGTCGGATGGACCCAAGCGATCTGGCAACCCAAACCGCGCAGCACCCCGGCCCGTCCGTGGTCATCGCGCAGGCCGGTCAGATCAACACCGGGGCGTTCGACCCCTTCGAGCCTATTGCCGATATTGCAGCCGCGCATGGTGCCTGGCTGCATGTGGATGGTGCCTTTGGCCTTTGGGCGCGGGCGCATCCGGACTACCGCGCGCTGACCCACGGCCTCGAGCGCGCCCAGTCCTGGGCCGTGGACGGGCATAAATGGCTGCAAACTCCCTTCGACAGCGGCTATGCCATCGTCCGCGACCGCGCTGCGCTTGAGACCGCGATGGGCATCGACGCCAGCTACCTGCCCGAACGTATCGAGCAGGACAGAATCCCCTCGTTTCTGGTGCCGGAACTGTCGCGACGGGCGCGTGGCGTGCCAACATATGCAATGCTGCGCAGCCTGGGCCGTAAGGGCGTCGCCGACATGGTGGCCCGCCATTGCGGGATCGCCCGCCAGATCGCCGACCGGCTGACCGGCCAACCCGGCATCGCGGTGTTGAACGACGTGGACCTCAACCAGATCATCCTGCGCTTTGGCGCAGGCGCAGGCTGCGACATGGCAACCGAGCAGGTCATTCAGACCCTGCGCGATCAAGGGGCCCTGTTTGCCGGCGGTGCCCGATGGCGCGAGAATTGGGTCATGCGCCTGTCGGTGATCTGCGACGCCAGCGCCGCCGAAGATGCCGACCCCGTCGCCGAGGCCATCCTTGCCGCCTGGACTCAGGTGCGGGCCGGGCTCTGACAGGTGGAAATCATCTTGCGCTACAATGTATGCAACAGTATACATTTTTGAGACCCAAAGGCCCGCCCGCCATGACCCTCTCCATCCTGCGCACGATCGCCATCGCCCTTACCGGCGTGCTCGTCTTTCTGATCATCGGCCTGCCCCTGCCCTGGTTGCTGGGGCCGATGTTCGCCTGTCTCGTCGCCGCGCTGCTGGGTCTTGATTTGCGCGCACCCGAGCGGCTCTGCGCCGGGATGCGCACGATCCTGGGTGTGGCGGTTGGCGCCTCAATCACACCCGCCGTCGTGGTGCGGCTGCCGGACATGGCGGCCTCGATCGCGCTGATCCCACCCTTCGTCCTGTTGATCGGGCTGATCGGCTATCCCTATTTCCGCAAGCTTTGGCGATTTGATCCGGCAACCAGCTACTATGCTGCCATGCCCGGGGGGTTGCAGGACATGCTGGTCTTCGGCGAAGAGGCGGGCGGCTCGGCCCGGGTGCTCAGCCTGGTCCACGCCACCCGCGTTCTGGTCATCGTCAGCCTGCTGCCGCTGTTTCTGACCGAGGTATTCGATCTCGACCTGTCCAACCCGCCCGGCAAACCGCTGGCCGATGTGCCCTACCGGCAACTGTTCCTGATGGTCGTGATTGCCGCCGCCGGGTGGCGTGCAGCCGCCGCTATGGGCATGTTCGGGGCCTCAATCCTCGGTCCGATGATCCTGGCCACCATTGCCAGCCTCACCGGCCTGATAGATCAGCGCCCGCCTGCCGAGGCGATCCTGGCGGCGCAGTTCTTCATCGGACTGGCCGTCGGCGTGCGCTATGTCGGCCTGACCCTTGGCGAGTTGCGCAGCATCGTGGTTGCCGGTCTGGGCTTTACCCTGATCCTCGCCGCGCTTTCGGTTGTGTTCATGGAAATCGTGATTTTGCTGGGCCTCTCGGACCCGGTCGATGCGATCCTCGCCTTCGCGCCGGGTGGACAAGGAGAGATGACGGTCATCGCGCTGATCGCGGGCGCGGATGTGGCCTATGTGGTCACCCACCACCTGACCCGGCTGGTCACGGTGATCATCGGCGCGCCGCTTGTCGGGCGCTGGTTGCGCTGAGCCGGGGCATACTGGTCGCCTGCGCCCCCTGCTGATATAGCCGGATGTGAACATGTTGGAGTGCCTCACCGGTGTCAAACCTGCTGATCTCGCGCAGCGCCGATATTCCGGACCCGTTGCGGGTAGCTCGGGCCAGAAGCCTGCCCAACCTGGGGCCGCGCCTGCTGTTTCTCAGCGGCGGCAGCGCGCTGAATGACATCGCGCGGCGGCTCAAGCTCTATTCCCATAACTCCATGCACCTGATCACACCCTTTGACAGCGGTGGCAGTTCACAAGTGCTGCGGCAGGCTTTCGACATGCCCGCCGTCGGCGACCTGCGCAGCCGGCTGATGGCATTGGCGGACGAGACTGAGCTGGGCCAGCCCGACATTTTCCGCCTGTTCAGCTACCGCTTTCCCAAGGACGCAGACGAAGCGGCGCAAGAAGAGGAATTTCGCGCGCTCCTGTCCGGCGAGCATCACCTGATGCGCGCCATCACCCAGCCCATGCGCCGTCTGATCCTGGCGCAACTGCGCGCCTTTGCCGAACATCGCCCGCACGGGTTCGATCTGGCTAGGGCCAGCACCGGCAATCTGATCCTTGCAGGCGGCTACCTGACCCATGACCGCGCGCTCGAGCCGGTGCTGTTCCTGATGTCCAAGATGGTCGACGTGCGCGGCACGGTACGGGCCATCGTCGACGACAATCTGGGTCTGGGCGCGGAGTTGCAGGATGGTCAGATCGTGCTAGGTCAGCGCGACCTGACCGGCAAAGAACTCGCGCCAATCACCGCGCCGATCCGCCAGCTTTTCCTGACCCGCAACGGCCAGCGCCTGCCTGCTGCCTCGGTACTGCTGCCCAAACGCAACCGGCGCCTGATCGAACGCGCCGATCTGATCTGCTATCCGCCCGGCAGCCTCTATACCAGTGTGCTAGCCAACCTGCTGCCCGCAGGAGCGGGCCGCGCCATCGCTGCACGAAACGTGCCCAAAATCTATCTGCCCAGCCTCGGCCACGACCCCGAATGCCTTGGAATGACGCTGCCCGATCAGGTTGCGGCCCTGCTTGCCTGCCTGCGCGCCGATGCGGGGGAGGATTGCCCGGCAGAGGCGCTGCTCAATGCGGTGATCTGCGATGCCGGAGCCATACCGCTGGAGCAGCGACAGGCGGTCGAGGCCCGGTTCTCCCTCCCCTGCCTGCCCCTCGCCCTGACCCGCAGTGAGCACCCGGACCGCTATGACCCGGACCCGCTCTGCGAAACGCTGATTTCGCTGATCTGAAAACCTGCCTTTCGCGGCAGTGCACGGGCTGAGCATCCAATCCTCAGGGCGAATAATAGTTCCAGTTCTGCCGCACCCGGCGATAGGCGCGATCCTTCCACAGGCGATCTTGCGGCACATCCTCGGCGGCCTCTTCGTTCCAGAATATCTTGAGAGCCGACCCCTCGGGCCGCGCTTCCAGCACGATAAGCTCTTCGCGGGCATCTCCGGCAACGTCGGCCGCGTAGGTCCGCGCCGCCTCGGTCGGCCAGACCCGCAGGAATTCGCCTGTCAGCGCATCCACCAACGCGATCTGGCCGTCGACATGGCGTTCGGTCACGAATAACAGCTGCTGCCCGTTCCCATCCCAATGCACCGGGCGCACGAGGTCGATTCCGTATTCGCCGCGGCGCGGGCTGCGCCCGCCGCGCAGATCCACCCGGATACGGTCGGCCAAGCGCTGGAGGAAACTCGCCTCCGGGTCAAAGCGGCAATCACCCACATGACACCAGCCTGGCGGAGCGGTGTCGCTTACCGACCATGACGCAATTACATTGCCGTCCCCGGCCATCACCCAAGGATGGTTGCCGCAGGATGAACGAGCAAAGACTTCCTGGCCGGGACGATCCGGATCGAATTCACCCACCGCCAGTTTATCGGGGTCTTCTCCGTAACGGCATTCACCTATGGCCCAAATGCCGCCCGGTTCGTGATACCGCCACCAGCCCGGCTCGGTAGCACCTATCACGATCGTCTCATCATTGCCATGCTGCTCGGCCAGTGCGACCTCAAGCCCCGGCACGGGCAATATGTCACCCACCGCCAGACTGTCAAAACTGTTCATCTTGGTGCCTTCACGCGCCGCCGAGCGCAGAAACTTCCCCTCCGGGTCCAGCATGATCGGCCCCAACACCTCGTCCCGACCATCCCCATCAAGATCCAGCGTGCGGACGATGCCATGTTCGACCCCCATCCAATCCGTCACATGCCAGAGCGTTTCCCCGTCCTCCAGATTTATGGCCTGCAATTCGTTCTGAGAATATTGCAGCACCGCGTCGCGGTCGCCCGTACCGCGAAAATCGGCAATCGCCAGCCCCTGTGCACCCGGAAAATCGTAGCTGCGTTCGATCTGACCGGTCCTGCCATCCCGGATCACCAGCGTGCCATCAGGCCGCAGATAGGCCACTTCTTGCGCACCGTCGCCATCCATGTCACCGGCGATCGCCCCCGGCCCATGCCTACCCGGAAAGTGCATCCGGCGGGCTTCCTGGCCCAGGTTGATATCGTCCCGCACATGCCAGAGACGCACACCCTTGGCCGAATAAGCGGCGACATGGCCCAGCGTCGTGATGACGAAATCCATATCCCCATCCCCGGTCAGGTCATGCGCAAACAGCCCGCCCCTCCAGGGCGCGGCGAGCGGAATGTCGAGGTCGAACACCATCGGGTTCTCGGGATAAGGTGACGCAACGGCGGGTGACAACCCGGCAAGCAAGACGATTAGGCAGCACGCAACGCTCAAACCCGTCTCGCGCCCGTCCATGACGCTACCGGCAGCGATTGGGACGGCCATTGTTGCGGGCCACCTGATTACCCCAGCGCAGCAGGTTCACATTGCAATCGTCACGGTCGATCGCCACCTCGATGAAGCACAAACCATCGCGACCCTGCGCCTCGGCGATGGCCGCGTCCAATTCACCCTCGGTGGTTGCGCGGGTGCCCCAGGCCTTGCCCTCGCCCGCGCCGAACACCTCGATCAGGCCTGCATAGTCCCAGTTCTTGATGGTGTTGTAGGGGCCGTCATGAATCTCCACCTCGATCGTGTAACCGCCATTGTTGATCAGGAAGATGATCGGGTTCGCGTCATAGCGGATCATGGTCGAGACCTCTTGCGCGGTCAGTTGGAACGATCCGTCACCGATGCAGGAAATCAACCGCCCGCCTTGCTTACCCAATGCATAGCCCAGCGTCGCGCCGACCGACCAGCCGATCGAGCCATATTGCATCTGGATCTCGAACCTTGCCCCGTCGGGCAGGTCGATATCCATCCCGTTGAACCAGGAATCTCCGGTCTCGACCAGCAAGGTGCTGTCCCCCTCCAGCATGGATTGAATGCGCGCAAAAAGCTGGCGCACGGTCAGCGGTGTGTCCGCTGCGCCGGGCGCGGGCAGATGCCGCGGCGTCCTGACCCGTTCAAAGGCTTTGACCGCGCCGTCATTCGGGGTCAACCGCCCGGTGAGCGCCTCCAGAAACTCGTCCATGCGGACATTGCTGTAATTGGTCTCGCCCAGCTGCGCCGAGGTGGGATGCGCGATCACCGCCCTGGATTTGTTGAATCCAAGCTGATGGCCGGTGGTCGTGTAGTCGGTAAAAACTGGCCCGGCGAACAGCAACGCATCAGCGGCATCGACGATCTCGCCACAACCCGGCGTGCTGACCGGGCCCCAGTAGATGCCCATGTAGTTTTGATGCGCCTCTGACAGGAAGCTCTTGGCGTTGGGCATCGCCGCTTGCGCATAACCGCAGGCCTTGGCCAGCTCCCGCAGCGCCGGTTCCGCCCGCGCCGCACGGGTCTTGCTGCCCGCGATCAGCACCGGTCGCGCGGCAGCGTTCAGAACCGTGGCCGCGTGATCGACAGCGGCAGCCAGCGAGTTCGGGTCGCTGGTGACCTGCCGGGCAAAGCTGCGGGCAATCGGTTCGGAGGTCGGCGCATTTGCGATATTCGAGGCGATCTCGATATAGACCGGCTTGCGGCGCAGCATGGCGGTGTCGATGGCCCGGTCGATCGCCACCGGCGCCAGCGAGGGATGATGGATGCGCACCGCCTCGGCGGTGACCCGGTCGAAAATCTCGCGCTGATAACCGTAATCGACCTCGCCCAACGTATGGTGCAGATATTCCCACTCGGCCTCGGAATTGGTGTTGGGGCCGCCGGAAATGGCGATCATCGGCACGTCCTCGGCAAAAGCTCCGGCCACCGCGTTCAGCAGGCTCAGCCCGCCCACCGAAAAGGTAACCACAACCGCTGACGGTCCACCGGTTGCACGTGCGTAACCATCCGCCGCATAGCCAGCGTTCAACTCGTTGCAGCAGCTGATCATCCGCAGATCCGGATTGCTCAGCAATTCATCAAGCAGCACCAGGTTGTAATCTCCGGGCACGGCGAAATAATCGCCTATCCCGGCCTCCTGCAGGCGCCGCGCCAGATATGATCCGACCGTCCAATGCTCTGATGCCATGGCAATACCTCTTGCGATTTTCTTCAATAAAATGGGGACACCCCATACCCTAGGGGCCGGAACGCGGCCTTGGCAAGTTTCCGAAGCCCGAAGCCGAGCCTTCCCTCATTCAGCAAATGGTCGGTCAAGCGTCCGCCTCCAGGCGATCGAGTCTGAATGCCCGCCCGCTTCAATGCACACAGTTCACGTGTCGCGGTGGCGCCGATGTTCCCTCGATCATGCGATTGAGCGTCGCGTTGATCTCCGGATCAACACTATGTCGGTAACCCGGATCTTCGACCTTGATCCCGAAGAACAAAAAATCGGTGCAGGTCAATTGCCGCTCGGCGGTCTACGGCGATAAGTCGGCTCAGGCCACTGGCACCAGGTGGTTGTCCCATTGGCACCCTGCCTGCGCCACCCCGGCAGGTCGCCCGCGCCCAAGCCGACCGGTCAGGCCGGTCCCGGCGGTAAAGAAGAACCCCGAAGGACCTGCGCCCAGTCCGCAGACATCCGCGATCTCATGCGCTGTGGCAAAGGCGTGACTGGCCACGTCAAAGAGATGCAGCACGCCGCCGCGCGGCGCGGTGAACCCGATGCGCGACCCGTCGTCCGAAAAAGCAACACTGCCCGCATAGCCCTGCAGCCGCGCCTGTTGCACCTCGGGCGCGGCCAGAAACACCGGGTCGGAGCCACGCCGGTGCAGGCCCAGCAACGGCGGATGGGTGGTTACATCGCCCTGCCATTGCATCGTAAAGCCCAGCAACCCGTCACCACGCAGCGCCAGATGGCGGATCGAATTCCTGTGCAGGCCCGGCGGCGGGGTGACCTGTTCCTCAATGCCGCCATCCAATTCCATATAGGTCAGGTTCGGTGCCATGAAGGGCAGGTTCAGCTGGGCGCGACCGGTCTCGGGATGGGTTTCGATCCCACCATTGGCCACGGCCAGTGTTTCGCCATCGGGCATCAGCACCATGTCATGCGGCCCGACCCCGCCCGAGAACATCTCTCCAATCCGTGCATAGCCGCGCGTGGCATCCCAGAGCCCGATCATCCCCTGTCCCGCGTCATAGTCGTTTTCAGTGGTGAACAGCATGCGGCCATCCCGCGAAAACACGCCATGACCGTAGAAATGCCGCCCTTCGGGCGCGTCGAGCGTGGCGATGGGTTGCCCGGTCCGGCAGTCGATCACCAGCGCAAACCGGCCCGGCCTTCGGGCAAACGCCACCGCCTCGGGCCGCGACGGATGGGCAGCGGCGGCATGGCCGCGACCGGGCAGAGGCAGGTCGAACACCATGTCGCCCGAGGCACGCAGACCGGCCAGCCGATAGGATCCGTCGGGGAACAGAGCGGCGGCCAGGTAGTCCGGCGCGCCCGCATCGGCCCAACCGGAGGTGGGTAGCGCGCCCGCTGCCACCAGACCGGCAAGAAACCCGCGCCGCGTGGTCATTTCAGTCCCCGTCCAGCGAATTGAACCCCGCCGCGACGCCCAGTTGCGGGCCAAGCCGGGTTGCGGTGATCGCGCGGATTTCATCAATGCTGTTCTTCAGCGCCTCGACCCGGAACCGACCCTGCGGCGTGGTGACGCCCGCGAAATCCGGGTCCTCCAGCCGTTCGGCAAGGGCAATACTGCGATCGAAAGCAGCATCAAGCTCTGCCGCGGTCCCCGGATGCCCCTCAGACAGCAGCGCCGCCAGATCGCGCAATGAGGCCAGCGACAGGAGCACATTGCGCAGGGACCGCGCCGACCGGCGCGCTTCGGCCCGGTTCGGGCGCGGCTTGTCGAATGTGCCCAACGGACGCCCCAACCGTGTGTCCGAGGTAAATTGCAGACCCGTGGACAGCGCCTTGAACAGCTCCTGCGCGGCCTCGTCACCAGTGCGATAGCGGCTGTCGCCCCCGGGCGTGGTCAGCTCGGACCCATAGCTCAAGGTCCAGTCGGCCAGGATATCGTCCGCGATCCGGTCCATGTCCGCCGCAATCGCGCGGATCAGGCCACAGCGATAGGTATCGCCGGAGGCGAACCGGTCATCATAGAGCAGGAACTCCAGCGCGAACAATCCACGCGCGGCGACCGAGACCTCGGCGAACAGCGCCGGGTCCCGCACCACCGGGTCCTGATCCGCGATCAGCGCCGACAGCGATTTCGGCGTGAAGCCTTTGGTGTCGGGCCAGAAGGCCATGGCAAAGGCGCGATCCTCCACCTCGGTCGGTCCAAAGCGCAGATGCGACACACCCATCCAGGCGTCGAAGGTCTGGTGATAGGGCGCTTCGAGATCCGTGCACCCCACTGCACTTGCCGCTTTCAGAGCGCCGGTCTGCTGCGCCAACGCCTGAAATCCCGGCAGGATATGAACATCAACCGCCCGTTGCACGGGCGTCTGGGCAAGGGTCACGCCGGGCAGGACCATCAGGCAAAGGGCAAACACACGCATCATTTACAGGCTCTCCAGAAATCGGATCAGGGCGTCACGGTCGCGTTTGGGCATCTCGATCACCGCATCCCGCTGAACCTGCGCCTCACCGCCATGCCACAGCACCGCCTCGAGCAGCGAGCGCGCCCGCCCATCATGCAAAAACCGCGTGTGGCCCGAGACCTGCTCGGTCAAACCAATGCCCCAAAGCGGCGGCGTGCGCCATTCGCGGCCCGTCGCGCGACCCTCGGGGCGGTAGTCGGCCAGCCCCTCGCCCATGTCATGCAGCAGCATGTCGGTATAGGGCCAGATCAGCTGGAAACTGTGCTCGGGGCGATCTTCAAGCCGGTGGGTGACAAAAGCGGGCGTATGACATGCAGTACAGCCGGTCTCGTTGAACACCTGCTTGCCGCGCAGAACCTTCGGAGCATCCACGTCACGCCGGGCGGGCACGCCCAGATTGCGGCTATAGAAACTGGTCAGGTCCAGCGCCACCTGATCCACCTCGTGGACGCGCACCGGGTCGTCGCCGTGCGGCGCGGCAAGGCAATCCACCTGCGCCTCGGTGCAATCCCCCGCAGGCGCCGGAAAAAGTGGGGACGAGATCCCGATATCACCGGAAAACGCCGCCGCCGATTGCTGGCTTACGGTGGGCTGGCCCGCCTTATGCCCGAACCGGCCCAGCATCGGGCGGCCCTGTTCCAGCGACCAGACGATATTGGCGCGCCCCGAAATGCCATCACCATCGCTATCCTCGGGATCGGCACCAGCCAGAATATCCGCCGTCGGAATGGCCTCAAGCAGACCAAGCCCGATCATTTGCGGTGCCACCCGAGGGCTAAGCATGGCCGCAGGGTGCAATGGCCCGTAGCCGAGATCGTCCAGATGATAGACGGGCTTGCGCAGCCGGGCATAATCTCCATCCGACAGCGGCAGATCGATCTCTTCATAAGTGATCCGCAGCGTGTATTCCGCCGGATGCCCCGCCAGCGCGAAATCCTGCAATTGTTCGCCATAAACCGGGTCCGGTTGCGTCGCCAGATAGCCCTCGATCGCCTCTTCCCCCGCCTCGCCGGGCACTGAAATTCGCATCAGGAACGACACCGGGCTGTCCTCTGCCGAGAGCGGCGGATGACCGCGCCCGTCCTTGATATGGCAACGCTGGCAAGAGCGCGCATTATAAAGCGGCCCCAAGCCGTCCGAGGCCATGGTCGAAGAGGGCGACGACACCCAGATCTTCTTGAACAGCCCGTTGCCGACCCGGAAATCCAGCTCCTGCTCAAAGCTCAGATTGGCCGAGGGTTGCGAAAACGCATCTGCGTCACTGCGCGCGCGCACCGTGGCAGCCCCGGCAGAGAGATGTTCGAATTGCTGGGGTTGCGAAAAATCTCTGGCGGGGGCGGTGATGGCGGCGACCCGCGCGGTCTCTTCCTCGGTCCGGGGCAGGCTGTTGAGGTGGCGGTCGCGCAATGGCGCGGTTTCCGTTTCTGCCGCAAAAGCAGCCGGGCCGATCAGCCCGGCCAGCAAGGCGAGGCTACTCAGCCTCATCCATTTTCGACGCGTTGAGCTGCGCATAATTTTCCGCACCGATCCTGTCATGCAGTTCCAGCTGGGTTTCGAGGAAATCAATATGACCCTCCTCATCCGCCAGCAGCCCCTCGAACAGCGCCATCGAGACGAAATCGCCCACCGACTGGCAATGTTTGCGCGCCTCGGCATAAAGCGCCTGCGCTTCCTTTTCGGCCTCCAGATCACATTCCATGGTTTCCTTTGGCGTCTGACCGATCCGCAGCGAGTTCAGCTTTTGCAGATTCGGGTGACCTTCAAGGAAAATGATCCGTTCGATCAGCTTGTCGGCATGTTCCATCTCTTCGATGGATTCCTCGCGGCTCTTCTTGGCCATATGGCCCAACCCCCAATCCTCCTGCAGCCGGTAGTGCAGCCAGTACTGGCTGACTGCGGTCAGCTCGTGACGGAGAGAATCGTTGAGGTATTCAATGACTTTGGCGTCGCCTTGCATGGCTCGGGTTCCTTTGTTGCCCCACCCCGGAGGGAGCGGAGTTGCATGGGTATTTCCAAGTTACCGTTTTTTCTCATCGTGTCCAAAAAAAGCGGCATACAGCCGCCGCAATCCGCAGCCTTGCCAAGGGCCCGATAGATTTTGCCCGGTGTGATCAGGGCCTGCGGGTCTGACGCCCGCATCCAGTCGATGGCGGCATCAATTTCGGTGTCCGAAATATTCTGACAATGGCAAACGATCATTTCTGCGTCCTGCATCAAGGTGGCCGGGCGTGCGAGAGCCGCCCGGCCAAAGAAGCCTTACTGGAACACCGCGTCGGGGTTATCCAGGCTGTCCGAGCCTTCGAAATCCACCTGATCCAGGCCGAGCGCGACAACTGCGCGTTCGATGCTCTTGGTCTGATCGATCAGACCGGCGACACCACCCATTACCAGCGCCTCACCGCCCAAATTGCCGCGTTCCAGCATCTGGTCATAGGCAAAACCCGCTTCGGCGGCGGTCTTGATGCGGCCAAGCGCCAGCATGGTGCGCGACAGTTTCTCTCTCATTTCGACATCCAGCACCGGGTCGGCCTGCCCCACCAGATCGCTCAGGCTGGGGCCCGCGACCAGCGTGCCATCGGCGCCCATATATTGACCCAGATAGACGTTCTGCACGCCCAGCCCGTCATAGTAGTGGTCGTTGTGAGTGTTGTCGGCAAAGCAGGAATGCTCTTCCTCGGGGTCGTTCAGCATCAGGCCCAGCCGCATCCGCTCACCCGCCGTTTCGCCATACGACAGCGAGCCCATGCCGGTCAGCATCGCCACGATGCCCGCATCCTCGTTTGCGGTCACCGTGCTGCGCGCGTCACCGCCTTCAGCCCATTGTGCGGCCATCCATTCCAGATCGCTGACCAGCAGGTCGGTGGCCGCCTTCAGGTAAGCCGCGCGGCGGTCGCAATTGCCGTGGGTACAGGCCTCGCCCTGCGCATAATCGGTCCAGGGCCGGTTGCCCGCACCGGTGCCGTGGCCGTTCAGGTCCTGACCCCAGAGCAGGAATTCGATGGCGTGATAGCCGGTGGCCACATTGGCCTCGACCCCATCCGCCTCATGCAGCGTATCCGACAGCAACTCGGGCGTGATCTGGCTGGCGTCGATCTCATTGCCCGAAAGGGTGAAGCTGGGGTTGGCCACCACGTTCAGAGCGGCAAACTCATTGTCATCGGTCGGCCCGCCATATGAGGCATCCACATAGTCGATCAGCCCCTCGTCCAGCGGCCAGGCGTTCACCTTGCCTTCCCAGTCATCGACGATGGCATTGCCAAAACGGAACACCTCGGTCTGTTGATAGGGCACCCGCGACATCAGCCACGCCGCCTTGGCCGACTGCAGCGTCTCGACCGAGGGGGTGGCGATCAGCGCCTCCACCGCCACCTGCAACGCTTTGGCGGTCGTAACGCTGTCGCCATAATTGGCCGCGGCAATATCCGAATAATTGGCCAGCACATCAGCCTTGCTGACCTCGGCGGTCGCAAGCGCAGGCGCGGTCAGCGCAAAGGCCGCAATGGCCGTCGATAGAAGCGCAGATTTCATGTGACATTTCCCTTGTTCAGCTTTGGCCCCGCCATTCCCCGGACGGGACTCGAAAAGACGGGATATAACTGATTAAAATAATCGGGATAGTCAACCCGAGTTTTTTACTCTGGATTGGAATTCCCTGTGTCCGAAAGACGCATCGGCACCGCGGAAAGGAAAAAACTGTCAAAAAACCGTCACGTTAGCGCTGGCGCGGGGGCCTTACTTGTGGTCAAGGCCGGAGAAACTGCCTATATGCACCCCGGACTCAACAAACCGGGGGCTGTTCCCTTGTTCGATCTGCCAACGCTTCGCGCCTCGCTTGCCGACAAATACGATCTCGCGCCCTCGGCCGAGATCGCGGCTGAGCTGAGCCATATCTATGACCGTATGCGCCGGGTGGTCACCCCCGCCGACTGGATGGTCTACGCGCCTTACGTCAAGGCGATCAACGCCCTGAAAAAAGAGCGGAACGCGGTGATTCTGGGCCATAACTACATGACGCCCGAAATCTATCACGGCATTTCCGATTTCGGCGGCGACAGCCTGCAACTGGCGATCAAGGCGACCGAGGTCGAGGCCGATGTGATCGTGCAATGCGGCGTGCATTTCATGGCCGAGACCTCGAAAATCCTCAGCCCCGACAAGACCGTGCTGATGCCCGATATGGAGGCCGGCTGCTCGCTGGCCGAATCCATCACCGCCGAGGGCGTCGAAGAGATGCGCCGCCGCTATCCCGGCGCGCCCGTGGTCACCTATGTGAACACCACCGCCGAGGTCAAAGCCGCCTCGGACATCTGCTGCACCTCGTCCAACGCCGCCCAGATCGTGGCCGCGCAAGAGAGCGATACGGTCATCATGACCCCGGACCAGTATCTGGCCCAGAACATCGCCCGCGAAGTCCCGCAGAAAAACGTGGTCTGGTGGGAGGGCTCCTGCATCGTGCACGAGCAATATTCGGCCTCCGACCTGCGCGAATTCCGCGAGTGGAACCCGGGCACACGGCTGATCGCCCATCCCGAATGCCCACCCGATGTGGTGGCCGAGGCCGATTTCTCGGGCTCGACCAGCGGCATCATCAAATATGTCACCGACGAGAAACCGGAAAAGGCGCTGCTGATCACCGAATGCTCGATGGCCTCGAATATTTCGGACGCGCTGCCCGAGGTCGATTTCGTCGGCCCCTGCAACATGTGCCCCTACATGAAGAAGATCACGCTGGAAAAGGTGCTCTATGCGCTCGACACCATGACCGGTCAGGTCGAGGTCGACCCCGCCGTGGCCGACAAGGCGCGCCTTGCGGTGCAGCGGATGATCGACCTCAGCCGTCAACTGGGCATCTGAGCCGGGTCCATGCAGCTCCACACCACCGAGAGGGTGGTTATTGTCGGCGCCGGGCTGGCCGCGATCTACGCGGCGCTCAAGCTTGCGCCGCGCCCGGTGGTGATGATCTCGCCCGACCCGCTTGGCATGGGGGCCAGTTCCGCTTGGGCCCAAGGTGGCGTGGCCGCCGCGATGAACGCCGAGGACAGCCCTGAAAAACACGCCGCCGACACGGTGCGCGCGGGCGCAGGCGCGGTGGATGCGGCGGTGGCCGAATTTGTCACCAGCGCCGCCCGCGAACATGTTCTCGACCTGACCGATCTGGGCACCGGTTTTGATCGCACAAGCGAGGGCGGCTATGTGCTGTCACGCGAAGCGGCGCATTCCATGGCACGTGTGGTGCGGGTCAAGGGCGATCAGGCCGGGGCCGAAATCATGCGCGCACTGATCGCCGAGCTGCGGGAAACCCCGTCGGTGCAGGTGCTCGAAGGCACACAGGCGGTGCGGCTTGAGACTGATGGCAATCGCGTGACCGGCGTGGTGCTCACCCGCTCGGACGCGGAAGGCTCGCAACCCATCCTGCTGCGCGGGTCCGCCATTCTGCTGGCGGGCGGCGGCTCGGGCGGTCTTTACGCGCTCACCACCAATCCGCCGCGCATTCGCGGTCAGGTGATCGGCATGGCCGCCCGCGCCGGGGCCACCATCGCGGATGCCGAGTTCGTGCAATTTCACCCCACCGCCATCGATGTGGGCGAAGACCCCGCCCCCCTCGCTACTGAGGCGCTGCGCGGCGATGGCGCGACACTGATCAACCGCGACGGCACCCGCTTCATGGTGGACCTCCACCCCGATGCCGAATTGGCCCCCCGCGACGTGGTGGCCCGCGCGATCTTTGCCCAGACGCAAGAAGGCAACCGCCCGATGCTGGACACCCGCGACACCATCGGCGCGCGCATCCTGACCGAATTTCCCATCGTGGCCGAGGCCTGCGCCCGAAACGGGCTTGACCCGGTGACCCAGCCGATCCCGGTGGCCGCCGCCGCCCACTACCACATGGGCGGGGTCGCGACCGATCTGGACGGGCGCAGCGCGCTTGCCGGGCTCTGGGCCTGTGGCGAGGCGGCCTCGACCGGGCTGCACGGGGCCAACCGGCTGGCCTCGAACGGGTTGCTCGAGGCGCTGGTGTTTGCCCGCGCCTGCGCCCAGGATATTGCAAAGAACATCTCGCAGACCACCTCCCTGCCCGATCCCGCGCCCTTGCTGGATCTTGCGTTCCAGCCCGGCGGAACCACACCCGATGCGCAGGCGGTCGCCAGATTGCGCCAGACCATGACCGACCATGTCGGCGTCATGCGCGATGCCGCTGGGCTGCGCGAAGCGCTGCGCAGCCTTGCCGAGCTGGAACAATCCCATGCGCCCTGCGACAGCTTCGCCAACATGGCCGCCACCGCCACGCTGATCGCCGGTGCCGCGCTGCTGCGCGAGGAAAGCCGGGGCGCCCATTGCCGCACCGATTTCCCCGACACTGATCCGGGACCCGGCCGCCGCCCGCCGGTCCTGCTGAGAGATGCCCTTGAACTGCGCGACCGGATCGCAAAGGACCCCACATGACCCAAGCCCCCCTGCCCGATCTGGTTCTGGAACCGATGGTGCGCGCCGCCCTGCTGGAGGACCTCGGCACCAATGGCGATATCACCACCCGCACGGTGATCCCTGCCGGAACCACCTACGCCGCCCGTCTGAACGCCCGCGAGGCGGCAGTGGTCTCGGGCATGCAGGTGGCCCGGCTGGCGTTTCGGCTGATGGATGCCGATCTGCAGCTCAACACCCGGATCGACGACGGGCAGCCCTGCCGGAAAGGCGACACGCTGATGGAGATCCGGGGCAGCGCCGCCTCGATCCTGTCTGCCGAACGGGTGGCGCTGAACTTCGCAGGCCGCCTGACCGGCGTGGCCACGCAAACCGCTGCGCTGGTGGCTGAGACCCGCGGCACCCGCGCCCGCATCACCTGCACCCGCAAGACCACGCCCGGCCTGCGCATCGTCGAGAAACAGGCGGTACTGCATGGCGGCGGCTTCAACCACCGCCATTCGCTGTCGGACGCGATCCTGATCAAGGACAACCACATCGCCGCCGCAGGCGGCATCGCGCCGGTGCTGGCGGCCACAAGGGCGCAGGCCTCGCATATGATAAAGGTCGAGATCGAGGTGGATACGCTGGATCAACTGACCGAAGTCCTGAAGGTCGGCGGCGCCGATGTCGTGCTGCTCGACAACATGGACCCCGCGATGCTGCGCGAGGCGGTGTCGATGATCGACGGGCGGATGCTGGCCGAAGCCTCGGGCAATGTCACCCGCGAGACCGTCGCCGCTATTTCTTCCACCGGGGTGGATTACATCTCGTCGGGCGCGCTGACCCATTCCTATCGCACGATCGATCTGGGCTTGGACTTCGGCTAGGCAAGGTTTCAAATCAGCCAGCCCCAGCTGCGACTGAACCAGCTCAGCGGATCAGGATCGCCCGGAAATCATTGACGTTGGTCCCAGTCGGCCCCGGCGCAAACAGATCGCCGACCGCCTCAAAGGCGCTATAGGCGTCATTATTGCCCAGATCACCCGCCGGGTCGCGCCCCGCTGAACGCAACCGCGCGCAGGTGGTGCCATCGGCGAAGGCCCCGGCATTGTCCTCGGACCCGTCGATCCCGTCCGTGTCAGCGGCCAGCGCCGTGATGCCCGCCACCCCGTCCAGCTCTGCGGCCAATGACAGCAGAAACTCGGAATTCCGACCACCGCGACCCTTGCCGCGCAGGGTCACCGTGGTTTCACCCCCCGACAGGATCACCACCGGTTTGGCAAAGGGGCGGTCCCGGTTCAGCACTTCACGGGCGATTGCGGCATGAACCCGCGCCACCTCACGCGCTTCGCCCTCGATCGCGTCCGACAGGATCACTGCCGGGATGCCCTGCGCCTCTGACCGCGCCGCCGCCGCTTCAAGAGAGATGGCCGCCGAGGCGACAACCCTCACTTCATGCCCCGCAAAGACCGGATCAGCAGGGTCAGGCGCATCCGCCTCGGGGCGCTGCATATGGGCCAGAACCGCCTCGGGCAACTCGATCCGGTGGCTATCAATCAGGCGCAGCGCATCCTGCCGCGACACCGCATCGGGCACAGTCGGCCCCGAGGCCACCTGAGCCGGATCATCGCCCGGCACATCCGAGACCACCAGCGACACCACCCGCGCCGGATGCGCTGCCGCCGCCAACCGCCCGCCCTTGATGCCGCTCACATGTTTGCGGATCGCGTTCATCACCGAGATCGGCGCGCCCGAAGCCAGCAGCGCGCGGTTCAGCGCCTGTTCATCCTCCAGCGTCAACTCCTCCGGAGGACACGGCAGCAGCGCCGAGCCACCGCCACAGATCAGCGCCACCACCAGGTCGTCGGACCCCATCCCTGAGACGGCCTGAAATAGCGCCTGCGTGGCCTGTTCTCCAGCAGAGTCCGGAACCGGGTGAGATGCTTCGAGCACGCAGATCCGCTTGCACTGCGTGCCATAGCCATAACGTGTGACTACCACGCCCGAAACCGGCCCGTCCCATAGCTGCTCGAAAGCCTGTGCAAGCTGCGCGGCCCCCTTGCCAGCGCCGATCACGACTGTCCGCCCCTTGGGGGCCTCAGGCAGATGCGGTGCCAGCGCCGCACCCGGATCGGCGGCCTCGACGGCGGCATCAAACAGCCCGGTCAGAAAGTCTTTTTCGTTCATTCGAAACCCGATATCGCAGGATACCCCGCCCCCACCGACCGACAGGCGCATTGATCGCCACTGTTACCTTTACGCTGCGGAAATCAAGCAGGAACATGCTCCGATACCACCGGCGTGCAACCGCCGATGTGGTGAACTGCCAAAATCTCCCCCTTGACCTTTTGTCACAGGCAGGGCGATCAGGACGATCAATATCGAAACCGGGCACGATCAGACCCGGAGGGGGACATGAATGACGCAACAGCACGCGACAGCCAAGCGCGATGCCGACGCCACACGCGCGCGAATCCTTGCCGCAGCCCGTGCCGAGTTCGCCCGGTCCGGGCTGAGCGGCGCGCGCATCGACGATATCGCCGAACGCGCCCAGGCGAACAAGCGGATGATCTACCACTATTTCGGCAACAAGGAAGCCCTGTTCACAGCCGTGCTCGAGGCCGCCTATCTGCATATCCGATCCGCCGAACAGCAGCTTGACCTGGACAGCCTGGACCCGCGCGACGCACTGGACAGACTGGTGCGGTTCACGTGGGACTATTATCTGGAACATCCCGAACTCATCGCGCTGGCCAATAGCGAGAACCTGCATCAAGGCCGTCACATCCGCCGCGTCGACAGCCTGCCGCAAAGCGCGCGGAGCCTTGTCGACCTGGTCGCCCGCATTCTCGACCGGGGCCAGCGCGCGGGCGTATTTCGCGATGGGGTCGACGCGGCGCAGCTGACCATCACCATCGCCGCGATCGGCTGTTATTACCTGGCAACCCGGTATACCGGGTCGCTGCTTTTTGGCCATGACATGATGGCGCCAGACGCACTGGACGCGCGCCTGGCCTTCAATCTGGACGCCGTTCACCGGATGGTCGCCCGCTAAGGCAACCTCAGGCTGCCAGCATGGGCGAGATCGCGCTGTGGCTCAGCTCTCCCTGCTCCTGCTTCAGGCATGCGTTGAACGCCATATGCAACTGCTTGAGCTGGTCCAGAGTCCAATCATAGGACGCGATCTGCTGGGTAATCGTGAACATCTGCGGAGCCAGATGATCGCGCGCGGCCTGATAGGCACCCGCCTCGCCCGGCACAGCCGACAGCGCGTTGGCCAGTCGCTGCGCGTCCAGAAACGCATCGGTGATGCCATGGGCCGTGGCCGGATCCTTGAAATATCCCGCATCTCCGACCAGCGCCCAACCCGGCCCGGCGCAGTCGCGCAAGTGACCCGGCGCACCGGTATACCGGCGCAACCGCTCGATGGGGCCGCGCGCCGCCAGTTCGGCAGCCAGTTCGGGATCCCATTGCGACAGCATCTGCACCATCCCTCCGAAAGCATCAAAATTGAACCAACGGCGCATGGCGCGCGGATCACATGCGGCAAAGAAGCAATGCGCACCATCGGTGGTGGGGATCAGCCCTGCTGAAACCCGATCGCCGAAATACCAGCGATAGCCCTCGTTCGCGAGGCCATCGACATAAGAGTAGATGCAGGCCGCGCGCGTGTCCGACGTCATGATCGATCGTGCGCCAACCATTCCCGCCAGACTCGACTGCCGACCATCCGCGCCGATCACGATCCCGGCGGAAACGGGCTCTATCGCGCCCGATTTCATCCGCAGCGAGACGCCGCAGACACGGCCGTTCAACTGCTTCTGCACGCCGGCCAGCGTAACGCCGGTATGCAACTCGACCCCGGCCTCCCAGGCCGCGTCGCGCAGAACCCGGTCGAGCAGCCAGCGGCGCGGTGCATAAAGCCCCGCAACCCCGCCACCCGGCTGCACCGGGACGTCCACCACGTCACCGCCGTATTGAAACCGGGTCTGCCGCACCATTGGCGTGCCCGCAGTGATCCGGCGCAGCAGCCCCCAGTCATTGAGCAGCGATACGGCAGGCCGCGTCAGCGCATGGGTGGACAGCGTGTCCTGGCTGCCATCCTCACGGTCGACCAGCAGCACCCGCGCACCGGCACGGGCCAGCAGCAATGCGGTGGCGGCACCTGCGCAGCGGGCACCGATAATGACGGCATCATATTGGGGGCGTGAAAAAACCCGGGTCATTGGAAATCTCCTACTCTGTGTGACTTGGAACATGCCCTCAGCCTGCCCGACGCGACGCGCGCAGGCTTGAGGAAGAGGTGGGGAAAGTCTGGAGATTTTCTGAAATCCAATGAGAACAGGCATCCGGGCCGCGTCCCGTCAGCAGTAACAACTCGCGGGTTTCCGCAGGATCAGAACCCAATAGTCCCAAAAAACCTGCACGGGTGGCGGTTGATAATGGCCGACCTCACGCATTTGCGGCGGCATCAGATTTTTGTGCGCCCCTGCCGCTCGATCCGAAAATTAAATCCCGGCGAAAATGATCTGGATCAAATTGCATCCCTTGCGGAATCGTTAGCGAGAACGGACCAGAAAAACCCTCGGGTCGCCAGCGAATGAGCCAATTGACCAGCAGACGCGCGTTTCTCAGCGCACGTACCCTCCGGGAAGACACCGACGCCATCAGGCCGCCGGGTGCGGCAGTGCTTGGCTTTGGTGCGCTTTGCACAAAATGCGGCGACTGTGTTCCGGCCTGCCCCGAGGGGATCATGACCGTCGACGCAGACGGTTTTCCCGTGGTAGAGTTGAATAGCGGTTCGTGCACGTTTTGCGGCGCTTGCGCCATGTCCTGCGCAACCGACGCGCTTGCCGTCGAGCGACTGCCGGACTGGCCCTGGCATGCGGCGATACAAGGCGCGGCCTGCCTGTCGATGCGCGGTGTCAGTTGCCGTCTTTGTCAGGACAGTTGCGATCACGGCGCCATCCGCTTCAGGCTGCAGCCGGGCGGGCGCGCCGACCCGTTACTCGACCTCGACACCTGTATCGGGTGCGGGGCCTGCGCCCATGTCTGCCCTGCCGGTGCCGTCACATTCGAACGCCACGCCAACCACCAGTCGGAAGAGATCCAATGAACATCTGCGGTTGCCTCATACATGTCATGCCCGACCGCGCCGACCCCGCGCGCGTGGCGATGACCGAAACGCCCGGCGTTGAAATTCACGCCACCGCCGAGGATGGCCGCTTTGTCGTCGTCGTCGAAGATACAGCCGACCGGCTGGCCTCGGAGACCATCATGGATCTGCATCAGATCCCCGGAGTGATCTCTCTCAGCCTGACTTACCACCACTTTGAAGATATCGCGGCAGCCCGTCCGTGACCCGATGCCCCAAGCCAACCGCCCAGCAGGAGGCCCATGCCATGACCATCTCTGAATCCCGCCGCACCTTTCTCAAGGCGTCAGCCGCCGCCGCGACCGCCTCGGCTGCAGGCATGCCGCTGGCCACGGGCCAGGCCAATGCCCAGGCCGCCGCACCCGATATCCGCTGGGACAAGGCACCTTGCCGGTTCTGCGGCACCGGTTGTTCGGTTCTGGTGGGCACCAAGGATGGCCGGGTTGTGGCCACGCAGGGTGATCCGGATGCGCCGGTCAACCGCGGGCTGAACTGCATCAAGGGCTATTTCCTGTCCAAGATCATGTATGGCCAGGACCGCCTGACCACACCGCTTCTGCGCAAGACCAACGGCGTTTACGACAAGAACGGCGAATTCGAACCGGTCAGCTGGGACGAAGCCTTCGACGTGATGGCGCAGAAATGGAAAGAGGCGCTGGCCAAGAAAGGGCCGACCAGCGTCGGCATGTTCGGGTCGGGCCAATGGACGGTCTGGGAAGGCTATGCGGCTGCCAAGCTGATGAAGGCAGGGTTCCGGTCCAACAACCTCGATCCCAACGCGCGCCATTGCATGGCCTCGGCGGTGGTCGGCTTCATGCGCACCTTTGGCATCGACGAGCCGATGGGCTGCTATGACGACCTGGAACATGCCGACACCTTCGTGCTCTGGGGCTCGAACATGGCCGAGATGCACCCGATCCTGTGGTCGCGCCTGACCGACACGCGACTGACCAAGCCGGGATGCGAAGTGCATGTGCTGTCGACCTTCGAGCACCGTTCGTTCGAACTGGCCGACAATGGCCTCGTCTTCAACCCGCAGACCGATCTGGCGATTCTGAACTACATCGCCAATTACATCATCCAGAACGATGCGGTGAACGAGGATTTTGTCAAGAACCACGTGAACATCACCAAAACCGCAACAGATATCGGTTATGGGCTGCGCGATACCAACGCGTTGCAGCAAGAGGCCGAAAATCCCAACTCGGGCAAGCTGGAAACGATCAGCTTTGAAGAATACGCCGAAGCCGTCGCGCCCTATACGCTGGAATACACCGCTGAACTGTCGGGCGTGCCGGCCGACAAGCTGGAAAAGCTTGCCCAGCAATATGCCGACCCGAACCGCAAGGTGATGAGCCTGTGGACCATGGGCTTCAACCAGCACACCCGCGGGTCCTGGGTGAACTCGCTGATGTACAACGTACACCTGCTGGTCGGCAAAATCTCGGAACCCGGCAACTCGCCCTTCTCGCTCACCGGTCAGCCCTCGGCCTGCGGCACCGCGCGCGAGGTCGGCACATTCGCCCACCGTCTGCCCGCCGACATGGTGGTCATGAACGACGAACACCGCCAGATCTGCGAAACCGCCTGGAAGATTCCCGAAGGCACCATCCCGCCCAAGCCCGGTTTCCACGCCGTGTTGCAGAACCGCAAACTGAAGGATGGCGAGCTGAACGCCTATTGGGTGCAGTGCAACAACAACATGCAGGCCGCGCCCAATATCAACGAGGAAGGCTATCCCGGCTATCGCAACCCGGAGAACTTCATCGCCGTTTCGGACCCCTATCCGACGGTCACCGCCGTGTCCGCCGACCTGATTCTGCCCACCGCTATGTGGGTCGAAAAGGAAGGTGCCTATGGCAACGCCGAGCGCCGCACCCAGTTCTGGCGTCAGCAGGTGAAAGCACCCGGTGAGGCAAAGTCGGACCTGTGGCAGCTGATGGAGTTCTCCAAGCGCTTCACCATCGAAGAGGTCTGGGACGAAGAGCTGCTGGCCAAGATGCCCGAACATCGCGGCAAGACCATGTATGACGTTCTCTATGCCAACGGCACCGTGGATCAGTTCCCGCTGTCCGAGACCGCCGAAGGCTTCGACAATGACGAGGCCGAGCATTTCGGCTTCTACATCCAGAAAGGCCTGTTCGAGGAATATGCCGGGTTCGGGCGCGGCCACGGGCATGACCTCGCGCCGTTCGACACCTACCACAAGGCACGCGGGCTGCGCTGGCCTGTCGTTGACGGAGAAGAGACGCTCTATCGCTTCCGCGAAGGCTATGACTCCTATGTACCCGAAGGCGCTGACGTGAAATTCTACGGCCACAAGGACGGCAAGGCCAAGATCATCTTTGCCCCCTACGAACCCGCCGCCGAGGAACCTGACGAGGAGTTCAACCTCTGGCTCTGCACCGGTCGTGTGCTGGAACACTGGCATTCCGGTTCGATGACCCGCCGGGTGCCGGAACTGCATCGCGCCTTTCCCGCTGCCGTGGTCTTCATGCACCCCGAGGACGCGCGCGACCGTGGTCTGAGGCGCGGGCAGGAAATCATCCTGTCCACGCGCAGGGGCGAAGTGACCAGCCGGGTCGAAACACGGGGGCGCAACAAGGTACCGCGCGGTCTGGTCTTCATGCCATGGTTCGACGAAGGCCAGCTGACCAACAAGCTGACGCTTGATGCGACCTGCCCGCTGTCAAAGGAAACCGACTACAAGAAATGCGCCTGCAAGGTCGAGCGCGCGTAACCGGCACGGATCACACAGGTAATCCCCATGCCCCTTGCCGGAACCCCTCTTTCGCCGCAGCGGCGCCGCTTCCTTCAGGAAACGGCACGGGCGGCGGGCGGCTGCGTGGTGGCCGGATCGCTGCTGGCCTATCTGGCCCGCAGCGCCCGCGCCCTACCGGCGGAGGCCCTGCGCCCGCCCGGCGCATTGCCCGAGGAGGATTTCCTATCGGCCTGCATCCGCTGCGGGCTCTGCGTGCGCGACTGCCCTTATGACACGCTGAAGCTGGCGGAACTGGGCGCAGGGTCCGGGGCCACCGGCACGCCCTATTTCACCGCCCGCGACGTGCCCTGCGAAATGTGTGACGACATCCCGTGTGTCGCCGCCTGCCCGACCGGCGCGCTGAATCCCGCGCTGGATGTTATCGACGACGCAAAAATGGGCGTTGCGGTTCTGGTCGATCAGGAGAACTGCCTGAACTATCTCGGCCTGCGCTGCGATGTCTGCTACCGGGTCTGCCCCGTCATTGACGAGGCAATCACGCTGGAGCCGTCGCACAACACGCGCTCGGGGCACCATGCGATCTTTGCACCCACAGTGCATGCCGACCGCTGCACCGGCTGCGGCATGTGCGAGAAAAGCTGCGTTCTGCCCGAAGCGGCCATCAAGGTTCTGCCCGCCCGTCTGGCACGCGGCAGATCAGCGACGCACTACCGCAAAGGCTGGGAAGAAAAGGCCGCCAAGGGCGGGCCATTGGTCGAGGACGTGATCGACCTGCCCGACCGTCTGCCCGGACCGGGCACCGACAATCTGGCCGCGCCCGGCGGGTATGAACCGGGCTACAACCTGCCGGGGCTGGGCCAATGAGCGCCCGCGCCCATATGCCCGTGGGGCAAGAGGCGGCTGCGGCCAAAGGCTGGATCGGTGCGCATCGTTTCCTGCTGCTGCGCCGCGCCAGCCAGTTGTTTTTTCTGCTGCTGTTCCTGCTCGGGCCGTGGCTGGGCATCTGGATCGTCGAGGGGACGCTGGCCGGATCGCGAACATTGGGCGTTCTGCCTTTGACCGATCCGTTCATCCTGTCCCAAAGCCTCATCGCCGGGCACTGGCCCGAACTCACAGCGCTGATCGGCGGCCTGATTGTTCTGGTAAGCTATGCGCTGATCGGCGGTCGGGTTTATTGTTCCTGGGTTTGCCCGATCAATCCCGTGACCGATGCCGCAAACTGGCTGCATCGCCGCCTGAACCTGCCAAAAGGCTGGCAACCCAAACGGGGGACGCGGCTGTGGATACTGGCGAGCGTGCTGATTGTCTCAGGCCTGACAGGTGTCATCGCGTGGGAGGTGATCAATCCGATCACCATGCTGCACCGGGGGCTGATCTTTGGCATGGGGTTCGTCTGGGCAATGATCGCCGCAATCTTTGTCTTTGACCTCTTTGTCGCGCGCCACGGCTGGTGCGGGCACCTCTGCCCGGTCGGCGCGTTTTATGGCCTGATCGGCGCAAAGAGCCTGCTGCGGATCAGCGCCGCCAACCGCATGGCCTGCGACGACTGCATGGATTGTTACGCGGTCTGCCCGGAAAACCAGGTGATCTCACCCGCGCTGAAAGGCAAGCCGGGCAGCAGCCCTCTGATCCTGTCGCCGGACTGCACCAATTGTGGCCGCTGCATCGATGTCTGCGCGGTAGACGTTTTCCAGTTTACGCACCGGTTGGACGACCGCGTCGTCACACCATCCGAACCAGCAACCGCGCCCGAGCCGCGCACCGCCAGACTTATCTAAGGGAGTGCCAAAATGAGAAAATCAATCGTGACGGGGGGAATTGCCCTGATCCCAGTTTTGCTCCTGAGTGGGTTCGCCCTTGCGCAATCGGCCCAGGTGGACAGCTTGCGCGGTGGCGAGGTGGATGAACTTGTTCCCCTCGATCAGGTCCACAAGAATGTCGAGGGACGGATGCAGCGCAACTACCGGCAACAACCGCCGCTGATCCCCCATTCGGTCGCGCAATACCAGATCGACACGCGCACCAATCAGTGCCTGTCCTGCCACGACTGGACCAAGGCGGGCGAGCGCAACGCGCCAACCCTGTCGATGACCCACTACTTGGACCGCGACGGTAATGAACTGGACCGGATCGCGGGCACGCGGTATTTCTGCAACCAGTGCCACGTCCCGCAGGCCGATACGCCGCCGCTGATCGAGAATGTCTTTCAGCCTTCTTCCGGCAATTAATCCAACCCATGTCAGAAAGGAGCACCGAAATGGCAGCCTCCCCCGAAAACCGCGGTTGGATCCGCCGCCTCTGGAGCTGGATCTGGACTCCGGCCGTCGCGTTCAGTTCCGGTTTCCTCATTATCGCGGGCTTTCTGGCCGGTATCCTGTTCTGGGGCGGGTTTCACTGGACACTGGAACTGACAAATACCGAGGAATTCTGCACCTCGTGCCACACGATGGAAACCAATCTGGGCGAGTATCGCGAGACCATCCACTACAACAACCATTCCGGCGTCCGCGCGATCTGTTCCGATTGCCACGTGCCGCACGAATGGAACCACAAGATCAAGGCCAAGATCATGGCGGTCAAGGATGTCTATCACGAGCTTGCCGGTACCATCAGCACCCCCGAGAAATACGAGGCGCACCGCCTGAGCATGGCCTCCGCTGTGTGGAAAAAGATGAAGGCGTCGAACAGCCGGGAATGCCGCAACTGCCACAATTTCGACTACATGGATTTCACGCTGCAGGAAACGCGGGCCGCGTCCGAACACCAGCGCGCGATCGACAACAACATGACCTGCATCGACTGCCACCAGGGCATCGCCCACAGCCTGCCATCCGACTATCTGGAGACATACCAGAAAGTCACCGAAGCACTGGATTCAAAGACCCCGGGGGCAGCGCATCAGCAGGTCGCCGAAAACGGCGAACAAATCCGGTCATTCCTGACCACGCGCACGGACCAATAGGGGGCAAAACATGCTTGAACTACTTGGAACAATCGGCGGAAATGCCCTTGGTCTGCCGGGCATTCTGGGCTTGGCACTTGGCATGATGACCCGCCGCCTGTGGCTGGGCGCGGCCATGGGCGCGCTGATCGGCGTGATCGAGACGCTGCTCTTTGCCGGATGGCAAATCGCACATGTTGAAGCGCTGGAACTGATGATCGCCGTTGTCGTGGGCATCTGCGCCGGCAGCCTGGGCTGCCTGATCCGTCGGATTGGCGCAACCGCATAAGACGGGTCCGAATTTGGGTGTCCTGCCGTTGTCGTGGGACACCCAGAGCGGGCCCGGACGTAGTTCATCCCAAAAAGGCGATGCGTTCAAATGCACATAGATCGCTTCACTGCACACGCGCGCCGTTGTCGTCGAAATAATACAGACGCTCTGGCGAAAACCCGAGTGTGACCGTTTCGCCCTGATTTATCGAATGTTGTCCGAACAGCCGCGCCGTGATCTGAGTATCCTTCACCCGGGCGATGACATTGGTGTCGCCGCCCAGATGCTCGACATGCTGTACCGCAGCGCTCAAGGCGCCATCGTCGGCCAGACGCAGGTCTTCCGGGCGCACGCCCATGGTCCGGCCATCCCCGTCATTCACATAGCCGGCGGGCATGAAGTTCATCGCCGGAGAGCCCAGGAACCCCGCGACGAACTGGTTGGCGGGGTTGTTGTAAAGCTCCATCGGGCTGCCGATCTGCTCGACCCTTCCATCGCGCAGGACAACGATCTTGTCGGCCAATGTCATCGCTTCGGTCTGGTCATGGGTGACATAGATCATCGACGCGGCCAGCGCGTCATGCAGGTTTGCGATCTCAAGCCGTGTGTTCATCCGCAACGCCGCGTCGAGGTTCGACAGGGGTTCGTCAAACAGAAACAGCTTCGGCTCGCGCACAATCGCGCGGCCGATGGCGACCCGCTGGCGCTGGCCGCCTGACAGTTCGGACGGATAGCGATCCAGATAATCTTCGAGGTTGAGCATCTTGCTGGCCTTGCCCACGCGTTCCTCGATCACCGCCTTGCTCTGCTTTTCCTGCTTCAGGGCCAGCGACATGTTCTTGCGCACATTCAGATGCGGATAAAGTGCGTAGGATTGAAACACCATCGCGATACCGCGTCTCGACGGCGGTGTGGCGTTGACCATTTCACCCCCGATCCGCACCTCGCCCGAGGTCGCATCCTCGAGCCCGGCGATGACCCGCAGCAGCGTGGATTTTCCGCAACCCGAGGGGCCAACAAAAACAACGAACTCGCCGTCTTCCACCTCGATGTTGATATCCTTGAGCACGTGAACATCGCCAAATGACTTGTTCACATTGGTCAGTGTCAAAGCAGTCATTGTTGCGGCTCCTTCAGGGATACGGGCTGGCCGCTGCGGATACTTTCATCGGCGGCCAGACAAATGGCGAGGGATTGCACGGCATCGTTCATATGCCGTGTCAGGTCGATATCTTCGGTGATTGCGCGGATCATATAGGTCTGCTCGGCATCACACAGTTCCTGGTGACCGGGCTCGTCCGGCATCTCGATGGTTGTGTCGCCTTCGGGGCGATGCACAAGGATACCGCCAACCCGAGTGTGGCCGTCGATATCCGCCGATGCGCCTTTATTGCCATCGGTGATCGAGACCGAGCCATTGGGGGACACGATGTCTTTCACAAAAAACGCGGTTTCCGACATCATCGGGCCCCACCCTGCCTCGTACCAGCCGACAGAGCCATCCTCGAACACCACCTGAAACTGGCCGTAATTATACATGTCTTCGGCAATCTCGTCGGACAGGCGCAGGCCCATGCCATGCACGCGGACCGGGTCAGCATCGGTGATCTGGCACATCACATCGACATAATGCACACCGCAATCGACAATCGGCGAGGTGGTCTGCATCAGCGCCTTGTGGGTCTCCCACTCAGCCCCCGAGGATTGCTGGTTCAGGTTCAGGCGAAAGACATACGGCCCGCCCAGATCGCGCGCCTCGTCGATCAGGCGCATCCAGGACGGGTGATGGCGCAGGATGTAGCCAACCACCAGCTTGCGGCCTGTCTCCAGCGCTGTGGTGACCACACGGCGCGCATCAGCGACCGTGGTCGCGAGCGGCTTCTCGACGAACACATGTGCCCCCGCCTCCATCGCGGCGCAGGCGTAATCGGCGTGACTGTCCGAATAGGTCGCAATGACCACGAGGTCGGGCAGTGTTTCCAACCCCTCTTCAATGGTCGCATAACGCTTGTAGCCTGTCAGCTCGTCGGGCAGCGGAACCGGCGACCGGTTGACCAGCCCGACGATCTCTGAGCCGGGATGGTAGTGATGGGCCAGCGCATGCGACAGCCCCATATTGCCCAGCCCCGCGATGAGAACCCGGATCATTTGACTGCCCCCGATGTGATGCCGCGGATCAGTTGCCGCGAGAAGATGACATACAGGATCAGCACCGGCAGGATCGCCATCGACAGCGCCGAAAGGACCGCGTTCCAGTCGGTGACGAACTGACCGATAAAGACCTGCGAGCCAAGCGTGAGCGTCTTGGTTTCCTCGGCAGGCGCAAGGATCAGCGGGAACCACAGGTCGTTCCAGATCGGGATCATGTTGAATACCGCAACAGTGGCCATGGCAGGCCGCACCAGCGGCAGCACAAGACGAAAGAAAATCGCATATTCGCTCAGCCCATCGACGCGGGCAGCATTCTTAAGGTCATCCGAAACCTGCCGCATGAATTCGCTGAGAATAAAGACCGCAAGCGGCAGGCCCTGCGCCGTATAGACAAGGATCAGCGCCCACAGCGTGTTCACCAAACCGCCTGCCACCATCATCTCAAGGATCGCCACCGTGCCGATCCGGATCGGGATCATGATGCCCAGAGCCAGATAGAGCCCCATCAAAGTGTTGCCCTTGAACCGGTACTCGGCCAGCGCAAAGGCAGCCATGGCGCCAAACAGCAGCACAAAGAACAGCGAGGCCACAGTGACGATGAGCGAGTTCTGGAAGTAGAGAAAGAAGTCGCCCTGTTTCATCACCGTCTGGTAACCGATCATCGAAAAGGTCTCGGCATCGGGCAGGGCCAGCGGTTCGCGAAAGATCGCTTTGCGGTCCTTGAAACTGTTGATCAGGATCACGAAGACCGGAAACAGGGCGATCAGGGTGTAGAGGATCAACGCGCCGTGCATGGCCAGCGTGTTGAACGGGTTTTTGCGTGCTTTGTTCATGTCTGATCCCTCACATCTGATACCGGCGCATCCGGGTCTGGATGCCGAACAGGTAGATGCAGACACCGATCAGGATGATCGCGAACATGCCGCTTGCGATGGCTGACCCCATATGCGGATCGCCCAGTTGCAACTGGAAGCCAAAGAATGTGCGGTACAGGAACGTGCCAAGAATGTCGGTTGAAAAATCAGGCCCGGCCAGCGCGCCCTGCGAGGCGTAGATCAGATCGAACGCGTTGAAATTGCCAACAAATGTCAGGATCGAGATGATCCCGATCGACGGCAGGATCAGCGGCAGCTTGATCTTCCAGAAGGCCGATATGCCGGTGATGCCGTCGACCTCGCCCGCCTCCAGAATTTCCTCGGGGATGGACAGAAGGGCCGCATAGATCAGCATCATCGGGATGCCGACGAACTGCCAGACCGAGATCAGCGCCAGCGTCGTTAACGCGTATTCTTCCTTGCCCAGCCAGGGCACGAACAGAGACTTCAGCCCGACGAAATCCAGCATCGAAGGTGCGATGCCCCAGATTGGCGACAGGATCAGTTTCCAGGCGAAGCCGACGATCACAAAACTCAGGATCGTCGGAATGAAAATGGCCGACCGGTAAAGCGCGGCAAAACGCAGACGCGGATGGCTCAGGATCGCGGCCAGGGCGACCCCGATCGGGTTTTGCACCAGCATATGCACGATGAAGAACCAGAAGTTGTTTCCAAGCGCGTTCCAGAACTGCTCGGACCAGATCGGATCAAAGAACAGGGTCCGGAAATTATCGAGGCCAACAAAGATCCTCTCCTGATCAACTTTGCTGTAAAGCGCAAGGCGCAGCGTGTTGAACAGCGGAAAGATCATGATGGCGGTGTAGACCAGCACGGCGGGTGCCAGGAACACAGGGATGTGCCAGCGAATACGAGCGCGTTGCATTGGAAATCTCCTGAGGGGTCCGGGCAGTCAACGCCGCCCGGACAGGGCAGTAAGGGGAGGGTTTACTGCTGTGGTTCGTACCAGCTTGCCAGGCCTTCCTGCAGTTCGGCACCCAGGTCCGCTGGTGCCGAGGCGCCTTTGATGGCCGCAACGGACGCACCCCAGGTCTCGTTTTCAAGGTTCGGTGTGCCACGTGACAGGATCTGGTAGGTCGAACGGATCGTGCTCTCGCATTCACCGCGCCAGCCGACGATTTCCTTGGCCAGCGGGTCTGCCAGATCGACCGGTTCCTTGGACAGCGGGAAGAAACCCGGCAGCGCATTGCCAAAGATCGCGGCAAATTCGGGGCTGCCGACCCAAGCCAGGAAGGTTTTCGCGGCCTCGGGATGTTCGGTCGCCGCATTCATGCCGATGCCGATATCGGTGTGATCCGAGATATAGCAGGTGTCACCGGCATTCTGGACCGGCGGCTTGAAGGCACCCATCTCGAAATCGGCCTGTGTATTGAAACCCGAGATTTCCCAGGAACCCGCCGGATAGATCGCCGCGCGGCCCAGTGTGAACAGGTTCTGGCTGTCGGGATAGGTCTGCGCCTCATACCCGTCGCCCAGATAGGCCCCCCATTTCGCAAGCGTCGCATACGGCGCCACCCACTGCTCGTCGGTCAGCTTCTGCTCCCCGGCAATCAGGGCAAGCCGGCCTTCTTCGCCTTTCCAGTAGTTCGGGCCAATGTTGTTGTAGCCCATCGTGGCCGCTTCCCACTGGTCATTGGTGCCCATCGCCATCGGGATGTAGGTGCCATCTTCCTTGAACTTGTCGAGGGCCGCGAAGAACTCCGCCTCTGTGGTGGGAACGTCGACCCCAACCTCGGCAAAGGCGTCTTTGTTGTAGATGAAGCCGTGGATCACCGACGCCATCGGCACGCAGAAACTCACCGCGCCATCATCGGTCTGCCATGCGGATTTCGCGACGTCCGAGAAGTTGCTCATCGAGTCCATGTCATCCAGACCCGACAGATGCCCCGCCTCATACAGCGCCAGAGAAGCGTCAAACGGGCGACAGGTGATCAGGTCACCGGCAGAGCCCGCATCCAGCTTCGAGTTCAGCACTGCATTGTATTCCGCAGGGGCGGAGGGGGTGAAATTCACCTTGATGCCGGGGTGTTTCGCCTCGAAGGCGGGAATGATCTGTTCCTGCCAAAGCACCAGATCGTCGTTTCGCCAGCTTTCGATATTCAGCGTCACGTCTTGTGCCATGGCGCTTGTGGCCGTAAGCGCGGTGCTCAGCAAAGCCAGCTTCAAAAAGTTGCGTTTCATTGTTGGATCCTCCCAGTTGCAACAGTGGTTCTTGTTCTAATCCGAGCGCCCCAACGCAGGGCGCAGATGTCCGTGTGTGTCTTTCAGCACTGCGCGGGCCACGTCGCGGCTCGCGCCCCGCGCGGCCATCACAATGGCGGCTTTCACGTCTCCCCCGGCGCTGTCGAGCGCGGTCCGCGCCGCCTCTTCCGATACGGCCGCGACTTTTGCGACGATCCCGCAGGCGCGCGCGCGCAGCTTGATATTGTCGGCGTGCACATTGACCATCATGCCGTCATGCACATGGCCCAGATGCACCGCCATCAGCGTGGACAGCATGTTGAGCGCGATCTTCTGCGCCGTCGCCGCCCCCATCCGGGTTGACCCGGACAGAATTTCAGGCGGGGTTTCCAGCAGAACCGCGTGGGTCGCCAATTCCAGCAGCTCAGAACCGCGATTGTTGGCGATGCCGATCAGCGCGGCCCCGCGCGCCGTGGCGAAACGCCCCGCCGCAACGGTGTAAGGCGTTGACCCGCTGGCCGAAACCGCGATGATCGTGTCCTTGGCGGTCAGCTCCGCGAGGGCCGCCTCCAGGCCCTCGGTATTATCCTCGGTCCCGCCCGGCATTTCGACACCTGTCGGCAGCCCACCCGCCATATGGATGCGAATCTGAGCCGGCGCGATCGAAAAGGTTCCGCCAAGCTCTTGCGCATCCGCGGCAGCCATCAGGCCCGACGACCCGGCCCCGACATAGTGCAGACAGCCGCCAGATTCTATCGTGCGCGCCATCGCGTCGGCGCCCACACAGATAGCGGGAACCGCCCCCTGAACCGAGGCCGCCGCCGCGATTTGCCCATCCGCAAGCAGCGAGGCAATCTGGGCGGGCGGGCGTTGATCCAGCCCGACGGCGCCTTCATGCAGATGTTCAGTGGTTCTGGCGATCACGCGAATCTCCCTTGGGTTTCTACAAAAATACCTATTAGATACCATTTGTCTACCATTATATTATTTGCCCTGAATTCGCCGTATTGCGCAGCGTACACACGCCATATGACCAGCTTTGGTACCATTTAGGCCTTTGAAATCCTCCAAAGGTATTATAAAGGTTTCTATATGACGGATTCGCCCGACACCCCGGTTCTGGCCATTGATGGCGGTGGCACGCGCTGCCGCATTGCGTTTGTTCGCGGCCATGATCGCCACATCATTGAAACGGGGTCGGCCAATGTCTCGACCGATTTCGACAGCGCGGTGCGCCACCTGCTCGACGGCATCCAGACCCTCGCACAACGCAGTGGTACCGACGCAGAAACGCTGCACGCCCTGCCCGCCTTTGTCGGATTGGCCGGGGTCACGGGTCAGGCGCTTGTCGACCGGCTGAGCGCGGCGCTGCCGTTGCAAAACGCGCGCTATGGCGATGATCGCCTTGCCGCACTGCGTGGCGCGCTGGGGCGCGGCGACGGGCTTGTCGCCCATTGCGGCACCGGGTCGTTCTTCGCCGCCCAAATCGCCGGGACACACCGGCTTGCAGGCGGTTGGGGCTCTGTCCTGGGGGATGAGGCCTCGGCCCAATGGGTCGGTCGTACAGCCCTGTCGCACCTCCTGCATCAGGTCGACGGGTTTCTTCCGATGTCGCCGATGATCGCAGATTTTCGGACCCGGTTCAGCACCGCCGCCGAAATCGTGGAGTTTGCCCGCGACGCCGACCCGGCGGCCTTCGGGGCACTGGCCCCCCAAGTGACGGAACATGCGGCAGGCGGCGACCCCGTTGCCCTCAAGATCATGCAGGCCGCCACGGATCACATTGCCGCCAACCTTAAACAGATGGGCTGGAGATCGGGCATGCCCATTTGCCTGACCGGTGGGATAGGCCCGCATTACGCCGCTTATTTTCCTGACGCGATCGCACCCGATCTGGCCGAACCCAAGGGCGAGCCGCTAGAGGGCGCAATTGCGCTGGCGCAGGAACGAGACAAGGAGATCGCACATGGATATTGCTGAATTTCTGCGTCCCGAAAGCTGGCTCAGCAGGACCGCCGGACCGCGCTATGTACAATTGCGCAGACGGCTCGAGGCCGGGATCGAGGACGGCATTCTGGCGCCCAATTCCTCTTTGCCGCCCGAGCGCGAAATCGCAGAGATCACCGACCTGTCGCGCGTGACCGTCCGCAAGGCCATCCAGGAACTGGTGCGCGAAGGCACGGTGGAACAGCGGCAAGGCTCGGGCTCGTTCGTGCGCGAACCGGTGACCCGCGTGGAACAATCGCTGTCGCACCTGACCTCTTTCACCGAGGACATGCAACGCCGCGGGCTTGAAACCACCTCGAAATGGCTGGAGCGCGGCCTCTTCATGCCCTCCCCCGAAGAAGTGATTGGCCTCGGCCTTGCCGCCGGGGAACAGGTCGCCCGCATTTACCGCCTGCGCGAGGCAGGCGGGCGACCAATGGCCCTGGAACGCGCGGCACTGCCGCTCGACATTCTGCCGAATCCGACGGCGGTGACGACCTCTCTCTATGAATTGCTGGAACAGTCCGGCACCCGCCCGATCCGCGCGGTGCAGAAAATCTCTGCGATCAACCTCGAAGCGGAAGAGGCCGGCCTGCTGGGCGTCGCGGAAGGCACCGCCGGATTGCGCATTCAGCGGACGTCCTATCTGCAAAGCGGACGCGTCGCGGAACTCACCCGATCGATCTATCGCGGCGACGCCTATGATTTTGTGGCGGAGCTGCGCCTCACTCATTGAAAAGGCCCTGCAAATGACCAATGGCACCACCCTCATGCGCCGTGAAATCGACGAGATTCCCGATGCCGTCGAGCGTCTTCTGTCACAAGGCGGGGACGACGTTAACAACACCGCTGAAGCCGCCCGGCAAATGGACCCGAGATTTCTGCTGTCGGTCGCAAGAGGATCGTCCGATCACGCCTGCACCTACCTCAAATATGCCAGTGAACTGGTTCTGCGCCGCCCCATGGCCTCTGTCGGGCCATCGGTGAAGTCGATCTATGATGTCGACCTGGTCGCAGAGGGCGCGCTTTGCCTTTCAGTGTCGCAATCCGGCATGAGCCCCGACATCGTGCGGATGACCAAAGCCATCACTGCATCGAAGGGCCTGTCCGTTGCGATCACGAACAACCCCGCATCCGACCTCGCCAAGGCAGCGTCCGCCACCTTGCCGATCCATGCAGGCCCCGAGCTGAGCGTTGCGGCCACAAAAACCTTCGTCACTTCGCTGGTTGTCGGCCTGTGGCTGATCGCTGAAATCAAGCAGGACGCCGACCTGATCAGCGCCATTCGGGCCCTGCCCAGCCAACTGGCAGCCGCTACGGCCTGCGATTGGTCCGACGCCGCCGCCGCGCTGGACGGTCGCTCGCTGTTCACGCTTGGTCGGGGGCCGTCCTGGGCCATCGCCAACGAAGCGGCGCTGAAGTTCAAGGAAACCTGCCTTATCCATGCGGAAAGCTATTCCTCGGCAGAGGTGCTGCACGGGCCGGTTTCGATCGTCGATCAGGGCTTCCCGGTGATCGGCTTCGTCGCCGGTGATGCGGCCGAAAGCAGTCTGGCCCAGGTGGCCGACGCGCTGTCCGACAAGGGTGCAACCGTTTTTGCGACAACCCCCAAGCTCGACAAGGCGATCACACTGCCGCACGTACGAACCGATCACTGGCTGACCGATCCGATTGCCGCAATCGTGTCCTTCTACGGCATGGTCGAGCAGGTCGCGCGCAGTCGCGGGATCGATCCCGACACCCCCAGGCATCTGAAAAAAGTGACGGAAACCGTATGACACGCGAATCCGTGATATTCATTGGCGGGCGCTTTTTTGACGGAAACCGCCTGCATGACGGCAAGGCCGCAAGTTTCAGGGACGGGATTTTCACAGGGCTGGTGCCCGAAACGGAAACCACGCGCGACTGCGAGACCGTCGATCTGGACGGCGGCATCCTGTCGCCCGGATATGTCGATCTGCAGGTCAATGGCGGCGACGGGGTGATGTTCAACGATGATCCCTCGGTCGCCACCCTGACACGCATCGCAAGCGCCCATCGCAGCCTTGGGACGACGGCCATCCTTCCGACGCTGATAACGGACACCCCAGAGAAGACCAAAGCGGCCATCGACGCAGCGCGATACGCCATCAACGGCAAGGTTCCGGGCATCGCTGGGCTGCATCTGGAGGGCCCCCATCTCAGCGTTGCCCGCAAGGGTGCCCATGATGCGGACCTGATCCGCCCGATGGAGGACACGGACCTCCGGCTTCTGCTTGCGGCAAAAGCAGATATTCCCGTCCTTAAAGTCACCGTCGCCCCCGAGAGCACCACGCCCGATCAGATTGCCACTCTGGCCGCGGCGGGCATTCTGGTGTCGCTTGGACATACGGATGCCGGTTTCGAGACCTGCAAATCCTACGCCGAGGCCGGTGCCCGCTGTGTCACCCATCTGTTCAACGCGATGAGCCAGCTTGGTAACCGTGAACCTGGCCTTGTGGGGGCAACCCTGGCCACCGGCACCCTGTCGGCGGGCTTGATCGCGGATGGCATCCACGTCCACCCCGCCGCCATGCGCACAGCATGGGACAGCAAGGCGGGGCCCGGTCAAATCTTCCTTGTCAGCGATGCTATGGCGGTGGCCGGGACGGCCCTGACCGAGTTCTTTCTGGAAGGTCGCCGAATTTCGCGCAACGATGGGCGGCTTACGCTTGAGGACGGAACACTCGCCGGAGCTGATCTGGATCTGACCACCGCAATCCGGGTGCTGGTCAATGATGTGGGCGTTGCTCTGGAACAGGCACTGCAGGCCACTACAACAACGCCTGGAGCCCTGATTGACCAGCCAACGACGCCAAGGCCCGGTTCAACCCATTTGTCCGATCTGATCCACATCTCCTCCTGCCTGCGTCACCTCACGCCCCTGGATCGGTTCGCGTCGTCGGTGCCGTCGAAATCTGCGCGCGCTGAATAACCCTGCCTCCTATTCCGTCGCTTCGATCCGAACCGTCCGGATCGACGGGTCGATGCGCCCATAGGCCGCCAGTACCCGCCCGGTCCATTTCTGTGCAATATAGTCCGCCATGAAACGCGAGGGGGCAATCAGGGTCGCCACCCCCCCTGCCCTCTCCGCCTCGGTCAGATGTTGGAACCAGCTGGACCAGAGTTCGGGGTCCCGCCCGTGCAACATGGTCTGCACCTGCCCCCACACGTCTTCGCCGTCGGGCGGGGCCAGATCTTGCTTCTCCTTGAACGGTACAACATTGGTCGAGGGTTCTTTCGCATCCCCCATACGCTCCTGAAAGTCCGAGCCGATGACAGGCCATATTTCGGCGGTATCCAGCATCATCTGTTTCAGGTCCAGCTCGTAAACCGCCACCCTGCCCCGCGCTGCCGGGCGTTTGACGGCGATCCATCCCTGGCTGCGAAATCTGGCCATCTCTCGCTTCACGGTTCTTTCGTTCACGGACCAGAGCCGCGCGATCTCTTCCCGCCCGATCGACAATTCGTTGGATCGCCAGTTGTAGCGGGTTGTGATCAGCGTCAGAACCCGAAGAATACTGCGTTGCCGATGCTTGTCAGCTGCCAGAGCATGAACTGCCAGGGCAGAGAGTATGTCGTATTTCAGGGCCGGCGCATTTCGCCCGACCGGTTGTGCAACCTGCATTTTATGCTCGCCGCCTTGTAAGCCTCATGCGTCTTATCCGCAGTCTTGTCGCCGCTTCACAACGCTATTCCTGATCTTGTCCCGATTAGCGTCCAAAGCTTCGATTCTGTCAAGAGGAGTCTGAATACAGGTCGGCAATCCAACCCTTTGAGCTCAAATAAATTAAAAAATTTGGTGAAGTATTGGTGATGGGGGACACTCTGTATGCCCCCTTAATCGACTATGCTGTCCCCCTATATGGGGCGATGGTATCCAAGGCGTCCCCCTATATCTGTGCCGTCAGCCCAGATCGACTCGTTGTTTGACAGCGGCACGCCCCCGAATCAGTTCAGTGGCCCCAACCCCTTGTTTTCTTACCCGCGGGTAAGATCGCATTGGTATGATATTTTCTTTTGCCAAAAACGCAAACAGGGCGTAAAAAAGAACTACAAAACAAATAGCGTCCGAAAGAGCAGAGACCCGAGGCATGTATACGCACGAAGACCTGAGCGCCTTGCGCAACCAGTCCCTTAAGTTGCAGGGATGGATACGGCAGCAAACCTTTAGCCCCGAGATGGAGAAGACGTTGCGCCGCTTCTCAAGCTGGGAAGTGTCCGAGCTGATCTTCAGGGTCAATCAATCGACATTCCGCGGCAAGCTGGCGGCGGACCCAACCTTGCCAAGCGGCGAGGTAGAGCCGGATGGGCGGCAACGCTGGTTCAGCCTGGAAGAGGTCAATGAGCTGCGCAGGCGGCTCAAGGTCAACCGCAAATCCCTGATGCCGCCCCGCCCCGCCGGCAAGCGGGCGATCCGGGCTGCCGTGGCGAATTTCAAGGGCGGCGCTGGTAAATCCACCGTCGCCCTGCATCTGGCCCATGCTTCTGCCTTGGACGGCTATCGCGTGCTTGTGGTCGATTTCGACCCGCAGGCGACGCTGAGCCACTCCATGGGGCTGACCGATGTGGCCGAGGATTTCACGGTCTGGGGCATTATGGCCCGGGACCTCATTCGTGAGACCGAGCGGATGAACAGTCGGCCTGCCGCCGCCGAATCCGGAACCGCCCTGCCCCGCCGCGAGCTGCCCCCCTCGATCACCGAAATGGGTTTGGGTGATCTGCGGATCTCCGACTTCATCAAGAAGACTTCCTGGTCGACAATCGATGCGATCCCGTCCTGTGCCAACGCCGCCTTTGTTGAGTTTGCCTCAGCCCAATACCGGCACCTGAATCCCGAATGGTCGTTCTTTGCGGCGGTGTCGCGCTATCTGGATCAGATCCCCGACGACGCTTATGACCTGATCCTGTTCGACTGCCCTCCGGCGATCGGCTACCAGTCGATGAACGCGGTGTTTGCGGCTGATATGCTCTACGTTCCATCCGGGCCCGGATATTGGGAGTATGACTCGACCACGTCCTTTATCGGGCAATTGGCCGAAGCGCTGGAGGATCTGGCCTACGGGTTTGATAAGACCTTACCCACGGGTAAGATCAGCCTGCCCAAGACCTTTTGCGAGTTGCGGTTCCTGCTCACGCGTTATGAGCCCGGCAATGCCTTGCATCTGGCCATGTTCGACGCGTTTCGCAAGGTTTTCGGAGAGCATGTCGCGCAGCACCCGGTAGAGATGACGCGCGCCGTCGAGCAATCCGGCCGGTTTCTGAGTTCGGTCTACGAGATGGACTATCGCGAGATGACGCGCGAAACATGGCGCCGGGCGCGTTCGACTTTTGACAATGTCTACGAGGAATTCCGGGACGTCATGATATCTGCCTGGGACAAGCTGGAGGATGACGCATGAGCCGCAAACGCAGAGTTTTTGATATCGAGATGCCAGCCATGGCGGATATTCAGACAGGCAAAGTGTCGGACGAGGTCCTTGAAAAACGGCGCGGCCCGATGGCCGCCGCAATCTCTGAGAACGCTGATGCTTTGCGAGACAAGCAGTCGACCGAGGATATCATCCGTGCTGAAAATGACCGTTTGGCGCATGAGTTGGTCCGCCTCCGGGCCGAGGGCTTGGTGACGGAGCATATCGCACTGGAAGATGTCGTATCCGAAAAACTGACGCGGGATCGCAAGTCGGGCCCAGACCCCGAACTGGAAGAACTGAAGGCGTCAATCAGAGAGATCGGATTGTCTAACCCCATTCGTGTCGAACGTCGCCCCGACGGGCGGTATGATCTGATTCAGGGCATGCGCCGTCTGTCGGCCTATCGGGCGCTGCGTGAAGAAACGGGTGACGAGACCTATAAGGTGATTCCGGCCGGGATAGCGGAAGCTGCGAAACTGGATCACAGCTATCGGCGCATGGTGGATGAGAACCTGATCCGCAAAGATATCTCGTTTGCAGAGATGGGTGCGCTGGCCCGCGCCTATGCAGAGGATCCGGCGAATGATTGCGGGGATGTGGACAAGGCGGTGTCGACCTTGTTCAAGTCGGCCAGCTACACCAAACGCAGTTATATCCGAGCATTTGCCAGTCTGCTGATGAAGATGGAAAAGCTGTTGATGCATCCCAATGAAATTCCACGCAATGTTGGTGTGGAACTCAAGCGCAAGCTCGACTCCGATCCCGGGCTGATCCGACGGGTTGGATCTGCATTGATGAGCGAGCCAGACCGAGACAGCGCGCGCGAAATCGCAATTCTCAGGGGGTTCGCGTCGCAAGAGGCCGTCGCTCCGGCGAAACCGAAATCCGAGGGCAGCACCAAAACTCGCCGGGCGAAAACGACTTTTCAAGTTCCAGGGCGGGCAGGGGTTGCCAAATGTTCCGCCTCTGTCGGGCGGATTGAGGTGCGATATAATCTGGATTTCACGCGGGTTGACCGCGCACGTTTGGAACAAGCCATCTCGGCGCTGGTCGAGGATCTTCAAGAAGAAGATGATCTTACCCACGGGTAAGGCGCATATTCTGCGAGTTTCAATGACAAGGTGGCGCCAGATACGATCTGGCGCCATTTCCTTTTTTTACCCCAACAAATCCGCT
>NZ_JAMFMB010000002.1 GCF_023502395.1 Ruegeria spongiae | reverse complement strand
AAAAACTCCAACATCTAAAAACTAAATTCTCCAACCCCATTTGACGGGTGGAATTCATAAAGCTGACATCAGCCGCATCGCGGAATATCTGCAATTTGGGCTCATTGCCGCCAATGCCCTGATCTGCCGTAATCGTATGCCGGTCTTGAATCCAAGATCGAGACACAAGGACCGCCAGCCAAGACGCCTAGTTCGACACATAACCTGCCACCACCTGCAGCAGCTTATAAGCCACGGCGGCGTCATGTTCGACCACGGCCAGGAATTCCTCTTCACCGATGCGCAGACAGGTGATATCGGTCTCGGCCACCATGCTCAGCGCGCGCGGTTCCTTGCGGATCAGGCCCAGCTCGCCCACCAGTGCGCCCGGGCCAACCGTGAGGATCAGCTCATCTGCCTCATCACCGGGTTTTGGTAAATAGAGCCCGGCATCGCCTTCGATCATCACATAGGCGCCGTCGGTCGGTTCGTCATCCCTGAGAAACACCACTTCCCCGGCCCCCGCATTGTACCAGCGCGCGCCAAAGGCCAGCAGGCGCAACTGGCTGCGATCCAGCCCCGAAAACAGCGGCGTCTTTTCCAGTGCCCGCAGCTTGCGGGTCAGGTCGGCCGAGGATACGCCGTCTTCGGCAATCAGCTCATCCGCCTCTTCGCTGACGATGCGGCCCTGTTTCACCTCGATGAACTGGTCAAAGACATCCGGAGTCTCGAAGCCGTCATTGATGTAGATCACCGTGCTGTCCGGCAGCAGCGCGCGCAGGTTCTGATAGACCGCGATCTGGGTGGTCATGTCATAGCTGGCCAGCGCCTGATCCAGGATCAGGATATCGGGCTTCTTGATGGTGGCGCGGGTGAAGGCCAGCGGCTCGGCATAGGTGGCCGACAGGTTCTGCCCGCCCAGCGTGACCGGCATGTCATAGATCAGCTCCACCACCAGCGGCTGGACTCCGTTGTCGATCAACACGCCCGCCACCAGCTTGCGCAGTTCATCGGCCTTGCTGCCGCCCATCTGGCTGACCTTGCCATAGAGCGCATTTTCCAGAACCGTCAGACCCGGTGCGAAGGTCACCGGGTCAAGCGGGGTGAAGACACCGCCGATGCAGCGCATCAGCTGTTCGGAATGGGAATGGCGCAGCTCCAGAATGCGCGCCTTGAGCTCTTCGGAAAAGGCCGGACCGATCCGGTCGGCCGAGATCGCAAAGGGCACCGCCAGCAGGTTGGCCAGTTCGGCATCGCTGAGCGCATGGCCGTTTTCACGGGTCTTCTCGATCAGTTCGATGGCAGATTCGTAGGTTTTGGTGTCCAGCCCCAGCTTGCGAAAGAGCGGGTGATCGGTGGTGTCCAGGCCAAAGATCTGCCGCAGCATGTCGATCACGTCCTGGGTCAGGCTGACCAGCGTCTGGTCCAGCCCCAACTGTCGCAACTGGGCCAGAAACTCTGCCTGACCCGCCAGCAATTCCTGCGTGATCGGCACCCGCGCGGTGGCGAATAGCAGGTTCTCGGCCACGGGCAGCGCCGGATTGTAGAGGTCGGGATCGATCAGATAGGCCTGATCTGCCAGCCCCGCCGCCTGTACAGCCTGCTGCACCTTGGGGCGCAACTCGACCAGCCGTGTCGCCAGTTCCGGATGCACCAGTGAATCGAACTGCTGTTCGGTGCCGCGCCGGAACAAAGCCGCGCCGGAACCCAGCCCCTCGATCAGGCGCAGCCACCAGGCCCGCAGCGCCTTGGCGTCCTCAAGCCCGGCCAGACCCGGATCAAGCCATTCAGCGGAATAAGGATCGGCGCTGTTACCAGCGCGGATTGCCTCGTTGCGTTCGGCATCGTCCTCAGGCGTGCCATTGGGGCGAAGGCGCATCGGCATCATCACGTTGTCGCCAAAGGTGCCCTGAAACATCACCGGGCGCGACGTGGCATGGCCGATACGCGCCGCCAGCACCGCCTGATGCAGCGTGGACAGGTCATGACCTGCAACCCTCACCGAGCCGCTGGCGGGCAGCAACTCGCGGGTGAGCAGCGCCGAGAGCGCGCGACGATCCTCTTCGCTGGGTGCAGCGATGGCGATCACGGCACCCGCCTGCAGCGTGACATCCAGATCCTCCAGCACCAGATTGCCATCGCCATCGCGGACCGAGACATGGTCCAGAACGATATCGCCGTTCAGGCGCGGGCGCTCCTCGGGGTCACCCTGGAACAGGTCTTCGTCGACCATGCCGGGCGGCGCGAACCGTTCCAGGATCACGTCCCAGCGCAGCGCCATGTCCTGCGTCTGGTTGTAATAGGCCAGCAGTTCCTTCCACGGGCTCGACAGGTCCTTATAGGCCGCCAGTGCCGCCACCAGCGCCCCGAGCGAGACCGTCCCCTGCAGCACCAGATAACCGCCCACCGAATAGAACAGGAACGGCGTCAGCTGCGAGATGAAGTTGTTGAGGAACTTCATGAAGAATTTTTTCTGGTAGATCTGGAAGCGGATATCGAACAGCCGGCCAAGCTGCAGGGTGACCAGCGCCATCCGGTGGCGCCAGCCGCCATTGGCGCGCAGGGTCGCGGCGCCCGCGGCGCTTTCGCCGATCTGGGCGGCCAGCACGCGCACTTCCTGAATGCGGCTCTTGTTCAGCAGGTTGACCTGCCGTTGCAGTTTGGGGATCAGCCAGGCCTGCAGCGGGATCAGCGCCACCGCCGCCAGCCCGAACCAGACGCTTTGCAGGAACAAGAAGGACAGGATGGTCAGCATCTGCCCCGCCTGCAGCACCGGCTGGCTGATCGCGTCGCCCATCAGCCCGCCCATCGGCTCGCTTTCGGCGGTGACCATCGAGACCAGCTCGCCCTGGCTGACCCGCTCGAAATAGGGCTGCGGAAAGCGCAACACGCGCGCGATCAGCTGATAGCGGAACCGGCGCAGCATCCGTTCGCTCAGCACGCCCTTCATCGTGTTGATGCGCATCTTGAGCAAACCATGCCCAAGGACCGCCAGCAGAAACGCGACGCAGAGTATGCCCAGATAGGTCACCTGTGGGAAATTCATGCCCCAGACCTGGATCACCGGAGTAGCAGCACCGATGGCGTCGTTGATGATCCGCTTCGGCAATTCCAGCGTCAGGTAGAGCACCGGAAACAGCGTCGCCGTCACCGCCAGCAGAATGAGCTGGTCGCGCTTCGAGTATTTCCAGATGAACTGAAAAAGCGTGCGTTCGATGTTCCCCGCCCCGGATTCTAAGAGCTATGCCGCTGAAAAATAGCGCCCCTTACCATGTTACCATCGCAACAGCGTAGCCCGCGCAGATTGTCACAGGCAAATGGAATAGCATGAAATTTTCTGCTATTAATGTGATGAAGTTCACTTACAGTCGCGGTTTTTTATCCGTAATCTGCGATGAGCGTAAGTCTGGGAGGCAAACTTGTCCGTCACCGTCGGCACGGTGATATTGCTGTTTTTTCTGTTTCAGATCAAACACATGTTCGCCGACTACTTCCTGCAAACACCCATGATGCTCTCGGGACGTGGAGAGTATTGGCATATGGGGCGGGCCCTGCATGCCGGCGTCCATGCCGCTGGCTCGGCCATTGTGTTGCTGATTGTGGGCACACCAATTGCCTTCCTGTTGCTGCTGATCGCACTGGAATGGTTCATCCATTTCAACATCGATTACGGCAAGGCGCATTATTCCGACAAGATGGAACTGCAGCCCAATCAGGCACGGTATTGGCATGCGGTGGGGTTTGACCAGTTCCTGCACCAGATGACCTATGTGGCGATGGTCTGGGCCTGGCTGACATACGTGACCTGACGCTCAGGCCGTGACCGGCCGGTCCCGTTTGATCGTTCTCAGCACCACATTGGTTTGCGCACTGGACACCGCCGGCAGCCGGAACAGGAACTCTTCCAGAAAGTGATTATAGGCGGCCAGATCGCTTGTCAGCACGCGCAAGTGATAGTCGGCCTGCCCGGTTGTGGCATAACATTCCTGCACCGCGTCGCTGGTTTCGACCGCGCGGATGAATTCGATGATCTTTTCCGGCGCGTGCCGTGTCAGGTGGACATGCACGATCGCCTCGAAGTTCAGCCCGATTGCCTCAGGGTTCACGATCGCGCCATAGCGGTCGATCACACCTGTGTCCTCCAGCGCCCGCACCCGCCGCCACAGCGCCGAAGCCGACATGCCCACCGCTTCGGCAAGCTCGGCGTTCGAGATGCGGCAATCCCGCTGCAAGAGGGTCAGTATCTGTCGGTCGCGGCCGTCGGTCATTTCGGTCCCGGTTGAATGCTTCGAAAACATCGCTCTATTTGGAAAATTTATCCAATTTTCTCCGAAATTCAATACAACCAGAAATCTCCTTCCCCTCCTGCCGGATTATCCTTTCATCAACCGGAACCAAACGGCAGGATGTCCGATGACCCGTCACGAGATGCAGTTGCGATCCTACCGCCTGCAGGACCGCTATGATCTGACATCGGGCCGCGTGTTTCTGACCGGAACGCAGGCTTTGGTACGGATCATGATGGATCAGGCCCGGCGCGATCGCGTGGCGGGACTGAACACTGCGGGATTCGTCTCGGGCTATCGTGGCTCGCCACTGGGCGCGCTTGATCTGGAATTCTGGCGCGCTCAGGACCGGCTGGAGGCTGACCGCATCACATTCATGCCCGCCGTGAACGAGGATCTGGGCGCCACAGCGGTGCTGGGCGCCCAGCAGGCCGTTCTGGACCCCGCCTGCGCGGTCGAAGGCGTGTTTTCCATGTGGTACGGCAAGGGGCCTGGTCTGGACCGGTCGGGCGACGCGCTGAAACATGGCAACGCCTATGGCTCTGCTGCCAAGGGCGGGGTTCTGGTGGTGGCGGGCGACGATCATGGCTGCGTCAGCTCGTCGATGCCGCACCAGTCGGATGCCGCCTTTCTGAGCTGGTTCATGCCGGTGCTGAACCCGGCCTCGGTCGCGGAATATCTGGAATTCGGTGAATACGGACTGGCGCTTTCGCGGTTTTCCGGCACATGGGTCGGCTTCAAAGCGATCTCGGAGACCGTGGAAAGCGCGCGGTCGGTCACATTGCACCCCGACCGGCGGTTCGCCCTGCCGCAGATCGACGTACCCGCCGGGGGGCTTCATGTGCGCCGCACCGACCTGCCCTCGCCCGAGATCGAGACCCGCATTCAAGCCAAGCTGCGCGCTGTGCGCGCCTTTGCCGAGGCCAACCCGATCGACCGGCGCATCTATGACATCGACCGGGCGCGGTTCGGTTTTGTCACCACTGGCAAGGGCCATCTGGACCTGATGGAGGCGCTACGTCTGCTGGGGCTGGACGCCGCCGCCTGCCACCGCCTTGGCATCGACATCTACAAGGTCGGCATGGTCTGGCCGCTGGCCCGGCGCAACGCGCTGCGCTTTGTGCGCGGCAAGGCCGAAGTGCTGGTGGTCGAGGAAAAGCGCGGCATCATCGAGAGCCAGTTCAAGGAGTACTTCTACGACTGGCCGGGCGACAAGCCGCAAAAGATGGTCGGCAAATATGACAGTCACGGCGAACCACTGATCCCCTGGACCGGAGAGCTGAGCCCGCTGATGCTGGTGCCCATCGTGGCCGCGCGGCTGGACCGGTTCTTCCCCGATGAACGCCTGCCCGCCAAGGCGCGCGCCCTGACCGACACGCCGCCACACCTGATCCAGATCGACGGTGCGACCCGCACGCCCTATTTCTGCTCGGGCTGCCCGCATAACAGTTCGACCAAAATCCCCGAAGGGTCGACCGCGGCGAGCGGCATCGGTTGTCACGTGATGGCAAGCTGGATGGATCGGCAGACGGCAGGTTACGCGCAGATGGGCGGCGAGGGCGTGCCGCATGTGGCGGCCTCGAAATTCACTGGCGGCGGGCATATCTTTCAAAACCTCGGAGAGGGGACATGGTATCATTCCGGCTCGCTGGCGATCCGGCAGGCGGTCGCTGCGGGCACTAACATCACCTACAAGATCCTCTACAACGACGCGGTGGCGATGACCGGCGGGCAGCCGGTGGATGGCCCGATCAGTGTCGCAGGTATCGCCCAGATCTGCCGCGCCGAGGGGGTGGCGCGGATCGCGGTCGCCTCGGATGATATCTCGAAATACCGCCGCACCGATTTTCCGGCGGGCACCTCGCTTCACGACCGCAATGCGTTGGACAGCGTACAGCGCGAGCTTCGCGAGATCCCCGGTGTCACGGTTCTGATCCATGAACAGACCTGCGCCACCGAGAAACGCCGCCGCCGCAAGCGCGGCCAGATGGAGGACCCCAATCGCTTTGTCTGGATCAACGATCTGGTCTGCGAGGGGTGCGGCGACTGTTCGGTCGAATCCAACTGTCTGAGCGTTGAGCCGAAAGAGACGCCGTTCGGGCGCAAGCGCCGGATCAATCTGAGTTCGTGCAACAAGGATTTTTCCTGCCTGAACGGGTTCTGCCCCAGCTTTGTCACGGTCGAGGGCGCGGCGCGGCGCAAACGCGCTGTGACGCTGGACCCCGCCGCGCTGGAACAGGGCCTGCCGGTGCCCGAACTGCCCAGGCTCGACACCGCATTCGATCTGCTGGTCACCGGCGTCGGCGGCACCGGCGTGGTGACCATCGGTGCGCTGATCACCATGGCCGCGCATCTGGAGGGTATGGGCGCTTCGGTGCTCGACTTCACCGGGTTCGCGCAGAAATTCGGAACGGTTCTCAGCTATGTGCGGCTGGCCGAGCGGCAAAGCGACCTCAACCAGGTGCGCATCGATCAGGGTGCAGCGGATGCGGTGATCGGATGCGACATCGTGGTAAGCTCGGCCCCCAAAGCTTCGGCGCATTACACTGCAGACACGCAGGTGGTGCTGAACCGGGCCGAAATGCCCACCGGCGATATCGTGCTGCGCCGAGACGCGCAGTTGCATGTGGACAAGCGCGAGACGGCAATCCGCGCGGTGGTGGGCGCGGAACATGTCGCCGGGTTCGACGCGAACGCGGCGGCAGAGGCGCTGCTGGGGGATACCGTGTTTGCCAATGTGATCCTGCTGGGTTTTGCCTGGCAGCGCGGGCTGGTGCCGGTCTCGGGCATTGCGATTGCGCAGGCGATCGAATTGAACGGGGTGGCGGTTGCGCGCAACCGTCTGGCCTTTGCCATCGGGCGCTGCATGGATGCTGATCCCTCCCGGCTGAAAGGATACCGCGACACGCAGCCCGAGGAGGAAAGCACCGACGAGATGATCGCGCGCCGGGCGAGGTTCCTGAGCGATTATCAGAATGCGGTTTATGCGCGGCGCTATACCAACCGGGTCGCCGCGTTTCGCGACGCGCTGCCGGTCGCACCCGAGGCCATGCACCGCGCCGTGATCCGCAACCTGTTCAAGCTGATGGCCTACAAGGACGAGTTCGAGGTGGCGCGGCTGATGAGTGAAGCGCGCTTCGCCGCAGAACTGACCGGGCAGTTCGAGGGCGACTACCGCGTCACCTACCACATGGCCCCGCCGCTGCTGGGGTTTCGCAAGGACGGGCGCGGGCGGGCGGTGAAGCAGACCTTCGGGCCGTGGCTGCGCCCGGTGCTGCGCGGGCTGGCGGCCCTGCGTGGGCTGCGCGGGTCGCTCCTGAACCCGTTCCGCTACCATCACGAGGCACGGCTGCATCGCGCGTTGCTGAAATGGTACGAGGGTCTGATCGCGCAGGCCATGGTGGACCCCGACCCGACCCACGCTGATCACTGGAGCCGCATCCTCGCCGCCCCCGATGACATTCGCGGCTATGGTCCGGTGCGCGCCGAGGCCGCAGATCAGGTTCGGGCGTCAGTGGCGGCGGAGCTCTCGGCGCTGGGTGTCTCGGTGGCCCGCGCATAAGCCTCAAGCCACAAACGGTCGACCGCATCAATGGCGGCGGGCTCGAACCTGTCCTGACACTCCCAATAGCGGCCCGAGGGCACGAAATAGCCCAGCGCGCGCTCGGCCGCCAGCGCCGGTTCCATCACTGCGGCATCCGGCAGGGCGGCGTCGTCGAGGCCGGACCGCAGGGCGGGCGGCACGATCAGGCGACTTTCCCCTTGCGACAGGCGCACCATCCGGCAGGACTGCCGCGCGGCAAACAGCGCAAGACGCGCCGATTTCGCCTCGAGCGAGCGCAGGGTCACATCCGCGCGCAACGGGTCTGCCGCGCCCGTGCCATAGAAATGCGTCTTGCCGGAGGCCGGGTAGACCATGTCGCAGCCGCAATAGGCGATCACTGACGGGGTCAGGGCGGCCAGCACCCAATAGCCCGCCGTGAAGGCCATGGTGCCGCCGGCAAAGACAAAGCCACCAAAGGTGTTCTGTGCGGGCACATAATCGGCGGCGGTCACGATCCGCTGGCCGGGTGCAAGGGTTTTGGGCCGGTTCGCTTCGGGAAAATCCTCGGGGTGGATCAGAATGTCCCAATCGGGACGCAGCCGCCAGGCGTTATTGATCGCCACGATATGGGTGAAGGGCGCTTTCGGCCAGTCACAGGCGACCTCGGCCACCGGTGCGCTGCCCAGGATCAGTACGCGGGTTTGCGGGTCTGCCACGGGCTCCTCCGGATCATGCGCTGCCCGCAGATGATAGGCGTATGCGATGGCAGGCCCAGAGGCGCGGCGCTCAAATCCGGTTTCAACGGTCTGAACGGCCCGGATTATCCCAATACGGAAAAACTGCTTTCTTCGTTGATCGGGCGTTTGCGCGAATAGAATCCGACATCGACCTCTTTGCCCAGATAGGGCAGCTCGAAGTGCAGCGGGTTGGCATCGTGATCCCCGCCCCCCTCGCAATAAGCGATCAGCGCGGTCATCATCTTGCCCGCAATGGGGGCGTTCTTGTACTGGTTCCCGCTGGTGCCGCAGGCCATGTAGAACCCGGGCAGACTGGATCTGTCATAAATCGGAATCCAGTCGGTGGAGGCATCATAGAGGTCCACCACCCCCCGCATCCGCGAGGGGATGCCAAGGCTGGGCACGCGCTGTGCATAGCGCATCGCCTGCGTGGTCCATTGATCGGTGAAATTGGTGTCATAATGCGCGTCATCCTCGCACCATTGATGCGGGTCGCATTCCGGGTCTTCCGAGCCGATCAGGATGTGATTGCCGTGTTCGGGGCGGCAGTAACACGCGATGTCGCTGTCCGAGACGATCAGGCCATCGCTCTCGAAATCGAAGCCTTCGGGGCTGGGCACATGCACCACCTCCTGCCGCAGCGGGCGGGTTGCGATGGTCATATCCTCCAGCACCCCGGCCATGCCGTTGATCAGCGCCGAACCCGGCCCCGCAACATTCACCACGACAGGTGCATGGATTTCCTCGCCGCAGGCCAGTTTCACGCCCTGCACCCGGCCACCCGATTGTAGAATCTCCACCACCTCAGCGCCGGTCCTGACCTCGGCCCCGTGTTGGCGCGCCGCCTGCATCAGGTTTTGCGCCGATAGCGCCGGGTCGGTGACATAACCGCCATTGGGCCAGAGCACGCCGCCACTGAGTTGCCCGCCATTGGGGTGCCCGAAACCGGGATCGTCCATGCGCTTGGCGGGTGCATAGCTGTCCAGCGCGTAGACCGGCAACCTTTTGGTGATCTGATCCGGCGTCAGTTCGTCGAACGGGCAACCCAGCGCGGCAGAGTTCTTCATGTGCCTGGCCAGAAACCCGTTGGCTTCGGTCTTCATCACCAGACAGCCGGTCTCGCGGAACTGCGCCAGATCGGCATCCTCGGGCAGGCCCAGATACTGCCCCCAATCGCGCCAATAGTGATAGCCCTCCCAGGCAAAGGCGGTGCCGTCGAAGGTCGAATAATGCATCCGAATGATCGCGCAGGACCCGGCGGTCGAGCCGTGGCCCACCTGCGCGTTGCGGTCCAGCGACAGGGTTTTCCAGCCCGCTTTCGCCATCTCGAAGGCAATGGCCGAGCCGATCACGCCGGTTCCGATGAGGATTGCGTCAGGGCTGGTCATGTCTGGTCTTCCTCCTCCCAGAAGCTGCTTGCATAGGCGGCGAATTCCTCGACTTCCTCGGGCAGGGGTTCGACGCCGGTGAAGACAAACAGGTATTGCGGCACCAGCGACAGCCGGATGTCCTGCGGTTCGTTGAGCTGGGCCAGATCATAGCCGATCTGCATGTAATAGAGGACACGCGCGCGGGTCTCGGATTCCAGTTCCTCATATCCGAACCGTGCGAACATCGCGCGCAGCGCGGCCAGCCGTCTGGCGTCGGACTGGTCCAGCATGCGTCGGACCTTGCCCTCGCGCCGGGCCCAGTCGCGCACGGCGAAATCCAGCGCGGTGTCGAAAAGGTCGGTGTTGACCACGCAGCGATGCACGTTGCAGACGGCGGCGGTGATGGTTCTGGCCGGGGCCTCGGCCTGGGCGATCAGGGCGGCAGTGTTGGTGGCCTGCCACTTCGCCAGCAGCGCATCCAGCAGGTCCTGACGGGACTTGAAATACCAGTAGAAGGACGAGCGCGAGACTGCCATCCGCTCGGCCAGATTCATCACCTTGACCTGCTCGACCCCGTCCGAGATCAGCACATCCATGGCCAGGTTCAGCCAGTCGTCGCGGGTGACCTTGATGTTGCCGACCAGAGGCTCGGCCTCGGGATCGTCACGGTGCAGGATCGGTTTGGTGTTCATTCAGCTCTCCGGGGCGGCGCCGCCTTCTTGGGTGCGGCGCGCAATGAATTCACTCAGGCCCGCAATACGGTCGGGGTCATGGGCGGGTGCGGTGCCGTTTTCGACAATTTCCTGCCAGATGCCGATGGCGCGGTGGTTAGCATCCACCTCGCCGCGCTCCGTCCAGGTACCAAAATTCGACCAGTCACCGACCAGCGGCTCGTAGAATTGGGTCTGGTAGCGCTCCATCGTGTGGGTGGCGCCAAAGAAATGGCCCGAGGGCTGTACCTCGCGCAGCGCGTCCAACGCGATATCGGCGTCACTGGCGGGGGTTCCGGCGCACAGCTCGGCCACCATTTGCAGCACTTCCAGATCGGTGATGATCTTTTCGAACGACACCGTCAGCCCGCCCTCCAGCCAGCCAGCCGAATGGATCACCACCGTTGCACCGGCCATCAGGCAGCCCCAAAGCGCGAACTGCGTCTCATTGGCGGCCTGCGCGTCGTTGATATTGGCGGCGCTTCCGCCTGCGCAGCGCCAGGGCAGGCCGAGCCTGCGCGCCAGTTGCCCTGCCACCAGTGAGGCAGTGAAATGTTCCGGTGTGCCAAAGGCAGGCGCGCCGGATTTCATGTCCACATTGCTGGTGAAGGTGCCATAGCAGACCGGCGCGCCGGGTTTGGTCAGTTGGGTCAGCGTGATCGCCGCCAGCGCCTCGGCATGGCTGAGCGTCATTGCGCCCGCCACGGTGACCGGGGCCATCGCCCCCATCAGGGTAAAAGGCGTGACGATCGACATCTGGCCCGCGCGGGCGAAGTCGATCAACCCCTGCGCCATCGGCATGTCGATCACGCGGGGCGAGTTGGTGTTGATGATCGTGTAACACCAGGGCTGGGCCTGGAATTCCGCATCCGAGAGACCACGGAAGTCGCGGATCATCTGGAACCCGTCCCTCACCTGCGGCGTGCCGCGCGAATAGAGGAAGGGCACCTTGTCGCTCAGCGTCAATTCGGCCTCGGTCATGGCATAGTGGCGCAGTTCGACCGGTACGTCCTGCGCCTCGACCAGGGGCGGGACCATATGCAGCACGTCAAACGCCTGGGTGATCTGCACCATCTCGCGGAAATCGCGGATCGTGCCGGGGCGGCGGCCGCGCACCAGATCGGTGGCATGTGGCGCACCCGCGCCGGGCTGGAACACCAGCCGCCCCAGTTCCAGCGTGAGGTCGCGCTCTGGCGCTGCGGCTTTCATCAGGATCGATTTGGGGGCCGAGGCTATGGCCGCCTCGACCATGTCGCGCCCGATGAAAACCATCTCGTCCTCGACCCGCGCGCCGCCTTGGGCAAAGAGCTTGCGCGCCTCGGGCAGCAGAACCTTGATGCCGATATCTTCCAGCACCGTCAGCGAGGCCTGATGCAGCGCCTCGATCCGGTCCTCGGTGAAGGCGTTCATCGGTGGAAAGGGATTGCGCAGATTGTGGTAATCCACTTTGCGCGTCGGGGCTTCTGCCGAACGCGCCCGCCGTCCACGCCGGATCATAATCGCATGGCCTTGCCGCCGGGGTCATAGGGCGAGGGTGCGATGACCTTGGCCGCGCGTTTCACGCCCACCACATGCACCGACAGATCGGTGCCAACTGCCGCCTGATCCCGGTTCACCAACGCCATGGCCAGCGATTTGCCGGTGGTGTGGCCATAACCGCCCGAAGTGACAAAACCGACCTTTTCCTCACCGACCCAGACCGGCTCATAGCCGCTGGCATCGGCGCCCTCCGCGTCCACCTCCAGCGTCACCAGAATTTGCGCCGGGCCATTGCCGTCGCGTTCCCCCTCGGCGGCCAGTTTGCCGACGAATTCCTTCGACCAGTCGATCCAGCGATCCATGCCGGTCATGCCGGGCGTGTAGCCTTGGGTGAACTCTGCCGACCAGATGCCAAAGCTTTTCTCCAGCCGGGTCGAGAGCATCGCGTTGAAGCCGCATTCGCGAATGCCGTCCTCGGTCCCGGCCTCAAGCAGCATGTGGCGCAGGGTGCTGTGATCGCCGTAGCGGCAGTTGATCTCATAGCCTTTCTCACCGGTCACCGACATGCGCGCCACGCGGGTGCGCAACATCCCGATGTCATAGCGGCCGCAGCCCATGAATTTCAGACCCGAGATGTCCTGCTCGGCCACGCGTGTGATCACCTGCTGCGATTTCGGGCCGATCAGGGCGAACCCGCAGATTTCCTCCCCCAGATCACGGACCGAGACGCCATCCTCCAAGTGATCGTTGAACCAGCGCATATGCCAGGCGCGCAGATAATAGCTGCCCATGATCCACCAACTGCCATCGCCCCAGTTCAGCACCGTCAGGTCGCCCTTGAGCTTTCCGGTCTCGCTCAGCATCGGGGCCAGTTTGGCGCGGCCCGGTCCGGGGAGTTTCGAGGCCATCAGCGTGTCTAGCCACGCCTCAGCCCGTGGCCCGCTGACCTCAAACCGGGAAAAGCCGGTGATGTCCAGCAGACCCACGCCCTCGCGGATCACCCGGCATTCCTCACCCACGATGTCGAAGGCGTTGGAGCGTTTCAGGGTTGGCGTTTCTTCGAACCCCTGCGGGGCAAAATACAAAGGCACCTCGAGATCCCAGCTGACGCCCCATTTGCAGCCCGCCTGCGTCATCGCATCATGGGCGGGCGCGGTCTTCAGCGGGCGTCCGGCAGGCAATTGCTCGTTGGGATAGGTCATCACGAAGCGGCGGGAATAGAACTGGCCGGTGGTCTCGCGGATGTAACGCTTGTTCTGGGCGAAATCGCCATAGCGGGCCACGTCCATGCCATAGACATCGGCCTCGGGCTCGCCATGGATCATCCATTCGGCCAGCGACTTGCCGACACCGCCGCCTTGCAGGAACCCGGCCATCACCGCGCAGGCGCACCAATAGCCGCGCTTGCCCGGTACCGGACCCACCAGAGGATTGCCATCGGGCGAGAAGGTAAACGCACCGTTGACCCATGTCTTGACGCCGATCTCTTGCAGATCGGGATAGCGTTCGAACCCCAGGATCAGCTCTTGTTCGATCCGGTCGGTCTGCTCACCAAACAGCTCCATCCCGTAGTCCCAGGGCGCACCATCCATGGCCCAATGTTCGTGATCGACCTCGTAAATGCCCAGCAGCAGCCCCTTCTGGTCCTGCCGCATATAGGTGAACCCCTCGAGGTCCACGGTCATTGGCACTTCGAAATCCAGCTTTTCCAACGTCGGGATGGTGTCGGAGATCAAGTAGTGGTGTTTGAGCGGCGAGACCGGCAGGTCGATCCCGGCCATACGGCCCAACTGCTTGGCCCAGAGGCCACCGGCATTGACCACATGTTCGCAGGTCACGGTGCCTTTCTCGGTCACCACCTGCCAGCCCTCAGCAGTCTGGTTCAGCTCCAGCACCCGGTTATGTTCGATCACCTCAGCACCGCGTTTCTTGGCGGCGGTGGCATAGGCATGAACGGTGCCGGTGGTGTCCACATAGCCCTCGCGGTCGGCCCACATGCCGCCCAGCAGCCCCTCGGTGGACATGATCGGGTTCAGCTCACCCGCTTCTTCCGGGGTCACCAGACGGCAATCCTCGATGCCGATGGACTGGAACACGCGATAGGCCGATTGCAGCCATTCCCAGCGATCCGGGGTTCCGGCCATGGTCAGCCCGCCGGTCATGTGCAACCCGATATTCTGGCCGCTTTCCTTTTCGATCTCGGGCAGCAGGTCAATCGTATAGGCCTGCAGCGCGGCGATATTGGGATCGGCGTTCAGCGCGTGAATGCCGCCTGCGGCGTGCCAGCTTGACCCGGCGGTCAGCACCGAGCGTTCGATCAGGCAGACATCGGACCAGCCCAGCTTGGCCAGATGATACAGAACCGAGGCGCCGACAACGCCCCCACCGATCACGACAACGCGGTAATGCGACTTCATCCGACCCTCCCATGGACCTGTCGGGTCAGACGCTAGCCAGACTGTTCACATCTGTCTAGACATTTCTGTACAGTTCAAGCCGCATGGTTTCGCGCCCAAATTGTGTCGGCTTTAGAGTGAGGCGCTGGGGCGTTCCTTTACGCGGGCATACCAATCGAGTGTCGCGGGATGTTCGTCGGGCACCGTCATGCGGATCGCGCGCGCAAACTCGACAAAGACCAGTGCGCTGATATCGGGCAGCGTGAAGCGTTCGCCCGCCAGATAGGGCGCCTCGGACAGGCGGTTTTCGAGCAGGTCAAAGAACAATCCAACCCGCACCCTGCCCCGTTCGGCCAGTTCCGGGATCTGCTGGAAATTCACCGGGCCGACAATGGCGCGGCCTTCCATGCGTGGGCTGGAATTGCGCAGCGCGTCGGCAATCGGAGCGCCGCCCTGCTGTTCCATGATCGCGTTCCACATCAGGACAAGGCCCTTTTCATCGGGTGTTTCACCCATCAGGGGGCGGGCGGGGAACTTGGCCTCGAGATAGGCAGCGATACCGAGGTTTTCGGTCAAAACAGCGCCCTCATCGGTGACCAGCACCGGCACGGTGGCGTGTGGGTTTATGGCCCGGAATTCGAGCGCGAGATGTGCGCCTTCGCCCAGCGCAACCTCGCGGGTTTCGACCTCGATCCCCTTTTCGGCGATGAACAGCCGCGCCCGGCGCGGGCTGGGGGCGGTCTTGCAATCGTAGAAGATCATGCGGTCTCTCCTGTCTGTTGCCGCTCAGGGCGCGCGATAGATGAAACACCGCCCCGGTACGGCATCTTGTGGCAGCGGTTCTTCGCTCATCCCCTCGAAATACATCCGATCGCTCGACACCATCAGCCCATCAGAGGCCAGAAGCGGCTCGATCAGCGGCGAAACGAAGCGGGCAAAGACGTCGTTCTTCTCCCGGTTATGCCCACCCAGATCGGCATGAATCAGACTGGCGCTGGCGCCAAAGCGTTGTAGCGTCGACGGCAGCGTCTCGCGGACGTCACCCAGAATCAACTGTTCTTCCGGCGGCGTGGAATCGGGATGCGCGGCGGGGTTGCGTTCAAAGACATATATATCACGCCCGCTGACCCGCTGCGCCATGTGGTGATAGGTCCGGCCGTTGCCAAGGCCAAGCTCGAACACCGGGCCGGTCATGCCGGTGGTCAGGGCAATCGCGTGATCGAGACAGGCCCGTTGCGAGACCATCCGGTCGATGAACAGGTCAAGACGGGTCTGGGTCTGGGTCACGCGGGACACTCCGTTGCAATCGCGCCGACAGATGCGCGGCGTCACGCCGGTGATGCCAAATCGTCAACCAATTGTGTAGGGTGGATTGGCCCGACCTCCGCTTTTCGTGAGGTCCGGTCACAAATTCGGGTTTGACTACATGGGCACCGGCAAGCGAAAGTGGCGCAAAATGACCACGGGGATGAAAAAATCAGTATGTTTCGGCGAGGCCATGGTTCCAGGACCGGCTGAATGACCCCTCTGCTTTCAGTTGACGATCTGAGCATCGGTTTCGGCGGCGCCGAACCGGTGGTCAAGAATGTCAGTTTCAGCGTCGCACCGGGCGAAACCCTTGCGCTGGTCGGGGAATCCGGGTCAGGCAAGACCATTTCCTGCCGCGCCGTGCTGCGCATCCTGCCACGCACCGCCAGCATCACTTCGGGGCGGGTCACCCTGGGCGGCAAAGGCGGGCCCTTGATCCTGTCGGAACTCAACGAGCGCAAGCTGCGCGACATTCGCGGCGATCGGGTCTCGATGATCTTTCAGGAACCGATGCGGTCGCTGTCGCCACTGCACCGGATCGGCAATCAGGTGAGCGAGGTTTTGTGGTTGCATCGCGGCGCCAGCGAACGCGAGGCGCGCCGGCAGGTCCTGCAGCAATTCGAGCGTGTCGGCTTCCCCGATCCCGAACGCGCCTACCGGTCTTATCCGTTTGAACTGTCGGGTGGCATGCGTCAGCGGGCGATGATCGCGATGGCGATGGTTGCCAAACCCGATCTGCTGATCGCGGACGAGCCGACAACCGCGCTGGACGTGACCACGCAGGCGCAGGTGCTGGGGCTGATCAAGGAATTGCAGCGCGAAACCGGCATGGCGCTGATCCTGGTCACCCATGACCTTGGCGTTGTGGCCAACATGGCCGAGCAGGTCGTGGTGATGCACAAGGGCCGGGTGATGGAGGCGGGCAGCGCCGCTGCGATCCTGAAAGCCCCCGCGCATCCCTATACGCAGCAACTGTTCAACGCCGCACCCGAGATTCCCGACCGCGCGACCGTCGGCCTGCCGATGCCGCAGGACGATCTGATCCTCGAGATGAACAAAGTCTCGAAAACCTACACGATGCGCGCCGGGTCAGGGTGGAAACCGGCGATCAAGGTGCATGCCTGCCGTGGCGTCGACCTGAAGCTGGCGCGCGGCAAGACGCTGGCCATCGTCGGCGAAAGCGGCTCGGGCAAGACCACAGCGGCACGGATCGCGCTGGGGGCGGAACTGCCCGACCCCGGCAGCGAGATCCTGTTCCGCGCCCGGCCGGGTGCCGATCCCGTCGCCGTGCACAAGATGACCCGGGCCGAGCGCACACGGTTCCAGCGTCAGGCGCAGATGGTGTTTCAGGACCCCTACAGCTCGCTCAGCCCGCGCATGCGGGTGCAGGACGCGATGACCGAACCGCTGGAAATCCACCGCATCGGCAGCCGATCCGAACAGCGCGACAAGGCCGAGGCGATGCTGTGCCGGGTCGGATTGAACCCGGATATGCTGAAACGCTACCCGCATGCCTTTTCCGGCGGCCAGCGCCAGCGCCTGTCAGTGGCGCGCGCGATGATGCTGGACCCGTCGCTGATTGTCTGTGACGAGCCGACCTCGGCGCTGGATGTGTCGGTGCAGGAACAGATCCTGACCCTGCTGGAGGAATTGCAGGAGCGTCTGGGCCTCAGCTATCTCTTCATCTCTCACGATCTGGCCGTGGTGGCGCGGATTGCCGACGAGGTGGCGGTGATGCGTCAGGGGCTGGTGGTCGAACAGGCCCCACCCGATACGTTGTTTTATAATCCCAGACATCCCTACACCAAAGCGCTGATCGCGGCGCAGCCAGAGCCGGATATCGACCGGCCCATCAACCTGAAACTCGTGGCTCAGGGCGCAGGCTCCCCGGAAAAGTGGGACGACGCCTTTCGTTTCACCGAACAGGTGGTACCGTCGCTTGTGGAACTGGAGCCTGGCCATAAGGTACGTTGCCATGTTTGACACTCGTTTCCGTCGTTTTCTGCTGTCTTCCGCCCTGGTCCTGTCCGGGCTGTTACCGGCGGGCGCGACCACCCTGCCCGAGTTGCAGGAGGGCGCGTTCTGGAAATCCGAGGTCGATGCCGGCCACCTGCCTCCGATCGCAGAACGCCTGCCCGCCGACCCGATCATTGTCGATCTGGAAGCGAAGGGGCGCGAATTCGGCACCGAGGGCGGCACGCTGAACACGATGATCACCCGATCCAAGGATATCCGCCAGATGGTCGTCTATGGCTATGCGCGGCTGGTGGGCTATGACGAGAACTATGAGATCGCGCCCGATCTGCTTGCCGCTTACGAAAACGAAGGCAACCGCAAATACACGTTGCACCTGCGCCCCGGCCATAAATGGTCCGACGGCGCGCCCTTCACCTCGGAGGATTTCCGCTACTGGTGGGAAGATGTGGCCAATAACGAGTTGCTCAGCCCCTCGGGCCCGCCCGATTTCCTGCGGGTCGAGGGCGAATTGCCCACGGTCAGCTTCCCCGACGAACAGACGATCATCTACGAATGGAACACGCCCAACCCCGATTTCCTGCAGGCATTGGCACAGGCGCGCCCGCCCTTCATCTATCGCCCTTCAGAGTTCCTGAAGGCGTATCACGGCGACTATGCCGATCCCGAGACACTGGCCGCTCAGGTCGAGGAAGAGCGGGTCAAAAGCTGGGCCTCGCTGCACAACAAGCTCGACAATCTCTACAAGTTCGACAATCACAAATTGCCCACCCTGCAGCCTTGGGTGAATGCAAGCTCGGGTAAAAAGATCCGCCACAACTTCGTGCGCAACCCCTATTATCACCGGGTCGACAGCAACGGCGTGCAACTGCCCTATATCGACGTGGTCGAGATGGAGATCGTGGCCCCCGGTCTGGTGGCCGCCAAGTCGAACGCGGGCGAATCCGATCTGCAGGCGCGCGGGCTGGACTTCCGCGATGCCTCGATCCTCAAAAAGGGCGAGGCAGAAGGGGATTACAAAACCCAGCTCTGGAACACCGGCGTCGCCTCGCAGATCGCGATCTATCCCAATCTGAACTACGAAGACGACGTCTGGCGCGAGGTGCTGCGCGACGCCCGGGTGCGCCGGGCGCTATCGCTGGGGATTGACCGCCACACGATCAATCAGGCGCTGTATTTCAAACTGGCCAAGCCCGGCTCGATGACGGTGCTGCCGGAAAGTCCGTTCTTCGAGGAGGACAACCTGAATGCCTGGGCGCAGTTCGATCCCGAAACGGCCAACCGTCTGCTGGACGAGGCCGGGCTGGACCAGCGCGCGCCGGACGGAACACGTCTGCTGCCCGACGGGCGGCCGATGGAGTTCGTCATCGAAACCGCCGGTGAGCGGCAGGAGGTCGAGAACGCCTTGCAGATCGTGACCGATACCTGGCGCGAGATCGGGGTCAAGCTGGTGATGCGTCCGCTGGATCGCGACATCCTGCGCAACCGGGTCTTTGCAGGCAGCACCATGGCCTCGGTCTGGTATGGCTGGGACAATGGCTTGCCGCGCGAGTATACTTCGCCCGATTACCTGGCCCCCACCGATCAGGTGTTCCTTGCCTGGCCGAAATGGGGCCAATACTACCAGACCGATGGCGAGGTGGGCGAAGCCCCCGACCTGCCCGAGGCGCAGCGTCTGATGGAATTGCTGCACGACTGGAACGAGGCCGAGACCCCTGAGGCGCGCGACGCCGCTTGGCGCGAGATGCTGGCCATTCACGCCGATCAGCTTTATGGCATTGGTATTCTGGCAGGTGCTCCGCAACCGGTCGTGGTCTCGAACAAGCTGCATAACGTGCCTGAAAAGGGAATGTGGGCCTGGGACCCGGGCGCGCATTTCGGGGTGCACCGGATGGATGAGTTCTTTTTTGCCGAGTGACGGGAACAGCTGAATGGTCATCCTGCGCTATGCGATCTATCGCTTCATCACGATGCTGCTCACGCTGCTTGTGGTGTCGGTGCTGGTGTTCGCCATCATCAACCTGCCGCCGGGCGATTACCTGAGCAATCAGATCGCAGAGCTGCAGGCCTCGGGCCAGTCGGCGGGCGTGGCCAAGGCCGAGTTCCTGCGCACCGAATACGCGCTCGACCGACCGCTCTGGCAGCAATACATGATCTGGATGGGCTTCATGCCCGGCCCGCACGGGTTTTCCGGCATCATTCAGGGCAATTTCGGCTGGTCCTTCGAGTTCGACCGGCCGGTGTCCGAGATTGTCGGTGAAAGCCTGTGGCTGACCGTGCTGGTCAATCTGGCCGCCGTCCTGTTTGTTTATCTGGTGGCCCTGCCTCTGGGAGTACTGGCCGCGGCGCGCTCGCGCACCTGGGTCGATTACAGCTCGGCCTTTGTCGGATATCTGGGCCTTGCCACGCCGAACTTTCTGCTGGCGCTGATCATGTTCTACTATGGCCACAAGCTGTTCGATCTGCCCATCGGCGGGCTGATGGACCCCGGCTTTGAAGGGCTGCCGATGAGTTGGGAGAAAGCCAAATCGATCCTGATCCACCTGATCGTCCCCACCTTCGTCATCGGCACATCCGGTGCCTCGGCGATGATGCAGCGGCTGCGCGCCAATATGCTGGACGAGCTGGGCAAGCCTTATGTCGAGACCGCCATTGCCAAGGGCATGTCGCCGTCGCGGATGCTGTACAAGTATCCGCTGCGCGTGGCGTTCAACCCGTTTGTCGCCGATATCGGCAACCTGCTGCCGTCCATGGTGTCGGGCTCGGTTCTGGTGTCCGTGGTGCTGGGCCTGCAGACCATCGGCCCCAGCCTGCTGACCGCGCTGAAAACGCAGGACCTGTTCCTGTCGGGCTTCATCCTGATGTTCGTGGCGCTGCTGACGCTGGTCGGCACGATGATCTCGGACGTGCTGCTGGTGCTGCTCGATCCCCGCATCCGGTATGAGGGGCGCGAGACATGACCCAACTGCCCGATGGTCGCTATGTCGACGACGCGCCCTATGATCCGCAGGCGTCGCTGCAACAGCTTGAGCGGCGCGATCTGGACGCGCCCAACTGGGTACTTATCTGGCGCAAGTTCAAGACCCATAAATTGGGGCTGTTCTCGGGCCTCTTCCTGCTGCTGAGCTATCTGATGCTGCCCTTTGCTGGCTTCATCGCACCCTATACGCCCAATGAGCGCAACGGAGACCACCTATACGCCCCGCCGCAGGCGGTGCATTTCTTCCATGAGGGGGAATTCAAGGGGCCGTTCATCTACCCGATCACCGCCGAGCCGGATCTGGAGACCTTCCAGTGGAAGTTTATCCCCGACATCAGTGATCCGCAGAACCTGCGGTTCTTCTGCAAGGGCGACGACTACAAGCTGGCGGGGTTCATCCCGGCTGACACCCATCTGTTCTGCGCGCCCGAGGGCGCAACCGTGTTCCTCTGGGGTTCGGACCGGCTGGGCCGCGACGTGTTCAGCCGCATCCTTTATGGCGCGCAGCTGTCGCTGACCGTGGGTCTGATCGGCATTACGGTGTCGTTCACTCTGGGCATCCTTTTTGGGTCAATCGCGGGGTATTTCGGCGGCAGGACCGACTGGATCATCAACCGGGTGATCGAGATCCTGCGAAGCCTGCCGGAGTTGCCGCTCTGGCTGGCGCTGTCGGCGGCGGTGCCGTCGAACTGGTCGCCGGTGGCGGTGTTCTTTGTCATCTCGATCATCCTGGGCATTCTCGACTGGCCGGGTCTGGCCCGTGCGGTGCGGGCCAAGTTCCTGTCCCTGCGCGAAGAGGAGTATGTTCGCGCCGCCGAGATGATGGGGGCCGGGTCTGGCCGGGTGATCCGCAAACACCTGCTGCCCAATTTCATGTCGCACCTGATCGCCTCGGCCACGCTGTCGATCCCGGCGATGATCCTCGGGGAAACCGCGTTGAGTTTCCTTGGTCTGGGACTGCGGGCCCCGGCGGTCAGTTGGGGCGTGATGCTGAACGATGCGCAAAACCTCGCCTCGATCGAGATCTATCCCTGGACCGCCATCCCGATGCTGCCGATCATCGTCGTGGTGCTGGCGTTCAACTTCCTTGGCGACGGGTTGCGGGACAGTCTGGACCCCTACCAGCAGTAAACCGGGCCTCAGATCGCGTCTTCGGCGTAGTTGCGGGCCTTTGACATCTTGCCGATACCGGGGTTGAAGGAATTGGTCGGGTCGCAGCCTTTGTAGAACGCGGCCAGATCGGGCTTGGCAGGATAGAGATGGCCGACATTATGCTCGGCAGGGTATTCCGCGCCGCGCTGGTCGAGGATTTCCAGCATCCGCGCCTTGAGCGCCTTGGCGTCGGCCCCTTTACGCACGACATAGTCCTGATGCAGCACGTGGCACATGAAATGGCCGTAATAAAGCTTGGCCACCAATTGCCCTTCGATCTCGGGCGGGAGCTGTTCGTACCAGTCACGATCATTGCGCCGCAGCGCGATATCGAGCGGGATGATATCGGCAACCTCATTCTTGTGGATCGCCATGTAACGAACGGCGGCCCCGGCAGCGGCAAAGCGTTGCAGCGCCGCGAGTTTGGCTTCGCGGTCGGTGCATTCAAAGAACCCGCCATCGCGCCCGGCAAGGAATGAGGTCAGAAAGCTCGCCGCCTCGTCAATGCCGTCATCGCGCATCTTGAGGATCAGGTGATGGCGGTAGCGGTCGCGAAAGCACCGGATGCGCTTTGGCAGAACCTGTGGCGTCAACCGGGAAAAAAGCTGCATGAATCGGTCGGTAAAACTCGCCAACCCCGGCACATTGCGCAGCCGTGCATCCACCGCGCCTTTCAGCGCAAAGAAGGTGGGCAGCAGGTCGGTGCCCAGCCAGTCGATCATCATCACCGTGTCCTTGCCGTAGCGGGCGGTGATGTCGAAAGCTTCACGCTCCATATATTCGGCGGAAACCGGCAGGTTGTCGAAATCGGCCAGCATGTGGCGGCGCAGCTCGGTCAGGTCGGCCACATCATTGGTGCCGATATAGTAGGTCTTTTGCCGGTCGGGTTTGGCGTAGGTATCCAGCCGCACGGCAAAGACACCCAGCTTGCCCGCGCAGCCCGACGCCTCATAGAGGCGGCGCTTGTCGGCATTGAAGCGCGCGGGCGTGTCGGCATCCACCTTGCGCACCTGATCGGCGTAATCCGAGGCCGAGGCCTTGCGGTTGCTGGCAGAAGGATCATGGTTGAAATCGCCGGTTTCCAGACGGGTCAGGATGTCTTCCGGCGTGTCGCCAAGGTCGATGCCCAGATGGTTCACGAGGCTCAGCTGCCCCTGCGCGTCGATCTGCGCAAAAAGCGACATTTCCGTATAGGACGGGCCGCGTTCAACCAGTGAGCCGCCGGAATTGTTGCACACCCCGCCCACGATCGAGGCCCCGATGCAGGATGATCCGATCACCGAATGCGGTTCGCGCCCCAGCGGGTCCAGCAGCTTTTCCAGCGCAAAAAGCGTCGAGCCCGGAAAACCGATGACCTGTTCGCCCTGCCCCAGCACCTTGATCCGGTCCATGCGGCGGGTGTTGATCAGCACCACGTCGCGGTCATAGCACCCCGAGGGGGTGGACCCCTCGGTCAGGCCAGTATTGGCGGCCTGCATGATCACGATCTTGTCCGCCGCGACGCAGGCCTGCAAAACCTTCCACTGCTCCAGCAGGGTGCCGGGCTGAATAACGCAGAGCGCTTCGCCCTCGCCCGAGCGGAACCCCTTGCGGAACCGCTCGGTTGCGCGCGCGCCGGTCAGCACATGGCGCCGTCCCACGATGTCGCGGAAGGCAGAGATGAGGGTTGCGTCATCCATGTCAGCCCCCCTCTCAGTAGGCCACGGAGGGCAGCCAGGTCGCCAGCGCGGGCCACAGGAAGACTAGTGCCAGACCGGTCAGTTGCAGCAGCACGAAAGGGATGATGCCCTTGTAGATATGCGACAGCTTGATCTCGGGCGGGCAGACGCCTTTCAGGTAGAACAGCGCAAATCCAACCGGCGGGGTCAGGAACGAGGTCTGCAGCGTGACTGCCACAAGGATCACGAACCAGACCAGCGACGGCTCGTCGATTGCGTCAAAACCCGGAATATCCATGCCCAACCCGTTCACGATCGGACGCATCAGCGGCAACACGATCAGCGTGATCTCGATCCAGTCCAGCACGAAGCCCAGCAGGAACACGATGAACAGGATCATGAAGACGGTGCCATTGGGGCCAAAACCGGTGCCGGTGATCATGTCCTCGATCAGCTCGTCGCCGCCCAACTCGCGCAGCACGTAGGAAAACACCGTCGCGCCCAGGAAGATCGCAAAGATATAGGCGGTGGTGTTGAAGGTCGCCTTGAGCACGTTGACCAGCTTCGCCAGTGTCAGCTTGCGATACCCGATGGCCAGCAGGGTCGCGCCCAAAGCACCAACGCCCGAGGCTTCGGTGGGTGTCGTCAGACCCGCGAAGATCGAACCCAGCACCGCGAGGATCAGCGCCAATGTCGGCAGAACCGCGATCATCACGTCCTTGACGGCGGCCCAGTCGGGGCGTGTCGCGCCTTCGGGCACCGGGGCCACGTCGCGTTTGATCAGCGCGATGATGAATATATAGGTCAGGTAAAGACCGCCGATGATGACACCCGGAAACACCGCTGCCATGAACAGATCACCTACCGACAGCGCCATCTGATCAGCCATGATCACCAGCATGATCGAGGGCGGAATAAGAATGCCCAGCGTGCCAGAGGCCGAGACCACACCCGCGGCGAGCGTCGGGGCGTATTTCTGTTCCATCATCGACGGCAGCGACAGTACGCCCAGCAGCACGATCGACGCGCCGATAATCCCGGTGGAGGCGGCCAGAATGATGCCGATCATCGTCACGGTGATCGCCAACCCGCCACGCACCGTGCCAAAGAGCCTTTGCATCGAGGTCATCAGCCGCTCGGCCACGCCGGATTCGTCCAGCATCAGCCCCATGAAGATGAACATCGGCAGCGCCACCAGAACCGCGTTCGACATGGTCGCATAGACCCGGTTCACCACCGCGCCAAGGGTCAGGTAATCCAGCCCGGTCAGGGTCTCTTCCATGCCGGTCCAGTTCATCATGCCGTTGTCGAACAGATAGGCCAGCCCGCAAAAGGCAACGCCGACCCCGGCCAGTGCCCAGGCCACAGGGAAGCCGGTGAAGAGCAGCGCGATGAAGGTCAGGAACATCACGATGACCAGCTTTTCCTCGGTCGTTTCCACCAGGAAGGTCAGCGCCGTTGCCGCCACCGCGAACCCGAACAGCGCCCAGAATATCAACCGCAGGCCGGATCCGGTGCGTTCCGCCTCGGGGCCAAGCAGCAGGGCATGGGCATCATGGATCAGTCGGGCCAGCGCAGCAAAACCCAGCAAGACAAAGCTGACCGGGATCACCGCCTTGAGCGCCCAGCGCGCCGCCAGACCGGTGGGGCTGTCAGAGCGTTCATTGACGCGCCAGCTTTCGTAGAAATAATCATAGCCCTGATCGATCATCAGATAGATGAACGGCGCCAGCAGGGTCAGGATGCCCACCACCTCGATGATGCGCTGCGCGCGGCGGCTGAGCTGCATGTGCAGCACGTCGACACGCACATGGCTGTCGGTGACCAGCGCATAAGAGATGCCGATCATGGTAACCAGCCCGTAGAAATGCCACTGAATCTCGTCCAGCTTCGGGTAGTTCTGGTTCAGCAGATAGCGCATCGCCACCTGAGACACGATGGCCGCCACCAGCAACAGGTTGGCCCACATGACCACATTGCCGATGCCCTTGATGGTCCTGTCGATGCCGGTGGCCAGTTTCTGGTTGTCGACATCCGGGTGCTCCAGCAGCGTCTCATAGACTTCAATCGGATCATCCGGTGTGCGCAGCTTCTGTGACATGGTCTCCTCCTCAGGGCATGACGGTTCGGGCCGGGAATGCGGCAAACGGGTCTGCAAAATTGCGAAAATCAGGGTGGGAGCGGTGCGAAAACTCAGCACCGCTCCCGGGATGCGCAGGTAGAATTACTTGCGCGGGAGGAAGGCGTTTTCTTTCCAGACCGCGTAGCCCTCGCGGAATTCGGTCATGTCGCCCAGCACCTTGGCGAAGAAGGCGTCATTGGCGGCTTCTTCGGCGGCGACCTCGTCCCAGGTGGCGCGGAAGGTGGTCAGCATGTCTTCGTTCCACTGCTTGATCTCGACGCCGTTGTTTTCAACATTGTCAATCAGGGCCGCATGCTGGATCGCCTCGCCTTCGGCAAAACTGTCGGCCATGGACGCCTTGCAGGCATTTTCGATGATGGCCTGATGCTGTTCCGAGGCATCGTTCCAGGCATCCTTGTTGATCAGCAGTTCAAACACGGTCGCCTGCTGGTGCCAGCCCGGGAAGTAGTTGAACTTGACCAGCTTGTGGAAGCCAAGACGCGCGTCGATGGCCGGCATCGAGAACTCGGTTGCGTCGATCGCGCCTTTTTCCAGCGCCGGGAAGATCTCACCGCCGGGCAGCAGCGAGGTCGCGACGCCCAGCTTTTGCATCACTTTGCCGCCCAGACCGAAGAAGCGCATTTTCAGCCCGCTCAGGTCATCGGGCGAATTGATCTCGGTGGCGAACCAGCCCGAAGTTTCGGGGGCGATGATCGCGCAGGGGATGACTTTGACGTTGAAACCCGCTTGATCATACATCTCCTGATACAGGCTCATGCCGTTGCCATAGTAGAGCCACGCCATGTATTCGCCCGCTTCCGGGCCGAAGGGCACGGCGGAAAACAGCGGCGCGGCCGGGATTTTGCCCGCCCAGTAACCCGCAGTGGTGTAGCCCGAGTTGATCTTGCCCGACGACACGGCATCGAGGATCTCGAACGGCGGCACCAGTTTGCCCGGCTCGTAAACTTTCATTTTCAGCGTGCCGCCCGACATCAGGTCCAGTTGCTCGGCCACACGCGGAATGGGCGACCCCAGACCCGGCAACGCGGTCGAGAACGCGATCGGGGTTTTCAGCAGCATCTTGTCGGCTGCAATGGCGGGGCCTGCCATCAGGCTGGCCGCCACGGCCAATCCGGTCAGAACGTTTTTCATGATGTCTCCTCCAACAGTTTTGGACGGTTCCGTCCCTGGTCAGAGCGCCGGGATTTCCTGCGCCTTATAGTGGTTCATAATTTTTACCACTACGTTAAGTCAACAATTTTATTTACCACTTGACATCTCTTCGGCCGGTAAATCGACCGGGTTTCACACGTTTGCCATTGCAAGGGAGTTTTGGCTCGTACGCTTAATGTGGTAGCTTTCAGATAATTTTCAGAGAGTTACGCCGCCGTATGTGACAAGATGTTTTGATTGAAATTGTAACCCTTGAGGTTAATATACTTTACCAAGCATAGGGACACCGGAGGCAAACCATGCCCAGCAAACTGACCCCAACATCCCTCTTCGAGCCGATTGATCACGAATCGGTCTCTGAGGCCGTGATCTCTCAGATCGAGGGTCTGATCGCCGCCGGAATCCTGAAACAGGGCCGCAAACTGCCCTCGGAGCGGGAGCTGGCCGAAACGCTCAATGTCTCGCGCCCCAAGCTCCGCGATGCGCTGCAAGCGCTGGAAGAGCGCGGGCTGGTCACAACGCGCCATGGCGAAGGCAGCTTTATCGCGCCCCTGACCGGCCAGGCGATGATGCCCGCGCTGCTGGACCTCTACGGTCGTCACGAACCGGCCTTCTTCGACTATCTGGAATACCGCCGCGAGCAGGAAGGTTTTGCCGCCCGGCTTGCCGCACAACGTGCCACCAAGGCCGACAAGGAACGGATCACCGAAATCCTCGACCGGCTGCAGCGCGCCTGGGAAGAGAATGATCCCGACAGCTCACGCGAGGCGGATTATCAACTGCATTCCGCGATTGTCGATGCCAGCCAGAACGCCACGCTGATCCACATCATGGCCTCGATCTACCATCTGACCCGGCAGGGCGTGTTCTACAACCGCGCCTACCTCAAATCCATCGACGGCACCGGCAAGCGGCTGCTGGAACAGCATCTCGAACTGGGTCAGGCGGTGATCGACGGCGATGCGGAACGGGCCGAAAAGGCCGCGCTGGCACATCTCGACTTTGTCGAGGATTCGTTCCGCACCGGCATCGAACGCTCGCAACGCGAGGCGATGGCCGAAAAGCGCCGGCTTCTGTCGGGCTAAGGCAACCCGACCAGCGCAACGAAAAACGCCCCCGGAGGACCGAGGGCTCTTTCGCGTGAGTGGCGGTGCAGTCGAATTCAGTGACCGAAAACGTGACGATCCACAGTTTCAGCGATGTTGCAGCGGGCCAGGCCGATATCGGCGAGTTCGCGGTCGGTCAGCCGTTCCAGTTCCTTGACGGTCTGGACATAAAGCGTGCGGCGGGCGCGGGCCTCTTTCGCTTCTTCAAAAAGCGAGCGCAGGCGTGCGAAAATTCCGATAGGGGCGGCGGCATGTGTCAGTGTATGTGCCATATTGTGTTCCTTTCAGTGCGTCAGGACGAATTTCCTGACAAAGTTTCTGGTTTGTTACCGATAGCGGTCATTTAGGTACCCCGGCCTGTTCCAGCAAGCGATGTTCGGGACTGGCCGTTATGCATCTGCTGCATGGCATTGCATGGAGTTTGGAACCCGGAGGTGGGTTGGATGAGTTGGAATGAAGCACCGGTCATTCGGTGGTTGCTGGAAGACGGGCGGCGGCTGCCGACGCTGGCCGCCGTCGTGGGCGCGCTGGGTCCGCGTCTGCTGGCGCAGGGCGCGCCGCTCTGGCGGGTGCGCTATTCGATGCGAACGGTGCATCCGCTGGTCACTGCCGTCAGCGCTGTCTGGGAACGCGACGGCGCGGCCACCACGCCGCTGCAAGCCGCACATGGGCTGGAACAGCGCAGCGGGTATATCGGCAGCCCGATGGCACAGCTCAACAACTCCGACCACCCCTTGCGGCGAAGGCTGGATACGCTCACCGCCTCGGATCATGCTGTCTTTCATGAGTTGAGGCAAAGGGGGGCGACGGATTACTTCGGCCTGCGTCTGCCCTTTTCTTCGGGCAGCAACGGTATCGCCATTTTTGTTACCGACGCGGCGGAGGGGTTCTCTGATGACGATCTTTCGCGCCTGAATTCGGTCGCCACCGCGCTGACCCCGATCGCCGAAGTGTTCCGGCTGCAGAACCTGTCCACGGCCATCGCCGAGGCCTATCTGGGGCCGCGCACCGGGCAGCGGGTGCTGTCCGGCCAGATCACGCGTGGCGATATCGAAACCATCGACGCCGCGATACTGGTCAGCGACATTCGCGACTGGACCGGCTGGAGCGCACGGCTCGCCCCGCCGGAGCTGCTCGCCATGGCCAACCGGTATTTCGAATTGCTCGACCGGGCGGTATCGGATCATGGCGGCGAAATCCTGAAGTTTCTGGGTGATGGGGTATTGGCGGTGTTTCCTGATGCCGGGAATGCCGAACAGGCTTGCCAATCGGCGCTGGATGCGGCCCTTGCGGCAATTGACGCAGCCGCCCGCCTCGATCCGCCCTTGCCGCTTTCGTTCGGGACGGGGTTGCATTTCGGGCAGGTGCTCTATGGCAATATCGGCGCAGAAGAACGGCTGGATTTCACGGTGCTGGGACAGGCGGTGAACATCGCGGCCCGGATCGAAAGCCTGTGTGCCGGGCTGGGCCAACCGGTTCTGATGTCCCGCGAGATCGCCGAGCGGGTCAGGACACCCACGGCAAGGACAGAGCGCGTGATGCTAAAGGGCGTTACAAGCCCACAGGAGATTTACACGCCTTCAGAATGAAAAACGCCCCCGGAGGACCGAGGGCGTTTTCATGTGTCTTGGAACGGGGTTTCACCCCGTCGATCAATCGCGTTCTTCGATGATCTCGACCATATGCGGGATCTTGTTGATCATGCCGCGGACGCTGGGAGTGTCCTCCAGCTCGCGGGTCTTGTGCATCTTGTTCAGACCCAGACCAATCAGCGTTGCGCGCTGGTCGGCGGGACGGCGGATCGGGGAACCGATCTGCTTGACGACGATGGTTTTTGCCATGTTTCCGTCTCCTTACGCTTCTGCGGCTTCAGAGGCAGCAGCCGGTGCTTCGTCCCGCTTGGGCAGGATGTCGGCAACCTTCTTGCCACGACGCTGGGCAACCGAACGCGGGCTCTGCTCTTTGGTCAGGCCGTTCATGGTTGCGCGGATCATGTTGTAGGGGTTCTGCGAACCGACCGACTTGGATACAACGTCCTTGATACCCAGCATTTCGAACACGGCACGCATCGGGCCACCGGCGATGATTCCGGTACCTTCGGGTGCGGTCCGCATGATCACTTTACCGGCGCCGTGACGGCCTTCGATATCGTGGTGCAGGGTGCGGCCTTCGCGCAGTTGCACGCGGATCATCTGACGCTTGGCTTGTTCAGTTGCCTTGCGGATGGCCTCGGGCACTTCTTTCGCCTTACCCTTGCCAAAGCCCACGCGGCCTTTCTGATCGCCGACAACCACCAGAGCGGCGAAGCCAAAGCGCTTACCACCTTTTACGGTTTTCGAAACACGGTTGATCGCGACCAGGCGATCTGCAAATTCCGGAGTTTCGTCGCGGTCACGACCACGTCCCCGGCGATTATCACGTTCTGCCATTTGGCATCCCTTTCATTGGTGGCGCATTTCGGCGCCGATTGTTCAATCCAGGTGGGCCCCGACTGTCGCCAGGGCCCCCGGATCATCGGGGCAGCCGCAAAGCTGCCCTCCATCTTAAGTATCGCGCATCTTGATCCGAAAACCGGTTCCCACTTTTCGGGATGCGCTTGGCCTTAGATCTTCAGACCACCTTCACGCGCAGCGTCGGCCAGAGCCTTCACCTTGCCGTGGAACAGGAAGCCGCCACGATCGAAATAGGCCTCTTCGACGCCTGCCTTCTTGGCACGCTCGGCGATGACCGCGCCCACCTTGGTGGCCGCTTCGACGTTGTTCTTGCCAGCCAGACCCAGATCTTTTTCCAGGGTCGAGGCCGAGGCCAGGGTCACGCCACGCACGTCGTCGATCAGTTGAACAGAGATGTTCTTGTTCGACCGGTGCACGGACAGCCGCGGACGACCCGCGTTGACCTTGCGAAGTTTGTTCCGAACGCGCAGGCGGCGCTTCAGAAACAGGGTTCTTTTGCTGTTTGCCATTGTTTGCGTCCTTACTTCTTCTTGCCTTCCTTGCGGAAGATGAACTCGCCCTTGTAGCGAATGCCTTTGCCTTTGTAGGGCTCGGGCTTACGCCAGGCGCGGATCTCCGCTGCGACCTGACCGACCTGCTGTTCGTCGATACCTTCGACAACAATCTCGGTCTGCTTCGGCGCCGTTACGGTGACACCTTCGGGCGCCACGTAATCAACGTCGTGGCTAAGGCCCAGGTTCAGCTTCAGGGTGTTGCCCTGCATCTGTGCCCGGTAACCCACACCCTGGATTTCCAGCTCTTTCTTGAAACCGGCGGTCACGCCGGTCACCAGATTGGCCACCACGGTGCGGGACATGCCCCACTGCTGGCGTGCGCGCTTGGATTTGCCGCGCGGCACGATGGTGACGACATTGTCCTCAACATTGAGGGTAACGTCGTCGGTCGCGGTGAAGCTGCGGGTGCCCTTGGGGCCCTTCACTTCGATGGTCTGACCCGACACAGCAGCGGAAACGCCACTAGGCAGCTCGACCGGTTTCTTACCAATACGAGACATTGACAGACCTCCTTAGAAGACGGTGCAGAGCACTTCGCCGCCAACATTGTTGGAGCGAGCGTTCTGGTCCGACATCACACCTTTCGGAGTGCTGACAATCGACACGCCCAGACCCTGACGGACCTGCGGGATGTCATTGACGCCCATGTAGACGCGGCGACCGGGTTTGGAAACCCGCTTGATCTCGCGAATGACAGGGGTGCCTTCGTAGTACTTCAGGCTGATTTCGATGGCCGGATGACCGTTTTCACCAGTCATGCTTTCATAGCCACGGATGTAACCTTCGTCCGCCAGCACGTCCAGAACCCAGGCGCGCAGTTTCGACGCCGGAGTGTTCACAGTGGATTTGCCGCGCATTTGCGCGTTGCGGATACGGGTGAGCATATCGCCGATAGGATCGTTCATATCATTCTCTCCCTTACCAGCTCGATTTCACCATGCCGGGGATCTGACCAGCAGAGCCCAGCTCGCGCAGCGCAATACGGCTGACCTTCAGCTTACGGTAGTAAGCGTGGGGACGGCCGGTGAGCTGGCAGCGGTTGTGAAGACGGGTCGCCGAGCTGTTGCGCGGCAGTTTCGCCAGTTTCAGACGCGCTTTGAAACGCTCTTCCATCGGCTTGCTTTCGTCATTCGCGATCTCTTTGAGCTCGGCACGTTTGGCAGCGTATTTGGCCACCAGGCGCTCGCGCTTCTTTTCGCGTTCGATCATTGCTTTCTTAGCCATGTCTTTTCCTTCCCGCGCTTCAGCTGTTGAAGGGCATGTTGAATGCTTTCAACAGTGCCTTTGCTTCAGCGTCGGTTTTCGCTGTGGTGCCAATTACGATGTCCATGCCCCAGGCCTCATCGACCTTGTCGAAATCGATCTCGGGGAACACGATGTGCTCTTTGATGCCCATGGCATAGTTGCCACGACCGTCGAAAGAGCTGCCGGACACGCCGCGGAAGTCACGGATGCGCGGCATCGCGATGGTGACCAGGCGATCCAGGAAATCGTACATGCGGTCACCGCGCAGGGTCACTTTCGAGCCCAGCGGCATTTCCTCACGAACGCGGAAGCCAGCGATCGACTTTTTCGCTTTGGTGATCACGGCCTGCTGGCCAGCAATTGCGGTCAGGTCTGCTTGCGCCGACTTGGCCTTCTTGCTGTCCTTGACCGCTTCGGCACCGCAGCCGATGTTCAGAACGATCTTGTCCAGCTTGGGGATCATCATCTCGTTCTTGTAGCCGAACTCTTCTTTCAGAGCGGCCCGGATGGTGTCCTTGTAAGCGGACTTGAGGCGCGGGGTATAGGTTGCGTTATCAAGCATCGATCACGTCCCCCGTGGTCTTGGCGAAGCGGACCTTCTTGTCACCTTCCATGCGGAAGCCAACGCGGGTCGGTTTGCCGTTTGCATCAAGATAGGCCAGGTTGCTCAGCTCGATCGGCAGGGCCTTGGGCAGGCGGCCGCCTTGTTCGCTCTGGGACTGACGGGTGTGACGGATGGCGATGTTCAGGCCATCAACAACAGCTTTGCCGGCTTTCGGGTCAACGGAGGCAATGGTGCCTTCCTTGCCCTTGTCCTTGCCGGAGAGCACGACGACCTTGTCGCCTTTTTTCAGTTTCGCAGCCATCAGAGCACCTCCGGAGCCAGCGAGATGATCTTCATGAAATTCTTGCCGCGCAGCTCGCGAACAACGGGGCCAAAGATACGGGTACCGACCGGCTCGTTGTTGTTGTTCAGAATGACGGCGGCGTTGCGATCGAAACGGATCGCGGTGCCGTCTTCGCGACGGACTTCTTTGGCGGTGCGTACGACGACGGCCTTGCGGACGTCCCCTTTCTTCACGCGGCCGCGCGGGATGGCTTCCTTCACCGAGACGACAATGATGTCGCCGACGGAGGCGTATTTACGCTTGGAACCACCCAGGACCTTGATGCACTGAACTCGGCGTGCGCCGGAGTTGTCAGCGACATCCAGATTGGTCTGCATCTGGATCATGTGGTTTCTCCCGACCTGTGGGGGCTGGTCTAGTTAGATCCCCCAGGGTTTCGACAAATAGGAAAAATCCTGCAGGCTTACGCCTCCAGAACCTCCCAACGTTTGGTTTTCGATTTCGGCGCGCATTCGATGATGCGGACCGAGTCACCTACCTTGAAGGTATTCTTCTCATCGTGCGCCCGGTATTTCTTGGACTTACGAATGGTCTTTTTCAGAACCGGGTGCGTAAAGCGGCGCTCGACGGAAACGGTTACGGTCTGTGCATTGGCGTCGCTGGTCACGGTGCCTGTAAGGATACGCTTGGGCATCTGATTACTCCTGCGATGCCGCGGCAGCGGCCTTTTCGTTCAGAATGGTCTTCACACGTGCGGCATTACGGCGGGCTGCCTTGATGCCAGCGGTGCTTTCCATCGAGCCGGTGGCCTGCTGGAAGCGCAAGTTGAAGCTTTCTTTTTTCAGATTGGCCAGTTCCTCGCGGAGCTGGTCCGGCGTCTTGTCACGCAGTTCGTTGGCGTTCATCGCCTTTTCCTTTTCTCAAAACACCAGAAGGCCCCGAATTGCCCGGGTGACCTTGGGCCTGGTGGATGAATGATAAAAACGAATCCCCCGACAAGGCCGGGGGACACGCAAGATGCCGCTCTATAGGGGGTTCGGTGTGGGGTGGCAAGGGAAAGTTTGGGCCACAGATTGGACTTGGCCGCGAGACCCAATCCTTAAACCCGCAGACATTGAATTTTCCCGCCCATAAACCACTTGAAGATGATCGTCCAGCAACCTTTAATCAGAGGCCTACAAAGACTTGTGGAGAAAAAGAAGAAGCTATTCATATTACCGAAACGGCAAATTTATCCACGTTCCCGAGAGTTACTATTGGAAACCAGAGAAAGCGGGAAGCTCCAGATCTGGCAGCTCGGGAAGCAGCAAATGCCCGCATTGCGGAGCCCGAATACACACAACCAAAAGCAAGAAAGGCGGATGGGCTCATTTTGAGGCAGGTCTAAGTCACCTTGGAACGCTACATCCTTGCTTCACCAGGGGGCGCGGTCTTTCAAAGAAGCGCCCAGAGGGCATAGACGATCTATTCGACGAGTAGATTGCGTGCGTTACCTCTTGCCCACGCTGGCCTCTCTCAGACGAGGGGCCAGCTCTAGCATCTACAACGCCCGCACCAGCTCCCACTGGCTCAGACTCCCTTTTCCTGCATCTTCCGCACCATGTTCAGGTTCATGCGGCGGGGCAGGAAGGGCAGGACCCATTTCAGGGTGAAGGCCAGAGACTTCTCGTTGATGACGTACAGCTTGCCCGCCTCCATGGCGTCATAGCCGATCTTGGCCACATCCGCCGGTGTCATGCCTTTCTGCGAGGCCAGCTTGGTGCCCTCCAGATCGGCGCGGGCGGCAAATTCGGTGGGCACATAGCCGGGCTCCAGCGCGGTCACGGTCACGCCTTTGCCGCGCAGCTCTTCGGCCAGTGCCTGGCTGAAATTCGACACATAGGCCTTGGTGGCGAAATAGGTCGCCTGCAGGGGGCCGGGCATATAAGAAGCGGTTGAGCTGACATTGAGGATCTTGCCGCCACCTGCGGCCACCATATCGTTGCCGAACATGTGGCAAAGCGAGACCAGAGCCTCGACATTCAACCGGATCATGTCGAGATCTTCCGACAGTTCGCGCTCCAGAAACGCGCCGCGCCCGCCAAAGCCTGCGTTGTTGATCAGGTAATCGACCCTGATCCCGGTGGCCTTGACCGCCTCATGCAGCTTGGCCGCCCCACCCGGCGCGCCCAGATCCAGCGCGATGACGGTCACGGTCACACCATGGGCCGCTTCCAGTTCGGATTTGAGCGCCTCCAGCTGCTCGACGCGACGGGCGGTGATGATGACATTGCCACCCTTCGAGGCGTGATAACGCGCGAATTCGCGGCCAATGCCGGAAGACGCACCGGTGACAAGCGCTGTCTTGGTCATGGAATTCTCCTGATGGAACGTGTCTTGACTACATAGGGCGGAAACACCGCTCTGTTACCCTAACGTCGGGTTATCTCTGATCCGGGACCACGCGTTATGTGATGCGGTCGCGCTGCTGGGTCGGTGGCAGGCCGTAGGCCGCGCGATAGACGCGGGCAAAATGCCCGGCGGATTCGAACCCGCAGGATACAGCGATGTCGATGATCGAGGCCTCGGACTGGATCAGCAAGTTGCGTGCCCGCTCGAGCCGCAGCTCCATGTGGTATTTCTTGGGCGAGGTATTCAGATAGCGGCCGAACAGCCGTTCCAACTGCCGGGTCGATATCCCGATTTCATCGGCAATGTCAGAGGGCGAGATAGCCCTGTCGGTGCGCACCCGCATGATCTTGATCGCCTTTGACAGATGCGCGTTGCGCATCCCGTTGCGCGATTGCAGCGACACGCGTTGCGCGGCGCTGGCATCGCGCACGGCATTATAGACCATCTGATCAGCCACCTCGACCGACAGGTCGCGGCCATGGTCCTGCTCGATCAGATGCAGCATCAGATCGGCGGTCGCCGTTCCACCTGACGCGGTGATGTGCTTGCCATCAGCGACAAAGACGCTGCGCACGAGATTGGCCTCGGGGAAATGCTCCATGAAGCTGTCGTGGTATTCCCAATGGATCGCCGCCCGCCGCCCATCGAGGAACCCGGCCTCGGCCAAGATCCACGCGCCGGAACACAGCGCCCCGATCTGGGTGCCAACCGAGCGTTCCCGCCGCAATGTCGCAAGCAACGGCTTGCTCACATGGTCACGCATATTGATGCCGGACAGCACGAACAGACGCTCGCATTTCGGGATATCGGACAGCCCATGATGGACCTGCGTGACCGTCCCGTTCGAGCAGGTCGCCACCGTGCCATCCTCGGAAACCAGCGACCATCGGTACAGCTCCGCGCCACTGACCAGATTGGCGATGCGCAATGGCTCCACCGCGCAGGAGAACGCGAGATGCGAGAACTCCTCGACCAGAATGAAGCAAAAGTGAAGCGGCGTCGCCATGATGTCGGTCCTGCGACCCTGCGGGTCGCTATTTTGTATACAATATGTATTCTTACAGGATACGATGTCTTTGGCAATGGGAGAATCAGCGGTGAATGACAGTGTTGGCGATCGCAAGGTCAGGCTCGCGGAGCATTTGAAACGCTCGGTGCTGACACTTGCGCTGGAACCGGGCGCGGATCTGGACGAGACGCAGCTATGTGACGCGTTCGATGTCTCCCGCACACCGCTGCGCGAAGTGCTTCGGGAACTGGCAGGCGAAGGGTACCTGACCTTGCGCCTCAATCGCGGCGCGCGGGTGTCCGATCTGTCGCATACCACGCTGAGGGACTTTTTCCTTGCCGCGCCGATGATCTATGGTGCGGTGATGCGGCTGGCCGCGCTGAATGCCACGGCGCAGCAGATCGAGGCGCTGAAGCTGGCGCAGGTCGAATTTCGCGAAGCCCTGCGGGCCGGCTCAACCGAGAATCGTGCTTTGGCCAACAATCACTTCCACCAGATCACCGGCGAAATGGCGGGCAATATCTATCTGCTGCCATCGCTGAACCGGCTGCTGATCGACCACGCCCGGATTTCGATGACCTTCTACCGGCCTCAGACACAACAGATGGCGCAGAACCTGACCGAGGCGTGCCAGCAGCACGACGCCATCATCGCCGCAATCGAGGCACAGGACGAGGGTGCGGCGGCGCAACTGGCCGAAGATCACTGGAACCTGTCGCGCAACCAGATCGAACTGTTTGTGATGCCCGCCGCGCTGGACATGCCCATGGGCGAGTTGTCGCGCAAGACCCCCGCATGAGGATCAGATGACCCCACTTTTTCAATTCCAAGGCATCTACACGCCGGTTGTCACCCCCTATCACGACGACCGGAGCGTCAATTGGGAGGCGCTTGCCGACGTCATCGAGTTTCTGATCGAAAAGGGCGTGCACGGGATGATCTCGGGCGGGTCCACGGGCGAGAACTATGCCCAGACCGTCCCCGAGCGGCTGGAGCTTGCGCGGTTCACCAAAGACAGGATCGCAGGCCGTCTGCCGCTGGTTATTGGCACCGGGACTATGCTGACGGAGGACTCGATCTCTCTCGCTTCTGCCGCACGCGACATGGGGGCCGACGCCATCTTGCTGGCCTCACCGCCTTATGCCGTGCCGACCGATCGAGAAAACGCGCTTAACGCGCTGGCCATCGACAAGGCGGCGGATCTGCCGGTCATGCTCTATAACTACCCGCACCGCACCGGCACGATGATGGGCGCGGCGTTTCTGGACCGCGTCGGCCGGTCGCGCAATTTCTGCGGGATCAAGGAAAGCTCTGGCGACATCAACCGGGTGCATCTTCTGGCGCGGGACTATCCGCATATCCAGTTGGGCTGCGGCATGGATGATCAGGCGCTGGAATTCTTTGCCTGGGGCGCGCCGTTCTGGGTCTGCGGCGGCTCGAACTTTCTGCCCGAAGAGCATGTGGCGCTCTATCAGGCCTGCGTGATCGAGGGCGATTTCGACAAGGGCCGCCGGATCATGTCAGCCTTGATGCCGCTGATGCGGGTGCTGGAACAGGGCGGCAAGTTCATCCAGACCATCAAACATGGTGTCACCATGAACGGCATCCCGGCGGGCGCGATGCGCGCCCCGCTGAAAGGTCTGAACAAGGACGACAAACGCGCGCTGGAACAGGTGACGCGCGTGCTGAAGACCACGATCGCCACCATTCGAGCAGAGGGCTGAGCCATGGAATTGCTGACACAGGAAGAATACAAGGCTCTCGCCGCTGGTCTGGCCCTGCCCAACGGCGCGTTCATCGATGGGGGCTATCGCCCCGCTATCTCTGGTCGGACCTTCGAGACCATCAACCCTGCCACCGGCGAGACGCTGGCCGATATCGCGGCCTGTGCGGCGGAAGATGTGGATATTGCGGTGCTGAAGGCGCGCAAGGCGTTTGATGACGGGCGCTGGTCGCGGCAACACCCGTCCGCGCGCAAGGATGTGCTGATCCGTCTGGCAAAGCTGATGACCCGGAACGCCCGCGAACTGGCGGTGATGGAAAGCCTCGACAGCGGCAAGACGATCTATGATTGCGATACGGTCGACCTGCCCGAGACCATCCACTGCCTGAAATGGCATGCCGAGATGATCGACAAGATCTATGATCAGGTCGCCCCCGCATCGGACGATCACATCGCCATGGTGGTGCGCGAGCCGATTGGCGTCGTCGGTCTGGTGCTGCCGTGGAACTTTCCGCTGCTGATGCTGGCCTGGAAGATCGCCCCGGCGCTGGCGGCGGGTTGCTCGGTCGTGGTGAAACCGGCCGAGGAAACATCGCTGACCGCTTTGCGCGTGGCGGAACTGGCCGCCGAGGCGGGTCTGCCGCGCGGCGTGCTGAACGTGGTGCCGGGCGGCGGGGCTGAAGTGGGTGAACCCATCGGGCGGCATATGGATATCGACATGGTGTCCTTCACCGGCTCGACCGTGACCGGCAAGCGTTTCCTGCGTTATTCGGCGGACAGCAATGCCAAGGAAGTGGTGCTGGAGATGGGCGGCAAGAACCCGGCCATCGTGCTGGAGGACGTCGAAAACCTCGACCGGGTGGCGAGCCATGTGGTCAATGGCGCGTTCTGGAACATGGGCGAAAACTGCTCGGCATCCTCGCGCCTGATCGTGCACAAGGATGTCAAGAACGCGCTGCTGCAGCGCATCGCGCATCACGCCAAGCAGTGGAACGTGGGCGACCCGCTGGCCCCCGAGACGCGCATGGGCGCCTTGGTCTCGCGGGCGCATTTCGACAAGGTGCGCGGCTATCTGGAACAAGCTGAGAGCGTGCTTCTGGGCGGCAAGGCCGAAGACGGGTTTGTCGAGGCCACAGTGATCGAACTCGCAGGCAACAACGTGGCCCTGGCCCGCGAAGAGATTTTTGGACCGGTTCTTTCGGTGATCGAGGTCTCGGGATTTGACGAGGCCATCGCCATCGCAAACGACACCGATTACGGGCTCTGCGCGTCGATCTTCACCGCCAATGCAAAGCGCGCGATCCGGGGCGCGCGGGCGTTGCAGGCCGGGACGGTGAACTGCTTTGGCGAGGGTGATATCTCGACCCCGTTCGGGGGCTACAAGCAATCAGGCTTTGGCGGGCGCGACAATGGGATCCACGCGCATGATCAGTACACCCAGCTCAAGACGATCTGGATCGACCTTGCCGATGACGCAGACGAGGCGGTCGATTGACAGGGTACCGCGCCGCGCGGCTGCCTGTTCATCGTGGAAAGGCGGCCTGGAATGCGATCCTTGGGTCGCAGCCTGAGCCACGCCAACTGACCGGCGATCAGAGCGCGGATTTCGTGATCATCGGCGGCGGCTTTGCCGGGCTGTCTGCCGCGCGCAGACTGACCCAGTTGCAGCCCGGTGCGCGGATCGCGGTGCTGGAGGCCGGGCGGCTTGCCGAAGGGGCCGCCGGGCGCAATTCCGGCTTTATGATCGATCTGCCGCATGACCTGACCTCGGACGATTACGCCGGGACCGGGGATGACCGGAAGATCATCGCGCTGAACCGTCAGGCGATCGGGTTTGGCCGTAAGGCGGTGGCCGAATATGACATCGACCCGAACTTCTTTGACGCGATCGGCAAGGTGAACGGTGCGGTCGGGGATGCGGCCATCGCCCATACCCAAAGCTATGCCAGCCACCTCAGATCCCTCGGCGAGCAGGTCGAGACGCTGGACGCACAACAGATGCAAGAGCTGACCGGCAGCGCGCATTATGCGGCGGGCCTCTACACGCCCGGCACGGTGATGTTGCAACCGGCCGGGTATATCCGGGGACTGGGGGCCGGGTTGGCGGACAAAGGCGTCGGTATCTTTGAGAACAGTGCGGTCACCGGGTTCGAACAGCAAAGCGGCGGATGGCTGGTGCAGACCGGGAAAGGCGCTGTATCCACCGATCGGGTGATCGTGACCGTGAATGGACATCTGGAGAGCTTTGGCATCGCACGAGGCCAGTTGATGCAGCTTTTTCTGTTTGCCGTTATGACGCCCGAATTACCTGCCGACGCCCTTCGTGCGCTGGGGGGACAGCCGCGCTGGGGCATCACGCCATCCGACCCGATGGGCACAACAATGCGGCGCATTGATACCGGCCAGGGCGGCAATCGCATCATCACCCGCACCTGCGCCAGCCTGCGTCCCGGCATGGTGTCGAAACAGGCCGACCTGAAACGGGCCGCATCAGTCATGCAGCGCAAGTTCGATCAACGATTTCCACAGCTTGCCGGGATGGCCATGGAATATGCCTGGGCCGGACATTTGTGCCTCAGCTTCAACGGCGTGTCCGTTGCGCGAGAGATCGAGGACGGGGTCTATTCCGGATGTGTGCAGAACGGCTTGGGCACCGCGCGCGGCACCCTCACCGGGATCTGTGCGGCTGAACTTGCCTGCGGTCACAGCTCTGACATCACGCGCCATTTCACCGCTGAACCCGCGCCAAAGCGGCTGCCACCACAGCCTTTGCGCGAGATCGGGGCCAATCTGGTTCTGCGCTGGAAAGAATGGCTCGCCCGGGACGAATAATAACCGATCAGGGCAGGCTGAGCTTTGCCATACGCCCGCCGTCGACCGTATAGACCTGACCGGTGATAAAGCTCGCCTCGGCAGAGGCCAGGAACGCGACCAGAGCCGCCACATCTGCGGGCTCGCCCGTGCGCGCAACCGGATGAATATGCCGGATCTGGCGTGCAAACGCCTGGGGGTCCGGCATGGAGACGATGAACTCCGTGTTCAATTCCGTATCGATCCAGCCCGGCGCGACCGCGTTGCATCTGATGCCGTCGCCGCCGTGATCCACCGCCACCGCACGCGTCAGCCCATGCAGACCTGCCTTGGACGCGCCATAGGCGGTATGGCCCGAATTGCTGCCCAGACCTTCGATGGATCCGATATTGACGATGTTTCCTTTGTCGTGCCGCAGATGAGGCAACGCCGCTTTGATCATCAGGAACGGCGCAGTCAGATTGACCGCCAGCGTGCGGTGCCAGTCATCAAGACTCATGTCTTCGACCGAGGCTTCCTGCATGACACCCGCGTTGTTGATCAGGATATCCAGCCGCCCGCCCCGCGCGGCAACCTCAGTGACGATCTCTGCAGGGCAAACGGGATCACTCAAATCCGCCTCGATGCCCTCGAACAAGTCGTCCTGCCCTCGCTGCGCGGTGAAAACCCGGGCGCCGTCCTGATGCAACCGCTCTGCGATGGCCCGTCCGATGCCGCTGCGCCCACCGGTGATCAAGGCAACCTGACCTTTGAAACGGCTCATGACACCGGTTTCCCGCCATTGACCTCTACCAAAGCGCCGCAGATATAGCGCGCGGCATCGGAGGCCAGGAACAGGATCACATCAGCGATGTCACCGGGTCCGGCACTGCGCCCCAGCGGGACGGTTTCCGCAAGCTCCTCAACCGCCTTGTTGGGATCGAACCCGCGCTTGGCGAAACCGGAGCGCAGCATCGGTGTGTCGACCTCGTTCGGGCAAACCGCATTGATGCGGATGCCCTGATGGGCATAGTCCATGCCCATACATTGCGTGAGCGAAGCAAGGGCCGCTTTCGTCATACAATAAAGCGCATGATTGGGTCCGGGTCTGAGCCCCCAACAAGAGGCCGTGTTGACAATGGCCCCGCCGCCCCCGGAGGCCATGAGCGGGATCGCGGCGCGGCAGATGCGAAACGGCGCTTCGACACTCACGCCAAGCGATAGCGACCAATCGGCGTCGGTCGTTTCCGCGACCGGGCCGCGCGTGATAGCGCCTGCATTGTTGATCACGATGTCCAGCCCACCTAATTGGCGGGCGGCGGCCTCGGCCAACCCATCGGCATAGGTCGGGTCCAGCAGATCGCCCGGCAAATGGGCATCGGCCGCGATCCCGTCCATCACGCGGTCGGCAACGGCGACGCGCGCGCCTGCGTGCCCAATGCGTTCGACGATCGCGATGCCGATCCCGCCTGCTGCACCTGTGACCAAAGCGGTTTTGCCGTTCAAATCCAAACTTGCATCATCCAGTCAGAAACATGATTCAGAAGCTCTGGTTCAACTCGTCCGCCGCCGGAATCTCGCGCTCGCGCCGCGCGATATAGTCGCGCAGGGCCTCGTCCTTGGCCGGGTCCAGCGTCGGTTCCTGATACTCGCCCAGCAAATATCGGGCGCGCTTCAGGGCGCGCTCGGTGATCTCGACCTTTCCCTCGGCGGCCCATTGTTCGATCGAGTTGTTGTCGAAGAGCTCGGGCATGAAGAACGCGCTCTGGAAGTTTTCCTGGGTATGCGGATGGCCCAGATAATGCCCGCCCGGCCCGATATCGGGCACAGCGGCGATCGCCTGATCGAAATCCCCCCATTTCGGGCCTTCCGCCATCCGGTAGGCCATCGCGCATTGTTCCGCATCGACGATGAACTTGGCAACCGAGCAATGCATGCCCGCCTCGTTCCAGCCCGCCGAATGCCAGATGTAATTCGCCCCCGCATGCATCACCGACGACAGGGTTGTGGCGCTTTCATAGCCCGCCTGTGCGTCGAATGTCTTGGCCCCACCCAGCGTGTTAGAGGTGCGCCATGGCACGCCGTAATGCCGCGCCATCTGACCAATCATGAAATTCATCAGGCTGATCTCGGGCGTGCCCGCCATCGGTGCGCCGGACTTCATGCTGACGGTCGACAGGTAATGGCCGTAGATCGCTGGCGCGCCCTTGCGGATCACCTGCGTATAGGCCAGCGCGCTCAACGCCTCGGCGTTCAACTGCGCAACGGTAGCGGGTACGCTGGCGGGCGTGTTGGCCCCGCCCAGCACGAAAGGCGAGCAGAGCACCGGCTGATTGCGGCGGCAGAAGGCCCGCATCGCACCCAGCATGGTTTCGTCCCAGACCAGCGGCGAGTTGCCGTTGCAATTGCCGGTGGTGACGGGATGGTCCTCCAGGAAGTCCTCGCCAAACAGGATCGCGCACATATCCATGACATCCTCGGCGTTTTTCGGCGAGGTGGTCATGCCCATGAACATCTTGTCCGAGTGTTTCATCGACGAATAGGTGATGCGCAGATGCCGCTGACTGATCGGATGATCATAAGGCTCCACGATGTGGTGCGCCGAAGAATGCAGCGCGGGCATCATGTGGCTGAGCTTGTGGAACATCGCCAAATCATCCAGCATCGGGTTGCGGCGCACGTCGTCCAGATCGCGCAGGAAGGGTGCGCCGGTCATCGGCACAAACACCGCGTTGCGCCCGCCCAGCCGGACGTTTTTCTGCGGGTCGCGCGCGTGATAGGTGAAATCCGACGGGATCGTCTTGATCAGCTCGCGCACCAGACCGCGGTCGAGATAGACCATCTCGCCGTCCACTTTCGCACCTGCCCGTTTCCAGTCCTGCACGGCGATCGGGTCGCGGAATTGCACGCCGACATTTTCCAGAATATCCATCGAAGCGGCGTCGATGCGCTCGACCTGGCTGTCCTCCATCACCTCGCAAAGCGGCAGTGCGTTGGTCAGCCCCGGCAACATGCGACAATCGGGGGCGGCGCGCAGGGCGCGGCGGGTCGAACGGCCGCCAGAGCGGGAACGAATTGCGGGTTGCGCGGTCATCTTTGGCCTCCTGTATTGCAGGAAGTGTCGACCAAATCAGATCCGCGTTCACATGATTTTGCGAATTCCAGTTGCGAAAACCGACATTGCGGCAATCGCAGAGGTCATTGCGCGCCAATCGCATCCAGCGCGGCACGAGCGACAGCGAGGTCCTGCTCCGGGCTGCCGGACCCGACGCCGATCCCACCGATAAGGTGGTCGTCCATATGGATGGGCAACCCACCCCCAAGCCGCGTCACGTCACCTTCGGTGGCGGCGGCGATGGGCAATCCGACATGCTCGGGAATGGCGGTGGTCTCAGCCCCGATCGAGGCGGCGGTGCGCGCCTTTGCGCTGGCGCTTTTCAGGCTCAGATACTTCGCGCCATTCATGCGGATCTGGCCAAGCGTCACCCCGCTTGCGTCAACGATCACGATACATTGCGGCTGGCCGATCTCGGTCGCCTTGGCCACCGCTTTGGTCAGCATCGCAAGGATGGCTTCATCCGTCAGGCGTTGGGTGGTCTCAACAAACATCGGTTATTCCCTTTCTGCAGGTTGCAAATCACCCATCACACCGGCGAAACGCCATTCACGTTCAGGAATACCGAATAGAGCGAGGTGGTGCCGGTGATAAAAAGCCGGTTCAGTTTCGGCCCACCGAAGCAGACATTCGAAACCATCTCGGGGATCAGCACTTTGCCGATCAATTCGCCCTCCGCTGTCATGCAATGGACGCCATCTGCGGCAGAGCTCCAGATGCGTCCGTCACGGTCCAGGCGGAAACCGTCGAAAACACCGTTGGAGCAATCCGAGATGACCTTGCCACCGCTCAGCGCACCATCCGCCGTGACCTGGTGTCTGCGGATATGCGCAGGACCGCCCGGCGTGTGGGTGATGCCGGTATCCGCGATGTAAAGCAGGCTTTCATCGGGTGAAAAGGCCAACCCGTTTGGTTTGACATAATCATCGGCCACGATCCGAACCTCGCCGGTCGTGGGGTCGACGCGGTAGACATGGCAGGCACCGATCTCGCTTTCCGCCCGCTCGCCCTCATAATCCATCAGGATGCCGTAGCTGGGATCGCTGAACCAGATCGAGCCGTCGGATTTCACCACCACATCATTGGGTGAATTCAGGCGTTTGCCCTGATACCGGTCGGCGATGACGGTGACGCTGCCGTCAAGCTCGGTGCGGGTGACGCGGCGGGTCAGATGTTCGCAACTCACCAGTCGCCCCTGCCGATCGACGGTGTGGCCATTGCTGTTGTTGCTTGGTTCACGAAAGACCGAGACCGAACCATCGGTCTCGTCAAAGCGCATGATCCGGTTGTTGGGGATGTCCGACCATAGCAGGTAGCGCCCGGCGGCAAACCAGACCGGTCCTTCGGTCCAGCGTGCGCCGGTCCACAGGCGTTCGACCTTTACATGCCCGATGAAACACTCTTCGAACCGGGGATCAATAACTTCGAACCCGGTTCCTTCGATCACTCCGAACATCTCGTGTCTCCCTTGCCTGTCGTCTTGTCAAACCTGCGCATGCCCCATCCCGGCGCATGTCGTCTGTTGCCTGGATGGTCCGGGTCATTCCCCCAGATTGCCTGATAGGTGTCAACGGCCATCCCGCGACGTTGCAGCAGGATGAACCCGGCGATCAACCCGGCCCACCAGACCAAAACCACCAACCACATCCAGATCGGGGCGTTGGCCTTCCATAGCCCCAGAGCGATGGTCAAGATCGCCAGCAGCAGCAAGGCGTATCCGATCAGCTTGTGCAGGATCTCAAACGCCTGTCGCCGCGTGGTCATGTCATAGTGATCGCCGCGCGGACTGCCATCTGCTGCCGGGGCTGTGGGGCCGCCCTTAGTGCCGCGAAAGACACCCAGCAGGACCTGCACCACCATCGTGACCAGGACCAGATACCCCAGCCAGTTGTGCAGGCTCATCGCGTCCCCGCGACTTGGCAGGACGAGGGCCAGGCCAAAGATCGACAGGCCCACCACCAGGGCCTGCCCAATCCAATGCGCGCGCCACCAGCGCTGATTGTCCAACTCTTTTGGCCAGTCCTGACCCGGCAAGACCTTGAAGAACCGCGCCGCTATCACCGCCAGCGGTGCCAACACGCCCCAGCCCAGAACCATGCAGCGCGCGTGCCAAGAGATGGCAAAACCCACCTCATGCGCGCGCCCCGGATCAATGGGAGAGGTCAGCCAGTCCCACATCAGCCCTTCACTGCCCCTGCGGTCATGCCGGTGATGATCTGTCGCGACGCAAACAGCGTGAAGATGATCGGAGGGATCGCCAGCAGCATGCCCGTCGCCATGATCACCCCCCACTCGACGTTGAACTCGGACATGTTGTTCACGATCAGAATGGGCACGGTCTTGGTATTGCGGTCCGACAGTGCCGAGGCGAGCAGATACTCGTTCCAGGCAATGCGGAAGGTAAAGATCGCGGCCGCCGCAAGGCCGGGCTTGATCAGCGGCAGCACCACCTTGAAGAACACCTGAAACGGCCCCGCCCCATCCACGCGCGCCGCTTCTTCCAGCGAGCGCGGAACCTGCAGGATGAAGCTCTGGAGGATCCAGATCACAAAAGGCAGATTCATGGCGACATAGACCAGTATGATGCCCGAATGGGTGCCCGCAAGGCAGACATCCCCCCTGCCGCCAAAGGTCTCGCGGATCAGCGCGCCGACATAGGTCGTCTTGCCAATGCAGAACTCGTTGTTCCAGAGCCCGAAGACCGGGACCAGCAGCACGGCGGGTGGCACCATGCGCACCATCAGCGTGGAGAGTGAGACCGTATCGCGCCCCATGAACCGGAACCGCACCAGCGCATAAGCCGCCATGCAACCGATCACCAGCGTCAGCACGGTCGACACCAGCGCGATGATCAGCGAATTGATGAAGGCGTTGCCGAATTTCAGCGAACAGTGATCCACATGATCTGGCTTGTACCAGAGCACGTCACAGAGCGCGGTCTCGTAGTTCTGGATCGTCGGCAGAAAGATCAGGCCTGACGTGCCCGAGATGATGTCCACGTCCAGCTTGAAGGAATTGATGAACATCAGCAGGACCGGCCCCACCGACATCACCACCAGCGCGGCGATCAGGGCATAGAAGGCCGTGGGCTGTTTTTCGTATCCAGTGGACATTATTCATCCTCCTCCACGGCGGTGCGCAGGCGGTTGGCGCGCATTTCCTGCCAGCGCGTGAAGGCGAACATCGACACGGTGAAGAACAGCAACAGGATCAGCAGGTAGTTGGACATCGCCGCCGCGACGCCCAATTCTCGGAACTCGGTCGCGGTACGTGAGATGCGCAGGGCGAGGATCTCGGTACTCAGACCCGGACCGCCCTCGGTCATGACCAGAATGACCTCGAGCACCTTGAAGGCGTCGATCAGCCGCAAGAGCCCGGTCACGATCAGCACCGGCATCATCAGCGGCAGCTTGATATGGATGATCTGCTGCCAGCCGGTTGCGCCATCGATACGCGCGGCCTCCAACGCCGAACGCGGCAGCGATTGCAGGGCGGCCAGTGACAGGATGAAGATGAACGGGGTCCATTGCCAGATATCGGCAATGATCACCGACATCAGCGCGTTTGTTCCCAGCCAGTCCACTTTGGGCAGGCCGATCGCCTCGAAGACCCGGTTAAACGTGCCTACCGTCGGGTGATACATGTAGCGCCACATCAGCCCGACCACGACCGGCGCGATCATCATCGGCAGGATGAACAGGGTCCGCAGCACCGACATGCCGCGAATGTTGCGGTCCAGCAGCAGGGCCAGCCCCACGCCAATGAACATCTCGAAGGTAACGACAAAGAAGGCAAAGCTGAGGGTAACGCCAAGGCTCTCGCGGAAATTGGGGTCATGCCACAGGGTGACGTAGTTCTTGAGCCCCACGAACTCGGCCTCGCCAATGGTCTGGCTGGGGTCCCAGTCGCGGAAACTGCCCCAGACCATGTAGCCCAACGGGTAGAGCAGGGCGATCACCATGATGACGACCGCAGGGGCCATGAACATGTAAGGCGTCAGACGGTTGGCCACGGCGCGTCGCATGGGAGGGGTCCTTTGGAAATGCTTGTCTCGGACCGGGGCGCACAGGCCCCGGCCCTGCCCGTGTGGGTCAGTTCCAGGTGTAGTACCCGGCCTCGGTCATCACGCCCTTGGTGCGCTCGGCCACGCCGTCCAGCGCCTCCTGGATATCCAGGTCTTCGGTCAGCACCTTGGACAGGGTTGTGCCCAGATCGGCATTGATCTTGCCCCATACCGGAATGATCGGACGCCAATCGGGATCGGCATGTTTCAGCGCCTCGCCAAAGGTCGCCATATGCGGATATTTGGCATTCACTTCTTCATCGGCGTGGGTCGAGAAGCGTGACGGGTTGCCGCCCGCCATCGCAACCAGCTTGTCACCTTTCCTGGAGGTCAGCCATTGCATCAGCAGGAAGGCGGCCTCTTTGTTTTCGGCATTGGCCGGAATACCGATGCCGAACCCACCAGTCTGGCTGGCCCGTTCGGTGCCCATTGGATGCAGCGCCCAGCCGACCTTGCCGACCACCTGGCTTTTGGACGGATCGTCGATCTGCCCGGCCACAACAGTGGTATCCAGGAACATCGCGGTATCACCGTTCAGGAAAGACCCCAGTGCCTCGCCAAAGCCAAAGTTGGTGGCACCTTCGGGGCCGCAATCCACGATGGTCTTGAGCGCTTCGGCCGCCTTCACACCGGCTTCGTTGTTCACCACCGGGTTCCACTGATCGTCAAAGATCGCCCCGCCCATCGGATTAAGATGCAGCAGGAAGGCATGGGCCGCGTGATGCCCAGAGGCCGCCCGCGACGAGAGCCCGCCCATGCCCGGTTCCAGCTCGGGGATCTGGCAGGCGATCTCGAGCAGTTCGTCATAGGTTTCGGGCACTTTCAGCCCATGCTTGTCGAAGATGTCCTTGCGGTAACCCAGCACAGAGGTTTCCGAGCCATAGGGAATGCCAAAGAGCGAACCGGTCGCTCCTTGCAGATACCCTTTGTCACCCCCCGCAAAGCCGATGTTGTAGACATAGCCGTCGATCAGGTCGCCCGCGTCATATCCGGGGTCGGACAGCTTGGGGTTCATGAAGTATTTCGCCAGGTTCTCCAGTTGATCGGCAAAAACATAATCCGCCTTGGAGAACACAACATAAGCGATCAGGTCATATTCGCCCTCGTCCTGACCCAGCTCAAGCGTCTGGCGTTCGCGCATCTTGAGATAGGGCAGCTGATCCACCTCGACCTCGATACCGGTTTCTGCGGTGAATTCCGGCAGGATCTTCATCACCGCGTCATAATGTGGATGGGCGGGAAAATTCACGATCAGGGTCGTGCCCTCATACTCCGCATAAGGATTGGCCAGAGACGGCCCGGCCAAGCAGGCGGCAAGCGCCAGACCGGCGGTGGCGGATTTCAGTGATAGTGACATTTGTTCCTCCCTTTGCATGAAATCGGGCCGCTAGATCGCAACCTCGTCTTGGCGGTCGAACAGGTGCATCCCGTTTGGATTGACCGCAAATGTCAGCCTCTGCCCCAGTGCGACGGGCGTTTCCGAATTCACCTCGACCATCACCTTGGCCGGTCCGCATCTGCACAGCAGGACCGATTGAGCGCCGACATATTCCGAGACCATGACATCCAGCGTCAATGACTCCTGTTCGGACGCATCCGCGTCAAAAACCAGATCAGACGGGCGTACGCCCAGAATGACCTCTTTATTGGAATGGGCTTTTGCGACCGCAGCCTTTTCGTCCCCCAACCGCAGATCGAAACCATCGCCGCTGACAAAGACGCCCGCGTTGCGCTCGACAATCTCTCCGTCCAGAAAGTTCATCGGCGGCATGCCGAGGAAACCCGCGACGAACTTGTTCACCGGGCGTTTGAACAACTCTTCCGGGGTGCCCTGCTGCTGGATATAGCCGCCATGCATCACAACGATCCGGTCCGCCAGCGTCATCGCCTCGATCTGGTCATGGGTGACGTAGATCATGTTCTTCTGAACCCGCTGGCTCATCAGCGCCAGTTCGGCTCGCATCTGCCCGCGCAGTTTGGCGTCCAGATTTGACAGCGGCTCGTCGAACAGGAATGTTCCGGCATCACGGGTCAGCGCCCGCCCCATTGCAACCCGTTGGCGTTGCCCGCCCGACAATTCGCCGGGCTTGCGTGCCAGATAATCGGTCAGCCCCAGCGTTGCCGCGACCGCTTTGACCTTCTGGTCGATCTCAGCCTGAGGGCGCTTTTGCAGGCGCAGGGCAAAGGACATGTTCCGCGCCACGTTCATATGCGGGTAAAGCGCGTAGTCCTGAAACACCATGGCAAGATCGCGGTCCTTGGGTTCCAGACGGCTGACCGGCTTTCCCCCGATATAGATCTCGCCTTCGGTCACATCCTCAAGCCCGGCGATCATCCGCAATGTGGTGGATTTTCCGCAGCCCGAGGGGCCGACCAGAACCGTGAATTCGTTGTCCGCCATCTCAAGCTCGATCCCGTGCAGGACCTCAACATCGCCATAGCGCTTGATCAGATTCTCAAGGTGGATGGTTGGCATGGCTGTGCAGATTCTCCGATGTGTTACCGGTCACATTAGCAATTGTGACCGGTAACACAAAGGAAAATCGCACCCCTCCGTAAGCTGTTGAAAACTAGAGGATCACTAATCCCGGGTGGTGCCGCGAAAGATCGGTCGGGCCTCGATCTTGATATGTTGGGGAATCACTGCGCCTTCTGGCTGCGTGCCCAGCAACTCGGCGATCAACTGGCCACTGGCCCGACCGATGCCTTTTGGATCGACCATCACGGTGGTGATGGCGGGGGAGGCGAAACGCGAGACTTCGAAATTCCCGAAGCCGGCGATGCCGATCCCGTCAGGCACAGACCTGCCCATTGCGGGCAAGGCCGAAAGCGCCCCGAAGGCCGGGGCGTCGGAAACGCAGAAGATGCAATCGACATCCGGGAAGCGCGCCAGCAATTCGGGCATGGCTGCCGCCCCATCCTCGATCGAGAGCGGCGGCTTGCCAAACTTCAGGATGCGATGCGCGGACAGGTCTGCCTTTGTCATTGCGTCAATAAACCCTTTTCGACGCGCGGCACCCCGGGTCCAGTCATCATCGGCCTCGCCAAGAAAGGCGATATTGCGATATCCGCGCTGGATCAGGGCTTGGGTCATCTCGGCGGCGGCGGCGCGGTTGGAAAAGCCGATCGTGTGGCCAATCGGGTCCTCCGGGCGTTCCCACAATTCGATCACCGGGACATTGGCATCGCTCAGCAATTGAACGGTGCGGTCCGAATGGCCGTCATAAGACAGCACGATGGCTTCGGGTCTGCGCCTGAGCATGGTTTCAACCAGCGTTTCTTCGCGTTCGGCGGAGTAATCGGTATAGCCCAGCAATATCTGCTGGCCGATCCCTTCAAGCTCTTCGGTCAGGGCCTGGACGGTCTCGGCAAAGTGCAGGTTGTTCAGAGACGGCACCAGAACCGCCACAAATCCCGAGCGTTTGGTGGTCAGGCTGCCCGCCATCTGGTCGGGCACATAGTTCATATCGCGCACAATCTGCAGAATACGCTCGCGCGTTTCCTTCGAGATCGGGCTGTTTTCCTTAAGCGCGCGCGAGACCGTCATGCGCGATACGCCAGCGGCGCGCGCCACGTCGCGCATGGTGACCGGAGAGTGCGTTTTCTGTGACTGTGACACCGGCGAACCGCTTGTTTGTTATCGGTCACAGAATGCGGCAGCACCTGCCGAGGATCAAGGGGCACCGCCACAGGCGCGGCGCCCCGAGAAATTTCAGCGCTCCAGCGCGCCAACACCAGAGAAGCGGAAGGCTTCCTGTTCCAGCGCGTCGATCTCTTCGGCGCTGAGCTGGTCATGGGCGACGGTGATCCGGCCCAGGAACACCAGCGGCAGTTCCTCCGCGCGGTCCTCAAGGTCGGCCTTGATCGCTTCGGCTGTTGCCGCGCCCACGTCATCGCCCATGCGCATCGGCGTTGCATCCAGCTCGCCGCGGCGGATGGCGTCCAGCTCCAGCCCGGTGCCGCCCCAGCCGGTCGAGAAGACCTCTTTCTCCTTGCCTTGCGACACCTGCGCCTCCACCGAGCCCATGGCCATGGCTGTGTTGGCGTTGTGGATGATTGTCGCCTCAGGGTAGGCTTGCAGGATCAGGCTGGTGCCATCAAAGCCGCCCTCACGCTGGTATTCGCCGTAATGCTCATAGGCGGTCGTCCAGTTGCCCTTCTCTTCCACGCAGGCCTTGAAATCGCCCGAGCGCTGATTGTCGGTGATGCCGGGGATGCCTCGGTTCATCGCCATGGTCACATCATTGCCCAGACGGTCCAGCATGTAGTCACACATCACCAGCGCACCCGCCGCCGACGAAAAGTCGAACCAGACGTCGGGCTGGGTCTTGAGGTCTTTCAGCGGCGTGTGGAACGCCCAGACATAGGTGGAGAACCCGTCATTCCCGGCCAGCTTGTCGATATTGTCAGCCTGAATGGCCAGTTCCGACGGGCCAAAGATGACATAGTCGTACAGATCGGCATCCTGTTCGACCTGATTGGCATAGGTCGATTGCAGCGAGTGTTCGATCTGGCGGCTGGCAAATTCGGTGGTCTCATAGGTGATGCCCAGCTCGTCCAGCCGCTTGGTCATGGCCAGATAGTTGCGCGCCCAGAAGTCGGACGTATCCGCCGACGGGTAGATCAGCGCGATCTGGACCGGGTTGTCGAGCGAGCCAGAGAACGGCACCGCTTCTGACCCGACCACCGCCTGCAATGCTTCAAGCTTGCCATCGGCATTGACTTCGTCCGGCACCCAGTAATCGCGCTCGCCGATATCGGGCAATTCCTTGAGTGGCAGAGATCCTTCGGCGAATGCGCCCCCGCCCAGGGCCACGCTTGCCACCAGTGCCGTTGTTGTAAATAACCTCATTTCGGTTCCTCCCTTTACATGAGTGCGGAGCCATCGGTCGGGTCAGGGCTGCACCCCCGGCCCGGCCACCCGCGTGTTGGCCGGTCACCCGCTTGGATTGGGGTTTCCGGCAAATAGTCCACCAATCGCAAGCAGCGCGATCAGCACACCAATCAGGGCCGCGCTGAAGCGCAGCATTTTCTGTCCATCCGGGGTCATGAGGCCCGCGAACACGCCGCCTGCCCCGTCCCGGTCCTTCTTTTGCATCCAGGTGTACAGCGCGACCGAACTGACAATGACGACGCCCGAGGCGACCGATTGCCAGAAGAACTCGATCCGCAGGGTCACCAGCGCGTTGATCATCATGCTCAGCAGCAGAACGCCCGCAAACGAGCCCAGCATCGAGGCGCGACCGCCGAATAGCGACGTGCCACCCACCACCACCGCTGCAATGACATGCAGATTGAAATAGGGTGCCGATGTCGCCTGAATCGCATTCAGTTTGCCGGTCAGCATGACCCCGCCCAATGCGGCACACGCCCCCATCAGCACATAGGCATAGACCTTGTGGCGATTGACCGAGATGCCGGTCAGCTCGGCGGCTTCGGGGTTCGATCCGATGGCGATGGTATAGCGGCCGAAATAGCTGCGCGTCAGCAGCACGTAACCCGCGATCATCGTCGCCATACCGATGATGACCGGGATCGGGATGAAGCCGGGAATCTGGCCGCGCCCGATCTCGGTCAGGAACTCGGGGAAGCGCGCCAGAACAAGCCCTTTGGCCAGCACCAGGGCAAAGCCGCGATAGACAAGGTCCATCGCCAACGTTCCGATCAGATCCGGCACGTTGAACCGCGTGATGATCAGACCGTTGATCAGCCCCATCACCGCACCCAACAGGATCGCAATGGGGACGGCGACATAGACCGAAAAGCCGTATTGCTTGATCAGAAAGGCCATCATGATACCACTGAGCGCCGCGATGGAGCCGATAGACAGGTCGATGCCCCGTTGCGTGATGACAAAGGTCATCGCCATCGCCATCGGCATATAGAGCGCCGCATCCAGCAGGATCAGGTTCAGGTTTGTTGCGCGGAAATACCGCGCGGGTTCCGCCACGGCCATGAACAGCAGGATCGCCAGGATCATCACCATCGGGCCGATGATCGCGACATAAGGTTCAATCCGTTCGGAGAGCGTCTTGTTTGCAATCTCGGTCGTCATCACGCGGCCTCCTCTGCGCCAACGATCAGGCCGAGGACGTCTTGCGTGTTACTTTCTGATGTCTGCACCACACCGACACATTGGCCGCGCCTTTGCACATGGATGCGGTCAGACACCTCAAAGACATCATCCAGCGAATGGCTGATCAGGATCACCGCCAACCCTTGCGCCTTCAGTGTCTGGATCAGTTTCAGCGTGCGCGCCGTTTCCTGCGGGCCAAGTGCTGCCGTCGGTTCGTCCATCACCAGAACGCGCAGCCCCTCGTGGTACACGGCGCGGGCGATGGCAACCGCCTGCCGCTGACCGCCCGACAGGCTTTCGGTCGGTGCGTCCAGCGACCTCAGCCGCACGCCCAGACGCTCCATCAGCACGCGCTCGGTCTCGGACCGCATCCGCTTGTTGTCCAGCATGGTGATGCCGAACACCTTGCGCGTCAGTTCATTGCCCAGAAACATGTTCGCCGCGGGATCAAGGTGATCGGCCAGCGCCAGCGTCTGATAAACCGCGTCGATGCCCAATTCGATCGCGTCGGCATGGCTTGCGAAATCGACCTTTTCGCCAGCCAGAAAGATCTCGCCCCTGGTTGGCTGGTAGACACCGGTCAGGACCTTGATCAGGGTCGACTTTCCGGCACCGTTGTCGCCGACGATGGCCAGCACCTCTCCGGCGTAGGCGTCAAGATCGACATTCGACAAGGCCGTGACGCCGCCAAAGCGTTTGCTGATGCCGCGCATTTTCACAAGTGGGGCGTCGGGCATGGGGTACTCCGTCATTTGGATGCAGCGTTCCGGTCTGCGGGTCACAAGGACCGCCGATCCGGGTCGCAATCTGTTACGAGGTCGGCACATGGCCTTTTTTGGGCCCCCGAACCGTTGCCGGCCCGAGGACCCGGGGGGAGAGTGGTTATTTGCCCCAGATGCTTGAATAGGCCTCGCGATAGGGCGAATCCGGGTCGAACTGATTGCTGTCACCCAGCTTGGCCAGCCCGTCCTGCGTCACCAGCGCGGGTGAGGTCACGTAGCCGGAGCAGGCCTCGCCCTGAATGGCGCGGTTCAGCTCATCCACCAGTTGCCAGCCCTGCAGGTTCAGCGGCTCGGCCACAGTGATCGTCTGGTACTGACCGCCGCGGATGCGCTGGAACGCCGCCTCGGACCCATCGCCCGCCGACCCGGCTTTCGGAGAACCGTCTCCGGGAATGCCCGCCGCCGCAAGTGCCGGTCCCATGAAGTCGAAATAGAGGTCGTTGATCGCCAGCGCATGGGTCCAGCTATCGCCGTGTTTCTGCAGCAGCGATGTGGTCAATGGCCCCATCCGGCTGGAGGTGTCGGCAATCGGCGTATCGACATATTCCAGAACCTTGCCGCCCGCGGCTTCGATGGTTTCCTTGATCCGATCCGCCTTGTCGATCGCGATCTGATAAGTGGAATCGGTGAAGATCACCGCACCCACAGAGTCACCGCCATCCTCCATCGCCCATTCAGCAGCCACTTCGGACACGGTCATCGCATCGGTCGAGACATTGGCAAAGATGCCGCCGGGTGCATCGCAGCCGATCTTGGGGCCGGAATGCCAGGCCACCATCGGGATATTCGCACCGACAACGCCCTCAAGCGCGGCCTGCTGTTCAACCGCATCGAACCCGTTGATGATCACGCCATCGGGCTTGAGTGCCATGGCCTGACCGATCGCCGCCGTCCGCCCCTGAATCGAGCCCGCGCCGTCCAGAACCCGCACGTCCCAACCGATCTTTCCGGCCGCTTCTTCGACCCCGGTGGTCACCCCGAGGATGCCGCCGTTCTTGAGGTCACCGGCGACGACAACGATGGATTTTCCCTCGGCCGCTGTTGGTCCCGTGGTTGGCCCGTCCCAGGCGGTTTCCGCGATTGTGGCTGTGCCGAACCCGGCCAGCATCGTGGTTGCCAGCATGGCGTTCAGAAATGTTCTCTTCTTCATGGCTTCCTCCCTTTGTACTTGTTTGCTCAGCGCTTTTCCGCGCCTTTTCTGCGCTGCGCATATCCCGCGATGCCGATGGCAATCAGCAGGGTCACCCCGTTGAACAGCGGTTCGACCCAGAACGATCCGCCGAATTGTTGAATGCCCGAAATGCCGACCGCCAGAATGGCGACACCAACAATGGTGCCCCAGACATTGACCCGGCCCGGTTTGATGGTGGTCGACCCCAGAAAGGCCCCCACAAGCGCGGGCAGCAGAAACTCCAGCCCGACCGAGGCCTGACCGATCCGTAGCTTCGAGGCCAACAGCACCCCGGCCAGAGCGGTCATCGTGCCCGAGGCGACAAAGGCCCCGATCACGTATTTGCGGGTGGGAATGCCGTTCAGTTGCGCCGCGCGCTGGTTGGCACCAATTGCATAAAGATAGCGGCCCACAGGCGTGTATTCGAGCACGATCCACATAACCACCGTAATCGCGAGCAGGTAATATCCGGTGATCGGCAACCCGAATACAAAAGTGGTGTTGAGCGCATAAAACCCGTCCGGTAGCACGCCCACCATCTGCCGCCCGCCGGTATGCCACAAAGCCAGCGCATAAAGCACCGTGCCGGTCCCCAGCGTCGCGATGAAACTGTCGATCTTTGCGACCTCGACAAGCAAGCCGTTCAGGAACCCGGTGACAGCGCCCAGCACCAGCACCAGCGCCACGGCCACCGGCCAGGGCAGGCCCAGCAGGGTCTGAAAGCTGATCGCCAGAATGTGCCACAGCACGATCCCATAGCCCACGGTCAGGTCAATGCGCCCCGCCGCCATCGGAATCATCGCCCCAAGCGACAAGAGCGCAATGATCGCTTTGTCCGACACGATCGCACGCAGGTTCAGCATCGTCGGGAAGGTGTTCGGCAGCAGAACAGAAAACAGTCCGATCAGGAACACCGTCAGGATCACCAAGCCATAAACCGGCAACAGTCTTGCCAGTCGCTGGCCAAAGCTCAGCCCCTTCAACTCGGCCTTGGTCGGTTCCAATGCACCCGATTCAAGCGATTGCATTCTGGCTGTCCTCTCGTGTCTCGATATTCCCGGCCGAGGCCGACTGGATCAGGTTTTCGGTGGTCAGGCGTGTCCCCTGCAACTCATCCACGATGGCACCCTGGCTGAACACGATGGCGCGATGGCAGATCGTCGAAATCTCTTCGAAATCGGTGGAGACCACGAGGATGCCCAGCCCGTCCGCCAAAGCCCGGTTAAGCAGCGCGTAGATCTCGGATTTCGCGCCCACATCCACCCCTGCCGTCGGGTCCTCGCAGATCAGCAGGCTGCGCTTGGTGGCCAGCCAGCGACCGATCACCACTTTTTGCTGATTGCCGCCCGAAAGCGCCTCGATCGCCAAGCTGGGGTCGTTCGGGGACAACCCAAGCTCAGCGCCAATGATCGCGGCCTGATCGGCCTCGACCTTGGGAGACAGGAGGTCCAGCAGTTTCCGACCGATCCCCTCGGGGTTCAGGAACGTGTTCTCGCGAATGGTCAGGCTCATCGCCACCGACTCTTCGGTCCGGTCCTTGGCCACCAATCCGACCCCCGCCGCAAGCGCCCGCTGCGGGGTCGACAGGTCCGGTGCACGCCCCGCAAGCGTGACCTGCCCGTCATAGGGTTCCAGACCAAAGAGCGCGCGCGAGATTGCCTCATGACCCGCCCCGCGCAGCCCGACCAACCCGACGATTTCATTCTTGCGCAGTTCAAAATTCAGCGGCCCGACGCCAGCCACGCGGAACCCGTCCAGCGTCAGCACCGCCGCGCCGGGCGCATCACTGCTTTTGACGGTTTCGCGGGTTTTGCGCCCGACGATCTTTTGCACCAGCTCCTCGGGCGTGGTGTGGTCGATGCTGCGCACTCCGACCATTTCACCATCGCGCAGAACCGCCACGCGGTCGGCGATCTGGAAAATCTCATCAAGCCGATGACTGACGTAGATCATTCCCACCCCGCGTTCGCGCAAAGGCCGCAGCGCGTCGAACAGACGCTCGACCTCATCCGCCGGAAGCGAAGCCGTGGGTTCGTCCAGAACCAGAAACTCGCTGTCCACCGCCAGCGCACGGGCAATCGCAACCAGCGATTTTTCAGTGCGCGAAAGGTTCTCGACCCGCGTGGTCGGATCAAATTCGCAAGCAACCTTGCGCAGCGCCTCAGCGGCGAAGCTTTCGACATCGTTCCACCGGATCAGCCCGTTCTTGCGGGAAAAGCCGAGGGCAAGCGCGATGTTCTCGGCCACGGTCATCCACTCGATCAATCCCAGATCCTGATGGATGAAGGCGACCTTTTGGCGTTCGCCAAATCCGGCGGGCCGGTGCGCGTAAGGCTCACCATCGATCAACACCCGCCCCGCATCGGGGTGATGAATGCCACCAAGCACTTTGATCAATGTCGATTTGCCAGCCCCATTTTCGCCCAGCAGCGCAAGAATTTCGCCACGCTCAACGGTCAGAGACACATCCTTCAGCGCATATGTGCCGCCGAAATGCTTGTCTATTCCGTCAAAAAACAGACCTGAGGCCAGGTTCTGCATGCGGGCTCCTCCTTGATCCGAGCCTCAACCCTTCCGTTGAGTTACCCGTAACATTACGCTAGTGTTTCGCGTGGCAGCCCAATCTGTCAAGCTTTAAGTTACCCGTAACGTAAGCGCATCGAGATGAAAGAAAAAAGCAATAAAAACAGTCGAATAAGCCTCTCTGAGGTCGCCCGTGCCGCAGGGGTGTCGAAGATGACCGCCAGCCGTGTTTTACGTGGCGAGGGCGGGTACTCGGAAAAAACCCGCGACAAGGTGATGGAGAAGGTGGACCAATTGGGTTACCTGCCGAATCGTCTTGCCACGGTTTTTGCCGGCGACCAGAGCTCGACCTTTGTCGGCGTGTCGATCCCTGACCTTGGAAACGAGGTCTTTGCACAGGTTCTCGAAGGCATCGACCGCAAGCTTGGCTCGTTTGGCCGTCAGACCGTTCTGGGCCTGACCCAGCACACCCAGCAGGAAGAAGAGAACTGGATTCGCACCGTTCTGTCCTGGCAGCCTGCGGGCCTGATCCTGACCGGTCGCTACCATTCCCCGCGCGCCGCCGAGATGCTGCGCAATGCCGGTATTCCCATTGTTGAAATCTGGGATCTGAACAGCAGCCCACTGGATATGTCGGTGGGCATCAACCACTTCGATAGCGGCTTCGACATGGGCCGCTATCTGATGAGCTGCGGCTATTCCAATATCGGATATGTCGGCACCTCGCATGACACCGCAAACGCCGCGACCACGCGGCTGGACGGGTTCTGCAAGGCGGTTGAGGGTGGCGGTGGGCAGGTGGTCAAGCAGCTCTGCCTGCATGACACGGCGACCTATTATCCCGGCTTTTATGGCACCGAGCAGTTGCTGGCCTCGGGCAGTGGCGTCGAATGCATCTTTTATCAGAACGACGCGATGGCCTTTGGCGGGCTGCAATATTGCGGGACGAAGGGAATGCAGGTGCCGCAGGATATCGGCATTGCAGGCTGGGGCGATCTGCCGATTGCCTCGGTGATTGCACGGCGGCTGACTTCGATGCATGTGCCACATCTGAAACTTGGGCAGGCCGCGGCAGAGATGATGATCGGGCGGCTCAGCGATGAACCGGTCGAACCCTGCCGGGATATCGGCTTTCGCCTGATCCCCGGAACGACGGTGCGCAACGCCTAGCTGGTCTCGCCCCGCACAAGGCGCGAACCGACATCAACCACGCGCGGCCCGTCTCGCTGATTGCCAGCAAACACGTCCTCAAGCAGCAGCGCCACCTGTTCCCCGATCTCTCGGGCCGTGACGCCGATTGTGGTGATCCTTGGGTCCGAGACAGAGGCCACCTCGAAGTTGCCAAACCCTGTGATGGCAATATCGCCGGGCACATCAAGACCCATCCGCCTGCATTCGCTCAGCACCCCGAAAGCCACCGGGTCCGAGACGCAGACCAAAGCGTCGAACGACCGCAGGTTGGCGCCCAGCGCCGATACCGCCTGTGCGCCGTGCCGCATCGACACCGGCGCGGGCCCGGCATCAAGGAACTCAACCTCGGGCAAGCCAAGTTCAGCCGCTTTGGCGATCACCCCGTCGCGACGCTCGGCCCCGCGCAAGTCAGTCAGGTCGGAGGCCCCGATATAGCCCAACCTGCGCCTGCCGCTTTCAGCCAGATGCGTGACCAGCTTGGCCATCGCCTCTGCGTTGGAAAACCCGATAACATGGCCCAAGGGCTCTGTGGGCAGGTCCCACATCTCGACAACCGGCAGATTTCGGGCGCGGAGCAGCGCGCGGGTTTCATCCGTGTGATGTCCCCCGGTCAAAACAATTGCTTCGGGGTTGCGGGTCAGAAGCTGGCGTACCAGTTCTTCTTCCTTCTCGACCCGGTAATTGGTGCTGCCCAGCAACAACTGCATGCCGCTCGCACCAAGGCCATCAGAGAGGCCGCGAAAGGTTTCGGCGAAATTGGCGTTGTTGATCGACGGCAATGTGACGGCAACGAAGCCACTTTTCTGGGTTCGAAACGCCTGCGCGGTGGTATCGTAGACATAGCCCAGATCATTGGCGACCTGCCGGATCTTGTGCCGGGTCTTTTCGTTGACTGTCTCATCGTCACGCAGGGCACGCGATACCGTCATCGGCGAGACCCCGACCGCGCGCGCCACATCCCGCATCGTGACCCGAGCGGTCACCCCGGGATCTCCTCTTTGGCACCCTTGAAGAACTCCATCACCGCCGCCTCATCCTCGCCCCCAAGCCCGGCGGCGGTCAGCATGCGGTGAATCTCCGTGCAAATGGCCGTCATCGGCATCGAGGTCCCGGTCTGACGCGACAGATCGTTCACCGCATTCAAATCCTTGACCATATTGTCGATCCGACCGGTGCGTCGATAATCCTTGGTCGCAAATCGCGGCAGATATTCCTGCAGCAACGCACTATCCGCGCGACCGCCTTTCAGGGCCTGCGGGATCTTCTCGGCGTCCACACCTGCATCCAGCGCCAGTTGCGTCGCTTCAGCGACGGCCAGAAACCCGATTCCGCAGAGAACCTGATTGATCAGCTTTGTCGTCTGCCCGGCCCCGGACGGCCCCATATGGGTATAGTTCGAGGCCACATGACGCAGCGCCTGATGGGCGCGTTCCACATCCGCAGCCGCGCCGCCCGCCATCAGCGTCAGCTCGCCGATCAGGGCCTTGGGCGCGCCGCCAGACAGCGGGCTGTCGACCCAGGCCAGACCACGTTCCGCCGCCATTGCAGCGAATTTGCGCGTCGCACCCGGCTCGATCGAGGACATGTCGATGATCACGGTGCCCTCGGCAGCGCCGTCAGCGATGCCGTCCTTGCCGAAGGCCGCCAGTTCCACGATACGCGACGCGTTCAGGCTGGTGATGACGAAATCCACACCCCGGCTCGCCTCGGCCGCCGAGTCGGCAGCGACGCCACCCTTGGCGACCAGAACGGCCACCTTTTCGGCGTCCAGATCGAAGACGTTCAGCGCATTGCCGGTCTCCAGCAGTCTTGTGCCGATGGCGCCTCCCATGGCGCCAGCCCCGATCAGGGCAATCTTTTCGCTCATATCAAACTCTCCCTTCCTTGGTGCGCGGACCACATATCAAAGCGACGCGGTGATGCCGCCATCAACATAGAGCGTATGGCCGTTCACGAAGCTCGACGCCTCAGACGACAGGAACACGCAGGCACCCACCAGTTCCTCGACCTGCCCCCAACGGCCTGCGGGTGTGCGTTTCTGCAGCCAGGCCGAGAACTCGGGATCGGCGACCAACGCGGCATTGAGCGGCGTGTCGAAATAGCCCGGCGCAATAGCGTTGCATTGCAGCCCGTGTTTGGCCCAATCCGTGGCCATGCCCTTGGTCAAATTGCCCACAGCGCCCTTGGTCGCGGTATAGGGCGCGATACCGGGCCGGGCGAGCGCAGTCTGCACCGATGCAATATTGATGATCTTGCCAGTTCCACGCCCGATCATGTGCCGGGCCACAGCCTGACCGACATGAAAGACACTGGCGATATTGGTCTGCAGCAGTTTTTCGAACGCATCGGCCGGAAAGTTCTCCAACTCTGTCCGGTGCTGCATCCCGGCATTGTTGACCAGGATGTCGATCGGTCCGGTGTCACTCTCGTAACCGTCCACCGCGGCGCGCACCCCATCGTGGTCGGTCGCATCAAAGGCCAGTTCGGTCACGGTAGCACCCTCGGCACGCAGGTTTTCTGCTGCAGCGCTCAGCTTTGCGGTGTCGCGCCCGTTCAGCACGATCTCACCCCCGGCGGCGGCCAGCCCGCGCGCCAGAGCATAGCCGATGCCCTGCGACGAACCGGTGATCAGGGCGCGTCGGCCCGAAAGAGAAAAGAGATTGGTCATGTGGATTCCCCTGCTGCGCAGACACGCATTGACTCGCGCCATTTGGTACCGATAACATGTTACCGATAACAATACTTGTCAAGCAAGGATTCTCTCCGTGTCGCAACCTGTGTCGAAACCGATCATCCTGCAAGTTGGCCCCTATCCTGAATGGGATCAGACCCCTCTTGATAGCGCCTTTGAAGTCAAGAAATATTTTGAGGCCCAAGACCAACCCGGCTTTCTGGCCGAGCATGGCCCGACCATCCGCGCCATTGCAACACGGGGCGAGTTGGGGGCGGATCGCGCCATGATCGAAGCCTGCTCGGCGCTTGAGCTGATCTCGGTCTATGGCGTCGGCTTTGACGCCGTCGATCTGGACGCCTGCCGCGAACGGGGCATCCGCGTGACCAATACGCCCGACGTTTTGACGCAAGACGTGGCCGATCTGGGCGTCGCAATGATGCTGTGCCAGTCGCGCGGCATGATCGGTGCGGAACGCTGGGTGCGCGACGGATCCTGGGCCAGCAAGGGGCTTTACCCGCTCAAGCGGCGGGTCTTCGGGCGCAAGGCTGGCATCCTGGGACTGGGCCGGATCGGGTTCGAGGTTGGCAAGCGATTGGCCGGTTTCGGTATGGACATCGCCTATACCGACATCGCCGCAAAGGAGTATGCGCCGGGCTGGACCTTCCTGCCCGACCCGCTGGATCTGGCGCGGCATGCCGACTTCCTGTTCGTCACACTCGCCGCCTCGGCACAAACCCGGCATGTGGTGAATGGTGACCTGATCGCTTGCGTCGGCCCCGAAGGCATGATCATCAACATCTCACGCGCCTCCAATATCGACGAAGAGGCGCTGATTACTGCTTTGCAGAATGGCACGCTGGGCGCCGCCGCGCTGGATGTGTTCGAGGGGGAACCGGCACTCGACCCCCGATTTCTGGACCTCGACAATGTGCTGCTGCAACCGCATCACGCCTCGGGCACCATCGAGACGCGCAAGGCGATGGGCAAGCTTGTCCGGGATAATCTGAGTGCCCATTTCGCCGGGCAAGACCTTCTGACACCTGTATTTTGAGGCCGATATGAAAACCATCGTTGCGCATGCCGCAAAAGACCTTCGCATCGAAACCCGCGAAAGGCCCGACCCCGGACCGGGTCAGGTTCTGATCCGCATGGCAAGCGGCGGCATCTGCGGCTCTGACCTGCATTACTACAATCACGGCGGTTTTGGGCCCATTCGGCTGAAAGAGCCGATGATCCTCGGGCACGAGGTTGCAGGCCATGTGACGGCAATCGGAGACGGTGTCACCGACCTGAGCGAAGGCCAGCTTGTGGCCATTTCACCCTCACGGCCCTGTGGCACCTGCAAATTCTGTCTGGACGGCAAGCAGAACCATTGTCTGAACATGCGGTTTTACGGGTCGGCCATGCCCTTCCCCCACATTCAGGGCGCGTTCTGTGAATATCTTGTCGCCGACGCCAGCCAATGCGCCGTGGCCGACGGGCTGAGCACGGGCGAGGCGGCGATGGCCGAACCGTTGTCGGTGGTGCTGCACGCTGCCAGCCAGGCGGGCGATCTGATGGGCAAGCGGGTGCTGGTCACCGGTTGCGGCCCGATCGGCCTGCTTGCCGTTCTGGTGGCCCGCAGCGCCGGCGCGGTCGAGATCGCGGCCACGGACATTATGCCCTTCACCCTCGACATGGCCCGCAAGACGGGTACCGATCTTGCCATCAACGTTGTCGAAACACCGGATGCGCTGGATGCGTTTGCCACCGACAAGGGGCATTTCGACGTGCTGTTTGAATGCAGCGGGGTGGCGGCGGCGCTATCCTCGGCCGTGCCGGTCCTGCGCCCGGGCGCAACCATCGTGCAACTGGGGCTTGGCGGCGACATGACGCTGCCCATGCAGGCAATGACCGCCAAGGAGATCACGCTCAAGGGCTCGTTCCGCTTTCATGCGGAATTCTTCATGGCCGTCGAGATGATGCGCACCGGTCGCCTGTCTGTGGCACCGCTGATCACCCATACCGTCGCGATGGCAGACGCCGTATCCGCCTTTGATCTGGCCTCCGACCGAAGCCAGGCGATCAAGGTGCAGCTGGCTTTCTGAGACCGCCCCCGGGTTTCATCGCCGGAGGCAGCGTGATCTTACGAACGGGCGACGCTCAGAACTTGGGTTCCCGCTTTTCCGCGAAGGCGGTATAGGCCTCGGCGAATTCCGGAGATCTGACGCCGGCGGAAAATTCCACCAGTTCTTCGTCGACCCGGTCCATCAGGGTGCCGGTCAACGAGGCGCGCAGCAGCGCCTTGGATTTGGCCATTGCAACGGGGGCCCGTTTGGACAGCGCCTCAACCGCCGCTTCCGCCGCCTGCGCCACGTCACCGGCAGGCACCACCGTGTTGATAAAGCCCATTTCCTGCGCTTCGCCCGCGTCGAACATGCGGCCCAGCAGGATCAGTTCGGCGGCCTTGGCCTGCCCGACCATCTGCGGCACCAGATAAGAAGCACCGGCCTCGGGCACCAGACCGAGATTGACGAAAGGCATCTGGAATCTTGTTCCTTCAGCCGCGTAGATCAGGTCGCAATGCAGCAGCATCGTGGTGCCGATCCCGATGGCCAGCGCTTCGACCTGCGCGACGATCGGCTTGGGAAAGGCGATGATCGCCTTAAGAAAATTCGCAGCAGCCAAATCGCCGGTTTTAATGGCTTTGGCAAAAGAGTTCACATCGTTGCCGCTGGTAAAGATACCGCCCGCACCGCGCAGCAGCACGACCCGGATCGCGCTGTCCTGGGCAGCATCCTCGAGCGCCGCGATCATGGTGCGGTACATCTCGTTTGTGAGGGCGTTCTTGGTCTGCGGCGCAGACATGGTCAGACGCAGGACCGCGCCGGACTTTTCGGTGATGACTTCTGCGTTTCCAGTGGTCATGGATTTATCCTTGTTTCCTGCCTGACACCGTACAACTGCCCGCCGGATTGGTGAAGCCTGCCGAAACAGGTCACCAGAGCCAACGGGCAGCAGCTCAGGTGAGGCGTTTACGCCAGAGAGCCCGAAAGGCGCGAGGTGATGATCTCGTTGGCTTCGCCCATGATCCGGTCGACCAGTTCCTGGCAGCTCGGAATGTCGTTGATCAGGCCAACAACCATCCCGCAGGACCATGCACCGGCATCCATGTCGCCGTCCTTCATGATGCGCGGATAGACACCGGCAACCTGCTCGATGATGTCTTCGAATTTCAGCTTGTCGCCCAGCTCGCGCTCTTTCTTCAGCAGCTCTTCGACCGCGTCATTGGTCATCACACGTTCGGTATTGCGCAGCGGGCGCATCACCAGACGGGTGTCAAGCTCGCTCGCGGCGACGATGGCGTCCTTGACGTTCTGGTGCACCGGCGCCTCTTTTGTGGCGATAAAGCGGGTACCCATATTCATGCCCGAGGCACCCATGGCCATCGAGGCAACCAGCGACCGGCCATCAGCCTGACCACCGGACGAGACAAAGGGAATCTCAAGCTCATCCGCAGCGCGCGGCAGCAGGATCATATTGGGCACATCGTCCTCGCCCGGGTGACCACCACATTCAAAGCCGTCGACCGAAACCGCGTCACAGCCGATTTCCTGTGCCTTCAGCGAGTGGCGGACCGAAGTACATTTGTGGATCACCTTGATGCCTGCGTCCTTGAGGAACGGCATCACCTGCGTCGGGTTGCGACCGGCGGTCTCAACAACGCGCACGCCGCCTTCGATGATCGTCTTGACGATGGCGGGGTAATCCGGTGCGTTCACGGTCGGCAGGAAGGTGATATTGACCGCAAAAGGCTTGTCGGTCATGTCTTTGCAGCGCGCGATCTCATTTGCCAGATCCTCAGGCGTCTTCTGCGTCAGCGCCGTGATCGTACCCAGACCACCGGCGTTGGACACGGCGGCTGCCATTTCGGCAAAGCCGACATAATGCATGCCGCCCTGAATGATCGGGTGTTCAATGCCAAAGAGTTCAGTAATTGCGGTTTTCATTTACACCAGTCCCTTGGTTTTCAGTTTGTTTCTCTGGCCGCACGAACAGGCGCGCGGTTCAGAACAGCTTTGCGCCTGCTTAAACCGTTCTGTGGAACGCAGTTATGGTGACGTGGCGTCCAAAGGTCTGGCGGGCGCGCCCGGGCCGGCCCAATCTGGCCGACCGGCATTCGTATGCGGCCAGGCAACCCGCCCGAGGATCTTCCGAAAGCCGTTCGGATTCCTCTGGCGGGTCTTGACCGGGGCGCGGGTTCTTTCGCGCCGATCAGCTCTTCAAATTGTGCTTGACGAACTTGCGGAACATGCCGCCATAGGGCGGGCGCAGGAATTTAAGCATATCGAACGAGGTCTGCTTGTAGATCGCCTTGTGATGGCTGAATTCCAAGAAGCCGTCCTTGCCATGGTAGTGCCCCATGCCCGACGGGCCAACGCCGCCGAAGGGCAGGTTTTCTTGCGCGATATGCATGATCGTGTCACCCAAAGTCACGCCACCCGAAATGGTGTTGTCCATCACATAGGATTCTTCCTGGGAAGAGCTGCCAAAGAAATACAGCGCCAGCGGGCGCGGGTTGGCGTTCACATAGCCCACCGCATCTTCGGTCCCACTGGTGTAACGCACCGGCAGCAGCGGGCCAAAGATCTCTTCCTGCATGATGGTCATGTCGTCGTTGACGCCCATGACCAGCGTCGGCGGCAGCTTATGGTGTTGCTGCTGCGAGAAATCCTCGTTCTTGGGGTTCAACTCGATGATCTCGGCGCCCTTGGTGCGGGCATCCTCGACATGGTTGCGCATCCGGTCGAAATGGCGCTGACCCAGAACCGAGGTATAGTCGTCGTTGTCCTTGAGGCCCTCGGGGAACATCTTGGTCACGGCGGCTTGCGCAGCTTCTACGAAGCTGCCCTTCTGCTCTTCTTTCAGAAGCACGTAATCAGGACTGATGCAGACCTGACCCGCATTGAAGGTCTTGCCGTGCATGATGCCGGTCGCCGCCTTGGTGATATCGGCGGAATCGCCCACGATGACCGGGGATTTCCCGCCCAGTTCCAGCGTAAGCGGCACCAGATTGGCCGCAGCGGCGCGCATCACATGACGGCCAACGGCAGTGGAGCCGGTGAAAACCAGATGATCGAAAGGCAGCGACGAGAAGGCCGCAGCAACATCGGCCTCGCCGGTGATGACGTAAATTTCATCTTCGTCGAACTGCTCGGCAATCGTTTTGGCCATCAGTTCCGAGGTGGCCGGGGTGAACTCGGACGGTTTGATCATCGCCCGGTTACCGGCGGCCAAAACACCTGCCAGCGGTGCGAAGGTCAGGTTGATCGGGAAGTTCCAGGGCGACATGATGCCGACCACGCCTTTGGGCTGGAATTGCACCTTGCCCGAGGCACCGATCAGCCCCAGCGGGAATTCCAGAGACCGGCGGCTGGGGCGCGACCAGGATTTCATGTGTTTGCGAGAGTGGCGCAGTTCCTTGACCGACGCGGCAACATCCGCAAAATCGGTCAGGTCCCGCGAACGATGTCCGAAATCCGAGATCAGCGCGTCCTGAAAAGCGGTCTGATTGCTTAGCAGCACGTCGATCGCACGGCTGATACGGTCGGCGCGGACCTCAAGCGACGGGAGCCCCTCTTTGCGTTGGGCGGCTTTTTGCTTTTCAAGCACTGTGGCCAGTTCGACGGATACGTCACGCATTTTTTCGTTCATTGTGAGTGCCTTTCTCGGCCGTCTATTTCTTGTCATACGGCAGCTAAATGAGCTGGAAATGCCCGCCGCATAGGTGTTTGGAACAATCACTCTGCGTGTTAGCTGGCATTCCCGGCTGAATCTCTGGATGGTATGCTAATGCCAGAACCAACCCCACCGTGGCTTGACGAACTCGGTCGAAATTTTGACAATTTCGGACATAAATGTCAATGAAGGCGGCAATTTGCGCCTGCGAACCGGGTGCATACCGCCCGAGATCCGCAGGCCCCTGACGTGGATGCACGCAGCGCGTCAATCTCAGCCTTTTGACTTTGCCTTAGCTTCGGTCGCGTATGCCGCAGCTTTTTCGGCCTCATTCTGGACCGCCAGGGCAAATTTGCTCAGCGAAGCGGCAAAGACCTCTGCGGCTTCTGCCTGTCCCTCTGCCGACTTCTCGGTCCATGTCTTCTGGGCCTCTGCGACCTGTTTCTTCATCGTATCAACCTGTTCGGTCCAACTGGCATCCGCCTTGGCCCATTCGCTTTTAGCGGTTTCCGAGGCATCCGCCATAAAGGATTGAATCTGTTCGCTGGCCGCGGTCATGCGCGCATCGGCATCTGCGGCCCAGGATTTGAACTCTTCATCCGTCTTCTTGTTCCACTCGGCCGCCTGCGATTGCCATTCGTTGAATTTGTCTTCCATCTGCTTGGAGTAGTTTGCCATCGCTTTAAGAGCTTCCGAAACATCCATGTTCTTGTGCCTTTCCTGTTTGGGCCAACGCATCAAACTGACCGATCCGGTCAGCGCGTGGAGGGCGACCCGGCGCCTTAAAAAAAGCGGGTGCCTGCCGTATTCTAAGGGCGAATGCAGTCGATGGGATTGACATATTCGGCACGTTATTGACATTTTCGGACGGCGAGGTAAGAATTTTAAGCATGATCACCGACCCTGTTGCCTACCGTATAAATGATCTGGTCCCGATCCACTGGCTGATCTTTGCGTTGCTTGATCGTGGCATTGCTGACAAAGACCTTTGCACACAGATTGATTGCACCCCGACAGAGCTCAATGATCCCGAATTTGCAATCCCGGTCGAGAGCTACCTGAGGCTGATCGATTGGGGCGCAGCGAAACTAGGCGATCCCGACCTCGGTTTGAGCATTGGGCAGACAGCCAGAGCGCGGCAATTCGGGGTTCTGGGTTACATTGTCGACAATGCAAGTTCGGTGCGCGATCTCTGCGTGTTTCTAGATCATTATTACGAAGTGTTTACCCGGAGCTTCGGCATGAAATTCACCCAGGCGCAGGGCATCTGTATATTCGATTATTCAGAGAATCCGTTGCCCGGCAGCGATGGTCGACAAGACATAGACTTTTCGCTTGCTGTTCTGGTGGAGGTCATGCGTCGCAAGATCGGCACCGACTGGCACCCCACAACAACCCGGTTCACCTTTCCGCGCCCCCCCGATCTCACCACCCACCGCAAGATTTTCGGACCGGATGTCAGGTTCGGTCAGGACAAGAACCAACTGATTTTCGACCGCAAGATCCTGCGCATGAAGATCAGCGACGCCGACCCCGGTCTGCTGGCCATTGTACGCCAGCAGGCGGACACGCTGCTAGAGCGGGCCCGAATGGGCGAGAGCGTTGAACGGCGTGTCCGGTTGCTGCTGTCGTCACGCGTAGGGCACACACAACTGACCGCGACAGAAATCTCGAGCGATCTGAACATATCGGTGCGCAAGCTTCATCGGTGCCTTAGTTCCGAGGGCACGACGTTCCGTGAATTGCGCAAGGACGTGATCCAGTCGGCCGCCCGTAGCGCGTTGGAGTTCACCGATGCGTCCGTTTCGGAAATTGCGACACGGTTGGGGTTCTCGGAAACAAGCGCGTTTGTCAGGGCCTTCAAACGCGAAGAAGGGGTCAGCCCGCTGAAACACCGCAGGATGGCCGCGCCTTAGCGACGCCCGGTTCGGGACTTTGAGGAGAATCAAAAGAAAAGGGCCGACCATCGCCGTGATAGGCGAGGCCGACCCAAATGCTGTCAGTTGCCTGACACCAATATTCAGGCAGCTTTGCTCGAACGGTAGGTGTCGATAACTTCTTTCAGCGGTGCATAAGCTTCTTTCGCGCGGGTGCGGCTCAGTTCGACCACTTCACGTGCGTTTGCGGCACCGTTTTCGATCGACGCGTGGGCGTGTGCGGCCTGCAGGTCGATGACGTCGTTCAGGCATTTTGCCTGCATGGTGTCTTTGCCCAGGGCGACGTAGCCGTCGAACGAGTTCTTGGCATAGCCCAGCAGGGTTTTGTCAACTTCGATGACGCCTTCGACCAGTTTGCGGCCAGACGTGATGTATGCGCCGAACAGCGACGAAACAGTGTTCGACACGTTTGCGATCGAGTTGGTTGCTTTCGAAACGGTGTCAGCAGCGTTGGTCTTGGGTGCGGTTGCTTTGGTAGCCATTGTATCTCTCCAGATTATCGTGATGAGCCGAAGATAGGGACAGTCATGCTGCAGCGCAACATTTTTATGCCGCAACGCGGCGTCACTTTATTCTGGCTAGGCGCCGAAAGCGAAATGAGTCAATAAAAACAAGGCACCACCAACAAGAGCCCCCAAGACGGCCCCGTTGATCCGAATGAACTGAAGGTCGCGTCCAACCTCTGATTCCATCCTTGCGACAAGCTGATCACTGTCCCAGCCTGCGATGCTTTCGGCGATATAGTCGACGATGGCGGGCCGCATTTCTTTCAGAATCGCTTCGAACCCTTTCGCGAAACGGGCATTCAACTGGTCCTGCAGGTCGTCAGATTGCTGGACCGTCTGGGCAAAATCCTGCAACGCCCGCGCCATCAGGTCGGCCACACGGTCGGGCTGTTCAACCAAACCCTTGTCCACCTCGTGCAGAACCGCCGTGATGACCTGTTCCAGCGATCTGGCGAATTTCGGTGAGTCGGTGAATGCCTTGAACCCCTGGTCGATATTCTCGGCAATCTTGCCGGTTTCCTGAAAACGGTCGATCAGTATCGTGATGGATTTCTCGAAGTCCTGCCGCAGTTCAGATTTCGGGTTCGAAAGCTCGTCAATGATCGACAGAACGCCATCCACCAGAACTTCGGTGATCCGCTTATCAACCGATGTGGCGACCCACCAGCGACTGCGGTCTTGCACCACCGCCATGACCGTGTCGCGATTCTCGTCCAGCACATCACGCACCTGCAGCAGAATGTCGTTCAGCAACTGGCTGTGCACGCTTCCTTTCAGAAGCTCGGTGATCTGCCGCGACAAGGTGGGGGTATCGACGATCCTGGTCATCAACTCGCGCAGGTATTTGGTGGGGGCGGGGCCGATGCCGCCGCGCAACTGGCTATGCAGGATGTCATGCAGAAGCTGAGACAATGTCCGGCTCAGCGCAGCAGCATTGTCAGGTTTTTCCAGCCAGTTTGCGGCTTTGAGCGCAGGGTTGGCCCGTTGCAACTGACGCAGCAATTGCTCGGGGGCCAGAAAATACTCATCAATGAAGCGGGCGATGTTGCCTGCGGCGCGCTTTTGATTGTTGGGCAACAGCGCGGTGTGCGGGATGGGCAGGCCCAACGGATGCCTGAACAGTGCCTCGACCGCGAACCAGTCTGCCAGACCGCCGACCATACCGGCCTCGGCCATGGCGCGGACCAGCAAGAGCCAGGTCGGCGGTTCCGAAATCGCGAAGCTGACCGCAAAAACCAGCGTCAGAAACCCAAGAATACCAGTCGCGGTGCGCCGAACCTTTCGGATCGCCGCAGCTTTTTCGGCGTCGATCGTGTTTCCGGCATTGATCATGGTGACGGATCAGGCTTCTGCCATTGCCTCTTCGTGGATGAACGCCTCGATCCGGTCGGCCACAGCCTCGGCCTGGGTCAACACGAACATATGGCCGCACTCGACCATTTCAAGCTTTGCATTTGGCAAGCGAGAGGTCAGGATCTTTCCATTGACCGGTGGAACGATCGGGTCGTCCGTCCCCATCAGGACAAGGGTGGGAATCTTGATGCGGGGCAGCCACAGGTAACTGGTCCAGCCCAGCCCGGCCAGCAGCTGATAGAGATAGCCACGCTTGTCGCCCGCCTTCATCGCACGGGTGTGGTTCTTGAGCATTTCCTGGTTGAACTCGACTTCGCCACCATAAAGCTCGGTCGCCACATTCAGCATGTAATCCGGATCGGTGTAGCGTTTGTGGGTCACCATCTTTCTGAGCACATTGATATTGCCCGGAACCATGACAAGACCCGCCCCCGTCGCCGCCAGCGTGAGCGTATGGCAACGTTTCTGGAAGTCATGCGCGAATTGCTGGGCCAGCGCACCGCCCCAGGACACGCCGAACACATCCACCATGCCGACACCCAGTCGATCAAGGATTTCGTTCAGCATCCGGGTCAGATTCGACAGCCGATAGGGCGACCAGGGCGTTGGCGAACCGCCAACCCCCGGAACATCAAACGCGATCAGCCTGGTGCGGCTGAAATGGTCTGCAATGGGGCCAATCGTATCAAGACTGGCCCCGATGCCGTTGCATAGCAACAAAGTCCGGTCCGCATCCTCAGGGCCAACGACTGCAACATTCCAGTCCTGCCCTGCCACCGTCATGATCTGCGACTTTATTTCCATGCAATTGCTCTCTTTGTTGTTCTAGTTAGACCGATTCGTGGACATAGGTTCCGGGCGCTGCCGCCAGCGGCGGATACGCGTCCGAGCCCAAAGCCTTCGGGGCGGCCACTTTGGTGCCGGACCGTTCAGCCATCCACACTGCCCAGTAATCCCACCAGGTACCCTCATGGGGTTCCGCGCCTGCTTGATATTCTTCCGGGGTCGTATGCTTGCCCTTGTTGGTAAAGAATTTAGACCGCTTGTTGCCCGGAGGGTTAACGATTGCCTGAATGTGGCCTGACTGGCTGAGAAGGAACTCGTTGTCGCCACCAAAGGACTGCATCGAGGTATAGCAGCCTTCCCATGGGGTGATGTGGTCGGTGGTGCCGCCCACGACGAACTTGTCGCAGGTCACTTTGCTCAGATCGACCTTGGTGCCCAGAACCTCGACATCGGCGCCTTGTACGGCACCACCCTTGGCCATCATCTCAAGCAGATCGCCGTGCAGTTTTCCCGGCAGATTCGTGGTGTCGTTGTTCCAGTACAGAACGTCGAAGACCGGCGGCTCGTTGCCCAGCAGATAGTTGTTGACCCAATAGGCCCAGATCAGATCGTTCGGACGCAACCAGGCAAAGGCCTTTTGCAGGTCCTTGCCGGACAGCACGCCCTGCGAGCGCGAGAACATGCGCGCAATTTCGAGGGTTTCGAAGTTCGCGAACAGACCCATGGTCGTGTTGGCCGCGCCTTCCGAATGCAGGACCGCCACCAGCAAAGTGAAGGAATTCGCGCGCTTGATACCTTTGGAGGCCCAATAGGACATCAGCAGCGAAGCAGTGATTCCACCCGAGCAGGCCCCGATGAAGTTCAGATCCTTGGACTTGCTGATGGTGCAGGCCACCTCAGAGGCACGGTCCAGCGCCTCGACATAGGTGTCCATGCCCCATTCCGAGTGTTCAACCGACGGGTTGCGCCAGCTCACGATGAAGATCGTGTGACCCTTTTCCAGCAGATATTCGATGACCGAGCGGCCCGGCGCCAGGTCCCAGACATAGAATTTGTTGATCTGCGGCGGGATGATGAAGACCGGCCGCTTGAACACTTTCTCGGTCTTCGGCGTGTACTGGATCAACTCCATATGCTCTTCGCGATAGATGACCTGGCCTTCGCTGATGCCCAGGTTTCCACCAACCTCGAATTTCGAGGTATCGACCATCGAAGGCAGGCCATTGTTGTTGACCATGTCGTCGATCAGGTGCTTGGCGCCATCGACAAGGTTCTTGCCGCCCTTTTCCAGCGTCGTCTTCATGGCCGTCGGATTGCCAAGCAACGCGTTGGTCGGCGCCAGGCTGTCAGTGACCATCGAGATCAGCAGCTTTGCGCGCAGTTTGTTGCGCTCTTCCATCTCAAGGTCATCGACCCATTCGGTCAGGCCGCGCGACCATGTCAGATAGGACTGCATCATCGCCTTGTAGACAGGATTGGACGACCAGATCGGGTCCAGGAAGCGCTTGTCGCCACGCTCGGGCGCGATCTCTGCGGAGCCGGTCACGCTGGCGAAGGTTTCCTGCATCATGCCGAAATAGGTCTCGATCAGCTGATCCGGACGGGCCAGGGAGGCTTTGTAAAATTCACCCAGCGCCTTGAACAGGTCCGAGGATGTTTCCATTGTTTTCTTGGGCATCTCGCCTCTCCTATCCGATTACCATGGCCAGCAGTTCGGCGACCACGGCCGGAGCCTCTGACCCGACATCCTGCAGTGTTGCTTCCATCTTGATGAGCTGTTTGCCGTCTCCCTTGTCCTCGACACCAACCAGTTTGAAGTTCGATTGCACCGACGTTCCGGCAAGAACCGGAGCCAGGAACCGGACCTTGCCCAACCCATAATTTAACACGGCTTTTGCGTCGGGCGGTACCGCCCCCGAGCTTTCCGTCGCGGCAGCCAACAGCGACAGAGTCAGGAACCCATGCGCGATGGTACCCCCAAAGGGCCCGAACTTGGTCGCTTTTTCAATGTCGACATGGATCCACTGATGATCGCCGGTGACATCGGCGAAAGCGTTGATCATCTCCTGGGTGACCTCGATCGGGTCCGAAACACCAAAATCGTGACCAACCGCATCGGCAAGGGTCTTTGTTGTAAAGTTCGCAGGTGCAGTCATGTGGATAACTCCTGATATTTTCGAGTTTGGGTTGTGCCTGTGTGGGGTGGTTGGCGTCCGCCCTGCTTAACCTCGACGCTCATGGGAACACTATTCCGGAACCGCTTGGCATGTTAACTTGTGACGTCAGAGCATATTTACCTCTGCCGCTACGGAACAGCCCTGCAATCGACCTGATTGAGACAATCTGCCGCGGATACGCCTTTGGTCTGCCAGGGAATTCATTGCATGATGGTTTCATGGCCAATTCGGTCAATTGAATCTTTGGATTCCAAGCGAACAACGACAGGGACCCTACATGCAAGTCAATATTACCGTCGATCTCACTCCGGCCGAAGCGCGCGAGCTTCTGGGCCTGCCGAACATTCAGAAGATTCAGGAAGAGTGGCTCAAGAAAGTCGAAGCCAGAATCCTTGGCGATGCCGAGAACTTTTCGCCCGAGAATATTCTGAACAGCTGGGTTGCCGGGGCGTCTGGAAATGCCGACCTTCTGCGCGGCCTGATGAGCGCGTTTACCGGCGGCAGCAAATCCTGAGCTATGCCCGAACCCGTTACCGATTTTCGGAAAACGGGTTGAAAACCCGCGCCCGCCGCCTTTCAGAGGCGGGCGCGACCAATTGGTTTCGGAACGATATTCCAATGCGTCAGCCGCGCAGCTCTCGGCGCAGGATCTTTCCGACATTGGATTTCGGCAACTCATCAAGGAAGGTGATCTTGCGCGGGGTCTTGTAGGCGGTCATCTCGTGCCGGCAATGCGCGACGATTTGCTCTTCGGTCACGTCGGATCCAGCCTCTTTGACCACAAAAACGCTGACCAGCTCGCCGGTTTTCTCATCCGGCTCGCCAATACAGGCGCATTCGGCCACACCGTCGCAAGCCGTGACTACCCCTTCGATCTCATTGGGGAACACGTTGAAGCCGGACACGATGATCATGTCTTTCTTGCGGTCAACAATGCGCAAATAGCCGGCCTCGTCAAACACCCCGATATCACCGGTGCGGAAGTACCCGTCGCTTGTGAAAGAACTGCTGTTGGCCTCGTCATTGTTCCAGTAGCCCGTCATCACCTGTGGGCCTTTGGCGCAAATCTCGCCGCGCTCTCCCAGGGCTGCTTCCTGATCGCTGTCGTCCAGCAGCTTGATATCAGTCGAGGGCACCGGCAGGCCGCAGGACCCGGTGAATTCACTGACGCTCATCGGCACCACCGACAAGAGCGGCGATGTCTCGGACAGACCATACCCTTCGGTGATATGGGTGCCGGTCAGAGCCTTCCAGTTGTCCGATGTGGTCTCGATCACGGCGGCACCGCCTCCGATGGACGCTTTCAGCTTCGAGAAGTCGACTTCTTTCGTGCCCGGATGCATGGCCAGGCCAGCAAACAGAGTGTTCACACCAGGGAACACCGTGACGCCAGCAGTCTTGATTGCAGCATGGAACGCATCAATATCGCGCGGGTTAGGGATCAGGATGATCCGGCAGCCCAGCGACAGATAGGCCAGTGATACGGTCAGACCAAAGATATGGTAGAGCGGCAGAGCCGCGACCACGACCTCTTCTTCCGGGACTGCTGCCTGCGGCAGGAACGCCTTGAGTTGTTCAAGGTTGGCCACCACGTTGCGATGGGTCAGAACCGCGCCTTTGGACAGTCCGGTCGTGCCGCCCGTATACTGGAAGAACAGATTGTCATCACCGGTCAGGCCAACGGGGCGGTATTCCAGCTGCGCGCCCTCGGCCAGCACATCGGCCAGCTTGATGGTGTTGCTCAGACGCGCATCGACCGGCGGGGTCGGGATCGGCAGCCCGGGACCATCACCCAGATCGATGGTGATCACGGTTTCGATCGGCGTGTTGCCGATAATTTCGGCCAGAACCTGGGTCGAACCGCCAAAGATCACGATCTTCTTGGCACCCGCATCGTTGAGCTGATGCTCAAGCTCGCGCGGGGTGTAGAGCGGATTGACGTTAACCTGAACGCCGCCAGCCCGCAGGATGCCAAGCATCGCAATCGGGAACGCGAAGATATTGGGGCACATCAGCGCGACGCGGTCACCGCGTTCAACGCCCAGCTTGTTCTGCAGATAGGCGGCAACGGCACGCGACTGCGCCTCGATCTGCGCATAGGTCATCTGCTGGCCGAAGCAATCATAGGCGACGTTGCCAGCATATTTCTCGGCGGTCTCTTCGAACAAAGCCACGATCGAGGAATACTGATCCGGGTTGATCTCTTCGGGGACGCCGGGGTCGTATGTTTTTACCCAGTGTTTCATTGTGGTTTCTCCTCCGTATTGGCGCTGTTGGATGGTGACCTTGATTTCAGGGGCTTCGGTCACGCTGGCAGCAGGAATTTCGATGTGGACGTGCGGGACATCTCACAGACCGGGCGGCCAATGCAGCCCGTAATTGCAGCAAGCAGGGCGGTTTCGCCTGCTTGGTACTCAGTAGGATGAGGCTTGCACCCCGTCAGCCCGGGGGCTGTCATAGTCCTCTGTTTTTCGAAGACAAATGGCGTCAAAACAGCGGCTCTCCAGCGTCGAAATGAATACCGGCAGTTCCGCGAAGATCAAAAAAGGTGGTGGGCGATTGCCCACCACCCCTGGATCCGTTAGCCACCCAGTTCGTTCAGGATGTAGTCGGCAATTGCGTTCAGGTTTTCTTCACCCAGATAGGCCTGCGGGGGCATTTCCGGGAAATCCTCACGCTTGCGAACCGGTTCCGAGATATACTCGATCATGCCATCGGCATTGTCCTTGTACAGCGCCTGGATCGACTGCATGGACGGCCCGTGCAGAACCGAGTCATACGTGTGGCAACCGGTGCAGACGGCCAGATAGGTCAGACGACCCTTCTGCTCGGCGGTGTAGACGGGCTCTTCCGCGCCACCGGGAATCATGGCGGTCTTCATCTCGGCCGCGCTCAGCGACGGATCACAGGTCTCCCAGCGATCGGTGCCCAGGGATGCAACCTCGTCCGGATTGGCAAGACAGCTGCCGCGACCCTTGCCGAGCGCAACTACATCGAGACCCGAAGCACCGGCCTGTTTGATCAAGTCGCCCAGGATACCGGTCATATCCTCGCCATTGCCGCTGAAGGTGTTGGCCATGATGATGGCTTCGTCGGAATAAGGATCGTTCTTGGGGTCGGTGGACATGCCAAACAGCGTCTGATCCGCCACCAAAATACCAGCAGTCCCGTTATTCTTGATCTCGTTGTTTTCGATGGTGGTCTTGTCCGGGCCGACAATCCCGATGCCGATGCCTCTGGGCACCTGCGAGGCGATCGAACTGGCCGGGGCAAAGTTCTCGATGTTGTTGTCTTCGATCAGGTTGTCGCGGATGACAAGGTTGTTGGCGTCTTTCACCGGCAAGCCGGGGATCAGGGTCAGGGTAATGCCAGCCGAATTGCCATAGACATGGTTGTTTGCCATCAGACCGTTGCGGGTGTTTTCGAATTCCAGCCCCATGACGTTGCCAAAGGCGATGTTTTCAAACACATCCACATTGTCGGACATACCAACATAGACGCCCGCATCCTCAGCGCCAGAGACGGTATTGCCAGTGATCAGACCGTTGATGCCGTATTGCGGAAAAATCCCGTAAAACGCACCTTCGACATAATTGTTGGAGATGGTAAAGTTGTTGGCACCCTGGGTCATGATGCCGTTGCCCTTGTAGGCTTTGACAAAGAACCCGTCGATTGTCGAGGAGTGGCCCGAGGTGATGATCCCGTCATTCCGGATAAGTTCACCATCCATCACGGCCCAGTTGTCACCGTCACGCAACCCGCGAATGGTGATGTTGGGCTTGTCGATGTAAACCGATTGCTTGTAAACGCCCGGCTCGACCAGAATGGTATCGCCCGGCTGCGCCTGATCGACATATTTCTGGATTTCGTCGCCGGACGGCACGGTGATGTCCGCTGCATATGCTGCCGACCCCAGAATGGTCGTGCACAAAATGCTGCTGAGGGCAAGTTTTGTAGTCATTGGATGGGTCTCCCTATATTATTAGTTCAGGTCGCTGGAGTCTTTGCCAGTGAACGGGTTTTCCTCGCCATGGCCAAAAGATGCGATCGCTTTGCGGGTCAGCAATTCGGGATTGCTGGCCAAGCGTTCGTTTCTCTTGTCGTTGAATTGAGTCGCCATATCACCCTGGTCCAGCCGCAAGGCCAGCCCGCCCAGATGTTTGGTGTCATCAACGTAGTCCTGGCCGTTTTCCAGCGCGGGGTCGACCTCCAGTGCCGCTTGCAGGAGCGCGATGGCTTTTTCGTCTTCACGCTCGCCCATATATGCCTCGACCAGGGCGCGGTGCACTGTCAGATCATTCGGGTTCAACTCGTTGGCCTGCTCAAGCAGCTCGATCCCGCGAAGCGCATCGCCACCAAGGAAGGGCGGCAGGGCCACAAGAACCTGACCCAGCATCAACTGAGACAGACCATCCAGTGCCTCGGGCTTTTCGGCGATCGCGATCTCAAGATCCTCGATGGCCGATTTCATTGCCGCGTTCGCCTCTTCGGGGGGGGTTTCCTTGACAGTCGAGGCCAGGTTGTAGGCCGCGCGCAGAATCCGCGCCTCGGTCACCTTGGGGATGATCGGGTCGATCTTGGCCAGGATGGCTTCGGATTGGGCGCGGGTATCCTGCCAGCGCACATAAAGCTCGCTGGATTTTTCGATGCCTTCGTAGTGGTCCGCGTAGGAATTGGCGAGAACGTCGAAATATTCCAGATTCGCGCCCAGCACTTCGAGATGCTTTTCGATATTGTCGACGCGGAAGGTCACGAAGGCCCAGATCAGGTTGGTCGGCAGCGACATCTCATCCAGCGCCTGGCTGCCGGCCTGAACGGCACAGCCCATGGAGGCGCGATCCCACTTGGCCGTGGCTCCGGCCTCATAGGCCGCCATCCTGGCGTCAAATCCATCGATTGGGTCGCATTTGATAAATTCCGCTGCCTCGGCACGTTTCTTGGCCAGAAACTCGGGGTTTTCCAGATCGGACAGAACGGAGCCGGTCTGGGCAAAAGCGGGAAGGCTGATCAAACAGGTAAGGGCCGTCGAGAGCAGCGTGCCCTTCAGGTGCCGTGGTGATCGTGACATGTGTTCCTCCAATAAAGTTATAGTCCCGGTACGGGTGTCAGGCCCGATGGGAGTTTTTCGGGTACCGTTGGCATCAGGGTCTCGTCTTCGAGCGCGGACAGAAAGGCGACGATATTCACCATATCCTCTTTCGAAAGCTGCGGACCCTTGGTCATGTGTACGTGCCAGTGAATCTTGAGGTCCTGGCCTTCGGGGGCCATATGACCACGGTCATTGTTGTAGAAATCCACCACTTCGTCCAGCGTTTCGAACTGGCCGCTATGGAAATAAGGCGCCGTGCGCGTGATGTTACGCAGCGTCGGAACCTTGAAGGCACCCAGCAGGGCGGGCTCGTCCGTGTTCAGCGCGCCGGCACCGAGATCGGCATGCCCCAGATCGTTTTCCGGCGCTCCGACCACCGAAAGCTCGCTATCGGTGAACAGCGGCGGAATGTGGCATTGCGAGCACCGGCCCACAAATCCACGAAACGCGTTCATACCCAGCACTTCCTGCGGACTCAACGCGGAGGCGTCGCCATGGGCATAGCGGTCATAGCGGCTGTTGAAGCTCACCAGACTGGCCTGAAACGCCGCCAGCGCCGTACCGACACGTTCGACCGAGGGCGGGGCCTCAAAGGCGTCGTCGAACAGTTGCACATAGGCCGGGTTGTCCAGCAGGGCGGTTTCCACGCCCTCCTTGGTGTTGCCCATCTCGACCTCTGAAAAGAGCGGCAGCAGTGCCTGTTCTTCCAGCGTCTCGGCCCGCCCATCCCACATGAACCTGGGCTGGAACCCGACGTTCCAGAGGCTTGGTGTCGACCGGGGCAATTCAGTGCGCGCCGCACCGGTGGTCGCGCCAAGCGATCTCTTCCGGCCATCGCTCAGCCCGCGTTCCGGCTGGTGGCAGGAGGCACAGGACATATCCTTTTCGGCGGACAGGATCGGGTCGAAAAACAGGATCCGGCCAAGGTCGATCTGCTGCGGCGTGAAGCGTCCCGAAAGCAATTCGGGAAGTTCGGCCTGCACCCCGCCATGTTGGTCCGGCGACGCATAGAAATCATAGAGCGTGACCAACTCGCAGGTGCCATCAGCCAGTTTCTGGTGACTGGCTGGGCAACTATCGCTGAGCTGCCACGCGTCGGACACGGCGGGAAAGGCGATCCCGCCGAGCAATGTCAGAGCAAGTATTTTAGTGCGCATTTGCGTTCGAATCTTTCGACGGTGGTTCGAAGTTTGCGATGTAGTTGACGATGGTATCGACATCTTCGTCACTGGCGATGGCAACAGCCATATCACGCATCTGAATGCCATGCGTGTCATCCGGGTGCGAGCCACGCGTGCCGTCGCGGAACTTCATGAGCTGGTCTTTGAGATACCAGCTATGCTGCGCCGCCAGACGCGGCGCGCCAAGACCGGATGCGCCCTGGCCTTTGGCCCCGTGACAGCTGGAGCAGTTGTTATAAAGACCGCGATCCGGGAATCCGATCGGCCCGACTTCCTGCTCGATCGCCACGATTGGCATTGCCGCGACATAGGCGCTGATTTCGTTCATGTCGTCCGCGGAGAGTTCCGCCATGATCTCGACCATGCCCTGCGCCATCGCCTCATCTTCGGTGAAGACGCGGATGCCGGTGGTAACGTTGCTGTATTGACGCAGAATATACTCTTGATCCAACCCGGCGATCGAAGGCGACATCAGATCGACGTCCCCTGCCCCGTTTTCCAGATGGCAGGCCGAGCAATTCTCCTCGTACAGATCGGCGCCCGAGGCTGCCGCCAGACCGGGTAGGATTGTGGCCCCCGCCACGGCAATGCTAGAAACGGCTGCACGCAAATAGTTGGATTTATTGTTCATTGGTAATTCCCTTCCGCGCGGCACGCTATTTGGATCGCAGCGACGCGACTCCTTTGGCAGATTTTGAGACTATAGCTTTTGCGTCTACCCGAGGCTTGACACGTTCCGCCAACTAATTGACAATTTAGGACATGAAGAAATTTCGTGCTCTGCCCACATGTCCGCGCCTAAAAAGAAGCCGCTAGAGCCCGATGTGCCAGTCCACTGGTTTGTAACCGCCTTGCTTGAGCGTGGCGTGTCGCGAGCAGACCTCTGCAAGGCGCTGAAGTGCCGTGACGACGACATCGGTTCCTACGTTCTGGAAACCACACCGGACCGGTATCTGCGTCTGTTCGAACAGGCGGCTATCGATCTGGGTGATCCATCTCTTGGCTTGAATATCGCCAAATCCGCTAACCCCAATCACTTCGGATTGCTTGGTTATATCGCGGATAATGCCACCAGTATTCGGGATTTCTGCGTTTTTGTGGATCACTACTTCGACATTTTCACCCCACATTTCGGAATTGAGTTCAACCGGTCGGGGGGTCTGTGCAAAGTAACCTACAGCGAAGAATTGCTGCCGGGAAGCGATTGCCGACAGGACATCGATTTCACTTTGGGGTTTCTGGTCGAAACCATGAGAAAGAAAATCGGTGACATGCGCTGGACACCGAAATTCTGCTATTTCACCTATTCGAAACCCAAGCACCTGTCGGTGCATCACGACGTTTTTGGCACCGAACTGAAATTCAACGCGCCCGTGAACCAGATCATTTTCGATCAGAAAATTCTGCAGGTGCCCATTTCGGGGGTTGATTCAGACCTTTTGACCGTCCTGCGTCAGCAGGCTGATCTGTTGATCAATCAACCCTACGCGTTTCAGAATATCGTGCGCAAAGTGAAACTGATCCTGACATCTCAGCTCAGCCAGTCGAATTTGACCGCCGAGTCCGTTGCCGACAAGCTGAATACATCCGTTCGAAAGCTCCACCGCGATTTAAGCCGCGAAGACACGTCGTTCCGGGAATTGCGCAATCAGGTAATCGAGGCGGCGGCAAAAGAAGCGCTGGATTTTTCGGACGCATCCGTTTCCGAAATTGCAGAAAGTCTGGGGTATTCGGAAACAAGCGCGTTTGTCCGCGCGTTCAAACGAACCGAAGGCATAAGTCCGCTGCAATATCGCAAACGCGCATCATAGATCCCACAGACCTTATTCCGGTCTGAAAAAATCGGCCGCTGCCGCGTTCAATCCCATCGGTAATTGAAGCTGATGCTGATCCGCTCTTCTTCGGCCATGTTCATCGGCACCTCATGGCGCAGCCAGCTTTCCCAGAGCAGCACATCGCCCACTTCCGGTTTCACATATATGAACGGCTGCAACTCGCGCCGCGCATCTTTGCGGCGCACCGGGGCGGCCATCATCCGGGCCGAGCGCGGGTCTTCCAGCTTCAGCGCGCTGGCCCCCTTGGGCATCGCCACATAGGTGGTGCCGGAAATCACGCTGTGCGGGTGGATATGGCTGGCATGCATCCCGCCCTCGGGCAGGATGTTGATCCACAGGTCCTCCAGCGTCAGCGCCCGGTCATCAAGATCAAATTCCAGATCCTGGGCAAATGCCGCCACATGGGCATCCAGCACCTTGACCAGATCGGCGAAGATCGGAAACCGCCAGGGCAGATCACTCAGCGACGCATAAGAGGTATAGCCGGGATAGCCGTTTTCCTCGCACCAGGCCTGCCCTGCCTCGTCATCCTCGGCGATGACAAGGCAGGAGGTTTCCAGCTCGCCCGCATCAATCCCGGGGGCGAATTCGGACAAGGCAGCGCGATAGAGGCGGGTGACGAAGAGCGATTCAATCTGTGACATGCGCCCGTCTTATCGCAGCTTCGACATAGGCGCGAGGGGGCACGCGGCGCGCCGGGCTCAGAGGTCGGGTCGGGAGCCGGGCGGACACAGGTGACCCGAGCGGGTCACCTGCAAGGGTAATTACTGTGTAATCGGCGAGCAGACCGTGGCACCCGCTTCGGTCGTCGCAACCTGATAGCCACCCGGGCAGCTTGGGTTGCCAACCTTGTCATAGGTGGGTTGGACATAAACCGGTTCCGGCTCGGGCTGCGAGCACGCCGCCAGGGCAAAAACGAACGAGCCGAGCAAAGCAACTTTCAGGTTCATCTGTGAATCCTCTTGATTATCAATAGTGAAGGCCCCGATGACTCGGCACCGGGAGAGAACAAGTTCTCTCTCACAATGTTGCATCCGGACCGCCATGTGTCGATCTCATTTTGGAACAATTCCCGTAAACGGCGAAAAACAACCTCTTCCGGATCAGGCATGCGGGCCGGGAATTGCGCGCCGTGCCGGTTCTGCCTATACCGGATGCACAGAATAATCGAGGTCCCCCGGACCAAAGCTGCGCAGCCCGGATCAGGCCGGTTCGGCGCAAACGCTGTGTTCCGGAAAGCGGTCAGGCATGCGCAGTTTCATCATCCATATGTCGTCCAGCACGGCGCGTCGGCCCAACGCAGAGCGGCTGCGCGACCAATTGCCCCACGCGGAATGGATCGAAGCGGTCAATGGTCGCGATGCCGCACAGATCGCCCATGTGACGCCGTATCCGGGCAACCTGCACCGACCCCAGTATCCGTTTGCGCTGCTGCCGACCGAGATTGGCGTCTTCGAAAGCCATCGGCGCATCTGGCGGAAGATGGTCGATGAGGGGATCGACGGGGCCATCACCGTCGAAGACGACCTGCAGATCGACCCCAAGCGATTCGCCACGGCGCTGGAGATGCTTACCGAGGCCGCAACGCCTGATCACTATATCCGCCTGCCGGTCAAACAACGCGAAGTGCCCGCCCGGACGCTGGTCGAACGCGACGGGCTGCGCCTGATCCTGCCCAAGGTGATCGCCCTGCAGTGCCAGTGCCAATATGTCGGCCTCAACGCCGCCAAACGGCTGCTGGACGCCACAAACGAGATCGACCGCCCCGTCGATACCTTCCTGCAGATGCATTGGATCACCGGGCAGCCGGTTCATGCGCTGATGGGAACCGGAAATCAGGAGGTCGCCGCGCAGATCGGCGGATCGACAATCCAGAAATCGGTCCCGACAGGCGAAAAATTCGCCCGCGAAATCAAGCGTGCCGTCTATCGCGCAAAACTGCACCTGCATCCGCAACGGCCCGTTGTGCGATCCGGCTGAACACCGCCAACCGTGTGCTCGAGAAATACTCCGATGCCACAGGCATCAGCGCTGGCAAAAAACCTCGCCGCCTGTAATAAATCGCACTTCCAACGAGATATTCCGGCTTGGCCTCCTCTGGTCACTCAAGCATAGCTTGCCACGCAAACAAATATGAGGTTGCCATGCCCAACATAGCTCTGATCCTGGGCGGAACCGGTCTTGTCGGCCGGCATGTCCTGGAGCGATTGATCGCGGAAAATCACTGGGATCGCGTTATTGCCGTGACCCGTCGAAGCCTTGATACCGGGTCAGAAAAAGTGACCGAGGTGATGGGAGGGGCCGACACAGTGGAAGATATCGCGGCCAGGATCGTTGCCGATACCGTATTTTGCTGCATCGGGACCACGCAAAAGAACGCTGGCGGGCGCGAGAGTTTTCGCAAGATCGATCATGATTACGTCATCCGCTTGGCAGAGATCGCGCATCAGAACGGAGCAAAGAATTTCGTCCTGATTTCATCGCATGGCGCAAGGTTGGGATCGCCGAGTTATTACCTGCACGTCAAGGGCGAAATCGAGCGGGACCTGCAAGCGATCGGTTTCGAAACGCTGGACATTCTGCGGCCCTCGCTGCTGCTGGGCAAGCGTGACGAAAGTCGTCTGGCCGAGGAATGGGGCGGGCGCATCTTGCCGCTGTTCGATTTCTTGATGATCGGGCCGCTGCGCAAATTTCGCCCTATCCGCGCCGAGCAGGTTGCCAAGGCGATGTCTGCAATCGCATTGCAAAAAGGCACGGGTGTCACCATCCACGCGAGTGATGAACTCGCATCATTCTGACGCGCCGCAGAGAACAAGGGGGGCAGGCACCCCCCCTGCCCGGACGCCTTATTGCGGCGCCTTGGTCTTGCGCAGGTACGGGAAGATCGTTTCGAACTCGCCGAACTTCTCTTTGGCCTCGTCATTGCTGACCGCTGGCGGGATGATGACATCTTCGCCCGGCACCCAGTTGGCCGGGGTGGCCACCCCCTTGGCGGTCATCTGCAACCCGTCCAGCGCGCGCAGAATCTCGGCAAAGTTCCGACCCACGGTCATCGGATAGGTCATCGACAGTTTCAGCTGCTTGTCCGGCCCGATGATGAAGACCGACCGCACCGTGGCGCTGTCAGCGGGCGTGCGGCCATCGGGCAGATAAGCCTCGGCGGGCAGCATGTCGAAGGCTTTGGATACAGCCAGACCGTCATCGGCAATGATCGGAAAACCCGGGTTTGCCCCGCCATAGCTTTCGATGTCCTGCTTCCATTTCTTGTGGTCCTCGACCCCGTCGACGGATACGCCCATCACCTTGGTGTTGCGGCTGGCCCATTCATCGGTCAATTGGGCCACGGCGGAAAACTCTGTGGTGCAGACCGGCGTGAAATCCTTGGGATGCGAGAACAGGATCGCCCAGCTGTCGCCGATCCAGTCATGGAACTTGACGGTGCCCTGGTCGGTCTCGGCGGTGAAATTCGGAACAGTATCGTTGATGCGCAACCCCATGGTCGGTCTCCTCTGATTTTGAAACGACTCAATATGTCCGCGAGACTAGAACTTTGACGGCTTCGTTGCATCCCCCGGCTTGTGGAATCGAAAACGCAATGCAAGAGTGACCAAAATCCGACCGATTGGTCGAATTTTACTTCGAGGAGAGAGCCCATGATCGAAAAACGCGATTTCTATATCAACGGCGGCTGGGTGACCCCGGCCCGGCCCCAGGATCATCTTGTTGTCAATCCCTCGACCGAGGAGCCCTGCGCGGTGATTTCGCTGGGCACCCTGGCAGACACGGATGCGGCGGTGGCCGCGGCCAAGGCAGCGCTTCCCGGCTGGATGGCCACGCCCCCGGCCGAACGGATTGCCCTGGTGGAAAAACTGGTCGAAATCTACCAGAGCCGCAGCGAAGATCTGGCGCAGGCCATGTCGCTGGAGATGGGCGCGCCGATTGACATGTCCCGCACGCAGCAAGTCGGCGCGGGCATCTGGCATCTGAAGAATTTCCTGCACGCAGCCAAGGCGTTTCAATTCGATCATCCGCTGGGCGATCACGCGCCCAATGACCGGATCATCCACGAAGCGGTGGGCGTCGCGGCCCTGATCACGCCCTGGAACTGGCCGATGAACCAGGTGACGCTCAAGGTTGGCGCCGCAGCGGTTGCGGGGTGCACCATGGTGCTGAAACCCTCGGAAGAAAGCCCGCTCAATGCGATGATTTTTGCCGAGATGATGGACGAGGCCGGGTTCCCCCCCGGTGTGTTCAATCTGGTGAACGGCGACGGGCCCGGAGTTGGGACGCAACTCTCGGGGCATCCGGATGTGGATATGGTGTCGTTTACCGGATCGGCGCGAGCTGGTGCGGCTATCTCGAAAAACGCGGCGGATACACTCAAGAAAGTGCACCTGGAACTGGGCGGCAAAGGTGCGAACCTGGTCTTCGACGATGCCGATGAAAAGGCCGTGAAACGCGGCGTGCTGCACATGATGAACAACACCGGTCAAAGCTGCAACGCGCCAAGCCGGATGCTGGTCCAGCGCGGGGTCTATGACAGGGCGGTCGAAACCGCGGTCAAAGTGGCGGCAAAGGTCACCGTCGGCAGCGCGCAGGACGACGGACGCCATATCGGCCCCGTGGTCAATCAGCTGCAATGGAGCAAGATCCAGGATCTGATCCAGACCGGTATCGACGAGGGCGCCCGCATGGTTGCGGGCGGCACCGGGCGGCCCGACGGGTTCAACAAGGGGTATTACGTCAAGCCCACCGTGTTCGCCGATGCCAACAACCAGATGACCATCGCCCGAGAAGAGATATTTGGCCCGGTCCTGACCATGATCCCCTTCGACACCGAAGAAGAGGCAGTCGCGATCGCAAATGACACCCCTTACGGCCTGACCAACTATGTGCAGACCACCGATCCAGCACGGGCCAACCGGATGGCACGTCAGCTGCGTTCAGGCATGGTCGAGATGAATGGCCAGTCCCGCGCGGCGGGCTCACCCTTTGGCGGCATGAAGATGTCCGGCAACGGCCGCGAGGGCGGCGTTTACGGGATCGAGGATTTCCTGGAGGTCAAGGCGGTCAGCGGCTGGACGGCTGAGTAGCGCTGACACGGATTGCAGTACGAGGTCCATGGGGGGCCTTGCGGTTTTCCGAGATCAAGCGCGGCGTGGGCGATATCACCCGGCGCGTGCTGACCGGGACCAGTGCGCGTTGGGGCGCGATGGCTCTCTGACCCGCACCGTCATCCCCGGCCCCCGATCGAAGTGCATTATGATCTGACGGAATTGGGGGCGGAATTTGTTGAACACGACACGCCGCTGGTCCACAGGGCATCGAAACGGCGTGAGACGGTTCTGGCTGCGCGCGAAAGCTGGGAACAGAAACAGCGTTCAGAAATCCGGCTTGGCGCGGAACTTCATCGACACGCCGCCTTCGGGGTTCTTCAGGCGCAACTCTTCGGAATGCAGCATCAGCCGCCCATGCTCGCGCGCCGCGCCCGTGGCGTAGAACGGATCGCCCAGTATCGGGTGGCCCAGCGCCTGCATATGCACCCTAAGCTGGTGCGAGCGCCCGGTTTTGGGCATCAGCCGCAGGCGCGTAGTTTCACCGTCATGACGCAGCACGCGCCAGTCGGTCACGGCGGGTTTTCCGGTCTCGTGACAGACCATCTGTTTCGGGCGGTTGGGCCAGTCGACGATCAGCGGCAGATCCACAGTGCCGGTCTTGGGTTGCACCACGCCCCAGACCCGCGCCACATAGGTCTTGCGCGTCTGCCGCTTCTCGAATTGCAGGCCCAGATGACGCTGCGCATGGGGGGTCTGGGCAAAAACCATGACCCCCGAGGTGTCCCGGTCGAGCCGATGCACCAGCAGCGCCTGCGGAAATGCCGCCTGCACCCGCGTCAGCAGGCAATCGGCCAGATGCGCGCCCTTGCCCGGCACCGAAAGCAGGCCGGGTGGTTTGTTGACGACAATCAGTTGCGCGTCTTCGTGCAGCACATCAAGCGGGGTTTGCGGAGGATCATAGCTCTCGGACATGCGGGCCTGCCTATCGCAGCCCCAACCCTCACGCAACGTCGTGCTTGCCCATCAAGACCGCATCCGCGATTTTTGCAGCAACAGAGAGGAAAGATCATGCACCCAACCATCACCAGAATGCAGGAGATCATCGCCAAGGGCGACGATACCCTGATTGCCGAAGTACTTGCCGAAGATGTTCGCTTTCAGCCGCCGACCTACTACAAGATCTGGACCGGTCGCGCGCCTGTGGCGGCAATACTGGGGCATGTCGGCCAGATATTTTCCGACTTTCGGTACCGCCGCATCATGGGCGAGGGCAAAGACTGGGCGCTGGAGTTCCAGTGCAAAGTCGGAGAAATGGACGCGATCGGCGTCGACCTCATCACGTTGAACGATGATGGGCTTGTGCAGGAGTTTGAGGTGGTCATGCGCCCCTACAAGACCATCGGTGCCCTGCGCGAGGCGATGAATGCCCGGGTGAGCACAGACGCGCGGTTCCTGAAATTCCGCGAGGCGCTGTCCTGATCGCGCCAGATCAGATACTGCGTCTGCCGCTGCTGCCCGTGCTTCTTGGGCAGGGGCTCATGGTGCGGCGCAAGGCGCAATTGTTGCCGGAACCGCAAGGCCCGCGCGCGGGACGCGCCGGGTCCGGCCCGCTGCTGCGGGTGCTGATTGCCGGCGACAGCTCGGCTGCAGGGGTGGGCGTGGCGACACAGGATCAGGCGCTGTCAGGGCGGATCGTCGCAGGGCTTGCGCATGATTTCACCGTCGACTGGCGTCTGGAGGCCACCACCGGCCACACCACGCGCGACGCCCTGGACCGCCTGCTCCGGCTCGAGGACCGGTTCGACGTGGCTGTCACGGCTCTGGGTGTCAATGACGTCACGCGCGGGCGCAGCTGCGGGAAATTTACGGCGCAGCAGCACGCGCTTCTGGCGCATCTGACCGGCCCGTTGCAGGCGCGCTGCGTCGTGGTGTCGGGCGTTCCGCAAATGGAGCGGCTCCCCGCCCTGCCGCAACCCCTCGCCTGGGTGCTGGGCCAACAGGCGGCCCGACTGGATGCGGGGTTGCAGAGGGTCGCAGAGGGATTTCCGCAGGCGCACCACCTGTCAACAGAACTGCCGGATGAACCGGGGATGGCAGCGCCCGACGGCTATCACCCCAGCTCTCGGCTTTATGACCTCTGGGCCAATCAGATTGTGCAGATCATCCGGGATCAGGCCCGAGCGCGCAACTGACGGAACAGAGACACCGAATACAGTGACAGCGCCGACCAGATGATGCGATGGGCAACGAACTCAACCGGGGGATATGCGCCAAGAACTTCATGTAAGCGGCAGAAACCCCCACAGCACATCGGCGGCGATACGTATTGTTATGCCCTCCAGGGGCGCAGTTGGCGCCATCCGCGCAATTGCGAGGCGGCGCCTCGCGCTCCGGGATATTTTCGGCCAGATGAACAAGGGATCCTGCATCCATCCGGCTCCAAATATCCCTGTTGATGCCGGGGCAGTGCCCCGACCTTCACCATTCAGACCTTTACCCGCTCCGATTTGGGATCGTACATCGGTTTGAGTGAGGCTTCGGCCTTTACCCTCACGCCGCAGATGTCAATCTCGTAGGTCGAGGCCAGAACGTCCGCCGCCTTTTCACCTTCGCAGGGCACATAACCCAGACCAATGGCGGCCCCCAGCGTGTGGCCGTAATTGCCCGAGCTCAGATAGCCCACATATTCGCCATCGCGCAGGATGGGTTCGTTGTGGAACAAGAGCGGCTCGGCATCGGTCAGCCTGAATTGGACCAGCCGGTTCCTGGGGCCGGTCTCCTTGCGCTCGATCACCGCCTGCTTGCCGATGAAATCGCCGGGCTTGCCTGCTTTGACCGCAAACCCCAAACCGGCATCAACCACGTGATCCTCGCAGGTGATGTCATGGCCGAAATGGCGGAAGCCCTTTTCGATCCGGGCGCTGTCCATCATGTGCATTCCGCACAGCTTCAGGCCCATATCCTGCCCGGCGTCATGCAAGGTTTCAAACACATGTCCAGCCATGTCGGAGGCCACGTAGACCTCCCAGCCCAGCTCGCCCACGTAAGTCACGCGGTGGACACGGGCCAGACCCATGCCGATCTCGATCTCCTGCGCGGTGCCAAACGGGTTCACCGCGTTCGAGAAATCGGCGGGCGAGACCTTTTGCAGCAGCGCGCGCGCGTTCGGGCCCATCACGGCCAGCACGCCTTCGCCCGCAGTCACGTCGGTGATGATCACGTTGAAATCGCCTTTGTGGCGTTCCATCCAGGTCTGGTCAGCCAGCCGCGTTGCCGCCGGGGTGACAACCAGATAGGCCAGCTCGCTCAGCCGCGTGACGGTCACATCCGCCTCGATCCCGCCAGCGCGGTTGAGGAACTGGGTATAGACGATCTTGCCCACCGGCCCCGAATAATCCCCACCGCCGACATAGTTCATGAAAGCCTCGGCATCGGGCCCCTCGACGCGGATCTTGCCGAAGGTGGACATGTCATACATGCCCACATTCTCGCGAATGGCGCGATGTTCAGCGGCGGAATTTTCGAACCAGTTCTGACGCTTCCAGCTATACTGGTATTCCCGCTCCTGTCCCGGATTTGCGAACCAGTTGGCGCGTTCCCAACCCGCCAGCTCACCCATCACCGCGCCTTGTTCCAGCAGGTGGTGATGGAACGGTGTCCGGCGCACGCCACGCGCGGTGGCTTTCTGGCGATAGGGATAGTGGTCGGCATACAGCAGGCCCAGCGTTTCTTTTGAACGCTCGAACAGATACTGCTTGTTGCCCTGGAACGGCTGCATCCGGCTGATATCGACATCGCCCAGATCGAAAGGTTTCTCGCCGCTATCCATCCATTCGGCCAGCGCCATGCCCGCGCCACCTGCCGACTGGATACCGATCGAGTTGAACCCTGCCGCAACCCAGACATTGTCCATCTCAGGCGCAAGGCCAAGGTGATAGGCATCGTCGGGCGTGAAGCTTTCAGGGCCGTTGAAAAACGTATGAATCCCAGCCTCAGCCAGCAATGGCACGCGGTTGCAGGCGGCCTCGAGGATCGGCTCGAAATGGTCGAAATCCTCGGGTAGCTGGTCAAATTCGAACGTGTCGGGGATGCCGTTCATGGCCCAGGGCTTGGCGTTGGGTTCAAACGCGCCCAGCAGGAATTTCCCTGCGTCTTCCTTGTAATAGGCGCATTCGTCCGGCACCCGCAGCACCGGCAACCGGGTCATGCCATCGATATTCTCGGTGACGATGTAGAAATGCTCGCAGGCATGCAGCGGTACGTTCACACCCGCCATGCGACCCACTTCATGACCCCACATGCCCGCGCAGTTCACCACCATGTCACATTCGATATGGCCCGAATCCTTGCCATCATCCGAGACCCAATCGACCCCGGTGACCTTGCGGCCCTGCTTGACGATCTCGGTGACCTTGATGCGCTCCTTGACCACCCCGCCACGCTGACGCGCGCCCTTGGCCAATGCCAGCGCGATGTTGGCCGGATCGCCCTGCCCGTCCAGCGGCAGATAAACCGCGCCTTTGACACCTTCCAGATTGATATGCGGATACAGCTCCTGCACCCGCTCGTTGGAAATCTCTTCGACTTCAACCCCAAAGGCGCGGGCCATGGCGGCCTGACGATAGATCTCTTCGCGGCGCTCTTCGGTCAGCGCAACGGTGATCGAACCACAGCGCTTGAACCCGGTGGCAACGCCGGTTTCCTCCTCAAGCGAGCCATAGAGTTCCTGGCTGTATTTCGCCAGCCTGGTCATGTTGGCGGTGGCGCGCAGCTGCGCGATCAGACCGGCGGCGTGCCACGTGGTGCCGGACGTGAGCTGCTTGCGTTCCAGCAGCACAACATCGCTCCAGCCCTTCTTGGTCAGGTGATAGGCGACCGAACATCCGATCACGCCCCCCCCGATGATGACAACCCGCGCCTTGCTGGGAAGATCTGCCATGGTTTTATCTCCGAATCTGCCGTTGCTTCTGTATTGCCACGGGTATGCGGCGGGAAATCTGCCAAAAGCGTCAGGCCGTGCCGGAAATCAGGGATGATCCGGCACCCGCCTGCGGCGGCGGACCGCAAAAGGCGTGACGCCAAAGAAGCTTTTGTAGATGCCCGAGAACCCATTCGGGAAACCACAGGCCAGACCGACCTCGCCGATACTCATCGTGGTGTTGAGCAGCAGGTTGTTGGCCTTGGTCAGGCGCATCTCGCGGTAGAAGCCATTGGGCGTGGTGCCCAGAAACGTCTTGAACTTACGCTCCAGCGAGCGGTTGGACAGGCCCAGCGTGCCCACCAGTTCATGGATCGCGACCGGCTCTTCGATATTGGCCTGCATGATCTTGATGCACTGGTCCAGCTTCTCGTCCCCGGTGGTGGTGGATTTGATGCCGGAATAGGGCTGCGGCGAAGCATAGTCGCGGACGCGTTCGTGCAGAAAGATGTCGGACACCGTCATCATCGCCGCACTCGACATGTGCCGCCCGATCAATTCCAGCGTCACGTCGATGGTCGATCCCATGCCGGCGCAGGTCACCACCTGCCCGACCTGCGAGGCCAGCGCATGGCGGGCATCAAGCGGTTCCATCCGTTCGCGCAGGATGAAAGAGTTTTCCCAATGGGTCGTATGCTGGCCTGACTGGCCACCGAAATCGCGAATGTAGCGGGTCGCGGCCTCGGCCAGCAGGAACACCTGCGCGCCGCGATAGGTATAGTCCTGCACCATGCGGCCCAGCGACATGTCCGGGTGATCCGGGTCGGCATTGCCGATCACGAAGACATAGTCGGCATCGGCATTGCGGTCGAGCTTCAGAGTCTCGACCGTGGCGCCCGCCCGGCAGGCCACCGGCCCGCCACCGCGCGACCGGTACCGCCACGAGAACTGGGTCTTGGGAAACACCCGGTTCGCCGTACGGATCACATCAACCACACCGGCAACCTCGGTCAGTACAAACCCATCCGCGACGATCACGTCGAAATGGATGTTACGCGGCTGTGGTTCGGATTTGCCCGCCATCCCCTGCCACCCTAGACGACGTTATGGCCCGCGGCGCGCAACCTGCGCGCCAGTTCGGCGATATGGGCGGGGCCAACCTCGCAACAGCCGCCGACGATCGTGGCCCCTTGGTCGAGCCAGCCCATGGCGTGATCGGCATAAACGACGGGTCCCAGATCCTGCCGCTGCTCCAGCGCATCAACCGTGGGCGCATCCGCCAGAAACGCCTCGGTAATCCGGGTGAACCCGTTGGCATACGCGCCAAACGGTTTTCCGAAACCCTTGATCCGGTCGAGCGCGGCAGGGATTGCCTCGGGGCGGGAACAGTTGATCAGCAGGGCGTCAGGATCAAACCGCGCAACCAGCGGGGCGATGTCAGCGACCGCCTCGCCCGAACGAAAGCGGTTGCCATCCTCGTCCATCACACTCAGCGCCAGCCAGACCGGTCTGCCACAGCCTTCGGTGCCCGCCAGCGCGCCTTCTGCTTCGAGCAGCGACGAAACGGTTTCGATCAGAAACAGGTCCACATGATCGCGCATCCGCGCCACCAACTCGCCGTAGCGCGCTTTTGCCAGATCTACGGGCGGCTGCAGGTCGGGGCGGTAGGAGGCCAGCAGTGGCCCCAGTACGCCTGCGATCCGGCCCGACCCATGGGCATCACGTGCCGCTTTTGCCTGGGCAAGCGCCGTATCGACCAGATGCAGCAGCTCCGCCTCAAGCCCGACACGCTCCAGCCGGTTCCGGTGCAGCGCGTAGCTGTTGGTAGAGGCAATCGTGGCACCCGCGCGAAAATAGTCGGCATGCACGTCGCCCACGAGGTCCGGGTGGTCGATCATCACCTGCGTCGACCAGAGCGGCGTCGCCCGATCACCACTGCGTTTGACCAGTTCCTGACCGATCGAACCATCCAGAAGCGTAATATCCGTCATGGGATCAGCACCAGTTTGCCGGGATGTATCTTGGTCTGGAAATCCTCCTGCGCGCGGGCGATTTCACGCAGCGGGTAGGTTTTCGAGACCAGCGGCCTGATCCGGCCTGCGTTCATCAGGGCCGCGAGGCGCCCGAACACCTCGGGCGGCTGATGGGTGCAGCCGTGGATGGTGATGTCGCGCAGGTAGATCTCGCGCAGGTCGGCCTCGACCATCGGCCCCGCGATCGCGCCCGAGACGGCATAGTGCCCCCCCGGTTTCAGCGCCCGGATCAGCCCCGACCAGGCCGGGCCGCCCACCACGTCGATGACCACGTCGAAACTGCCCGTGGGCAGCGGGGCATCGCGGTCAAACGTACCCGCCGCGCCCTGCGCCGTGACCACCTCTGCCTTGGCCGGTGCGGTCACCCCCGAAACACGTGCGCCGCACAGGGCGGCAAGTTGCACGGCGGCCAGGCCGACACCGCCCGAGGCCCCTGTGATCAGCACCTCGTGGCCAGCGGTGACGCCGGCACGGGTCAGCAGGTTCTCGGCGGTGCCGAAAGCGCAGGGGATGGCGGCGATCTCGATATCCGACAGCGGCGAGGCGGTGACGTCATAAAGGTCATCCGCATCGACCAGACAATATTGCGCGAAGGCCCCGTCAATCTCGGAACCCAGCGCGATGAACCCCTGCGGCGCGCCGGGGCGCGGGCGTGGCAGGTTGATCGGGCAGGTCACGCGATGGCCGGGTTCGAAACCGGCGCCCGGCCCGACCTGTTCGACGATGCCGCACAGATCACCGCCCTGAATGCGCGGGAAAGCAAGCGCACCACCCCAGCCGCCTGCCTCGACCTCCTGGTCGACCGCATCGGTGGCCGAGGTGACATCCGCAGAATACCAACCGACCCGCGTGTTGATATCGGTGTTGTTGACGCCAGCGGCGGCCACCCGCACCAGAACCTGCCCCGGTCCGGGGATCGGGACAGGAATGTCGTCGCGCCATTCCAGCGCCTCTGGCCCGCCGTGGCGGGTCAGGTAAGCGCCGGACATGGTCGCGGGTCGTGTCATGCGCGCAGCCGTTCGTTTTCGGGATCCCAGAGCGGTTGATCCTCCTGTACCACGGCCCGGCATTTCTGGCCGTAGATTTCTACTTCCAGCTCGGTGCCCGGATTTGCAAGCTCGGCCCGGATCATGCCCAACGCGATGGACTTGCCAACCCGGTACCCCCAGGCGCCCGAGGTGGTCTCGCCCACGATCTCGCCATTCTGCCAGATGCAGGACATGTAGGGCGCGTCGCAATCCCCCGCCTCAAGCGTCATGGTGACAAAGGACTTTTTCACGCCTTGCTGCTTTTCGTTCAGGATCGCGGCCTTGCCGGGGAAGTCTTGCGGCTTGTCGAGCTTGACGAAGCGGCCCAGCCCGCCTTCGAGCAGCGAGTAGTCGGTCGACAGATCGCCCTTCCACGCGCGGTAGCCCTTTTCGATGCGCAGGGAGTTCAGCGCATACATGCCAAAAGGTTTGGCACCGGCACCGATGATCGCGTCATAGATCGCGGGCATGTCTGCATTCAGCGCGTGCACTTCCCAACCCAGCTCTCCGGCAAAGGACACCCGGATCAGGTAGGCGGGTTGCCCGGCAACTGTCGTCGATTGATGGGTCAGCCAGCCGGTGGACAGATCGGCATCGGTCAGACCCGACAGAATCTCACGCGATTTCGGACCGGTCACGATCAGCGTGTCGCGGGTGGTGGTCACGTCTTCGACGGTGACGCTTGCGGGCATCGCGCCCCGCAGCAAATCGCGGTCGTGCCACTGCGCCGTGGCCGCCGTGATCATCATGAAATCGTCCTCGCCCATCCGGACACAGGACATTTCCGTCAGGATGCGGCCCCGGTCATCCGAGACATAGACCAGATTCATCCGGCCCACTTTTGGCAAGCCGCCGGTGACCAGCCCGCGCAACGTCTCGGCTGCGCCCTCGCCCTTGACCATGAAGCGCGAGAAGCCGGGCAGATCGAGCACGCCGCAATGGTCGCGCACCGCCTCGCATTCTTCCTTGATGCGCTGCTCCCACGGGCCAGACCGGCCCCAGGTATGGGTCGCCTCAAGCGAGGTGTCATCGCCCGGCTGCGCGAACCAGTTGGCACGTTCCCAACCGTTATAGGCCCCCATGACACCGCCCTGTGCCTTGACCTTGTCGTGCACCGGCGAGAGTTTCTTGTCGCGCGCGGCGGGCCATTCGTGGTGGGGGAAGTGCATGGCATATTCGTTGCCATAGACCTCCATGCCTTTCTGGTTGCAGTAATCCTGATCGGTGTAGTCGGTGTAACGGCGCGGATCGACCGCCCACATGTCCCATTCGGTCGCACCATCGACGATCCATTCCGCCAGCACCTTGCCGGCCCCGCCACCCTGCGCGATGCCGAAGGTGAATGTGTGTGCTTCAAAGGCATTTTTGACTCCCGGCATCGGCCCGATCAGTGGCAGGCCGTCCGGCGCGTAGGGGATCGGACCGTTGATGACACGGCCAACACCGGACGTCGCCATCAGCGGCACCCGCTCCATCGCGTCGGTGACGATATCCTCGATCCGGTCCAGATCGTCATTCCACAGCTGGAACGAGAAATCCTGCGGCATCGGATCGTCCTCGGTCATCCAGTGGCCCTTGCAGTTAGGCTCGTAGGGACCAAGGTTGAAGCCGTTCTTTTCCTGCCGCAGGTAGTAAGAGATATCCACGTCGCGCAGCAGCGGCAGTTTCTTGCCCCCGTTTTCCTTGGACCACGCCTCGACCTCGGGCACTTCGTCAGTCAGCAGGTACTGGTGGCTCATCACCATTGCGGGCACGGTGCGGCCGCCAAATGGCTTGAACATCTCGCCCACACGCTGCGCATAATAGCCTGCGGCGTTCACAACATAGTCGCAAGTGATGTCCCCCTTGTCGGTGTGCACGGTCCATGTGCCGTCGTCATGTTGCGTCACGCCGGTCGCCGGGCAGTACCGAATGATCTTCTGCCCCATGTCCCGCGCCCCCTTGGCCAGCGCCTGCGTCAGCTGCGCCGGGTCGATGTCGCCATCGGTCGGGTCATAGAGAACGCCCTCTAGGTCGTGGGTCTCAAGGAAGGGATAATGCTCTTTCGCCTCTTCCGGGGTCCACATCTCCATCGGGATACCCTGATAGCGGCCCATGGCCATGGCGTGTTCGAATTCCTGCATCCGTTCCTTGCTGTGCGCCAGACGGATCGAACCCGACACGTGGTAGTTCATCGGATAGTCGACCTCGTCTGCAAGACGCGAATACAGTTCGGTCGAATAGCGCTGCATATTCATGATCGCCCAGGAATTCGAGAAGGTCGGCACGTTGCCCGCAGCGTGCCAGGTCGAACCGGCGGTCAGTTCGTTCTTTTCCAGCAACACGCAGTCGGTCCAGCCCTTCTTGGCCAGGTGGTACAGCGAGGAGGTCCCCACCACACCGCCACCGATGATCACCACGCGGGCCTTGTTTGGAATATCAGCCATTGTCTTGGTTCCCATTTACTGTGCCCGTTGGGGCAGCTCGTCCTTGATGTCATAATAGTCGCCCTTGTCCGCCACGAAGATGTGGCGGCTCAGGGCCAGTCCGGTGGGCGTGTCGAACGCCGCCATGGAGATCGAGATCGTGTCCTCGTCATTGTGCTGCCAGAAGAGGAACGACCCGCACTGCCTGCAAAACCCGCGTTTCGCGGTATCAGACGCGCGGAACCAGCCAAGCGTATGGCTGGCGACAACGCTCAGATTGTCCTGATGGGTCTCGGTCGAGGCCCAGTGATGGCCCGACTGCTTGCGGCATTGTCCGCAGTGGCAGGCAGAGGGCGGCGCGAGCGCTCCGTCGACGGTGAATGCGACCTGGCCGCACAGACATGATCCTTTGTGCATGGCGCTACCCTCGTGTTGCGGGCGTGCTGCTGGTGCCCAGCAAAAGCCCGTAGATGATGAAGCAACCGGCCATGACCCGGCGCACCCGGATGTTGAACACCGCCCCCATCGCCGCCCGGCCCATGATGGCCCCCAGCAAGGTGAAACCGGTGTAGCTGAGCGTGGTGATGACCAGCGCGGTGGGCATGATGACCCCCATCTGCTGCCAGATCGGCACCTCGGGCTGCACAAACTGGGAAAACGCCGCAAGATAACCCGCAACGCTTTTGGGGTTGATCGTGGCGATGGCCAGCGCATGCAGATAGACATGGCGCGCGGGCCGTTCCGTTGCGGGCACCGGCCGGGAGGCATTCATCCAGCCCCGGATGCCGAGCCAGATCAGAAATCCGGCCCCGATCAGCTTGGCGACAAGGAAGCCGGTAGGAGAGGTGGCGATCAGCGCGGTGACGCCCAGCGCCGACAGGATCAGGAACGCGCTGGCCTGCGTCAGGATCGCCAGCACACCGATCATCGCTTTCGGCAAAGGCAGGCTCATCCCGTTCGAGATGCAGTTGACCGCATTCGGTCCCGGCGTCGTCACGAAGACCATCCAGAACAGCGCGAATATGGCCCAGGCCTCGACGCTCATTCAATACACCGGCGGGGCGATGACCCAGACGGCCACGGCAGGCGTGTCATAGGGGTTGGCCCAGTGATAGGTCTCCTGCTTGATCCGGAAACTGTCGCCCGGACCTACGGTGAAGGTCTGCGTCCCAATGGTCAGATCCAGACGCCCCGAGACCATATAGCCCATCTCTTGTGTCGGTCGGCTGGCGGGTTTCTGCATCCGCGAGCGGGGCTGGAACGTGGAATGCACCATCTCGAAGTCATCGGTCAGATCGGGCGAGAGCAGCTCTTCGATCAGCCCTTCTTCGCCCGAACCCATCGGCCTGCGCGACCCGGCGCGCACGACAAAGCCCTGTTCGTCGGCAGGTGCGGCGGAATGGGCAAAGAGCATGGACATCGGCACGCCCAGGCATTCAGCGATCTGGCGCAGATCGGAAATGGTCGGCTCAGACATGTCGCGTTCAACCTGGCTGAGCCAGCCGACAGACCGGTCAAGCTTGGTGGCAATGTCGGACAGCGTCAGACCACGCGCCTTGCGCAAGGCGCGGATGTCGACCCCCAATGTCGCTCGCTGCGGGGCCTGATCGTTCACGTGTCCCTCCGTCAACTTCGTGAAATTTTTGCTCTGTTTTTCATGTAGCGCTGATTCCGTGAAATTACCAAGCGTTTTTTCATTGCACTCGGATTTTCGCTGACGGTATCACCCGATCATGTGGAATGTGGTGTTTTTCCTGTGGGCCATAAACGGTCTGACAATCGCGCTGTTTGGCTGGGACAAGCTCTGTGCCCGGCGCAGGCGGCTGCGCGTGCCCGAACGCAGATTGCTCTGGTGTGCGGCCCTGGGCGGTAGCCCGGCGGCCCTGCTGAGTCGCTGGATCTTCCACCACAAAACCCGCAAGCAGCCGTTTTCGCGCTGGTTGTGGGGGATCGTGATGTGTCAGGCGGGGATTGGCGCCCTTGCCCTGTCCAACGGTCTGATCTGACTCGCACTCAGACCGACAGCCACCCACCCCGCCGCGCAGACCACCAGCGTGCGGCCAACAGCATGAGGCCTGCCGCCATGACCCAATAGCCGGTTTCGGGGTGGCTGCCAAAGAGGGCATCGTTCAACCGGCGGCCCGGCGTCAACGTCAGAAGCCCCGCAAGGCCGATCCCCCACCAGTAGATGCTCTGCATGGTGGCCTTATGGGCGGTGAACCGTGCAGCGCGCGCATCGCGCAGACCCGTGATCAGCCCCTGCAAAACGAAGATCGAGATCAGGTGGATGGGTCCGAACGGGCCGATGACCTTCCAGCCGGAAATGAAGAACGATAACAGCGCCATCACCGCCATCGCGCTGATCCAGGCATAGCCCGTGCATTTGTGCAGCAGGTCACGTTTGCTGCGATAGATCGCAATCGGCCCCAGCAGTGTCGCCGGTATCGCGGCGAGAACGTGAAGCTGGATCGCAATCGGGGCATTCAGGATCGGGTCTAGTGTCACCGCAGGGTCTTTCGCGTTGGTTGAAACGCGACTACTCTGATCGATACCCGGCCACATGCGACAAGGTCAGATGCGCCAGATACGAGACAATTGCGCCAATTCTACCCGAGCGGCATTCGCGCTGCGCGAGCTGCAGCAGCATCTGAAACACCCGACCACGGCAACGATCCTGTGCGGGGTGGCACTCGTTCTGGCGATCATCGACGCGTTTGGACTGAAGGACGTGATGAGCGTCGCGCCGCGTCTGATCTACATGCTTGTCATGGTCTGGGTGACCTATGCGATCGGGTTCCTTGTGGCACAGACAATCGGCACCCGGCTTTCGAACAGCCGGATCAGGGGCCTCACCGGTTGGCTGGTGCAGGGCGCGGTCGCTGGTGTTTTCATTCTCGCCGCAGTGCTTGGCCTCAACCTGTTGGCCTTTGGGTCGGTCCCATCAAGCAACTTGGCGTCTTTTGCGCTAAGCGTGATCGGAGCCGCGATGGTCATTACGGTGACGCTGCAACGCATTCACCATCTTGGATCGGAACCGGACCGGGCACCCGCGATCCTGGATCGCCTGTCCTTTGACAAGCGCGGCAGACTGCTGGCCCTCTCCGCCGAAGATCACTACACCAATGTGCGCACCAGCAAGGGGCAGGAACTGATCCTGATACGCTTTTCGGACGCTGTGAAAGAGGCCGCCCCGGTCGAGGGCTACCGGGTTCACCGTTCGCACTGGGTATCGCGCAGCGGCATCGCAACCGTGCGCCACAGCAAGGGTCGGGCCATCGTGACGCTGACCGATGGCACCGAAATCCCGGTCAGCCGCAGTTACCTGCCCCTATTGAAGACGGCGGGCCTGCTGCCGGGACACCGTATCTAACCATGCGAAGCCGTCACGGACGGCCAAAAACCCCGGACAGGATTTGCGACAGCGCCTCTGCATCCGTTTCGCTGAAGGCCTCGGGCTGATCGCTGTCGATATCGAATACCGCGATGATCTCGCCCGCCGTGTTGCGCACCGGCAAAACCAGTTCCGACCGGGTCGAACTGGCGCAGGCGATGTGACCGTCGAACGCGTCGACATCGGCGACAAGCTGCACCTCGCCAGTCCGGGCTGCCGCGCCGCAGACGCCGCGCGCGAAGGGGATGGCAAGACAGCCATGCCCACCCTGATAAGGGCCGATCTTGAGCAATTCGGGCTCGGTCACGCGGTAGAACCCGGTCCAGTCGAACCGATCATCGGAATGATGCACTTCGCAGGCAATTGTCGCCATCAGCGCGACCGTGTCGCTTTCGCCCTCGGTCAGGGCGGCGATGGTCTGGGCCAGGGTTGCATAATCCACGCGCATGATCCGGTGTCCCTTGTCGCGCGGCGCTCAGCCTTTCAGCACGCGCCGCAGCCAATCGGCGGTTTTGTCCACCGCGTCGTTGCCCTGCGGGATCACCTTGGTCAAGGACATAAAGGCATGGATCTGACCGGGATAATTCAACAACTCAACCTTGACCCCGTTTTCGGTCAGTTTGGCCGCATAGATCTGCGCGTCATCCCAAAGCGGGTCATGCCCACCGGCGATGATCAACGCCTCGGGTTGGCTGGCAAGCGTTTCGGAAAAGGTCGGCGAAACGCGCGGGTCCAACCGGTCCTGTTCCTCGGGCAGGTAGAGGTTAATGTACCAGTCGATCCGCGTGGCGGGCAGCAGCGGCTGGTCCCGCAAATCCCGAATCGAGGGCGTCTCCAACCGTGCATCCAGGCCGGGATAGATCAGCATCTGCGCGCGGGGCAGTGCGATGCCGGCCGTAACCAGATCATGCATCAGGCTGGCAGTCAGATTGCCACCCGCACTGTCGCCGCCAACCACAAGCTGCTCGGGTGCGACGCTAAGGTCCGTATCGCCAGCAATCAGCGCGCGGTAGGCGGCCAAAACATCGTCAGGGGCCGCCGGAAAGCGGTCTTCGGGCGCGAGGCGATACTCATAAGAGATCACGCGCACCCCCGCTTGACGTGCCAATGCGCCGCACAGACCGTCATGGGTGTCGATCCCACCCTGTATCCAGCCACCGCCATGCAGGTAGAACAGTGTGGGCTGCGAAGCATTCACATCACCTCCCGCGGGAACATAAACCCGCGCTGGCCGGTCGCCCGCAGCACCCGGCAGCAGGATGTCGGATGTCGCAACACCCACGGGACAGGGCTTGCCAAGTTTTTCGGCCATCGCCGCAAGTTGGCGTCGGCTTTCCTCGACCGGCGGCAGTTCATCGGGGTCGCGCAGCAGCGCCACAAGATCACCCACCGCCTGCGCTTTGGCGTCAATCACGCGGCCTGCAACCGTCGCGCGCCGACCGGTATAGATCAGCGCCACCAGTGGTTCGGGCATCAGCAGTTTGATGAACCCGAACAAGATTCTCACCTTACGCATATCGCATAATCTCCCTGCCTCGGCGGCAGGCTGCGACAATCGACTACCCAGCGACAAGTGCTACGCGGCGTCACGATGCGTGCGGGCCTAGATACGCTCGATCGCGATGGCGGTTCCTTCGCCACCGCCGATGCAGATCGCGGCAATCCCGCGCTGCAGGCCGCGTGTTTCCAGCGCGTTCAGCAGCGTGACGATGATTCGCGCCCCCGAGGCGCCGATCGGGTGACCCAGCGCACAGGCGCCGCCATTCACGTTCACCTTGTCGCGAGACAGCCCCATTTCGCGCATGAAGGCCATGGGCACCACGGCAAAAGCCTCGTTTACCTCCCACAGATCGACGTCTTCCGTGCTCCAGCCCAGACGGTCGAGCAGCGTCTGCGCCGCCGGAACAGGCGCGGTTGTGAACCAGCCCGGTGCCTGCGCATGGCTCGCATGGCCCAGCACCCGCGCACGGGGCTTCAGACCGTTTGCCACAGCGGCTTCGGCAGAGGTCAGCACCAGTGCTGCGGCCCCGTCCGAGATCGAGGAGGCATTTGCCGCCGTCACCGTCCCCTCGGGGCGGAAGGCCGGTTTCAGGGTCGGGATCTTGTCGGGACGTGCGGTTTTGGGCTGTTCGTCATCGGCGATGACGGCCTCGCCCTTGCGGGTTCTGACGGTCACTGCCGCGATCTCGGCGTCGAATGCCCCGCTTTCCTGCGCCGACAGCGCGTTGGACAGCGACTGCAGCGCATAGTCGTCCTGCGCTTCGCGGGTGAACTGATATTTCTCGGCACAATCCTCGGCGAATGTGCCCATCAGTCGACCTTTGTCATAGGCGTCCTCGAGCCCGTCGAGGAACATGTGGTCGATCACCTGACCGTGGCCGATCCGTGCGCCGCCCCGCATCTTGGGCAGCAGGTATGGCGCGTTGGTCATGCTCTCCATCCCCCCCGCGATCATGGTATCGGCATGGCCCAGTGCAATCTGGTCATAGGCCATCATCGCGGCCTTCATGCCCGAGCCGCACATCTTGTTGAGCGTGGTGGCGGGCACCTCTTCGCCCAGACCGGCGGCAAATCCCGCCTGTCGCGCCGGGGCCTGGCCCTGACCGGCGGGCAGAACGCAACCCATCAGCACCTCGTCAACCGAGGCCAGCCCCGCGCCGTCAAGGGCCGCGCGGATGGCGACACCGCCCAGCGCGGCGGCGGTCATCGGTTCGAACGCACCCTGAAACCCGCCCATGGGCGTACGGGCCGCCCCTGCTATCACCACCTCTTTCATGGCATTCCTCCAAATTTGTCGTAACTTGAATACCGAATGGTAAGAATTGGCGTCTAGCGTATTTCTACCTATCGCACTCAAAACGGGAGTTTTTCGGATATGAGCCTGAGCAGCACCGTGGCCGGTGATGCGCGCATCATCACGGTCGGCACCGACCGGATCGACGCCGCAATGGCGATCCAGTTCAAGGAAGACATGCGCACCCAGACCGCCGACGCCACCGGGCGCGTCATTCTTGACCTGTCAGAGGTCGAGTTCATCGATTCCAGCGGCTTGGGTGCAATCGTGGCGTCGATGAAGCAACTTGGCGAGGGGCGAAAGCTAGACCTGGCCGGGCTGACCCCGATCGTCGAGAAAGTCTTTCGCCTGACCCGGATGGACACGATCTTCGATCTGTTTCCCACCCTCGACGCGGCGCTGTCGGCGGACAGACGGTGAGACGGGCGGGTGGAACCGGACCGCACCTCTGATCGATTGCGCCTGAGCGTGATCGCGACACCGCTGGCCGCGCGTCAGGCGGTGATCGACATATGCAGCCATGTCGCGAAACCGGGCGTGGCGCCCGCGCGGATGGAGGATATCCGCATTGTGCTTGCAGAGGTGCTCAACAATATTGTCGAGCATGCCTATAGCCCCCGCGCACCGGGCCGTATCCGGGTCAGCGTCACCGCAACACCCGAGGCGGTCGAGGTTGAATTATCCGACTTTGGTACACCGCTACCGACGCGGAACCTGTCTGCCCGCACCCTGCCGCCGCCCAACCCCGACGACCTTCCCGAAGGCGGGTTCGGCTGGCACCTGATCCGAACGCTTGCAGATCAAGTCGCGTATGAAAGACGCGCTGGCTGCAACCACCTGAGCCTGCGCTTCGACCTGCCCGAACACAACGCCAGCGTGTCACAATAAAGTCCCATTCGTTCCGCAGTCCCGCCGCAAACGCAGGCGATACAATTCCTGTAGCTGCATAAAGCTTCCCTCGGCGCCGCGTGTAACAGCCCCCACCCTGAACGCAGCGCCGAGGAACGTTTCCCCCACATACCCCTGATTGCATGCACCCGGCGCCATAAGCGGTGCGGCCCCCGATTACACATGATTGACTCCACCAGCGTGGGTCCGGGCGCGGGCTGTACTCCGCTAGCAAAGCTCAGCGCACACACGCATCCCGGTTTCACCATTGCAATGAGTCACCACTCGGGTAGCATCGCCTGAGTGAAGCGGGGATCGTGTCGGCCACCGGCACAGCACATACCGCACACCCAGGGAGAACGAATTCATGACGAAAGTGACAACGGCACTCGCCGTCGCAACCAGCATAATTGCGCTTGCCGCGACATCCGCATCTGCTGAGAAACTGACCATCGGTCTGGCCTCGGAACCAACCGCGATGGACCCGCATTTCCACAATCTCGGCCCCAACAACGCCATGGCGTTCCACATCTATGACCGGCTGGTCGCGCAGGACGAGAAGCAGAACCTGACCCCCGGACTGGCCGTTTCGTGGCAACCGATCGACGATCTGACATGGGAATTCAAGCTGCGCGAAGGTGTGACCTTCCATGATGGCAGCGACTTCAACGCCGATGACGTGCTCTGCACCATTGCCCGCGCGCCGGATGTGCCGAACTCGCCCTCCAGTTTTGGTGCTTATCTCAAGGGCAAGACCGCCGAAAAGATCGACGACTATACGGTCCATATCAAGACTGCCGAGCCTTATCCGCTGATGGCCAATGACATCTCGACGATCCCGATCGTCTCGGACAGCGCCGGATGCGCCGCCACCACCGAAGAGTTCAACGCAGGCACCGCCGCCGTGGGCACTGGCCCGTTCAAGTTCGGCAACTACAAGCCCGGCGAGAGCATCACAATGCTGCGCAACGACGCCTATTGGGGCGACGCGCCGGCCTGGACCGAAGTGGAATTCCGCCCGATCAAATCCGGCCCCAGCCGGGTTGCCGCGCTTCTGGCGGGCGACGTGGACATGATCGCGGGGGTGCCGACCACCGATATCGCCACGCTCGAGGCCAACGAAGACATCCAGCTCAGCCAGGGAGTATCGAACCGGGTGATCTATCTGCATCTGGATCAGTTCCGCGAGAACTCGCCTTTCGTGAAGGGCAATGACGGGGCAGAAATCAAGAACCCGCTGATGGACCCGAAAGTGCGCACCGCGATATCCAAGGCAATCAACCGCGACGCCATCGTGGATCGGGTGATGGAAGGGGTCGCGCTGCCCGCCGGGCAATTGCTGCCCGATGGATTCTTTGGGGTGTCCGAGAACCTGCAGCCGGTGGCCTATGACCCCGAGGGCGCCAAGGCACTGCTGGCCGAGGCGGGTTATCCGGACGGGTTCCAGCTGACCATTCATGGCCCCAACGACCGCTATATCAACGACGCCAAGATCGCCGAGGCGATCGGGCAGATGCTGACACGGGTCGGGATCAAAACTTCGGTCGAGACGATGCCACGTTCGGTCTATTTCGGACGCGCCTCGAAAGGCAGCCCTGAGGGTCTGCCGGAATTCAGCTTCATCTTGGTTGGCTGGGGCGCGGGCTCGGGCGAGGCCTCGTCCCCGCTGAAGTCGTTGATCCACAGCTATGACAAGGACAAGGGGTTCGGCTCGTCCAACCGTGGCCGCCATTCCAGCGCCGAGATCGACGCGGTGATCGAAGAGGCGCTGCGCACCGTGGATGACGCCAAGCGGCAGGAGCTGCTCGCGCAGGCCACCGAGATGGCGATCGAGAATGTGGCGATCATCCCGACCCATTTCCAGGTCAATACCTGGGCCGCCAAGAAGGGTCTGGAATATATCCCGCGCACCGATGAATACACTTTCGCCACCGGCGTCGTGAAACAGTGACCACACGGGCCGGGCCGCGACCTGTGGCCCGGCCCCTTGACCACCAAGGCGAAATCCCATGACAGTTTTCATCATAAGACGCCTGATGCAGGCCCTTCTTGTGGTGTTTCTGATGTCGGTGATCGTGTTCTTCGGCGTCAACGTCATTGGCGATCCGGTACATATGCTGGTCAGCCCCGACGCCGATCAGGCCGATATCGAGGCGACGATCCGCCGCCTTGGTCTGGACCGGCCCATCTGGGAGCAGTACTTGCTGTTTGTCAGCGGCGCGGCGCAGGGCAATCTGGGCAATTCCTTCATCTTCGGGGAACCGGCGCTCAAGCTGATCCTGCATCATATGCCTGCCACACTGGAACTGGCCTTCAGCGCGCTGTTTCTGGCGGTGGCTGTGGGCGTGCCGCTGGGGCTCTATGCCGGGCTCTACCCGGACAGCCTGCTGTCCAAGGGCATCATGGCGGGGTCGATCCTGGGGTTTTCGTTGCCCACCTTCTGGGTCGGGCTGATGCTGATCATGCTCTTTGCGGTCGAGCTGGGCTGGCTGCCCTCGACCGGACGCGGTGATACCGGGCATATCCTTGGGATCGAGACCAGCCTGGCGACCCGGGACGGGCTGTCGCATGTGCTGCTGCCCGCGATGAACCTGGCGCTGCTGAAAATCTCACTTGCTATTCGACTGACCCGCGCCGGCGTGCGCGAGGCGATGGGCCAGGACTACGTCAAATACGCCCGCGCCAAGGGGCTGTCGACCCGGCGCATCGTCTTTGTGCATGTGCTCAAGAACATCATGATCCCGGTGGTTACAGTGATGGGGCTGGAGTTCGGCAGCCTGATCGGCTTTTCGGTGGTGACGGAATCGATCTTTGCCTGGCCCGGCATGGGAAAGCTGCTGATTGACGCGATCCTGCAGCTCGACCGGCCTGTTGTGGTGGCCTATCTGATGATCATCGTGCTGTTCTTTGTCCTCATCAACCTGATCGTGGACATCCTCTATTCCATCCTCGACCCGAGGGTGCGTCTGCGGGATCAGGGCGCATGAGTGATACGATCGCGCCCGAGACGTCGACCCCGGCCACAAAGGTCGAAACCCCGTTTCGCCGCTTCGCCTCGGAGTTTTTTGAAAGCCGTATCGCGACTGTGGCACTCTGCCTGCTGGGCCTGATCATCGTGCTTGCCGTTCTGGCACCCTGGATCACGCCACAGAACCCCTATGATCTGGCGCAGGTCGATGTGATGGACGGTCGCCTGCCGCCGGGGTCCGAGGCGTTTGCCGGATACACAATGTGGCTGGGATCGGACGGGTCGGGGCGCGATCTCTATTCGGCGATCCTCTACGGGTTGCGTATCTCGCTATCGGTGGGGGTCGCCTCGGGCATCATCGCGCTGACGATCGGCATGGCAATCGGTCTGCTCGCGGCTTATGCGGGCGGGCGCACAGAAAACATCATCATGCGGGTGGTCGATCTGCAACTCTCGTTTCCGGCCGCCCTGGTGGCGCTGATGCTGGTGGCGATCATGGGCAAGGGGGTCGACAAGATCATTCTGGCGCTGGTGGTGGCACAATGGGCCTACTACGCGCGCACCGTGCGCGGCACCGCTCTGGTCGAGCGCAACAAGGAATATGTCGAGGCCGCCCAATGCCTTGGCCTGTCGCGCCTGCGTGTCGTATTCCGCCATATCCTGCCCAATTGCCTGGCACCGCTGATCGTGGTGGGCACGGTGCAGACCGCCCATGCGATCTCGCTTGAGGCGACGCTGTCATTTCTCGGCGTCGGCCTGCCGCAGACAGAGCCGTCGCTGGGCGTGCTGATCGCCAACGGGTTCGAATACATGCTGTCGGGGCGCTATTGGATATCGGTCTTTCCCGGTCTGGCTCTGCTGCTGACCGTGGTGTCGATCAACCTTGTCGGCGACCAGCTGCGCGATGTGCTGAACCCGAGGCTGAAGAAATGAGAGACGTGCTGCAGGTCAGCGCGCTGCGCACCCATTTCTTTACCCATGCCGGGGTGGTCAAGGCCGTCGATGGCGTCGATTTCACCGTGCGCAAGGGCGAGGTGATGGGGCTGGTGGGCGAATCCGGTTCGGGCAAGTCGATCACGGGGTTTTCGATCCTGGGCCTGATCGACCCGCCGGGACGGATCGTTGACGGATCGATCCGCTTCAACGGGGCCGAGATCGCCAACGCCCCGGAACCCGCGTTGCAGAAACTGCGCGGCAACCGGATCGCGATGATCTTTCAGGACCCAATGATGACACTGAACCCGGTCCTGCGCATTGATACCCAGATGATCGAGGCGATCCAGGCGCATGAAAGCGTCCCCCGCCAGACCGCCTGGGAACGCAGCCGCGACGCGCTGGGGCTGGTGGGCATCCCCTCGCCCGAGGAACGGCTGCGGGCCTACCCGCATCAGCTCTCCGGCGGCATGCGGCAACGCGTGGCGATCGCCACGGCCTTCCTCAACCGCCCCGATCTGATCATCGCGGATGAACCGACCACCGCGCTGGACGTCACAATTCAAGCGCAGATCATTCACGAGGCGCAGAAGCTGACCCGCCAGACCGGCACGGCGATGATCTGGATCACCCATGATTTGGCTGTGGTCGCGGGGCTCGCTGATCATATCTCGGTAATGTATGCCGGGCGGATCGTCGAACAGGGCGCGACCGATGACGTAATTGACCGACCGCTGCACCCCTACACGGTGGGCCTGCTGGGCTCGGTCCCATCGGCCAACAAGCGTGGCCAGCGGCTCTATCAGATCGAAGGGATGACGCCGAACATGTTGGCGATGCCGAAAGGATGCGCCTTTGCGCCCCGCTGCCGCGCTGCCACGCCGGACTGCCAAACCGCGCCACCGATCACCGAGGTCGATGGGCGGCGGCTGCGCTGCCATTACCCGCAGGTGCAGGGGGCCGCACCGTGACCGCGCCCTTGCTTGAAATCCGGGGCGTGTCGAAACGGTTCACCAAACGGCTGGACGTGGCGGGCAAAATCGCCCAACACCTCGGCTCGAAGATCAGGGAAGAGACCGTGCATGCGGTCGATGCCGTCGATCTCAGCATCGCGCCGGGCGAGGTGCTGGGGCTTGTGGGTGAATCGGGCTGCGGCAAGTCCACGCTGGGCCGCGTGGTGGCCGGGATACATGGCGCGAGCGATGGTCAGATACTCTATGATGGCACCGATATCGCCGCGCTGACAGGGGCCGAGAAACGCGCCGCAACGCTGGCGATCCAGATGATCTTTCAGGACCCGTTCGCCAGCCTGAACCCAAGGATGCGGGTCGAGGATATCATCGGCGAAGCGCCCCGGGTGCATGGGCTGGTCTCGACCTCGGACACGTCGGATTATGTCGAAGAGGTCATGGGCAAGGTCGGGCTGGACCCATCGCTGAAACGCCGCTACCCGCACCAGTTCTCGGGCGGGCAACGGCAGCGGATCGGCATCGCCCGCGCGCTGGCCGTGAAGCCGAAATTCCTGGTCTGTGACGAGGCAATCGCCGCGCTTGACGTCTCGATCCAGGCGCAGGTCATCAATCTGTTCATGGACCTGCGCCAGAAGCTTGGCCTGACCTATCTGTTCATCAGCCATGACCTGAGCGTGGTCGAGCATATCGCCGACCGGGTGGCACTCATGTATCTGGGCCGCATCGTTGAAAGCGCGCCGACCGAAGAGTTGTTCGCAGCCCCCAAACATCCCTACACCAAGGCGCTCTTGGCCGAGGCCCCGCGTCTGGATCAGCGCAAGCGCGACTTCGCACCGATCGAGGGCGAGATCCCCTCGCCGCTCGACCCGCCGCCCGGCTGCCATTTCAATCCGCGCTGTCCACTGGCGCGTGAGGATTGCCGCGCCAGGCGGCCGATGCTGGAAACCATCTCACCGACCCGCGCGGTCGCCTGTCACCACTGGACCGAAACCTGAGCCCTCAGACGAAGCGGTTGACGTAGTTTTCGAGCATTTCCTGACGGCCCGAGCGGGGTTCGGGATTGATCGCCTCGGCCAGAACACGGTCGGTGATACTGCCCAGATCGCTGCCCAACATCGCCTGCGCCGCTGGCGCAGACCATCCCGCATAGCGTTCGGTCAGTGCCTGTTCCAAACCGCCATCTTCGACCATCGCGGCGGCGGCTTTCAGGCCGCGGGCGCAGATATCCATACCGCCGACATGAGCGGCGATCAGGTCCTGCGGGTCCAGCGACTGACGGCGCAGCTTGGCGTCGAAATTGGTGCCTCCGGTATCGAACCCGCCCGCCTTCAGGATGTGGTAATAGGCCAGCGCCACCTCGGGCGTGTTGTTGGGGAACTGATCGGTGTCCCAGCCAGACTGGTAATCGTTGCGGTTCATGTCGATCGAGCCCAGCATGCCCTCGCTGGCGGCCACAGCGATCTCATGCTCGAAACTGTGCCCGGCTAGAATGGCGTGCCCCTGTTCAAGGTTCAGCTTCACCTCATCTTCCAGCCCGTATTTGCGCAGGAACCCAATGCAGGTGGCCGCGTCATAATCATATTGATGCTTGGAGGGCTCCTGCGGTTTCGGCTCCACCAGAATGGCGCCCTTGAACCCGATCTTGTGCTTGTACTCGACCACCATGTTCAGGAACCGACCCATATGGTCCAGCTCTTGCCCCAGATCGGTATTGAGCAGCGTCTCATAGCCTTCGCGCCCGCCCCAGAGCACATAGTTCTGGCCGCCCAGCTTGTGGGTGGCGTCCATGCAGCTTTTGACCGTGGCCGCGGCGAAGGCAAAGACATCCGGGTCCGGGTTGGTCGCGGCCCCCGACATCCAGCGCCGGTCGCTGAACATATTGGCCGTGCCCCAAAGCAGCCCGGTCCGGCTGGCCTGCATCTTTTCCCCGATATAGTCGGTGATTTCCTCAAGCGTCGCGAGATTGTCGGCGAAATAGCCCTGCTCGGGGCGAATATCGGCGTCATGCCAGCAGAAGAACGGCACATTCAGCAGATCGAACATCTTGAACGCCACATCGGCCTTCAGCTTGGCCCGTCCCATATCGTCCTGCGGATGCCAGGGGCGCACAAAGGTCTGGCCGCCAAAGGGATCGCCGCCCTCCCACGCGAAGCTGTGCCAATAGGCAACGGCAAAGCGCAGGTGATCTTCCATCCGTTTGCCCATGACAAGCTCGTCGGGGTTGTAGTGGCGGAAGGCAAGCGGATTGGTGCTGCCTTCGCCCTCAAAGCTGACCTTCTCAATGCCCTCGAAGAATCCCGTGCTCATCCCGCTGCTCCTGTTGTTATTCCGGAAAGAGGCTCAGGCCGCCTCTTCCCCCGGTTTCTTGCCAAGGATGATCATCGACAACAGGTCGTCATCGGTCACATCGTCGATCTCGACCGTGCCCACCAACTCGCCGTTTTTCATCACGCTGGCCCGGTCGCACAGTTCCATCACCGCATGCACGTCATGGTCGATCAGGAAGATGCCGATCCCGTCCGCCTTGAGCTGCTGGATCAGTTCCGCGACCATCTGCGTCTCATGCGGTCCAAGCGCTGCCGTGGGTTCATCCATGATCAGAACCTTGGCGTTGAAATAGACCGCGCGCGCAATGGCAACCGACTGGCGTTGACCGCCCGACAGCGCCGAGACCGGCTCATTGAACTTTTGGAAGTTCGGATTCAGCCGGCCCATGATCTTGCGGCATTCCGCCTCCATCGCGGAATCATCCACCAGACCAAGCGGCGTCACCAGCTCGCGGCCCAGAAACAGATTCGAGGCAGCATCCAGATTGTCGGCCAGCGCCAGCGTCTGATAGATCGTCTCGATATTCAGCGCACGGGCGTCGCGGGGGTTCTGGATGTCGACCGTCTGGCCGTTCACCCGGATCTCGCCGGTTTCCTTCTGATAGGCGCCCGAGAGCATCTTGATCAGGGTCGACTTTCCGGCACCGTTGTGGCCCAGCAGGCCCACGACCTCACCCGGATAAAGATCGACGCTGACATGATCGACCGCCTTGATACCCCCGAAAGAGATCGAGACATCGTCCATTTCCACAAGGGGCGTTTCGCCCGCGGCGCGTTTTGGATTGCGTGTCATCACTTTGCCCCCACTCGTTTGCGGTAGATGATGTCGATCAGCACTGCCAGAACCAGCACCGTACCGACCACGATGTTCTGGAACGGCGCATCGACGCCGACCATGGCCATGCCCGATTGCAGCGCCTGCATGATCAGAGCACCCAGGATCGCGCCATAGATGGTGCCGAACCCGCCCGACAGCGCGGTGCCGCCGATCACAGCGGCAGCGATGACGCGCAGCTCGTCCAGAGTGCCGATATCGTTGGAGTGGTTGGACAGCCGCGCCGAGGCGATCACCGCCGACAGCGCACAGAGAAAGCCCATCAGAGCGAATATCTTAACTGTGAGACGTCTTGTGTTGATGCCCGACAGCTCTGCCGCATCCGGGTTGCCTCCGGTGGCAAAGATATAGCGGCCAAACCGCGTCCGGCGGGCGATGATGGTCATCACAACCGCAACGGTGATCAGGATCAGCACCGAGACCGGCAGGCCATAGCCCACCTCCAGCCCTTCGGGCATGACCTCGCCCCGCGCCTCGAACATCCGTTCCAGACGGCGTTTGGGGATGTGGTAGGAATTCAGAATCCAGATGAAGCCAAAGATGGCCCCGGCGGTAATCGCGCATAGCGTCGCTTCGGCCCAGGCCGGTTTGACCGGGAAGCCATGCCCCGCCTTGGCCCGCCGTGCGCCCCAAATGCCCCAGATCGCCAGCGCCGCCGCCAGAGCCGCCAACAGCCAGCTTGTCGCCTCGCCCAGCGTACCGTTAGTGCCACCAAAGGTCAGGAAGGTGCTGTCGAGCGGGCCGATGGTTTGCCCGTCGGTCAAGTACCAGGCCACATTGCGCCAGACCAGAAACCCGCCCAGCGTCACGATGAAAGCGGGAATGCTCAGGTAGCCGACCATCCAGCCCTGAAACGCGCCGATCAGCGTGCCCGCAGCCAGCCCGACCAGCAGCGTGATCAGCCAGATCGCCGGATTACCCAGCCCCAAGCCCAGCGTATGCGGCAGAATCTGCGTCTGCGTCACCGCCATGATCGCCGAGGTGGTGGCCAGCAGCGCGCCCACCGACAGGTCGATATGCCGGTTCACGATCACAAAAACCATGCCACAGGCCATGATCGCGACCGAGACCGTCTGGATCGTCAGGTTGAAGATGTTTCTCGGCGTCAGAAACCGACCATCTGTCAGGAAATTGAAACCGATACACAGGATGACGAAAGCGCCAATCATGCCCAACAGCCTCAGGTCCAGTTCCAGTTGCTGGAACAGGTTGCCTTTTTGCCGTTCGGGGATTGGCTGAGACGTTGTGTCTGTCATGTCAGACCTCTTCGTTTCAGCGGTGGTGGGGAGGGGGTGCTGCACCGTGGCGCAGCACCCGGTCGTTCTTGATTAGACGACCTTAGTTACGCGGTTTTAGTTGCACGACCTTAGTTACAAGGTGCCGGGCCGCCCGTCACGCCCTGGCAGAGCGCATCCTGGGTGATCCAGCCGGCATCGACCACGGCGGTCAGATTGTCCTTGGTCACCGGCACCGGGGCCAGGAACTTGGCCGTCATGACGGTTCCGGCTGGCGAGGTCCACTCGCCCGCCCCATCGACATCCGAACCAGACGCGCCACCGGCCATCGCAACGGCTACTTCGCCTGCCGCCTTGCCCAGTTCGCGCGCGTCCTTCCAGACCGACACGGTCTGTGTGCCGTTGGCCACACGGTTCAGCGCGGCGTGGTCGCCATCCTGTCCCGAGACCGGCGTGCCTTCCATGCCCTGCGCGGTCAGCGCCGCAACAGCGCCACCGGCGGTGCCGTCATTCGAGGCAACAACGGCGTCAACCTTGTTGTCATTGGCGGTCAGGATCTGTTCCATGTTGCGCTGCGCATTCGCAGGCAGCCAGCCATCGGTATAGGCCTCGCCCACGATGGTGATCTTGCCACTATCAATCGCCTCTTGCAGGATTTCCTGCTGACCGCCACGCAGGAAATCCGCGTTCGGATCGGTGGGCGAGCCCTTGATCATCACGTAGTTGCCCTCGGGCTGTGCCTCCAGCACCGCGCGGGCCTGCATCCGGCCCACTTCGACATTGTCGAAGGTCAGGTAGAAGGCGCGCGGGTCTTCGATCAGGCGGTCATAGGCGATGACCGGAATGCCTTCATCGGCAGCGGCCTGAACCGCCGGGCCGATGGCCTGCGTGTCCTGCGCCAGAATGATCAGCGCGTCCACGCCCTGTGCGATCAGGCTTTCCACATCCGCCAATTGCTTGCTGGAGGATGATTGCGCATCCGCCGAGACATATTCGGCACCGGCTGCGTCAAGCGCCGCGACAATCGCCGCCTCGTCCGTCTTCCAGCGTTCTTCCTGAAAATTCGACCAGCTTACGCCGACGGTCTGCGCAAATGCCGCTGTGCTCATCAGCATTGTGGCAACAGCAGTGAGTCCGAGTTTTTTCATGGTGTTCCTCCTCCCTGAGAAATTGCGTGCTGATGGTTTGGCCTCAGCATGATTTGTTTTAACATATTTATTTTTTCTGTCAAAATAAATATGATCGGCTTACACAAAAGAACCTGAATCAGCTTGTTCCGCACTGAAACGCGACACAAGCCAAAAGAGGATATGACGCCATGAATGCGCCCAGACCCACCCCTGCGGCAGCCGACCAGCGAGAGGTCAGCCGGTTGAGAATCCTCGAAGAAATCCGCGCGGCCGACCGAATCGCCCGCATCGACATCGCCTCGGCCACCGGTCTCAGCCCAGCCACGGTCACCGCCATCACCGCCGACATGCTGGAAGAAGGGTTGATCGAGGAAATCAGCCAGGAGCCCAGCGCAGCGGCCCCCAAGGCCAAGCGCGGCCGACCCCGCGTCTTGCTCAAACTGAGGGGCGAGGCGCATAGAATCGCGGGCCTCAAGGTCTCGCAGAAAAGCGTCACGGTACTGCTGGTGGACTTCAGCGGGACCGAGATTGCCTTGCATGAACACGATCTGCGCAACGCCCGCATGTCAGGCGAGGACCTGGCCGACGAGATCAGGACCGCCATCGCGGACACCTGCGCGCAGGCGGGCGTGGAAAAATCCAGCCTGTCGGGCATTGCCATCGGCCTGCCCGGTCAGATCGACGCCCCCAAAGGCTTCGTGCATTGGTCGTCATCACTGACCGAACGCAATGTCGAGTTCGGCGCGATCCTGTCCCGGAAACTTTCCAGTCCGGTATTTATCGACAATGACGCCAATCTGGTGGCGATTGCCGAGCAGCTCTTTGGTGACGGTCAGGGCTATCGCGATTTCCTCGTGGTCACCATCGAGCACGGGGTCGGGATGGGGATCGTACTGGACGGCAAGCTCTATCGTGGTGCGCGCGGCTGCGGTGCCGAGTTCGGTCACACCAAGGTTCAAAACGGCGGTGCGCTGTGCCAGTGCGGCCAGCGCGGCTGTCTTGAGGCTTATGTGGGCGATTATGCGCTGCTGCGCGAGGCCAACATCCAGACGCTGGGCGACCGGCCGCGCAGCGTGGCCGACGTTCTTGCCGCCGCGCGCGAAGGCGACCGACTGGCGCAATCGGTGCTGGACCGGGCCGGGCAGATGTTTGCCATGGGGCTGTCGAATCTGATCAACATCTTCGACCCGCAACTGATCGTGTTGTCAGGTGCGCAAATCTCCTTTGACCACCTGTATGAAGAACGCGTGTTGGACAGTGTGAAACGCTCGGTCGTCGAGATCGACGCGCCGCTGCCCGAGATCAAGGTGCATCACTGGGGCGATCTGATGTGGGCCAAGGGGGCCGCCGCCTACGGGATCGAGCAGGTCTCGGCCCGCGCCGCCCGAGAGGTGGTCAATGCAACTGCTTAAGGCGCTGCCGCTTATGTCGCTGGCATTGCCCGGCCATGCTGACCCTCAGGCGCCACTTTTCGAGCCTCGCCCGATCCCGGACCATGTTTATGATGGCGGTTGGGAACATTTCGTGGGCGGCGGCGTGGCTGCATTCGACTGCGATGGCGACGACCTGCCCGATCTTTATGCTGCCGGGGGCGAGAATCCCGCCCAATTGATGCGGAACCTGACCGACGACCCGGGTGCGAGCCTGCGGTTTGAGGAAGACACACCGGACAGCTTGTCGCTCACCGGTGTGACCGGGGCTTATCCGGTCGAGATCGACGGTGACGATGTGCTCGATCTGGCCATCTTGCGGGTCGGGCCTGATCTCTTGCTGCGGGGTCAGGGCGATTGCACGTTCGCGCCCTTCGAGGGGCTGGGGTTCACCTCGGGCGATCACTGGACCACCGGGTTCTCCGCCACCTGGGAGGACGGGCAGAGCCTGCCGACGCTGGCCTTTGGCACCTATGTGGACCGCAGCAATCCCGAGGGTCCGTTCGAGGCCTGCGATGCCACCCTGCTCTATCGCCCCGATGGCGACCGCTATGGCCCGCCGGAACGCCTGGAGCCCGGTTTCTGCGCGTTGTCGATGCTGTTTTCCGATTGGGGCCGCACCGGGCGCGCCGACCTGCGGGTCAGCAATGACCGGCACTATTATGTGCGTGGTGGGCAGGAACAGATGTGGGCGATGGAAGAGGACCCGCGTCTTTATACCGAGGGCGAGGGATGGCAGCCCTACAGCCTCTGGGGCATGGGCATCGCCTCGCGCGATCTGACCGGCGATGGCTTCCCCGAGGTCTACCTGACCTCGATGGGCGACCAGAAATTTCAGAGCTTCGACCCGGTCCCGGGCGGACCCGTCTGGCGTGATGCAACCTATGACCGGGGCACTACGGCGCACCGTCCGCATACGGGCGGCGACGGGCGGCCCTCGACCGGATGGCACGCGGCGTTCGGCGATGTGAACAGCGATGGGCGCGACGATATCTTCGTGGCCAAGGGCAATGTCGAGCAGATGCCGGATGCGGCCATGAAAGATCCCAACACGCTGCTGGTGCAACAGGCTGACGGGCGGTTTGTCGAGATGGCGGCAGAGGCCGGGATCGCCTCGATGGCACGGTCGCGCGGGGCGGCACTGATCGACCTGAACCACGACGGCGCGCTGGATCTTGTGGTGATGAACCGGCGGGCGCCGATGGAACTGTACGAAAGCACCGGCGCGCAGGGCAACTGGCTGCTGGTGGATGTCTCCGGCACCGCACCGAACCGGCAGGCGATTGGCGCGTTTGTCGAACTGCGCAGCGCCCGAGGCGTGCAGACCCGAGAAGTCACCGTGGGTGGCGGCCATGCCAGCGGCAGCGCCGGGCCGCTGCAATTCGGGCTGGGCGCGGATGAAACGGTCGAAATCCGGGTGGTCTGGCCGGACGAGTCAAGCTCGGACTGGCAGAGCGTTGCGGCCAATCAACGTCTGGCGATACGTCCCTAGCGGTCCACCGGCAAGCCGCTGGGTACGATATCAGGCACGCCCAGCCGCTTTGCGTCATCCGTCAACGCACCCAGAAATGCGATCAGGTCAGCTATCTCGTCATCGCTCAGCGCCAGCGGTGCAAGATCATTTGCCGCCGCGATTTTCGCCACCTCCTGCGGGTCGTTCAAGGCGCGCGTATCATCAGCCCCCGCCAAGGCGGGCAACAGGGCAAGTTCCAGCGCATAGCTCTCCAGTGCCTCAACCGGGTCCAGATGGTGCCGGATCACCTGTTCCAGATCGGCATACGCCCCAGTATGCCCGTAAGGCGCGGTCAGCGTGACATTGCGCAATGAAGGCGTGCGGAACGCATAGGCATCCGCCGGGTCGCCGGTGACCCGCATCCGGCCCTCGTCGCGGGTGTGGCTCTCGAAACGCGCCGCCTTGCCGGGGCCGATCTGCGGCATGGCGATGGCGTGAAAGGCGTGGTCGCTCTGGAACCAGCCGGAATGACAGGACGCGCATCCCGCCTCGCCATAAAACAGGTCCAGACCCCGCTGCGCCTTGGGGTCGAGCGCTGCCTCGCCGCGCATGGCACGGTCGAAGGGGCTGTTATCGGCGCGCCATTCAAAGCGGATGAAATCTGCGATCAGGTTCGAGATCAGCGGGAACCCGTCGCTCTCATCCGCGCGCCGTACTGCCTGCAACCGATCAGCATAGGCGGGAATGGCCTGAACGCGGGCAGCAAGCTGATCCCAGGCCCCGCCCTTTTGGCTGAGCATCCCCAGCCGCACCGACCGGCTGATCTCGTTTTCCGAATAATGCCCGGCCATCTCATCGCTCGACAGGACCGGAAACATGCTCTGCGCCGACAGAACCGAGTCGAAACCGGTGGTCATGTCACCGCCAAGGGGCGTGCGGATGCCGTTCGGCTCCGCATCGTCAGCCTCCAACCGTCCGTCATGGAACATCACCGTGAATTCTTCTGCGCCAAGGTTCCACAATGCCGGTGCGTTGCGTGGCAGTCGTTGCTCGGGCAGATTTTCAGGGTCTGGTCGCCGCTCAGGCCCCAATCCGACACCCCCTTCCCCCAGTGACAGCGATACGCCGTCCGACGTCCCGAACCGGGGATGATGACAACTCGCGCAGGAAATATTGCGGTTGCCGGACAGGATCGGGTCGTAAAACAGCAACTGCCCCAGCGCAGCCCGCTCGATATCCGGGTCGGTGAAGACCGGCGGGGGGCCCAGATCGGGCATGTCGGCACCGGCCACGCCAGCGCTTGCCAGCAACAGGGCCGCGGACAGGGATTGCATCAGCCGGGTCATTTGTGGGCCTGACGCAACGCGGGGTAAAGCGTTCGATATGACTGGTATGCCTCGTCATAAAGCGCCGTCAGATCGGCGCGGGGGGCGATGGTTTCCGAAATCTCGGGCGCGGTCATGACCTGATCCGGGTCGGCGCCGCTTTCAGCGCAGATCGCCAGACGGGCCGCGCCCAGAGCGGCCCCGAACTCACCGCCCGCAGGCAATGCCAGCGACAGGCCCAGGGTCGAGGCCAGCGTTTCCAGCCAGAATCGCGACCGTGTACCGCCACCGACCGCAAGCACAGTTTCCAGATTGGCGCCAGTCCTGCGCAGCGCCTCAAGACTGTCGCGCAGGGCAAAGGCGACGCCCTCCATGACCGCGCGGGTCAGGGCGTCGGTACCCATCCCGATATCGAGCCCGACAAAGGCCCCGCGCATATTCGCATCGTTATGCGGTGTGCGCTCGCCCGACAGATACGGCAGGAAGGTTAACGCACCCGGCCCCGAAATCCGGCCCGGCAACGCCCCGGCAAGTGCCTCGGGGCTTTGCCCGACACTGCGCGACAGCCAATTCAGGCAATCGGTGGCCGCAAGGATAACGCCCATCTGGTACCAGCGCCCCGGCACCGCGTGGCAAAACGAATGCACAGCCGTCTCCGGCGCAGGCGCAAAACTGTCGCGTGCGGCCAGCAGCACGCCCGACGTGCCCAGCGAGACAAAGCCGGTACCTTCGGCAAAACACCCCGCCCCGCAGGCCGCAGCCGCATTGTCGCCGCCGCCCCCGGCGACGATCACCGGCCCGGTGATGCCCCATTCGGTGCAAAGCGCCGCGCGAAGCTGGCCTCCGGGCGCGCTGCCCTCGACCAGATCGGGCATCTGTTCGCGCCGCATGTGGCTTGTTTCCAATGCCTGTGCAGACCAGTCGCGCGCGCCGACATCCAGCCAGGTGGTGCCAGCGCTGTCAGACATGTCGCTGATATGGTCACCGGTCAGCCACAGACGCAGGTAATCCTTCGGCAGCAACACCTTGGCCGTCTTCGAGAATACGTCCGGCTCGTGTTCCTCGACCCAGAGCAACTTGGGCGCGGTAAAGCCGGGAAACACGATATTGCCAGAGCTTTCACGGATGCCGGGCCGCGCATCCAGCCAACTCGCCTGATTGGCGGACCTTGTGTCATTCCACAGGATACAGGGCCGCAAAACCGCATCATCCGATCCCAGCAATGTCGCGCCATGCATATGGCCGCTCAACCCGATGCCCCGTAACGCGCCGACTTCCCTTGGATACGCCTCTGAAAGCGCGGCCATGACGGCCTGACAGGCCCTGATCCAATCCGCCGGGTCCTGTTCGGACCAGCCCGATGCCGGATGCGGGTTGGGATAGCTTGCCTCGGCCGAGCCGACGACGCGGCCATCCCCTTCGGTCAACAGCCCGCGCAGCCCGGACGTGCCCAGATCAAGTCCCAGATACACGGCATTCTCCCACTATTATTTTTGCGCCAAAAATAAATCGAGAATGCCGCACCTGTCAACAAATCCCGCGCCTGCCACTCAGGCGTTCAATTCCTCGGACGGGATAATCGGGAAAAACTGGCCGGACGACCAGACGCCGAACCAGCCGTTGGAATGCACACCAAGCTCGACCAGCCGGTAAAAGCTCTTGCGGTCGATCAGAGCCTCAAGATCGGCACGTATGTGGACATAAGGCGACGGCTCACCCGTTTCGGGGTCACGCTCGACCCGAATCGGATGGTCAGACCCGGCAGTGGCGCTGTCCTCGGTTTTGGTAACGAAATCCAGCACCTGATCCGCGCCGCTGCCGGTTGCCTCGAAATCCACCGCGACAAAAGGCGCGTCCTCCACGGTGATGCCGACCTTTTCCACCGGCGTCACCAGGAAATACTTGCCATCCTCTTTCTTGAGCACTGACGAGAACAGCCGCACCAGTTGCGGCCTGCCAATGGGCGTTCCAAGATAAAACCACGTCCCGTCGCGCGCGATACGCATGTCCAGATCACCGCAAAAGGGCGGGTTCCACAAATGCACCGGCGGCAATCCGCGCTTGGCAACGGCCCGGACCGATGCCGCAATGCCATCTGCCGAGGGTGTAACACTCTTTTGTTCACTCATTGTTTTTGCCATTTCCGGTGAGAGAGATACACTCACAACCATATACGCCCACAGAAAGGAATGTCATGTCTGATCCGACCGACCTTGTCGCCGAGATCGAAGCGCTGGAAGACAAGCTTCAGCAGGCCAAGGCCTCGATCACCCGCCGCTTCATCGGACAGGAGCGTGTGGTGGACCTGACGCTGACCGCGCTGCTGTGTGGCGGCCATGCGTTGCTGATCGGATTGCCGGGTCTGGGCAAGACCCTGCTGGTCGAGACGCTGTCGACGGTGATGGGCCTGCACGGCAACCGCATCCAGTTCACCCCCGACCTGATGCCCGCCGACATTCTGGGTTCTGAGGTGCTGGATACCGCCGAGGACGGCTCGCGCCATTTCCGCTTCGTCTCCGGGCCGGTCTTTTGCCAGCTCTTGATGGCGGATGAAATCAACCGCGCCAGCCCGAGGACACAATCGGCGCTGCTGCAGGCGATGCAGGAAAAGACGGTGACCGTCGCCGGTGAGGACCGTTTGCTGGGTGAACCGTTCCACGTGCTGGCCACGCAGAACCCGATCGAACAAGAAGGCACCTATCCGCTGCCCGAGGCGCAGCTGGATCGGTTCCTGGTGCAGGTCGATGTGGAATATCCCGACCGCGAGACCGAGCGTGACATTCTGCTGGCCACAACCGGCGTGGAAGAGGCCGCGGCCACGCAGGTGTTCACCCGCGACGAATTGCTCGCCGCCCAGACCTTGCTGCGGCGGATGCCGGTGGGCGAGTCGGTTGTCGATCTGATCCTCGATCTGGTGCGCGCCTTCCGCCCTGACGAGCCCGGTGTCTCGGACCAGGTTGCCGAAACCGTCGCCTGGGGGCCTGGCCCGCGTGCGGCACAGGCCCTGATGATGACCGTGCGTGCGCGCGCCTTGCTGCAGGGTCGGTTGGCCCCCAATGCCGAGGATGTGCTGGACATGGCGCGCCCGGTTCTCAGCCACCGGATGGCGTTGAACTTTGCCGCCCGCGCGCGCGGTGACCGCCTGGCCGATCTGATCGAGCGCACCGCGCAGGGCCTGAGCCGGACCGAGGCCGCCGCGTGACACCCGCCCTGACCCTCAGGGAACGATCCGAGGCCGAAGCCTCGCGCCTGCCGCCGCTGCTGGCGCGGGCCGAGCATCTGGCAGGCACCGTTCTGCTGGGTGATCACGGTCGTCGGCGCGCTGGTCTGGGCGATGATTTCTGGCAATACCGTCCGGCGCAGCATGGCGACAGCAAGCGCCTGATCGACCACCGCCGCTCGGCGCGCGGCGATCAGCAATTCGTGCGCGAGCGCGAATGGCAAATTGCGCAATCGGTGATGCTCTGGGTCGATCAGGGGGCATCGATGCGGTTTGCTTCGGACAAAAGCCTGCCGACCAAGGCGGACCGCGCCCGGCTGGTTGGGCTGGCCATCGCGATCCTGCTGATCCGGGGCGGCGAACGGGTTGGGCTGACCGGCACGGCCCTGCCGCCGCGTCGCGGCAATGCGCAGGTCATCCGGCTGGCCGAGGCCTGGGCGCAGGATGCCGAACCCGATTACCAGCCGCCCGAACACCGCGCCATGATCCCTCATGCCCGCGCCGTGTTCCTGTCGGATTTTCTGGGCGATCTGGACGAGGTGGAACTGGCCCTGACCAAAGCCGCCGATCGCGGCGTGCGCGGGGTTTTGATGATGACCCTTGATCCCGGCGAAGAAGAGTTCCCATATCAGGGGCGGACCATCTTCGAAAGCGTCGGCGGTACGTTGCGCCACGAAACCCTGAAAGCCGGGGACCTGAAGCCGCGTTACATCGCCCGGCTGGCGGAAAGGAAGGACAGGCTGAAACACCTGTGTCACGTGACCGGATGGCAATTCGGGCTGCATCATACCGGAGACAGCGCCCAGGCGGCGCTGCTATGGGTTTACCGCGCGCTTGATGGTGGCCATCGGTGACCGTGATTGGCGGCATAGGCTTTACCGCGCCCTGGTTGCTGCTGGGTCTGCTGGTGCTGCCGGTCCTGTGGCTGATCCTGCGTGCCGTTCCGCCCGCACCGATCCGCCGCCTGTTTCCCGCCGTCACCCTGCTGCTGGGTCTGCGCGACGATGAAAGCGTCTCGGATCGGACACCCTGGTGGCTGCTGCTGCTGCGGATGCTGGCCGTGGCGGCGGTGATCGTCGGCCTTGCCGGGCCGGTTCTGAACCCGTCTCGCGAGGCCAGCGGCTCTGGTCCCTTGCTGATCGTGCTGGATGCAAGCTGGGCCGGGGCGACCGGATGGCCCGACAAGATGGCGCTGCTGGATGCACAGCTTGGCGAGGCCGGGCGCACCAGCAGGCCGGTCTCGATCCTGCGGCTGAGCGCGCCGGAGCAACCCGTCTTCCAGAGCGCAGATGTCTGGCGCAACCGCCTGCCGGGCTTGGAGCCGATGCCATGGCAGCCAGCCGTCGCACAGATCACCAGCGCCGAGGCCACCATCGCCGCGATAGACGAAAGCTTTGAAACCCGCTGGTTCAGCGACGGGCTGGACTATGCCGGTCGCGACCGCATTCTGGCCGCGCTCGGCAGCGCCGGTCCGGTCAGCGTCTACCAGACCGAGAAACCAGTTCTGGGCATGCTGCCCTCGTTTTTCGAGGATGGCGCCATTCAACTGCGCGCCATTCGCAGTCCGTCGGACTTGCCGCAAGATGGCACTATTCTGGCCCATGGCCGCGATCCGGGTGGCACGGCGCGGGTTCTGGCCTCGGCCACCGCAGGTTTTGCGGGTGGTGAAACCCATGCCGAAACCGCCCTGTCGCTGCCCTCGGAACTGCGCGCGCGGATCACCCGGTTCGAATTGCAGGGGCAACGCTCTGCCGGTGCGGTGACTTTGGCCGATGACAGCCTGCGCCGCCGCGAAGTGGCGCTGATTGCCGGGCGCGAGGACCGCGAAGGGCTGGAGCTGCTGTCGCCGCTGCACTATCTGGAACAGGCGCTGCAGCCCACCGCCGAACTGCTGAACGGCGCGCTCACCGATATCCTGCCCGCCAAACCCGATGTCATCGTGCTGGCCGATGTGGCCACGTTGTCGGGCGCTGAGGAAACCGCGCTGACCGAATGGGTCGAAGAGGGTGGGCTGCTGCTGCGCTTTGCCGGGCCGCGCCTTGCCGCGAGCGAGGTCAGCCGCAATGACGAACACCCGCTGATGCCGGTGCGCTTGCGCTCGGGCGGACGGTCCGTGGGCGGCGCGATGAGTTGGGGAGAGCCCAAGGCGCTGGCCCCTTTCCCCGACACCTCGCCCTTTTTCGGCCTGCCGGTGCCTGACGATGTCCGGGTCACGGCACAGGTGATGGCGCAACCCGACCCGACACTGGCCGACCGGGTGATCGCCGCGCTCAGCGACGGCACTCCGCTGGTCACCCGCAAACCGCTGGGTCAGGGCCAGATCGTGCTGTTCCACGTCACCGCCAACGCCGAATGGTCGAGCCTGCCGCTGTCGGGGCTGTTTGTTGAGATGCTGGAACGGCTCGCGGTCTCATCCTCGGCCAAACCGCCCGAGGCCGAGGATCTGGCGGGCACCACATGGACCCCGGTTCAGGTATTGGACGGGTTCGGCGCGTTCAAGGATGCGGGCAACCTGCCGGGCGTCGAAGGGGCCGCGCTGGTCGAAGACCCGCTTGGCCCCGACCTGCGCCCCGGTATCTATGCCAGCGAAGACAGGCGGCTGGCGCGCAATGTGCTGACTGCCGATGCCGATCTGATCCCTGCGATCTGGCCCACCGATATCCCGGTCGAGGGTCTGTCGGTCGAACGCGAGACACCGCTGGGTGGCCCGCTGCTGAGTCTTGCGGTTCTGCTGTTGCTGCTCGACGTGATCGCCTCGCTGGCGCTTTCGGGGCGCTTGCGGATGGCCGCGCTGGCACCGCTTTTGCTGGTGTCCCTGATCACACAAGAGGCGCAGGCACAAGACGCGGATGATCCCGGATTCGCGCTGTCCGCCACTGCAGAATTGGTTCTGGCCCATGTGCTGACCGGCGACCGCACCGTCGATGATGTGGCGCAGGCGGGGCTGCGGGGCCTCAGCGAGGTCCTCGGCTATCGCACATCGGTGGAACCGGTCGAGCCGGTCGGCATCGACCTCGAGCGCGATGAACTGTCCTTCTTTCCCTTCCTCTACTGGCCAATCTCCCCAGAGCAACCACTGCCCTCAGACGCGGCCTATACAAAGCTGAACGCCTATCTCAGATCCGGCGGCATGATCCTCTTTGACACGCGTGACGCCGATATCGCGCGGTTTGGAACCGGCAGCCCCAACGGTCGCAAATTGCAGCAACTGGCGGCGCCTTTGGATGTGCCGCCACTCGAACCGGTGCCACGCGATCACGTGCTGACCCGCACCTTCTACCTGCTGCAGGATTTTCCGGGTCGCCATCAGGGCACGGATGTCTGGGTCGAAGCCGCCCCACCCGACGCTGAACAGATCGAGGGCATGCCGTTTCGCAACCTCAATGACGGGGTCACGCCCGTGATCATCGGCGGCAATGACTGGGCCGCAGCCTGGGCCATTGACCGTAATGGCCGCCCCCTGCTTCCGGTCGGTCGCGGATTTACCGGCGAGCGGCAGCGCGAGCTGGCCTATCGCTTTGGCGTCAATCTGGTGATGCATGTGCTGACCGGCAATTACAAATCCGATCAGGTGCATGTGCCTGCGCTACTGGACAGGTTGGGCCAATGACCGGAAGTATCGTCTTTGATCCGCTGATCCCCTGGCCCGCCCTGGCTGTTCTGGCCGCTCTTGCCGGTGCCGGGATCCTATTGGCGCTTTGGCGTGGTTTGTCGGGCTGGGCGTTGCGGGGTCTTGCGGCGCTGGTCCTGCTGGGTGCGCTGGCCGGTCCGGCGTATCAGATCGAAGACCGCGCACCGCTCAGCGACATCGTGATCCTGCTGGAAGATCACAGCGCCAGTCAGACCCTCGCCGACCGCGCGCAGCAGACCGAAGGCGCCGCCGAGGCTCTGGCTACCGCGATCGAAGCCCGCGACAACACCGAGCTGCGCCGTGTCCGCGTCGGCGATGGCGAGGGCGATGCCGGCACCCAGTTGATGAGCGCATTGTCTGAGGTTCTGGCCGAAGAGCCGCGCGCGCGGGTTGCCGGGATCATCGCGCTCTCGGATGGCCGGGTGCATGATGTCGATATGGCACCCCAGCTTCCCGCACCGATGCATTTGCTGCTGTCCGGGACCAGCGACGATTGGGATCGCCGCCTGATCGTCAAGAATGCGCCCGCCTTCGCCATCATTGACGAGCCGGTGACCCTGACGCTGAGGATCGAGGATAGCGGCGCGTCACCACCGGACCAGCGGTCTGCACCGCTGCAAATCTCGGTGGACGGGGCCGAGCCGGACCTGTTCACCGTGCCCATAGGACAGGATATCGACCTGCCGGTGATGCTTACCCATGGCGGACGCAACGTGATCCAGTTCACCGTGCCCACTGCCGAGGGCGAACTGACCGACCGCAACAACACCGCGCTGATCCAGATGAACGGCGTACGCGACCGGTTGCGGGTTCTGCTGGTCTCGGGCGAGCCGCACCCGGGCGGGCGCACCTGGCGCAACCTGCTGAAGTCGGACAGTGCCGTCGATCTGGTGCATTTCACCATTCTGCGCCCTCCCGAAAAGCAGGACGGCGTGCCGGTGGATGAGCTGTCTCTGATCGCCTTCCCCACGCGCGAGTTGTTCCTGGAAAAGATCAACGATTTCGACCTGATCATCTTCGACCGCTACAAGCGGCGCGGAATCTTGCCCGCGATCTATCTGGACAATGTCTCGCAATATGTCGCCGATGGCGGCGCGGTGCTGGTCGCCGCGGGCCCCGATTTCGCCACTGCCGACAGCATCTACCGCTCGCCGCTTGGGCCGACATTGCCCGCGCAGCCCACCGCCCGCGTGATCGAAGACCGCTACACGCCCGTTGTGACCGATCTGGGCCAGCGTCACCCGGTCACTGCCGATCTGGGCGGGCCAGAGGACTGGGGCGCGTGGCTGCGACAAGTCGATGTCTTTCCAAGGTCCGGCAACGTGGTGATGAGTGGCATTGATGAGCGCCCGCTTCTTATCCTCGACCGGGTTGGTGAAGGCCGGGTGGCGCTGTTGGCCTCGGATCACGCCTGGCTCTGGAGCCGGGGCTATGACGGCGGCGGGCCGCAACTGGAACTGCTGCGCCGGCTGGCCCATTGGATGATGAAGGAACCCGAGCTTGAGGAAGAGGCGCTCTGGGCTGACGCTCAGGGCCGCACCATGCGCATCATCCGCCGCACGCTGGAGGAAGAGGTCGGGCCGGTGACCATCACCCGCCCCAATGGCGAGTCCGAGACCGTTACGTTGCAACAGGTCTCGCCCGGCCGTTACGAGGCGCTGTATACCGGCCCTGAAATTGGCCTCTACCGGTTGCAGGAAGGCGAGCGCCATGCGGTGATCGGACTGGGCCCCGCCGCCCCGAGAGAGTTCGAACAGACCATCGCCACCGGCGACGTTCTCGACCCGATCCTTGCGACCATGCGTGGCGGCGTGATGCGTCTGGAAGACGGGCTGCCATCAATCCGGTCAGTGCGCGAGGGGCGACCCGCTGCGGGGCGGGGCTGGATCGGGCTGACCCCGCGCGGGGCCTATGAAACCCGCGACGTGACCCAGACCGCGCTGCTGCCACCGTGGCTGGTGCTGTTCCTGGCGGCGGGCTTCATTCTGGCCGGATGGCTGCGCGAAGGTCGCCACTGAGCGTCAGCAGCATATTCCACATACAGGCACGAAATTCCGCATATTGAAATTTTTATCGGAACGGATTATCCCACAGGCACTGCGAAGAATTGCCGGAAAGGGATCGAACTTGAACAACCCAGTCACGATGGAGCGTCTCGGCGACATTGCCGTCATCGAAGTCTCGAACCCGCCGGTCAATGCAGTGTCCCAGCCAGTGCGCGCCGGATTGTTCGAAACCGTGGCGCAAGCCGCTGCCGACCATCAGGTCAAAGCCATCGTGATCTGCTGCGCGGGGCGGACCTTCATCGCGGGCGCTGATATCCGCGAATTCGGCAAACCCATGCTGCCCCCGTCCCTGCCGGAGGTGATCAATCGGATCGAGGCCACCGCAAAACCGGTGGTGATCGCCCTGCACGGGACAGCCTTGGGCGGCGGGCTGGAACTGGCGCTGGGCGGCCATTATCGGGTGGCGCTGGCCTCGGCCCGGTTCGGATTGCCCGAGGTGACGCTGGGCCTGCTGCCCGGCGCGGGCGGCACGCAGCGCCTGCCGCGTCTGGTGCCGTTCTCGGGCGCGGTCGACTTGATCACTTCGGGCCGCCAGATCGGCGCGGCGCAGGCGCTGGACCTGGGGCTGATCGACAAGATCGCCGAAGGCGACGACGCCCGCAGCGCCGGGCTGGATTATGCCAAAGTGTTGATCGAGGAAAGCCGCGCGCCGCGCCCCACGAGCGCCCTGCCCTGCAATCCGCCGGAGCCGGGCGCGCTCGACGCGGCACGCACCAGGCTGGCGAAATCTGCGCGTGGTCAGATCGCGCCACAAAAAGCCCTGGACGCGCTGCAGGGCGCGTGTGACCTGCCCTTCGCCGAAGGGCTGACGCAAGAGCGGGCGCTGTTTCTCGACCTGATGAATTCGGATCAACGCGGTGCAATGATCCATGCGTTTTTTGCCGAACGGCAAGTCGGCAAACTGGACGAAATCAAGGGCATCGCCCCGCGCGTCATCCAATCCATCGGCGTGGTTGGTGGTGGCACCATGGGCGCGGGCATTGCGACCAGCGCCTTGCTGTCCGGCCTGTCCGTCACCCTTGCCGAACGCGATTCCGAAGCCGCAGAGCGGGCGTACGCGGCGGTGACCGGCCTGTTGAAAAACGCAGTGAAACGGAGCAAATTGTCTGAGGCAAAATATGTCCAGATAAAGGCGGAATGTTTCAAAACAACAAAATATTACGCCGATTTAGCGCCGTGTGACCTGGTTGTTGAAGCGGTATTTGAAAGTCTCGACGTGAAGAAAGAGGTGTTCGGCAAGCTGGATGCGGTCTGCAAACCGGGCGCGATACTGGCGACCAACACGTCGTATCTGGATGTGAACGCCATCGCCGCCATGACAGAGCGGCCCCGGGACGTGATCGGCCTGCACTTCTTCTCGCCCGCCCATGTCATGAAACTGCTGGAGGTCGTCGTCGCCGACAACACTGCGCCCGAAGTGACCGCCACCGGCTTTGCGCTGGCAAAGACGCTAGGCAAAGTGGCAGTCCGTTCGGGCGTCTGTGACGGGTTCATCGGCAACCGCATCCTGTCGCAGTATCGCAAGGCTCTGGACGGTGCGGTGATCGCCGGGGCCAGCCCCTATGACGTCGACCGCGCGCTGGTCGCGTTCGGGCTGGCGATGGGACCATACGCGGTGAGCGATCTGGCCGGGCTGGACATCGGCTGGGCCACCCGCAAGCGCCTGGCCCCCACCCGCGACCCGTGCGAGGCCTATGCCGAGTTTGCGGATCGCCTGTGCGAAATGGGCCGCTTTGGCCGCAAGACCGGAAGGGGTTATTACCTCTATGCCGAGGGCCGTCCCACACCTGATCCCGAAGTTGACGCGATCATCGCGGCGGAACGCACAGCGAAAGGCGTCAAGACCCGCCCGCTTTCGGCGCAGGAGATCGTCGACCGCTACATGGCGGCCATGGTGAACGAGGCCGCGCGGGTGGTCGAAGACGGTATCGCCCGGCGCCCGCTTGATGTCGATGTCACCTTGCTGAACGGCTATGGCTTCCCGCGTTGGCGCGGTGGCCCGATGTATTATGCCGACCGGGTCGGGCTCGATAAGATCCTGCGCGACATCACAACCCTTGCCGCCGAGGACGATTTCCTCTGGCAGCCCGCGCCGCTGTTGCAGCGCCTGGTGGCTGACGGCAAGACATTCTCCAGCCTGAACACATAAGGATCCCTGCCATGAAACAAGCCGTCATAGCCTCGACCGCCCGCACCGGGCTGGCCAAATCCTATCGCGGAGCGTTCAACGAGACCCACGGGGCGACGATGGCGGGCCATGCCATCGAACATGCGGTAGCCCGGGCCGGTATCGATACAGGCCTGCTGGAAGACGCCTTTGTCGGCTGCGGCTATCCCGAAGGCATAACCGGCGGCAATATCGCGCGGCAAGCGGTGATCCGGGCCGGGCTGCCAGTCTCGGTGGCGGCGGCGACAGTGAACCGGTTCTGCTCGTCCGGGCTGCAGGCGGTTGCAATGGCGGCCCACGCGATCACGATGGAAAAGGCGCCCGCCGCCATCGCGGGCGGGGTCGAAAGCATCAGCCAGATGCCCCCTTCGCGCCCGCCGCAAGCGCAGGAACCGTGGATCACCGAACACAAGCCCGACATCTACCTGAGCATGATCGAAACCGCCGATATCGTCGCCGCGCGCTATGATGTCAGCCGCGAGGCGCAGGATGAGTTGGCACTGCAAAGCCAGCAGCGCACCGCCGCCGCACAGGCCGCCGGAAAGCTGGATGACGAAATCGTGCCGATCACGGTGACGCAGGCCTTCAAGGATCGCGAAACCGGCGAGGTCACCCGCAAGGAGGTGACGTTTGCCATGGATGACTGCAACCGGCCCAACACCACGCTCGAGGGGCTTTCAGGCCTGCCTCCGGTGCGCGGCGAGGGGCAGTTCATCACAGCAGGCAACGCCTCGCAGCTTTCCGACGGAGCTGCCGCGCTGGTTCTCATGGACGAAGACGTGGCCGCGCGCGAGGGCGTCACACCGCTGGGGGCCTTCAAGGGCTTTGCCGTTGCCGGGTGTGAGCCCGACGAGATGGGCATCGGGCCGGTCTTTGCGGTACCCCGCCTGCTGGAACGTCACGGGTTGAGCGTGCAGGATATCGACCTGTGGGAATTGAACGAAGCCTTCGCCAGCCAGGCGCTTTATTGCCGCGACCGGCTGGGGATTGACCCCGCGATCTGCAACGTCAATGGCGGCTCGATCTCGATCGGGCACCCGTTTGGCATGACCGGCGCGCGCATGACCGGGCATTTGATGCTGGAAGGCAAGCGCCGGGGCGCGAAGCTGGGCGTGGTGACCATGTGCATCGGGGGCGGTCAGGGAGCCGCTGGCCTGTTCGAGATTTTCTGATGGACCTGTCATACACACCGGAGCAGGACGCATTTCGCGCTGAACTGCGCGGGTTTCTCGCCGAGAACCTGTCTGAGCGCGTCCGCGAAAAGGTACGGCTGGGCAAGCGGCTGACCAAGGTCGAGATGCAGGACTGGCACGCGATGCTGAACGCGCGCGGTTGGCTGGCGATGAGCTGGCCCCGCCAATATGGCGGTGCGGAGTGGGATGCGGTGCAGCGCCAGATCTTTGAAGAAGAAGCCTGCCGCGCCCACGCGCCGCGCATCGTGCCCTTTGGGCTGAAGATGCTTGCGCCCGTTCTGTTCAAATTCGGCACCGAGGAACAGCGGCAACGCTTTCTGCCGCCGATCCTGAGCGGTGAACACTGGTGGTGTCAGGGCTACTCCGAACCCGGTGCCGGATCCGATCTGGCATCGCTCAGAACCCGCGCGGTGCGCGAGGGCGACCATTACGTGGTCAACGGGCAAAAGACCTGGACCACGCTGGGTCAGTATGCCAACTGGATCTTCTGTCTGGTGCGCACCGACCCCGATGCCAAGAAACAGGAGGGGATTTCCTTTCTGCTGATCGACATGAACACCCCCGGTGTCACCGTCCGCCCCATCGTGCTGATCGACGGCGAGGCGGAAGTGAACGAGGTGTTTTTCGACAATGTCCGTGTGCCTGCCGAAAACCTCGTGGGGGAAGAAAACAAGGGCTGGACCTATGCAAAATACCTGCTGACCCATGAGCGCACCAACATCGCGGGTGTGGGGTTTTCCGACGCTGCGCTTGTTACGCTGAAACAGGTGGCCGCGCAGACGATGGCAGGCGGCAGGCCGCTGGATCAGAACCCGCATTTCGCCGCCCGCATGGCGCAGGTCGAGATTGATCTGATGGCGATGCGCACCACCAATCTGCGGATGATAAGCGCTGCTGCCAAAGGTCAGGCACCGGGGGTCGAAAGTTCGATGCTCAAGGTCAAGGGCACGTTGCTGCGGCAGGAATTGAGCGCGCTGCTGCGTCGCGCGGTGGGGCCGGACGCGATGCCCTACCTGCCCGATTTTCTGGATGGCGGCGACAATGCCGACCCGCTGGGGCCGGACCACGCGCCCGCCGCCGCGCCGGGATATTTCAACATGCGCAAATTGTCGATTTTTGGTGGCTCGAATGAGGTCCAACGCACGATCATCGCCAAATCCGCGCTTGGGCTTTGACGAGGTAGGCAGATGGATTTCGAACTGAATGAAGATCAGGTGATGCTGCGGGACATGCTGCGACGGTTTCTGAACGATCGCTACAGCCATGAGGCCCGGCGCACTGTGCTGGCCTCGGGGCAGTCCTACGACACGGGCCTGTTCTCGGACCTGGCCGAGCTGGGCATTCTCGGCGCAGTCTTTGCCCCGGAACAGGGCGGCTATGGTGGCACCGGCACAGATATGATGGTCGTGTTTCAGGAACTGGGCCGCGCCGGTGTGATCGAACCGGTTCTGGGGTCGGCGGTTCTGGCGGGTGGTCTGCTGGCCGCTCTGGATGCGGACGGCCATAGCGCGCTGCTACAACAGACCATTGCCGGAGAAACCATCCTCGCGCTTGCCCATTCCGAACCGCAATCGCGCTATGATCTGGGCCACGTGACCACGCGCGCAAGCGCTGCCAATGGGCAATTTGTGCTGAACGGCGCCAAGGTGCATGTCCTCAACGGCGCGCAGGCCGACATGCTGCTGGTCTCGGCCCGTGAAGAGGGCGGACCAACCGACGAGCATGGAATTTCGCTGTTTCTGGTCCCCTCCACGACTGCGGGCGTGAGTTGCACCGGTCATCTCAATGTCGACGGCACATCCTCGGCCCGCATCACGCTGGATGCCGTCACCGTCGATCAGAGCCAGCGACTGGGGCAACCCGGCCAGGCCCATGCGGCGCTGGAGGCAGCCCATGCCCGCGCGACCCTGGCGCTTTGCGCCGAGGCGCTTGGAGCGATGGAGGTGGCCAAGGCCCTGACGGTGGCGTATCTGCAAGAGCGCAAGCAGTTCGGCGTGCCGATCGGCAGCTTTCAGGCATTGCAGCATAGGCTGGCCGGCATGCTGATCGAGATTGAACAGGCGCGCTCGGCGGTGATCAATCTGGCCGGTCATCTGGAGGCCGACCGCCTCACCCGCGAGTGCCATGTGAGCGCGACCAAGAACCTGATCGGTCGGGTCGGTGCGCTGGTGGCCGAGGAGTGCATCCAGATGCATGGCGGAATCGGCATGACCGACGAATACGCCCTGTCCCATTACGCCCGTCGCCTTGTGATGATCGATCACATCTTTGGCGATGTGGACCACCATCTGGACCGCTTCATCGCGTTCAGCGGTGGGTCTGAAACAACCGGGGAGAATGCCAATGCCGGATAGTGACAAACGCTATGCCAACACATTGGCGCGCGGGTTGAGCATCTTGCGGGCTTTTCGTCCCACCGATAACGGGTTGGGCAATCTGGACCTGTCCGAGCGCACCGGCATTCCCCGGTCAACCGTCTCGCGGCTGACCTTCACGCTTTGCGCTCTGGGCTATCTGACCCATGGCCGTCATCACGACAAATACCGGCTTGGTCCCGCCGCGCTGGCGCTTGGCAATATCGCGGCGGCCTCCTTTTCGTTTGTCGAGATTGCCACGTCGATCATGCAACGGCTTGCGGACGAAACCGCCACGCTGATCGGAGTTTCGATTCAGGATGACGGCAAGATGCTGATGGTCAAGACCTGGCGGCCAGCGGGTTCGCCCTCGATCTGGCTGGATGTGGGGTATCGCATGCCGATGCTGTCTTCTTCCTCGGGGGCGGCCTATGTCGGCGCATTGACCGATGAAGAGACGGCCAAGCTGGCCGCGCTCTTGCCCGAGGATCAGGGGCAGGCGCTGACACGGCTGACCGAACAGGCACGTGAGCAGTTGCTGGCCAAGGGCTATGCCTTTGTCAGCGGACCGGAGCGTTTTGCGCAATCCATCAATGCGCTGGCGACCCCTTACCGCCCGTCAGAATTCGGCGCGCCGGTTGCGTTCTTCAGCGGCGCGACTTCGGATGCGCTGAGCGATGACAGAATTCACGACAGTGTCGGACCGGCGCTGGCCCGCGCCGTTGATGAGTTGCGGCGCGCCACCGGTCAAGGTTTTCCGGCCATCGCGCCACATTGAGTCGATACCTTCGTCACAGTTTCTCAGGCGTCGAGCGTCTGCGCGGCTGAGGTTTCCGCCGCGACCGCATAGGGCCGCAGAAAGACGGGCCGGTCGGGGCCAGACATCTCGGGCTGGTATTGGTAGCCGCCGGTGTCGAAGTCCAGCAGCCCCGCCGGGTCGGTGAGACGGTTGCGGATAATATACCGCGCCATGGCACCGCGCGCTTTCTTTGCAAAGAAACTGACGATCTTGGGGGCGCCGGCCTTGTCTTCCATGAACACCGGCGTGATCACCCGCAGTTTCAGCGCGGCAGGCGCGACGGCACCAAAATATTCCTGGCTGGCGCAGTTTATCAGCACATCTGCCCCGGTCTCGGCAGCCTGCGCGTTGAGCGCCTTGCTGAGCTGATCGCGCCAGTAATCATAAAGCGATTTGCCGCGCCGGGTTTTCAGCCTGCTGCCCATTTCCAACCGATAGGGCTGGATCGCGTCCAAGGGCCTCAGCACGCCATAAAGCCCCGACAGAATGCGCAGATGATCCTGCGCCCAGCGCATCTCGTCCGCGTCGAGCGTTGTGGCTTCCAGCCCCTGATAGGTATCGCCCGCAAAGGCCAGCGCGGCGGGGCGCACAGCATCCGGCGCAGGCGCATCGGCAAAGGCGCGGAACCGGTCGCGGTTGAGCCGGGCCAGATCATCGCTCAACCCCATCAATTTGCGCAGATCACCCAGTGTCAGGTTGCGCGCCGTCTTTGCCAGCCGGATGGCGTCGTCCTGAAAATCGGGTTGCGTCGGCGCGACGTTGCGCTCTGCCCAGTCCAGCCGCTTGGCCGGAGAAATCACTACAAGCATGTCGCCCCTCCCTGTTCCCGTCCAGACCTAGCCCGCCGCGCGCAGCACGTCCAGAAACGCCGGGCCAAAACGTTCAGCCCGGCTTTCGCCCAAGACCCGCTCCAGCCCATTCTGGTCGCCCGCCTGCAGCTGAGCGACCTTGGCCAGCTGCGCCGCCGAACAACTGAGCGGTTTGTGCGTGCCATCGGCACCGCGCGCGAGTTCGGTCTGGGCCTCAAGCAGTTGATCGAACAGCGCCGCCTTGCCCGATCCTGCAAGCTTGCGTTGCTGCGGATGGTGACTGTCTTCCGCCCCGGTGATCACCTGCAGGAACGTTGCGCCATACCGGTCCAGTTTCTTGGCCCCAACGCCGCTGATGCGCGCCATCTCGTCCAGTGTGGCGGGGCGTTTCTCGGCCATCTCGATCAGGGTGCGGTCAGGGAAAATCACATAAGCCGGCACTTTGGAGGCCTCGGCAAGCCCCCGCCGCTTGGCCTTGAGCGCGGAAAGCAGCGGCGCGTCCTCGTCCGAGACCATCGCCTTGACCGCCGGACGCCGTCCCGCCGCCTTGATCGTGTCCTGGCGCAGGCGGATGCTGGCCTGGCCTTTCAGGATCGGCAACGCACCTTGGGTCATGCGCAGGGCACCGTGGCGTTCGGGGTCGGGGCGGATCAGATCATGGCCCATCATCTGGCGAAAGATCGCCTGCCAGTGCTGTTTGCTCTGCCCGCGCCCGACGCCAAAGGTCTGCAACTGATCGTGCCGCCGTTCGCGCACCCGGTCGGTCTCATTGCCCACCAGAATGTCGATCAGATGCCCGGCGCCGAACCATTCCTCGGTCCTCAGGATTGCCGAGAGCGCCATGCGCACCTGTTCGGTGCCGTCCATGATCTTGGCAGGCCGGTCGCAGAGATCGCATTTGCCGCAGTTTTCAGCCTCTTCCCCGAAGTAGCCCAGCAGGGATTTGCGGCGGCACTCCAGCGCTTCGGCCAGCCCAAGCAGATGGTTCAACCGCCCATGATCCGCCGCGCGCCGTTCCGGCGGGGCCAGCCCCTCGTCGATCTGCGAGCGCCGCAGACGAATGTCATCCGGCCCGAACAGGGTCAGCGTTTCAGCCGGGGCGCCATCGCGCCCGGCACGGCCGATTTCCTGATAATAGGCCTCGATGGATTTCGGCAGGTCGGCGTGGGCGACCCAACGGATGTCGGGCTTGTCGATGCCCATGCCAAAGGCCACCGTCGCCACCACGATCAGCCCATCCTCGCGGGCAAAGCGGGTTTCGACATGGCGCCGGTCACCGGCCTCCATCCCGCCGTGATAATGGCAGGCGTTGTGACCCTGTTCGCGCAGCGCGGCGGCCAGCGCCTCGGTCTTGTTGCGGGTGCCGCAATAGACGATGCCGGACTGGCCGCGCCGGGCCTCGGCGAAATCGAGGATCTGGCGGCGCGGGCTGTCCTTGGCGGCAAAAGCCAGATGCAGATTGGGCCGATCGAACCCGTGCAGAAAGATGCGCGGCGGCTGGTCCTCGAACAGTTTGGTGACGATCTCATCTCGGGTTTCGGCGTCCGCCGTGGCGGTGAAGGCGGCCAAAGGCACGCCCAGCGCGTGGCGCAATTCGCCGATGCGAAGGTAATCGGGGCGGAAATCATGACCCCACTGGCTGACGCAATGGGCCTCGTCCACGGCGATCAGGCTGACGCCGATGCGGCGCAAGAGCCCCATGGCCGAGCCCGCCGCCAGACGTTCGGGCGCGATATAGAGCAGCTTGAGCTGCCCGGCCTCAAGCGCGGCATGGACCTGATCGTTCTCTTCCGGTGTGTTGCCCGAGGTCAGCGCGCCCGCCGACACGCCCGCCTCTTGCAGGGCGCGGACCTGATCGCGCATCAGCGCAATCAGCGGCGAGATCACCACGGTGACCCCGTCGCGCATCAGCGCTGGCAGTTGGAAACACAGCGATTTGCCCCCGCCGGTGGGCATGATGGCCAGCACGTTTTCGCCAGAGGTCACCGCATCGACGATCTCTTCCTGCCCGGGGCGGAAGGCGTCAAATCCAAAGACGTCCCGCAAAAGCGGCTCTGCGTCCAGCATGGGCAGGTGATCCTGTTCTCAATGTTGTCTGTCTGCTCTTGACAAACAGTGTCCCACACTAAGAATCGGTGAACAAGAGGGCGTGGCCCCTACATGAAGCCAAACAGCGTCGGCAGGATGTAGTTCTGTAGCGAGATCACCACGATGAAGGCCACCAGCGGTGCCAGGTCCAGACCACCGGTATCGGGCAGGATGCTGCGGATCGGGCGATAGATCGGCTCCAGCAGGCGGTTCAGCCCGTACCAGATCTGGCCGACAAGCTGCTGATGCACGTTGAGAACGTTGAAGTTGATCAGCCAGCTCATGATCACATGCACGATGATGAAGAAATAAACCACGCTGAGGATCAGCTGCAGCGGTCCGTAGATTGCCATCATCGTCAGGTCTCTCCTTTTGTTCTGCCCGACAGGTAGTCGCTGATATGCAAAAGCGCAAGGATGCCGCGTCGTCGTGGTTGACGCGCGCGTCACTTTTTGCGTCTGTGCGGGCAAACCGCTTAGGAGAGCCCCATGTTTCCGATCGTCCGACTGGTCAAGGACATGCTTATCGCCAACCGAATGGAGCCGCTTGATCTGACCGAGACCCATATCTCGACCCATATCTGCTGGCCCTGGGATCTGGATATCTGGCTGGAGCTGAACAATGGCCGCGCCATGACGCTCTATGATCTGGGGCGCACCATGCTGGCGCAGCGCACCGGGCTGGGCAAGGCGATCCTGGCCCGGCGCTGGGCCATGACCATGGCCGGGTCGACCGTGCGGTTCCGCCGCCGCATCCGTGGCTTCGAAAAGTTCGAGGCGCGCTCGCGTACGATTTGCTGGGACGACAAGTTCACATATCTGGAACAGTCGATGTGGAAAAAGAATGGCGAATGTGCCAGCCACGTGATGTTCCGCGCGGCGGTCACCAACGAGAGCGGGATCGTGCCACCGTCGGAGGTGCTGCGCGAGATGGGCTATGAAAACGCGATCTCACCGCCGATGCCCGAATGGCTGGCCGACTGGTGCGCGGCGGATGCCAAACGACCCTGGCCGCCGATGCAGGACAAGATTGAAAGCCCCGCAAAGGAAAAGCTTGTCTAAACCCGGCGCAGCCCGTTTTATCGTCGCAAAGAATTTTGAGGACGGGCATGGCAGAGATTTCCGCGCGTAAACGCGTCTGGGGCTGGTGGTTTTTCGACTGGGCCAGCCAGCCCTATCAATCGCTTCTGGTCACCTTCATCTTCGGCCCCTATTTCGCCGGGGTTGCCGCCGAGTATTTCTCCACCACCGGCCTGTCAGAGCAGGCAGCGGCGGCGCGGGCGCAGGTTGTCTGGGCCAATTGCCTGACCATCACCGGGATGATCATTGCCTTCAGCGCGCCCCTGATGGGCAGCTTCGCCGATATCACCGGCCGCCGGATACCGTGGATCTTCGCCTTTTCGGCGATGTATGTGCTGGGCTCTGCGGCGCTCTGGTTTGCGCTGCCGGACGGGTCGAACATGTGGCTGATGCTGGTGGCCTTCGGGTTCGGCTTTATTGGTGCCGAATACGCGCTGATCTTCATCAACTCGCAATTGCCCGATATCTCCAGCAAGGAAGATGTGGGCGAAATCTCGGGCAGCGGCTTTGCCTTCGGTTATTTCGGCGGGCTGATCTCGCTCGCCATCATGCTGCTGCTTTTTGTCGAACAGCCCAATGGTAAAACGCTGATCGGGCTTGCCCCGGCCTTTGGCCTCAATGCCGCGCAGATGGAGGGGACCCGCTTTGTCGGGCCGATGACCGCCGTTTGGTACATCGTCTTCATGATCCCCTATTTCCTGTGGATGCGGGACGGGAAGCGCACCGGCAAGAAAGGCTCGCTGTTGGGCGCGTTGCGCCAGCTTAAACAGTCGGTATTGGGGTTGAGGCACCGATTCAGCCTGTCGTCTTATCTGGCCTCTTCGATGCTGTATCGCGACGCGCTGAACGGGCTCTACAGCTTTGGCGGCATCTATGCGCGGCTGGTGCTGGAGTGGGACCTGATCAAGATCGGCATCTTTGGCATCGTCAGCGTTCTGGCCTCGGCGATCTTTGTCTATTTCGGCGGCAAGCTGGACCGGCGGCTGGGGCCGAAACCGGTGATCGTGATGGCGATCTGCATCCTGATCCTGGTCTGCACCGTGATCGTCGGCATGGATCGCACACAGGTCTTTGGCATCACGCTGCCAGCGGGCTCGCCTCTGCCGGATATCGTGTTTTTCAGCTGCGGTATCCTGATCGGCGGCATGGGCGGCATCCTGCAATCGGCCAGCCGGTCGCTGATGGTGCGCCACACCGCCCCCGAGCACCCGACCGAAAGCTTCGGTCTTTATGGGTTGTCGGGGCGCGCCACCGCCTTTCTGGCGCCGATGCTGATTGCCGCGGCCACCACCTTTTTCGGGGATGCAAGATTGGGGGTTTCCCCGGTGATCGGGTTGTTTATTCTGGGTCTCATATTGCTACGCTGGGTAAGGCCGGAAGGGGATCAGACCTGATGATTTTACGGGTACTTGTGACGATTATCGCCTTGGGTGGCATGGCCACCACAACCGACGCCGCCCCGCTGGCCAAAGAGCTGTTCGGGGCAAAAGACCAGGGCTCGCGGCAGAAATCCGCCGCCTATGGCAGCTATTCCCGAGGCTGCGCCGCAGGCTCGGTACAACTGCCCGAGACGGGTCCGACCTGGCAGGCGATGCGCCTGTCGCGCAACCGCAACTGGGGCCACCCCGAGACCATCGACTATATTCAGGACCTGAGCCGCTTTGCCGCCAAGCAGCCGGGCTGGGACGGGCTTTATATCGGCGATATCAGCCAGCCGCGCGGCGGCCCGATGCTGAGCGGCCACCGCAGTCATCAGATCGGTCTGGATATCGACATCTGGATGCGGCCCGCCAACAAGCTGAACCTCTCGCGCCGCAACCGCGAGAATATCTCGTCAATCTCGATGCGCCGGTCCGAGGGGGCCTTTGTCAATTCCAACTGGACCCGCCAGCATCATGAGATCATGAAAGCGGCGGCCAAGGACAAGCGCGTGGCGCGGATTTTCGTATTTCCCGGTGCCAAGGTCGAGATGTGCAAGAATGCTAAGGGTAACCGCAAATGGCTGCGCAAAATCCGGCCCTGGTGGGGACACCATTATCATTTCCATGTCCGGCTGGCCTGCCCCAAAGGCGTGCGCGGCTGCGTCAATCAGGACCCGCCCCCCAAGGGTGACGGCTGCGCCGAGGCGCAGCAATGGGTCAACAACATCCTGAACCCGCCGCCACCCCAACCGCGTGATCCCAACGCACCTGCGCCCAAGAAGCGCCGGGAATACACGCTGTCCGATCTGCCCCAGCAATGCGCCGCCGTTCTGCAATCGCAGTAGGCTGCCTGCTTTTCCTGTCGGGGGGGGCGCAAGCGGTGGACACGCCCGGCGCAGAACCGGCAGGCAGCTATCGCTGGATCGCAAAGGCACCGTGGTTCGGTGGGTTTTCGGGCATCGAGATGTCCGATGACGGCATGTCCATGCTGGCGCTCAGCGACCGCTCGATCCTGGTGAGCGCCAAGCTGCGGCGCGAAGACGGCCGCGTCTCGGGCGCCGAGGTCACATCCGCCAACTGGGTCCGCTCCAGCAAGAACAAGCCCTTGCTCGGGCGCGCCGGAGATTCCGAAGGTCTGGCCGTGGCACCCGACGGTGGCCACTATATTTCCTTCGAAGGCGTCCATCGACTGGCGCGCTATGCCGATCCCGAAAGCCGGTCAGAGGTTCTGCCCCGCCCCAATGCCTTCAAACACCTCGCCGGCAACGGCTCGTTCGAACCGCTGGCGATCGACGATCAAGGGCGGCTTTATACGATGCCTGAAAGCAGCCGCGCTGTTGATGGCACCATCCCGGTCTATCGCTGGGACGGCAAACGCTGGTCGACCCCGTTCAAGCTGCCGCCGCGCGGCGACTACCTGCCGGTGGGGGCCGATTTCGGACCCGATGGCAGGCTGTACGTTCTGGAACGCGCAACCGGTGCGCTGGGATTTCGCAGCCGCCTGCGGCGCTGGACGGTTAGCGATACCGCCGCCACTCAGGAAGAGACGATTCTGGACACGCGCGCAGGCACCCATGAAAACCTCGAAGGGGTGTCGATCTGGCGGGATGCCAAAGGCAAGCTGCGCGCGACGATGATCTCGGACGACAATTTCGTGTTCTTCCTGCGCACCGAGATCGTGGAATACACCCTGCCCGAATGACTTGCCAAAGCCGCAAACAGCGGCTATCAGCGCGGCCTGCCTGAAATGAATCGGGCCAAGTCGCCGCTACCTTGTCAAAACGGGCACCAAGATATGACACGCACCTACCTTCCCGGCATTCTTGCCATGGCCGCCATTGTGGTGGCATCGAACATTCTGGTTCAGTTCCTGATCCTCGACGGTCTGCTGACCTGGGGCGCCTTCACCTACCCCTGCGCCTTCATCGTCACTGACATCATGAACCGCGTCTACGGCGTGCAGGCCGCGCGTCGCGTGGTGTTCGCCGGTTTCGTCACCGGTATCCTCTGCTCGCTGATCGGCAGCCAGATCATGCTGGAGTTCGGCCCCGCCGTTCCGCTGCGGGTCGCCATCGCCTCGGGCACCGCCTTCTTGATCGCGCAGCTCACCGATGTGGCGCTGTTCGATCGCCTGCGCGGGGGCCGCTGGTGGCGCGCACCGCTGGTCTCGACACTGGTTGGCTCGGCGCTGGACACCGCCTTGTTCTTCACCATCGCCTTCTCGGCCTCAGTCACGGTCTTCGGCGCAAATGCCGATGCCGCAATCTCTTGGGCGTGGGAGCCGGTCCCCTTCCTGCTGACCGGCCCCGAAGCGCCGCTCTGGGTGACGCTGGGATTTGCCGACTGGCTGGTCAAGCTGGCGCTGGCACTGCTGGCCCTTGTGCCGTTCCGTCTGATCGTGGCGCGCCTGACAGCACCTGCCCAGCACGCTTGATCGCATTAACGACACGACAATCAGGCCGTCCCATCGGGGCGGCCTTTTTGTTTCCGCCCCACCCCGGTAAGGTCCGCCCATGCTCAGGATCGGCGACACCATCACCATTCACGACTGGGAGCTTACGGAAAGCTTCATGCGGGCCTCGGGACCGGGCGGGCAGAATGTAAACAAGGTGGCCACCGCCGTTGAATTGCGGTTCGAGGCGGCGCGCTCGCCGTCGCTGCCCGACCCGGTCAAGGCACGGCTGAAACGGCTGGCGGGCCGGAAATGGACCAAGGACGGCGCCATCGTCATCCAATGCGACGAGACCCGCTCGCAGGCGCGCAACCGCGAGATCGCGCGCGACCGGCTGGCCGAGCTGGTGACGCGCGCGCTGATCAAGCCAAAGCGCCGGGTGCCCACCAAACCCACCTACGGATCGGTGCGGCGCAGGCTGGAGGGCAAAAAGGCGCGCGGCGCGGTCAAGGCGCTACGCGGCCGGATCAGCGACGACTAAGACGCTTTGGGCTGGCATCCGGTCCGCGCGCTGCTAGGGTTCGGGCATTGCACATAGGGGAGGAATTGCGACCATGCGACTGGAGGGCAAATCTGCCATCGTCACCGGCGGTGCGTCAGGGTTCGGCGCGGGCATCGCGCGCAAGTTCGCAAATGAAGGCGCGCATGTGATGATCGCCGACCTCAACCGGGCGGCTGCCCAGCAGCTCGCGGATGAGATCGCGGGCACGGTGTGCGAGACCGACATCTCTGACGCGGCGTCGGTCGCAGAGATGGCCCGCATGGCGGAAACCGCCTTCGGCCAGATCGACATTCTGGTCAACAATGCCGGCATCACCCACCTGCCCGCCCCGCTGGATGAGGTCAGTGAGGAAGATTTCGACCGCGTCTTTGCCGTGAACATGAAATCGGTCTATCTGACAGCGCGGGCACTGGTGCCGCAGATGAAGGCGCGGGGCGCCGGGACGATCCTGAACATAGCCTCGACCGCCGGGCTGTCGCCGCGCCCCGGGCTGAACTGGTACAACGCCTCCAAGGGCTGGATGATCACCGCCACCAAGACGATGGCAGTGGAGCTTGCCCCTGCTGGTCTGCGGGTCAATGCGCTCTGCCCGGTGGCGGGCGAAACGCCTCTGTTGAAATCCTTCATGGGCGAGGACACCCCGGAAATGCGTGCGAAATTCCTGTCGACGATTCCGATCGGCCGCTTTTCGACCCCGCAGGATATGGGCAATGCGGCCTGTTTCCTGTGCTCGGACGAGGCCAGCATGATCACCGGAACAGCGCTTGAGGTGGATGGTGGCCGCTGCATCTGACCCCCCATTCTTCTGTTCAAAAAATACCTCCGCCGGAGGCAGCGCGCGCCAGCGCGCTTTCCCGCAGCAACAAAGCAACCATCCATGACCCCCGGACCCAGTAACCTGATCACCGATATCCCCGGTCTGCGCGTTGGCAACGCTCAGGACGACGCCCTGAAATCCGGCGTCACGGTGCTGACTGCGGATACGCCCTTCACCGCCTCTGTCCATGTGATGGGCGGCGCGCCGGGCACGCGCGAGACCGACCTGCTGGCCGCCGACAAGACTGTCTCGCAGGTCGATGCGCTGGTGTTGTCGGGCGGTTCGGCCTTTGGGCTGGATGCCTGTTCGGGTGTGACCGAGGCGCTCCGCGCCTCCGGTCGCGGGTTTCGGGTTGGCGATGCGGTAGTGCCGATCGTGCCCGGCGCGATCCTGTTCGACCTGCTCAATGGTGGCGACAAGGGCTGGCAACAGAACCCCTATGCGGCGCTGGGGCAGGCCGCGTTCCTTGCGGCGGGGACCGCGTTCAACCTTGGCAGCACCGGTGCCGGAACCGGCGCATTGAGCGCCAATCTCAAGGGAGGGCTGGGCTCGGCCTCGCTGATCCTGCCCTCGGGCGCAACGGTTGCGGCGCTTGTCGCCGCCAATCCGCTGGGCAGCGTCACCACGCCCGGAGACCACCATTTCTGGGCCGCGCATTTCGAGTTGAACGATGAGTTCGGCGGTGTTGGCCCGGACCCGCGCGCCGGGCTGGGTTTGGACCTGAGCAGCCGCAAATCAACGCTGACCCCCGCAAAAGGCGCCGCACGCGCCAATACCACCATCGCCATCGTCGCAACGGATGCCGCGTTGAGCAAGGCGCAGTGTCAGCGGATGGCCGTCGCCGCGCATGACGGGATCGGACGCGCCGTGATGCCCGCGCACAGCCCCGGTGACGGCGATCTTGTATTCGGCGTCTCAACAGGTGCGCGCGCACCGCAAAACCCCGATACCGAGCTCGGGCTGATCGGCCACGCAGCCGCGCTCTGCCTCAGTCGCGCCATCGCGCGCGCCGTGTTTCTTGCGCGGCCCGCTCAAGGCGATCTGTTGCCCTGCTGGATTGACATTCGTCAAGGCAATGAAAGCGGTGCGCCGCCATAAACGCCGCGCGAGGGCGGCGCGGCATTCTATCCGATTGACATTAGTTACCGCACCCGCTCACCTGTGGGGTAGCTACGCAAACGGAGTGAAATTATGAAATACTCGATTCACGCTGCCATCGCCGCCCTCATGCTGGCCACCCCGGCATTGGCAGAGGGTGACGCAGAAGCAGGCAAGAAAGCTTTCAACAAGTGCAAAGCCTGCCACACGATTGTCTCAGCGTCGGATGAAGTCATCGTGAAGGGCGGCAAAACCGGCCCCAACCTTTATGGCATTATCGGCCGTACCGCAGGCACCGAGGAAGGCTACAAATATGGCCCCAGCATCGTCGCCGCAGGTGAGGCCGGGCTGGTCTGGGACGAAGCGACCTTTGTCGAATACACCACCGACCCCAAGAAATTCCTGCAGACCTATCTGGACGACCCCAAAGCCAAGTCCAAGATGACCTTCAAGCTGAAAAAGGGCGGCGAGGACATCTATGCCTTCCTGGCCAGCGTGGCCGAGTAACAGTCAAACCGCTCTCCTGTTCGGGAGGCTGAAAAAGGCCGCAGCTTTGCCTGCGGCCTTTCGCACGATTGAACCTGTGGCAGGTTCTGTGCAGGTTGGACGCAAAGCTGTTTGGACCGGCGACGCCGGGACCGGGTCAGGCAGCGTTTGGCTGGGCCTGCACCAGCGGGCCAGAGGGAGGCATCTGCATGGGAACGAAAATTCCCGCCTGGGTGGACGGAACGCTGGTTCCGTATGGCAAGCTGGAAGCGCATCAACATGGCCTGAAACACAAGGCGGTTTCGGTTTTTGTCATTCGCGGCATGAACATCCTGATCCAGCAGCGCGCCATGGGAAAATACCACACGCCCGGCCTGTGGGCGAACACCTGCTGCACCCATCCCGACTGGGAGGAAGCCTCGTCCGTTTGCACCGTGCGCCGCCTGCGCGAGGAATTGGGGATCAGCGGGCTTTACCCCGAATTCCGCCATCAGCTTGAATACCGCGCCGATGTGGGCTCGGGCCTGGTCGAACATGAGGTGGTCGATGTGTTTCTGGCCCACGCCCGCAAAACGGTCGAGGTCAAGCCGAATCCCGACGAAGTCATGGATACCCGCTGGATCGACTATCACGACCTGCAGGCCGAGGTAGCGCGGCACCCGGAACGGTTCACACCCTGGCTCAAGATCTATCTTGAAAGCTATGCCGACAGGATTTTCGGGCCGGACCTGATCATCTCGGCCACCGGCTAGAAACCCCGTCCTCAGCGCGCGGGAACCGCGATATTGTCGATCAGGCGCACGCCCTCGATAAATGCAGCCGCGAACAGCCTTGCATTGGCGCTGGCGGCCTCAAGCGGGGCAAGGGCCGCGACGTCGCGCAGTTCCAGATACTCAACCGGGTCAAAGCCCGCCTGTTCCAGCCGACCGACCGCCTCGGCCTGCAGCGGCGCGAATTCCGCGCCCTCGGACAGCGCCTGCGCCACCTCGCGCATCACTTGATGCAACGCTGCCGCCTGGCGCATCCCCGCTTCGCTCAACCGCCGGTTTCGCGATGACATGGCCAGACCCGACGCCTCGCGCACCGTGTCGCATCCGACCACCTCTATGGGGATATTCAGATCATCCGCCATGCGGCGCACCACAAGAAGCTGCTGATAATCCTTCTCACCGAAATAGGCCCTGTCGGCCTGGGTCTTGAGGAACAGTTTGGCGACCACGGTGGCGACGCCATCGAAATGGCCGGGCCGGTTCGGCCCCTCCATCATCTCCGTCAGCCCGTCGACGGAGATGGTGGTGGCGAAGCCCGAGGGATAGACCTCTTCGGGTGCGGGGGCGTAGATCAGGTCAACGCCAAGAGGTGACAGCTTGCCGGCGTCCTCTGCCTCGACCCGAGGATAGCTGGTCAGGTCGCCGGGATTGTTGAACTGCATCGGGTTCACGAAAATCGTGACGACGATCCGGTCGCATTGTGCCTTGGCCGCCTCGACCAGCGACAGATGCCCCTCATGCAGGGCCCCCATCGTCGGCACCACACCTACGCTCTGGCCGTCAGAGCGCCACTGCGCAGTCTGGGCACGCAAATCGTTCAATCGACGCAGGATGCGGGTCATGGTTTCGGGGCCTTTTGCGGCGCCTGATCCGCAAACACATGCTCGGCCGCCGGGAAAGTGCGGGCGCGCACCTCGGCCGCATATTCGGCAATTGCGACCTCGGCCAGCGGCCCCAGATTGGCATAGCGTTTCACGAATTTCGGTTTGAACGCGGTGAAAAAACCCAGCATGTCGTCGACCACCAGGATCTGCCCGTCACAGCCCGCTGATGCGCCGATGCCGATGGTCGGGATCGCAATCTCGGCGGTGATCCGGTCAGCCAGCGTCTGTGGCACCTTTTCCAGCACCACCGAAAACGCGCCCGCTTCCGCGACCGCGCGCGCGTCAGCCAGCACCGCCTCGGCCTGGTCTTCGCGGCCCTGCACCTTGTAGCCGCCCAGCGTGTTCACCGATTGCGGGGTCAACCCGATATGCGCCATCACCGGGATGCCGCGCCGGACCAGAAAGCGGATGGTGTCCGCCATCTCGACCCCGCCTTCCAGCTTGACCGCACCAGCGCCTGTCTCGGCCATCAATCGCGCCGCATTGCGAAACGCCTGCGCCGGGGTTTCTTCGTAAGACCCGAACGGCATGTCGATCACCATCATAGACCGGCTCAGCCCGCGCGCCACCGCTTGCCCGTGCAGGATCATCATCTCCATCGTGACGCCCAGTGTCGAGGTCAGCCCGTGCAGAACCATCCCGACGCTGTCGCCCACCAGCACAAAGTCGCAATGCCCGTCCATCATCTGCGCCATCGGCGTGGTATAGGCAGTCAGGCTGACCAGCGGAGCACCACCTTTCTGGCGCAGGATGTCATCGGCGTTCGGGGCTGTCTTGCGGGCTGAGGCGCTCATGAGCTTGCTTTCGGCGAACTGCGGTTCAGGCGGAGATACCAACTGTCACGTGCCAGATGAAGACCGGTTGCGCCAACATATACTTGAATGACCTAAGGTTTCCGACCAGAGTTGGCAAAAGGCCGGGCTAAGGCCAGAGGGATTTCTGGGAGGAAACCATGGGGATTTTCGGTTTGAAGTCGGTGAGACTGGCAGGCGCATTGGTCGTGGGCCTGTGGAGCTCGGCAGCCTATGCCCAGAGTGACATCACCATCGCGCTGCAATTGGAACCACCGCATCTGGACCCCACCAGCGCCGCAGCGCAAGCCATCGATTCGGTTGTCTATACCAACGTGTTCGAAGGGCTGACCCGCTTCATGGGCGACGGCTCGATCGTGCCCGGACTGGCTGAAAGCTGGGAAGTATCCGAGGACGGCAAGACCTATACCTTCAAGCTGCGCGAGGGCGTCGCCTTCCATGACGGCGCGCCAATGAGCGCCGAGGACGTGAAGTTCAGCCTCGACCGCGCCCGCGCCGAGGACAGCGCAAACGCGCAGAAGGCGCTGTTCGACGGGATCGCCGAGGTCACCGTGCTGGACCCGGCAAGTGTTCAGCTGACCCTGGATGAACCCAATGGCAGCCTGCTCTTCAACCTGGCCTGGGGCGACGCGGTGATCGTGTCCGAGGCCAGCATCGCCGATATCAAGACCAACCCGGTCGGCACCGGCGCCTACAAGTTCGCGGAATGGGTGCAGGGCGACCGCATCGACCTGACCCGCAATGACGCCTATTGGGGCGACGCCCCGGCACTGGAAAGCGCGACGTTCAAGTTCATCTCGGACCCCACCGCCGCCTTTGCCGCCGTGATGGCCGAGGATGTGGATGTGTTCGACAATTTCCCCGCCCCCGAAAACCTGCCGCAATTCGAGGCCGACCCGCGGTTTCAGGTGCTGGTCGGCTCGACCGAGGGCGAGACGATCCTGAGCACCAACAACAAGCAGCAGCCCTTTGACGATCTCCGCGTGCGTCAGGCGATTGCCCATGCCATCGACCGGCAGGCGATCATCGACGGGGCGATGTTTGGCTATGGCACCCCGATCGGCAGCCATTTCGCGCCCCACAACCCGGCCTATGTCGATCTGACCGGCAACTCACCCCATGACCCCGACAAGGCGCGCGCGCTGCTGGCCGAGGCCGGTCATCCCGAAGGGTTCGAAACCACGCTGCACCTGCCACCCCCCTCTTATGCGCGGCGCGGCGGCGAAATCATCGCGGCGCAATTGGCCGAGGTCGGCATCACCGCCGAGATCATCAATGTGGAATGGGCGCAGTGGCTGGAATCGGTCTTCAAGGGTAAGAATTTCGGCCTGACAATCGTCAGCCATACCGAGCCGATGGATATCGGCATCTATGCAAGGCCCGATTATTACTTCCAATATGACAATCCCGAATTCCAGACCTTGATGGAGACACTCAACACTACTACCGATCCCGGCGAGCGGGACGCGCTGCTGCAACAGGCGCAACAGATCATCTCCGAGGATTACGTCAACGGCTACCTGTTCCAGCTTGCCAAGCTCGGCGTCGCCAAGGCCGGCGTTCAGGGTCTATGGCTGAACGCGCCAACTGCGGCCATCGACCTGACCGGCGTGTCCTGGTCCGAATGAGTGCCAGGGCGGTCACTCCAAAGATGCGCCGCCGGTCATACCAACATGATATTCAAGAGATGAATTTGCGCCGATTTTTCCTGACTGCCTTTCTGGCAACCGTGCTGATGCTGCTTGCTTTGACGGGTCAGGTCGTGGCGCAAGGGTTGCTGCAGAATGACCACGGGCAGCCGCTCGGCACGCCGGGCAAACCGCTGGATGTGGGCATCGGCATCCATATCGACCAGATCACCTTCGTCGATCAGAAATCCGAAAACTACGGCGCTGTGGCGACGTTGCGGTTTCGCTGGAAAGACCCCGCGCTGGCGTATGAACTGGCCGATTACGAGCGCGAGGTCCGGGTCTTCAAGACCGACGCCTTTCTGGAATACGCAACGGAAAGAGCTGCGATCGTCCCGGCCTTTGTGATCGAAAACCAGCAATCGAACCGCTGGATCCATCAGTCGGTCATCGCTGTGCGCAGCGATGGCGAAGCGAGCTATTTCGAGAAATCCTCGCTGACGCTGCAGGCCCCCTATTTCGACTTCCGCAAATACCCGTTCGACACGCAGCGCTTCTACTACGAGGTGGTCTCGGTCTTTCCCTCTCAGACTGTGCGCTACTCGATCCTGGAAGACGAATCCGGCTTGGGCGATCTGCTGGGCGAAGAGGAATGGATTCTTGAAAACGCCCAGATGCAGAAATCGACGGTGGTGGGCCTGTCCGGGATGGACAGTGACAAGGTCGCACTGGAATTCACCGGCCGACGGCATGTGCTCTATTATGCGATCCGGATCTTCATGCCGATGCTGGTGCTGATCTCGGTCAGCTGGTCGCTGTTCTTTCTGGACGAATACCGTAAACGCATCGAAATCGCGGGTGCGAACCTGCTGGTCTTCGTGGCGTTCAACTGGGTCATCTCCGAAGATCTGCCCAAACTGGGGTATCTGACCTTTCTGGATTTCATCCTGCAATGGATGTTCGTGGTGACCGGGGCGGCGATCGTGTTCAACGTGATGCTGCGGCGGATGAAACTGGCCGGACGCGAGGCGTTTGCGGCCAAGCTGGACAATTATGCGATCAAATGGATCTATCCGCTGTCTTATGCGGCGATCATCGGTTTTGCGATCCTGAACTTCCTGGTCAAAACCTAGAGATGCTGGACCCACGCCCGACGCGCGCCTAACGTGGCCCCGATGCTGCGCTACACGCTGAAACGCCTTATCTCCCTTATGCTGAGCCTTGCGGTCGCCTCGCTGGTGATTTTCGCGGTGATCGAGATCGCGCCCGGTGATCCGGCGCAGTTCATGCTGGGCGTGAACGCGCAGCCCGACACCTTGGCCGCCCTGCGCGCCGAACTTGGGCTGGATACCTCAAAGCCCGACCGCTACCTCGCCTGGGTCGGCGGCATGTTGCAGGGGGATTTCGGCACCTCCTATACCTATCGCACGCCGGTGGCGGGGATGATCGCGGACCGGCTGTGGGTCTCGCTGCCGCTGACGATCTATGCGCTGGTGATTTCGATCCTGTTGGCCTTTCCGGCCGGAATTTATGCGGCTTCACGACGCGGGCGGATCGGGGATGCGGCGATGATGGGCACCACGCAGCTGGGCGTCGCGATCCCGAATTTCTGGTTTGCGATGATGCTGGTGCTGGTTTTTGCGGTGAACCTGCGCTGGTTCAATGCCGGAGGGTTCCCCGGTTGGGACAAGGGGCTCCGGACCGGACTGCACGCGCTGACCCTGCCCGCCATCGCGCTGGCGCTGCCGCAGGCGTCGATTCTGGCCCGCGTCATGCGCTCGGCCCTGTTGGATGTGCTGGGCGAGGATTTCATGCGTACCGCCCGCGCCAAGGGCCTGAGCCGTGGTCAGGCGATCTGGCGGCACGGGCTGCGCAACGCATTGATCCCGGTGCTGACCATCATCGGGCTGCAGGTCTCTTTCCTGCTGGCGGGTGCCATCATCATCGAGCAGGTGTTCTATCTGCCGGGTCTCGGACGATTGATCTTTCAGGCCATCAACGCGCGTGACCTGATCGTGGTGGAATCGGTGGTGATGCTGCTGGTCTTTGTGGTGATCACAGTGAATTTTATGGTCGATCTTGCCTATGCCGTGGTCGACCCTCGCCTGAGGACACGTACATGAGCCGGGGCCTGTGGATCGGATCGCTGCTAACGGCCCTGATGCTCGGCCTTGCCCTGTTGTCTCTGGTCTGGACGCCCTACCCCTACGAACAACTGGATATCCCCAACAAGCTGATGCCGCCGAGCCTGACCCATCCGCTGGGCACCGATCATTTCGGGCGCGATATCCTCAGCATGATCATGGTCGGCATCCGCACCTCGATGGGTGTGGCCATCGTGGCGGTGGCGATCGGGCTTGCCTTTGGCATCCCGCTGGGCCTGCTGGCCAGCCAGCGCAAAGGCGGCTGGATCGACGAGGTGATCATGCGCACCAATGACGTGATCTTCGCCTTCCCGCTGTTGGCCATGGCGATCCTGATCACGGCGGTCTTTGGCCCCTCGGCCACCAACGCCATCGTGGCCTTTGGCATCTTCAACATCCCGGTCTTTGCCCGCGTCACCCGAGGCGGCGCACTCAGCCTGTGGGAGCGCGAGTTCATCTTTGCCGCGCGGGTTGCCGGCAAGTCGCGCCTGCGGATCAGCGCCGAACATATCCTGCCCAACATTCTGGGCATCCTGATCGTGCAGGGCACCATCCAGTTCGCCCTCGGCATTCAGGTCGAGGCGGCGCTGTCCTTCGTCGGGCTGGGCGTGCAGCCGCCAACGCCGTCGCTGGGCCGGATGCTGGCCGATGCGCAGACCCTGGTGACCATCGCGCCGCATATCGCCATCTTTCCCGGTCTTGCCATCATCACCATCGTGGTGGGTCTGAACCTGATGGGCGACGGGCTGCGCGACTGGCTCGACCCGCGGCTCAGGGTGGTGCGCGCATGAGCCTGCTTGAGATCACCGGCCTGAGCGTGTCTATTGCGGGCAAGCCCATCCTGCGCAATGTCGATCTGTCCGTGGCAAAGGGCGAGATCGTTGCCGTCACCGGCGAAAGCGGCTCGGGCAAATCCATGACCGCGTTTTCGGTCATGCAACTGCTGCCCGAGAATGCCGAAATCGGCGGCGCGATCCAACTGGATGGGACCGAATTGACCGCGTTGCCCGAAGCACAGCTTTGCGCAATGCGCGGCGCGCGGATCGGGATGGTGTTTCAGGAGCCGATGTCTGCGCTGAACCCGGTCAAGACCATCGGCGATCAGGTGGTCGAAACCATCCTGATCCATGGCGCCCTGCCCAGGGATCAAGCCCGCGCGCACGCGCATGAGATGTTGTCCCGCGTTGGCCTGCCGCCGGATCAGTTTTCACCCACCCGCTTTCCGCATGAGTTGTCGGGCGGCCAGCGGCAAAGGGTGGTGATCGCCATGGCCATCGCCCTGCGCCCCGACCTGCTGATCGCGGATGAACCGACAACCGCGCTGGACGTCACCACGCAGGCGCAGATCCTCGACCTGCTCAAGGGGCTGGTCAGTGAATTCGACATGGGGCTGCTGATGATCACCCACGATCTGGCGGTGGTCTCGGACATGGCCGACCGCATCGTGGTGATGCGCGCGGGCGAAGTGGTGGAAACCGGGCCGACGCGTCAGCTCTTTGCCCGGATGAACCATCCCTATACCCGCATGCTGTTCGAGGCGTCGCGCCACAGCGTTGAACTACCGGAAAAACACGGTGCCGAGGCGCTGCTTTCGGTTCAGGACGTGGTGCGCGCTTACCGGTTGCCACGCACCAAGCTGTTCGGCCCAGCCGAGTATCACCGCGCCGTCGACGGGGTCAACTTCACGCTCCGGAAGGGCGAGCGGTTGGGGCTTGTCGGGGAATCAGGTTGTGGAAAATCGACCCTGACACGGGCGATTCTGGGCCTTGAACCGGTGCAAGGCGGGCAGATCCTGCTGAACGATGCGCCGGTCTACACCGAACGCGGTGCCGATCTTGCCGTGCGGCGCGGCATGCAGGTGGTGTTTCAGGACCCGTTCGGCAGCTTCAACCCCCGCCATCGCGTTGCGCGGCTGATCACTGAACCCTATCACCTGCTTGATGCACCGCCCACCGGTGCTGAGCGCGCTGACGCGATTGCCGAGGCATTGCGCGCCGTCGGCCTGTCACCCGATGATGCGCGCAAATACATCCATGAATTCTCCGGCGGTCAGCGGCAGCGGATCGCCATCGCCCGCGCTTTGATCATCAAACCTGACCTGATCCTGTTCGACGAGGCGGTCTCGGCGCTGGATGTCTCGGTTCGGGCGCGCATCCTCGATCTGGTGGCCGAGTTGTGCGAGAGCCATGACCTGAGCTATCTGTTCATCAGCCACGACCTGAGCGTCGTGCGCACGATCACCGACCGGGTGCTGGTGATGCGCGCGGGCCGGATCGTGGAAGAAGGCGAGACCGAACTGGTCTTCTCGAACCCGCGCCATCCCTATACGCAGGCCCTGATCGCCGCCGCGCCGGTTCTGCCCGATATCGACATTGACCACAGGAGCCACCCCCATGTCTGACCTGATCTGGTTCGATCCCACGCTCTGCTTGACCGGCGGCAACTGGCAGCCCGCCACCGAACGCCAGACCCTGCCCCTGACCAACCCTTCCGACAATAGCGCCTTGTGCCAGATCGCGCGGGGCGGGGCTGCGGATATCGACCAAGCGGTGGCAGCGGCGGGCGAAGCGCGGGATGGCGACTGGGGCAAGCTCACCGCCGCCGAGCGGGGCCGCATCCTGCTGCGGTTGGCTGAACTGGTGCGTGATCGGGCCGAAGACCTTGCCCGGCTGGAGGCGATGGATGTGGGCAAACCCCTGACCCAGGCCCGCGCCGATGCGATGGCGCTGGCGCGCTATTGCGAGTTCTACGGTGGGGCAGCCGACAAGGTTCATGGGGACACCATCCCCTATCTCGACGGCTACACCGTCTACACGCTGCGCGAACCACACGGCGTGACCGGCCATATCGTGCCGTGGAACTATCCGATGCAGATCATCGGCCGCTCGATCGGGGCGGCGCTGGCCATGGGCAATGCCACCGTCCTGAAACCGGCAGAAGAGGCCTGCCTGACCACGATCGCCTTTGCCCATCTGGCGCAAGAGGCAGGACTGCCCGCAGGCGCGCTGAACGTGGTGCCGGGTCTGGGTGCCGAGGCCGGGGCGGCGCTGGCTGGGCATGGGGATATCGACCATATCTCGTTCACCGGGTCAGTGGCGACGGGCGCGTTGGTGCAGCAGGCCGCGGGTGAAAATGTGGTGCCGGTGACGTTGGAGTTAGGCGGAAAGTCCCCGCAGCTTGTTTTTGACGATGCCGATCTGGAGGCCGCGCTGCCGTTTCTGGTCAATGCGGGCATTCAGAACGCAGGCCAAACCTGTTCGGCCGCCTCGCGCATTCTGGTCCAGCGCGGCGTCTATGACGTGGTGCGCGACCGGATGGCCGCCGCTTACGAGGACCTTTCCGTCGGCCCTGCCCTGATCGACCCGCGCGTCGGACCGCTGATCTCGGCGCGGCAGAAAGAGATCGTCTCGCGCTATCTCGAACTCGGCTCTGATCTGACCGTGGTCGCGCAAGGCACTGTTCTGCCTGATGCGCCGGAGGCGGGGCATTACGTCCGGCCCACACTGTTCGCCGATGTCCCCGTCGGACACCGGTTGGCGCGCGAAGAGATATTTGGCCCCATTCAGGTCATCATCCCTTTCGATACCGAAGATGAGGCTCTAACAATCGCCAACAGCACCGATTACGGGTTGGTTGCGGGCCTCTGGACCCGCGACGGTGCACGGCAGATGCGGCTGGCGAAACGGCTGCGATCGGGTCAGGTCTTCATCAACAATTACGGCGCGGGCGGCGGCGTGGAATTGCCGTTCGGCGGGGTCGGCAAATCCGGCCACGGGCGCGAAAAGGGTTTCGAGGCGCTTTATGGGTTCTCGCAGTTGAAAACCGTCGCGGCCTTTCACGGCTGAGGCGGCTCAGACCACCACATCGATCTTTTCCTGATCGCCAACCTGAAACACCCGCTTGTAGCGTGCGATCTCACCGGCTGGTCCCATCGCCTTTTCCGGGTTGTCCGACAATTTGACGGTGGGTCGTCCATTGGCCGCCACCGCCTTGCAGACCAGCGAGAAAGGCGCAAGACCGTTGCCCGGCACCAGATCACGGAAATCGTTGGTCAAAAGCGTGCCCCAGCCGAACGAAATCATCGCCTGCCCCGCGAATTGCCTGTGCAGCGCCGCAATCGAATCCACGTCCAACCCATCGGAAAAGATAATCCGTTTCTCAAGCGGGTCTTCGCCGCGCGCGCGCCACCAGTCGAGGGCGATCTGCGCCGCCTTTGCCGGATCGCCGCTATCGATCCGGATACCGGTCCAACCCGCCAACCAGTCCGGCGCGCGATCCAGGAAACCTTTGGTGCCATAGGTATCGGGCAGGATGATGCGCAAGTTGCCGTCATGCTCTTCGTGCCAGTCGCTCATCACATCATAGGGGGCCTGCGCCAGCGCTTCGTCGCTTTCGGCCAGCGCCGAATAGACCATCGGCAGCTCATGCGCGTTGGTGCCGATCGCCTCGACCTCGCGGCGCATGGCGATCAGGCAGTTCGAGGTGCCGGTAAAAGCGGGGCCCAGCCCCTCGATCATCGCCTGCGCGCACCAATCCTGCCACAGGAAGGAATGTCGGCGGCGGGTTCCGAAATCGGCTATGCCCAGCCCGTCGATGGCACGCAGTTTCTCGATCTTCTCCCAGACGCGGGTCATGGCGCGGGCATAGAGTATCTGCAGTTCGAATCGCCGCATGTCGTTGATCACGGCGCGCGAGCGCAGCTCCATCAGCACCGCAAGCGCCGGGATTTCCCACAGCATGACCTCGTGCCAGAGCCCCTCGAAGGTCAATTCATACTGATCGCCACGCCGTTCCAGGTGATAGGGCGGCAGGCGCAGCCCCTCGAACCACTCCATGAAATCGGACCGGAACATCTGACGCTTGCCATAGAAGGTGTTGCCGCGCAGCCATGTGCTTTCACCACGGCTCAGGCGCAAGGACCGGATGTGGTCGAGTTGTTCGCGCAGCTCGCCCTCGTCGATCAAATCCGCCAACGGGATCGAGGTGGTCCGGTTGATCAGCGAGAACCGCACATGCGTATCAGGCCGGTTGCGAAAAACCGACTGACACATCAACAGCTTATAGAAATCCGTGTCGATCAGGGATCGGACGATCGGGTCGATCTTCCACTTGTGGTTATAGACGCGCGTTGCGATATCCACGGTACACCTCGGGCTTTCTGCCGGTCATGGATACGGCAGGTTTTGCGTCAAGGCAATTTCAATGACCCGCGCGCCGGGCCGAGGCCGAGGCCCGTGCATAATGGGTCAACCGCTCCATCAGATCGCTGCGCCGGATCGGCTTGCTGAGGAAATCATCCATACCAGCGGCGTCACAAGCGGCCCGGTCGCTGTCGAAGGTATTGGCGGTCAGCGCGATGATTCTGGGCTGCGCGCCATCGCCGGCGCGGATCATTCGCGCCGCCTCGAGCCCGCTCATCACCGGCATGGCGACATCCATCAGGATCAGATCGGGCGGGTTGCGCTGCACCGCCTCGACCGCTTGCGCGCCGTCATGGGCAAATTCCAGATTCAGCGGCACATCCTTGAGGAACTTGCTGATCAGCAGGCGGTTGACCTTGTTGTCATCGGCCACCAGCAGCCGCATTCCGTCAAGCTCAAGGCAGGGGCCGGGATCGACGTTGCCCTCCGGCAACCGGGCCTGAGAGGCGAAGCCGAAAGGCAGCGTGATCCGAAAACAGGTCCCCCGACCCAGCTCGGAGGTGACTGATATGGACCCGCCCATCGCCTCGACCAACTCTTTCGAGATGGTCAGCCCAAGGCCGGTACCGCCATGCGTGCGGTTGATATCCGCATCGGCCTGAGAAAACCGATCAAACACATGATCGAGTTTGTCAGGCGCGATCCCTATGCCGGTATCCGAGACCTCGATCGTGACGGCATGACCATCATCGCGCGCTGCGACCGACAGGGTAACACCGACCCTGCCCTTGGCGGTGAATTTCAGTGCATTTCCGATCAGGTTGATGAGAATCTGGCGCAACCTGCCCTCGTCCCCCAGCACAAGCGGCGGCACCGGGGTCAGCGCTTTGAATGTCAGTTGCAGATCCTTGGTCCGCGCCTGTGGAGTCAGCAACTGCGTGCTTTCGCGCAGGCAGCTCTGCAAGTCGAACCGGACCGGGCGCAGCACGGTCTTGCGCGCCTCGAGCTTCGACAGGTCCAGAATGTCGTTGATGATGGTCAGAAGCGCCCGCGCCGAGCTGCGAATTGTCAGGGCGTTTTCGCGCTGATCGGCGTCCAGTTCGGAATCGAGTAGCACATCCGCCATGCCGATCACCCCGTTTAGCGGCGTTCGCAGCTCATGGCTCATCGTCGCCAGAAACTCGGCTTTGGCGCGCGCGCCACGCTCTGCCGCCTCGCGCGCGGCAGTCATTTCCCTGGCATGTGCGCGGGCGGCGGTGACATCGCGTTCCACCGCGACCCACATTTCAACGCGGCCATTTTGGGCTTTGACCGGCACCAGATTGATCTCGACCCAGATGAGCTGCCCGGTCTTGGTGGCATTCAGAATTTCGCCGCGAAACTTGGTACCTGCGGCAATTGCCGAAGCAAGGCGCTCGAGCGTGTCCGGGTCGGTCTCGGGCGCGTTCAGAAGATCACCGGGATAGTTCCCGATAGCCTCTTGAGGGGTATAACCGGTGATCCTGGTAAAGGCGTCGTTGACCCAGGTTATCCGGCCCCGCGCGTCGGACAGCAACACGCTGTCATTGGCATTGCGGGCCACGAGCGACAATTGCTGGGCCTCGCGTTGCCGCCGTGCCAGCCGCCGACTTTTGCGCAGCAGTTCCAGCGTCGAGGCACGCTGGCGTTGAAAATTCTGGTTCACGAACCCCTGAAAGAGCAACACCATATACGCCAGAAGAAGAATCGCAGAAATGTTCGGCACCAGAGCGGCGGTATTGGCTGAACCGGTCAGATACGCGCCGATGTTGAGCGCAAGCGCTGTTGTCCCATAGATGGTCAGCCGCACAATCGAGGCACACCGGTGATACGGCATGGTCAGACCGGCATCGATCGACGCCCCGGTCAGAAATGCCATCGCAAAAAACGGCGACAGGCCGGTCACAGGCCCGGTCCAGCCGATATAGACGCAGAACGCAATTGTCAGCGCCTGAAACGCCGCTGTCAGCGTGCTGAGTTGCCGGACGCGCCGATACCCCCGTCCCGCCGGAATTGGCACCGGCAGCGAGCGCAGGTAGAGGCAATCCACCGCCTCTCCGATCAAGGCCGCAAGAACCGCGATCAGGCCCGAGGCCGGCCCGTTCGTCACCGCCAGCGCAATACCGCCGGTGATGGTTACGAACTGTCGGATACCGAAATTGGCAATGCGCCAGCGCGCATAGCGGCGCAGTAGACCGCGCCGGCTGTATCTGGTTTCAAACCCGCTCAACTGGTCGGTCCGCGACGACCTGGTATGCGACATGACCCTGCCTTGGGCAATTGTTTCATCCCGGTAAGGGATAGCCCGGCAAAGGTTAAGATTTCGCAACCCCGGATGTCAGAACAGGCGGACACCCGCGTTTATCATCGCTGCGGTCGCGGTGGCCAGCGACCCATCCAGATCGATGGCGCGGCAGGCCTCCATCCGCACGGAAACGGCATAGCCCAGTCTGGCCGCATCGACCGCCGAGTAATGCACACAGAAATCTGTGGCGAGGCCAACAAGCGTCAGATCGGTAATACCGCGCGTCCGCAGATACCCGTCCAGTCCGGTCGGTGTAGCCCTGTCATTCTCGAAAAAGGCGCTGTAGCTGTCGATCGCGGGCCGAAACCCCTTGCGCAGGATCAAATCGGCGTCGCTGCGAAGTTCGGCATGAAACGCGGCACCTGGTGAACCCTGAACGCAGTGATCCGGCCACAGAACCTGAGGGCCATAGGGCATCTCGACCAGATCATACGGCGCGGCCCCCGCCCGTGTACTGGCGAAAGAGGAATGGCCCGCCGGGTGCCAGTCCTGCGTCAGCAGGACGGTTCCGAACCTCTCCATCATCTGGTTGATGATGGGCACGACCTCATCTCCGCCGGGTACGGCCAGCGCGCCGCCGGGGCAGAAATCGTTCTGAACATCGATGACCAACAGCGCGTCAGACATGGCATCCTCCGTTTTCTGAATGCCTAGGCATCGCACTGCCCCGCGTCAATCGGCGTCTTGCAGAGGAGGCCCGACGGGACTAAATCAAAGCCGCCGGATCGCCTGCCACCCGACGCAGACCCTATCCTGCCCGCCCGGCACCGAACCAACCTGGACCGCCCGCATGTACACGATCGCTGCCCTTTACCACTTTTCCCGCTTTGTCGACCCCGCCGCCCTGAAACCCGCGCTTCTGGACCTGTGCCGTTCGCAGGGCGTGAAGGGAACGCTGCTGCTGGCGGGCGAAGGCATCAATGGCACCATTGCCGGGCCGCGCGCGGGGATCAATGCGGTGCTGGCCCATATCCGCGCGTTGCCGGGCTGTTCGGATCTGGAATGGAAAGAGGCGACCAGCGACCATCCGCCTTTTGGCAAGATGAAGGTGCGCCTGAAGAAAGAGATCGTCACAATGGGCCAGCCCGATGTCGATCCAAAGGCGCGCGTCGGGCATTATGTGGAACCCGGGGATTGGAACGATCTGATCCGGTCCGACGATGTTGTGGTGATCGACACCCGCAACGATTACGAGGTCGCCATCGGCACCTTCGAAGGCGCCATCGACCCTAAGACGGACAGTTTCCGCGAATTCCCCGATTGGTGGGCCGCCAACAAGGACCGGTTCCACAACAAGCGGGTCGCGATGTTCTGCACCGGTGGCATCCGCTGCGAGAAATCGACCAATTACCTGCTTGGCCAGGGCGTCGAGGACGTGTTCCACCTCAAGGGCGGCATCCTGCGCTATCTGGAGGAGGTCCCGCAAGAGCAGAGCAGTTGGGACGGCGAGTGCTTTGTCTTCGACAACCGCGTCTCGGTCGGGCATGGGCTGGTCGAGGGTCCGCATGAGCTGTGCCATGGCTGCCGCCGTCCGATCCTGCCCGAGGACCGTTCGCGGCCCGCATACGAGGCGGGTGTATCCTGCCACCAGTGCATCGACGAGACCAGCGAGGCGGACAAGACCCGGTTCCGCGAGCGTCAGAAACAGATCGCGCTGGCCCGGGCACGCGGCGAGGAACATCTGGGGCAGGCATAAAGCCAGTTCGGTCGGGGCTTGCGCAGCACGCCCCGAAGCGTGATGATTTCATTCGGGAAATCCACAGAACGGGTCAGCGATGTCTGCAAAGATCATATTGGCAAAAGAATTCCGGCGAACCTTGCTGGGGGCCGCGGCCATGGTCTGCGTCAGCAGCGCCGCCTTTTTCTTCCTGTCCCATCTCGACGAACGGCAGGCGGGTAACGCTTTTGGCAATATCGCCACCATCGGGCTGGCGGTCTGGCTGCTGGTTCAGATTTGGCTGCACGTGATCCTTGTGGAAAGCCCGCGCCGACAGCTGATCATCATGGGGATTTCCTTTATCCAGGTGGTGCCGTTCCTGTTCGCCGCCGTCTATGGCGCGTTTGGCTATGACGATTTCTGCGTGCTCGGTGCCGAGAATCCCTCGGATGTGCTGTATTTCTCTTACGTGACCTTCACCACCGTCGGATATGGCGATCTGCAACCCGTTGGACTGTGCCGGGCCGTGGCGGTGACCGAGGCGATTGCCGGATATGTGCTGCTGGGCCTTTTTGTGGCGGCGACCATCGCGTCTTATACCCGGACGCATCAGCGCGACGACCAAGGCTGAACCCTAGCGGTTGCGGTCGATCCAGGCTGACATCAGCGCCTTGTCGCGGAAACACTCATGCGGGATCGGGCGGCGTTTCTGGCGCGACAGACGTTCGGCATAGGACACCTGTTTGCCACTGGGATAGGCATCAAAGGGCGATGCGCCCTGCCCCTTATGTGCAGAGATCCACTCTGACATCCGGCGCCTGTCGCGTCGCGCCTCGGGCGGAATCTCCAGCGCGGCACGGGTGGCAATCGCTGTGGCGAATTGCATCTGCCGATCCGTCACCGGCAGCAGGTGATAATCGTTTCCCGGCTCATTGAACCAGGCGTCACGGGCGGTGTTGACCATGAGAGACATCCTTGTTCCTTAACAAAAGGTATATAGAACAAAATGTGAACACTTTCAAGGTGAGGTCGCTGGGGTGACAGTTTCTGGTCGCGGCAGGGCTGGAAAATCACCGCAAGCTGGGGTCTGTTCCTTTCGACAGCACCCAATAAGGTTCACCCGCATGCCATCGATCCGCCCCGAGCTTCTGACCGAAATCCGCGCACGGTTTGCGCAGATCGACCATTGCCCGCAACAAGGCCCGCGCGTGTTCTTTGAAAACGCCGGCGGGGCGCTGACCCTCAACTCCGTGGTCGACACGTCCACCCGCTATGCGGCGATCCCCGACAATCAGGGCCGCGACAATCCCGGCAGTCATGAACTGGTGCGGGTCATCACCCAAGCCAAGGAGGATATGCGGGTCTTCATGAACGCCACCGGTGGGCAGTTCTTTGTCGGTGAAAGCGGCACCGAGCTGTTGTTCCGGCTGATCATGAATGCCTGCCTCGGGACCGGTGAGGGCGTGGTATTGGGCTCTACACTGGAACATCCGGCCACAAGAAGCGCCTGCGCGCGTTGGGCCGGGATCGCCGGGCAACGCCACGTCCTGATCCCGCATGACGACGCGACCGGCACCATCACTGCCGAGGCTTACGCGCGGGCGGTGACCCGTGACACACAGGTTGCGACCATCATCCACACGTCCCCCGTGACCGGGATCGGAGTGGATGTGGCGGCGGTCTCGGCGGCGATCCGGGCGGTTGCCCCCGAGGCGGTCATCATTGTCGACGGCATCCAGCATGCCGCCCATGGCCGGATCGACATCGACAGCTATGACATCGACGGCTATGTGATCTCGCCCTACAAGGTGTTCTCGCGCCACGGCTACGGTCTGGCCTGGATCTCGGACCGGCTGACCCACCTGCCCCACAACGCTCTGATCGACGGGCCGGAGGACAATTGGGAGATGGGCACGCGCGACACCGGTTCTTACGCGACGCTGTCGGATCTGGCGGATTATTTCGAATGGCTTGGTACGCAGGTTACGGACGCAACCGGCCGTCGGGCGCGGTTTGTCGCGGCAGGTGAGGCGATTCACACCCAGGAAAAGGCCCTGACCGATGCAATGATCCACGGCACCGGCAACCTGCCGGGCCTGAAGGATATCGACGGCGTGCATATCATCGGCGGCGTCGACAACCCCGCACGCGAAGGGTTGGTCTCGCTCTGGGTGGACGGTGTGGCGTCGGTTGATGTGGTCAAAAAGCTCAACGAACAAGGCATCCGCACCCATCTGCGCAAGGCTGATCATTACTCCGGCAACATCCTGACCCCGCTGGGTCAGGAGGCCTGCGTGCGCGTCTCGATGTGTCACTACAATAGTGAACATGAAGTGGCGCAGTTCCTTGCCGCAATGAATGGAATCTGTGGCTGACAGGGTCCGGTCCCGACGCATCATGTCGGGAACGGGCCATACGGCTGACGATTCCTGTGGCTTTCTGAGCCCCAGCACGAGCAGCAGGGAGCGCGCAAGTGATGAAAACCCACGCACAGGCCGTCGTGATCGGAGGCGGGCTGATCGGCTGCTCGATCCTTTATCACTTGGCAAAACTGGGCTGGACCGATGTCGTCCTGCTGGAACGCGATGAGCTGACGTCAGGGTCCACATGGCACGCGGCGGCGGGCATTCACGGGCTGCATGACAACAACAACGTCACCCGCATCCAGCACTACACCATGAACCTCTACAAAGAGCTGGAGCAGGAAACCGGTCAGGGCTGCGGCGTGTTCCAGCCGGGCTCGCTGTATCTGGCGCAGACCGAGGCGCGCGAGCATCAACTGCGCCTGCAAGAGGCCAAGGCGCGGTTCTATGGCCTGAACTTCCATGAGCTCAGCCGCGAACAGGCGATGGAATTGCACCCTTTGGCGCAGTTCGATGACATCCGCTGCATCATGTATGAGCCCGATGGCGGCAATGTCGATCCCTCGGGCGTCACCCACGCCTATGCCGCCGGTGCGCGCAAGATGGGCGCCACAATTGAACGGTTTTGCCCCGTATTAGGCACTGATCCACAGCCTGACGGGTCCTGGATCGTGCGCACCGCAAAGGGCGATATTCATACCCAATGGATGGTGAACGCCGCCGGGCTCTGGGGGCGTGAGGTCGCGGCGATGGCGGGGCTGACCCTGCCACTGCAACCGACCGAGCATCAGTATTTCGTCACCGACGCGATTGACGAGGTCGCCGCCCTGGGCCGCCGCCTGCCTTCGATCGCGGATCGCGATGGCGAATATTACTTCCGGCAGGAAGGCAATGGGCTGCTGATCGGAGCCTACGAAAAAGACATGCGGTTCTGGGCTGAAGAGGGTACACCGCTGGATTTCGCCCATGATCTGTTCCCCGATGATCTGGATCGGATCATGGACAACGTGATGCGCGCGACCGAGCGGGTGCCGGTCGCCGCCACCGCCGGGGTCAAACGCGTCATCAATGGCCCCATGATCTGGTCGCCGGATGCCAACGCACTCTGGGGTCCGGTGCCGGAACTCAGGAACTATTTCGTTTGCGGTGGCATCATTCCCGGCTTCTCGCAGTCCGGGGGTCTGGGCCTGCTGGCGGCGCAATGGATGATCGAGGGCGAGCCGCAATATGACATGTTCGCCTGGGATCTTGCCCGCTTCGACGACTGGGCGGACAAGGCCTTTACCAAGGCCCGCGTGCAGGACCAATATACGCATCGGTTCGCCATCCACTTCCCCAACGAAGAGCGCGAGGCCGGGCGCCCCGCACGGATGCGGCCCGCTTATGCGATGCAAAAGGAAATGGGCGCTGTCTTTGGCCTCAATTCCGGCTGGGAACATCCGCTTTGGTTCGCGGATCAGCCGGGGACCATCGACACCAACAGCTACACCCGCCAGAACTGGTGGGAGCCGGTGGGGCGCGAGGTCAGGATGCTGCGCGAGGCGGTGGGTGTCATCGATATCTCGAACTTCGCCAATTATGTCGTCAAAGGCGCAGGCGCTCAGGACTGGCTGGACCGGCTTGTGGCCAATCGCGTGCCGTCCGAGATCGGTCGATCCTGCCTCACCCCGCTCATCGGCATCCGCGGCGGGATCGCCGGGGATTTCACGATCACCAAAACCGCCGACGACACCTATATGATGGTCGGCTCGGGCATGGCCGAACGCTATCACCAGCGCTATTTCGACATGGTGGGCCGCCCCGAGGGCACCACGCTTGACCGCGCGACCAATCGCATCGCCGGGTTCAACGTCGCAGGACCCAAGGCGCGCGAGATGTTGCAACGGCTGACCAATGCCGACCTGTCCAACGACGCCTTCCGCTTCATGCGCTCGGCGACGATCGAGGTGGCGGGCGTCACCTGCCTCGCCATCCGCGTCAGCTTTACCGGCGATCTGGGATGGGAGCTGCATTGCGACGAGGGTGATCAAATCAGGCTCTATACCGCGCTTTTACAGGCCGCACGTGACCTTGGCGGCGGGCCGGCCGGCGGTCGTGCGCTGGGGTCCTTGCGCATCGAAAAGGGCTATGGCTCCTGGGGTCGGGAATACAGCCCCGAATATTGGCCACAGGAGGTCGGGCTGGAACGTCTGATCAAGCTCGACAAGGATTTCCTCAACAAAGAGGCCTATCTGCGGGTCAAGGACAACGCGCCGCGCGAGGTGCTGTCGGTCTTTGCGGTCGAGGCAGCCCACGAGGCCGATGCCAGCGGTGGTGAGCCGATCTTTTTGCCCGACGGGCGCCCGGTTGGTCGGGTGACCTCAGGCGCTTATGGCTATTCCGTTGGCCAGTCCCTCGCGATCGGATTTGCCGATCCGGCGCTGGCTGGACCGGGTGAGGCGGTCGAGATTTTCATTCTCGGCAAACCGCATCGGGCCAGACGGCTGACATCGCCGCCCTTCGATCCCGAAGGAGCCCGTCTGCGTAGCTGACCACGGGGAGGAACACCATGACCGACCGTTTCGACAGGATCGCAGCCTTTGCCCTGCATCTGTCCCCTTCGGACATCCCCGACAGCACCCTGCACGCAGCCGCACTGATGACATTGGATACGCTCGGCGTCGTCGCGGCCTCGACCCCGATGGAGGCGGGCGTGTTCGCGCGTGACGCTGCCGACCTGCTCTATGCCAGCAACGATCCCGGCCATGCCGCCCGGATGATGTTTGACGGTCGCAATGTCAGCCTGGCGGGTGCGGCTTACGCAGCAGCGACACAGACCGACAATCTGGACGCCCATGACGGGTTCAACCCGGTCAAAGGACATATCGGCGTCGCCGTCATCCCCGCGCTGTCCGCATTAGCGCAACACTTGCCCGATCTCAGCGGGCCAGAGGCGCTGGCGGCGATCACCGTTGGGTACGAGATTGCCGGGCGGGCGGGTCTGGCGCTGCATGCCTCGGTCAGCGACTATCACACCTCGGGTGCCTGGAATGGCCTTGGGGTTGCAGCCGTTGCCGCGCGGTTGCGCGGGCATTCCCCGGATCAGTTGCGTCAAGGCCTGGGAATCGCCGAATATCACGGCCCCCGCTCGCAAATGATGCGCGAGATCGCCAATCCGACCATGCTGCATGATGGGTCCGGCTGGGGCGCGATGGTCGGTATCTCTGCCGCCATCCTCGCCGAGCGTGGGTTCACCGGTGCCCCCGCGATCACGGTCGAGGCCGAGAGTGCCGCACGACATTGGGGCGATCTTGGCCACGTCTGGCAGATGGAACAGCAATATATAAAGCCCTACCCGATCTGCCGCTGGGCGCATGCCGCCATCGACGCCGTCGGCCACATCATGCAGACCCATGATCTGACCCATGACCAGATCACCCGGGTTCAGATCAGCAGCTTTCACGAGGCCGCCTGCCTGTTCCCCGACATGCCCGAGACAACCTCGCAGGCGCAGTATTCGTTGCGCTTCGCTGTCGCCAGCCAGATGGTGCATGGGACAATCGGCGTCGCGCAGATATCAGGGCCGGGCCTGAGTGACCCGGTGGTGGCCGCCATCCTGCCTAAGATTGAAGTGGTCGAGACGGCCACGCACAATGCCCGATTCCCCACCCATCGCACCGCCGATGCCGAGGTTGAGACACGCGATGGCCGGGTTCTGCATTCGGGTGACACCCATGCGCGCGGCGGGGTGGAGGTGCCGATGTCCGAAGCGGAGATCACCGGGAAATTCATGGGCTTTGCCGCGCCCTGCCTTGGCGAGCCTCGCGCGGCGGCGATCCGCGATCGTGTTTTGAGCCTAACACAGGCAGAAAGCCGCATTTCCGATCTGCTGCCGCTGCTCTGTGAGCCGCTGTAAGGGTGCTCAGTCGCTGTCCGGGTCAGGCGGGTTCGGGATAGAGAGATAGGCCGCGCGCGGGATGCGGGTGATCCCCTTCAGCCCCAGTAGCTGTCGGTCGGTTTCGCTCAACTGGGCTATGGCGGTTGCAACCGCACCAAATATCAGTTCGGCAGGTTGCCCTTTTGCCGCAATCAGCGGCAGGCCCGGTGTCGGCTCGGTCAAATCCAGCACGCGCAATTGTTTGGCAAATGGCTCGTAGGCTCGGATCAACCGCCAGCTCACCGCATCCAGCGCCGCGATATCGGTTTTGCCCTCTGCAACAGAGCGCGCCGAATTCAGATGACCATGGGTGCGCAGCCTGTGTTCGAACCAAAAGCCCCGCGCCATTACATGCGCATAAGGCGCGGCGTAACCCGACTGTGAAAAGACCTCATTATAGGCAAATCTGGCACCCTCAAATGCCTCGAGATTCGACCGGGTGTCGTCCGCCCGCACCACCAGCACAGATCGGTAATACCCGGGCGGGCAATCTTTAACGCCGAAATCCGGCGTTCCGACCAGTTCAACCTTATCATGCAGCCAGAGACGATAGGGCATCCCGCAGGTCTGGCTCAGCACCAGATCCGGATCGTTCCAGACTGCGAATTCCTCGACCTCCTGCGACAGTACCTTCGGGGCAGCGACGCCCGATAGGGCAAGATTGGCGCGGATCAGACCCCAATACCGGGCAATCGCATCGTCAAGCTCGGGACGCCGGTACATCATCAGGCTGGCGATCATTGCGGCGTCCGGCTCCTGTCTGGTCATCGCCGAAGCGCCGCCGCGTCATGCGGCGTTGCCGGGCACCTCATCGTTCTGGCGGCGCTGCATCCATGCGTCAAGCTGTTCAACCTGCGCATCGCTCATCCGCAAACCCAGCTTTGTGCGCCGCCAGACCACATCCTCGGCCCGGCGCGCGTATTCGTGGGTCATCATCCAGACCACCTCACGCTCGGTCAGGGTGGCGCCGAAATCCTGACCCAGATCGTCAAGGCCCTTGGCATCACCGAGCAGTGTGGCGGCTTCGGTGCCATAGGCTCTGACAAGGCGACGCGCGTGGAAGGCGCTGAGGAACGGATAGTCCCGCTCAAGATCGCTGACCAACCGATCAAACCCGTCCACCGGGAAATCCCCGCCCGGCAGGGGCACGCCCGCCGTCCAAGGGCCTTTCTGGTTTGGCAGATGTTTTGCGACCTTCTCCAGCGCCGATTCCGCGAGCCGCCGATAGGTCGTGATCTTGCCACCAAAGACGTCCAGAACCGGCGCGCCGCCGGAAGCCTCAACCTTGAGTTTGTAGTCCCGCGTCGCGGCGGTCGCCGAACTGGCCCCATCATCATAAAGCGGGCGCACCCCGGAATAGGTCCACACCACATCGGCATCGCAGAGCTGCGCATGAAAATACTGGTTGGCGAAGTTCAGCAGATAGGCCTGTTCCTCGGGCGTGCAGCGCGGCTTGTCATCGGGATCGTGGTGTTCGGCATCGGTGGTACCAATCAGGGTGAAGTCGGTTTCATAAGGGATCGCAAAGATGATCCGGCCGTCTGTGCCCTGAAAGAAATAGCATTTGTCGTGATCATAGAGTCGCTTTGTCACGATATGGCTGCCCCGCACGAGGCGCACATCTGCGCGGCTGTCGACATGGATCTTGGTATGAATGATGTCGCCGACCCATGGCCCGCCAGCGTTGATCAGCATGCGGGCATGTATGGTGCGGGTGTCGCCATCGGCGGTTTCGATCGCCACATGCCACAGATCATCCGCGCGCTTGGCGCTCAACACCTTGGTGCGGGTCATGATCTTGGCCCCGCGGGCCTCGGCATCGCGGGCATTCAACGCCACAAGGCGGGCATCCTCGACCCAACAGTCAGAATACTCATAGGCCTTTTCGAACTTGGGGTTGAGCGGTTTGCCTTCGGCGCTTTCACGCAGCCGCAGCAACGACGTGCCGGGCAGGATTTTGCGCCCCCCCAGATTGTCGTAAAGGAACAGGCCCAGCCGGATCAGCCAGGCGGGTCGGCGGCCCTTCATCCAGGGCATGAAGAGGTTCAGCAATTTCGATGTCGGCGTCTCGCTCTCGAACCGCATATCCTTGTGATAGGGCAGAACAAAGCGCATCGGCCACGAGATATGCGGCATCGCCCTGAGCAGCGTCTCACGTTCGATCAGCGCCTCGCGCACAAGGCGAAACTCGAAAAATTCCAGATAGCGCAAACCACCATGGAACAGCTTGGTCGAGGCCGACGAGGTCGCCGAAGCCAGATCGTTCATTTCGGCCAGCGTCACCGAATAGCCGCGCCCGGCCGCATCACGCGCGATCCCGCAACCATTGATGCCGCCACCAATGATGAAAAGATCGCAAACGCCTGTATCACCGTCTGTCGGCATCAACGCCTCCTGGGTCGAATCCATTCCTGTTGCTGCTCTATCTCAAAAAACCGAACATAAAGGAAGATCGTGACTTTCGTTTTGGCTCTTTTTTGCTTTCCTCCCGATGCTGCTATGATAGCACGCGGTGGCACGCCGCTTGCAGACGCGCAATCGTTGGGGCGGATTGGTGCAACAGGAGAATGACGTGGCCCAGACATTCCGCCATCCCGAGATCATCGAAATCGCCCGCCGCGACGGCAGGGTCACGGTTGACGGGCTGGCGCAGCATTTCGGGGTCACGCTGCAAACCATAAGACGCGACCTGACGGAGCTGGCCGAGGCGGGCAAGCTGGACCGGGTGCATGGCGGGGCGGTGCTGCCCTCGGGCACCAGCAATATCGGTTATGAAGAACGGCGCGGGCTGAACCATGCCGGCAAGATCGACATTGCCCGCGCCTGTGCCGCGCTTCTGCCCAATGATTGCTCGATCTTCCTCAATATCGGCACCACGACCGAGGCGGTCGCGGCGCAACTGCTGGGTCACGAGAACATTCTGGTCGTGACCAACAACATGAACGTGGCCAACATCCTGGCCGCCAACCCTGCCTGCCAGGTCAATGTCACCGGCGGCACGTTGCGCCGCGCCGATGGCGGGCTGGTCGGCGCCATCACCACCGATGTCATTCAGCAGTTCAAATTCGACTACGCGGTCATCGGCTGCTCGGCGCTGGACAAGGATGGCGACCTGCTTGATTTCGACATCCGCGAGGTCGGCGTCAGCCGCAGCATCATCCGCCAGTCGCGGCAGGTGATCCTAGTCGCCGATCACACCAAGCTGCAGCGCAACGCTCCGGCGCGGATCACCACGCTGGGCGATCTGGACTGCTTTGTCACCGACAGGCCAATTTCTGCCGAGCTGCGCGCGGCCTGCGTCGATTGGGATACCGATGTGGTGATCGCGTCGACCGAATTCTGAGCCCGAAAGCCGCAAGACGATGTGGCGCGGCGTATTTGAAACAGCCTTCTGGAAAAGCAACAGGGACTGACCGGTAATTGATCAGTCCCTGTTTGGGGAGGTGTGAGCTGGGGGCGCATCACTTATGATACCTCTGACAACAGTGTTAACCTGTTTGGGGCCGAGTCGAAAATACGGGGATTCCCGTAACTCGGGATATTTCTTGCATCTCTCAGACAAGTTTTTCATAAAATACAATTGCTTAACCGATCAACACAATCGGCAGCATCAGGGCGGAAATGAACAATCATCGCAGATACGCAGTATTTCACACGCCACCAGACGGAATCCTTGCCGAAAAGGCCGCCCAATGGCTCGGCTGGGACCCGGTTTCGGGCCTTGCACCGGAATTTCCCGGGTTGGACGGTTTGCCTGCACCGAATCGCAAGCTGACGGCACGACCGCGCAAATACGGCTTTCACGGCACGCTGCGCCCGCCCTTCCGCCCGGCGCAGGGTCTGACCCTCGACAGGCTTCAGGACATGGCGGACGACTTGGCCCGCAGCTTGCGGCCGGTGACACTGAACGGCCTGTCCGTAGCTGCGCTGGGTCCGTTTCTGGCCTTGCGCCCGGTTGGTGAGACAGGGCCGCTCACCGATCTGGCGGCGCAGATCATCGAAGCAACAAATACCTGGCGCACGCCTTTGAGCGCCGAGGAACGCGCGCGGCGCAATCCCGACCGGCTGAGCCCGCAACACCGCGCGCTGCTGGATCAGTGGGGATACCCGTTCGTGATGGGCGCATTCCAGTTTCACATGACTTTGACCGGGCCGCTTCGGCCAGAAGAACGGAACCCGCTGCAAATCCTGCTGGCCCGCTATTTCGAGGGCTGCATTCCACACCCCTACCCGATCTCTGATCTGTGCTTGATGGGCGAGGGCGAGGATGGCAGGTTCCGCCTGCTCTCACGCCATCCGCTGCTGGGGTAGCGGCACCGCCGGAGGATCCGGCGGCGCCGTTGCGCTCAGGAAAAACTGACGCCGTTATTCACCATCGGCAAAGACGTGACCCGATGCCCGGTCGCGGCAATCGCGTTGGCCAGCGCCGGGGCCGAAGGCGGCGTGCCCGGCTCGCCCACGCCGGTGGGCGGTTCGGTCGAGGGGACGATATGCACCTCGATGGCCCCGATATCACCGATCCGCAGCGGCTCGTAATCCGGGAAGTTGGACTGGTCGACCGCGCCTTCGGTGAGGGTGATCTCATTGCGCATGGCGTGGCCCAGACCATAGCCGATCCCGCCTTCCATCTGGGCCTTGATCACGTCCGGGTTCACCGCGATGCCGCAATCCACCGCGCAGGTGACCTTTTCGATCTGCACGCCGTCCTGGGCATTGCCCGACACCTCGACCAGTTCCGCGACATAGCTGCCGAAGGACTTGTGCACCGCGATGCCCTGTGTCCGCCCGTCTGCCGCCTTGCCCCAGCCGCCCTTTTCAGCGGCCAGTTGCAGGACCCCGGCAATCCGCGCCTGATCCGTGTCGCCACCCGCCAGCAGATCCAGACGGAATTCGACCGGATCGTGACCGGCGGCTTTTGCGGCCATGTCGATCATGCTTTCCATCACATACGCCGTATGGGTATGCCCGACCGAACGCCACCACAGCACCGACGTCGCCTTGGCCACATCGGTCAGCCCGACGAAGTGGCCGGGGATGGTGTAGAGCGTGTCAGAGGTCCCCTCGACCGAGCTGTGGTCGATGCCGTGATGAACCGAGAAATCCTCGAACGCGGTGCCTTTCATGACCGACTGACCAGCGATCCGGTGATCCCAGGCGATGATATTGCCGGACCCGTCCAACCCCACGCGCACCCGATGGGCAAAGGCCGGGCGGTAATAGCCGCCGGTGATGTCATCCTCGCGCGTCCAGACCAGTTTGACCGGGCGGGTACGGTCGGTGACGGCAAAGGCCAGCGCCGCCTCGACCTGATAATCCGCCGTTGGCGTCGCGCGCCGCCCGAATGAGCCGCCAGCAAACAGGGTGTTGATCTGCACCTTCTCCATCGGCAATTGCAGGATCTGAGACAGGGCCATATGCGGCCCGGTCGGGAACTGGCAGCCATCATGCAATATCACGCCACCATCTGCCGTGGCTTCGATGGTGCAGGTCAGCGGCTCCATCGGGGCATGGGCCAACAGCGGAAAATAGAAGGTTTCATCCAGAACGGTCGCGGCCTTGTCAATCGCGGCCCCGATCGCAGCCTGATCGGTGTCGGTGACATTGTACTCCGGATCAGCATTCACTGCCGCGAGCAATTGATCGCGAATCTCGCCCGAGGAGCGCGTCTCGGCCGCCGAGAAATCCCAGTCGACCGCCAGCGCCGCGCGCGCCTGCAGCGCCGCCCAGGTGTTTTCGGCAAACACCACGACGCCAGCCTTGTTGGGCAGTTCCGCCGCGCGGATGAAGTCCTTGATCCCTTTGGCGTCGCTCTCGTCGAAACCGGCAACCAGCCCGCCCATGCGCGGGCTACGGGCGATCACGGCAATCATCTGGTTGTCCAGATGCAGATCCATCGCATAGGTCGCGGTCCCATTGATCTTGGGCGGCGTATCCTTGCGCCGGACAGCTTCATTGCCGATCAGCTTGAATTCGGACGGGTCTTTCAGACGCGGCTCTGCCGGTGGTGCGATCTGCGCCGCTGCCGCGACAAAATCAGCCAAAGGCGCTTCGTACCCGGGTCCTTTTATGACGCCGTCGTCCAGCGACAGGGTCGATGCGTCGACGCCCCACGCATTTGCGGCGGCCTGCAACAGCATGTCGCGCGCGGCGGCGCCAGCCCGGCGGTATTGCATGAACGAGTTCGCCATGGCCGTGGACCCGCCTGTGCCCTGGAATGGGCCAAGGAACAGGTTGTTGTAGGCTCCGGCATCGGACGGCGCGAACTCATACGCGACATCCTCGATCGGAATGCCCAACTCTTCGGCGATCAGGGTGGTCAGGCCGGTTGCGGGCCCCTGGCCCTTTTCGAAATGCTTCACGATGGCCGTGACCGTGCCGTCGGAGCTGATCTTGACGAAGGGGTTCAGCATCGCCCCCTCGGCGTTAGCGGCGGCTATTGCCCCATCGGGGCGCGCGCCCACATATAGCACTGCGGCGGTGGCGGCGGCGCTTTTGAGGAACCCTCGGCGTGATGTGTTCAGGGTCATATCAGGCCTCCATGATCTGGGAAGCGCGCTGAATCGCGGCGCGGATGCGTTGATAGGTGGCGCAGCGGCAGGCATTGCCATCCATATAGAGGTCAATCTCTTCGAGGGTGGGCTTGGCGGTCTCGCTCAGCAAGCCAACCGCCGACATGATCTGCCCCGACTGGCAATAGCCGCATTGCACCACATCAAGCTCGGTCCAGGCCTGCTGCACGGCGGCAGAGATATCGCTGTTCAACCCCTCGATCGTGGTGATCTCGGCGCCTTCTACATCCTCGACATAGGTCTGGCAGGACCGGACCGGCTCACCATCCAGATGCACTGTGCAGGCCCCGCAAGAGGCGACGCCACAACCGAATTTGGTGCCGGTCAGCTTCAGTTCATCGCGGATCACCCACAGCAGAGGGGTGCCCGGTTCAGCGTCGACATCTCGCGTCGTGCCGTTCAGTTTCAACGTCATTGCCATGGGGGGTCTCCTGTTCACGCGTGTTGCCCGCAACGGGGTAAACTGGTGAGTTTACCTTACTTCTGTCATTTGAGAGTGTAAACTCGATAGTTTACACATAGATTTGACCGGCCCGGAGTCCAGGCTTTATAGGAGGACGCCATGACCACCTGCGACACCACAAATGCGTCCAAGCAAGCGCAGATCATCGATGCCGCCGTGGCCGAGTTCCAGGAAAAGGGCTTTGCCGCTGCCAGCATGGATCGCATCACCGCACGCGCCGAAGTGTCCAAGCGGACGGTCTACAAGTATTTCGAAAGCAAGGAAAAGCTGTACCAGTCGATCGTGCGAATCCTCTATGAGAAATTCGCCGATGCGCTGAGCATGGCCTATGACCCGAGCCGCGATATCCGCGCGCAACTGACCGACCTCGCCTGGGCCGAGGGGCGCCTGCTGACCTCGCCCGAGGTGATGGCCATTGCCAAGCTGGTCGTCAGCGAGAACCTGCGCAATCCGCAACTGGCCACGACGGTACAGGGCAAGATCGATTCGAAACGTGTCTTTACCGAGATGCTGCGCGATGCGGCCCGCGACGGCCAGCTCAGCGTGGAAGAGCCCGAAGAGGCCGCCGAGCAGTTCATCGCGTTGCTCAAATCCAAAGCCTTCTGGCCGGTGATCCTGGGTGGTGATATCCTCAGCCAGACGCAAATGTCCCGCGTCGTGGACAACACCGTCGACATGATGATGAGCCGATACGGCACCGCATAGCTACCGCGTCACAACCGGAGTGTCATCCACTCAGAGGGCCGGGATGGCCCGATCCTCGGCGGCGGCTTTTCTGATCTGGGTCGGGGTCTGTCCGTATTCCTGCGAGACCGCGCGACTCAATGCCTCGGGCGAGCCGTAACAATACCGGTTCGCCACACGCTGCACCCGGTCACCCCTTTCGATGTCCTGCCGCGCAAGGGTCAAACGCCATTTGCGCAGATAGGCCAGCGGCGTCACGCCCACCGCCTTGCGGAAAAGCTCGGCAAAACGGCTGACCGACAGACCCGCCTCCTGCGCCAGCAGATCCACACGCCAGTCCTGCCCGGGCCGGTGGTGCATGGCCACGATGGCGCGGCTGAGCCTGGGGTCGGCCAGGCCACCCAGCAACCCGACCCGCATCTGACCCTGCTCGATCTGTCGCCGCATCAGCCGAACCAGCAGCACCTCGCCCAACCGGTTCAGCACAGATGCCGACCCGCAACGGGCGGCTGCTTGTTCGGCAAGCAGCAGATCCACCACCGTGCGCATCTCTGAATCATTGGTCAGGTCTTGCCGGATTTCGGGCGGCAGAGCCGCCAGCAGCGGGTTCTGTGACCCACCCCAGCAAACTCTTGCGCTTAGCAGAACCGAGTGCTTGTCAGGCTCTAACAAGTGCAAATGACCACTTGTGCCATAGATCAGGCAATCGGGTTGCACATCCCCTACAACCGCAAAATTGGCCTCCTCCACCGCGCAGGGACGTACGGAGAGGGAAAATCGCGACATAAGGGCAGAAAGACGGTCCATTATCAGGATTTCGGATCAGGTTTCGAGGTTTGGATCAGGTTTTTGCTATTTTCCTGATGCTAACTTGCGATATCCCTGTCGACAAGCCTCACACACAGGAGACCCATAATGCTGATGCCGCGCCAGAAAACCCCCGACCTGTCTGTCCCCACGCTGGACCATGGCGAATTCGATCTGACCACGGACGGGTCGGAAAAAGGAACGGTGATCTGTTTCTATCGCGGCTTGCACTGCCCGCTCTGCGCCACCTACCTGACTGAACTGGAAAAGCGAGTGGACGATTTCGCAGAACGGGGCGTGAAGACCCTGGCGCTCAGCTCAGATGGTCAAGGGCGCACCCGCGAGATGGCCGACAAGATCAAATCGACCAAGCTGCGATTCGGCTATGACCTGTCGCTGGAAAAGGCGCGGGAATGGGGGCTCTATATCTCGACCTCGCGCGGCAAGACGTCGATCGGGATAGAGGAACCAGCGCTGTTTTCCGAGCCGGGTCTGTTCATGGTGACACCCGAGCAGTCCCTCTATTACGGCTCGGTTCAGACGATGCCATTTGTGCGGCCGCATTTCTCGGAGCTTGTGGGCGCGCTGGATTTCGCGATCGCCAACAACTACCCGGCACGGGGCGAATATCAGGGGTCCGTCTGATCGCGTCGCACGGCTATTACAAGCAATCGAACAGGCGCCCCGGCACCATGGGATGTCGGGGCAGGCCCAATGCCCGCATCAAACAGAACATCATCGCCTGATTGGAGGTAACGACCGGTTTGCCCAGCGTCGCCTCGACATGGTCGACAACCTCAACCGACCGCATGTCGGTACAAGACAGGACGATCGCCGCGGCCTGATCGTGATCGGCACGGCAGGCAAGGTCGTGGATATCATCGGGCCGCAGCTCTCCCTGCCCGTAATTGCCAAGCTCTCTGCCGATATCGGCACAGTGCATGGTCTCGATCCCTTGGCTTTGCAGAAAATGCACCGCCTGCCGGTTGATCTCACCTAAATAGGGCGATGAAAACCCTACCCGCCGAACGCCCAGAGCCTGCAGCGCCTCAACCAGCGCCCCGGCAGCGGTGACGCACCGGGCGCCACACATGTCAGAGATGTTATTGGCCAAGTTAGTGTCGAATTCCGGCCCATGGGTGAGCGTCGCACTGGTACAGCCATACAGCACGATATCGGGGCGAACCCCGGCGATCATCCGCAGATCATGGCTGATGTCCGAGGCCCCCAGACCAGCCATCTGCTCCGCTCCGGGTATCTCATCCACATCATACCCGCCCATGCGCTGTACATGCAGCGTCGTGCCGGGCACTCGCATTCGCATCAGGTCGGGTTCAAGATTTGTGTTGGTATAGGGCACCAGCACGCCGATCCGAGCCAGTCCGCGATTTTCAAACCTCATGTCAGCGCCTCCTTCAGGACCGTAGCCGCACGTTCCATCACGGGTGCGTCGCAGATCGTGGCGCGCAGGCAGTTCGGCAGGCCATATCCCGCCATGCCCCGCATCAGCAGGCCCGAACGCCGTAGCGCCTGATCGACTCGCGCCGCCCGGTCTGCGCTGTCAAAGCGAAGCAAGACAAAATTCGTGTGGCTTGGCAGCACGTCGATACCCATTGCGCGGCAGCGCTCCGAGAATGCCTCGCGGATCGAACCGGTTCTGGCGACGACCGCGCGCATATGGACCTGATCGCGCATCGCCGCCGCCGCCATCCTTTGCGAGGCGGAGGCGATGTTGTTGGGATTGAGCAGCTTGCGCAACTCGCCCGCAATTGCGGGTGGGAAACAGCCCCAGCCAACCCGCGCCCCAGCCAGCGCATAGGCTTTGGAAAACGTGCGCAAGACGACGGTATCGCCACGCAAGGCAAGCGCGAATATCTCGGATGGGTCCTGCGCGGCATCACAAAACTCGCCATAAGCCTGATCGACGACCAGCAGCACGTCACCGGGAAGGTCTGCGCGCAGGCGCAGGATGTCGGCATTCGACACCATGGTGCCGGTGGGGTTCCCCGGATTGCACAGAAAAACCACCGCCAGATCGGGGGTCACATTGTCAAGGGCCGCGTCGACCGATACGGCCAGATCGGGCTCCGGCACCTGCCGGTAATGCGCCTGCGCCTGTAAACTGGCGGTGGCCGCGAAAGCATAGCTATAGGCGCTGCCCAGAACCGCGCGCCCCGGACCCGCATAGGCGCGGATGAGACAGCCGATCAACTCCATTGATCCTGCACCACACAGGATCATATTCGGGTCTAACATGTGTCTTTCGGCAATTGCTTGCCGCAGCTCGCTCCAGTCGGGATCAGGGTAGAGTGGCGCTTGCGCCATCTCGTCGCGCGCGGCGGCCAGCGCCCTTGGGCTGGGCGGAAAGGCGCTTTCGTTCTGCGCCATCGAGACAAGATCGCCGCCAAGATCAGCCAGCGCATAAGGCGCCATCTCTGCCACATGAGGAACCGGTCGGATCATGGTTTACCTCCCTTGTAGTCGCGCATCACGCCCGCTTTGGTGACCAGCCCGCGCTTGAGATCACACGCGATGGCCTCCGGGTCGCGCTGTTCCGGCGGGCCAAACCCGCCACCGCCCGGCGTTTCGAAGATCAGGTGATCCTTGGGACCCACCCGCAATTCGCACTTGCCGGGCAGGTCCTCGACCGCGCCGCGCAGGCGGATGCGGCCCGGTGCGCCCGGCGCACCCCCGGCCCGCCCGAGGGCCGGATATTTCAGGCGCTCGACCGACAGGAACACCAGAAACGGCGCGCCATTGGCTGATGACATCTCGATCCGCTGTCCCAGCCCGCCCCGATAGGTGCCCGCGCCGCCCGAATCGGGCCGCAACTCGCGCCGCCAGACGGTGACCGGGGCAACCGCTTCGGTGATCTCGACCTGCGAGCCAAAGACGCCCGACGGGTAGGCGGTGGCCGACAGGCCATCTGCGTAGGGCCGTGCGCCGGTGCCGCCGTTATGCACCGGCTCTATCGCGAAACCGCGCCCGCCCCCACGCAGCACTTCGGGCGCGTGGCGCATCGGCAGATCAAACATGCAAGAGGCCCCTTCGGCAGGCACCAGATCGGGCAGCGCCTGATGCAGGCAGCCAAACACCAGATCCGGCATCAGTTGCCCCAGCGTATGACGCATGGCCACCGGCGCAGGCCGTTGCGCGTTCAGGATGCACCCGGCAGGGCCATCCACGGTAAACGGCGCCAGCGACCCCGCGTTGTTGGGAATATCCGGCCCGACGATGCAGCGCAGCGCGAAGACCGAATAGGCCGTCGCATAATTGAGCGGGACATTGATACCCTTGCTGGAACATCCCGAAGTCCCGGTGAAATCCACATGAACACCTTTGTTAGAGACGGTCAGAGCCGCGCGCAGCTCCAGCTCGGCCTCGTATCCGTCTGTGCGCAGCAGGTTGTGATAGACACCGTTCGGCACTTCGGCGATGGCTTCCAGCGTGCCGCGCCGCGAGGTGTCGATGATGTAGCTGCCCAGCGCCTCAAGATCGTCGAGGCCGAACTCCGCCATCGTTTCAACCAGACGCCCGGCACCCGCCTCACAGCACGCGATCAGGGCATAGATGTCGCCTTCGTTGGCGATGGGTTCCCGGCTGTTGGCGCGGATGATCTCCATCAACCCTTCGTTCAGCGCACCTTGCGAGACCAGTTTGCAGGGCGGGATGAGCAGGCCCTCGTCGTAGATATCCGACCCTTCCGGCCCCATACCCAACCCGCCCAGATCAACCAGATGCGAGGTGCAGGCGGTGAAGCCCACCACTTGGCCTTGCCGGAAGGCGGGCATCAGCAAAAGGAAATCGTTCAGATGCCCCGAGGCGAGCCAGGGATCGTTGGTCATATAGATGTCGCCTTGCTGCATCTGCGCCGTGGGAAAGCGCCGCATCAGGTGCTTCACCGCCTCTGCCATGGTGTTGATATGGCCTGGCGTTCCGGTGACCGCCTGTGCCAGCATCCGGCCCTGCGCGTCAAACAGCCCTGCCGAGATATCGCCGCATTCGCGCACGATCGGGCTGAAGGCGGCGCGGATCAGGGTCTGTCCCTGTTCTTCGACAACGGCCAGCAGGCGGTTCCACATGACCTGCAACCGGGCGGGAGAGAGAGCGTTTGTCATTCGGCACCTCCTTTGGCGTGACGGGTCAGGACCAGATTGCCCATCGCATCGACCTGTGCCTTGAAATCGCTGGACACCAGTGTGGTGGTCTGCGGCTCGGTGATCAGCGCTGGGCCTTCTATTTGGTCGCCGGGCTGCAGCGCCTCGCGCTTGACCAGAGCAGCTTGCCTTGGCGTCCCGTCCACATCGCAGATTATCGGAGTCGATTGCGTGGCAATATGGTCTCTAACTTTGGGATTTTCGACACATTTCCTCACAGGTGTGCTGTGCGTCGATACCCTGGCCGACCAGTTGAGTATCTCGATCTCCATCCCCGGAACCGGTCTGGAGAACTGGTTGCGGTACTCGGCATCAAACGCCTCAGTGAGAGCGGGCAAATCTGAGTGCGTCAGGGGGCGGTCGGGCAAGGCGATCTCGATCTCATGGCCTTGTCCGGCGTAGCGCATGAACGCGCTGCGCCGTGTCAACCTTTCAGCATCGCCCGCGCCCTGGGCCACCACCACTTCGGCCTCGCCCAGCATCTGAGCGAACAACGCGTTGATCTGCGCAACTGGCAACGTGCCCAGACGCGCGTAGCGGGACCGCACAATTTCGAACGAAACCGGGGCGAACAGGAACCCGACAGCCGACCCAACGCCGGGATTGGGCGGGATCAGGATGCGCGCGACCCCGGCCGATCGCGCCAACCGGCTGGCATGCAGCGGCCCATTGCCGCCAAAGGCAATCAACGTACGGCTGCCCAGGTCCTTGCCGGATTCCACCGCATGCATCCGCGCTGCCGAGGCCATGCTTTCCTGAACGATCCGACTGACCCCATCCGCGGCCTCGGCCGCCGACAGGTCGAGCGGCGCGCCGATCTGCTCGCCCAGCGCCACATGCGCAGCCTGCGTGTCGATCCGTATCCGTCCATCGGCAAACCCCTCGGGTCGCAGGAATCCCAGCTCGATATCGGCATCGGTGACCGTCGGCGCGACGCCACCAAGCCCGAACGCTGCCGGACCCGGCTCTGACCCGGCGCTTTTCGGGCCAACCGTCAGCCGCCCCAACCGGTCGACACCGGCGATCGAGCCGCCGCCTGCACCGATCTCGATCATCTCGATCACCGGAATGCGCACCGGCATGCCCGAACCCTTGATGAAGCGCGCCGCGCGCGCAATCTCGAAGCGGCGCGAGGTTTGCGGCTGCGCAGTATCAATCAGGCAGAGCTTGGCGGTGGTGCCCCCGACATCCAGCGACAGGACGTGGTCCAGCCCGGCCTGCGCCGCGATATGCGCGGCCAGTATCGCGCCACCCGCCGGGCCGGATTCGACCAGACGGATCGGAAAGCGCGTAGCGGTGTCCAGCGTGCACATGCCACCACCCGCCGTCATCATCAGTATCGGGCATACCAGCCCTTCGGCCTGAAGCAGAGACTGTAACCGTTCCAGATAAGACGCCATCAGAGGCTGGATATAGGCGTTGGCCACGGTGGTGCTCAGACGTTCGAATTCACGCGCCTCGGGGCTGACCTCGGACGAGATCGACACGGTCAGACCGGGCCGGGCCGCAAGCAGACTGTCCCGCAAACGGTGCTCATGAGCGGGGTTGGCATAAGAATGCAGCAGACAGATCGCAACCGCCTCGGCGCCGCAGGCGACAATCTGCTCCAGCAGCGGCGCGATGGCACCCTTGTCCAGCGGGCGCAACACCTGACCCTGCACCGACATCCGCTCAGGGATCGTGAACGCGCGGTCGCGGGGCACCAGAAAGTCGGGTTTCTCAAGGCTCAGGTCATATTGCGCATAGCGGCGCTCATAAGCGATTTCCAGAATGTCCCGAAACCCCTCGGTGGTGACGGTGGCGACCCGCGCGCCGCGCTTTTCGATCAGTGCGTTGGTGGCCAGCGTGGTGCCGTGGACAAACCCGTCGATCTCACTCAAACCGTGGTCGGCCTGCGCCAGCACGTGCCGCGCGCCCTCCATCGCGCCAAGCGCGGGGTTTTTATGGGTGGTCAGCGTCTTGGTGGACCCGACGATCCTGTCATGTCCGGACACCAGAACCGTGTCGGTGAAGGTGCCACCGATATCGATTGCCAGCCGCAGCCTTGGGGAAAGTTTCATCTGTCATTCCAAATCTTGCCGTCATCCGTCACGTTTACCGGCCATCCGGCCGAAGCACGCGTCAGGCGACCAGATCACTGCCGGTGGCGCGGCGATCGAGCCGTTTTGGAATGTGCAAACAGGTCATGCCCTCAGCCTTTCAGGCCGAAACCGCCGCCGCTTGCCAATTTGCGACCTGCGCGGGCCGAAACGGTGCCAGATGCGACACCGCTTGCACCGGGCGACAAGCGCGCCTAAATCTGCCCCCCATGGCCAAAGAGAAAACAAACCCCAATTACAAGGTAATCGCCGAGAACCGGCGGGCGCGGTATGATTATGCGATCGAGGACGACATCGAATGCGGCATGATCCTGGAAGGGTCCGAGGTCAAATCGCTGCGCGCGGGCGGCTCGAACATCGCCGAAAGCTATGCCGCCGTCGAAGAGGGCGAATTGTGGCTGGTGAATTCTTATATCGCGCCCTATGAGCAGGCAAAATCCTTCAAGCATGAGGAACGGCGGCGACGCAAGCTGCTGGTCTCGCGCAAAGAGCTGTCCAATCTGTGGAACGCGACCCAGCGCAAGGGCATGACGCTGGTGCCGCTGGTGCTTTATTTTAACCACAAGGGCATCGCAAAGCTGAAAATCGGCGTCGCCAAGGGTAAGAAAACCCATGACAAGCGTGAAACCCAGGCAAAACGCGACTGGTCCCGGCAAAAACAACGGTTGCTCAAGGATCATAGCTGATCACGCCTTGCGCCATGGAAACCGCTTGTATAAGCCCAATTTGCGATAACGGCGGAGGCTCTGATGCAGGATGATCCGAAAACACTGGTATCCACCGACTGGTTGGCCGCGCATCTCAAGGACCCCGACCTGCGGGTGCTGGATGGCTCCTGGTATCTGCCGCAGCAGGGCCGCGATGCGCTGGCCGAGTATCAAGAGGCCCATATCCCCGGCGCGCGTTTCTTTGATATCGACGACATTTCCGACCGGCGCTCGGACCTGCCGCATATGGCACCGCCGGTGGAAAAATTCATGTCTCGCCTGCGGGCGATGGGCGTCGGTGATGGCCATCAGGTCGTGATCTATGACGGTGCCGGGCTGATGTCTGCCGCACGGGTCTGGTGGCTGTTTCGTCTGATGGGCCAGAATAATGTCGCTGTGCTGGATGGCGGCTTTCCCAAATGGCGGGCCGAAGGGCGCGAGATCGAGGATCTGCCACCCGTGATCCGTGACCGGCACATGACGGTGCGGGTACAGAACCAGCTGATCCGGGATGTGACCCAGGTCTCGGCCGCCGCCAAGCTGCGCGATCACGAAATCATCGATGCAAGGTCGCCGGGCCGCTTTGCCGGAAGTGATCCCGAACCGCGCGAGGGGCTGCGCTCGGGCCATATTCCGGGGTCGCGCAACGTGCCCCATACCATGCTCCTGAACAAGGACGGGACGATGAAATCGCCCGAGGCCTGCCGCGCCGTCTTCGAAAGCGCTGGCGTGGACCTCAAGAAACCGGCGATCACCACCTGTGGCTCCGGTGTGACTGCCGCCATCCTGTCGCTCGCGCTGGAGCGGATCGGCAAGTCCGACCATTCCCTTTATGACGGCTCCTGGGCCGAATGGGGTGCCTTCCCCACCCTGCCCGTCGCAACCGGAGAAACCTGATGTTCGAACACCTCAAGCCGCAGCCCGCCGACAAGATTCTGGCGCTGATGCAGATGTATCGCGAAGACCCGCGCGACCAGAAAATCGATCTGGGCGTCGGCGTCTACAAGAACGCCGAGGGCATCACTCCGGTGATGCGCGCGGTCAAGGCGGCCGAACGACAGGTCTGGGAGGAACAGCAATCCAAGGCCTATACCGGGCTTGCCGGTGATCCCGCCTATTCGGATGCGATGATCAACCTGATCCTGAACGGCGCGGTACCGCGCGAAAACGTCGCTGCCGTCGCCACACCGGGCGGTACCGGAGCCTGTCGGCAAGCGTTTGAGCTGGTGCGCATGGCCAACCCTTCGGCACGGATATTTGTTTCGAACCCGACCTGGCCGAACCATATCTCGATCCTGAACTATCTGGGGATCGAGATGGTGCCCTATCGCTATTTCGACGCCGAAACACGCGGCGTCGATTTTGACGGCATGATCGAAGACCTGAAACAGGCGCGCCCCGGCGATGTTGTGCTGCTGCATGGCTGTTGCCACAACCCGACCGGTGCGAACATGAACCTGATTCAGTGGCAGGACGTGGTGAACCTGATCAACGAACAGGGCCTGATCGCGATGATCGACATCGCCTATCAGGGCTTTGGCGACGGGCTGGAGGAAGACGCCGCCGCCACGCGGCTGGTGGCCTCATCAGTCAGCGAATGCCTGATCGCGGCGAGCTGTTCGAAGAATTTCGGGGTCTATCGCGAGCGTACCGGCCTGCTGATGGCGATCAGCGCGGATGCAAGCCAGACCGCACTCAATCAGTCCACGCTGGCCTTCCTGAACCGCCAGAACTATTCCTTTCCCCCCGATCACGGGGCGCGTGTCGTCACCACGATCCTGGGCGACGTCGCCCTGCGCGCTGATTGGCAGCAGGAGCTGGAAGAGGTCCGTCTGTCGATGCTGGGCCTGCGCCAGCAACTGGCCGATGAGCTGCAGCGTCTCTCCGGCTCGGACCGGTTCGGGTTTATCGCGCAGCACCGTGGCATGTTCTCACGCATCGGAGCGGCGCCGGAACTGGTCGAAAAGCTGCGGGTTGAGCATGGCATCTACATGGTCGGCGACAGCCGGATGAACATCGCCGGCCTCAATGCGCAGACAGTGCCGATTCTGGCACAGGCGATTGTCGAGGTCGGCGTCTAGCCCCCCATAACGCACCCGGTCCAGCCGGGTGCGTCACGTCACCTGATAATGCGGGTGGTAGATTGAATAGACCCGCACATATCTGAACCGATCATTCTCGCTCACCTCATAAAAGGCGCACATCATCAGCCGGAAGGATGTGCCCGCCTTGTGTTGCACACCCACCCATTCCAGATCCTGCTTGCAGCGGAAATCAATCGGGGCCTCGGTTGCGATCAGGCTTGGTGTGGTGACGAAATGGATATGCGGTTGGATCGTCTCTTGCATGATCTCTGACACGCCGGTCCAGAAAGCAACGGCTGACGCCTTTCCGCTGTTGATCTTGGCCTTTGGAATGTACTCGAACACCGCGTCCGGCTCATACCATTTGTCGTAGAAATCCCCGTGGGTCATGCCGGTTCCGGCGCAGGCCCCGTTGAAATCCGCGATATAGTCCCTGTATTGCGCTTCGGTGATCATCGGCGTGCTCCGTCCATTCCTGCCCACCAACAATGCCCCGGCCACCATCGCAAAATCAAATGCTCATGCGCTCATCCATCCGCAGCAAAAAAGGCCCCGGCGGAACCGGGGCCTCCGACGCTTGCGGCAAAGGTGTCAGCCTTTCGAAAACTCGGGATAGGCTTCCATGCCCAGTTCCGCCATATCGAGGCCGTTGATCTCATCCTCTTCGCTGACGCGGATGCCGACGGTGGACTTCAGGATGGTCCAGAGGATCAAGGCGCCAACAAAGGTGAACACACCATAAGCGACGATCCCCAGCAATTGCGTACCCAGGCTTGCCTCACCGTAGAAGATCACGGCGATGGTGCCCCAGATACCGGCAAACAGGTGAACCGGGATCGCACCGACAACGTCGTCGATCTTGAACTTGTCCAGCATCGGGACCGCGAAGACCACGATGATGCCGCCAACAGCGCCAATCCAAAGAGCACCAAACAGGCTCGGGGCCAGCGGTTCGGCGGTGATCGACACCAGACCGGCCAAAGCGCCGTTCAGCACCATGGTCAGGTCAGGCTTCTTATACAGCAGCTGTGTCAGGATCAGCGCGGCAACTGCACCCGAGGCTGCGGCCATGTTGGTGTTGGCAAAGATGCGCGACACGTCCGAGACATCACCCACGGTGCCCATCGCCAGTTGCGAGCCGCCGTTGAAGCCGAACCAGCCCAGCCACAGAATGAACGTGCCCAACGTGGCCAATGCCAGGTTGGAACCGGGCATCGGATGCACGCGACCATCTTTGTACTTGCCGATCCGAGGACCGAGGATAAGCGCGCCCGCCAGGGCAGCCCAGCCGCCGACCGAATGCACGATGGTCGAACCTGCGAAGTCCGAGAAGCCAGCCTCGGACAGCCAACCGCCACCCCACTGCCAGGACCCCGAGATCGGATACATCACGCCGGTCAGCACGATCACGAATATCAGGAAGGGCCACAGCTTGATCCGCTCGGCCACGGCACCCGATACGATCGACGCGGTCGCCGCCACAAACACCAGCTGGAAGAAGAAATCCGACCCGACCGAGGCGTAATCCAGTGCCGCCGCATCGGCGCCCACGCCTACGGGATCCAGCACGGTTGTCGAAAAGAACGGTCCGACCCAGCCCGCAACGGTCCAGCCATCGCCGGGATACATCAGGTTGAATCCGATCAGCCAGTACATGATCGCGGCGAATGAAAACAGCGCCACGTTCTTGATCATCTGCATGGCCACGTTTTTCGACCGCACCAGCCCGCCTTCGAGCATGGCAAAGCCCGCAGCCATGAAGAAGACCAGAAAACCGGCCATCAAGAACAGCAGCGTGGTGAAGATATATTGCGTATGCAGCGCGGCCTCGCCTGTGGCGGCGGGTTCTTGCGCAAGCCCCAGCTGCGGCACCGCGCAGATCGCGGCGGCAGGAATGAGTGATTTCAAAAGGTTCATGTTTTTTGTCCCTGGAATTGGATTGGCTGCGCTCAGAGGGCGTCTTCGTTGATCTCGCCGGTGCGGACGCGGACCGCCTGCTGCACGTCGAGAACAAAGATCTTGCCGTCGCCGATTTTTCCGGTCTTCGCGGTGGTCGCGATAGTGTCGATCACCTGATCGACCATGTTGGCGGACACCACGATCTCGAGCTTGATCTTGGGCACGAAATTCACCGCATATTCGGCGCCGCGATAGATCTCGGTATGCCCCGATTGCGAGCCAAAGCCCTTGATTTCCGTTACCATCATCCCGCGCACGCCGGCCTCGGTCAGCGCTTCGCGGACCTCCTCCAGCTTGAACGGTTTGATTGTCGCTATGATGAGTTTCACGTTGTTCCCCTTCGTTTCACCGGTGTGGTCCGGTATTTTGCATGTGCAGAAACTTCCCGGATTCCCTGGGACAGGGAACGCAAGGACGGGGCAGAAAGGGCATTCAGGCAGTGAAGTTGCACATTTTTTGCACAATGCAATTCGTTTGGGTAATTTTTAGGCAAGTGTGAAAGGTCGAATTTCTGCGCAATATCCCCTCAACACGCCCTTACGGTCAGGGTATTGTGCCGCAAAGAAAAGAACCGGGCAGAGTCTGACATGAGCGATTCCAAACGACGAAAGCCGCCATTGGTTGCGGACAGGCGGTACGCGTCGGGAACCAAACCCAAGCCGAAAAAGCGGGCCGCCCCGAAGAAGAAGCCTGCGGCCAAGAAGAGCCAGACCACCAAGGCAAGGCGGAAACCGGCACGGCGCACGGCACGCAAGACCCGTGGTGGCATTATCGGGCTGTTTCAGCGGCTGTTTCGCTGGGTGTTCCGGCTGATCTGGGGCTTTACCTGGCGGGTCGGTCTGGTTGCCGGGCTGCTCGTCGCGCTGGCGGTGGGCTATGTTTATACCACTCTGCCCGAGCCCAGCGCGCTGCTGGACGGGCGGGCGCGCGGCTCGGTTACCTTGCTGGACAAGGATGGCCGGGTTTTTGCCTGGCGCGGCGATCAGTTCGGTGGGGCGATCACCGCCGATACCGTCTCGCCCTATCTCAAGAACGCCGTTGTCGCGACCGAGGACAAGCGGTTCTACCGCCACTTTGGCGTCAGCCCCCGCGGCGTCGCCAGCGCGGTCAGCATCAACCTGCGCGAGGGGCGCGGCCCGCTGTCCGGCCATGGCGGATCAACGATCACCCAGCAGACTGCCAAGCTGCTGTGCCTTGGTGTGCCCTATGACCCAAAGGAATGGGAATCGGAGGCCGCCTATGAAAGCGACTGCCGACAGGGTTCGCTCTGGCGCAAGGCCAAGGAAGCCATCTATGCGCTGGCGATGGAGACCAAGTATACCAAGGACGAGGTGCTGACCATCTATCTCAACCGCGCCTTTCTGGGCGCTGGTGCGCGTGGGTTCGAGGCGGCCAGCCAGCGCTATTTCGGCAAATCCGCCGCCGAGGTTGACCCCGCCGAAGCGGCGATGCTGGCCGGGCTGCTTGTGGCGCCCTCGCGCTATGCGCCCACCAACAACCTCAAACGCTCGCAGGAGCGCGCGCGGCTGATCGTGGGCCTGATGGAAAACCAGGACTATCTGACCGCCGCGCAGGCCACTGAGGCTCGCGACAACCCCGCGCGCCTGTCCGAGGCCGCAGCCGCCCGCGCCGGTGGCTATTTCGCCGACTGGATCATGGGCGAACTGCCCGGCTTTTTCGGCGGCAACACCACCGAAGACGTGATCATCCGCACCACGCTTGACCCGCGCATCCAGCGTTCAGCCGAAGAGGCGATGCAATTCGTGTTCCAGGAAAAGGTACGCGAAGGATCCAAGGCGCAGGCGGCCATCGTCGTCATGTCCGCCGACGGTGCCGTGCGTGCCATGGTGGGCGGGCGCGAAACCAGGGTGAACGGTGCCTTCAACCGGGCGACGCAGGCCAAGCGACAGACCGGGTCATCTTTCAAGCCCTTTGTCTATGCCACCGCGCTGGAACTTGGATATTCGCCGCTCGATACAGTGATGGACGAGCCCTATTGCATGAACGTTCCCGGATCAGGCCAATGGTGCCCCAAGAACTACACCCACAAGCATTATGGTCGGGTATCGTTAGCCCGGGCCCTCAGGGATTCGCTTAATGTGCCAGCGGTGAAGGTTTCCGAAATCGCCGGGCGCGACAAGGTTCGGCATGTGGCCAGCGAATTTGGCATCGACAACGAGCTGGCTGATGGTCCGGCCTTGGCGCTGGGTGCATCAGAAAGCACGTTGCTGGAAATGACCGGGGCATATGCCGGCATTCTCAATGGCGGCTCTTCGGTGACACCCTATGGCATGGAAAAGCTGACCCTGCTGGGCGACAGCGAGTCGCTGATCGACAATACCGGCGGCATCGGTGAGCGGGTGATCCGCACCGAGGCCGCACAGCAACTGATCTGGATGATGGAGAAAGTGGTTTCAGAAGGCACCGGAGAACGGGCGCAACTGCCGGACCGGCAAGCTGCTGGCAAGACCGGCACGACGCAGGCTGCGCGCGATGCCTGGTTCATCGGCTTCACCGCCGATTACGTCACCGGCGTGTGGATGGGCTATGACGACAACACGCCGCTGTCGGGGGTGACCGGTGGCGGCCTGCCCGCCGAGATCTGGCGCGAGACAATGATCCGCGTCAACGAGGGGATAGCGCCCAAGCCGCTGCCCATGGCAGAACCGGTGCAGCCCACCCGCGTCGCCGAACCCAAGCGCCAGCAAAAGCGCAAGGGTGGCCTTGGCAAAGCGGTGGACAAACTGCTCAAGGATATCTTTGGCGGGAACAGATAAGGCCCCGCGCCTGCGGGGCCTGCTCCGGCATCAGCCGTCTTATCCAGCGTTGGGCAGATCCTTGATCAACTGGTTCAGGTTGCCCTTGCGCTGGTCCAGCATCGCGCCAATTTCAGTCCGCTCGGTCAGCAGCAGGTTCACGCCCTCGATGAACATGTTGAAGAACTTTTCGCTGCCAGACTTGTCCGAGACAAGGAATGTGACCTCGAACGGTGCCTGCCCTTGCAGATAGGCGGTGCTTCTGATCTCGTACCCGGCCTTGATCTTGCGGGTCGATTTCACCTCGACCCGGCCACCGACGAACTCGCGGAAGCGACGCCCGTATTTGCGCGAAATATAGCCTTGAAACGCCTTGGTGAACGAGCGCATCTGCGATCTGGAGGCCGAACGCGCATCCGGGCCCAGCGCATAGCGGGCCATGATCGGTACATCGGCATAACGCACGAAGATACGCTCGAAATCCTTGATCATCGCGTTTTGCGATTTGCCCGAGGCGATGACCTGGTTGATGTTGGCCACCACCTCATCGACCAGCGCGCGGGCGCTTTGTTCGGTCAGCGCCAATGCGGGCATCGGCGCCAGAGCGGCACCCAGACCGACCATAGCGGTTGTCACAAAAGAACGGCGGGAAATCGTATTACTGCGCATAGGGGTCCTCATAGGGGTCGTCATAAACATCCGTCCCTGTGTCAGACTCGGCATAGGGATCGGCGTAAAGGTCTAACGTAGAACCGCTGCCGCTATCCGCAAGTTCGAAGCGGCGGTTTTGTAGATAAATCAGACGGGCCTGCGCATAGCTGTCGGCGCTGCCATACAGGATCGAGTCAACTGTATCCGAAAAGTTCCCGCGATCGCCCATGCGACGCAGGACCTCGGCATAGACGCCGACATTTTCAACCGGTCGCACGATGCCGAAGCCCAGCGGGTTGGTGATGGCATTGGTGACGACACCCACCGCGTCCCGGGTCGTGCTGGGGCCATAAAGCGGCAATTCGACATAGGCACCCTCGCCAAATCCCCAGACATGCAGGGTTTCGCCGAAATTGGTATCGACGCGCGGAATATTCATCTCGGAGGCGGGATCGAAGAAGCCCGCCAGCCCATAGGTCGTGTTCAGCAGGAACCGCCCGGCGGCGATGCCAGCCTCGCGTGGGTTGCCCTGCAGCAGGTAGTCCAGCGTCTGGCCGGGATAGGACAGGTTTTCCGCGAAATTGCTGAATCCGGTCACCACCGGCGCCGGAACGATCGCGACATACCCCTTGGACGCGGGCCGGAAAACGGCCTTGTCCACGCCCCGGTTGAACGCATGGATCGAGCGGTTGGTGTTCTCATACGGGTCAAAAATCTCGCCGCGCGCCCGTTGTTCTGGTGTTTGGGTGGCGCAGGCCGACACCAACAAGGCCAGCGTCAGCGCGCAGAGCAGCTGACAGGAAGAAGACAGGTAGCGCATTTTGGTCTTGGTCCGCTCGAATGGTTTCCGTGATTTTATTAGCGAATGAAACGCAGGCCCGCAAATGGGCCATTCGGGCTTACATAAGTGATGTGGCGAGAATTTGAAACCGAATTGCCGAAATCGTGTGCGCAGGCCTCTGCAGGCCGGGCATTGCCGCCTGTTCCCGGTATGCCGCGCGCGATTTCCCGCGTGCCAGCGTGGTTTTTCGGGCTTCCCCCGGTGCCGCTTCGCCGCTAGCGTCCGGCAAAACCCCGCAACAGGAGGAACACGGGTCATGAGTTTCAGTGCAAAGCTGCAAAGCCTTGGTGTCACCCTGCCGGACGCACCCGCACCGGCGGCAAATTATGTGCCGTTCGTAAAAACCGGCAACATTGTCTATGTGTCGGGCCAGGTCTCGATGAACGAGGACGGCCTGATCACCGGCAAGCTGGGCGATGATATGGAGGTCGCGGCAGGCGCCGAGGCGGCGCGCATCTGCGCGATCAATCTGCTGGCTCAGGTCAAGGCCGCCTGCGGTGGCGATATCGACCGGCTGGTACGGGTGATCAAGCTGACCGGTTTCGTGAATTCCACTGCGGATTTCGGTGATCAGCCCAAGGTCATCAACGGTGCCTCAGATTTCATGGTCGAGGCGTTGGGTGACGCCGGACGGCATTCGCGGTCGGCGGTCAGCGCTGCCTCGCTGCCCTTTGGGGTCGCCGTCGAGATCGAAGGCATCTTCGAGGTCAGCTGATGCGTCCCGACCTGCCCGCCGCCTTTCTGGGCGCGCCGATCACCCATCGGGCGCTGCACGATACCAGCCAGGGCCGCCCGGAAAACAGCCGGGCCGCGATCCGGGCCGCGATCACAGCCGGTTACGGGATCGAAATCGACCTGCAACTGACCCGTGACGATCAGGCCATGGTGTTTCACGACTATGAACTGGCGCGCCTTGCGGGCCAGCCCGGCGTGATTCGGTCGCTGGCGGCGGCCGAGGCCAGCGCCACACCGCTGCTGCACGGCGATGGCGAGGGCATCCCCGGCCTGCCCGAGGTGCTGGAACTTGTGGCGGGGCAGGTGCCGCTGCTGATCGAACTCAAGGATCAGGATGGCGGCATGGGCCCCGATATCGGCCCGCTGGAACGGGCCACGGCGCAGGCTCTGGCAGACTATTCCGGCCCGGTTGCGGTGATGTCTTTCAACCCCCACAGCGTGGCCGAGATGGCGCGGCTTGCCCCCGGCATTCCACGTGGTCTGGTCACCTGCTCCTATCGTCCGGAAATCGAAAAACTGTCTGCGGCCACCTGCGACCACCTGCGCGGCATCCCGGATTTCGACACGGTTCAGGCCAGCTTCATCAGCCATGAGGCCGGTGATCTGGACCGGCCCCGCGTCACCGAATTGAAAGCGCAGGGCGTACCGATCCTGTGCTGGACCATTCGCAGCCCCGCGCAAGAGGCAAAAGCCCGCGCGGTGGCCGACAATGTGACGTTCGAAGGGTATCTGGCCACCCATCCGGGTTGAACCGCGTCAGACGCGACCCAGATAGACACCAAGCTGCGGAGGGCAGATGGATCAGACGCAGGTCGAAGTTCGGGTTCTCGGGTCCCTGTCGCAAGTGACGGCAGCGGACTGGGATGCCTGCGCCTGCCCCGAAGCTTTGGACGGCGGCCGCCCCTTCGACCCATTCACCACCCACCGGTTCCTGTCGGCGCTGGAAGAAAGCGGATCGGTTGGTCCGGGCACCGGTTGGCAGCCACAATATCTGACCGTTCATCTGGACGGGCAGATGGTTGCGGCGGCACCGATGTATGCCAAATCGCACAGCCAGGGCGAGTATATCTTCGACCACAACTGGGCCCATGCCTATGAACATGCGGGCGGGCACTATTATCCAAAGCTGCAGATCGCCGCGCCGTTCACACCTGCCACCGGTCGCCGATTTCTGACCCGGCCCGGATATGAAACCATCGGACTCTCGGCGCTGACCCAGGGCGCGGTGCAGCTTGCGTCGGAAAACGACATCTCATCCCTGCACATCACCTTCTGCACCGAGGCCGAGGCCGAAGCGGGCACACAGATGGGCCTCATGCATCGCACGACGCAACAGTTTCACTGGCTCAATGACGCCTACAGCGACTTCGACGGGTTTCTGGCCGCGTTGTCTTCGCGCAAACGCAAAAACCTGCGCAAGGAACGCCGGCAGGCGCAGGAGTTCGGCGGCGAGATTCGCACTTATTCCGGCGCAGAACTTCGGCCCGATCATTGGGATGCGTTCTGGACCTTTTATCAGGATACCGGTGCCCGGAAATGGGGCTCTCCCTATCTGACCCGACAGTTCTTCGATCTTGCGCAGCAGACCATGGCCGACGATATGGCGCTGGTCTTTGCCGAACGTGGTGGGATACCCATCGCGGGCGCGCTGAATTTCATCGGGCGCGAGACGCTCTACGGGCGCTATTGGGGCTGTATCGAACATCACCCCTGCCTGCATTTCGAGCTGTGCTATTATAGGGCCATCGATCTGGCGATTGCGCAGGGCCTGAAACGGGTCGAGGCGGGCGCACAGGGCGAACACAAGCTGGCGCGCGGCTACCTTCCGACGCAGACCCACTCGCTGCATTGGGTCGGCGACCCGAATTTCGCCGATGCCATCGCGCGCTATCTCGACGCCGAGCGGGACGCGATTTCAGATGAGATCGAACTGCCGACCGAGTATGGACCGTTCAGAAAACCAGATGTGGAGGAACAGCAATGACAGAACGCCTGAGCGACGAAACACGCGGCCCTCTGCTGCAGCCGCTGTTCGACAATGGATGGACGATGATCGAGGATCGCGACGCCATCACCAAAACCTTCATCTTCGACAATTTCGTCGAAGCCTTCGGCTGGATGACCAAGGCGGCGATCTGGGCCGAGAAGTGGAACCACCACCCCGAATGGCGCAATGTCTACAAAACAGTCGAGGTGGTGTTGACCACTCATGATGTCGATGGGCTGTCTTCGTTGGACGCGAAGCTGGCCCGCAAAATGGATTCGCTGGTCTGAGGTCGACCAAAGACAAAAAAACCGGACGCTGATCCGCGCCCGGCTTGAATCATTCTGGGGTCGGGATCAGTTCAGATGCCCGTCGCCATCCTTGTCCGCTGCGGTGAAATCCTTGGTCATCTGATCCGACATCTCGGATTTCGTGACCTTGCCGTCGCCATTTGCATCGGTGCTGGACATATGTTCGCCCGCTCCCGCTGCGCCAAGCTCTGCCGCGCTTAGACTACCGTTCTTGTTGGTATCCATCTGCTCGAAGGCAAAGTTGGAAAAATCCCGATACTCGGACGGGGAAACGGCCCCGTCCCCATCTTTGTCGATAAGATCAAGGCTGGCCCCTTCCATCTCGCTCACCTGAGCCGATGCGGCCCCGGCCAGGCCCAGCGCTATGCCGGTCAGAAGAACTTTGCCCAGTGTCACTTTGCTTGGTGTCATGTCCATGTCCTCCTTCATCCGCACGCATAGCGGTTGCCCGCCACGGCGCCTGTGCCCGCGCCCGCTGCGGTCAGAATCGCCCTGCCCGAGCCGCCGCCGAACTGATTGCCGATCGCGCCGCCGATCAGCGCACCGCCGAGCGAGCCGCTGAGGCAGGCAATCTCGTGTTCCCGTTGCCGCTGTTGTTCGGGTGTTGCCGCAGGTCCGCAGGCCTGCAATGCGCCCATAGCGAGCATTGAAAAAATAGCCAGCGTTCGATTCATGTCATGTGACCTCCCGTGCTGATGCCCAGAGAACAGCCCTTTTGCCCGACTGGCAAGCCGAATGAGAAAAAACAGGGGTGATTTCACCCCTGCCCCCGAAAAATTAATCTGCCGCTTACATTTCGTCCAGAAGCGCCTCGCCGGCGGAGGTTTCGCAGACGCCCGGATTGTCCTCGACATTCAGGGCCACGACCTTGCCGTCATCGACCAGCATCGCATAGCGCTTGGACCGCGCGATCAGCCCGGCGGGCGGCGCGTCAAAGCGCATACCGATGGCGTCGGTGAAGGCGCATTCGGCATCCGCAAGCAAGGTGAGGCCCGCCCCGGTGGCACCGGTCGCCTCGCCCCAGGCATGCATCACGAACGGGTCATTCACCGACACGCAGATGATCTCGTCAACACCCTTGTTGTCGAATGCCGCCTTGGTGCGCATGAAGCTGGGCACATGCGCCGAGCTGCAGGTCGGCGTATAGGCACCGGGTACCGCAAAAACCACGACTTTGCGCCCGTTGATCTTGTCGGACATGGCCACCGCCTCGGGCCCTTCGGCCCCGATCCGGGTCATGGTTGCGTCGGGCAGGGTGTCACCAACTGAAATCATCGTGCTTTTCCTTTTGGTTGGATTTGCGGAACGTCGTTTGCTTGCATATAGCTGGACGCAAGAGTGATACCATCATTATCGGATCGGGCGAGGGAAAATGAGCCATATTGTCGTGATCGGCGCGGGGCAGGCAGGATCATCACTGGTTGCCAGGCTGCGCAAGGACGGGTTCGACGGCGAGATAACGCTGATCGGGGCCGAACCCATCCTGCCCTATCAGCGCCCGCCACTGTCCAAGGCCTATCTGCTGGGCGAGATGGAGAAAGAGCGCCTGTTTCTGCGGCCCGAAAGCTTTTATGCCGAGAACAACATCACCCTCAAACTGGGCCAGCACGTCAAGGCGATCGACCCGGTCGCAAAAACCGTGACGCTGGAAGGCGAAACGCTCAACTATGACCAGCTCGCTTTGACCACCGGCTCGCATCCGCGCCACCTGCCCGCCGCCATCGGCGGCGATCTGGAGGGCGTCCATGTGGTGCGCAGCCATGCCGGGATCGACGCAATGGCCCCGGCGCTGCGCGAACACGCGCAAGTGCTGATCGTGGGTGGCGGCTATATCGGGCTTGAGGCCGCAGCGGTCTGCGCCAAGAAGGGTGTGAAAGTGACGCTGGTGGAAATGGCCGACCGCATCCTGCAACGGGTTGCAGCCCCCGAGACCAGCGACTATTTTCGCGCGTTGCACAGCGGCCACGGCGTCGACATCCGCGAAGGGGTCGGACTGGACCGACTGACCGGCGAGGCGGGCAAGGTGACCGGCGCGGTCCTGTCGGACGGGTCCGAGATCGCTGTTGATTTCGTGGTTGTCGGCGTCGGGATCGTTCCGGCGACGGAACTTGCCGAGGCAGCGGGGCTGACCCTCGATAACGGCATCCATACCGATGAATTTGGCCGTACTTCGGACCCCGATATCTGGGCGGCGGGCGATTGCGCCTCTTTCCCGCATCAGGGTGACCGGATTCGGCTGGAAAGTGTACCCAACGCTATCGACCAGGCCGAGATCGTCGCCGCCAATATGCTGGGCGCCCAAAAACCCTATGTGGCGCAGCCCTGGTTCTGGTCCGATCAGTATGATGTGAAGCTCCAGATCGCGGGTCTGAATTCCGGCTATGACCGGGTGATCACGCGTGACGGCAGCGGGCAGAGCAAGTCGTTCTGGTATTATCGCGGTGATCAGTTGCTGGCGGTGGACGCGATGAACGATCCGCGCGCCTACATGGTCGGCAAGCGGCTGATCGACATGGGCAAGACCGCCGATCCCGCCATCGTCGCCGACCCGGACGCGGACCTGAAGCCCCTGTTGAAGGCGTGAGGATCGTTGCCGGACAGTTCCGGGGCCGCGCACTGGCCTCACTCGGCAAAGGGGATGCAGGGGCGCATCTGCGCCCGACCACCGACCGGGTCCGCGAGAGCCTGTTCAACGTATTGACCCATCAGGTCGGCTTCGACGGGTTGCGGGTGCTGGACCTGTTCGCGGGCACCGGTGCGCTGGGACTGGAAGCTCTGTCGCGCGGTGCGGCGCATGTCACCTTCGTCGATGACGGCCGCGTGGCGCAGGGTCTGATCCACAAGAATATCGACCTGACCATCAGCGCCGACCAGACCGACCTGATCCGCCGCGATGCCACACGGCTGGGCGCCAATCCCGGCGCGGCCTATGACCTGATCTTTCTCGACCCGCCTTATGGCAAAAACCTCGGGCAAAAGGCGCTGATGACGGCGCTTGAGGGGGGCTGGATCGCGGATGACGCGCTTGTCGTCTGGGAAGAAAGTCAGCCGATGGCTGCCCCGGAAGGGTTTTCGCTGTACGATCAGCGAAAATACGGCGATACGCATATTTCGCTGATGTGGCGGGTGGAAACCTCAAATACAGGCGCGCAACATGCATGATCTGGTGATCTTCGACTGCGACGGTGTGCTCGTGGACAGTGAAACCATGTCCAACCAGTGCATGATCGACAATCTGGCGCGCTATGGGCTGGAACTGGGCCTGGAGGATGCGCTCGGCTTTTTTGTCGGCGGCACGATGAGCGGTGTCATGGAAAAGGCGCGTGAGTTGGGCGCGGACCTGCCCGATGACTGGCTTGAAGAGATCTATGGTGAAATGTACGCCCGCCTGCAGGCGGGCTGCCCTCTCGTGGGTGGCATTCCCGAGTTGTTGGACGCGCTTGACGCGAAAAATGTCCCCTTTTGCGTCGCCTCGAACGGTCACGAGGCGAAGATGCAGATCACACTTGGCCAAAACGGTCTTTGGGATCGTTTCAGTGACCGGATGTTCTCGGCCTACACCCACGGTGCTGCCAAGCCCGACCCTGAGCTGTTTCGGATCGCTGCGCGCCATTTCGGGGCACAGACCCCGGTTGTGATCGAAGACAGCCGCAGTGGTGTCACCGCCGCCATCAGCGCCGGGATGCGCTGCCTGGCTTTTGCTGCCCATGACGATGGCGCTGAGTTACGTGACCTGGGTGCCGAAGTGTTCCACAACATGCACGATGTGCCGGAGCTTTTGGCGCTCTGACCCCTCTGTGGTAGTCTGTGGCGCATGGATACCGTCTGGACCGGGCGCATCGCACCCGTCACATCCCCCGCAAAGGACGCGACCGGGAAAAAGCCGGCGCCGCACCATGGTGCGATTTTCATTCAGGATGCGGTGACACCATGGGGTGGGGAAACCATGCTGCTGGCCCTTCTGCGCGCACAGGCGAAAAAGGATCAGGACGAATAAGTCGGATGGAACTTGCCGCCGGGTGACAGGGTGAAGATATCAACGCCGTCCGCCGTCACGCCAACCGAATGCTCGAACTGTGCCGAGAGCGACTTGTCGCGGGTCACGGCGGTCCAGTCGTCGGCCAGTGTCTTGGTCTCGGGACGGCCCAGATTGACCATCGGCTCAATGGTAAAGAACATACCCTCTTCCAGAGTTGCACCGGTGCCCGGACGGCCATAATGCAGCACATTGGGTGGCGCGTGGAACACCCGGCCCAGCCCGTGACCGCAGAAATCGCGCACGACGCTCATCCGGTGTGCCTCTACATATGCCTGAATGGCGTGGCCGATATCCCCGAACGTGTTGCCCGGCTTGACCATCTCGATACCCTTGAACAGCGCGTCATGAGTGACCTGGATCAGGCGCTCGGCCTTGCGGGGCAGCTTACCCGCCACATACATGCGCGACGTGTCCCCGAACCAGCCATCGACGATGACGGTCACGTCGACATTCAGGATGTCGCCATCCTTGAGCTTTTTCTCACCGGGAATGCCGTGGCAGACCACGTGATTGACCGAAATACAGCTGGCATGCTGATAGCCTTTATAGCCAATCGTGGCCGAGGTCGCGCCCGCCTCGTCTACCATCGCGGTGATCAGGCGGTCGATCTCGCCGGTGGTCTGGCCGGGAAAGACATGGTCGGCGACATCATCAAGGATGCGCGCGGCCAGAGCGCCCGCTGCCTGCATCCCGGCGAAATCGCCCTGTTCGTATATGCGGATGCCATCCTTGGTCAGGCGGCCGCGAAGGTCCTTTTTCAAAGGGCACTCCATAGTTGCATCTTCGGCCCCTATTTACGCCCCTTGCGCAAAAAGAACCAGAGGGCGCGCTATCACAGGTCAGAGTGCTTCGGCAATGGTAATTTCCGTGGGCGTTATACGCGTGCTTCGGGTCAGATATTCGACACCGGCCCGGCGCGCCTGTTCAAACGCCGCCGCGTAGGTCGGATCTATATCCGCCGCCAGCGCGAAATCCCGGCAATCGCTGCGTTGCACCAGATAGAACATGATCGCACGATGGCCCCTCTGCGCCATCGCCGCCAGTTCCTGCAGATGTTTAGTGCCCCGCGCGGTCACGCTGTCGGGAAACTCGGCCAGACCGGGCTGACGCGACAGGGTGACGCTTTTGACCTCGACATAGGCGTCCGGCAGGCCGGGCTGGGTCAGCAGAAAGTCGATGCGGCTGTTCTGGCCGTATTTCACCTCGGCCCGCACAGTCTTGTAAGCGGCCAGTTCGGCGATCTCGCCTGCCTGCAAAGCCGCCTTTAGCGCCTTGTTGGGCACGGAGGTATCGACACCGGTGAAATGCCCATCACCATGCTCGACCAGCCGCCAGCCGTATTTGAGCTTTTTCTTCGGATCGTCATTCGGTTCCAGCCAGATTCTGGTGCCGGGATCAGCCAGACCCATCATCGAGCCGGGATTGGCGCAATGGGCTGTCACCTCCTGCCCGTCCTGCAACCGGCAATCAGCCAGAAAGCGTTTGTAGCGTCTGATAAGCGTCGCGGGCACAAGAGGGGTTTGAAAGCGCATGGGCGCAGGCCTATAGATGCGGTGGGCGCCATTCAAGTGAGGCCCATCAACTGAGGGATGCCATGACCAATCCAACCGCCGCCATGCTCGTGATCGGGGATGAGATCCTGTCGGGCCGCACGCGCGACGCCAATATGCACCATCTGGCCTCGGAATTGACCAAGCTGGGCATCGATCTGGAGGAGGTTCGCTTCGTTGGCGATACCGAGGCGGCGATCGAATCTGCCGCCCGGGCGCTGTCCGAGGCGTATGACCATGTGTTCACCAGCGGCGGTATCGGGCCGACCCATGATGATATCACCGCCGAATGTATCGCCCGTGCCTTTGGTGCCCCCATTGGTATCCGTGACGACGCCCGCGCCCTGCTTGTGGCGCATTACGAACGCACCGGGCTGGAACTGAACGCCGCGCGTCTGCGGATGGCGCGCATTCCCGAGGGCGCCACGCTGATCGAAAACCCGGTCTCGACCGCGCCGGGCTTCAGCTTGGGCAATGTGCATGTGATGGCAGGCATTCCGACGATCTTTCAGGCCATGGTTGCCTCGGTACTGCCAACCCTGACCGGGGGCGCGCCGCTCTTGTCACAAAGCCTGCGGGTCAACCGGGGTGAGGGCGAGATTGCCGACACCCTGTCGCAACTGGCCTCGGATTTCGACGATCTTTCGGTGGGGTGTTATCCGTTTCAACTGAACGGTGTGTTCGGCGCCAATGTGGTGGTGCGCGGCACCGACGGAACCCGGATCGACGCCGCCGTGACGCGGCTCGCCGCCGAGCTCGCCCTGTGAGCGCCGACTGGCCCGCCATCGTCGACAATACCTGGCCCGCAGCCCGTTACATCCGCGACGGTGCCTTTCTGCTACGCGAGGGGCAAGGCGGTGGCAGCCGGGTGTCTGCGGCCACGTTGCAAGGGACGGTTACAACCGGGGCGATCGCCGAGGCCGAAGACAAGATGCGCGAAATGGGGCAGAGACGCCTCTTCATGATCCGGCCCGGTGACACGAAACTGGACGCGGACCTGGAAGTGCGCGGTTACACTGTGCTTGACCCGGTCAATATCTATTCCTGCCCGGCTGCGATGCTGACCGACCTGCCAGTGCCCCGCGTCACCGTTTTTGCTGTGTGGGAGCCGCTGGCGATCATGCACGAAATCTGGTCCCGCGCCGGTATCGGCCCGGCCCGCTGGGCGGTCATGCAGCGTGCGCGCGGCCCAAAGACCGGGCTGCTGAGCCGCCGCAAGGACAAGCCCGCCGGTGCCGGTTTCGCAGCGATCCATGAGACAACCGCGATGGTGCATGCGCTGGAAATTCTGCCCGAACATCAGCGCGAGGGTCTGGGCGGCTGGGCGATGCGCGCTGCCGCATTCTGGGCGCTCGACCAGGGCGCCGAGACGCTCAGCGTGATCTGCACCAAAGCGAATGCCGGGGCCAATGCGCTCTATCGCTCACTTGGGATGCAGATCGCGGGCCAGTATCATTACCGCGTTCTGAACCAGACAGGAGAGCCCATTTGACCAAAGCGACATCCCCCACCGCGCTGGACCTGCCCATGCTGGACCCGCTACCTGCGGAAACGCAGAAGTATTTCGACATCTGTCAGGAAAAGCTGGGGATGATCCCCAATGTCCTGAAGGCAAATGCCTTTGATATCAACAAGCTCAACGCCTTTACCGCGATGTATAACGACGTGATGCTGGCGGATAGCGGGCTCAGCAAGCTGGAACGCGAGATGATCGCGGTGGTGGTGTCCTCGATCAACAAGTGCTTCTACTGCCTTGTGGCCCATGGCGCGGCGGTGCGGCAATTGTCGGGCGATCCGCAATTGGGCGAGATGCTGGTGATGAACCACCATGTGGCCCCGCTGGAACCACGCCAGCGCGCGATGCTGGATTTTGCCGAAAAGGTCACAAAAGCCAGCGCCGAGACCAGCGAGGCCGACCGGCAGGCGCTGCGCGATGTTGGCTTTTCCGATCGCGATATCTGGGACATCATCAATGTGACCGGGTTCTTCAACATGTCGAACAGGGTGGCCAGCGCCACTGGCATGCGCCCGAACGAAGACTATCACGCACAGCACCGATGAACCTGCGTGCGCTTTTTCTTTGCCTGTGCGCCGCAACCGCCGCGCAGGCGCAGGTGCCGATCCTGCCGGACGAGGCTCATCAGGTGACCGAGCGGATTGATCTGCTGGACAGCTATGATCTGCCGGTGGGCGTGATCTCTGACGGGGTGCTGCCTGTGCGTGGCTTCGAAGGCAGGGTCGACCGGCGCGCCTGGCGGTTGACCGGCTATTCGGGCTCTACCCTGCAGGTCATCGACCCGATTCGCGCGCAGTTGATCCAGGCTGGCTACGAGATCGTCCTCGATTGCGTGGCAAGAACCTGCGGCGGCTTCGACTTCCGCTTCGCGACCGAGGTGATCCCCGCCCCCGACATGTATGTGACGCTGGAGGATTTCAGGTTTCTGTCGGCGATCCGCAAGGACGAGGCGATCAGCGTTCTGGTCAGCCGCACACGCGCGGATGCCTATGTTCAGGTCGTTTCGGTGACCCCGGCCGGGCGTCCCAGACCCGCGCCCGAAGACGCGGTGAGCCTCCCGGAAACGGAACCGCAGGCGCAGCCCGATCTGATTTCAACGCTTACCCAAACCGGCCACGCGGTGCTGTCGGACCTCGAATTCGCCACCGGGTCGAGCACCCTGAGCGCGGGCAGCTACGCCTCGCTCGCCGCGCTGGCCGAGGCCATGCAACGCGCGCCAGAGATGCGGGTCGCCATTGTGGGCCACACCGATACGGTCGGTCAGCTGAACAGCAACATCGCGCTCAGCAAACGCCGGGCCGAGGCCGTGCGCGACAGACTGTTGGGCGATCACGGGATCGCACCGGGGCGCGTTGATGCCGAGGGGATGGGGTACCTGTCGCCACTCACAACCAATCTCACACCCGAAGGGCGCGAAACCAACCGCCGGGTCGTGGTGATGCTACTGCAGCCCTGATCTCCACCGCATAACCGCCGAGGTTCCACGCAAAAAGAGCCCGCGCCGGGGCGCGGGCAGGTAAGGTCACCCAGGAGGTGAGGAAAACTACCAGTCCATCGGGCCTTTTTCGGCAAAGGCATGGACCAGGAAATCAATGAATGCGCGCACTTTGGGCTGGGTGAACCGGCCCGGCGGATAGACCGCATAGACGCCCTGCACCTCGTCCGGCAGCGACGGCATCGCATCCTCGACAAGGCCGTTTTTCATGGCGTCGGCGTAGAGGTAGCTGGGCAGATACGCAATCCCCAGACCCGAAATCGCGGCGTTCAACAGCGAATGGCCGTCATTGACGCTCAGCCAGCCGCTGGTACGGACCTGACGTTTCTCGCCCGACGGCGCAGTCAGCCGCCAGACGTTGCCGCTGGACTGGCTGGAATAATGCAACAGCTTGTGCTCGTTCAGATCGTCAATCTTCTGCGGGCGGCCATATTGCTGGAAATAGGCCGGCGAGGCGATCATGCGCTTGGTGGTTTCGGTCAGTTTACGGGCGCGCAGGGTGCTGTCGTCCAGCTCGCCAATGCGCAGCGCCATGTCGAACCCTTCCGAGATCAGCTCAACATAGCGGTTGTTCAGCACCATATTGATCGAGATGTCGGGGAAATCGGACAGAAACTCAGACAGGACCGGCGACAGGTGATTGACCCCGAAATCGGTCGCCACGCTGACCCGCAACAGGCCCGACGGTGCCGATTGCATCGAGGTCACCAGCGCGTCGGCCTCGCCCGCGTCGTTGAGAACCCGGCGCGCCCGGTCATAATAGGCCAGCCCGATCTCGGTCGGGGACACCCGGCGGGTGGTGCGGTTCAGCAACCTTGCGCCAAGACGCGCCTCGAGGCTGGATACGTGCTTGGACACAGCCGATTTCGAGATGCCCATCTTTTTGGCCGCATCCGTGAACCCGCCCTGATCCACGACGTTGGCAAAGGCCTCCATTTCGGTCAGTCGATCCATTCCCGTTCCCTCGGCTTATCCGTTGTCACCATCAGCAATGACGCCCAATCTGGGCGAGATCGGGGCACGGATGGGATAATATCGCGGTTTTGTCTGGGATCGTTTGCGTCAGGGAAACACGGAAACAATGGATTTCCGCGCGCCAGACTGGCCTTCTGAGGCAATTGGCACCAATCCGCTCGACCCGGCGGCGCCTTGATCTAAGTATTCGGGATAAGCGTAAACCATGGGAGAAAAACATGAAATTGACTGCAATCGCGCTGGCCACCAGCCTGCTCGCCTTGCCAGCGCTGGCGGGTGGTGAAACCCCTGCCCCTGCGGATGCCAAGGTTTATTTTGTCAATATTGGTGATGGCGACACCCTCAGTTCACCGGTTACGGTGGTCTTCGGCCTCAGCGGCATGGGGGTGGCTCCTGCGGGAACCGAGGCCGAGAATACCGGCCACCACCACCTGTTGATCGACCGTCCACCGCTGGGCGGAGGCGAGGATGGCGCGGACGACCTGGCCTATGGCTTGCCCGCCGATGACAACCACATGCATTTCGGTGGCGGGCAGACCGAGGTAACGCTGGAGCTTGCGCCGGGTCCACATACGCTGCAACTGGTTCTGGGCGATTACGGCCATGTTCCGCATGCGACACCGGTCATGTCCGATGTGATCTCCATTACGGTCCAATAGCGCGGTTCAGGCCGAAAAGCGGGCGTCGAATGCCGCTTCGCCCTTTGCGGTGAAGCGGATGACCCGACTTTCGGGTTGGCGGTCGAGCCAACCCAGCGACTCCATCCGGGACAGCATTGCGCGACCCAACGACCCCGCAAGGTGGTGTTCCCGCGCGCTCCAATCCAGGCAGGGTCGGCAGAGCGGCGCGCGTTTGGCACGCAGCGCCGCCAGATCAATGCCAAAAGCATCGGCAAACCGTTCGCCCATTGGGGTGAGACCAACATCGTCATCCGTTTCGATCAGCAGCTTTTTGGTGATCATCGAGCGGTAAAGCATAACGCCACGCTCCCCAGCCAGATGGTTGTAGCAGACACGCGCCTTGCGCAGCGCCGCATCGCGCGGCCCGGTTCGGGTGCGCAGATGACCCCGCCCGGCAGCCAGCCCCATCAGGCTTTCCAGCGTCGCGGCCACATCCGCGCCCGACAGCGCATAGTAGCGATGCCGCCCCTGCCCGCGCAGGCGCACCAGCCCGCCCTCCAGCAGTTTTCGCAAATGGCTGCTGGCGGTTTGCGGCGTGATCCCGGCCTCGTGCGCCAGTTCGGTGGCGGTCAGCGCCTTGCCGGTCATCAGCGCGCCCAGCATGTTGGCCCGCGCCGGATCTCCGATCAGCGCGGCGATGCGGGCGATGTCAGGTCCGTCTTTCATACTTCGACAATAGTCGAAACATGGAAGTAATGGAAGCGGCTATACCGGCCCTGTCTTGAACCATCGGAGCCCCCCATGCTGACCTGCATCATTCGCTACCAGATAGACCCCACCAAGAAAGCCCAATTCGAAGACTACGCCCGCAACTGGGGCCAGGCCATTCCGCGATGCGGCGCCGATCTGATCGGTTATTTCGCCCCGCATGAAGGATCAACTACGTTGGCTTATGGCATCTACAACATCCCCGACCTCGCCGCTTACGAGGTTTATCGCGAACGGCTGGCGGCGGACCCGCTGGGGCAAGAGAACTATGCCTTTGCCCAGCGCGAAAAGTTCCTGTTGCGAGAGGACCGGACCTGGCTGAAACTGGCCTCAACCCCGCATGGAGCCAGCACATGATCGCCGTCATATTCGAAGTGGAACCCGCCGAGGGGCAAGTCGACGCCTATCTGGATGTGGCCGGTGGTCTGCGCCCGCTGCTGGATCAGGTGCCGGGGTTCATCTCGGTCGAAAGATTCCGAAGCCTGACCAACCCGGACAAATTGCTGTCGCTGTCGTTCTGGCGGGACGAGGAGGCGGTCGCGAACTGGCGCGCTTTGACCCAGCATCGCGCGGCACAAAGCAAAGGACGCGCGGGCATATTCGCGGGCTACCGGCTGCGCGTGGCGCATGTGATGCGCGACTATGGGATGGAAGACAGGGATCAGGCCCCGGCAGACAGCCGGGACCTGCATGGTGCTTGATCAGAGGCTTGCCGCCAGCCGCGTGCCCTGATTGATAGCGCGCTTGGCGTCAAGTTCAGAGGCCACATCGGCGCCCCCGATCACATGCGGTTCGATCCCGCGTTCGATCAGCGTATCGGCCAGCGACCGGTCGGAAACCTGACCCGAGCAGAGCACGATCGTGTCGGCCTCGATCACCGTGGGGTTCTCGCGCGCCTCGCCAAAGCTGACATGCAGACCGGCATCGTCGATACGCTCATAGTTCACGCCGCCGACGAAATTGACGTTCTTCATCTTGAGCGTCGCCCGGTGAATCCAGCCGGTGGTCTTGCCCAGTCCCTTGCCATGGGCGGTGGCCTTGCGCTGCAGCAGGGTCACCTGACGTGCCGGGGCCGAGGGCTGCGGCCCTTCGGGTGCCAGACCAGATCGGTTCGCCGCGGTATCGGCCACGCCCCATTCCTTCATCCAGGCGGGCAGGTCCATGGTGATGCTGTGGCCTTCCTCCAGCAGGAACTCGGAGACGTCAAAGCCGATACCACCGGCACCGATCACTGCGACGGATTTGCCAACGGGCGCCTTGTGGCGCAGCACGTCAATGTAGTCGATCACATTGTCGCGGTCCTGACCCGGGATTTTCGGGTCGCGCGGGAGGACACCGGTGGCGATGATGACCTCGTCAAATCCGGTCAGATCGTCGGCACCCACCTCGCGGCCCAGCTCGACATTCACGCCGGTCAGCTTGACCATTGTGCGGAACCAGTCGACGAAGCCCCAGAACTCTTCCTTGCCAGGCACCTGCTTGGCCATATTGAGCTGGCCGCCGATCTCGTCCGCGCGGTCAAATACAGTCACTTTGTGACCCCGTTCCGCCGCTGTGATTGCTGTTGAAAGTCCGGCCGGACCGGCCCCGACAATCGCTATGCTCTTGGGTTTCTCGGTCGGAGTGATCGTCAGTTCCGTCTCGTGGCAGGCGCGCGGATTGACCAGACACGAGGTCAGCTTGCCGCTGAACGTGTGATCCAGGCAGGCCTGGTTGCAGGCAATGCACGGCGCGATCTGATCGGCCTCGCCCGCTGCGGCTTTGGCCACGAAATGCGAATCCGCCAGCATCGGACGGGCCAGCGAGACCATGTCGGCGCAACCATCCGCCAGCACCTGCTCGGCCACTTCGGGCGTGTTGATCCGGTTCGAGGTCACCAGCGGGACCGAGACCTTGCCCATCAGCTTCTTGGTCACCCAGGCGAAAGCCGCGCGCGGAACAGAGGTGGCGATGGTGGGAATGCGCGCCTCGTGCCAGCCGATGCCGGTATTGATGATCGTGGCGCCCGCCTTCTCGATCTCCAGCGCCAGTTGCACCACCTCGTCATAGGTCGAGCCATTGGGCACCAGGTCGATCATCGACAACCGGTAGATAATGATGAAATCCTCGCCCACCGCCTCGCGGGTGCGGCGCACGATCTCGATGGGCAGGCGGATGCGGTTTTCATACGACCCACCCCAGCGATCCTCGCGCTTGTTGGTGTGCGAGACGATGAACTGGTTGATGAAATAGCCTTCCGACCCCATGATCTCGACCCCGTCATATCCGGCCTTTTGGGCCAGCAGGGTACAATTGACGAAATCGGTGATCTGCTTTTCGATCCCTTCCTCATCCAGTTCCTTGGGCTGAAACGGAGAGATTGGCGATTTCACCGGGCTGGCAGAGACACATTTCGGTTGATAGGCATAGCGCCCCGCGTGCAGGATCTGCATTGCGATTTTGCCCCCTGCCTCATGCACCGCATTGGTGATGACCGAGTGGTTGGCAACGTCCTCTTCGCTGGCCATCAGCGCCGCGTGGGGGGCCACCGAGCCTTCCTCATTTGGACCGATGCCACCGGTGACGATCAACCCGACATCGCCGCGCGCCCGTTCGGCATAGAACTCTGCAGCCCGATCCCAATCCTTGGTTTCTTCCAGATTGGTGTGCATCGACCCCATCAACACCCGGTTCTTGAGCGTCGTAAATCCCAGATCCAGGGGGGCCAGCATGTTCGGATAGTTGGTCATTCTTCGCTCCTGTCAGTTGCTGCGCGGAGAAAAGCGCTCTTGACTGCGCTTGTCATTCAAAACCTAGCGTAACTTGCTTTCCCATCCCCTGCCACATTGCTAAATATCGGCGAGGATCAAACCGGAACTGACATGACACCAGAACAGATCGCGCAACTTCCCTATCGCCCCTGCGTCGGGCTGATGATGATCAATGGCGATGGCTGCGCCTTTGTCGGCCAGCGCAATGACCGCCATTCCGAGGCCTGGCAAATGCCCCAGGGCGGTATCGACCCCGGCGAAGACCCGCGCGACGCCGCCCTACGCGAACTTTGGGAGGAAACCGGAGTGACGTCAGAGCTGGTTGAAATCATCGCCGAGACCGACGGCTGGCTACCCTATGACCTGCCCCATGACATTGTCCCCAAGATCTGGAAGGGGCGCTTTCGCGGGCAGGAACAGAAATGGTTCCTGCTGCGTTTCCAGGGCCGCGATGATCAGATCGACATCAAGACCGAACACCCGGAATTCACCCGCTGGAAATGGCAGCATCCCGCACAACTGACCGAGGAAATCGTCTCCTTCAAACGCGACGTCTATGAGCGGGTGGTCGCGGCATTCGCCACATACCTGACTTGACCACCGCGTGACTTCACATTGATACTTCGCCAAGTCAGCAGCAGCTGGCAACAAGGCCTAACGAGTGTGAAACTTGATGAAACTGCAATACATTACGACCACCAAAAACATCATTGGGGCATCATTGTTCCTGAGCCTCTTGTTTGTTCTGATCGGGTATCACAAGGGTGACATCTCGGATCAATTCAGCGAAGGCAAACCGGGCACAATTGTATCGGTTCTGCTGCTGCTTGCGATCTCGGTTACCTGCTTCAGGATCTATATTCTGCGACGCCGCACCGCTGCAAACTGGCTGCAGCACCCCAGCCTTGTCTGGTTGCTGATCGCGTCGGGTTTCCTGTTCCTTGCACTGGACGATGCACTGAAGATTCACGAAGGGATCGATAAATCCATTCACGCCATGAGTGAGATGACCGAAACGTCGTTTTCGGATCGCCTGGATGACGCCATTATCGGCGTCTATGCCCTGATCGGCGCGATCGTGCTGTATGTGTTTCGTTCGGAACTCACACTGTACAGGTTCCTTGCCCCCTACCTGCTCGCAGGGTTCGCCGTCTTGATATTGAGCATCGCGCTGGACACCGCCTCAAATGGGCCGGGTTTCGCCTTGTGGGTGACGAAATCCGAAAGCGCGGCCCACTCGCTGCACGCTGTGCTCGAAACCCTAGAGGAAGTCTGCAAGCTTCTGGCCGAGGCCATTTTCCTGTCCGGCTTCCTGCTTGTGCTGCAAGCTGCGGCTGAACAGGACAAATCCTGAACCGTACAGCGCTGGAGCGCCCCCTGCGCCGGGCAGGCCTTGACCGGGCCTGCCCGCGGAGGGCTTACAGCAACCCGTCTTCGCGCAAGAGGTTCAGCATGTTCGCCTCGGGACGAGGCCCGATATGGCTGATGACTTCGCGGGCGCAGACATTGCCCATCTTCGCGCAGGTTCCGTAATCGCGGCCCGTGGCCATGCCAAAAAGGAACCCGGCCGCAAACTGGTCGCCCGCCCCGGTGGCGTCCACCGGCACGATCTTGTCGACCGGCACGTCGATGCGGGTGCCCTCGCTCAGTACGGTCACGCCGTCGCCGGACCGGGTGCAGACCACCAGCGGGCAGATGGCAGCGGTTTTGGCCAGCGCCTCTTCCAGATCGTCGGTTTCAAACAGCGATTTGATCTCGGCCTCGTTGCCGATCACGAAATCCAGCTCGTTCTCGATCAGCAGCAGGAAATCGACCCGGTGCCGCTCCACGCAGAACGGATCGGATATCGCGATGCCCGCCTTGCCGCCGCCCTTGTGGCAGGTGCGCGCGGCCTCGAGAAAGGCCGCCTTGCCCTTTTCCTTGTCGAACAGATAGCCCTCGAGGAACATGATCTGACTGTTGCCCGCCACATCCCCCGGAACATCTTCGGAGGACAGTTCCGAGGAAATTCCCAGATAGGTGTTCATCGACCGCTCGCCATCAGGTGACACGAAGATCATCGAGCGGGACGTGGGCAATTCGCCGCCGGGAACGGGCGGGTTCACGAAATCAACACCGTCATCCTTCATCGCCTCGGCATAAAACCGGCCCAGCGCATCGTCATGCACGCGGCCGATGAACGCCGCTTCAAGCCCCAGCGCGCCAGCGCCCGCAATGGTGTTGGCGACCGAGCCGCCCGGAGTCTGCACGCGGGCGTTCATCGCGGCATAAAGCACCTCGCCGCGCTCGCGCTCGACCAGTTGCATAATGCCCTTTTCGATCCCCATGAGATCGAGAAAGCTGTCGTCGGATTGGCTGATCACGTCCACCACGGCATTGCCGATCCCGACGATCTGATAGGTTTTCATAGGTATTTATCCTCGAATTCACAAAGGTCACGAATGATACAGGTGCCGCAAAGCGGCTTGCGCGCCTTGCAGTGATAGCGGCCATGCAGGATCAGCCAGTGATGGGCATGAAGCTGAAAATCGGCCGGAATATTGTCCTCGATGGCGCGTTCGACCGCGTCCACATCCTTGCCCGGACAAATACCCGAGCGGTTGCCGACGCGAAAGATATGGGTATCCACCGCCTGCGCGGGCTGACGCCACCACATGTTCAGCACCACATTGGCGGTCTTGCGCCCCACCCCCGGCAGCGATTGCAGGGCGGCACGCGAGTTCGGCACCTCTCCGCCATAGTCCTCGACCAGAATACGGCTCATCTTGATGACGTTCTTGGCCTTGTTGCGAAAAAGCCCGATGGTCTTGATGTGCTCGATCAGCCCCTCTTCGCCCAGGCCCAGCATTTTCTGCGGGGTATCGGCGATCTGGAACAGTGCACGCGTGGCCTTGTTCACCCCCGCATCGGTCGCCTGCGCCGACAGTGCCACGGCCACAACCAGCGTATAGACATTCACATGCTCTAGTTCGCCCTTGGGTTCAGGGTCGGCCGCGTGAAAGCGTGTAAAGATCTCGCGGATCGTATGATAGTCGAGTTGCTTTGCCATCGGCGGTCTTAATGCCGTGTGTCGGCAGAGGCGTAAAGCCCCGACAGGACCGAATCGCGGAAATCAATTGCGCAGGTTTCGGGTCGAACCCAAGGCCCGAATTTCATACCCTGCCAACAGGAACAGGAGCATTCGCGATGAATATGCAGACCAGCGAGCAAGGCTATCACTACGGCGTCATGCGCCGCGCGATCGAGGTGATCGACCAGGGCGGCGAGATGCTGTCGCTGGAGGAACTGGCGCGCGAGATGGATATGAGCCCGGCCCATTTCCAGCGCCTGTTCTCGCGCTGGGTCGGCGTCTCGCCCAAGAAATACCAGCAGTATCTGGCGCTCGGCCATGCCAAGGCGCTGCTGCATGACCGGTTCACCACCTTGGATGCCGCCCATAGCGTCGGGTTGTCCGGCGGGGGCCGGTTGCACGACCTGTTCATGCGCTGGGAATCCATGAGCCCGGGCGAATATGCCCGCAAGGGCAACGGTCTGGTGATCTATTGGGGTTGGTTCGAAAGCCCGTTTGGCCCCGCCTTGGTTATGGGCACCGACAAGGGCATCTGCGGCATCGGCTTTGCGGCTGAAACAGGTGAAGCGGAGGCGATGGAAGATCTGATCTCGCGCTGGCCGCAGGCGGAGTTCATCGAAGACCCGATGCGACTGCGCCCCTGGGTGCTCAGCGCCTTTGGCGCCGAAAGCGAGAAACGCGACCCCACCCCGCTTTACCTGATCGGCTCGCCCCTGCAGATCAAGGTGTGGGAGGCGCTGCTGCGCATCCCCTCGGGCCATGTCACGACCTATTCCGAGATCGCCGAGGCCATCGGTCAGCCGCGCGCGGTGCGGGCGGTGGGCACGGCGGTGGGCCGAAACCCGATCAGCTGGCTGATCCCCTGCCACCGCGCCCTGCGCAAATCCGGCGGTCTGGGCGGCTATCACTGGGGTCTGCCGGTCAAGCGCGCGTTGCTGGCTTATGAGGCGGCCAGATCGGGCCTTTGACGCCCGAACCGCCGCCAGAAGGGCAACCGCTTGCGGGTTGGCTTGGCGATCTTGTAATCGCTGCCCTTCTTCCGCTCCAGCCATTCGCGTTCCAACTCATAGTTGCGCAAAGGTCTTTGATCGCTCCAGCGGCCCAGTTTCAAGTGCATCATGATCTTATGGTCATCGCTACTCATGGCTCTGCTCCGTTCTTGAACACTGAAGTCAGAACATCACATCACTCCTGCCACCCCGCTGTCAGGATCATGTGCTAACCTGTCAGGAGCCTTGAGGAGTTCAGATGCGCCGCTCGACCCGTTTGTTCGAACTGATCCAGATTCTGCGCGCCTCGGAAAAGCCGATGACGGCGGAAACGCTTGGCCAGAAGCTGGAAGTGTCCGAGCGCACGATCTACCGCGATATCGCCGCGTTGCAGGCGATGCGCACCCCGATCGAGGGCGCGCCCGGTCTGGGCTATGTCATGCGGCGCGGCTATAACCTGCCGCCGCTGAATTTCGACGAAGAAGAGGTCGAGGCGCTGCGCGTCGGTCTCTCCATGCTGTCCCGCACCGGCGACAGCGCGTTGCAACAGGCCGCCAGCCGCATCTGTCAGAAGATCGACGCGTTGCATGACCCCGCCGAATGGCTGCAGGTCGCGCCCTGGGGTGCCCCGCCCGACGATCCGGCACTTGGCTGCGTGTCAAAGGCCAACCTGCGAGCCGCCATCCGCAACGAGCGCAAACTGCGTCTGACCTATCGCGATTCCGAAAACCGCGAGACCGACCGCATCGTCCGCCCCGTTGCGCTGATCTATCATCTGGAATGCACCATGCTTGCCGCCTGGTGCGAGCTGCGCGACGGCTTTCGTCACTTTCGCTGCGACCGGATCTGGTGCTGCGAGGCGCTGGACGCACATTTCACCGGCCAATCCGAGGCGCTGCGCCTGATCTGGCAGGAACGCAACCAATGGGAAGAGCGCGAGGTGGGGTAACGCGACGCCTACAGTTCTTTGCGCGCCCGCAAAGCTGCGGTGATCGTCCCGTCATCGAGATAATCCAGCTCACCCCCGATGGGCACGCCTTGCGCCAGCGACGTGAGGCGGACCTGCCCGTCTAGCTGTTCAGCGATGTAATGCGCTGTGGTCTGGCCGTCGACGGTGGCGTTCAACGCAAGGATCACTTCGGTGATGCCTTCGCTTGCCACCCGGTCCCTGAGACGTGGAATGCGCAAATCGTCCGGGCCCACGCCATCCAGCGCCGACAACGTCCCGCCCAACACATGGTAACGGCCCTTGAACACGCCCGCGCGTTCCATCGCCCAGAGGTCGGCCACATCCTCGACCACGCAAAGCTCGCCGGTTGCGCGTTTCTCGCTTTCGCAGATGTCACAGATATCGGCGGTGCCCACATTGCCGCAATTCAGGCACTCGCGTGCGGTTTCCGCCACCACGCTGATCTGATCCGCCAGCGGAGTCAGCAGCAGCGCGCGTTTGCGGATCAGATGCAGCACCGCGCGCCGCGCCGAGCGGGGGCCAAGCCCGGGCAGCTTAGCCATCAGCTCGATCAAATTGTCGATGTCGCGGGTCGAGCTCACGAGGCGATCAAAACGGGAGTTTCATGTCCGCCGGCAGGCCCATGCCTTCGGTCAGCTTGGCCATCTCGGCCTGCGCCCGGTCCGAGGCCTTGGATTGCGCGTCCTTGATCGCGGCCAGAATCAGGTCCTCGACGACTTCCTTGTCATCGCCATTGAAGATCGAGGGATCGATATCCAGCGCCTTCAGCTCGCCCTTGGCCGAGGCGGTGGCCTTGACCAGCCCGGCCCCGGATTCGCCGACTACCATGATGTTATGCAGCTCTTCCTGCATGTCGGTCATCTTGGTCTGCAATTCCTGTGCCGATTTCATCATCTTGGCCATATCGCCAAGCCCGCCGAGTCCTTTGAGCATCGAGTGCCTCCGTTAACTAGATTAATCGCCTAGATACGCACCACCCGAGCGCACCACAAGGGCGTCGCTTACCCGTCTTCGAACGGGTCCCATTCATCCTCGACCTCGGGCAGCGCTTCGGTCTCGACCTGTGCCGCGCGTTGTTCGGGGGTTTCGATATTGGTGATCCTGGCCTTGGGGAACTGCGCCAGAACCGCCTGAACCAGCGGATGCGCCTCGGCCTCCTGCTTCAGGGCCAGCTCTGCGGCGTCCCGTATTTCTGCAATCGTCGGAGCCTTGCCATCCGAGACAACCGAGACCGCCCAGCGGTTTCCGGTCCAGCTTTGCAGCCGCGAGCCCAGCCGCTGCGCCAGATCGGTGGGTGCCTGTTCCGTCGGGGTGAATTCGATGCGGCCCGGCTGGTAGGCGACCAGCCGAACCCCGTTTTCCACCTCGACCAGCAGTTTGACATCGCGATGGGCGCGGATCAGCTCGACCACATGTTCGAATGTCGGATAGCGCGCCAGCGCCTGTTCAATATCCTGCGCCAGCGCGGCCGTGGGGGCATTACCCGCCCCGTTTCGGGGCGTGGCGGATACCGGTGCTGCCTGCGCAACAGGGGCCCCGGCAGGTTGCATCGCCCGCCCGCCACCGGGACCGCCCGGCATCGGTTGCGGCGGCGTGTCCTGCAGCTTTCGCACCAATTCCTCGGGTGTCGGCAAATCGGCCACATGGGTCAGCCGGATGATCGCCATTTCGGCGGCCATCATCGCGTTAGGCGCGGCACTCACCTCTTCCAGCGCTTTCAGCAGCATCTGCCACATCCGGGTCAGCACCCGCATCGGCAGCGCCTCGGCCATCTGAGACCCACGGCTGCGTTCATCCGGCGAAACGGTCGGGTCCTCGGCGGCATCCGGCGTGATCTTGACCACCGAGACCCAATGGGTGATCTCGGCCAGATCGCGCAGCACCGCCAGCGGGTCAGCCCCTTCGGCATATTGCCCGCTGAGTTCGGTCAGCGCCGCCGCCGCGTCGCCGCGCAGGATCATGTCCATCAGGTCCAGCACCCGACCCCGGTCGGCCAGACCGAGCATCGCGCGTACCTGCTCTGCCGTTGTTTCCCCGGCCCCGTGCGAGATCGCCTGATCCAGCAACGAGGTTGCATCCCGTGCCGAGCCTTCCGCCGCGCGGGTGATCAGCGCCAGCGCATCCTCGGCGATCTCGGCGCCCTCGGCCGAGGCGATCTTGCGCATCAACGCGATCATCTCTTCCGGCTCGATCCGGCGCAGATCGAACCGCTGGCAACGCGACAGCACCGTGACCGGCACCTTGCGGATCTCGGTGGTGGCGAAGATGAACTTCACATGTTCGGGCGGTTCCTCAAGCGTCTTGAGCAGCGCGTTGAACGCGCTGGTCGAGAGCATGTGAACCTCGTCGATGATGTAGATCTTGTAGCGCGCCGAAGCCGCACGGTAGCGCACCGAATCGATGATCTCGCGGATGTCGTTCACACCGGTGCGACTGGCGGCGTCCATCTCCATCACGTCGACATGGCGGCCTTCCATGATGGCGACGCAATGTTCGCATTGCCCGCAAGGCTCGGTGGTGGGGCCACCGCCGCCATCCGGGCCGATGCAATTCATGCCCTTGGCGATGATCCGCGCGGTGGTGGTCTTGCCGGTGCCGCGAATGCCGGTCATCACAAAGGCCTGCGCGATCCGGTCCGCCTCGAACGCGTTTTTCAGCGTGCGCACCATCGCATCCTGCCCGACCAGGTCGGCGAAGGTTTCCGGGCGGTATTTGCGGGCGAGAACCTGATAGGCGGGGCTGGGCGTGTCGGTCATGTCTGCTCTGGCGGATTCGTTCCTGACGCCGGAGCCTAGAGTGCCGCCCCCCCGGCGTCCACCTCGCGTATGCGGGAAAACCCTTGGGAAAGCTTGGGGCAGCGCATAGCATGGGTGCATTGCAATAATGTAATGAGTTCGCGGCTCGCAGGGGGACCGCCTTATGTTGCACATGGTTATTCATGACCTGCCGGTTGGCGGCGGGACGCTTGCCTTGTCCCCCTTGCCCGGACGGTCGGGCGATTATGACGGCGATCTGGCCCTGATCGCGGAGTGGAAACCGGGGCTTGTGATCTCGATGACCACTGAGTTGGAGATGTTCGGGGCCGGCGCGCTGCAGTTCGGCCCCGATATTCAGAGCCGCGCCAGCCGCTGGGCGCATCTGCCGGTGACGGATTTCTCTGCCCCGCCCATTGCCATTCAAGAGGCCTGGCCCGAGGTGAGCGCCGATGCCCGTCATGCGCTGAACGGCGGCGGGCGGGTTCTGGTGCATTGCCGGGGCGGCTGCGGGCGGTCCGGAATGGTCGCGCTACGGCTGATGATTGAAGGTGGAGAAGCGCCCGAGGCCGCCCTGACCCGCCTGCGCGCCGTACGACCTTGCGCCGTGGAAACCGAAGATCAGATGGAATGGGCCATGGCCGCACGCGCCCGAACTTGTCCTGATCAGCGACGCGTCTTATGATACCGGTGCCGACTGGGCGGCATCCGGGTCCGCGGAAAGCTGTATCAGCCCCCTTCAGAGACCAACGCAACATGCGGTTTTTTCTCTCCCCGATCAGCGGACCACCGGGGTGTTGGAGGAAAACCGATGACCGATCCCCTCGACCACCACCGCCGTCAGGCAAAGCGCTTGAAGAAAGCGTGCAAGGCCGGTGATGCGCACGCAATTGCCCGTGTTCAAACCGTTCTGGGCGAAGCCCCGGCGGTTACCCACAGTGCCGCCCTTCATGTGATCGCCCGAGAGGCCGGGCATGACAGCTGGCCCAAAATGAAGTTCAGCCTCGAAACCGCGACAATGCAGCGCGGCGCCCGTGCCGAACAGCTTAAACTGGCACTGTTTCAGGGGGCGGATTGGCGGGTCGCGCAATTGCTGACCGATACGCCCGATCTGGCCGATGACCGTTTTGGTCTGCTCTGTGCGCTTTATCGCGTCGATGCCGTCAGGGCGTGGCTGGACCGCGATCCCGGTGTCGTCCATCAGGCGCTGCAAGGCCCGCGCAGACCGATCCTGCATCTGGCCTTTTCCCGGCACATCCACGCACACCCCGAACTTGAGCGGGACATGATTGCCGTAGCCGAGGCGCTGCTTGCTGCAGGCGCGGACGTGAATGACGGCTACCCCTTGGAACCGGGCAGCCCACATCAACTTTCGGCTCTATATGGGGCAACTGGCCATGCCGACAACATGATCCTCGCCCAATGGCTGCTGGATCATGGAGCCGATCCGAATGACGGAGAATCGCTCTATCACGCAACCGAGCTGGGGCATCACAAGGGGTTGCAAATGCTGCTGGCCGCCGGTGCCGATCCGCGCGGCACCAACGCCTTGCTGCGCGCGCTGGACTTCAACGATCATGAAGCGGTGCGAATGTTGCTGGACCACGGCGCACAGGTAGAGGAGTTCAACGATGACCCAGTTGGCGGAGAAGAACCCTGGGTCATGCCCGCCCTGCATCAGGCGGCGCGACGCATGTGTGATGGCCCGGTGGTAGACCTGTTGCTGGATCATGGCGCTGATCGGGACAGGCTCTATAAAGGCTATTCTGCCTATGGTTTTGCGCGGGTCTTCGGCAATACGACGCTTGCCCGCGCCATCGAGGCAACGGGCAGTGCCCCACACCTTACCCAAGCAGAGCAGCTTCTGGCCCAGGCAGCGGATGGGGTTTTGCCGCCCGGCGCGTCATTGGATGCGGCCAGCCTGCCTGATGAATACCGCATTCTGATCCGATCCATCCTGCATCTGCCCGGCAAGCTGGATCATGTGAAACGCCTCGTCGCCCTTGGCCTGAACCCCGACACACCCGATCGCGAGGGGCTGACCGCCCTGCAGGTCGCCGGGTGGGAAGGCTTGCGCGATATGATGCGCTATCTTTTGACGCTGTCTCCGGATCTGGGCCATTTGAACGGCTATGGCGGGGGGCTGGTGTCGACCATTCTGCACGGGGCGGACAACCACCCACACCGGGGCAACCGCGATCACGCCACCTGCCTGACATATGCGCTTGGGGCGGGTGCGCCGCTGGGGCGCAACCTGATCGAGGCCAGCAGCGACCCGGCACTGACCCGGATCATGGAGGATTGGGCCGCGACCCATCCCGATCAGGTCACAGAGAAAGCGCCATGACGGATCAGGCGGCGGCCTGTACCTGATGCGCGACCAAAGGCAGGCGCAGTTCGATCATGGCGCAAGGTGGTGCGCTGTCCGGCGCCGGAAAGCCCTGCCCCTCCGGGTCCATCATTGCGTCGGCATATAGGTTCATGACATCCAGATCGGCGGTCTCGGCGACGCCGGCGAACATGCGTATCCGCGCATGGTTTGCCCGGTAAACCGCCGTGCAATCCTGCCCGCAATGGGCAAGCTGTGCGCTGCCTTCAATCTCGAAATCCGCCGCCGTCACCGTGCGGGCCGAGTCCATCGCATCGGCCAGCCTGTCCACCATCCGGGCCAGGGCCGGACAGGGTTTTCCGGTAATCAGACACTGGGTTTCCGCAAACGTTCGGTTGTTCTTCGTCCAGATCACATCGCGCCCTCCGCGCTGGCGGGACAGGGGCCGTGAACGTCCGTGACCGCTGGGGTCAACAGACCCGCACCGGACACCCCGCCCGCGTTCGAGTTACAGTTCCGATGGCAGGTCTCCTGACTTGCGGGTCGATGCTTTGCCGCCCTTCCCGACCTTTCGGCCAGTGGTCATACGGCATCGCTCTCCGCCTACAGTTGCGGGGGCAGTCGCGGAATTGGCCCCATCGGGGCCGCACCGAGTTCCCTTTTCATCCCAACCACAGATGTGGTGTGAGAACCATCACACAACCGCTAATCCTTGATGACTGAGTCTGTCAAGAAATTCCGCCGCCGGACCCGACACCGCGCCTGACGATCGTGGGCAGCGCCCGCAACGGGGCCGAACTTCGCCGGGAACGTGACAATTGCCAGGCGCCCTGGATCAGCATGAAGAACTCTTCGGCGGTGGCCTGCGGCGCCTCGACCCCGAGCCGCTTTGCGTGCTGCGTCGCCTCGGATATCCAGCCTTCATAAAGATGCGCGGCATGGGTGCGGAACGCTTCGTTATCGGGCCCTTCGAACAGGGTGCTCGAAATTGGGCAGCCATCCCATTTACCCGAATGGTCGAAGATATCGGCCAGTCGCGCGCAGAGCACCTGCGTCCCCTCGGCAAAACTGCTGGCCGGTTCATAGGCCGCGGCGATCATCCGCAGCATCCGGTCCGAGGCCCAGTTCGCCGCCGCCAGTGCCAGGTCCGGTTTGCCATTCGGAAAGTGATGATACAGCGACCCTTTCGGCGCATTTGCCGCCGTCAGCAACTCGTTCAGACCGACGCCGTTGTAGCCGCTGCGCCGGAACAATTCGGCGGCGGTCCGGATCAGCCGATCCTTGGTGGGCATGGGGCGTTTTTCTTTCATCGCACTTCGATATTGACAGGACTAGACCAATTGGTCCACACATAAGAACAGTAGACCAATTGGTCTAGCGACGGGAGAACGCCGATGCTTGATGCGCAGACAACAATCCTGACCCACGATATCCGTTTTGGTGCCGGTCCCGCGACGCTGTCGGGGAAACTGTTCCTGCCGGTCGGAGATCCTGTCGCGGCGGTGGTGATCAACAGCGCCACCGGCGTGCCACAGTCGTATTATCGCCACTTCGCGCGCTGGCTGGCCGAAACCCAGGGCATGGCTGTCCTGACCTATGACTACCGCGATTTCGAGACCTCGCGCAGCGGGCCGCTGCGGGCCTCACGCGTCAAGATGTCGGACTGGATTCTGATCGACATGCCCGCTGCGCGCGCCGAGATGCGGCGGCGCGTTCCAGAAACGCCGCTTTGGGTGATCGGTCATTCGTTGGGCGCGATGGCGATGCCGATGCAGGACGGGATCGAAGACGTCAGCCGCATGATCGGTGTCTGTTCCGGTCTGGTGCATCATGGCGACCACCCCTGGCCCTATCAGGGTCTGGCGCGCCTGTTCTGGTTCGGCCACGTGCCGCTGGCCACCCGCCTAGCGGGATATTTGCCCGGTCGGTTGATCGGCTTTGGCACGGATCTGCCTGCGGGAGTGTATTGGGAATGGCGGCGCTGGTGTACCTCGCGTGATTCGTATCTGCCGGACGCTGGCTGGACCCTGCCGCAGCCCAACTGGCGGCGAAGCGGCGCGCCAGTCAGGATGGTCAGCCTGACCGATGACGAGGTATGCCCGGCGGTTGCCACCGAACGGCTGGCCCGGCTCTATGACGCATGCGCCACGCATGTCCCGCTTGAGCCATCCGCGTTCGGGTTGCGCAAGGTTGGCCATCTGGGGGTGTTCACCCGCGCGAATGCGGCGCTCTGGCCCGAAATCATTGCCTGATTTGGCCCTATTAGAGCCACTTTACGTCACCCAGAAAGATATATCCCGCGCCATAGATCGTCTTGATCAGGCGTGGATTCTTGGGGTCTTCGCGCAGCTTGGTCCTGAGCCGTGAAATGCGCACATCCATCGCCCGGTCAAAACTTTCACCAGCGGCACCGCCCAGCGCCTCTTGCATCTGGGCGCGGCTGATCAGCCGCTTGGGGCTCTCCAGAAACAGCCGCAGCACTTCGCCTTCGGCATGAGAAAACGGCGTTTCGCCACCGTCGCTGTCTTCCAGCACGTAACGGTCGAAATGCGCGGTCCAGCCGTTGAACAGTGCTGTCTCGCCTGCAGGCCCGGGTATTTTCGGGCTGCGCAGCCGCGCGCGCACACGCGCCACCACCTCGGCCGGATCGAAGGGTTTGGTGATATAGTCGTCTGCCCCCAGTTCCAGCCCGGTCACCCGGTCCTGCACCTGCGCCCGGCCCGAGATGATGATCACCGCTGCCCCCTGTTCCAGCGCCAGCCGATGCACCAGCGCCAGTCCGTCGGTGTCGGGCAGCGACAGGTCCACCAGACACAGATCCGGCGTCACCCGTTTCAGCGAGGCTTCGAATTCGCGGGCGCGGGCAAAGCACTGGGTCCGGAACCCCGCCTCTTCCAGCGCGTCGGTCAGAATCTGGCGGATCGCGGGTTCATCATCGAGGATGGTCACCAATGCGTCGGTCACGTCCGGGCCTCTTTCTGGATCAGTGCCGCCAATTGACCGGTTCCGAACGGTTTGCGCAAGACCGGCGCACGAGTGATCGCGTCGCGATAGAGCGGATCGGAGGCGGGCAGCGACGTCATCAGAATACAGGGCAGATTGGCGGGTAACCGCTCCATCAGGTCCAGCCCCGTCGCATCCCCCTCAAGCCGGATGTCGGACAGAACCATCGAGATGTCGCCCAGATCGGCGGCCAGCGCGCAAGCCTCGTCCACCGAGGTCGCTTCGATCACCGAATGGCCCAACTCGACCAGCATATCGCGGAATCCGGCGCGCAGATCGTCGTTGTCTTCGACAAGCAGCGCCATTCCGCCTTTCATGTCAGGCGCGACCCGGAGGGGGAGACGCACAACAACGCTGGCACCCACCGGCGTATTCGACAATTGCAGATCCCCGCCCGCCAGTTTGACCGTATCATAGACCATCGACAGTCCCAGCCCCGATCCCTCGCTGCCCTTGGTGGTAAAAAACGGGTTCAATGCCCTTTTTAGAGCCTTATCAGAAAACCCCTGCCCGGTATCCGTAATCGCCAGTTCCAGCCAGGTCTGACCGATGCAATGGGCGCTGACGGTGATCTGTCCGGTGGCCCCGCAGGCGTCTCGGGCGTTCAGAACCAGGTTGAGCAGTGCGTCCTGCACCATGCCGGGGTCCAACATCAGGTGCAGACCCTTTGTGTGATCCAGCACAGACAAGCCCACGCCGCGCGGAAGTGACGGTGTCGCCAGCAGTTTGAGGTCCTGCAGAATGTCGCCCGTATCCACCGCCTTGGGTCGCGGCGTGCGGGTACCGGTCATGTCGGCAATCCGGTTCAGCAAGCGCCCACCCCTGCGCGCGGTAGTCTGAGTGGCCGCCACCATCTCGGCAGCATCAGGCGGCAGGCCCATCTTTTCCAGCTTGCCCTGCATGCCAAGGATGATGGTGAGCAGGTTCGAGAAATCATGCGCCAGCCCGCTGGTCATCTGTGCGGCCAACGCGCGGCGCCGCGATTGCTGCAACGCAACGCGGGCCTGGGTTTCTTCGGTGATGTCCATCGACAGAATGAAGACGCCGCCACTCTGATCTGGGGTAAAAGCGACCCTGATACGACGAGAATCGTGATTTTCCGTAAATTCGAACACCGCATTCTCGCCGCCATAGGCCGCAGTCAGGTAGGGTTCGATCCGAGCAAAGGCGTCCTGGCCCAGCGCCTCGGAAATGTGCAGGCCCAGAATATCCGAAGGGCGCCCCGGCATCACCGCGCTGAGCCGACGGTTCGAATAGGTGTAATGCCCGCGCGCATCCACATGGGCGATATGGGCGGGCATCATCTCGGTCGTGAGGCGGGTGCGCGCCTCAATCTCAGTCAATTGCCGCTTGGTTTCCTCGAGCGCCGTGTTGCTGGCCGCCAATTGCCGGTTGGTCGCGGAGAGTTCCTCGGCATGGGCCAGCAATTGATCCGACAACTCTTCGGACCGCGATTGCAGCAATTCCTCGACCCGCTTGGTTCGGGTGATATCGGTATAGACCGCGACCCAGCCGCCCTGCGGCAGCGGCGATCCCTCGATCGAGATGACCTGCCCATTGGGTCGTTCACGTTCCAGGTAATGCGGCTCAAACGCGAGCGCCTGATCGACGCGGGCCTTGACCAGAGCCTCGATATCGTCTGCCGGACCGTATTCGCCTTTCGCGGCGATGAAGCGGATCGTATCGGCAAACCCGGCGCCCGGCGTGACCAGTTGATCGGGCAGATCGAACATTTCCTGAAAGCGCCGGTTCGACAGCACCAGCCGCAGTTGGCTGTCATAGATCGACAGTGCCTGCGCGATCAGGTTCAGGCCCGCCGTCGTCATCCGTTTCGTTCGCCGTTCGTCCTGATCCAAAACACGCCCTCCGGCCACAGACCTAGCACCGGATCGCCACATGGCACAGGGGCAAACCGGTGCCGGCGCGGCGCTGTTACAATTCGTAAGATTTCGGAAAACATCAGGAAAAAGTTGACCGCGAGATTTTGCGGCGTTCCTTATAGGGGCAGAATCGCAAGAAGCGGTCTTTCCGGCGGATCGAACCGACCGGATCGGGAGGAGGAAATTTTGGACACCACGCAGACGGCTGCCGAGGGCGCGCAGTCTCTTCCGGCGCTGTTACATCGCAATGCGCAGACCTTCGCCTCGGCCCCGGCTTATCGCGAGAAGGAATTCGGCATCTGGCAATGCTGGAGCTGGTCCGAGACTGCACAGGAAATCGAGGCGCTGGCGCTGGGTTTGCTCAATCTGGGCGTACGCGAGGGTGACTTCATCGCCATTATCGGGCGCAACCGACCGTATCTCTATTGGTCGATGGTCGCCGCGCAATCGGTCGGAGCGGTGCCGGTGCCGCTCTATCAGGACGCGGTGGCCGAAGAGATGGCCTATGTGCTGAGCCATTGCGGCGCGCGTTTCGTGATCGTCAGCGATCAGGAACAAGCCGACAAGGTCATCGAGATTCAGGACCAGCTGCACCAGTTCGAACATCTGATCTATCTGGATCCGCGCGGGATGCGGAAATACGACCATCACCAGTTGCACCAGTTTAGCCATGTGCAGGATCAGGGGCGGGCTGCCCGGGACGAATGGATCACCGATCTGCACACCCGCCGGGACAAGCTGACCTACGACAGCACCTGCGTGATGCTCTATACTTCGGGCACCACCGGCAAGCCCAAGGGCGTCGTCCTGTCGAACCGCAATGTGATCGAAAGCGCAAAGAATGCCTCGGATTTCGATGGGCTGACGAGTAATGAGGATATCCTGTCCTATCTGCCGATGGCCTGGGTGGGTGATTTCATCTTTTCCATCGGTCAGGCCTATTGGTGCGGCTTCTGCGTGAACTGCCCCGAAAGCGCAGACACGATGATCACCGATCTGCGTGAGATCGGCCCGACCTATTTCTTCGCCCCGCCCCGCGTGTTCGAAACGCAGCTGACCAGCGTGATGATCCGGATGGAAGATGCGGCCCCCCTGAAAAAGCGGATGTTCCACCACTTTATGTCCCATGCCAAAAAGGTTGGCGGGCTGATTCTGGACGGCAAGCCGGTCGACCTGGCGGATCGCCTGAAATACGCCATCGGCAACGCCTTGGTCTACGGCCCGCTCAAGGACACTCTGGGCCTTGGCCGGGTGCGGGTGGGCTATACGGCGGGCGAAGCGATCGGACCGGAGATTTTCGAATTCTACCGCTCGCTCGGCATCAATTTGAAGCAGCTTTATGGCCAGACCGAGGCCACGGTGTTCATCACCGTGCAGCCCGATGGCGAGGTCCGGCCCGATACTGTCGGTGTGCCCGCGCCGGATGTGGAAATCAGGATCGAAGACAGTGGCGAGATTTTTTACCGCTCGCCGGGCGTTTTTGTCGAGTATTACAACAACCCCGACTCCACCGCCTCGACCAAGGATGCCGAGGGCTGGGTTGCCACCGGAGACGCGGGGTTCATCGAAGAGGGATCCGGTCATCTGCGGATCATCGATCGCGCCAAGGATGTGGGCAAAATGGCGGACGGTTCGATGTTTGCGCCGAAATATGTCGAGAACAAGCTCAAGTTCTATCCCGACATCCTTGAGGTGGTTCTGTTCGGCAATACCCGCGACCGTTGTGTCGCATTCATCAATATCGACCTCACGGCGGTCGGAAACTGGGCGGAACGCAACAATATTGCCTATGCGTCTTACCAGGAGCTTGCGGGCAATCCCCGCGTGTTAGAGACGATTCAGGAGCATGTGGAGGCGGTGAACCGTTCGGTCGCAGAAGACCCGATGCTGTCGGGCTGCCAGGTGCATCGCTTTGTGGTTCTGCACAAGGAGTTGGATGCCGATGACGGCGAGATGACCCGCACTCGCAAGGTGCGGCGTCGGATCGTGGAGGAGAAATTCGCCGACATCATCGCCGCGCTTTATGACGGATCGGAGCGTGTCTCGACTGTGACCGAGGTAACCTATGAGGACGGCCGCAAGGGATCGATCAGCGCGACGCTGGATATCTGCGACGCTTCGGTAGTGCCGATTGCCCGGCAGATGGCGGCGGAATGATGGGATTTCGTTCACCGCTCGGCCTTCGGCCATCGCCCCGCCCGCCATCCCGTATTGAATTGATTAGCGAAGGGTCGGCCCATGCTTGATACCTCGGACGGATATGTCACCGAAGATGGCCGCAAGATCGGCGGCGTGGTGATGGAGATGCGCAACATCACCCTGCGCTTTGGCGGAGTGGTGGCGATCAAGGATATCTCTTTCGATATTCGCGAGGGCGAGATTCGGGCCATTATCGGCCCGAACGGGGCTGGCAAATCCTCGATGCTGAACGTGATATCGGGGTTTTATATCCCGCAGGAGGGAGAGGTTTGGTTCCGGGGGACCAAGCGCCCGCCAATGAAACCTTATGAGGTGGCCCGCCAGGGCATTGCCCGTACCTTTCAGAACATCGCCCTGTTCGAAGGTATGAGCGTGCTGGACAACGTGATGACCGGGCGGCTCAACTTCATGAAAACAAACATCTTTCAACAGGCGTTCTGGAAGGGTCGCGCCGAAGCGGAAGAGACCGAGAACCGGGCTGCGGTTGAGCGGATCATCGACTTTCTGGAGATCCAACACATCCGCAAGACGCCAGTTGCCCGGCTGCCATACGGCTTGAAGAAGCGGGTCGAACTGGCCCGTGCGCTGGCGGCTGAGCCGAAGCTCTTGCTGTTGGATGAGCCGATGGCAGGGATGAATGTCGAAGAGAAAGAGGACATGTCCCGATTCATTTTGGACGTGAATGACGAGTTCGGCACCACCATCGCGCTGATCGAACACGATATGGGTGTTGTAATGGACCTGAGCGACCGGGTCGTCGTCATGGATTACGGCAAGAAGATCGGCGACGGCACACCCAATGAGGTGCGCGGCAATCAGGAGGTTATCGATGCCTATCTGGGGGTGAGCCATGACTGAGCGCCACGCGAGATTTGAGGGGAACTGGCATGTCTGAACAACTTGTCTATGCGATGGAGGTGATCCTCAACGGGCTGATGGCCGGGGTGCTTTATGCGCTGGTCGCGCTGGGTTTTGTGTTGATTTTCAAGGCCTCGGGCATTTTCAACTATGCACAAGGGGTCATGGCGCTGTTTGCGGCGATGACGCTGGTGGGAATAATGAACGGTCAGGTACCGTTCAGCCACCTGATCAACGCGATATTCGGCTCCCATATCACCCAATTCGGCTGGCAGGTGCCTGCGGTCATCGCGATCCTGCTGACCATGGCGGTGATGGTTTTGCTGGCCTGGTGCGTCCAGCAATTCGTGATGCGCCATCTGGTCAATCAGGAACCGATCATCCTGTTCATGGCCACGATCGGTCTGGCTTATTTCCTGGAAGGTGTCGCCGACTTGATGTGGGGGTCCGAGATCAAATCGCTCGATGTGGGTCTGCCGCAGGGGATCAACCTGTGGATTGATGAAACCACGCTCAACATCTTCGGCTACGGCTTCTTTATCGACAATCTCGACATTGTCGCGACCATCGTGGCCGCGTTGCTGGTGATCGCTTTGGTGGCGTTCAGCCAATACACCAAGCAGGGTCGCGCCATGCGCGCCGTGGCCGACGACCATCAGGCGGCGCTGTCGGTGGGTATCTCGCTCAACTTCATCTGGGTCATGGTCTGGTCGGTTGCAGGGTTTGTCGCGCTGGTGGCGGGCATCATGTGGGGGACCAAATCGGGCGTGCAATTCTCGCTGAGCCTCATCGCGCTCAAGGCGTTGCCGGTGCTGATGCTGGGCGGGTTTACCTCGATTCCCGGTGCGATCGTTGGCGGGCTGATCATCGGTGTGGGCGAGAAGCTGTTCGAATTTGCCATCGGCCCGCTGGTGGGTGGTGCCACCGAGAACTGGTTCGCCTATGTGTTGGCACTGATCTTCCTCGTCTTCCGGCCGCAGGGCCTGTTTGGCGAAAAAATCATCGAGAGGGTATGAACATGGCCCACAAATCCCGTATCGGCGTGATCTGCATTGACTGCAAGACCGATGACCTGTCCGAGGCCACCGGGTTCTGGTCGGCGATGCTTGGCAAAGAGGCCAAGCTGGATGAGCGCGGCAAATACGCCTCGTTTGATGGGCAGCAGGACTATCCGAAAGTGTTGCTGCAGGCAGTGGATCATGAGCCGCGCGTGCATCTGGACATCGAAACCGACGATCTCGAGGCGGAATGCGCGCGGCTTACAGCTCTGGGCGCGCGCGAGGTGGCGCGGGTACGCACATGGATCGTGATGGAGGCCCCCACCGGGCACAGATTCTGTCTGGTGAACCCGCAAGGTGATGACTGGCCCGGAGAGGCCGCCACGTTCAACGGAGAGCCCGGATGAAAAAGCTGATCGCCCTCATCAATGTCATTGCCTGGGCCGGGTTCTGGGCCTTTGGCTATATCGCGCTCACGTCGCAAGATCTGACCACCGCTCAATTGGTGATCGCCGCAATTCTGGCCCTTGCCGGGCTGGTCACCGGCATTGCCGCCTATGTGAAACTTGCACGCGGGCGCGCCAGAAGAACCAGCCGATTGGACGCCGCTGCCCGTGAGAAGGCACAGCAGGAATGGGGAAAGTAAGTCATGTTTTATCGTGAAGCTGGCGATTTCAAAGTCTCCTACAGCCAAGACAGCCAGACCTTTCCCATTCGCTTTGACCGCTACAGGTATTATGTGGTTCTGGCCGTGGCTTTTGGCGTGGTGCCGTTCCTGATCAACGACTATTGGGCGAACGCGATCCTGCTGCCCTTCCTGATCTATGCGATTGCGGCGATCGGGCTGAACATCCTCACCGGCTATTGCGGGCAGGTCAGCCTGGGCACCGGTGGGTTCATGGCGGTGGGGGCTTATGCCTGCTACAAACTGATGACCGCCTTCCCGGATGTCAGCATGTTCATCCATGTTCTGCTGGCGGGCGGGATCACCGCTGTGGTGGGCGTGTTGTTTGGCCTGCCATCCCTGCGGATCAAAGGGTTCTATCTGGCGGTGGCCACGCTGGCCGCGCAGTTCTTTCTTGTCTGGCTCTTCAACCGGGTGCCGTGGTTCTACAACTACTCGGCGTCCGGGCAGATCAATTCTCCGGAGCGTGATGTGTTCGGCATCATTATCACCGGTCCCAATGCACCGGCCTGGGCCACCTATCTGTTCTGCCTGATCTTCCTGAGCATCTGTGCGCTGATCGCGCGCAATCTGACGCGCGGTACGGTCGGTCGCACATGGATGGCGATCCGGGATATGGACATCGCGGCCGAGATCATCGGGGTGAACCCGCTCAAGGCCAAGCTGTCCGCCTTTGCCGTCAGTTCGTTCTTCGTCGGCATCTCGGGCGCGCTGTTCTTCGCGATCTATCTTGGCGCGGTCGAGGTGGGTGAGGTCTTTGGCATCCAGAAATCGTTTCTGGTGCTCTTCATGGTCATTATCGGCGGTTTAGGGTCTATTTTTGGCTCTTTCGCGGGGGCTGCCTTCCTTGTGCTGCTGCCCGTGGTGCTGAAAGTTGTGGGCGCCGACATGCTGGGCTGGCCCACCGACATCGTGGCGCATTTGCAGCTGGTCATCGTGGGCGCGCTGATCATCCTGTTCCTGATCCTCGAGCCGCACGGGCTGGCGCAGCTCTGGCGCGTGGCGAAAGAGAAACTGCGGCTGTGGCCGTTCCCGCATTGATACGATGGCGGGGTGCGGGCCCCGCCCCACGGATGGCCCCGACCGGAACCGGGGCGCAGAAACATCGGACAATACCAGGGAGGAAACCAACCGATGAAAACCAAACTCACCACATTGGCACTTGGCGCCATGATGGCCGCCGGACCGGCCATGGCGGATCTTGTCTTTCCGTCGCTCAGCTATCGAACCGGACCCTTTGCGGCAGGCGGCATTCCCTTTGCTGATGGCTATGCCGATTACTTCACCCTGCTGAACGAGCGTGACGGAGGCATTGGCGGGGTCAAGACTCGGGTGCCCGAATGCGAAACCGGTTATAACACCGAAAAAGGTGTTGAATGCTACGAGGCGACCAAGGGCGAGGGCGCGTTGGTCTATCAGCCGCTATCAACGGGCATAACCTACCAGTTGATTCCCAAAGCCACCGCAGACGACATCCCTATCCATTCAATGGGCTATGGCCGGACCTCTGCCAAGAATGGCGATGTGTTCAGTCATGTCTTCAATTATCCTGCAAACTATTGGAACGGCGCGTCCGGCGCGGTGAACTACCTTCTGGGTGAGAATGGTGGCGACCTGAACGGCAAGAAGATCGCGCTGGTCTACCATAACTCGGCCTATGGCAAGGAACCGATCCGCACGTTGGAAGAACTGGCCAAGAAACACGGTTTTGAGTTGGTCCTGCTACCCGTCGACTCACCAGGTCAGGAGCAGAAATCGCAGTGGCTGCAAATCCGACGCGACAAGCCCGATTATGTTGTTCTTTGGGGCTGGGGCGTGATGAACCAGGCTGCGGTTCAGGAAGCTGCCAATATCCGCTTCCCGATGGAGAACTTTATCGGCGTTTGGTGGTCCGGCGCGGAACATGACGTCACACCCGCAGGTGACAAAGCAGACGGATACAAAGCGTTGACCTTTACCGGATTAGGCAGCGACTATCCGATTTACGATGATCTCAAAAAATATGTTGTGGACACCGGCAAGGCCGCTGGTGCAGGCGACCAACTAGGGTCTGTTCAGTATAATCGCGGCCTCTATGCGGCGATGTTGGCAGCAGAAGCGGCCCGCACTGCCCAAGAAATCCACGGCACAGCAGAGATCACTTCTGGCCAGATGCGCGACGGCATGGAGGCTCTGGATATCACCGAAGCCAAGATGGCTGATCTGGGAATGTCAGGTTTTGGTCCTGAGTTCAAAGTCAGCTGTGAAAACCACGGCGGCCCTGGTCTCGTCGGTGTTGCGCAATGGAGTGCAACAGACAAGACTTGGTCGGTTATTTCAGATTTCCAGCCGACGGATGACGACGTCATCAACCCGCTGGTCGACGAAGATTCCAGTGCCTATGCGGGCGAAAACAAGATCGACCCGAACTGTTGAACCAACTGGTGCGGCGGTCCGCCGCCGCACCTTTCCCAACCGCCTGAAGACCCGATAATCGCATGAGGACGCTCTGATGCTGGATACAGCGACACAGACCGAGGTGCAGACCGAGACCCTGCTTGAGGTCAACAATATCGAAGTGATCTACAATCACGTGATCCTCGTGCTGAAAGGCGTCAGCCTGAATGTCCCCAAGGGTGGGATCACCGCGCTGCTGGGCGGCAACGGGGCGGGCAAGACGACAACACTCAAGGCGATTTCCAACCTGCTGCATTCTGAACGCGGCGAGGTCACCAAAGGCTCGATCAAATATCGTGGCAATGTGGTGCACGGCTCGGACCCCGCCGATCTGGTGCGGCGCGGCGTCATTCAGGTGATGGAAGGTCGCCATTGTTTCGAACATCTGACGGTCGAGGAAAACCTGCTGACCGGCTATTACACCCGCAAAGCCGGCAAGACCCAGATGATGCAGGACCTTGAGCTGGTCTATACTTATTTCCCCCGCCTGAAAGAGCGCCGCAAAAGTCAGGCGGGCTACACCTCGGGGGGTGAGCAGCAGATGGTCGCGATTGGCCGCGCGCTGATGTCGAAGCCCGAGACCATCCTGCTGGACGAACCCTCGATGGGATTGGCGCCGCAACTGGTCGAAGAGATTTTCGGCATCGTGAAGGACCTCAACGAACAAGAGGGCGTGTCGTTTCTGCTGGCCGAACAGAACACAAATGTGGCTCTACGCTTTGCCCATTACGGCTATATTCTGGAATCCGGCCGGGTGGTGATGGACGGCCCGGCAGCGGAGCTGCGCGAAAACCCCGACGTCAAGGAATTCTATCTCGGCATGTCCGAGGAAGGGCGCAAGAGCTTTCGCGATGTGCGCTCCTACCGTCGTCGCAAGCGGTGGCTGAGCTGATGAGGGATCAGACCATGACACATTTTGACGACCTGGAAACCCGCTCAGCAGACCAGCGCGCCGCCGATCTGGCACGGGCGCTGCCGCAACAGATCGCGCATGCTCAGAAAGCGTCGGGATATGCGGCTCAGCTTGCGGATGTCGACGCACAGGCGATCACCGGGATCGAAGAGCTGGCCGCGCTGCCGGTCCTGCGTAAATCCGACCTGACAAAAGCGCAGGCAGAGCAACGCCCGTTTGGCGGGTTTACGGTGAAACCAGCCAGCGGGTTTCATCATGTCTTCCAGTCCCCCGGGCCGGTTTATGAACCGGGCGGCACCGGACATGACTGGTGGCGGATGGGGCGGTTCCTGCATGCGCTGGGAATCGGACAAGGCGATATCGTCCAGAACTGCTTTGGCTATCACCTCACGCCCGCTGGCATGATTTTTGAAAGCGGAGCGCGCGCTGTCGGCGCTGTCGTGTTGCCTGCGGGCACCGGCCAGACCGAGCTGCAGGTGACAGCCGCGCGCGATATCGGCTGTACGGCCTATGCGGGCACGCCGGACTATCTGAAGATCATCCTCGACAAGGCGGAGGAGATGGGCGTCACGCTCAATTTTACCAAGGCGGCAGTTGGTGGTGGCGCACTGTTCCCGAGCCTGCGGCAGGAATACAAGGACCGCGGCATCGCCTGCCTGCAATGTTACGCCACCGCCGATCTGGGCAATATCGCCTATGAAAGCGCGGCGATGGAGGGGATGATCATCGACGAACATGTGATCGTCGAGATTGTCACACCTGGCACCGGCACACCCGTCGCCCCCGGTGACGTGGGCGAAGTGGTGGTGACCACGCTGAACCCGGATTACCCGCTGATCCGCTTCGCCACCGGCGATCTGAGCGCGGTGATGCCCGGCATCAGCCCCTGCGGACGCACCAATCTGCGTATCAAGGGCTGGATGGGCCGCGCCGATCAGACCACCAAGATCAAGGGCATGTTCGTGCGGCCCGAACAGGTGGCAGCACTGGTCGAAAAACATGACGAGATCGTCAAGGCAAGGGTAATTGCCGCTCGGCAGGGCGAGATGGACGTGATGACGGTGCAGATCGAAAGCGCCGGGGGCGATGACCGCGCCTATGCGAAATCGGTGGCCGAGGTTCTGAAACTCAAAGGCGCGATCGAAGTGGTCACGCCCGGTTCCCTGCCCCGTGACGGCTTGGTGATCGAGGACCAGCGCAACTACGACTGAGCATTCGCTCTGGCGTTTTGCGCCATTTTGACCAATAGAAGCGGGGCGTCTTTCGGCGCGCGCCCTCTTTGTTGACCGGACCACATGGCAGACATCGAATATTCGGAAGATGGCTCTCGGCACCGCCATGCGCGGGGCACAAGGCTATTGGGCTTTTTGTCCTATGGTATCGCTGCGGCATGTCTGTTGCCGATGCTGGCGGTGGTGCTGGCTGCCCTGACCGGCGGCACCGACACAGTCACGCATCTGGCCGGAACGGTCTTGCCCCGGTATTTGGGAACTACGGTGTTGCTGGTCGCCCTCGTGGCGGTCGGCACGTTCTGCCTTGGCGTCGGGGCCGCATGGCTGGTGACCATGACACGGTTTCCCGGTGTGCGCCTGCTGGAAGTTGCGCTGGTGCTGCCATTGGCCTTTCCGGCCTATGTGCTGGCCTATGCCTATACGTTCATTCTGGATCATCCCGGCATCGTGCAGACCACGCTCAGGCAGGTGACCGGCTGGGGGCCGCGCGACTACTGGTTCCCCGAGATCCGCTCGACCGAGGGTGCAGCGATCATGCTGATCCTGGTGCTGTACCCATATGTCTACCTGCTGGCGCGCGCTGCGTTTCTGCAGCAAAGTGCTGCTGCCTTCCTGGCCGCGCGCGCGCTGGGGTCCAGCCCGTGGCGGGCGTTCTACCGCGTATCGCTGCCCATGGCCCGGCCCGCAATTGCCGGAGGCGTGTTGCTGGCAGTGATGGAGACCATCGCCGATTTTGGCACGGTGTCCTATTTCGGGGTGCAGACATTTGCCACCGGCATCTACACCAGTTGGTTCTCGATGGGCGACCGGGCTGCAGCAGCGCAGCTTGCCCTGTGTTTGCTGGGCTTTGCGCTGCTGCTGGCGGTGAGCGAACGGATGCAGCGTGGGAAATCGAAATTCTACCAGACTGGCCAGCGCCAGACCGCGCGCCCGGCCACGCAATTGAAAGGTGGCAAAGCGTTGTTCGCCTTTCTGCTCTGCGCGGTTCCGGTGTTCTTCGGATTTCTGCTGCCGGTGCTGGTGCTGGTCGAGATGGGGCTGGAGTCGGAGCAGGACCTGCTGTCGCGCCGCTATCTGGGCTTCATCCGCAACTCGCTGACACTGGCCGGGGCCGCCGCGATCCTCACGGTGGCCGCCGCAACCTGCATCGGGTTCTACAAGCGGGTCAAGCCGGGGCGGCAAAGCGCCAGCGCTGCCTATCTGGCGCGACTCGGATACGCGGTGCCGGGTGGCGTGATCGCAGTTGGCCTGATGGTGCCCTTCGCCGCCTTCGACAACGCGCTGGACGCCTGGATGCGGGCGACATTCGATATCTCGACCGGGTTGCTGGTCACCGGCACAATCTGGTTGCTGGTGGCGGCCTACATGGTGCGGTTCCTGGCTGCCGCGCTCAGTGCCTATGAGGGCGGGCAGAGCATGGTGCATTCGAATATGGACGCCGCCGCGCGGTCGCTGGGCCAATCGCCTCTGGGCACATTGCGCCGCGTACATCTGCCGCTGCTTACGCCCTCGCTGCTGACGGCCTTGCTGATCGTCTTTGTTGACGTGATGAAAGAGCTGCCCGCAACGCTGATCATGCGCCCGTTCAACTTCGATACGCTGGCGGTACAGGCCTATCGGCTGGCCTCGGACGAACGGCTGGAGGGTGCGGCGGTGCCCTCGCTGGTCATTGTGGCAGTGGGGCTATTGCCGGTGATCCTGATCTGCCGACAGGTTGGGCGCAGATAGCGCTTAGTCGGGGATCAGATCGTTGGTCGCATAGGTCAGCGCCGAATCCGTGATCGCGCGGTCTCGTGTCCCAAAAAGCAACCGGCCCTCGCCGTTCAGCAACGTGGCGCGCCGGTGGACATCGAATTCCTGCCCATCCGAGGTCAACACCGAACTGCCCGAAGAGCTGTGATCGGTATATTCCAACTGCGCGCCCCGCAATTCCAGCTTGCCATGCTGTCGCGAAATCCAGCCATGCGGCAAGGTGATGTCGCAATCCTCGGAGCGACCGACCGTCAGGCTCTCACCTTCGGTGATCGACCAGCTTTGCCCGTTTGCCACGATCTCGGCGCTCTCGGTCCGTCGCCCGATCTGCGGTCCTGTCGCACCAAACACAACGGTCTGGGTCGCGATCTGGCTGGCCATGTAGGAATAGACCCGCGTGGCCTCTTTCTTGCCCTTCAGCTTGAGCCCGCCCATCGACACGAAATGCGCCTGATGGTCGGGTGACAGCCGGTCATAACCCTCGTCACCGATCAGCAGCTCTCCGGATTTGGACAGCGCGGCCAGCCGGGCCGAGGTGTTCACCGCATCGCCGTAAATGTCATTGTCCATGCTCAAGATCTCGCCAAAGAACAGGCCCGCATGGACCGACATGCCATGCGCGTAATCCTCTTCGACCATTTGCTTGGCGGCCAGAAAGGCCTGATCGGGATGGGCAAAGAAACTGAGCGTGTCGTCGCCCTGCGATTTCACGCAGCGACCCTGATGTGCTTCGATGATGGAGCGCATCCGTGCCAGAACCTGGCTGACCTGATCCAACGCCTCGCGCTGGCTGACGCTATCGTACAGCTTGGTGCTGCCGGTGATGTCGGAAATCAGAACACACGCCTTGGCCATGACAGTTCAGTATCGGACGACCCGACGCTCCAATTTGCTGGTATTGGAACGACACTATCAGGCTTTCCCGCCGCCGGGCAATGTCGCAGCGGGTCTTTGCAAAAAAGAACGGCGCGGACCAATGACCCGCGCCGTTTGCATCCCGGAGGAGGGATTTACTTCCAGTCAACCTCGTTGAAGATCTTCTGGGCTTCGGGAATGTTCTTGGCCACGGCAGAAAGATCCACCTCGTCGGCTTTGAATTCGCCCAGGTTCTGGACCGATTCGGCCAGTGCGACGCCGTCGACTGCGGGGTATTCATCATTGCCGGCCGAGAAATACTGCTGCGCCTGATCGCTGGCGAGGTATTCCAGGAACAGCACCGCGTTGTCCTTGTTGGGCGCATGGGCCGCAACGCCGCCGCCCGACAGGTTCATATGCGCGCCTTCGGCCTCTTGCGCCGGGAACTGCACGCCGATCATGTCGATCTCGGCGCTCAGGCCCTTGACGTCTTTGCGCATGGCGCGGGCGAAGTAATAAGAGTTCGAGACAGCAATCTCGCACTCGCCCGAGACGATGCCGCGCAGCTGGTCGGTGTCACCGCCCTGCGGCTCGCGCGCCATGTTCGCAACCACACCCTCGGCCCAGGATTTGGCCGCCTCGGGACCGTGATTGGTGATGATCGAGGCCAGCAGAGTCTGGTTGTAGGTGTTGCTGGACGAGCGGATGCAGACCAGACCCTTGTAATCTGGCTTGGCCAGATCGAGATAGGTGGCGGGCGGGTTATCCAGTTCGGCCTTGTCAAAAAAGATGATGCGGGCACGCTGCGAGAACCCGTACCACTGGTTGTCGCTGTCCTGCAGGTTCGACGGAATACGCTCTTCCAGAACGGCGCTGTCGATGGATTGCAGAACGCCTGCATCCTTGGCACGCTCCAGACGCGAAGTGTCGACAGTCAGCAGCACATCCGCCGGAGAATTCGCACCCTCGGCCTTCATCCGCTCGATCAACTCGTCCGCCTTGCCTTCGATCCGGTTGATCTTGATGCCGGTCGCCTCTTCGAAATCGGTATAGAGACGCTCGTCGGTGTCGTAGTGACGCGATGAGTAAAGGTTCAGTTCACCCTCAGCCGCTGCGGCGGAGGTCAGCGTCGCGACCAGCGCGGCGACAATGGCAGATGAAGATTTCAGCATGTTGTGCTCCAGAATTATCAGCGCACGGGAATTTCCCGACTGATTTGCTCAATTAAACGAATCCTTAAGAGATGCAAGTAATTCCGACAAATTTAGTTGGACAATTGGCCGCAAGCTAACCCTCTGCGTTGTCCATATCCCAAGCCGCCAGCAAGCGTGGCAGGGCGACATTCCAATCCAGCACCCCGGTCTTGTCCGCCCAGTCCTGGTATTGACGGACTAGCAATTGGGCGCGTGCCCCCTCACCGCTGATCAGATCGTTCAACTCTGTGCGGTCCGCTTCAATGTCATAAAGTTCCCAATCCTGCCCGTGCAGGCGTACCAGTTTGAACTGGCCCAGACGAATGGCAGAATTTCCTTCATGCTCGAAAAAGATCGGTTGCTCGCGCTGCCAGTCTTTCCCACGCAATGCTGCCAGCAGGCTTTCGCCCTGAAGGCGCTGGAGTGCCTGCCCGCCAAGCTCACTCAGATACGGCGCGCCAGTGACTTCCAAGATCGTCGGCAAGATATCAATAACGTGACAAGGTGCGTGGCGTGGCGATTGCGACCCGAACCCCTTGGGCCAATGCGCGATCAACGGGGTCGAGATCCCCCCTTCGTGTACATAGTGTTTGAACAGCCGAAATGGCGCATTCGAGACATTGGCCCAGGGCTTGTCATAGCTCTGATAGGTCTGCGCATCGCCGGGCATCACATCCGGGCGGTTGCCCATTTCGATCTTGCGCCCGTCATGGGTGATGTCCGGGAAGAACTTGGCCCAACCATCTTCGGCCATGAATTCGGCGCAACCGCCATTGTCGCTGAGAAACAGGATCAGCGTATCCTCGAACTGACCCATCCGTTTCAGCGCGGCAATCAGTGTCCCGATTGACTGATCCATCCGGTCGACCATGGCAGCATAGGTCGCCATCTTGCGCGCTTCCCAATCGTGGTTGCCTTCCGCGTCCCACGGTCTCACATCCGGGTCGCGCGGGCTGATCTGCCAGTTGGTCTGAAACAGGCCCATCGCGTTCATGGTCTCATGTCTGGAGGTCCGGACCGCATCCCACCCCTTGTCATACACACCGTCATACCGGGCAATGTCCTGGGGATGTGCGTGCAAGGGCCAGTGAGGGGCGGTATGCGCAAGATAGAGAAAGAATGGCTGCTCCAGATCGACCGATTCCTCAATCATCCCGATCGCTTTGTCGGTGATGGCGTCGGTAAAGTAGAAATCATCGGGATAGGTTTCGACCCGGCTGTCATCTTCCAGCATGTAATGCGGCGAGAAAAAATGCGTGACCCCGTCGACGATGCCGTAGAACCGGTCAAATCCCCGTTGCCGGGGCGTTGGATGGTCCACATCCCCGACCCGCCAGCTATCAACCTCGCGCGCCATGAAGTCGCCGCCGACATGCCATTTGCCAGACATGCAGGTCCGATAGCCCGCAGCGCGCAGATGTTCGGCGATGGTGGCCGCGTCATTGCGTAGGAACCCCTGATAGGCCGGCGTGCCCAGATCGGCCCCCATATGCCCGATCCCGGCATTATGCGGATATAGCCCGGTAAGCAGCGATGCGCGCGTCGGACAGCAACGGGCGCAATTGTACATGGCGGTCAGCAAGCTGCCATTTTCGGCCAGCGTATCTATGTTGGGGGTGCGGATTTCCGAGCCGGTGCAGCCAAGATCGGCAAAGCCCAGATCGTCGGCAAGGATCAGGATAACGTTCGGCTTGGCGCTCATGCGGTCCTCGTTGGTCAGCAATCTGTACGCTGATGCTTGGCGGCTTTCACGCAAACATCAAAACAAATTCGTCCAAGAACAAAAAAAGCCGCGCCCGAAGGCGCGGCCTTTTATTCAATGTGCGAGGGGCTCAGCCCTGGCGCGCTTTGAACCGGCGCTGCGTCTTGTTGATCACATAGACGCGGCCTTTGCGACGCACGACCCGGCAATCACGGTGCCGGTTCTTGAGCGAGCGGAGCGAGTTCTTGACCTTCATGGTCTGTCTCCAATTCCTGCGGCGCGGGCCAGCGCCTGGGTTTGCGGGTGCCCCGGATAACCGGAACAGTGAATTCATGGTGGGCACTACAAGGTTCGAACTTGTGACCCCTTCGATGTCAACGAAGTGCTCTACCGCTGAGCTAAGCGCCCATGAATACCGTCGCGTGTCTGTCCCCATAACAAAATGGGGCGCGGAAACCCGCGCCGGTAGCGGGGTCTATAAAAGGAGTCGTCGGAGGGATCAAGGGCTTTTGAAAGAACTCTTTTACGGTTTATGTATTCGGTAACAAGGAGCGCCGATGAACGACACAGCATATTACCTTTCCGAGCCCGAATACCGCTCGTCCTGCGTCGTTTTTGCCTCGCCGCATAGCGGCAGCGACTATTCCCCGGACTTCCTGCGGCAGTCGGTTCTGGACCGGCATGCGATTCGGTCTTCCGAGGATGCCTATGTCGATCTTCTCTTTGATGCGGCACCAGAGCTTGGCGCGCCGTTGCTGAAGGCGGCGGCGCCGCGCGCCTTCATCGACCTCAATCGTGGCGTGGACGAACTGGACCCGGCGGTGATCGAAGGCGCCAGGCGGCAGGGCCATAATCCACGCGTCACCTCGGGTCTGGGGGTCATCCCCCGTGTCGTCGCCAATGGCCGGGCGATCTATCGCGGCAAGCTGCCCTATCTCGAGGCGCAGCGCCGCATCGAATGTCACTGGCACCCCTATCATGCACAGTTGCAAGCGCTGCTGGAGGACTCACGCGACCGGTTCGGGCAGGCGATTCTGGTCGATTGCCATTCGATGCCACGCGAAGCACTGGATGGGATCGCCCGACGCGGGCAGCCGCGCCCCGAGATCGTTCTGGGCGACCGGTTCGGCGCCTCCGCCAGCAGCGATATCGTCGATCAGGTCGAAGCGGCGTTCATCGCCGCAGGGCTGACCGTGTCGCGCAACACGCCGTTTGCCGGTGCCTATGTCACCCAGACCTATGGCCGCCCGTCGCGCCAGCAACATGCCATCCAGGTCGAGATCGACCGTTCGCTCTACATGGACGAGGCGCATATCCGTCCCAATGACCAATTCGCCGCGTTTCGCCGCGTCCTGCGTGGCGTGATCGCCGATATCGCCGCCATTGGAACCGACAGGACACAATTGGCGGCGGAATGACCCGCACGGCGCGGTTTTGACCGATGCCCGGTTCCGGCCTAACCTGACCTGAAGTCAGGGGGCAATCTTGAAATCCCGACAGACCATGACCGGCACAGCGACTTCCAGCGCGCCCGAGGGCGCGGCGGTGGGGGTGCGCGCAGGTATGTCCGCGGGCGGGGCCGCGACGATTGCCGCCTTTGCCTCGCTGGTGACCTGTTACGTCGGAGTGGCGCTGGAGGCGCTGTTCGGGATCGAGGGCATGGCCTTCAACCCGCATCTGCAGGCGGTGCTGATGTGGGCGCTGGCGCTTGTCGCCACCGGGTTTGTGTTCCGGGACCGCGACCGGCATGGCAGCGACTTGCCCCTTGTTATCGCGGGTCTTGCCGATATCGTGCTGATCGCGACGCTTTACTTTCACTATGATCACCGGTTCGAGGCCCTGGCCTATGTTCTGCTCATCATCGCCACGCTGATGAATCAGAACCTCCTGCTGCGGGTGCTCAACCGCAAGGTCCGGTCCCAGACCGCCGAGATTTCCGAGCTGAATGCGCGGTTGGCAACCAAGGTCGAGCGGCAGGCCGGTCAGATCAGCCGGCTGGAACGGCTCAAGGAGTTTCTCGCACCGCAGATCGCACAGGTGGTGGTCGATGGCGGACGCGAGGATCTGCTGCGCACCCATCGCCGCTATATCGCCTGCCTGTTTTGCGATATCCGCAATTTCACCGCCCTGTCCGAAGCGCTGGACCCCGAAGACGTCATCGACATCCTGCAACGCTATCACGACCGCAGCGGCACGCTGGCGGCGGCCAGTGGCGGAACGATCGGATTTCGCTCGGGCGATGGGCTGATGATCTATTTCAACGATCCGATTCCCTGCGACGCACCGGTGGGTGACGCGGTTCAACTGGCGTTGAACATCCGTGCGGAATTTGCCGAGATCTGCGCACCCTGGCGGCGCATGGGCCACGCGGTGGGGATCGGGCTGGGCATCTCCAGCGGTCACGCCACCATGGGGCTGGTTGGCCGCGAGGGGCGCGCCGATTACACTGCCGTTGGCGGCGTAGTGAACATTGCCTCACGCCTGTGCGACGCTGCTGCACAGGACGAGATTCTGATCAGCCAGCGGGCCTTCATGGATGTCGAGGGCCACCTGTCGGTGGAACCGGTGGGCGGCCTGACGCTGAAGGGAATCGCCAATCCGGTAGATGCCTATCGCGTGCTTGGCCTGCAAGACCTCGGCGCGGATTGAATCACCGCAGCGCGCGGCCCTTGACGATCGCATCCGATCCGAACCGTCTGCGGATATCATCCGTGGCGCGCTCGGCCCCCGATCTTTGTGTGGCGCCGGGGTCCAGCAGATCGCCGGATTTGTCGGCTTCGTCCTCGGAACACAGATCCGACAGCCCGCAGCCCAGCAGCCGGTACGGGCCGTGATCGCCAAGCTGGTCGAACAGCGCCCGCGCCTGACGATAGATCGTATCCGCCATCTGGGTGGCGTCACGCAGCGATATGCGGCGGGTCAGGAGCTTGTGGTTCGACTGCTTGAGCTTCAGCGTCACCACGCGCCCCGCCAACCCGCGCGCCTTGGCCCGGCCCGAAACCTTCTCGGCCATCCGCCACAAATGCCCGTCCAGCACGTCCGGGTTGGCTGTGTCCTCGAAAAACGTCGTCTCGTTGCTGATCGACTTGATTGGATCATGGGCCGAGACCCGGCGCTTGTCCTGCCCCCGCGCCAGATGCCACAACCGGTATCCCATCGACCCGAACCGCGCGGTCAGCGCCTCCTGATCCCAGCGCAGCAGGTCGGCAAAGGTGCGAATACCAGCCTTTTCCAGCGATTCCTGTCCTGCCGGACCGATCCCCCAGATCAGCCGCACCGGCCTGTCGTGCAGAAACTCGGCTGTCTCAGTCTTGCCAATCACCGAAAACCCGCGTGGTTTGTCCAGATCAGATGCCACCTTGGCCAGGAACTTGTTGTGGCTCAACCCGATCGAGCCGGTCAATCCAAGCTCGTCTTTCATACGCTTCACCAGACGCGCCAGCATCAGCGCAGGCGGCGCACCATGCAGCCGCGCAGTGCCGCCGAGATCCATGAACGCCTCGTCCAGCGACAGCGGTTCGACCACCGGCGTCAGCTCATCCATCATCGCGCGAATCTGCTTGGAGGCTTCGGCATAGGCCGACATGCGGGGCTTGATCACCACCGCATCGGGACAGAGCGCCAGCGCCTTGAACATCGGCATCGCCGACCGGACCCCCCGGATGCGCGCCACATAACATGCGGTGGAAACGACCCCCCGCCTGCCGCCACCAATGATCACCGGTTTGTCGGCAAGTTCGGGATTGTCGCGCTTTTCGACCGAGGCATAAAACGCATCGCAATCCATATGCGCGATGGTCAGATCGAATAGCTCTGGATGCACCTTGACCCTCGGGCTGCCACAATCCGGGCAGCGACGCTGGTTATTCAGCATGGACAGACAATCTCGGCACAGGGCAGGCATGGGCGTAACCTACTCTTGTCAGCGCAGCGGTGGAAGATGTTGGCGCGCGTCTTTTCCCGTGTCAGGTTGGCACGGTTAGCAAAGGGGGGGCGAGCAATGTCCAATTTTCGCGGTGCAAAACTGGCCCTGTTTCTGGGTCCGGATCTGGTTGTCATTCAGCGCGACGACTATGCCCATATCCCCTATCCGGGTTGCTGGGATTTTCCCGGTGGCGGCAGGGAAGGCAACGAAACGCCCGAAGCCTGCGCGCTGCGGGAAACGCGGGAAGAAGTGAACCTGTCCCTGTCGGCAAGCGATTTGATCTGGTCGCGGCAATACGGCCCCAACTGGTTCTTTGTCACGCGGCTGGGCAAACAGCGGATTGCCGACATTCGGCTGGGAGATGAAGGGCAAAGCTGGCGCATGATGGCGCCAGAGACCTATCTTTCGCATCCCATGGGCATTTCCCTTTTCAAGACGCGGCTGCAGGATTACCTGACAGAGACGCAGACAGGTTTTTTCACCCCGTCGTTTTGACCCCCCTCAAGAAAGACCCCCCGCGAAGCTGGCGGGGGGAGGTAACGAACCACAGGAAGATGAAGGTCCGTTGGGGAGTGTCTCAAGCTGAGAGTCGCCCAGAATGCGCGATTTCCCAAGCAGAATATTGCAGGCGGTGCAAATGAGCCTCGGGCATGTGCCTTTCCGGGCACATCATACTTTGGTGGCGGATGCCTGGCGATTGGGTGTTTGGGCCTGTGGGCTGTTGAGTTCGCACAGGATGTCCTGAACCGCCTGTTTCGGGTTTTCCGCCTGCCAGACCGGACGCCCGACCACGATGTGATCGGCACCGTCCGCCACCGCATTCGCTGGTGTCGCCACCCGTTTCTGATCGCCCAGATCAGCACCGGCGGGGCGCACACCCGGGGTCACGATCAGGCGCCCCGCCGCCTCGGGCAGCGCGCGGATCGCCGCAGCCTCCTGCGGTGAGGCGATGACGCCATCCGCGCCCGCAGCAAAGGCGTTTGCGGCGCGTTCGACAACCATGTTGCTGACCGCGCCCGGTTTCAGCAGCGCGCCGTCCAGATCGTTCCGGTCCAGCGATGTCAGGATGGTGACGGCAAGGATTTTCAAATCCTTGCCCGCCGCGCCTTCCTTGGCGGCGCGCACCACGTAGGGATCGCCATGCACGGTCAGGAAATCCAGATCGAACTGTGCCAGACCCCGCACTGCGTTTTCGACCGTCGCACCGATATCGAACAGCTTCATGTCCAGAAAGATGCGCTTGCCATGCTCCTGCTTCAACTCGTTGGCCAGAGCCAGCCCGCCGCCGGTGAGCATCCCCAGCCCGATCTTGTAGAATGACACCGCATCTCCGATCTGCTCGGCCAGTTTCAGCCCGGCCAGCGCATCGGGAACATCAAGGGCGACAATCAGGCGGTCATCGGACATGCAATACCTCAGGAATGTGGATGTTGCGCCTAGCTAACCGGAGCGCGACGCAATGTCCACCAAGCGCATCTTCCGCAACCTCCCGTAAATGCCGAGGAAATACTCTGGACCCTCTTGCGGTTGCGGCCCAGTGTTCCCAAATATTTGCCGAGGCCCACACCGTAGCGTGCCGCCCAGCGGGCGCTGATCGAACCGGGCGCTTTGAAAGGAGAACAATATGGACTTGAACAAGTTCACCGAGCGGGCACGAGGGTTCGTGCAGGCCGCTCAGACCATTGCCATTCGCGAAGGTCACCAGAGGCTGACGCCCGAGCATATTCTCAAGGCATTGATGGATGACGACCAGGGGCTTGCCAGCAACCTGATCACCCGCTCCGGCGGCAATCCCGGCCGTGTGGCCGAGGCGCTGGAGCTCAGCCTGTCGAAACAGCCCAAGGTCAGCGGCGATGCCGCGCAGGTCTATCTGGACGGCCAGACCGGCAAGGTGATGGCCGAGGCCGAGAAGATCGCACAGAAAGCGGGCGACAGCTTTGTGCCGGTCGAACGGGTGCTGATGGCGCTTTGCATGGTGAAATCCAAAGCCAAGGAGGCGTTGGAAGCCGGGCATGTCTCGGCCCAGTCTCTGAACGAGGCGATCAATGACATCCGCAAAGGTCGCACCGCCGACACCGCATCAGCGGAGGAAGGTTATGACGCGCTCAAGAAATACGCGCGCGATCTGACCGAGGCGGCCGCCGAAGGGAAAATCGACCCTATTATAGGGCGGGATGAGGAAATCCGCCGCTCGATGCAGGTTCTGTCGCGTCGCACCAAGAACAATCCGGTGCTGATCGGGGAACCCGGCGTCGGTAAAACCGCGATCGCCGAGGGCATGGCCCTGCGCATCATCAATGGGGATGTGCCGGAATCGCTGAAGGACAAAAAGCTGCTCGCGCTCGACATGGGCGCACTGATCGCCGGTGCGAAATACCGCGGTGAGTTCGAAGAACGCCTCAAAGCCGTTCTGACCGAGGTGACCGAAGCCGCTGGTGAGGTCATCCTGTTCATCGACGAGATGCACACGTTGGTCGGGGCCGGGAAATCTGATGGTGCAATGGATGCCGCCAACCTGATCAAACCTGCGCTTGCCCGGGGTGAGCTGCATTGTATCGGCGCCACCACGCTGGATGAGTATCGCAAATACGTGGAAAAGGACGCCGCCCTCGCGCGCCGGTTCCAGCCCGTTCTGGTGGCTGAACCCACCGTCGAGGACACGATCAGCATCCTGCGCGGCATCAAGGAAAAATACGAGCTGCACCACGGCGTGCGCATTTCGGATTCGGCGCTGGTCTCGGCGGCGACCCTGTCGCATCGCTATATCACCGACCGGTTCCTGCCCGACAAGGCCATCGACCTTGTCGATGAGGCCGCGTCGCGCCTTCGGATGGAGGTGGACAGCAAGCCCGAGGAACTGGACCAGCTGGATCGTCAGATTCTGCAGTTGCAGATCGAGGAAGAGGCGCTGAAGCTTGAGGATGACGCGGCCTCCAAGGATCGCCTGGAGACCTTGCAAAAGGACCTGGCCGATCTGCAGGAGAAATCTGCCGAGATGACCGCCCAATGGCAATCTGAACGCGACAAGCTTGCCGGGAACCGCGATCTGAAAGAGCAGCTCGACAAGGCGCGCGCCGATTTGGAGATTGCCAAGCGCGAGGGCAATCTCGCCAAGGCGGGGGAGCTGTCCTATGGCGTCATCCCCGAGCTTGAGAAAAAGCTGACCGAGGCCGAGAATTCCGAAAGCAGCCAGATGATGGCCGAGGAAACCGTGCGCCCGGAACAGATCGCCTCCGTTGTCGAACGTTGGACCGGTATCCCGACCTCGAAAATGCTGGAAGGCGAGCGAGAGAAACTGCTGCGGATGGAAGATGATCTGCATGGGCGCGTCATCGGTCAGGATGCGGCGGTCACAGCCGTGTCCAACGCCGTGCGCCGTGCGCGCGCTGGCCTGAACGACGAAGGCCGCCCGCTGGGCTCGTTCCTGTTCCTCGGGCCGACCGGCGTGGGGAAAACCGAACTGACCAAGGCGGTGGCGAACTTCCTGTTCGACGACGACAACGCGATGGTGCGCATCGACATGTCCGAGTTCATGGAAAAGCACGCGGTCGCCCGTCTGATCGGGGCTCCTCCGGGCTATGTCGGGTATGACGAAGGCGGCGTGCTGACCGAAGCCGTGCGGCGCCGCCCCTATCAGGTCGTGCTGTTCGATGAGGTCGAAAAGGCGCACCCGGACGTGTTCAACGTGCTGTTGCAGGTTCTGGATGATGGCGTGCTGACCGACGGTCAGGGCCGCACCGTGGACTTCAAGCAGACGCTGATCATCCTGACGTCGAACCTCGGCTCGCAAGCGCTCAGCCAGTTGCCCGATGGCGCGGACAGCGCGCAGGCACGGCGCGATGTGATGGACGCGGTCCGGGCACATTTCCGACCCGAATTCCTGAACCGTTTGGACGAGACGATCATCTTCGATCGGCTCAAGCGGGCTGATATGGACGGGATCGTCGATATCCAGATGGCACGGCTCAAGAAACGTCTGGCAGGCCGCAAGATCGAGCTGGCCATGGATGAGGGCGCGCGGGAATGGCTTGCCAACGAAGGCTATGACCCGGTTTTCGGCGCACGTCCGCTGAAGCGGGTAATTCAGCGCGCGCTGCAGAACCCACTGGCCGAGGCGTTGCTGGCCGGTGAGATCAAGGATGGCGACACCGTCCCGGTCACCGCAGGCCCTGACGGGTTGATCATCGGTGATCGGCTGGGCACGTCCGACCGTCCGCGCCCGGATGATGCCGTGGTGCACTGACGCGAGCCCACAACCCTGCTGACCAAACAAGAAGAGCCCGTCTATTTGGCGGGCTCTTTGTTTTGATCTCCTCAGGCTTAGAGCCCGAGCGCCGCCTTCACCGCATTGTCGACCACCCCGGCCAGCAAGGCGTTCTGATCCGCTGAACACCCGGCCTTCAGCGCCTCGACAAAGGCGGCGTGCAGCCTAGCTTCGTCCGCGTCGCTGTCGGAAAACACTGTGATGTCAATCTGCCGGTTATAGAGCGACACGGCGGTCATTTTCTCGACCACGTCATAGACAAAGGCCTCGTCGCCATGGCCTTGTTCCACGACACTGGCGCAGCTGTGGTACATGATGGGCAGCGCGTCCTGCACCATCGCGTCCGCCGCGTCATCGGCACTGGCCGAGACCGGGGCTATCAGCAGGGCGGCAAGCGCCGCGCTGGTAAATCTGTTTCTGGACATCACGGAAAAACTCCCAAGCTTAAATGCATAGGTTAGGGCCGCAACCGGCCAGATCATTTCGCGTTGGCGCCAATCACGGCGCCCAAAATAGCGCCAGCCGCAGCGCCCCGACCCTTGCCGATCAGCGCGCCCACGCCCGCACCGATCAGCGCACCCTTGATCGCGTCATCGGTCTTTTTCTTATGATCCGCCTGCGCCTCCGAGATTGGAACCACCGCCAGCATCGCTGCCGCAAACCCTGCAATCAGACCCTTGTACAGTCTGGCACTTGTCATTCTCTGCCTCCTCGTGACGGCGGTTTCCCGCGATGCGTTGCAATTCGAAGGCAGTTCACCGCATGCGTCCGCGTGGGTCAAGCCAGAGGAATGCGCTCAGGTTGCCACCTGCCAAACCACCCCTGGTGTGGTGGCAACAAAAAAGGCCACCGGTATGTCCGGTGGCCTTTCCTACGTCTCTGTCAGAGCGTCAGTAACGCGGATCGTCGCTGTTGTCTTCTTCTTCGTCCTCGTCGCTATTGGGAAGGTTGAAGAAGCTGTCAGCATCGACGATCGGCTCTTCTTTCTCTTCCGGGGCGCTGCCCAGCGTGAAGGTTTCCAGCCCTTCGATCGCGGTCGGGATGCGTGGCTCGGCCTCCATCTCAAGCGACTGTTCGGTCGAGACCAGCTTGCGGCGCTCGTCATCGCTCATTACGCCACCTTCGGCAACTTTCTTGGCGGCGGCTTTCTGCACGACCTTGTCCAGCTCAGATTGCTTGCACAGGCCCAGTGCTACCGGGTCGATGGGCTGAATCTGCGAGATGTTCCAATGGGTCCGCTCGCGGATCGCCTGGATGGTCGGCTTGGTTGTGCCGACCAGTTTGGAAATCTGCCCGTCACTCAGTTCCGGGTGGAACTTGACCAGCCACAGGATCGAAGCCGGGCGATCCTGACGCTTGGAAAGCGGGGTATAGCGCGGGCCACGGCGCTTTTCTTCACCGCTGGCTGCCGGGTTGAACTTGAGCTTGAGCCGGTGCATCGGGTTCGACTGCGCGGTATCAATCTCTGCCTGGGTCAGCTGGTTGTTGGTAATCGGGTCAAAGCCTTTGACACCCGCCGCCACATCGCCATCGGCGATGCCCTGAATTTCCAGTTCGTGCATGCCCACGAAATCCGCGATCTGCTTGAAGCTGATCGTGGTGTTGTCCACCAGCCATACGGCGGTTGCCTTGGCCATCAGGGGTTTCGACATGAGCCTGTCTCCTTAGAATACATCTGTCCCGTCGCCGGAATTCGGCGGCCCAGGTTGCCCTTGGGCAGGTTTCCGTTGTCGGGGAACTTCGCCCGTATATAGTCGCGACATTGCAATAAGGGAAGAGCCGAATGCGCTGGTTTCTCGTCTGGTGCCTGAGCGCCGTTCCGCTGCTTGCCGAGGGTGAGAAAGCGGGGGAATTCGACTACTATGTCCTGTCGCTGAGTTGGTCGCCGAACTGGTGCGCGCGCGAGGGCGATGCGCGTGGGGCCGATCAATGCGGCGCGGCGCAGGATCATGGCTGGATCCTGCATGGACTCTGGCCGCAATTCCATCGCGGCTGGCCATCTTACTGCCGTACCAGCCACGCGCCGCCGTCGCGCGGGATGACGCGGGAAATGTCAGATATTCAAGGCAGTTCCGGGCTGGCCTGGCATCAGTGGAAAAAACACGGCACCTGCTCGGGCCTGCCTGCGTCAGAGTATTTTGATCTGTCCCGGCAGGCTTACGCGGCGGTCACCCGCCCGCCGGTCTTTCGCAAGCTGGATCAATCGGTCACCCTGCCCGCCACAGTGGTGGAAGAGGCCTTCCTGCAAGCCAACCCGGCGCTGGAGCGCGACATGATCACGATCACCTGTCGCGACGGCTATATCGAGGAAGCACGCCTGTGCCTGTCGAAATTGCTCGACCCGGTTCCCTGTGGCCGCGACGTGATCCGCGATTGCCGTGCCAAGGACGCGCAGTTCGACCCGATTCGCTGATCTCAACCCTGCTGATCCTGGCATTTGCGCGCATATTCCAGCGCCTTGTCGGTCCCGGCCAGATCAATCGCCATCACCTCCTGCCCGGTTGCGCCATAGACCGTCATGACCTTGCGCTTGGCGATGGCGTCGACAAAGCTGCGGTCGGTGAAGAAGACCACCGCACCGGGAATGCCGTCAGTCTTCATGCCGATCGCAGTGGCGTCAAATTTCTGCCCGTCCAGATCGAACTCGATAGGATAGGTCTCGCCCTTGTTGATCTGCCCCCAATCCTTGCTGATCACGGTGAAATAGCCCCGGTTTTGGGTCGCATCATAGCCCAGCCGCACGATTGAGAGATCCTGATAGACGGTCTGGATCAGGCAGCCATTTCCAAAAGCCGGATCGACCATCACGTTCCAGCCATGCACAAAGCCCTTGTCGATCAGCCCCTGCGCCTGTCCCGACCCGGACCAGAGGCACAGAGACAGAATTGCGGCAAGTGAACTCAAGCGTCTCATGAAAATCATCCCTTTTTGGATTGGTAGATCGACGTGCCCGCCAATTGTGGACCTGAAACCCCCTGATATCAAATGCAAAAAGGGCGCCCTGTGGCCCAGCCCCTGATCGTAAATGTTGAGGCTGTGGTTCTCACGTAGCAAAACACACCAGCGGCCTGCCAAACTACTGGCAGGCCGTTTCCTTTTATTGCTATCAGGCAATCAATACCTGTCATTCATGATTGACGCTTAATGTTCTGTTAGCGCTGCGTTCGACTGTCTCTCGAATTCTCTTGCAGACTAATGCTACTTGACCTATATTCTTCTTGTCAGTGACGGATCGACTGAGGGCGAGAGCCCGACAGCACTGACCCCGCGGAGCAATTCGCGCACTTGCTTATGGCTGTGGGCCCTCGGGTTTGGTAAGTCGAGTAGACTACTCCAGGGCGGCTTTGCCGCCCTTTAGTTTTTCTTGGACGCTAATCCCTCAGCCAACCTACCAAACATTGTGTTTGCCTGATGGTGCGGAGTAAGCGGCGGCGTCTGTCGGGAATATGCGCTTTCAACATACATACTGATGCGATGCCGAACGGGATTCTTGCTCAATTTTTCAATATAGCGAAGCCTCACAAAGCAGTAGTATTTCTCGCCGTTTGGAAGGGGGTGCTTCATCTGAAGCCGAAAGTGATACCAATTGCCCTCGGTTGTCATTTTTATTTTAGTGGTAGGCTTCAGGAATAGACCCTCGACTACACTCGGAAGCTCCAACGACCATTGATAACGATCTGGATCAAAAACGCGCATGACTTGCTTATGGTCGAGAAAGCAGCATGCGCCATCAGGTGCATTACCATGCAATTCTTCGCTGACACAGTGATTGCTGTATCGGACACGGACCCTGAAGGTCGCTTCAGCCCCATCTTGGCAACGCCAAGGAAATTCGCGGTGATATTGATGGAGATGTTTCAGACCATAGTTGACTCCATGGTGCTCCAAACTATCCGGCAGCACTATTGACCAACCCCGGTCTTTGCCATGTTCAATCCCTCAAAAAGCAATATTTCCAAACGGATATAGGGCAAACACGCTCGGATCAACTCTTGCGCAACAGCCATTTCAATTTTTCCGGAATCCTTCTGCAAGAAAATCCAAAAAACACTTCTCAATCTGAAGAAGAGACCTATATTCCCCTTGCGCCGCGTATGGCCATTCCGGTCCAGGGCTTTGCCCCATGAAGAACATACGCATCTAATCTGCGACAGAGTTTCCTTTTCCATCAGGGTCTTTGTGGCGGCAACGGACTGAGCCCCGACACAAAAAAGATCCGCAATGGAAAAAAGAAAACATGTCTCAATTTACACCCGGATTCCCGGAAAATCCCGACATCGCAAAAGCGCAGGCCAAACGTCTGCGCACCGCTTTGAAGCCAGATCATAAGATCGGCCACAGTCAATCTCTCGAGCTCATTGCCCGCCTCCATGGTGAGCAAAGCTGGGGGCGGATGAACTCTGTATTCTCAGCGGCTGATACGCTGAGCACATCCATCCAAAATACAACCGTAACGCCATCTGCTCCAGCTCCTCGCCCCAAGGAAGCGCCTCTGCCGGAAGGTCACCTCGAGCAGCGCGCTATGCAGGCTCTTTACCAAGGCTTGAAAAAGGCTCGTCCTACCTCTGTTTCTGCAAAGGCGCGCACAAAGGCAAAGGAACTGGCGCGAGACGAAATCATCAGCACGCAGAGTTTCGAGACTTGGCTCGATCAGCTTGATGTAAACCTCGGCGGGATGGTGTTCGATATGCACGTCGACAATCTGATCAAGATCTTGGATGTCAAGACACTGTCACGCTATCAGCGGCCCCGTGTGCGGGACAAAAGTGCTTACGCGTTTAGTGGTATGCGGATGGCTGATTTTGCTGCTGCCCTGATCAAGCTTGATCGCTTCGGTTTCGATACTCACCCTGAAGTATTCGCCGAACCACTTCTCGAGGGGATCAAGAAATCTCGCTACATCGACGAAGCCGAGCTGACTTGTCTTTGGTATGGCCGGGAGCAAAAGAAGTTCTCATTCCACGAGTCCTTCTTTGACGCAGTAACGGATATTCAGGATCTGGTGCGCGAAGACTTCGTCATGAAGAATGGAACCAAAGTCTCGGTTGAGTGTGAAGCAGGTGATCTCCGGCTGATCCATCGGATCACTCTGCATCGCTGACGTCTTTCCGGCACTTCTGTCGCTGGAGCAACTGTCGTCATAGGCTACAGAAAATCCCGTTCATAAATACGCCCGCGAGCAAGACCGAGCTTCATCGCGGGCGTTTCTTTTGAGCCGTATCCAACCCAGTTGTGGTGGAAGCGGTAGATCTCGGTCAGCTTCACCATGATCTCGGGTTTGTAGAGATAATACTTGTCCCAGGCCTTGCGGGCGTTGGTTTCCGAGACCTGTGGCCTGGCTGCGAACCGGAGGTTGCTCCGGAACTTGTTGAAATAGGAATCCACGCTGCGGAGGGTGGCCAAACGCAGCAGTCGGGCGGTTGCTCTATAGTCCCGCCCAGGACGGTCTGTGAGGAGCTCTATGCGCCGGTCTGGCTCTGATTTGGTGTGGTATGGCCAATGGAACCCCATCCTGAGATCATGGCCGACGAGTGATGCAGCAATTTCAGTATCTACCAGGTCGGCATAATCCTCATCAGAGAGCTTATTGATCTGCGAGACGCTAAGTCCTGTCTGGCCGGCCAGGATGCTGCGCCCGGCTGACCAGGCGGCATTCCGAAGGTCGTTGTTCATCTTTTTGTTGAAGAACACCAGGGCGATGTCAGCCCTGTCCTGCTTGATCAAATCCGCCATCGCCGCACAGAACGCAGCCTTCAGACCGGCATCACCATCCGTCACGAAAACGAACTTGCCCTCCGCCTCTCCGACCATGTCTCGAAGGCGCAAGGCATGTGCAAACTGCATGATGTCGTAGCGCACCAGAGCCCCGCTGTGCGGGAGCTGGTAGAGCTCTTCTTCCTTGATCCGCTTCTGCTTCTGGAGCTTCGAAATGTAGTCCTCGAACTCGGTCTTGGACCAGAGTCGGCCATGTTCACGGAAGCACTTTGAAAGAAGGTCATCGCCGACCAATGCCATCTCGGCTTCGACCTTGTCATGACTGGCCTTGTCGTCAAATTGCAGGGCGGCCTCCATGATGAATCCGCTCCGGGCATGCGCGGTGCATAAATGCTGAACGATGATCTGGGTGCGCTCCCGTTTGGTGGGCCAGTTCATCTTGAGAGATTGGGAGTCTGTTGCGAAGCGTGAACCGACTTTCATCCAGTCGATGTCGTCAAAGACCTCACGCTCAGCCCGAAAGGCGCGGACTTGATCGTAGATGAAGTCGATCTTCCGGTAGATGTCGTGATACGACACCTGAGCGATGGAACACATCTTCAGGAATGGCACGCCATTGACCATCATGCGATAGAGAAGAGGGTTCTTATCACTGCGCTTCTGGCGTCGCGTGGCCCGGCCGATGGAAAAGGTCTTCTTGCAGCATTTGCATTGATGTCTGGGGTCGCCGCCAGCGGTCTTTCCAAAGCTTCGGTATTGATCCGGGTGCGCCGCCAGTGATTTCCCCAGGTTCTCGCACTCAGGATTCCTGCACCCCGGCGCAATCGGATCGACCTGTTGCAAATCCTTGAGTCTGTTGTATTCTTCGAAAATCGCCTTGTTGTTCTTCAGGCGGTGATTGGTGCTGCATGTCGGACACGTAAAAAACTCACTGTGACGACTGCCAGCAACCACGCCACGAATTGCTCCGGGCGGTGCCGCCGGGCTACCCAAAGGCCGCTTGTAGGGATCTGGAGAAAGTCCCAGCCCTGAGCACTGCGGGTTCCGGCAGAAATTGACATCAACACCCTCGAAGGGGAGAGGCAGTCGGCGCTCAAGGCCGAGGTCTGTCGAAGATATCTTCGAGAGGTCGTTCATATGGAAACCCTCCAAAATCCCCCCAAAGGGGCCGTTCAAGAGGGTTTCTAAGGGGTAGATTGGCCACTTTATGGCCAACCGAAGTCTTTATTTCAACATTTACCGTCAGGGGCTGGGCCCTGTGGCGCCCTTTTCAGTTGTTTCCTTGCGCGGCCTCAGACCATCTGGAACAAGACCCCCGCAAGGATTGCGCCCAGAACACCAAGGCCCAGGTAGGCGGCAAAGACCCGTGGCTTGACCAGAGACCAGACTGCCGCCATCGCCGGGATGGAACTGACCGCCCCGGCGATCATGAAGGCCATCGCAGCCCCGGTGCTCATCCCCTGCTCCATCAGCCCCGCCAGCAGCGGCGGTGCGACATAGGAGTTGAGGTAGGCGGGCATGCCCACGAGGGCCGCCGTGGCAATCGGGATCACACCCTCGCCGCCGACAACCTGAGCGATCAGATCGGCGGGTACGTAGCTGACCAAGAGAGCCTCAAGCACATAGGCCAGCGACAGCCATTTCAGCAGGAACAGCCCGTTGGTGGCAAACTCCGAGCGGAATCGTGCCCGGCGCTCTGCTGTCTGCCAGAATTTCCAGACGGGAGTTTCCGCTTTGTTAGAGCCGCATCCGCAGCCGGGTGGTGTATAGTTCCTGAGCGGTTGGGCAAAAGCTCCGGTCCGCACCAGGGCCTTGATTGCAAACCCGCCGAACAGGCCCAGCGCCACCGCAGCGACAGCCTTGCCAATCGCAAAAGGCCAGCCCAGCGCGCCCGCCGTGATCAGCAGGGTGGGCGGGTCGATCAAGGGCGAGCTGAGCCAGAAGGCCATCACAGCAGACAGTGGCGCGCCCAGCGCCAGCAGACCCGCGATGAAGGGAATGACCTCGCAGGAGCAGAAGGGCGCAAGACCGCCGAACAAGGCTGCCAGCAAAATCATACGGGTTTCGCGCCCCTCAAAGGCCCTCGCCACCAGCACCTCGGCCCCGGTGGCCTTGAGATAGGCCAGCAGCAACACGGCAAACAGGATGTAAGGCGCGGTATTTGCCAATGCGCCGCCGGCAAACCGGATCACGGTCTCGAAATTGCCGGGGTCCAGCGCCAGAACCGCAAGCAGGATCAGCACGATCAGCGTCCACGGCGTTTTCAGGTGCTGCAGCCGAATACGGCGTCCGGGACGCGGGCTCTGCGTAAGCTCAGCCATCATTTGCCGCCTTCTTCAGATCGTCCGCGCAACATTCGGCGAGAATGAAGTCGGCGAGGTTTCGTAACTGGTCATAACAGGCTCTGTTTATGGTGTTTCGGCCCATTTTCTTCTGTTCCACCACACCTCCTGCGGCCAGGAATTTCAGGTGATGGGCCAGGGTCGACGGAGCAATTCCTGTCCTGTCACGTATCTCACCCACGGTTAAACCGGTCTCGCCCGCCCGCACGAGGGTCCTGAGGACCTTCAATCGGGCCTCGGACCCCATCGCGGCAAAACCGGTCGCTGCTGTTTCCCACATTATCCGAATCTCCATTAAACTAGTTTTGTAGTTATATTTGCCACCACCCGCAGTCAAGCCCCCTATGCCCCTTTATGACCAAGGGCTTTGAATGATCCGGATTTCCTGTAACGTCACAGAGAGTTGAGGGCCGGAGGATCAGATGCCGAGCGAAAGACCATTCAAACTGCTGCATGCGGCGCTGCGCATGGACGAGTCGCTGGAAAAGCTGCAGGCGGCGCAGGAGGATCTGGAGAAAACCCGCTCCAAGTTGCAGAAGCAGGAAAAGCAGATCACCGAACTGATCACGTCGGCCTTGGGCCAGAAAGGGATTGCCTCGAACAGCCTGCTGGTTTCGACCCGGCACAAGTTCCGGTCGCTGCAGCAGACGCTGACCGGGTTCCAGCGGGTGTTCGAAGATCGGCTCAAAGCCCTGCGCGCCCGGCTGGACGGGTTCGAGGACCTGCTGCACTCCCATAACCGCAGCGAGGCCTCGCTGGAGGTCGAGCGTAGCACCCAGCGGCAGATGGCGGCAGCGCTGCAGAAGACCCTGCAGGGTCTGATCGACGAGCGTGTCCGCGCCCTGCCCGAGGATGACAGGCAAAACGATTTCGTGCTGCCCGAGGAATCGCACAGTTACATCCCGCACCCGCTGGACGGCTTTGTACGGCAATTGATTACCGTCGATCAGATGCTGCCCCACGACCCCGACTTCTTTGCCCCGGGCGAACCCTATCGCCCGGTTTCGTTCCTTGAGATCGGTTGCGCCACCGGGCGCAATCTGCTGATCGCGAAACTGTCGGGGCTGCTGAACGGGTCCGCTTATTCGGGGTTCGATCTGGACGTCAATCTGATCCGTCGCGGACAACAGGCGCTGGGGCTGGAGGATGATATCTTTGTCGCCGATGCCCTGAGTTTCGACTACGCACCTTATGACGTGACCTTTTCCTACCGACCCATCCGGGTACCCGAGATCCAGCGGCAGTTGGAGGAACGGATGGTCGAAACGCTCAGACCCGGTGCCTATGTGATCGCGCCTCTGGCCGAGGACCTTGCCTGCTATCCCGACATGGATTGCCTGAACGGGCCGCTGGCGATCTGGAAAAAAAGAAGCAAATCCAGTGATTAAGTCCAGATTGCACCCGCGCTCGGTCCAGTTTAGGGTCGCGCTATGGGGATCGCCGTAGACACATTCTTTCTGAAGCCCGATGCGCAGGGAACCTTGCAGGCCCAAATACAGCAGATGATCGCCGAAGGCATTCTGCTGGGCCGGTTCCGCGTGGGAGAGAAACTGCCCTCGTCACGCAAGCTGGCCGAACATCTGGGCGTCAGCCGGATCACGGTGACCCTGGCCTATACCGAGCTTCTGTCGAACGATTACCTGACCTCGCGCGGGCGGTCTGGATATTTCGTGTCGGAAAACGCCCCGGTCCCGCCCTCTTATGCGCCGCCGGAGCGCGCCGAAGAGACAGTGGACTGGGGCCGCGCGATCGCCCGGCGCTATTCGGGCGGCGACATGCTGCTGAAACCGCATGACTGGCGCGACTATAGCTATCCGTTCATCTACGGGCAGACCGACCCGACCCTGTTTGACCATGCCAACTGGCGGCTATGTGCAGTACGGGCACTGGGGCAGAAGGATTTCGCCTCGCTCACCGCCGATTACGCGGATCAGGACGATCCGCTGCTGATCGAATTCATCGCGCGTCACACCCTGCCCCGGCGCGGCATCACCGCACGGCCGCAGGAAATCCTGATCACCCTTGGTGCGCAGAATGCCTTGTGGCTGGCGGCGCAGGTGTTGCTGAACCACCGCCGCCGGGCGGCGATCGAAAACCCCGGCTATTATGCGCTGAGCGAAATGCTCAGACGATTGCCCTGCCAGATCACGCCGCTGAATGTCGATGCCGACGGGCTGCCGCCCGACCTGGTACCGGACGAAACCGACGTGATCTTTACCTCCCCCAGCCATCAAAGCCCCACAACCGCGACCATGCCGCTGGAGCGGCGTCGGAACCTGCTGGCGCGCGCGCATGAGATCGACGCGATGATCGTCGAGGACGATTACGATTTCGAGATGGCCTTTGCCGGTGCGCCCTCGCCCTCGCTCAAGTCGCTGGATACCGATGGTCGGGTGATCTATGTCGGCAGCTTCTCCAAGTCTTTGTCGCCGGGGCTGCGGATCGGTTACATCGTCGGCTCTGAACCGTTCATCCGCGAGGTGCGCGCGCTCAGGATGCTGACCCTGCGCCATCCGCCCGGGCATATTCAGCGCACAGCGGCCTATTTTCTGTCGCTCGGGCATTATGACACGCAGATTCGCCGGGTCTCTGCGGCGCTGAAGCAACGGCGCGAAGCGATGGAGAAGGCCATCGCCGAGCATGGCCTGACCATTGCCGGACGCGGCGTCTATGGCGGGTCCTCGCTGTGGATGAAAGCCCCGGAGGGAGTCGACAGTTATGAATTGTCGCGCCGGTTGATCGACCGCAGCGTTCTGATTGAACCCGGAAAGGTCTTTTTCAGCGGTCCGGATGAACCGACTGAGTATTATCGGCTGGGTTATTCCTCGATTGCGAGGGATAAAGTCGCTACTGGCATCCGGTACATTGCCGAAGCTACTGAATTATTCGATTTTTGAGACCGATATTATCATTATTTTGCAATTGATTGCGATTTTGGACCTAACCGGGGTTGGGTTCTGGCCCTAACGGGGTTTCTCAAGACGGCCTAAACCCAACGTCAATTCGCGGCGCCATGCTGCCCATTCTCTTTGCCATCAGGAGCGTATCCCATGAAAATGACGACCGAAGAAGCCTTTGTCAAAACACTGCAGTCCCACGGCATCGAGCACGCGTTCGGGATCATCGGCTCTGCAATGATGCCAATCTCCGACATCTTTCCAGACGCAGGTATCACCTTCTGGGATTGCGCACATGAAGGCTCGGGCGGGATGATGGCCGATGGCTACACCCGTGTCACCGGCAAGGTGTCGATGATGATCGCCCAGAACGGCCCCGGCATCACCAACTTCGTGACCGCCGTGAAAACCGCCTATTGGAACCACACTCCGTTGCTGCTGGTGACCCCGCAGGCCGCCAACAAGACCATCGGTCAAGGCGGGTTCCAGGAAGTCGAACAGATGAAGCTGTTCGAAGACATGGTCGCCTATCAGGAAGAGGTCCGTGATCCCACCCGCGTGGCTGAGGTTCTGGCCCGCGTGATCGCACAGGCCAAACGCCTGAGCGGCCCGGCGCAGTTGAACATTCCGCGCGACTTCTGGACTCAGGTTGTCGACATCGAAATCCCGCAGCCGATCGAATTCGAACGCTCCTCGGGCGGCGAAAACTCGGTTGCGCAAGCGGCTGCGATGCTCAGCGACGCCAAGAACCCGGTCATTCTGAACGGTGCTGGTGTGGTTCTGGCGCAGGGCGGCATCGACGCGTCCAAAGCGCTGGCCGAACGTCTGACCGCACCGGTTTGCGTTGGTTATCAGCACAATGATGCCTTCCCGGGCAACCATCCGCTGTTTGCAGGTCCGCTGGGCTATAACGGCTCGAAAGCCGGTATGGAGCTGATCAAGGAAGCGGATGTGGTCCTGTGCCTCGGCACCCGCCTGAACCCGTTCTCGACTTTGCCGGGCTATGGCATCGAATACTGGCCTGCGGATGCCAAAATCATTCAGGTTGATATCAACCCCGACCGGATCGGTCTGACCAAGAAGGTCAGCATCGGCATCGTCGGTGACGCCGCCAAGGTGGCCAACGGTATTCTGGCGCAGTTGTCGGACACCGCCGGAGATGCAGGCCGCGACGCTCGCAAGGCCAACATCGCGCAGAAGAAATCCGCCTGGGCGCAGGAACTGACCTCGCTGACCCACGAGCAGGACGATCCCGGTACCACCTGGAACGAGCGCGCACGTGCGGCCAAGCCCGACTGGATGAGCCCCCGCATGGCATGGCGCGCAATCCAGGCCGCTCTGCCGAAAGAGGCGATCATTTCGTCCGACATCGGCAATAACTGCGCCATCGGCAACGCGTATCCCGCGTTCGAGGAAGGCCGCAAATACCTGGCGCCGGGCCTGTTCGGCCCCTGCGGCTATGGCCTGCCCGCCATTGTCGGCGCCAAGATCGGCCAGCCTGACGTTCCGGTTGTGGGCTTCGCAGGTGACGGCGCCTTCGGCATTGCGGTGAACGAGTTGACCGCCATCGGTCGCGGTGAATGGCCCGCCATCACCCAGATCGTGTTCCGCAACTACCAGTGGGGCGCGGAAAAGCGGAACTCGACCCTGTGGTTCGACGACAACTTCGTCGGTACCGAGCTGGACACCGAAGTCTCTTATGCAGGGATCGCGCAGGCCTGTGGTCTGAAAGGTGTCGTGGCCCGTACCATGGACGAACTGACCGCCGCCCTGAACCAGGCGATCATCGATCAGAAAAACGGCATCACCACGCTGATCGAAGCCATGATCAACCAGGAACTGGGGGATCCGTTCCGTCGCGATGCAATGAAAAAGCCGGTCCGCGTGGCTGGTATCGACGCAGCGGACATGCAGCCGCAGGCCGGGGCCTGATCGCGTGAAACCCCTACGCGCGATTCTTGGGGCTGCGACCAGCTCCAACAAGATCATCGCCCTCGCCGAGGGCGATGATCCGCGCGTCGTCGATGGCGCCCTGAAGGCCCGCGCCGACGGGGTGGCGCGGATCATCCTGGCGGGTGATCGGGATAAGGTCACCGCGCTTCTGGCGGAACGCGGCGGCGCTGATGCGGAAGGCATCGAGGTTCACGACCCGGCGCATTCTCCGCATGCCGAAGGATTTGCGACGGCTCTGCATGAGCTGCGCAAACACAAGGGCATGACGCCGGAGCAGGCACGCCAGCAAATCACGCAACGCCTGACATATGCCGCGATGCTGGTGCGTCAGGGACTTGCCGACGGCACCGTCGGCGGCGCGGTGGAAACCACGTCGAACACGGTGCGGGCGGCCCTGCAGATCATCGGCAAGGCGCCGGGTGCCGCCATGGTCTCCAGCTTTTTCCTGATGCTCCACTGCAAGGATCACCACGAGGTCCGCGGTGCGCATATCTTTGCCGATTGCGGCTTGGTGGTCGATCCGAACGCTCAGGAGATGGCCGAAATCGCGCGCGCATCTGCGGCGTCATTTGCAGCGCTGACACAGGAGGCTCCGCGCGTGGCGATGCTGTCTTTCTCGACCTCGGGCAGCGCCAACCACCCCAAGGTTTCAAAGGTTGTCGAGGCGACCCAGATCGCCAAGGCCGCCGATCCCGATCTGCTGATCGACGGCGAGTTGCAGTTCGACGCCGCTTTCGTGCCCGAGGTTGCCGCCAAGAAAGCAGGCGCGTCCCCGCTGCGCGGCCAGGCGAATGTTTTCATCTTCCCCAACCTTGATGCGGGCAACCTGGGTTATAAGATCGCCCAGCGCATTGGCGGGGTCGAGGCGATCGGACCGGTTCTGCAAGGGCTGGCAAAGCCTGCAAATGACCTCTCGCGGGGCTGCTCGGCCGAGGATGTGCTCCATATGATTGCCGTCACCGCAGTGCAGGCACAAAACGCTTAGACCCGGAACAAATGCGCAAAACGCAGGGCAAAAGCGAATTAGATGTTCCGAAAATAACCGAAACATGGGAATGATCGGACCAAAAGCCGACAGGGATCCAAAATGAACCAGCCAGTGCTCGACACGTCGCCGAAGGTTTCTGACGAGGTGCGCAAGACCACCTGCTACATGTGCGCCTGCCGCTGCGGGATCAATGTGCACATGAAAGACGGGAAAGTTGCCTATATCGAAGGCAACCGCGACCATCCGGTCAACAAGGGCGTGCTGTGTGCCAAAGGCTCGGCGGGGATCATGCAGGTCAACGCGCCGTCGCGACTGCGCACGCCGCTGAAACGGGTCGGCCCGCGCGGATCAGGCGAATTCGAAGAGATCAGCTGGGACGAGGCGCTGGAGATCGCCGCTGGTTGGCTGGGTCCCGTCCGCAAGGATGATCCCTCGAAGCTGGCTTTTTTCACCGGTCGCGATCAGTCGCAAAGCTTCACCAGCTTCTGGGCACAGAATTTCGGCACGCCGAACTATGCCGCCCATGGCGGGTTCTGCTCGGTCAACATGGCGGCTGCGGGCATCTACACGATGGGCGGCGCGTTCTGGGAGTTCGGCCAGCCCGATTGGGAACACACCAAGCTGTTCATGCTGTTCGGCGTGGCAGAAGACCATGACAGCAACCCGATCAAGATGGGTATCGGCAAGATCAAGGCCCGTGGCGCGCGGGTGATCGGAGTGAATCCGATCCGCTCGGGCTATAACGCGGTTGCCGATGACTGGGTGGGCATCACGCCCGGCACCGACGGGCTGTTCATCCTGGCGCTGGTGCATGTGCTGATGAAAGCGGGCAAGATCGACCTCGATTATCTCAGCCGCTACACCAATGCACCGGTCTTGGTAAATGCCGCAGAAGGCCCTGAACAGGGTCTGTTTTTGCGCGATTCAGATAGCAAACCGCTGGTCATTGACCGCATCACCGGCAAGCTAACGCCGTTCGACCAAAAAGGCGTGCGCCCGGACCTTTCGGCCACCTATGAAAAAGACGGCGTGACCCATCGCCCGGTCTTCCACCAGATGGCCGAACGGTATCTGAGCGACGAGTACGCCCCCGAGGCGGTTGCCGAGCGCTGCGGTATCTCGGCGGGAAAAATCCGCGCCATTGCCGCCGAACTGGCCCGCGTGGCCTTTGACGAAGCGTTCGAGCTGGACAAGGAATGGACCGACTTCCGGGGCGAGACCCATTCCAAGATGATCGGCCGCCCGGTCTCGATGCATTCGATGCGCGGGATTTCGGCCCATGCCAACGGGTTCCAGACCTGCCGCGCGCTGCATGTGCTGCAGATCATCCTCGGCACGGTCGAGGTGCCCGGCGGGTTCCGGTTCAAACCGCCCTACCCCAAACCGGTCGAGGCCCATCCGGTGCCGCATGTGGGCGTGACGGCAAACCAGCCTCTTGATGGGCCGCATCTGGGTTTTGTGCGCGGGCCCGAGCATCTGGCTCTGAAAGAAGATGGCAGCCCGGCGCGGATCGACAAGGCGTTCACCTGGGAAAATCCGATGTCCAGCCATGGGCTGATGCATATGGTGATCTCGAACGCCCATGCGGGCGATCCCTATAAGATCGACACGTTGTTCATGTATATGGCCAACATGTCGTGGAACTCCTCCATGAACACCAAAGGTGTCATGGAGATGCTGACCGACAAAGATGAGAACGGCGATTATGTGATCCCCCGGATCATCTATTCCGATGCCTATTCCTCGGAAATGGTCGCCTATGCCGACCTGATCCTGCCCGACACCACCTATCTGGAACGCCATGATTGCATCTCGCTGCTCGATCGCCCGATCTGCGAGGCGGATGCGGCGGCGGATGCGATCCGCTGGCCGGTGGTTGAGCCCGACCGCGATGTGCGCGGGTTTCAGACCGTGCTGGTGCAATTGGCCAACAAGCTGGGGCTGCCGGGGTTCACCAACGAGGACGGATCGGCCAAATACACCGACTACGCAGACTACATCGTCAATCACGAGCGCAAGCCGGGCATCGGCCCGCTGGCCGGATTTCGGGGCGAAAACGGTGATCAGGAAGGGCGCGGCGCGGTCAACCCGGACCAGATGAACCGCTATATCGAAAACGGCAGCTTCTATGTCTCGCATATCCCTGATGGTGCGGATTACTACAAGCCGTGGAACAGCGCCTATCAGGACTGGGCGGTGGGCATGGGCATCTATGACAGCCCGCAGCCTTACCTGTTTCAGCTCTATGTAGAGCCTATGCGCAAGTTCCAACTGGCCGCCGAGGGCCATGGCGAACGTCAACCCCCCGATCATCTGCGCGACCAAATCAAGACCACGCTGGACCCGCTGCCGATCTGGTACGAGACCGATCAGACCGGCAATGAGGGCTATACCGTCAACGCACTGACCCAGCGGCCCATGGCGATGTATCACTCCTGGGGGACCCAGAACGCCTGGCTGCGGCAATTGCACGGGCGCAACCCGCTTTATGTGCCGACCAAGCTGATGCACGATCATGGGCTCAGCGATGGCGACTGGGCGCGGGTGTCTTCGCCCCATGGCGCGATCACCGTACCGGTGATGGAGATGGCCTCGCTCAATGAAAACACCGTCTGGACGTGGAACGCCATCGGCAAGCGCAAGGGGGCATGGGCACTCTCGAATGATGCGCCCGAGGCCACCAAAGGGTTCCTGCTGAACCACCTGATCCACGAATTGCTGCCGCCCAAAGGCGACGGGCTGCGCTGGGCCAATTCCGATCCGATCACCGGGCAGGCCGCCTGGTTCGACCTGAAGGTAAAGATCGAGAAGGCCGAAGCTCCAAGCGACGCGCAGAGCCAGCCTGAATTTGCACCGATCAAATCTCCGGTCGGTCAGGGGCCGGACGCGCTGGCCTGGAAAGTCGGAAAATGAGGCAGCACCGGATCACCGGGCATGGGGGTGTCGGGCTGGAGGTTTTTGACCTCGGCCCGGAAGACGCGCCGCCAATCCTGCTGATACATGGCTGGTCGCAGCATCACCTGAGCTGGGTGCGGCAATACCCGCTGGCGCAGGAATTCCGGCTGATCACGCCGGATCTGCGCGGTCATGGCGCTTCGGACAAACCCGAAACGCCCGCCGCCTATAACCATTCGACGCCTTGGGCAGAGGATGTGGCGGCAATCATCGACGCGCTGTCGCTGGACCGTCCCCTGCTGGTTGGCTGGTCCATGGGCGGCGCGGTGGCCGGAGATTATGTCAAGCATTTCGGCGATCAGATGATCTCCGGCTTTTGCCTTGTGGATTCCTTTGTCACGACTGGCTCACATATGGCCGCTGAGGCGCGCAAGGCCCGCCTTGCGGATGACGCCGTTGTGGCCGCCGGAATGACGACAAGCGATCAGGGCGCGAATATTTCGGCCACTTTGGCCTTTGTCAGAGCCTGTTTCCACCAACAACCCGATGCGGATGACCTGGCCAGCATGGTCGGGTTCAACATGCTCTGCCCGCCACATGTCCGCAAAGCCGCGCGGCAACGGGACGAGGATTACCGGCCGTATCTGGGCAAGATGCGCGTCCCGGCGCTGGTCCTGTGGGGCGCGCATGATCGACCCGCGCCGCCGCTGGTCGGACAAGAAGCGGCAGCGGCGATCCCCACGGCCAAGGCACTGATCTATGAGGATTGTGGCCACAGCCCGTTCTGGGAAGAGCCCGATCGCTTCAATGCCGACCTTACACACTTCGCCCGACACTGTTTTGAGATGGAGCCAGGCACATGACCGAGTTACCCACCAATACCAAGCGCAAGATGGGCCTGGTCATAGACCTGGACACCTGCGTCGGATGCCATGCCTGCGTGATTTCCTGCAAAGGATGGAATACCGAGAATTACGGCGCGCCACTCAGTGATCAGGACCCCTATGGGGCCGACCCGTCGGGCACCTTCCTGAACCGGGTCCATTCTTATGAGGTACAACCAGAGTCTGGCCCGGCGCAGCTGATCCATTTCCCGAAATCCTGCCTGCATTGCGAGGATGCGCCCTGCGTCACCGTTTGTCCGACCGGCGCCAGCTATAAGCGGGTCGAGGACGGGATCGTTCTGGTCAATGAAAGCGACTGCATCGGCTGTGGCCTCTGCGCCTGGTCCTGCCCCTATGGCGCACGCGAGTTGGATCAGGCCGAGGGCGTGATGAAGAAATGCACGCTCTGCGTCGACCGCATCTACAACGACAACCTGCCCGAGGAAGATCGCGTGCCGTCCTGCGTGCGCACCTGCCCGGCGGGCGCGCGGCATTTCGGCGATTTCGCTGATCCCGACAGCAATGTCAGCAAACTGAGCGCCGAACGCGGCGGTATGGATCTGATGCCGGAAATGGGCACCAAACCGGTGAACAAGTACCTGCCCCCACGCCCCAAGGACCAGATCGACGAACAGATCGACATTCTTGCGCCACTGCTGGCCCCGGTTGCAGATGAGGCAAGTGGGTTCCTTGGCTGGCTCGACAAGGCCCTCGACAAAATGCCCGGAGGATCTCGCTGATGCATCCCGCACCGTCCGTTATCGTCTTCACCACACTTTCGGGTCTGGGTTTTGGCCTGCTGTTCTTTCTGGGTCTCGGTCTGCCCGATGTCACCGGTTGGGTCGCCTTTACCTTCTTTGCCATCGCTTATGCACTGGCAGTAGGCGGGCTCATGGCGTCGACCTTCCATCTTGGACATCCCGAACGGGCGATGAAGGCCTTCACGCAATGGAGGTCCAGTTGGCTCAGCCGCGAGGGCTGGTGCGCGGTGATTGCGCTGGTTCTGATGGGCCTCTATGCGCTGGGTGTGGTATTTCTGGGTCAGAGATGGGGCTTATTGGGCCTGTTAGGCTCTGTTTTTTCGGCTTTGACCGTTTTCACCACCTCGATGATCTATACGCAGTTGCGCACCATCCCGCGCTGGAACATGAAGCTGACACCAGCCATGTTCCTGTCCTTCAGTCTGGCAGGCGGGGCGTTGCTGGCCGGGCAGGTCGGATTCGCGTTTCCCTTGCTGCTGATCGCGGCGTTGGTGCAGTTGGGCTACTGGCAGATGGGCGACCGGGCATTGGCGGCCTCGGGCACCGATCTGGGCACCGCAACCGGCTTGGGCGCGCGTGGCCGCGTTCGTGCCTTCGAGCCACCGCATACCGGCACCAATTATCTGCTGCGTGAATTCGTGCATGTGGTGGGCCGCAAGCATAGCGACAGGTTGCGGATCATCGCCTTTGGACTGGCCTTCGTGCTGCCGGCGCTGCTGTTGCTGCTGCCGTTCAACCATCTCTTTGCGCTGATGGCAGTGCTATCGCATCTGGCGGGCGTCGCCACCTCGCGCTGGCTGTTCTTTGCACAGGCCGAACATGTGGTCGGGCTGTATTACGGCAAGCGCTGAAGACGGTTGAGGAGGGGAAGTTCCCCCCTCGGCCTTAGAGACCTTAGATCAGACCCGCGCGTGTCATGGCGGCATCAATGGCCGCTTTGGTGCTGTCTTCGAGGTCGGTGAGTGGCAGACGCACCTCTTCGGAACAGAGGTCCAGCTTGCTCATGGCGTATTTCGCGCCGACCAGCCCGGGTTCCATGAAGATCGCCTCATGCAACGGCATCAGCTTGTCCTGATAGTCGAGCGCGGCAGCGTAATCGCCGCGCAGCGTGGCCTGCTGGAACTCGGCGCACAGGCGCGGCGCGACATTTGCCGTGACCGAGATACAGCCGACGCCGCCATGGGCATTGAAGCCCAGCGCGGTGGCATCCTCGCCCGAGAGCTGGATGAAATCCTTGCCGCAACTCGCACGCTGCTGGCTGACACGCGCCAGATCGCCGGTCGCGTCCTTGACGCCGATTATACGCGGCAGTTGCGCCAGTTCGCCCATGGTTTCGGGCGTCATGTCAACGATCGAGCGGCCGGGAATATTGTAGATGACGATCGGCACATCGGCGCAATCATGCAGCGCGGTGTAATGCGCCACCATGCCCCGCTGGGTTGGCTTGTTGTAATAGGGTGTGACCACAAGCGCCGCATCCGCACCGACGCGCGCGGCAAACTCGACAAAGCGGATCGCTTCGATCGTATTGTTCGATCCCGCCCCCGCGATGACCGGAACACGGCCTGCGGCGGTTTTGACGACTTCTTCGATCACGGATTCATGCTCGTCGTGGCTCAGCGTTGGGCTTTCGCCGGTGGTTCCCACGGGCACCAGACCGGTCGATCCCTCGCTGATATGCCACTCGACCAGACGTTTGAGCGTTTCCAGATCGAGCTCGCCGTTGCGGAACGGGGTGACGAGGGCAGGCATTGAGCCTTTGAACATGGAACGCTCCCTAGAATTCGGTCACGACGCACGGAATGCGCGCCAATCAAGCGCACCGGCACAAATGGGAGTTGATCCCGGCGGCGCACGGCTTATCGTGAAAGGCTCTAGCCTTGGTTTGTCGGGAAATGCAAGTGATCTCACGCGTTCTGTCTGCTCTTGTCGTTCTAATTGGCGTTGGTTTCTCGGCTTCGGGGCCTTTGTGGGCGGATTCCGCCGGTGATCTGCGTGCCGGGTTGGCGCAGATGCGCAAGGGTGACTGGAACGAAGCGCTGCGGGTTTCGGGTCGGCGCGGGTCGGCGTCGCGCGATGTCATCGTCTGGCATTGGCTGCGCAGCGGGTTCGGCAGTTCCGGTGATGTGCTGGTGTTTCTGGACCGCCGCGCGGATTGGCCGGGGCTGGACTGGCTGCGCCGCAAGAGCGAGCCCAGCTTCACCAATGGTGATCCCGATCGGGTGCTGAGCTTTTATGCCGGAAAGCCACCGCAGACCGCCGAAGGGGCGCTGAACTATGCCGTGGCGCTGAAAGCGACGGGGCATCAGGGCGATGCCGAGGCGGAACTGGTCAAGGCCTGGCGCACCATGCCGATGGGCAGCGGCTTGCAGAAGGATTATCTGGAGAATTTCGGCCGCCTGCTGAAACCGCATCACAGCGCGCGGCTCGACCGGTTGCTCTGGGACGGGCATATGGTCAGCGCCAAGCGGATGTTGCCGCTGGTCGGGTCCGGCCAGCAGAAGCTGGCCGAGGCACGGATCGCCCTGCGCGACATGGCGCCCGGGGTGGACGGCAAGATCAAGGCGATCCCCGCAGAATTGACGGATTCACCGGGGCTGGCTTATGAGCGGTTCGTCTGGCGCGACCGCAAAGAGCTGGACGACAGCGCCATTGATCTGATGCTGGAACGCTCCTCCAGTGCGGACGCATTGGGAGAGCCTGATCAATGGGCCGAGCGCCGCCGCCGCCTGACCCGGCTGGAGATGCGCAATGGCGACCCCAAACGCGCCTATCGTATGGCCGCGCGCCATCACATGACGCCGGATATGGGCTATGCCTATGCCGATCTGGAATGGCTTGCGGGCTATATCGCCCTGCGTCGCCTGAACGACCCCAACACCGCTGCACAGCATTTCGAGCGTTTCGATGCGGCGATCCGGTCACCGATCTCGAAAGGGCGCGCGGGCTATTGGAAGGGGCGGGCCTATGCCGCCGCTGGCGATACTGACAAGGCGCATGAGGCCTATGCGATGGGGGCGGAGTACCAGACCTCGTTCTACGGGTTGCTGGCAGCCGAGCAGATCGGGCGGCCGTTCGACGCTGATCTGGCCAATCCGCCCAATCATCCGCCCTGGCAGGATGCCGCATTCACCAATTCCAGCGTGCTGGAGGCAGGTCTGCTGTTGCAACAGATCGGCGAGCGGGACCTGGCTGAGCGATTTCTGACCCATCTGGCTGAAAGCCTCGACCCGGTGCAGGCGGCGCAACTGGGCGAGATGGCCATCGACAAGGGTGAATCGCATCTGGCGGTGATGATCTCGAAACGTGCGGCGCGCACCGGTCAGGTGCTGCATTCGGCCTATTATCCGGTGCATCCGGTCGCCAAACTGAACCTGCCGATGGCCAAGGAAATGACCCTTGCCATTGCCCGTCGGGAAAGCGAATTCGATCCGGTGGTGATCAGCGGCGCAGGTGCGCGCGGGCTGATGCAGGTGATGCCCACCACGGCCAAGCTGGTGGCCAAGGATCTGGGCGTGTTGGGCGGGCACCGGACCGACCGGCTGACGTCGGACTGGAAATACAACGCCAAGCTGGGCGCGAATTACCTGGCCGGTCTTGCCGGTGATTTCAACGGCAATGTCGTCATGATGGCCGCCGGGTATAATGCCGGTCCGCGCCGCCCGATCTCGTGGATGCGGCGCTTCGGCGATCCGCGGCGCAGTTCCGTGGACATGGTGGACTGGATCGAACACATCCCTTTCAAGGAAACCCGGAATTACGTCATGCGTGTCACCGAAAGCCTGCCGGTCTACCGGGCGCGGCTGGGGCAGGACCCGCTGCCGGTGCCATTCTCTGCCGAGCTATCGGGCTCGACCCTGAGCGCGTTCGCGCCATAAGGTGAACAGCCCCGCCGCAACGATCAGCGCAGCGCCGATAACCACGGATGTTCTGAGGTGCTCACCAAAGATGGTGATGCCCAGGATAGAACTCCACAGCAGGTGGAAATAGGCAAAGGGCTGCACCGCGCTGGCTTCGGCCATCTCATAGCATTTGATCAGCACCCAATGACCCAGCGCGCCGCTGACGCAAAGCGTGGCCATCCAGCCCCAGTCCGAAGGAGCCATGGGCTGCCAGAACCAGAGCCCGACGCAGGTCATCGCAACCGCGCCCGAGACACCGGTCCAGAAAAAGCTGGTCTCGGTGCTGTCGCGCCGCGCGGCGTAGCGGGTCAGCAGGCCATAAAGCGCGAACATCAGGGCCGAAATCAGCGGGATCACCGCCCAGATATTGAATACGCCGCTACCGGGTTGCAGGATGATCAGAACACCGATGCAGCCCACTGCAATCGCCATCCAGCGCCGCCAGCCGACCCGTTCGCCCAGAATTGGCCCACTTAGGGCCGCGATGATGAGCGGATAACAAATGAAGACCGCCATGCTGTCGATCAGGCCCAGAATGGTGAACCCGAAGACCGCCACGCAGACCTCGGCAGCCAGAAGCAACCCCCGCAGGATCTGCAAGCCCGGTTGCTCGGTGCGTGCCGCCGCCCGCACGCCATCGGATCGCCGCGCCGCAAGCGCCACCACAAAAGCCGCGAAGAACCAATAGCGGATCATCACCACCATGTAGGTGTTGTACGCCCCCGCCAGATGGCGCGAGATCCCGTCCTGCAGGGCAAAGATCACCGTCGCGGCAAGCATCAGCGCGATGCCCGCAGGGACGTTGTTTTGCTGACTCATGCCTTCACCGCGCGGGTCATATGTCGCTTGCGGCCATAACCTTGGGTACGAGTGACGGAAAATCCCGCATCTTCCAGCCCACGTCGGACAAAACCTGCCGCCGTATAGGTCGCCGCCGTGCCGCCGATCCGCGTATGCTTTGCCACTTGCGCCATCAGGTCCGGCTGCCACAGCTCAGGATTGCGCGCGGGAGAGAACCCGTCGAGGAACCAGGCATCTGCCTGCGCCGTCCACGCGCCGAGCGTTTCGCGCGCATCGCCGTGGATGACATTCAGGTGCAGGGTGTCCAGTTTGCAACACTGCCCGTCCCAACCGTTCAAAAACCGGTCCGTCCAGGGCGCGATTTCAGGAAAGGCGGCGAGCGCGCGCGCCATTTCCGCCTGCTCCATCGGAAACGCTTCGAAACTGGTGAAGTGCAGCGGCGTGGTTTGCCCGCTGCGCTCCCATTCGGACCAGACGGTCAACATGTTGAGCCCGGTGCCAAAGCCCAGTTCCGCGATGTGAAACCCCGGTGCAAAGCGCCCTGGCAGATCATTGCCGGACAGAAACACGTGGCGCGTTTCCTCCAACCCGTTCTGGAGCGAGAAATAGGGATCGTCGAAACGCTCCGACACCGGCACCCCGGCCTCGGTCCAGCTGAGTTCCGCGCGCTGGTCATTCATGGCATGATCTACCCGTTCCTTGACGCGCCGTCTGTTCCGAGAACCGTTTCACCGTTTCTGGATTGCGCATAAATCTTTTGGCGCGCAATTTGATCCGAAAACCGGTTCCCACTTTTCGGATTGCGCTCAGGAGCTGTCCGCAACGGCGCGACACTGGAGAAAGGCGGCGATCTTGGCAAGCATCGATATCACCATTCGCGGGGCGGGCATTTTCGGACTGTCGATTGCGTGGATCTGCGCCCGGCGCGGCGCGCATGTCCGGGTGGTGGACCCGAACGGCCCGGGTGCAGGATCGTCGGGTGGGCTGGTCGGGGCGCTTGCCCCGCATGTGCCCGAGAACTGGAACGCCAAGAAAGCCTTTCAACTCGACAGTCTGTTGCTGGCCGATCCGTTCTGGCGCGATGTCGAGGCGACTGGCGGGGTATCGCCGGGCTATGCACGGCTGGGGCGGTTGCAGCCGATTGCCGATGACAAAGCGCTGCATCTGGCACGCGCGCGAGAAGCTTCGGCCAGGGAGCTCTGGCAAGGCAAGGCTGAATGGTCGGTGCGCCCGGTGTCCGACGTGGGAAACTGGGCGCCTGCCTCGCCCACCGGTTACGTGATCCACGACACGCTGACCGCCCGCATGCACCCCCGCCGCGCCTGCGCCGCCCTGAGCGCTGCGCTGACCGCATTGGGCGCGCAGGTCGTGACTGAGGCCGAGGATTCCGGTCAGGTTCTGCACGCGACCGGCGTTCACGGGCTGGAGGAGTTAAGCCGCGCCTTTGGCAAGACGGTGGGAAATGGCGTCAAGGGGCAGGCCGCGCTGTTGCGGTTCAATGCAGGTGAGGTGCCGCAGATCTTTGCCGATGCGGTGCATATCGTGCCCCATGCGGATGGCACGGTGGCCATCGGGTCAACCTCGGAACGGGACTATGACGACCCCGGCACGACCGATGCCGCGCTGGACGAGGTGCTGGACCGGGCCACACGCGCCCTGCCCGTCCTGCACGGGGCCGAGGTGATCGAACGTTGGGCCGGTGTCCGGCCCCGGTCACGCAGCCGCGCGCCGATGCTGGGGGCGCATCCGCTGCATGATGGTCAGTTCATCGCCAATGGTGGCTTCAAGATCGGCTTTGGCATGGCCCCGAAAGTGGCGCAGGTGATGGCCGATCTGATGCTGGAGGGCAAAGACCACATCCCCGAGGATTTCCAGCCCGAAAAGTCACTTTAGAGGCCGGAAGACCTGAAAAAAGGACCTAACAAGGGCAATCAGCCAATCTGGGCACGCAATTTCTCCATCAACGCCTGCAGCGATTTCTCATAGCGTTCATTCTTCAAACGACCATCGTCGTGGAACTCGGCCGAACTGCTGGCCAGATGCACCTCGGGACCGGTGATCAGACGCGGCTGGAACGGCACCAGAAAGCTGCGCAGGATCATCTGCGACCGCTCGCCGCCAGCGCGGCCCGCGGCGGCAGACATCACCGCGACCGGTTTGTCGGCCCAGGGGTTGCCCTTGGTCCGGCTCACCCAGTCCAGCGCGTTCTTCAGCACGCCGGAAGGACCCTTATTGTACTCCGGGGTCGCGATCACGATGGCATGGGCCCGCGCGATCTGATCGGCCAGCACCTGTACCGAGTCGGGGATGCCCTCTCCGGTTTCCAGATCACCGTCATAGAGCGGCAGATTCAGATCGCCCTCGATGAACTCGGAGGGGCCAAACAGCCGCACCGCCTCGCGCATGAGCTTGCGATTGGTGGCCTCGCGCCGCAGCGATCCGGAAATACCAACAAGAACGGGGGTCGACATGCTAAATCTCCATCAGATGCGTTTGCCCTGATCTAGCGCGAAGACGGGCAAGGCCAAAGCCCTGCCCGCGCGCATCAGATGTTGAGAATTGCAGAGCCGCGATCAGGATTTGCGCGGAATGATATAGATCTCGACGCGCCGGTTCTGCGCCTTGCCGCCCGCCGTCAGGTTCGAGGCGATAGGCACCTCTTCGCCGCGTCCGATGATGGTGATCCGGTTATAGGTCACGCCACCGGCCTGCAGGATATCGGCGACCGAGTTTGCGCGCCGCTCGGACAGGTTCAGGTTATACCCGGCATCGCCGTCGCTGTCGGTATGGCCGACCACCTGAATGGTCGAGTCTGGGTAGCGCAGCAGGTTCTGGGCCACCTTGTTCACTTCGCTCCGCAAGGCGGGACGCACGGTGGCGCTGTCAGTGTCAAAGGTGATGTCGCTGGGCAGTGAAACCAGCAGGCGGTCGCCCTGGTTGACGATGGTGATGCCGTCATTGGCCAGTTGCTGGCGCAGTTCGGCGGCCTGTTTGTCCAGTTGGTTGCCAGCGATGCCACCGGCGGCTGCGCCAATCGCGGCCCCGGCCAGGGCGCCAAGGCCTGGATCAGAATCATTGGCGATCGCGCCGACACCCGCCCCGACGATCCCGCCGATCAGGGCGCCCTGCTTGGTGTTCTTGTTCGGATCGGTCTGAGAGGCCAGGGTCGCCGGATCGGTACAGGCACCCAGGGCAACAAGGGCAACGGCTGCGGTAATCTTTACGCTTTTCATGGGAACGGTCACTTTCTGCTCGGTGCGCCACTTTTCGGCGCGGGACTATGTTTCTGCCTCGTTATATCACGCCGAACCGCAACCGGCTCAAGCGGAATGGGGCAATCATCGGCAGATAGCCGCGCAATTCAACATCATTCTTGCGTGATCATGTGGCCCGTCAGACGTGCTATCCGATTGACCAAGCGTGCGTTTCGCGGATTGATACGGGCAAACCCGCCCAAAAGAGAGGTCCCGATGTCACACGCCACGAGCGCCGCGCACAGCGAGGCCCGCGCCTTTCGCCTCAGCATGGCCGCGAACCTGCTGATGGGGGCCGCCGGAGTGATCACAGCGGTGCTGTCGAACTCGCAGGCCATTCTGGTGGACGGGCTGTTTTCGCTGGTGGGCTTTGTTGCGGGCTATTTCGCCCTGCGCATCCGCAAGCGCGTCGATGCCATACCGGACCGGCACCGCCCCTGGGGCTATGCGGCGGACGAGGCGATCTTTACTACCTTCCGTGCCCTGTCGCTGCTGGGTGTGGTGATCTTCGCCATCCTCGGGGCGGCCACGCGGATCTATGCCTATCTGATGGGCAAACCCATCCCCGAGGTCCAGATGGGGCCGGTCATCATCTATTTTCTGGGGATTAGTGCCACATGTCTGGCGCTCTGGGCGTTTCACTATATGGCGTGGCGCAAAGGCGGGAAGGTCAGCGGCATGCTGCGGATCGAGGCCAGCTCTGCCGCATTTGACGGGGCGGTGACGATGGTGGCGGGGATTGGCCTGATCGGTGTCTATTATTTGCGTGATAGCGTGCTTGCCCCCATCACACCAATCGGGGACTCGCTGATCGTCATGTTGCTGTGTGGCTTTGCCATCACCACCTACTGGACCAGCTTCACCAGCGGGTTGGCCGAACTGGCCGGGGCCACCGCACCACCATCCGAGGTGGTCAAGGCGCGTCGGGCCCTGCGAGGCGTAATGGCGGACTGGCCGGGTGAAGTGATCGATTTTGCGCTCAGCAAGCTGGGCCGCTCCTATCAGGTAGCAATCTACCTGACACCGGCACGCGCCCTGACCGGGACTGAGGTCGACCAACTGACCCACCAGGCCACACGCGCGCTGGCCCCGGTGTTGGACCGGGCGGATGTATTTGTGATCATCTCGGATCATGGCCGCCATCTGCCGGGTCCGGGCCAGCCCGCCAGTGATCGGCCCGGTTGAGTTCAGGGGCAAAACACCCTATCTCGGGCCGGGTATGTAACGAAGGACCTGCCGGTGGCAAATCATCTCTATAAAAACGATCTGCCCGACGGGCTGGACCTTGGGCCGGTGGTGGCCATCGATTGCGAGACTATGGGGCTGAACCCGCATCGCGACCGGCTCTGCGTCATTCAGATGTCGGGCGGCGACGGCAACACGCATATCATTCAGGTCGAGAAGGGCCAGACAGAGGCCCCCAATCTTTGTGCCATGCTGACCGATCCGAACGTGCTGAAACTGTTTCATTTCGGACGCTTCGACATTGCCGCGATGTATCACGCCTTTGGCGCGCTGGCGGCTCCGGTTTATTGCACCAAGATCGCCAGCCGGCTGATCCGCACCTATACCGACCGGCACGGGCTCAAGAACCTGTGTCAGGAATTGCTGGGCGTCGATATCTCGAAACAGCAGCAGATGAGCGACTGGGGGGCCGAGACCCTGAGCGATGCGCAGCTGGACTATGCGGCCTCGGATGTTCTCTATCTGCATCAACTGCGCGACAGGCTGAACGAACGGCTTGATCGCGAGGGACGCAGCGACATCGCGCAGTCCTGCTTTGACTTTCTTCCCACCCGCGCCCGGCTGGATCTGGCCGGGTGGCCGGAAACGGACATTTTTGCACATTCATGACTGACTCAAACACCCTTCTGACCACCGCCCGGCAAGTCATCATCGACGAAGCAAAAGCGCTTGAGGTGCTCTGCGACGGGCTGGATGACCGCTTTGAGCAGGCGGTGCAGATGATCCTCGACGCCACTGGACGTGTGATCGTCAGCGGCATCGGCAAATCGGGCCATATCGGACATAAGATCGCGGCAACGCTGGCCAGCACCGGCACGCCCGCCTATTTCGTGCATCCTGCCGAGGCCAGCCATGGCGATCTGGGGATGCTGTCGAAGGGAGACGTGGTGCTGGCGATCTCGAACTCGGGCGAGGCGCCGGAGCTGGCCAATCTGCTGGCCTTCACCCGCCGCTTTGGCATTCCGCTGATCGGGTTGTCGAGCAAGCCGGAAAGCACGCTGATGAAAGAGGCCGACGTGCATCTGCTGATCCCGTCGCTGGGCGAGGCCTGCGGCTATGGGATCGTGCCCTCGATTTCGACCACGCTGACGCTGGCGATGGGCGATGCGCTGGCGATCGCGCTGATGAAATACCGCGATTTCCGGCCCGAGAATTTCCGTGACTTCCACCCCGGCGGCAAGCTGGGGGCGCGGCTCAGCAAGGTCAGCGATCTGATGCACGCGGACGCGCCAATCGTCAAATCCGGGACTCTGATGGGCGAAGCGCTCTTGGTGATGAGTCAGAAAGGGTTTGGCGTTGTCGGAGTGGCCGATACGCAAGGCCGATTGTTGGGTATCGTAACGGACGGCGATCTCAGGCGCCATATGCAGGGGCTATTGGGTCTAACCGTTGATGAAGTAATGACTGCAAACCCCCGTACCATCGGACCAGACGAACTGGCCGAGAAAGCAGTGGCGCTGATGACGATGCCCACGCCCAAGATCACCTGCCTCTTTGTCGTGGACCCTGCTGAGGACGGCCAGGCCAGGGGAATTTTGCACATCCACGACTGCCTACGCGTCGGCCTGGGCTGAGGGGCGGCAAAGTGGACAGCCATTCCCGTCTGGTGCAGCTCTTGAAGGTGCTGCTGCCGCTTGCGGCTTTGGGATTGTTGTCCACCCTTTTCCTGCTGTCAGATAGTGTCGATCCCGAATCCTCGATCCCCTTCGCCGAAGGCGATGTGATCGAACGCATCCGCGACCAGCAGATCACCGAGCCGTTTTTCAGCGGCGTCACCGACAAGGGCGAGGAAATCCAGTTCACCGCCGATTCGGTAAGCCCCGGCGGCACCTACAACCCCGCCGAGGCCCGCAACCTGCGCGCGCGGCTGACGCTGAACAATGGCGGTCACATCAACCTGACCTCTGACACCGGCCACCTGTCGATGGAAACCGAGATGGCGACCTTTACCGGAGATGTGGTCATCACCACCGCTGACGGGCTTGAAGTGACGACGGATCTGCTCAGCACCTCGACCCGCGAAGTGGCCGGCAACGCTCCGGGCGAGGTCGAGGGCCACGGTCCGATCGGGGAATTTACTGCCGGAAGCATGGAGTTGGGTCCAAAAAGTGACGGCGGACCCATCCATGTTCTTTTCACAAACGGCGTTAAGCTGTTATACGACCCTAAGAAATCCGAAAGATAAGCTGTGAACCATTTTCGTACCCTGTTTCTGTGTGTGTTATTTGCCCTGTTCGGGGCAGCGGTTGCGGCGCAGGGTGCCAATGTCGCCTTTGGCGCGGTCAAGGCCGACCCGAGCCTGCCGGTCGAAGTCACCGCCGACAATCTCGATGTCAATCAGGAGGACGGATCGGCCGAGTTCACCGGCAATGTCTTTATCTCGCAGGGCGAAATGAAGCTGTCGGCCAAGCGGGTTCTGGTGATCTACGAAAAGGAAAAGTCCGGCATTCAGCGGATGGAGGCGACCGGAGACGTAGTGCTGGTCAGCGGACCGGATGCGGCGCAGGCCGACCGCGCCGACTATACGATCGAAACCGGTGTCATCGTCATGACCGGCGACGTGTTGCTGACGCAGGGCCAGAACACGGTGACCTCGAACGAGATGGTGGTCAATCTGGTGACCGGAACGGCGCAGATGGCCGGTCGCGTCAAAACCATCCTGAAACCGGATGGAAACTGATGGCACGGGCTGATCTGACAGTGACCGAGGGCAAATCCGGCCTCAGGATCGACAAGCTGCGCAAGTCCTACAGCAAGCGCACGGTGATCCGCGATGTCTCGATGTCGCTGGGCCGTTCCGAGGTGGTGGCCCTGCTGGGGCCGAACGGCTCGGGCAAGACAACCACCTTTTACGCCATTGCCGGGCTGGTATTTCCCGAGGCCGGGACCGTCACCATCGACAGCCAGAATGTCACCACTCTGCCGATGTATCGCCGCGCGCGGTTGGGGATCGGTTACCTGCCACAGGAAATGTCGATCTTTCGCGGGCTGAGTGTCGAGGACAATATCTCGGCCGTACTCGACGTGGCCGAGAAGCACGGCCACAAGCGCAAGGAGCGGCTCGAAGAACTGCTCTCTGACTTTTCAATCGAACACCTGCGCCGCGCGCCTGCGCTGGCGCTGTCGGGCGGCGAACGCCGCCGGGTCGAGATCGCCCGCTGTCTGGCCGCCAAACCGAAATACCTGCTGCTGGACGAACCTTTTGCCGGGGTCGACCCGATCAGCGTCGGAGATATCCGGCACCTCGTGGCCGATCTCAAGAAACGCGGAATCGGTGTTTTGATCACCGACCACAATGTGCGCGAAACGCTCGAGATCGTGGACCGCGCCTATATCCTGCATGACGGGCAGGTTCTGATGTCCGGAACGCCTGCCGAAGTGGTCAACAATGAGAACGTGCGCCGAGTCTACCTTGGCGAGAACTTCCGCATCACATGATCTGGGAAAATCTGCTGGTATCAAGCGGTGAAATCTGCCCTTTTCGACCCGGTTGCCATTGACTCTCCGCCCGTCTCTTGCCTCAATTGGGGCATGGCAGAGCTGTGCTTTATCACGGGTTCCAGATGTCCCTTCCACGGGGGAAAAACCGCTCATGAACCGCACGCCATGCCTGACCCCACCGCCCGCAAGTAACGACACACCGGTTTTCGGTGTGAACACGGGCGTGAATTGTGAAGGAGATCACATGCGTTACCAGATCAGCGGAAAACAGATTGATATTGGCGAATCTCTGCAGACTCATGTGCAGACGGAACTTGGCGAGGTCATCCAGAAATATGCCCAGCGCCCAACCGATGCCAATGTCGTGTTTTCACGCTCGGCGCATGAATATGTATGCGAAACCACGGTGCATCTGTCGACCGGCCTGACTGCCCAGGCCAAGGCCCATGCCACTGAAATCTATGCAGCATTTGAGGGGTGCTGCGCCAAGATGGAAACCCAGCTGCGCAGATACAAGCGCAGGTTGAAGGACCACCACAAGGATCGCTCGGAGCCGGTTGAACTTTTCGGAGCATCGTCCTATATCCTCGCTTCCGAAGAATCGGGCGAGGCTGCGGAACCCGCGTCGCTGCAACCCATCATTGTGGCGGAAATGGAAACGCAGATTCCATCCCTGTCGGTAGGTGAGGCAGTGATGCAGATGGAACTGGCGGGCGCCCCGGTGCTGGTGTTTCGGAACGAGAACAAAGATGGGTTGAACGTCGTGTATCGCCGCGAAGACGGCAACATCGGCTGGATCGATCCGTAATAGGCAAGAAACGAACAAAGGTGTCACCGCAAGCGGTGACACAAAATGTGGAGCAAGCACAGATGGAGCTTTCAAGCATCCTCAGACCCGAAGCCGTGAGGGTATTCTCAACGGCTTCGAGCAAGAAGCGTTTGTTTCAGGAGATCGCTGATCTGGCATTCGCCACACTTGGTCAGAATCCAGAAACAACGGTCGAAGCCTTGCTGGAACGCGAGAGCCTTGGGCCAACCGGCGTTGGGCACGGCGTGGCCCTGCCCCATGCCCGCCTGTCTACGCTTGACCGGGTATCGGGTGTGTTCATCCTGCTGGAGAAACCGATCGACTTCGGGGCGGTGGACCGGGCCCCCGTCGATATCGCCTTTGCGCTTTTTGCGCCCGAAGACGCGGGCGTCGACCACCTTAAGGCGCTGGCACTGGTGTCCCGCACGTTGCGGGACCAGTCGATCTGCAACAAGCTCAGGGCCAATCTGGACCCTGCCAAGCTCTATGCCATTCTGACCGAGGCGCATCCCGTTCAGGCGGCCTGAGAAAGGCAGTTCTTTCAGCGCTACTCACCGCAGCCCGAAAAATGCTGGTCACGAATAAATTTTTTGTGGTCACTACGCTTCGACCTTCGTCTGGAAGAATAGAAACACAGA
>NZ_JAMFMB010000019.1 GCF_023502395.1 Ruegeria spongiae | reverse complement strand
GGCCAAGCCGCCTTAGTTTATCAAATTTCGCCATTGACCCAGTTACCCCATTGGTCCCGCTATCTTACTGATGCATTTGCATTTTCAAGATTTCCGACAATTTAAAAATCAGTGCCCGTTTAAGAGGAAGCAAGTGAGATCGTTCTGGCCCAAAGGGCCATCCCGAACACTTGCAAAGGGGAGGCTACGCCATCCCCCTTGACCCCCTCAGCGCCCAGACAAAAAAGGATTTTTTTCATGGACCCAATTACACCTGAGACCCCAGTGGCCCCCGTTGCCCTGAAAACCAAAACGCTGAAAATTCACCTGACGCCTGCACAGGATGCGCGAGTGAAAACCATGGCGCACAAGCACGAGCTTTCTAAGTCCGAATTTGGACGACTTAGAATACTCGATGAGACTGATCACAGTTTGCCTGATGCCGGTAAACTCGAAGACATTGCACGCAAGCTGGCGGGCATCGCCAACAACATAAATCAAAACACCGCAGCAACGAACGCCGCCCAAAAATCGGGTACTCTCAACAGCAAGCAGTTCGCCGCAATGCACAAGGTTTTCACTGATGGCCTTGAGGCTTGGGCCGAGCCGCTGGCCGAGCTGAGAGCCGAGTTGCAAAAGTTCAAGAAGCCCGCCGCAAAATGATCATCAAAAGTAAAATGGTCTCGTCAGGGGGTGGCGTTCGAGCTGCGAGCTACCCCCTGAAACAGGGTGACAATGAACGAGTTGTCGTTCTTCAGGACAACGCTGATCAGCTCATTTTGGCTGATGAATTTGCCACGCTTAAAGGTCGCAAAAACGGCCTCATTCATTTCACCATCAATCCAGGCCAGGAACACATGAATCCCGATGATTGGGAAAGAGCCTTGGAGGCTTACAGGACTGAAAACGGATTCAATCCTAACGATCCTGAAACGCTTGTTTTTCATGAGAGCTACCGTTCTGACGGAACCTTGCAGCGACACCTGCACGGGGTACGAACCGCAGCCGACAGCGAGACAGGCAAAACCTACAAACGATTCCGAGACAAGCCCAAGGATGAGGCGGTTAGCCGGTTCATGGAATTGGAGCTAGGCCACAAGCTCATTTCTGGAAAATTCAACGATTTTGCCGCCATGAGAATGCGCGAAATGGGCCACCATGATTATGCTGATCAGATTGCAGCTCTGGACCCGCCAGAACCTGCCGCTTTCAACCACGACGAACACCAACAAGCTAAACGACAGAGTTTCGACTTGCCTGCCCTTCGGCAGCAGCTCAAAGCTCTGGCCGAGCTGCCACGCGATCAGCAGCCCCAGAAGCTGGCCGAACTGCTTGACCGTGACGGGCTTGAGTTGGCCGACGCCATCGAGGAAGGCCGAGGCCGTAGCCGGATCATGATCCAAACGCCCCAAGGCATGAAGGATCACAACGCGAACAGAACTTTAAAAATCAAAGCTGCCGAAGTTGCAGCTTTCATCGAGGCAGCAAAGGAGCATTTACATGACCTCAGATCCGACACCCCAGAACCAACATCAGATCTCGGAGCGGGATCTACTGATTCAGCTCGTCCAGAGCCAAAGCCAGATCATCCAGAACCAGACTCAAATAATCAGCGGTCAGGAACAGATGCACCAGACCAGCAGCGAGCTGGTGAAGCTCAACAAGGCACTTTTGGGAGTGCTGGGAGCAGTAGCGAAGATCGCTCAACAGAGCAGCTAGCCAACGCAGCGGCCGAGCTGGCGAAAGCTACGGCCAATCTCAAATCAGACACCCAGAAATTCGCCGCTAGCCGTGGCAATGATTTCACCGCCGCCGACCTCGATGCACCCCCAGATTTGTCCGATCCAAATCTGATGAAGAAACTGGCGGCAATGCTCAAGAAAAGCTTGGGCGGCGCAAAGCGCATCGCGGCTCAGGTTCTCACGCCAAATCAGGGAATGCCGGGATGACCTCAGGGCAGAGCGAATGAGCATACGCAGCTCAGCTTGTTGTAAGGAATTTAACTGAGGTGGTACGGAAAAGCATCAATTTTACCTGCAAATAAAGCCAGTTACAGTGGCTGATTAAAGATTGATACCTACGGCGCAACGTGTATCCATGACGCATGGCTCTCAAGATTACCGAATTCTTTGGCTTTGCGCCTCTCGACCCTGCCGCGCGAATTTACATAGATGAACGACTGTGTCCGTTCGTCGATGGCCCCTGCATTAAGCCCGAACACGGCGCTTGCTCGGCACAACCTTTGCAGCTGGGTGAGCCCGTAATGTGTTGCCCAAACCGAATGTACGGAGATGACTTTTTAGCACTGCGCGAACTGGCGCTGGAGACATTTGGCAATCAAAGCGTGATGATCCGCCCCAATGAAGCTCAGGATCGTATTCAGGGCCTGGGGAAACCTCTTTCAGGAAAAGAAGTTGTCATTTTTGGGCGCTATTGGGGAAAGGAGCTACCGTTGCCGCGACCAAAGGGCTCCGGGGCAAAAAAAGCAAGCACCTACTATGTGGACTGGGTATTAGCGAAATTAGCCGTCGACGGTTCGGTTGAGGAGATCATCGCAGTTGAAGTCCAGACAATCGACACAACAGGCAACTATCGAGATCAGGCTGAATGCTTCTTCGCAAATAAGCCCTATCTTGGCGGAACATCGAAGAGTCCTGACTACAGCGACGCTGGGATGAATTGGGAAAACGTCAACAAGCGTATTCTACCTCAGTTAATCTACAAGGGGCACGTGCTTCGTCGCGAGGATTTGTGTCGAAAGGGTCTTTTCTTTGTATGCCCTAAGCAAGTTTACGACCGCATTCGTGACCGCCTGGGTGGAACTTTGCACGACTATAAACCTGGGCAAGGGACGATAACCTTTCGAAGCTATGAATTGGATGAAAAAGGCGAAAGGGGCACGCAAAGACGTATGTCACTTCATGGACAGTTTACGACCACCGTGGATCAAGTTGCGCTTGCATTCACATCACCTATGAATTTGCCCGATGCCGATGTTTATGCCGATGCAATTAGGAAAGCCTTGGGGTAGATCAGTTTAGTATCCGATCACGCAAAGATCGAAGGGCATTTCAATTCGGGAATGGCCAAACAATGCTTCAGAAACCGCAATAGTATTGTCGTAGTCCCTGCTTATCGTTTCGCGGCCACCGGTTCTGTACTTGTAGTTCAAAGGTACCGCCAAAAAGAGGAAATCCATATCGACCATTACCAATGCTTGGATCAAATCTCTGTATATTGCGTTTCCCATCCAAGCACGGCCAGCTTCAACTTCCAGTCCTGACCTCCAGTCTGCATGCCAAGCGTCAACTTCGTATTGCAAGTCAGGAAGGGCGTTTTCGCCAAAGAAGACAGGTCTTTTAACTTTTTGATCGGCTCGTTTCCCTCTCTCTACGTCCCAACCTAGTTCCATTAGATCGTCTCTAAGGATCGACAATACCGCGTCGCTCGTCAGGCCCTTCTGAAGATCGATGGTGCCGATTTCCGAGTGGTGCTTCTCAAATACGCTCGTTACTGAGGCGACAAAGTCTCTTGGAGCTCTGGTGCGCGGAAAAGTAGAAAACCTGATCGGGGAAGCGAGCGACACATCACTAACCAGTTGCTATGTTCTCAACATTGCACCAGTCTTCAGCACTCCTCAGGGCTTCTCCGATTTTTCGCCCTAACATCGGTGGCACCGCATTCCCAACTTGAACGTACTGTTCCGTTCTGGGACCTTCAAAATGGAACCAGTCTGGGAACGACTGAATACGTGCTGCTTCGCGCACTGTAATGCTTCTCTCTTGCTCGGGATGGATGTAGGCGCCCCAATGCACATCGCACTTTGTCAGAATCGTGCAAGACAGTCCATTCCACTTCATGCGCCCATAGCGCTTTGTATGGTCGCTGCGCTTTGCACGTTTCATCCCAGCAGGTAAAAGCTCAAAAGGAATATCACGCCAGCTGCCACCTTGGGGAATATGTTTCATCCGTTCAATGTTTATTGCCCCAAGACGAGGAGCCGCATGATTGTGCACCGCATTGGACCCAGCACGCAGTTCTCGTTGATATTCAGACCGTGGCTCTGAACAATAAGTTGATACACCGCCATCTTCACCGTTCTCCAGGGCGGGAAGGTCTGAAAGAGCATCTTGAATCGTAGTAAAAGGTTGCAGACCATCGCCGTGCGTCTTTTTTGGCCATACAATCGGCATACCAATGCGGTTTCCAATAAACACCACTCTGCGCCGTTCTTGCGGAATTCCATAATCCTCTGCTCGCAAAATTTGCGCCTCAACGGCATAACCGAGCGATTTGATTCCAGCGAGCACAGCTTGAAAGGCTTCGCCCTCACCAGCTGACATAATGCCGGTAACATTCTCCATTACTAACCACTTGGGCATCAAACCTTCCACAATCCGCAGATATTCTCGGAAAAGGTGACTACGCTCGTCGTGCATGCCACGTTGATGGTTGTATACTGAATAGCCCTGACAAGGCGGGCCACCCGCCAAACAGTCCAGCTCGCCCTTTGCTAGCCCCGTAGCTTTCAAAAAGTCCTCGGCAGAGAGCTCGCGGATGGAGCCGTCCAAGAAGGAAGCTTCTCGGTGGGTTTTTGCAAATGTTTCTCCAGCGAATGTGTCGATGTCATTGCCAGCAAGGATAGAAAAACCGGCTTGGTTTAAGCCCTCTGAAAGACCTCCGGCACCACAAAACAGGTCAATAGCTGTTGGCTTGTTCATCTTTCGCCCTTCTGCGGTCTTGGCAACGGCAACCCCGGCTCATTTATTTTGTTTCGGTCTAAGTATTCGGACACTGCTTGCCGCACCACCCAAGACAACGACACATCGTTTGCTTCGGCGATCTGACTTAAGTGTTCATGGTCGCTTTCCTTAAACGACACTGTGACCCTAGACGTCTTTTGTACGGTAGCCAAGTAAATGTTCTCTTAATGTTCCTGCCCGTGTTTCTGCATCACAGTGCATCACTTTGATGCCGCTGTCATCAATTTTCTGCGTTTATTCACTTCGATAGATAAGCCCATAAAAGCGTGACGCCGGACGTCAGTTAGTTGGGAAGTTTCTTTGAGTGAGTAGTCGACCGGGGCAGAGAGTTTGGGCCCATGCGAAGGACGTGCTCTTGCCTTCGATGGAAAGACGGGGGCAAATGCAATACTCGTAATCTAGCCAGAAATTTCAACTGGAGAACACTGTGACCGACATACTTAAGCTGAACCTAAGATATTGTTATGGAATTGGAAAACTCGATACAGAACTAAAATTTAAGCACAAAGGTTTCGCCATTTATGCTCCAAACGGCGTTATGAAAACGTCTTTCGCGAAGACTATGGCGGATCTCTCAAACGGGAATGAACCTACGGACCTGCACTTTCCTGACCGCAAGCCCACCTGTGAAGTCACACTGAACGGCGATGTTCTCAAGAAAGAAGAAATTTTCGTTGTCAGGTCTTATGATGACAAATTTGCTTCAGATCAGGTTTCCACACTGTTGGCGAACGCCGAACTACGAGGAAAATACGAAGAAGTTCATCGATCAATTGGTGAAGCCAAGAAAGCCTTGGACAAAGCCCTCAAACGCAACGCTGGATTTGGCGACAGATCGCGAGAGAACCTTGACCCAATCGTTGAAGGCCTGTTTGGTGAAAGCTATTATGACGCTTTGCTTTCCATCGAAGACGAACTGAGCAATGCGCAACCATCAAGTCTTGCAGCGGCAGACTTTAAGATCTTGTACGACCCAAAGGTTCAACAATTTCTAGCCAACGAGGATGTGGCATCGGCAGTTGAGGGTTTCGCGCAAAAATACGATGAGATAACAGAGCAGTCTCCTTTTCTTAGGAGGAACTTTCAGTACCACAACGTGGCGCAAGTTCAGCAGCACCTGGAGTCGAACAATTTTTTCAACGCCGGACACAAAATCAGCTTGGCGGATGAAAACACCGATCAGATGGAAGAGGTTTCGTCCGATCAAACTCTCAAAGAGCGTATCGAAGAGGAAAAGCTTCGCATCCTAAATGACGACGAGGTGGCAAAGAAGTTTGACACGTTCAATGCCAAACTCAAGAACAAAGAGCTACAGAGCTTTCGTGATTATATTACTGAAAATAAACACCTTTTACCGTTTCTAGACGATCCGGAAGGCTTGAAGCGCGAGCTTTGGATTCAATATTTTCTGGCATCAATCGACGAATACAAAGCGCTCATTTCTGAGTATCGAACTGGCCAAGAGTCGTTGGCAGCGATCATCGCAGATGCAGAAAACAGTAGGGGCGATTGGGACGAAGTTGTTGCAGATTTCAACCGAAGATTCTTGTACCTTCCATTCGAGTTAGCCGTTGAGAACAAGGCTGATGCCATCCTAAAAGGCAGTGCTCCTTCCATCAGTTTCATAATCCGAGACGAAGGTCTTGAAAGACGCTACGCGCCTTCCGAAAAACGGGAACTGCTTCGAGCATTGAGCACGGGAGAAAGTCGAGCGCTCTACATATTGGATATTATGTACGAAGTCTTTGTTCGGTGGAAAAACCGCAGTAGAACGCTTTTTGTTTTCGATGATATCTCGGACTCTTTTGACTACAAAAACAAGTTTGCCATAGTCGACTTTCTGGAAGATGTCACAAAGCTAGAAGACACTAACTTCTTGGCAATAATCCTGACTCACAACTTCGACTTCTTGCGGACGGTCTCAAGCAGAAAGATCTGTCCGGCTCATCAGTGTAGGTTGGCCTTTCGCACCGCAGAAGGGATCAAGCTTGAGGCATTCAAACAATCCGACATCCAAAGCCCATTTCATAAGTGGCAAAATCGGTTAGGAGAGCCTCCAGTCTTGATCGCATACATTCCGTTCTTACGAAATGTCATCGAGTACACCTCCGGCGACAAGGACGCTGAAGGAAATGACAACGAAGACTACCTACATCTTACGAGGATGTTGCACTATAAAGACGAGACCGAAGCTCTTACCATACGTGACTACAAGACAGTTTTTGAAAGACATCTTGCCAATTGCGTTTTCCCTGAAGTGGCATTGGATCAAAGTATTATTGACCACATTTTTGCCACCGCAGACGCGTGCGTGAACGTAGATGAAGGCGTAAACCTTGAACACAAAATCGTATTGTCCATTGCGATTCGAGTTTGGTCAGAGCGCTTCATGATTGGGAAAATTCGAGGCAATGAGCCAGACTATGATGTTGCGCGGAAGCAAACCGGCGATCTATTCCAGGCCTTCAAAGAGCAATTTAACAATCAAGCCGAAGAAATTGGCATTCTTCGGCGCGTAAATCTAATCACGCCAGCAAATATCCACATTAACGCATTCATGTATGAGCCAATTCTGGACATGGGTATGGGAGAACTCGTCGCGCTGTATCAAGACGTCAAAGCGACTTTGCAGTAGAAATTCTTGTCTCACCCAAAAGACATCGAAGGAACCTTGGCCCTGCTCTTGGGCCAAGTACTCTCCTTAAAACATCACCAAACACCTTTCCGTCGTCGAAAAAATCTCAACAAATTGTCGTCCGAGGGAGCCTCTGAGTTTCGTAGAGTTGCCAAAACTCCATGTGGATCCTGTACAGAAGCGATACTAGTCCAATGGGCAACTAGTCTCGGGCTACTTTGGCTCCTGTCAAATTTGTCGGAGCATGAATGCCACATTGCGCGGAATCCATCGTCACGAGAAACCGTTCTCAAGAACCGGAAGAATCCGGACACAAGGCGGACACAGATAGACCTTGTGGCACCATCAATTATCGCACCACGGCAAGTCATTGTTTTTATTAAAAAAGTGGTGAGCCGTGCAGGATTCGAACCTGCGACCCACTGATTAAAAGTCAGTTGCTCTACCAACTGAGCTAACGGCCCACTCTTTGTATTGGGATAATCAAACCCCGCGCGACGTTTAGTCGTTTCACCCGTAAGGATCAAGACCGGTTTCGCCTCTCGTTCCGCCAGCAACCCGAAGGAACCACCGACCCGATAGGCGGCCTAATTATGAGGAGCTTACGGGGCGGTCAAGCCCTTTTTTGGGGAATCTTTGCCGAAGACTGGATTCACTAGCGCACCGGCGTTATATGCCCGCCATGACAGAAGAACACGATACCGGATTGCCCTTCATGAAGATGCACGGGCTGGGCAACGATTTTGTTGTTGTCGATGCACGTGCGCGGGAGGTGCCGGTATCGGCGCGGCTCGCACAGGCAGTGGCGCACCGCCATTTCGGTGTGGGGTTCGACCAACTCGCGGTCATCGAAGATGGCAAAGCGGATGCGCATCTGGTGTTCTACAACGCCGACGGCTCGACCTCGGCGGCCTGTGGCAATGCCACGCGCTGCATTGCGCGGCACTTGATGGATGAGAGCGGCAAGAGCGAGTTGCACCTGACAACCGATCGCGGCGATCTGTTGGCCCGCGACGCGGGCAGTGGGATGACATCGGTGAACATGGGCCAGCCGCAACTGGGTTGGGATGAGGTACCGCTAGCCGAAGAGGTGGACACGCTGGATCTGCCAATCGAGGGCGCCCCGGTTGCAACCGGCATGGGCAACCCGCATTGCACCTTCTTCGTCGAAGATGCAGAGGCGGTGCCGCTGGAGGTGTTCGGCGCGCGGTATGAGCATCACCCGCTCTATCCGCAGCGTACCAATGTGCAGGTGGCGCAGATCATCGGCACTGATCACATCCGCATGCGGGTCTGGGAACGCGGTGTGGGCATAACGCTGGCCTCAGGCTCTTCCTCCTGTGCGACCGCCGTGGCAGCGGCCCGGCGTGGGCTGACAGGGCGAGAGGTGCGCATCGATCTGGATGGCGGCACGCTGCACGTGGCCTGGCGTGAGGACGGCGTCTGGATGACCGGGTCAAGCATGCATGTCTTCTCAGGCGTTCTGACACCTGAATTTATGGAATCGCTGCGATGAGCGCGCCAAAATTCACCACACTGGGCTGCCGTCTGAACGCCTATGAGACCGAAGCGATGAAAGAGCTGTCGGCACAGGCCGGGATGCGCGACGCGGTGATCGTGAACACTTGCGCCGTGACCTCCGAAGCCGTCCGCAAGGCCCGGCAGGAAATCCGCCGCCTGCGGCGCGACAACCCCGATGCGCGCGTGATCGTCACCGGCTGCGCGGCCCAGACCGAGCCCGAAACCTTCGCCAAGATGGATGAGGTTGATGCGGTGATCGGCAACACCGAAAAGATGCAGCCCGCGACCTGGAAAGGGCTGGCCGCCGACTTCATCGGTGAAACCGAGACAGTGCAGGTCGATGACATCATGTCGGTGACCGAAACGGCGGGCCATCTGATCGACGGGTTCGGGACGCGGTCCCGTGCCTATGTGCAGGTTCAGAATGGCTGTGACCACCGCTGCACCTTCTGCATCATCCCCTATGGCCGCGGCAACTCACGCAGCGTCCCTGCGGGCGTGGTGGTGGACCAGATCAGACGGCTGGTGGACAAGGGTTATAACGAGGTTGTGCTGACCGGGGTCGACCTGACCTCCTGGGGGGCTGACCTGCCGGCAGAACCGAAATTGGGCGATCTGGTGATGCGGATTCTCAAGCTGGTACCGGATTTGCCGCGCCTGCGGATCAGCTCGATCGATTCCATCGAGGTGGATGAGAACCTGATGCAGGCCATCGCGATCGAGCCGCGCCTGATGCCGCATCTGCACCTGTCACTGCAACATGGCGACGATCTGATCCTGAAACGGATGAAGCGCCGCCACTTGCGTGATGACGCGATCCGGTTTGCAGAAGAGGCCCGCCGCCTGCGTCCCGAAATGACCTTTGGCGCCGACATCATCGCAGGCTTTCCCACCGAGACCGACGCGCATTTCGAGAACTCTCTGAAGCTGGTGGAAGAGTGCAATCTGACCTGGCTGCATGTCTTCCCCTATTCGCCCCGCCCCGGAACCCCCGCCGCGCGGATGCCGCAGGTGGATGGCCAGGTGATCAAACATCGCGCTGCCCGCCTGCGCGCCAGCGGCGCGTCACAGGTCGACAGCCACCTTCAGGCGCAGCTGGGCAAGACCCATCAGATCCTGATGGAAAACCCGCATATGGGCCGTACCGAGCAATTCACCGAGGTTGATTTCTCGACCCCGCAGCGCGAAGGCGTGATCGTCACCGCCGAGATCCTCGGTCAGAACGGCACCCGCCTGACCGCCTGATACGAACGCGCACTCATGTTGCGCTGATCTGCCCTTCATCTGGCCAAGAATTTCCGGCGGGGGCAGAGCCCCAAAAAGAAAACCCCCCACGTCGATGACGCGAGGGGTTTGGTAGATCTCATAGACCGAAAGGGATTAGTGCTTCTTGCCCTTATGCGGCGCCCAGAGGCGCTTGTTGGTGAGATAGAGCAGCGACGCCAGGATGGTCAGGAACAGCACGCCGACAAATCCGGCTTGCTTGCGGGCCATCATCTTGGGTTCGGCCGCCCACATCAGGAACGCGGCCACGTCCTCGGCCTCGTGATGCAGGTCGTTGGAGTGACCATCGGCGAATTCGACATCTTCACCGTAGAGCGGCGGTGCCATGGAAATCCAGCCGCCCGGGAAGGCGGTGTTCTCATAGAGAACCGAACCTGCTTCTTCTTTCTCTTCGCCGGTGTAGCCGATCAGCAAGGACGCGATGTATTCAGCGCCGCCAATACCTTTGAAGAGTTGGTTGATACCCAAACCATACGGCCCGTGGAACCCAGCGCGGGATTTGGCCATCAGGCTCAGATCCGGTGCGCCTGCTGTGTGGTTCGCCGGAAAATGATCGCTGGCGATCAAAGGCCGGAAAATGTCGTTTTCAGCGTCATAGAGATGACGGTTGGATTCTTCATCCAACACGGCAAATCCGGTCGCATAGGCGCGCACCTGATCCTCGGGCAGGCCCGGCCCACCCTCGTCGCCCAATGTGCGCAGCGGCACATATTGCAGCCCGTGGCAGGAGGCACAGACCTCGGTATAGACCTGAAGGCCGCGTTGCAGCTGGTTCTGGTCGTACTTGCCGAACGGGCCCTCGAACGAGAATGCGAAATCCTCGATATGCTGCTCTCCGCCACCCGCCGCGAAGGACGCGGCAGGGGCGAGTGCGAGGGCGAACGCGGCACCGATTGCTAGGTTCTTGAACATCTCAGTCGGTCCCTCTTCTTACTCGGCGGGCGTGGTTTCGGCGGCACCGGAACCATCAGCTTGCGTGCCGTAATGGGCGTTGAAGTCTTCTTCGATCGTCTCGGGCTGCGGCAGCGGTTTCTCGATCACACCCAGAATGGGCAGGATCACGAAGAAATAGCCGAACCAGTAGGCCGAAGCGATCAGCGAGAACGAGGCATAGGGCTCTTCCGCCGGCATCGCTCCCAGCCACATCAGGGCCATGAAGTCGACGATCAGCAGGTAGAACCACCATTTGAACATCGGTCGGTAGCGGCCCGAACGCACGGATGACGTGTCCAGCCAGGGCGCCAGCGCCATGGCCAGGATCGCTCCGAACATCGCGATCACGCCGAAGAACTTCGCATCCACGATGCCGCCGGTGATGAAGCTGGCGAACTGCACCACCCAGACTTCGCCGGTAAAGGCGCGCAGGATGGCGTAGAACGGCAGGAAGTACCATTCGGGCACGATGTGCGCGGGCGTCACCAGTGGGTTGGCCTCGATATAGTTGTCGGGATGGCCCAGGTAATTCGGCATGTAGCCCACGATCGCCCAGAAGATCACCATCACGATAGCCAGACCCACGAAGTCCTTGATCACGAAATAGGGCCAGAAGGGCAGCGTGTCTTTCTTCACTTCGTCTTTCGACGTGCGACGCACCTCGACACCGGTGGGGTTGTTGTTCCCGGTGGTGTGGAAGGCCCAGATATGCACCACGACCAGCGCGGCGATCACGAAGGGCAGCAGGTAATGCAGCGAGAAGAAGCGGTTCAGCGTGGCGTTGTCCACCGCCGGTCCGCCTAGCAACCAGGTCTGGATCGCGTCACCCACAAACGGGATCGCGCCAAACAACCCGGTGATCACGGTTGCGCCCCAAAACGACATCTGACCCCAGGGCAGAACATAGCCCATGAAAGCCGTGCCCATCATGCACAGATAGATGAGCATGCCGATGATCCAGGTGATCTCGCGCGGGGATTTGTAGGAGCCATAGAACAGGCCCCGGAAAATGTGGATGTAGACCGCCACAAAGAACAGCGAGGCACCGTTTGCGTGCAGGTAACGCAGCATATAGCCGCCATTCACGTTGCGCATGATGTGCTCGACGCTGGCAAAGGCCAGATCGACATTGGGCGTGTAGTGCATCACCAGAACGATGCCGGTGACGATCTGCAGCACCAGGCAGAAAGCCAGGACAATTCCCCAGATCCACCACCAGTTCAGGTTCTTCGGGGTGGGGATCATGAGCGTGTTATACAGAAGGCCAACAATCGGCAGGCGATCGTTCAGCCACTTTTCGCCGTTTGATTTCGGTTCGTAATGATCGTGCGGAATTCCGGACATGTCGCGTTTCCTTATCCCAGCTTGATGGTTGTTGGGTCGACGAATTCCGCGATCGGAACCGGCAGGTTTTCGGGCGCAGGGCCTTTGCGGATACGGCCCGACGTGTCGTAATGCGAGCCGTGGCAGGGGCAGAACCAGCCGTGGAAATCGCCCGCGCCGTCACCCAGAGGCACACAGCCCAGATGGGTACACACACCCATCATCACCAGCCATTCGCCCGCTTCATCCATCGAGCGGTTTTCGTCGGCGGCGTCCAGACCGGGCTTGTTGGCGTTGCGGTCGTTGTTGTCGGGCAGATCGGCCAGATCGACCGCGCGCGCCTCGTCGATCTCTTCGGGTGTGCGGCGGCGGATGAAAACCGGCTTGCCCAACCACTTGACGGTGATCTGCGTCCCTTCGGCGACGCCCGCCACGTCCACACGGATCGAGGACAGCGCCTGAACATCTGCGGACGGGTTCATCTGGTTCACCAGAGGCCAGACAGCGGCCCCCGTAACTACGACACCTGCGCCACCCGTGGCGTAATAGAGGAAATCTCTGCGGGTGCCTTCGTGGTCTTCTGCGTGGGACACGAGCCTTCTCCGATCTCAGCGCCCGCGAACGGGCAAACGTGCATATCCACCGCACGGAATGCAGTGACTTAACGCGGGTATCTATCGGGGAGAATTCGGTTCGTCCAGCGGTCATAGGCGCACAGGACGTTTCTTAGGTCGACATTTGGGAACAAAATTTCAACTGTGCGCGGAAAAACACGCAGAGCAGCGCCGATCAGATCATCCCCGGGGGCCGGGTGGCCTGCATGCTGGGGCGCGATTCGAAGGTGGAATACCACGCGGCCAGCGCTTCATTCCCGGTCCGCCAACCGCGCACCTCATGACGCAGGTCGAGATAGCCCAGCGCGCAGGTCACCGCGATCTGCCCCATGTCCAGCGGGCCGGACAGATGCGCCATCCAGCGCTGGTTCAGCGCGGCGCAGGCGCGCTCGATCTTGGACCATTGCGCGTCGGTCCAGCTGTCCCATTGCATGTCTTCGGGCCGCAGCCGGGATTCATAGGTCATCAGAAGCGCCGCATCGAGGATACCATCCGCCAGCGCCTCGAGTGTCAGAACCTCCCAGCGGCGCGTACCTTGCGGATAAAGCCCTGCCTGCGCCCGTGCATCGAGAAAGGCGCAGATCACCCGGCTGTCAAACAGCGTCGGCCCATCCGCACGTTCCAGAGCCGGAACCTTGGTCAACGGGTTCTTGCCCAGCAGAGGCTCGGCCGGTGACATGGGCGTTCCAGTTGCCGATGCGATCTCGACATCGGCCAATTGCCCGGTTTCATGCAGCAAAACCATGACCTTGCGCACATAGGGCGATGTCGGGCTGTGATAGAGTTTCATTCGGATCCTCCTGCGTTGTGACGAGCTTACAGGACAGGCGAGGAAACAAAAGCCGTCAGATCGCAGGGTCCGTGCAAGATCACTCCTTCGCGTCGCGCATCAGCGCGGACAGAGCCTGCGTCTCAGTCCCGAACCCATCTGTCGCGATCCGGTCGGACGCGCGCAGCCGCACCTCATCGGGTTTGTTCTGGTTCAGTTTCCATGTCCCGTCGATCATCTGCACCCGCATCCGGCAGGGCACGATCATCCGCATCATCCGGGCCAGCGCGTCAACGCTCATCTTTTCTGCCGTCCAGGGCGGTTTCGGCAGCAGCCGCGCCTCGCTGAAGGCCGATTGCCGGTCCAGCAGCGTGCGCAGTTCGGATTGCGGACGGGCTTCCAAAGTGCCGGTCAGATGCACGGCGACATAGTTCCATGTCGGCACCTGATCGGCGATTTCATACCAATCGGGAGAGACATAGCCATCCGGGCCAGATACCGCGAGCCGTGCCGCAACCGGGTCTTTCAGCAACCTCAGGATCGGGTTCGAGCGCACAAGGTGCAGGTCCGCAACGGCGCCGTCCTCGGATAACAGAAAAGGCACATGGCTCATCAGAGGCACTCCGTCCCCTGACACAGCCAGAATGCCAAAGCCCCGGTCGCGGGCGAAGCAGATGTTGCGGGCGGTTTCGACGCCGCGAAAGGCCGGGTTTGGGTGCATGGGCGCTCTCCTCAATCAGGGTCTTGCAGTGTGGGCTGCAACTTGGCAAGGTCTGCGGCGTTCTCAGGGCGGGGCGAAATTCCCCACCGGCGGTATGCGGGCATGGACCCGTGAGCCCGCGAGCGGCTTTGTCGCGTCCACGATCCGAAAAGTGGGAACCGGTTTTCGGGTAAATTGTGGAGCCGCAATAAAGCGTCAGCAGATCTGGTGAGACGCCAGGGCCGACGGTTACAGTCCGGATGAAAGAGAAACGTGCAGTACGCTGGTCATACGGCGTGGCTGCTCGTGATCGCCTTGGGTGACGTGTCTGTTACGAAAGGAGTTCACGATGACACACACCCGATATGCCTTTGTCAAAGCCAATTGGCATTCCGATATCGTCGACCGCGCGCTTGACGGGTTTCAGGGCCTGATCCCCGCAACGCAGATCGATGTCTATGATGTGCCCGGCGCGTTCGAGATGCCGCTGCTCGCCCGCGATCTGGCCCAGACCGGCCAATATGCCGCCATCGCCTGCGCCGCCTTTGTGGTGGATGGCGGGATCTATCGCCATGATTTCGTGGCGCAAGCCGTTGTCGACGGGTTGATGCGGGCCGGGATGGATAGCGGGGTGCCGGTGCTGTCGGTCTCGTTGACCCCGCATCACTATCAGGAAACCGATCACCATAACGCCATCTACCGCGCCCATTTCGTCGACAAGGGCCGCGAGGCGGCGCAAGCCGCGCTAGCGATTACCCAAGCCCGCGCAGCGCTCACTCAGGCGGCGTGATACCGCAGCGCCTCAGGGGGAATCCCCCTTGAGGCGCGCACGACACGCCGCTAAGCACGTCGCGCAAAGGAGCAGCTTATGTCGATGAACAGTTTTGGCCATCTCTTCCGCGTCTCGACCTGGGGCGAAAGCCACGGTCCGGCCCTGGGTGCCACCGTCGATGGCTGCCCGCCCGGCGTGCCAATAGACGAGGCGATGATCCAGCAGTGGCTGGACAAGCGCAAACCGGGCCAGAACAAGTTCACCACCCAGCGGCGCGAAGCGGATGAAGTGAAAATCCTGTCGGGCGTGTTCGAAGGCCAGACCACCGGCACCCCGGTGCAGCTGATGATCGAGAACACCGATCAGCGCTCGAAGGACTATGGCGACATCATGGACAAGTTCCGCCCGGGACACGCGGACATAACCTATTGGCAGAAATACGGCATCCGCGACTATCGCGGCGGCGGGCGCAGTTCCGCCCGCGAAACGGCGGCACGAGTGGCCGCAGGCGGATTGGCGCGTGAGGCGATCAAACAGCTTGCGCCGCATGTCCAGATCACCGGCTACATGGTGCAGATGGGCCCGCGCAAGATTGACCGGGACCGGTTTGACTGGGGCCAGATCGAACAAAATCCGTTCTGGACGCCCGATGCCACCGCCGCCGAGGATTGGGCAGTCTATCTGGACGAGTTGCGTAGGGACGGAAACTCGGTCGGCGCCGTTATCGAAGTGGTCGCCCGTGGCGTGCCACGCGGGCTGGGCGCACCGATTTATGCTAAGTTAGACACTGATCTGGCCGCCGCGATGATGTCGATCAACGCTGTCAAAGCCGTGGAAATCGGCGAGGGCATGGCCGCCGCCGAACTGACTGGCGAGGCCAATGCGGATGAGATCTTCATGGGTCCAGACGGCCCGGAATACAGCTCGAACCATGCGGGCGGCGTGCTGGGCGGCATCTCGACCGGGCAGGATGTTGTGGTGCGCTTTGCGGTCAAGCCGACCTCGTCGATCCTGACCACGCGCCGCACCATCACCCGCTCTGGCGAAGAGACCCAGATCATCACCAAAGGTCGCCACGACCCCTGCGTCGGCATTCGCGCGGTGCCGGTGGGCGAGGCGATGATGGCCTGCGTGATCCTGGATCATCTGCTGCTGCATCGCGGCCAGATCGGTGAGAACCGTGGCCATATCGGCTGACCTGCGCGCGCATCTGCGCGCGGTCACTGCCGAACGCATGGCGCAAGACCCGGCCCATGATGTGGCGCATCTGGATCGGGTATGGGCCAACGCTCAGGCCATCGACGACGGCAGCGCTGACCCGCGCATCTTGCTGGCCGCAAGCTATCTGCACGATCTGGTCAACCTGCCGAAGGACCATCCCGACCGGGCGCAGGCCTCGCGTATGTCTGCCAAGGCAGCGGAACCGATCCTGCGCGATTGTGGCTTCACCGCCGACCAGATCGCCGGAACGCGCCACGCGATTGAGGCCCACAGCTTTTCCGCAGGCATTCCGCCCGAGTCCCCCGAGGCCCGTATCCTGCGAGATGCCGACCGGCTGGATGCGCTGGGCGCTATTGGGATCGCGCGGGCCTTTTCCGTCGCCGGATCACTCCACCGGGCGCTTTACGAACCCGCCGACCCGTTCTGCAAGGATCGGGCCCCGGATGACAGCCAATTTGCACTCGACCATTGGCGCATCAAGCTCCTCGCTCTGCCAGATGACATGCTAACCACTGGCGGGCGTGCCTTGGCCGAGAAAAGAAAGGCTCTGATGCTGAGCTTTTTGCATGAACTCGCCGCTGAAATTGGCAGTGCAGTACCCGAAAACTGGGGCTAGCACCAAGCAGGTTCGGCACTGCCGAGGTCCGAGGCCGGACGGTCCCAGCGCATCGGCGCGCCCGCAACGCTGATCGCTGGGCGCAGCCGACTGGCCGGCCCCCATGGCGTGTGTTCGGTCTGGTCAGCGAAATCAGCCTGTCCCGACCCGGTCAGATCGGCGCCGCGCATCGGATCAAGCGAAGCCAGCAATTCAGCGGTGCGGGCGAGCGACAGATGCGCGGCTCCAACCTCGCTGTGTTCCAGCGCGTGCCGCAGGCTCGTGACTGCCGAGGCTGCCATCAGATACCCGGTCGCGTGATCCAGCGCCTGAACCGGCAGCGGATGCGGACGGTCGGATTTAGCCCAGCGCGCGCCCTTATCCGCTATCCCGCTGCTCATCTGCACCAGCGAATCGAACCCGCGCCGTCCGGCCCAGGGCCCGGTCCAGCCATAGGCATCCAGACAGACCTCGATCAGGTCAGGCGCGAGCGCCACACGCCGCGCGGGCGGCAGGATCGCGTCCAGCGCCCCGGGACGATAGCCATGCACAAGCACATCCGCCCTGGCGATCAGGGCTTCGAATCGTGACAGACCGTCAACGGATTTCAGGTCCAGCCGACTGCACCTTTTGCCCAGCGTCACATCCGGCACAACGCCGGGCTCTTGCCAGTCCGGCGGGTCCACGCGCAGCACGTTGGCACCGAATCCTGCCAGCGCCCGTGTTGCGATGGGACCGGCAAGCACCCGCGTGAGGTCGAGAACCCGCAACCCGGCCAATGGGCGGTCATTCGTGGGCTGCCAGTCGCGGCACTTCCCTGCGCGTCGCTCCCAGCACACCAGCGGTTCGGCGGCAACGGCCTTGCCCTGAGGATGCGCCACCCAATCGTCACGGCTGCGCATCGCGGCGGCAGCACCGCCTGCTGCCACGATCTCGGTTTCCAGAGTGTCCTTTGCCCATTCACGCACGGCCTCGGAAACCGCGTCTTTCTCGGGCTTGCATCCCAGAACCATTAGCGCCGCCGCCCGATGATGAGACGCGTTGGTGTGCAATCTGATCCAGCCATCCTGCGTCTGGTAGTCACCCGCTACCGGGTCCCAGAGCGGCGGGATAGACCAGCCCTGCGGCTGGATCGATCCTTGAAACCAGATCGAGGCCAGTCGCCGATCTACCGTCACCGCTGGCCTTGGTCCCAGACCAAGCACGGCGATCAGGTCCGCAACGGCCAAGCCCACGGCCCCCATCGACAGCACCGCCAATTCGCTGACAGCAAAACAAGACCGCCATGTCGCATCGCCGGAGACATCGAAGCCAAACGACCCGAAATCCGTTAGATCAGCCATTGTCATCGAACACGCCCTGATACTGTTCGCGCAGAGCTTTTTTCTGCACCTTGCCCATCGTGTTTCGCGGCAGGGCATCGGTGAGGATGACGCGCTTGGGTTGCTTGAACCTCGCCAGTCGGTCCGCCAGTGCAGATATGACAGCATCAGGCTCTAATTTTGGGTCTTCGCAGGCAACAACGGCAACAACTCCTTCCCCGAAATCGGGATGCGGGGCACCGATGACGGCGCTCTCCAGCACACCGGGCAGGTCGTCAATCAGGCTTTCCACCTCTTTGGGATAGACATTGAACCCACCCGTGATGATCAGGTCCTTTTCCCGGTCAACGATCGCGACATAGCCCTCCGCATCCATCCTGGCCAGATCGCCGGTGATGAACCAGCCGTCAGCGCGCAATTCTTCGGCGGTCTTTTCCGGCATCTGCCAATAGCCCTGGAACACGTTGGGGCCGCGCACCTCCAACACACCGATCTCTCTTGCGGGCACCGGCGCGCCGTCATTCATGATCCGCGCCTCAACCCCGGGCAGCGGGAAGCCGACCGTCCCGGCGCGGCGTTCGCCGTCATAGGGGTTCGAGGTGCTCATGTTGGTCTCGGTCATGCCATAGCGTTCCAGGATGCGATGGCCGGTGCGCGCTTCCCATTGTTCATGGGTATCGACCAGCAACGGCGCAGAGCCCGAGATAAAGAGCCGCATCTTTGCCGCCCGTTCTCGGGTCAGGCGCGGGTCTGCCAGCAGACGAGTGTAGAAGGTCGGCACGCCCATAAGGGCGGTCGCCTCGGGCATTGCATCGAGGATCGCGTCACCGTCGAAACCGGGCAGGAACACCACCTGCGCCCCGGCCAACAGGGCCACATTGGTGGCCACGAACAGCCCGTGGGTGTGAAAGATCGGCAGGGCGTGGATCAGCACATCCTCAGAGGTGAACCGCCAGTAATCACACAAAACCTCCGAGTTAGAGACGAGATTATCATGGCTCAGCATCGCCCCTTTGGACCGTCCGGTGGTGCCGGAGGTATAGAGGATCGCCGCCAGATCGTCGCTATCCCGAGGCACCGGCTCAAAGCCGTCCTGTTGGTTGGCACGGGCGCGCAATGTTCCCTGTCCTGCGGAATCCAAAGTCTCAACAGCCGCCGCCCCAGCGATGGAGCGGATCTCGGCCTGACGCGCGGGATCACAGACAATCAGCGCGGGGCTGGCGTCGTCAACAAAATAAGCGACCTCTGCCCCGGTATAGGCAGTGTTCAACGGCAGAAACACAGCGCCTGACATGACCGTGCCCAGATAAAGCTGGATCGCCTCAATCGTCTTGTCCACCTGCACCATGATCCGGTCACCGGGCTGAACCCCGAGCGCAACAAGCGCCGAGGCCATCCGCTCGGCCCCGGCAAAGAGCGCGCCGAAACTCACATTTTCGCCACCCGGAATAATCGCAAACACATCCCCTTCACGCCCCGTGCTTGCTGTGCGGAGGGCGGAAATCAGGTGGTTTTCAGCGCGCATGGCGGCCTCCTTTGGTGCTTCAGGCGCAGAGTGGCGGAAGCGGTCGGGAAAAATCAAGCAATTGATCTTTCCCACCCAAAGGCGCAGGTTCTGGCCTATGGCAACATCCTTAACATCGCATCGACCGCTGCTGGCGGTTGGTCTGAAAACCAGCGCGATCTTTCTGTTCACGCTACTGGCGGCGCTCATCAAGTCTCTGGACGGAGAGATTCCGACTGGTCAGGCGGTGTTCTTTCGGTCTTTCTGCGCGATCCCGGTGATTGTCGTCTGGCTGGTCCTGAAGGGCGAGCTGCGCCACGGGCTGATCGCCCGCAACCCGATGGGCCATTTCTGGCGCGGGGTGCTGGGTACGACAGCAATGGCTCTGACCTTTACCGGACTGGCGCTGATCCCGCTGCCTGAGGCAACCGCGATAGGATACGCCACGCCGATTTTCACCATCATCCTCGCCTCGATCATGCTGGGGGAACGGGTGCGGCTGATCCGGATTTCCGCTGTCGCCATCGGGCTGCTGGGCGTTCTGATCATGATCTGGCCGCGTCTGGGCACAGGCGGAGGCTTGCAGGATACTGCCACCATAGGCGCGTTGCTGATCCTGGCGGCGACCTGCGCACGGTCCTTCGTGCAGATCCACATCCGGCAATTGGTGGCCACCGACCATACGGCGGCGATTGCCTTCTACTTCTCGGTCACCGCCTCACTCCTGTCGCTGACCACCTGGTTCTTCGGCTGGGTCACGCCAACGCCCGAACAATTGGCCAAGCTGATTGCCGCCGGGGTCATCGGCGGGGTGGCGCAGATATTGGTGACCTCTTCTTATCGCTTTGGCCCGGCCTCGATGCTGGCGCCGATCGATTATGCCTCGATGCTGTTTGCGGTGCTGATCGGCTATGTCTGGTTCGGAGACTGGCCGACGCCGGTGATCCTGACAGGTGCCGCGCTGGTCATCGCGGGCAATGTCATTGTGGTCTGGCGCGAACATCAGCTGGGGCTGGAGCGCAGCAAGACCCGCGCCCTGCGCCTGCCGAAAAGCTGAGCTTTACCTTTCCGTCACGCGCAATAATGTGGGCCAATCGAAACCCCGAGGACAGATCATGACCGACGCCCCTGACCAAGACGCCAAGGCCCATAAGGAAAAGATGAATGAGGTGCAGGCCAAGCATCGCGCCAAGACCTCTGAACTGCAGGATCCGGAACGGGGTCTGGTGCTGGTGCATACGGGCAAGGGCAAGGGCAAATCCTCGTCCGCTTTCGGCGTGGTGGTGCGAGCGCTGGGCTGGGGTCAGAAAGTGGGTGTGGTGCAATTCATCAAGGGCAAGTGGAAAACCGGTGAGCGGCGGTTCTTCGAGGACCATGGCGGCGTCACCTGGCACACGATGGGCGAAGGGTTTACCTGGGACACGCAAGACCGCGACCGCGACATCGCCGCCGCCAAATCCGCCTTTGGCAAGGCCTGTGATCTGATGGCCAGCGGTGACTATGATCTGGTGGTTCTGGACGAGATCAATATCGCGCTGCGCTATGAATACCTGAGCGTCGAGGATGTGCTGGCGGGGCTGGAGGGGCGCGCGGACAAGACCGGCGTGATCCTGACCGGGCGCGACGCGCCGCCAGCGCTGTGCGATTATGCCGACCTGGTGACCGAAATGAGTGAGGTTAAGCACCCGTTTCAGGCCGGTATCAAAGCCCAGCGCGGCGTCGATTTCTGATCGTCGGAGGGGCTATGAGGTATCGCTGGAAACATGGCGCGCCGCGCTGCGCCTTTGTCACCGGGGCGGCAAGCGGGCTTGGCCTGATTGTCGCCAGAACGCTGATCGCTGAGGGCAGCTCGGTTGCCCTGTTCGACCTGCGTTTCTCGCAAGAACTTCGGGGGGATTTGCAAGCGGCAGGAAAGCCCGGTCAGAAGGTCGAATTCTACGAGTTTGATATCTCGGACCGGGGTGCGGTTCATACTGCAGTGGATGTGGCTGCCGCTGCGGTTGGTCCGCCCGATCTGGCTCTGAATGCGGCGGGCATCCTGCTGGCGGCTCCTTATGGGCAGATCGACGATGACGGCTTTCGCAAGGTGATCGAGGTCAACCTGCTGGGAACCCACTATTTCGCCAGCGCCGTGCTGAACCATATGCAGCGCGGCGGTCATCTGGCGCTGATCGCCTCGATGGCGGGCAAGATCGGCAACTACGCCTATGGCGCCTATTGCGCGTCAAAATTCGGCGTTACGGGGATCGCCGAGGTGCTCAGGGTCGAGATGATCGAGCGCGGCATCGACGTCACCGCCATCTGCCCGGCCGAGATCGAAACACCGATGGTTCTGACCGAACGCGAGACCATGCATCCCGTCACCCGCGAGCTCAAGGCCTTCCCCGGTGTGCTGCAGCCCGAGCCCGCCGCCGAGATGATGCTGCGCGGTATCGCGGCGCGCAAACCGGTGGTGGTGATGGGGCTGCGGCCCAAGCTGACTTTGGTGATGGCCAGCCTCTTTCCCGGCGCGGCCCGCTGGGTCACGCGCCAGTTGGTGACCGGCGCGCTGCGCAAGATGAAACGCTCCGGTGCGGGCTGATCAGAGCGTGTTGCATCGAACAGGATTCAAAACACGCTGCCTTTCGGCTTCGCCTCAAACGCGCGTTTTGAATGAACTGATGCTGATTGGATGCAACGCGCTTTAGGCGCGCACCAGCTGCTCGTAGGCTTCAGCGATATCGCGGGTCAACGCGCCAACCTCGAACTTGTAGGGTCCGATTTCACCCACCGGAGTGACCTCGGCGGCGGTGCCGGTCAGCCAGCATTGCTCAAAACCCGACATCTCTTCGGGCAGGATGTGCCGCTCATGCACCGGGATCTGGCGGTCCTTCAGCATCTGGATCACGGTCTGCCGCGTGATGCCGTTCAGGAAGCAGTCGGGCTTGGGCGTATGCACCTCGCCATCCTTGACGAAGAACACATTCGCGCCGGTGGCCTCGGCCACATAGCCGCGGTAATCCATGAACAGCGCGTCCGAGCAGCCCTTGGCCTCGGCCTTGTGTTTGGAGATGGTGCAGATCATGTAGAGCCCCGCCGCCTTGGCGTGGACCGGAATGGTTTCCGGGCTGGGGCGTTTCCATTCCGCGATGTCCAGTTTGGCGCCCTGCATCTTGGCATCGCCGTAATAGGCGCCCCAGGGCCAGACCGCGACGGCCATATGCACCGGGTTACGGGCTGAGGCCACACCCATATCCTCGCCCGACCCACGCCAGACCACGGCGCGTACATAGGCATCTTCCAGCCCGCTGGCCTTGAGCGCTTCGGCCTTCGCAGCCTCGATATCGTCGACAGACCATTCCATCGGCATGTCCAGCGCCAGCGCCGAGGCGATCAGGCGCTCGGAATGTTCGCGGCTCTTGAAGATTTTGCCGTTGTAGGCGCGCTCGCCCTCGAACACCGACGAGGCGTAATGCATCGCGTGTGACAGAATATGCACCTTTGCATCCCGCCAGTCGGTCAGTTCGCCATCCATCCAAATCACGCCGTCGCGATCATCATATCCCGCCATGGGGTGCCTCCCGAAAAGGACGAATTTTCAAAAAGTTGCGCAAATTATGACCGTTACGGACATAAAGTTGCGCCAAAACTGCGACTCGATACCGCTTTACTATTGGAATGTCAACAAGACTGACATAAACTGCGTGAAACCAACCGGGAGGCCTCTGATGTCGGAAGCGCGCAGCGCCCCTGTTTATGGCGGCGAAAGCCTGTTGTTCCTGACCGACGAGCAATTGCGGCAGGGGATCGAGGCGATGTTCTTTGCCTATCGCGGCTTTACCGCCGATCCCGACCGGATTCTGGCCGAAATGGCCTATGGCCGCGCCCATCACCGGGCGATCCATTTCATCAACCGGGCGCCGGGCACCACCGTGAACAACCTGCTCAGCATCCTCGGGGTCACGAAACAGTCGCTCAACCGGGTGCTGCGGACGCTGATCGCCGACGGTCTGGTGGAAAGCCGCGTCGGCACGGTGGACAAGCGCGAGCGGCATCTGTTCCTGACCGATGCGGGCCGCGCGCTTGAGACCAAATTGTCCGATGCGCAAAGGGCGCGGATGCGGACCGCTTTCAAGGATGCTGGCCCCGAGGCGGTTGCCGGGTTTAAACAGGTGCTTGAGGCAATGATGGATACAAGCATGCGACGCGCCTACCGAAACCTGAAGGACGGACCCACATGAGCGATCTGGACGCGCATCTGCTGATCGTTGATGATGATGAACGCATCCGCGATCTGCTCAAGAAATTCCTGATGCGCAACGGGTTTCTGGTCACCGCCGCCCGCGATGCCGCCCATGCACGACGGGTGCTGTCGGGGCTGGATTTCGACATGATCGTGCTGGATGTGATGATGCCGGGCGAGGATGGCGTCAGCCTGACCCGCAGCCTGCGCGAGACCCATACCACGCCGATCCTGCTGCTGACCGCGCGCGGTGAGACCGAACACCGCATCGCCGGGCTGGAAGCCGGGGCAGACGATTATCTGGCCAAACCGTTCGAGCCCAAGGAACTGCTGCTCAGGATCAGCGCGATCCTGCGGCGCATGCCCGACACCCCCGCCGAGGACACCGCGCCGAAGATCCTGCATCTGGGACCGATCCGCTATGATATCGAGCGCGGAGAGATGTGGCAGGGCGAGGATCTGGTGCGATTGACTGCGACCGAGAGCCAGTTGATGAAGATTTTCTCTGCGCAACCGGGCGAGGCCGTCAGCCGCACCAAACTGGTCGAGGATCTGGGCCGGGATCGTGGCCAGGCGCAGGAGCGTGCGGTGGATGTGCAGATCACTCGATTGCGGCGCAAGATCGAGCCTAACCCGAAGCAACCGCGCTATTTGCAGACCGTGCGCGGTGCGGGCTATATGCTGGCACCCGACTGAGATGTGCCGCTGCGCGGTGTTTTTTGCCTTCTGCGAGGATATTGTTGGCCAGATGAAGAACGGACCCCGATGAAGACTGCTCTGTTGACCCATGCCGATTGTCTTGCCCATGTAACGCCAACAGGACATCCCGAACGGGTGGCGCGGCTTGAACATATCCTGCATGCCCTGGAACCTCTGGCGCTGGAGCGGGTGACAGCACCCTTGGCAGCGGATGACGATCTGCTGCGGCTACATCCGGTCAGCTATGTCGATCAGATCCGGTCTCGGAGCCCTGCAGAGGGGTACGCGCAAATCGATGGCGATACCTTTATGTCGCCGGGTTCGCTGGAAGCAGCCTATCGCGCAGCTGGCGCAGCCCTGCGCGCGGTCGATCTGGTACTGACCGGTGAGGCTGGCAATGCCTTTTGCGCCATTCGCCCTCCGGGCCATCATGCCGAGCGTGATCTGGCCATGGGGTTCTGTTTCTTCGGCAACGCGGCGCTGGCGGCCAAACATGCGCTGGACCATCACGGTTTGTCGCGGGTCGCGGTGGTGGATTTCGACGTGCATCACGGCAATGGCACGCAGGAATTGCTACGCGATGAGCGTCGCGCGCTGGTGATATCTTCGCATCAGATGCCGCTCTGGCCGGGGTCGGGGCGTCGTGATGAAACCGGGTTTTTTGACACGCTCGTCAACATCCCGCTCAATGCCGGTGGCGGTGGCGCCGAAATGCGCGACGCCTATGAGCAACTCGCCTTTCCCCGGCTGCGGGACTTCAAGCCCGAGCTGATCATCATCTCGGCCGGATTCGACGCACATCAGGACGACCCGCTTGCCGGATTGAACTGGGCAACTGCCGATTTCGCCTGGCTGACGCGCGAGATATGCCTCCTTGCAGCCGAGCTTTGCGAGGGCCGTATCGTCTCGACTCTGGAAGGCGGATATGATCTGAACGCGCTGGCCGCCTCGACCAAGGCGCATGTGGAAGAACTGATAAAGGCAGCACAATGACCGACACGCCCGTGGACCAGATGAGCTTTGAGCAGGCGATGAAGGAACTGGAAGCCGTCGTGAGCCAGTTGGAGCGCGGCGATGTGGCGCTGGACCAGTCGATCACGCTTTATGAACGCGGCGCCTTGCTCAAGAAGCGCTGCGAGGATGAGTTGAAGCGTGCCGAGGAAAAGGTTGCCGCCATCACGTTGGATGGCGACGGCACACCAACAGGCACGAAACCCGTCGAAGGCATGTGATGTTCCGCGACCAGCTGAGGCAGGATGCGGCGCGGATCCAAGACCAGTTCGACCTGGTTCTTGCCGCCTATGACGATCTGCCTGTGACGCACGCCATGGGATATGCCACGCGCGGCGGCAAGCGGCTGCGCGGGTTTCTGGTGCTGGAAACCGCCCGCCTGTTCGAAGTCGATACGACCCGCGCGATCTGGCCTGCCACCGCGATCGAGGCTTTGCACGCCTATAGTCTGGTGCATGACGACCTGCCCTGCATGGATGATGACGATCTGCGGCGCGGCCAGCCGACGGTGCATGTCAAATGGGACGAGGCCACTGCCGTGCTGGCGGGTGACGCGCTGCAAACGCTGGCCTTCGATCTGGTGGCCCGCGTAGCCGTGGGAACGGCTGAGACGCGAATTTCCCTTGTACAGAGCCTGTCTGAGGCCAGTGGTGCAAACGGAATGGTGCTGGGTCAGGCGCTGGACATGGCGGCCGAGGCCGCGCCCGCGCCGCTGGATCTGGATCAGATCACCCGCCTGCAGGCGGGCAAAACCGGCGCGCTGATCGAATGGTCGGCCAGCGTGGGCGCGGTGCTGGCAGAGGCCGATCCTGCTCCGCTGCGCCAATATGCCCGGGCGCTTGGGCTTGCTTTTCAGATCGCCGACGACATCTTGGATGTTGAGGGGGATGCCGAAAAGGCTGGCAAACGGCTGAACAAGGACGATGCGGCGGGCAAAGCCACTTTTGTATCGCTGTTGGGTCTGGATCAGGCCAGATCACGCGCCGCAGAGTTGATCGAGCAGGCAAACGCTGCGTTGGAACCGTTTGGTTCACGTACCGAGACCTTGAAGCAGGCCGCGCGCTTCGTTATTGCCCGCGACAGCTAATCCGCGCTTGGAGGCGCCATGTCTGACCGTCCGAACACGCCCCTGCTGGATCTTGTGAACCGCCCTGCGGATCTCAAGCGGTTCAGTGATACGCAGTTGACACAGCTTGCCTCCGAGCTGCGGTCCGAAACCATCTCGGCGGTCTCGGTGACCGGCGGGCATCTGGGCGCAGGTCTGGGTGTGGTGGAATTGACCGTGGCGCTGCATGCGGTTTTTGACACGCCCCGCGACAAGATCATCTGGGATGTGGGCCACCAGTGTTACCCCCACAAGATCCTGACCGAACGCCGCGACCGTATTCGCACCCTGCGGATGAAGGACGGGCTGAGCGGGTTCACCAAGCGCAGCGAAAGCCCCTATGATCCGTTTGGCGCGGCCCATAGCTCGACCTCAATCAGCGCCGCTTTGGGCTTTGCCGTGGCCCGCGATCTGGGCGGAGTCACCCCCGAAGGGCTGGGCGACGCGATTGCCGTCATTGGCGACGGATCGATGTCTGCGGGCATGGCCTTTGAGGCGATGAACAACGCCGGTCATTTGAATAAGCGTCTGGTTGTCATTCTGAACGACAACGAAATGAGCATCGCGCCGCCGACCGGGGCGCTCTCGAGCTATCTCTCACGGCTTTATACCGAAGAGCCGTTTCAGGATCTGAAAGCCGCTGCAAAAGGCGCGGTGTCGCTATTGCCCGAACCCTTCCGCGAGGGGGCGAAACGCGCCAAGGACATGCTCAAGGGCATGGCGATGGGCGGCACCATGTTTGAAGAGCTGGGCTTTTCCTATATCGGCCCCATAGATGGCCACGACATGGACCAGTTGCTGCCAGTGCTGCGCACAGTCAAGGCGCGCGCCACCGGGCCAATCCTGATCCATGCGCTGACCAAGAAGGGCAAGGGTTACGCCCCCGCCGAGGCCGCCCGCGACAAGGGCCATGCCACCGCGAAATTCGACCTGGTCACCGGCGAGCAGAAAAAAGCGCCTTCCAATGCGCCCAGCTACACTTCGGTTTTTGGCAAGACATTGGTCGAAGAGGCCATGCGCGATGACAAGATCGTGGCCGTTACCGCTGCGATGCCTGATGGTACCGGGCTGAACCTCTTCGCCGAACGCTTCCCGTCGCGCTGTTTCGATGTGGGCATCGCCGAACAGCATGGCGTGACCTTCTCGGCGGCGCTGGCGGCGGGTGGGATGAAGCCGTTCTGCGCGATGTATTCCACTTTCCTGCAGCGTGGCTACGACCAGGTGGTGCATGATGTTGCGATCCAGCGCCTGCCGGTGCGTTTCGCCATCGACCGCGCTGGTCTGGTGGGGGCCGATGGTGCGACCCATGCGGGCAGCTTCGACATTGCCTACATGGCCAACCTGCCCGGCATGGTGGTGATGGCCGCCGCCGACGAGGCCGAGCTGGTGCATATGGTGGCCACAGCCGCCGCCCATGACGCAGGCCCTATCGCGTTCCGCTATCCACGTGGCGAGGGGAGTGGCGTTGACCTGCCCGAACGCGGCGAATTGCTTGAGATCGGCAAGGGCCGAATGATACAGCAAGGCGCACGCGTGGCGCTGCTCTCCTTCGGCACCCGCCTGTCAGAGGTGCAGAAAGCCGCCGAAGCGCTGGAGGCGCGCGGCATCCGCCCCACCATCGCCGACGCCCGCTTCGCCAAGCCGTTGGACCGGGAAATGATCCTTGACCTCGCCTCAGGTCATGAAGCGCTGATCACCATCGAAGAGGGCGCAGTGGGCGGGTTTGGCAGTCACGTGGCGCAACTGCTGGCCGAGGAGGCTGTGTTTGACAGCGGCCTCAAATACCGCTCGATGGTGCTGCCCGATACCTTTATCGATCAGTCCAGCCCGGCGGATATGTACAGCACCGCCGCCATGAATGCCGAACAGATCGAGGCCAAAGTTCTGGCAGTTTTGGGCGTCGCCACAATTGTTGAACAGCGGGCATGACAGCAACTGGTTGTATGATCCCCGGGATCAATGGTGCAGTTCATTTGTTGGGATTGCTTTGTTGAGCAATTCCTGTTGGAGGGTTCACTGTTTGAAACCAGCATTGTAGTTGGTGGGCACGAGCAGTTGGGACTCTACGAAGGCAATGTTGCACAAATCGGTTGATACCGGCAGTTCCGCTTTCCCCGGATGGGCTTATCCTGCGAGTTCTGTGACAGGTATGCCAAGTGTGGCGTAACGGTTGAGGATGGCGGCACGGATTTGGATTTCCGCGCCCTGCCGAGCAAAATCTCGCGCCATCAGCGATTGGCCCATCAGTTTCACACCGTGCATCTTGCTCTCGACGCGGCTTCTGCGGTGGTACCCACTCCATCCATTGCCCAGCAGGCGCATCCGCAGGATGCCGCCGAGAGGGGCCGACGTTACTTGTCGTGACTTCAACGGCCCGCACTCCCAGCGTTTGCTCGTCAATGCCTATGTGTATCTTTCGCCAAATGCGCCGCTTCTCTAATCGGGGGTTTGGGTCAAGCTCGTTTTCCTTCGTCGTTTGGGATCATTTCCGCTCATCCGGGTCACGCGTCTCGGGGATCGTTCAACCTCTTTGATGTGTGGATGTTCCAGCCCGTTTGTTCTGACCCGCTCATCTGAGCCAGATCATTGTGTCTTCTTCGTAAGCCTCGCAACTCAACCGTTGCCTGGTTCAATTTCTGCCACCGCCGCAAACCCTCCGATTGCACATCGAACAATGCCAGCATTCGGGCGTCTACGGCACCTGCTTTTGCAGATAGACTGAGATACTTCGCAAAGCTGCGTGTACGCGTCCGATGTGCGCGATGAACGGACGGGTTCAGTTCGACGCAGCAATGCAAAACATGGCGCTCATATCCGCCCGTCGCCTTACAGATTATGAAAGACGTTCCACCTTTCCTCCTGGCGCTGAGCAACCGTTTGATTGCCGAGACCATGTTCGGGATCATGGTTTGCCGATCAACTGGCTTGCTGTGGACAGTGAGGTTGGCTTTAGAGATTTCGAACGCAATGATGTTGGTGCGATTTATCTCGCTGATGTCACTGCTGATATCTTGGTCGTTATCCTTGATTATGCACGGCTGCGAAGGCCCTTCTACCGTTCGGCTGGCTGGGTTGATGTGACCGGAGGCAAGCCGATTTGCGACCCTAGATCAGGTCATTCCTCGGGGAGATCTGCCTGTCGTCAGCTTCCCGAATGGCCATCGGGGCAATCGACCGCCTTCATCATCTCAGAGAAAAACGGAGGCAATGTCTCACGCATAATCTTCGGTGGGATAGCGCATGGCGCGATGGGGGGCAGACAGCCCCCCTGCGGCGGTCCGGCTCAGAGCCGTTCGATGGCAATGGCAATGCCCTGACCGCCACCAATGCACATGGTGATCAGACCCTTGGACCCGCCGGTGCGTTCCAGCTCATAAAGCGCCTTCATGGTGATGATTGCACCGGTCGCACCCACCGGATGACCCAGAGCGATGGCCCCGCCATTTGGGTTCACCTTGGCCGCATCCAGCCCGAGTTCCTTGTTCACCGCCAGCGCCTGCGAGGCAAAGGCCTCGTTGCTTTCGATCACATCGAAATCATCCACCGACAGACCGGTCTTGGCCATCAGGTTCTGAACCGCCGGCACCGGGCCGATCCCCATCACCTCGGGGCGCACACCCGCATGGGCATAGCCCAGAATGCGTGCGCGTGGCTTCAGCCCGGCGCGTTCTGCGGCTTCGGCCCGCGCCAGCACCATCGCCGCCGCGCCGTCATTGATGCCCGAAGCGTTGCCCGCAGTGACCCGACCGTCCTTCTTGAACACCGCCCGCAGCCCGGCCAGCGCCTCAACAGTTGTTGCCTTGGGGTGTTCATCCACCTTGAAATCGACCATGTCACGGCGGACCTTGACCTGCACAGGCGCGATCTGGCTGTCGAACAAACCACCCTCAATCGCCGCCGCCGCGCGGATCTGGCTGGTCATTGCGAAACCGTCCATGTCCTCGCGGGTGATCTGGTGCTCATCCGCCACATTCTCGGCGGTCACGCCCATATGGCCGGTGCCGAACGGGCAGTTCAGCGCCCCCAGCATCATGTCGAGCGAGGCCACATCGCCCATCTTCTGACCCCAGCGGGTCGAAGGCGTGATATAGGGGCTGCGCGACATGCTCTCGGCGCCGCCTGCAACGGCGAACTCGGCATCGCCCAGCATCAGGGACTGGGTCGCCGACACAATGGCCTGCGCGCCGGACCCGCACAGCCGGTTCACGTTCATCGCAGGTGTGCCGTTCGGGATACCCGCCTGCATCGCGGCAACGCGGCTCAGATACATGTCGCGCGGCTCGGTGTTGATCACATGGCCGAAAACCACGCTACCAATCTGCCCGCCTTCGACGCCTGACCGTTCCAGCGCGGCCTCGGTCACAACGGTGGCCAGATCAATCGGCGCGGTCGAGGCCAGCGCCCCGCCAAAGGTGCCAATAGCGGTGCGCGCACCATCCAGAATTACGACATCGGTCATGTATCACTCCTCACGATTTTGCGCGGAGTATGCACTTGGCCCTGTGCAGTGTCCCATGGGACGTGGGGTCACATCTGCAATTGACAAACATCTCCGTGACGCGCAGAAAATCCGTCATGACGGAAAGCCCTGACGATATCCTGAACCGCCTGCCAGCCCGGCTGAAAGAGGCCCGCCGCGCGCAGGGTTTGTCGCTCGAGGCAGTGTCCAATCTCAGCGGTGTGTCCCGCTCGATGGTCAGCCAGATCGAGCGCGGCGAGAGCAGCCCGACCATCGCCATCCTGTGGAACCTGACCCGCGCTTTGCAGGTCGATTTCGCCGGACTGCTGGAGGATGGCGACAGTACCGACAAGATCGAGGTCCTGCGCCGGGACGAAGTGCCCAGCATCGACAATATGGGTCAGGGATGCCGCATTCGCATCCTGTCCCCGCCCGAAGAGGCGGGCGGGCATGAGGTCTATGACATCCGCTTCGAGGCAGAGGGTATCCTCAGCAGCCAGCCCCATATGCGCGGCGCGCAAGAACAGCTGACGGTGCTGGAAGGCACTGTGCGGGTCACCTCGGGCACGGCGGTCAGTGATCTGGAGGCCGGCGACACGGCGCGCTACGCCGCAGACGTACCGCATGCCATCGCGGCACGGGACGGTGCGGCGCGGGTTTTCCTGATCGTCAAGAATGCCTGATCGATTTCCGTCTTTACGGATTTTTTTCCAGTATCGTGAAATCCCCTATTTGGGAATCCCATCCGTTATGCTAGATGTGCGACTCAAATGGAGGTCGCCATGTCGCACGCATTTCTGTCGCAAATCTCTGACACGCTCGCTCAGATCGAGGCCGAGGGGCTCTATAAACGCGAGCGAATGATCACCTCGCCGCAAGGCGGCGAGATCACCGTGGGTGGACGGCAGGTCATCAACCTGTGCGCCAACAACTATCTGGGTCTGGCCGATCACCCCGATCTGATTGCCGCGGCTCGCGACGCAATGGAACCCAAGGGTTTTGGGATGGCCTCGGTCCGGTTTATCTGCGGCACGCAGGACATTCACCGGGAGCTGGAACACAGGCTGGCGACATTTCTGAAAAAGGATGATGCGATCCTGTTCGCGGCCTGCTTCGATGCCAATGGCGGGCTGTTTGAGCCCTTGTTAGGGCCTGAAGACGCCATCATCTCGGACAGTCTGAACCATGCCTCGATCATCGACGGGGTGCGGCTGTGCAAGGCCAAACGCTACCGCTATCTGAACAACGACATGAACGACCTCGAAGCCTGGCTGAAACAGGCGCGCGAGGACGGGGCACGCCATATCATGATCGCCACCGATGGCGTGTTCTCGATGGATGGCTACCTGGCCAACCTGCCGAAGATTCGCGAGTTGGCGGATAAATACGATGCCATCGTGATGGTCGATGACTGCCACGCCACCGGCTTCATGGGGCCGAACGGCGCGGGCACGCCGGATCATTTCGGTGTCGACGTGGACATCCTAACCGGGACGCTGGGCAAGGCATTGGGGGGGGCAATCGGCGGTTACATCGCCGGGCCGCAGCCAGTGATCGACCTGCTGCGGCAGCGGGCGCGGCCCTATCTGTTCTCGAACTCGCTGCCGCCGTCCATCGTCGCCGCCGGGCTGGAAGCGATCCGTCTTGTCGAAAAAGGCGCCGACCTGCGCGCGCGGCTTTTCGACAACGCCAACCACTGGCGTGCCGGGCTGGAGAAACTTGGCTTTGACCTGTTGCCGGGCGAGCATCCGATCATCCCGGTGATGCTGGGCGAAGCGCAGCTGGCGCAGGACATGGCGACGCGGCTGTTTGATGAGGGTGTTTATGTCTCGGGCTTCTTCTTTCCAGTGGTGCCGCGCGGCCAGGCGCGGATCAGAACCCAGATGAATGCGGCTCTGACAAGGGACGAACTGGACCGTGCGCTGGCAGCCTTTGGCAAGGTCGGCAAGGCTTTGGGGGTGATCTGATGCGACCCAACACGATGACGGCGCTGGAGAAGTCCAAGCCCGAGGAGGGCCTGTGGATGGTGCAGGCACCTGTGCCTGAAATTGGCCCGGACGAGGTACTGATCCGGGTGACCAAGACCGGCATCTGCGGCACCGATATCCATATCTGGAACTGGGATGACTGGGCTGCTTCGACCGTGCCGGTGCCGATGATCACTGGCCACGAGTTTGCGGGTGAAATCGTCGAGATTGGTAAGGATGTGACCGGGTTGGAGATCGGTCAGCGTTGCTCGGGCGAGGGGCATCTGATCGGAACCGAAAGCCGTCAGAGCCGGGCGGGCAAGTTCCACCTTGACCCCGGCACGCGCGGGATTGGCGTGAACGAACAGGGAGCTTTTGCGCAATATCTCAAGCTGCCCGCCTTCAATGTGGTGCCATTACCGGACGACGTTCCGGATGAAATCGGCGCCATTCTCGACCCGCTGGGCAATGCGGTGCACACCGCGCTCAGCTTTGATCTTCTGGGCGAGGATGTGTTGATCACCGGCGCAGGCCCCATCGGCATCATGGCGGCGGCGGTTGCCCGCCATGCGGGTGCGCGCAATGTGGTGATCACCGATATCAACCCTGACCGGTTGAATCTGGCCGAACATGTGGTGCCGACGGTGCGGGTGGTGGATGTCAGCCGCGAGGATCTGGGTGATGTCATCGCGGCTCTGGGTCTGAAGGAAGGGTTTGATGTGGGGCTAGAGATGTCGGGCTCGCAGGTGGCGCTGGACCAGATGGTCGAGGCACTGGTGATGGGCGGTAAGATCGCGTTGTTGGGCATTCCTCCGGGCAAGTCTCCGGTGGATTGGAGCCGGATCGTGTTCAAGGCGATCACCATCAAGGGTGTCTATGGCCGCGAGATGTTCGAAACCTGGTACAAGATGATTGCCATGCTGCAGAACGGTTTGGATGTGAGCCGGGTGATCACGCACCGGTTTGGTGTCGATGACTTTGCGCAGGGCTTTTCAGCGATGAAATCGGGGCAATCCGGCAAAGTCGTGCTGGATTGGAGCGGAGGTTAGGGCAAAAGCGGGACACGTCCGCGATTGGTTAAAACACTGCAATTCGAGCCTTCGAACACAGCCGTGGTAAGAGGCTGGCCATAACCGGCTCCGCTGTCCAGATTGATCCGGTTTCCGTAGTGGCTGGGAACATCGACCGGTGTGTGGCCATGCACGATCAGCTTTGGATGTGGCTCTAAACAGGCGTGAAAGCTTTGCCTGATCCAGACCAGATCGTTCTCACTCTGCTGGGTCAAAGGCACGCCGGGGCGGATGCCGGCGTGGACAAAGGCCAGATCGGGCGTTTCGAACATCGGTTGCAACCCGCGCAGGAAATCGACATGGGCCTGCGGTATGATCTCTTTTGCACTGGCATGCAAATCCGCAAGCCGGGTCCGCGCTTCGAAGGTCACGCCATAGCTTTGAAGCGTTTCAACGCCACCAAGCCGGTCGTGCAGCCAGTGATAGCCGACCAGCATATGCGGGTCGTGGCGCGGCACGTCTTCCATGAACCACGCAAACATGCGGTCGTGATTGCCCAGCAGCGTGATCCAGTTCCGCTGCGCCTGCTGCCCCTCGATCAGCAGATCAATCACCGCCCGGCTGTCAGGGCCGCGATCGACATAGTCGCCGAGAAAGACGACGCGGGCATCCGCGCCGCCATCGGCCTCGATCAGCGACAGGGCACGATGCAACTCATCCAACTGTCCGTGAATGTCGCCTATCGCATAAATCGGGTCCGTCATCCGCGCCTCCGTGGCTGTTGCCGAGTTTGTGCCGCGTCGCGGCGCGAAGGGAAAGTGTTTTGTCGTGCCTTCACTGTACAAAAAAGGCCGCCCCGGATGGGACGGCCGATCTGAATGCGTATGGCGCCTCAGGCTACGTCGAATTCCAGCGGCTTGATCTGCTTGAACAGCCCCGTCTCGGCCAGCTTCGCACGTGCCTCGGCGGGAACCGGTTCGTCGACATAGAGCAGCGCGATGGCCTCGCGCCCTGCACCGGCACGGCCCAGTGTAAAGTTTGCGATGTTCACGCCGCTGCCACCCATGGTCTGACCCAGCGCGCCGATGATGCCGGGGACATCCTCGTTGGTGGTATAGAGCATGTGCCGCCCGATCTCGGCGTCGATATTGATGCCTTTGATCTGGATGAAACGCGGCTTGCCGTCGCTGAACACCGTGCCGCCGATCGAACGCTCACGGGTATCCGTCACCACGGTCACCTTGATATAGCCCTCAAAAGCGCCGGATTTGTCCTGATTGGTTGTGCTGATCTGGATGCCACGCTCTTTTGCGGCCACGGGGGCCGAGACCATGTTCACCTCGGGGTTGAACTTTTTCATGATCCCGGCGACTGCGGCACAGTTCAGTGCGGCCAGATTCATCTCGGCGGCGACACCGTCATAGAGAATGTTGATCGCCTTGACCGGCTCGTCGGTCATTTGACCGACGAAGCTGCCCAGATGCCCGGCCAGCTTGATCCACGGGCCCATGACCTTGGCCTCTTCGGCGGTCACGCTGGGCATGTTCAACGCGTTTTCCACCGCGCCGGTCAGCAGATAGTTCGACATCTGCTCGGCCACCTGCAGGGCGACGTTTTCTTGCGCTTCGGTGGTGGCGGCGCCCAAATGCGGGGTGCAGACCACGTTGGGCAGATTGAACAGCGCGTTTTCCTTGGCCGGTTCCTCGGCAAAGACGTCAAAGGCGGCACCGGCCACATGGCCCGATTGCAGCATTTCAGCCAGCGCTTCCTCGTCGACCAACCCGCCACGGGCGCAGTTGATGATGCGGACGCCTTTCTTGGTCTTGGCAAGGTTTTCGCGGCTCAGGATGTTTGCGGTCTGCTCGGTAAAGGGCACATGCAGAGTGATGAAATCGGCGCGTTCCAGCAGCGCGTCCAGCTCGACCTTTTCGACGCCCATCTGGTCGGCCTTCTCCTGACCCAGGAAGGGATCATAGGCGATGACTTTCATTTTCAGCCCACGGGCGCGGTCGCAAACGATGCCACCGATATTGCCCGCACCGATCACGCCCAGGGTCTTGTTGGTCAGCTCGACCCCCATGAACTTGGACTTCTCCCATTTGCCCGCATGGGTCGAGGCGCTGGCCTCGGGGATTTGCCGCGCCACGGCGAACATCATCGCAATGGCGTGTTCAGCGGTGGTGATCATGTTGCCAAACGGCGTGTTCATCACGATCACGCCTTTTTTCGAGGCGGCATCCTTGTCGATATTGTCGGTGCCGATCCCGGCGCGGGCGATGACCTTGAGGTTGTCGGCATTGGCGAGGATCTTTTCGGTCACCTTGGTGGCCGAGCGGATGGCGAGGCCGTCATACTGGGTGATCATCTCGGCCAGCCGGTCCTTGTCCTTGCCCAGATCGGGTTCAAAATCCACATCGATGCCGCGATCGCGAAAGATCTGCACGGCGGTTTCGCTCAGCTTGTCGGAGACGAGTACTTTGGGGGCCATTTCTCTGGTCCTTGATAATATAGAAAGGGGGCGGGGCCGCGCGGGCCCCGTTCAAGCGCAGAAGGCGTGCGTCAGGCCGCCTCGGTCTGGGCGGCAAGCTCTGCATGATAGGCCCATTCGAGCCAAGGCAGCATCGCCTCGATATCCGAGGTTTCGACTGTACCGCCGCACCAGATGCGCAGGCCCGCAGGGGCGTCGCGATAAGCGCCGATATCCAGCGCGATATTCTCCGCCTCCAGCCGTTTGGCCACGGCCTTGGCAAAACCCGCGCCATCGGCGATTTTTGCGTCGGTGAACTTCAGGCAGACCGAGGTGTTGGAACGCGTCGCCGCATCCTCGGCCAGATTTTCGATCCAGTCGTTCTGGTTGCAAAATGCGTGCACCGCATCTGCATTGGCCTCGGCAAGGGCGATCAGACCCTTGAGGCCGCCAACCGAGCGCGCCCAGTCCAGCGCAAAGAGGTAATCCTCGACCGCCAGCATGGACGGCGTGTTGATGGTCGCGCCGGTGAAGATGCCGTCGATCAGCTTGCCGGCTTTGGTGAGGCGGAAAATCTTGGGCAGCGGCCATGCGGGCGTGTAGCTTTCCAGCCGTTCGACCGCGCGGGGGCTCAGGATCAACATGCCGTGGGCCGCTTCGCCGCCCAGCACCTTCTGCCAGCTGAACGTGGTCACATCCAGCTTGTCCCAGGGCAGATCCATCGCAAAAGCGGCGCTGGTGGCGTCGCAGATGGTCAGGCCCTGACGGTCATCCGCGATCCAGTCGCCATTGGGAACCTTCACGCCCGAGGTGGTGCCGTTCCAGGTGAAGACAACATCATTGGCGAAATCCACCGAGGCCAGATCGACGATCTTGCCATAGTCGGCGGTTTTGACTTCGGCCTCGACCTTGAGCTGCTTGACCACATCGGTCACCCAGCCCGCGCCAAAGCTTTCCCAGGCCAGCATCTCGACCTTGCGGTCACCCAACAGCGACCAGAGTGCCATTTCCATAGCACCGGTATCCGAGGCCGGAACGATGCCGATCTTGTAGTCAGCAGGGATGCCCAGGATCTCGCGCGTGCCTTCGATGGCGGCCTTCAGCTTGTCCTTGCCAATGGCGGCACGGTGCGAACGGCCCAAGGCGGCATCGGCGAGTTTCGTGAGATCGAATGTGGGGGGTTTGGCGCAGGGGCCAGAGGAAAAACGCGGATTTGCCGGCCGCGTTGCCGGTTGTGAAATAGCCATGATGCTACCCTTCCAGATAAGCGCCCCTCGTTGGGGAGGGGTGTCCCACGGACGGAACTACGGGGCGATCCGGGGTTTCACAAGAGCGAATTTGGCGTTAGAGCGCCGGTTCATGTGACAAACGCGACGCCGTCGCCGCCTATCGGAAACTTTGCACCCATGTATATCGCCACCCTGCTGACTGCTCCTGATACGCCAACGCTTGATCCGGCGCTGATCGAATCACTGCGCAATGCCTGGGGCGGGGGGGACGTGACCTGGCTCAGCCCCGATGAGGCGGCAGAGTTCCCGTTGCCCGCGATGCCCGACAATCGCTGGCAGGTCTGGGAAGATTTGCAGAAACTGGCGGTTGATCTGGTGGTGCAGCCCTCCGAAGGGCGCCGCAAAAGGATGCTGCTGGCCGATATGGACAGCACCATGATCCAGCAGGAATGCATCGATGAGCTGGCCGCCGAGGCCGGGTTCGGCGAACGGGTCAGCGCCATTACCGCTCGCGCGATGAATGGTGAGCTGGATTTCGAAGGCGCGCTGATCGAGCGTGTGGGCTTGTTGCGCGGGTTGGCGGAAACGGTGATCGACAAGGTTCTGGCCGAGCGGATCACCCTGATGCCGGGAGGCCGCGAGTTGCTGGCCACAATGCGGGCCAATGGCGGATATTGCGCGCTGGTCTCGGGCGGGTTCACTGCCTTCACAGCTTCGGTCGCGGCGCAGCTTGGGTTTGACGAGAACCGCGCCAACACGCTGCTGGTAGAAAACGGCGCGCTGACCGGCGATGTCGCCCGCCCGATTCTGGGCCGCGAAGCCAAGATTGAGGCACTGGAACAGATCAGCACACGGCTGGGGATTTTTGAAACGGATGTGCTGGCGGTGGGTGACGGTGCCAATGATCTGGGTATGCTGCAACGCGCCGGAACCGGCGTTGCGCTGCACGCCAAGCCGTCAGTCGCCGCGCAATGTGATGTACGGATCAATCACGGCGATCTGACAGCACTGCTGTATCTGCAAGGTTATGCGCGCAGCGAATTCAAGACCTGATCAGAACAGATCGAACCGCACCGGGTTCTGCGCCCAATAGACCTTGGCGGCAAGCAACAGCCGCTCGGTCGGGTCCTGGGTGGCGGCAAAGGGCACCGGCACACCGTTTGCCGCGCTCACCCGCTCCAATGCGGCCTGCGTGGACGGCCCGGCCTGACCATCGACACCCACTGGCTCGCCCAATTCGTTCAGCAATGTCTGCAACGCCCGGTCGATATCGCTGCGCGACAGCGTGTCCAGGTTCTGGCGCGCCAGAGCGGCGGGTTCCTCATTGGCCAGCAGCGAGGCCTTGGCCGCGCGTATCCCGGCTTCGGCCGCATTGACGCCCCGAGCACGGCCATTGAGGATAATGATCGCGCCGTTTGCGCCGCCCCAGGCATCCCCGCGTGCCAGCGCGATGTCATACCAGCCCAGCGCATCCTTGCCGGTCTTGCCCGGCACCTGATCGTTCAGGATCATCCGCGCGATGTTTGCAGGCGCAGTGGGGTGGCCGCCATTAGAGGCGCGCGTGAACCATTTCAGCGCTTTTTGCCAGTCGGCAGGGTTGCCGTCCAGACCACTCAGCGCGACAAAGCCCAGATTGTCGTAGCCATAGATGTCTTCGCGCTGTTCCGAGGCAGTCAGATAGCGCATGCCGCGTTCCGGCAGGTAGTGATCCGTGCCCTTGGCCAGAAAGTAATAGCCCAGTTCGTTCATCGAGAAGGTGTGGCCCAACTCGACCGCGCGCTCCATCAACTCGAACCCGCGCTGGCGTTCTTCGGCGGTCTCGCCATTGCGCATCAGGCGGCGGCCCAGCCGGTGCATGGCATAGGGGTCCTGTTCCTTGATCCCGTCTTCCATCAGGGCCAGTGCCCGGTCCGGCTCATAGGGGATCTTGGTCACGTCCCGGTCGATCCGCTTGGAATCGAGCAGCACCGCCAGACCGTATTTGGCCCGGATATGACCGGCCTCGGCCGCGGCCTCGAAATTCTCGTATGCCTTTTCAAGCTGCTTGGTGCTCTGTTGCAGCCGCCCAAGCTGATAGCGGAACCGGGCATTGTCGGGATCGGCCCGCACCGAGGCCTCGCAGGCGGCAAGCCCGCCCGTCAGATCAAGCTCGTTGGGCAGCCGGTAGACGCCCACACCGTTCAGATCCAGCGCAGCCCCCGCCGCCAGGTCACAGGGGTCGAAGGTCAGGTTCAACGCCACATCGACGCGCCTTGCGGTCCCGGCGCCTGAGGTGACCTCTACGCTGAAGCGGTCCGAGACTCTGGGGTCAATCAGATCCTCGGCCCTTATATCGGTGATATCCGGTGCGTAGCCAACGATCGGGCCAGAGGTGTCACCGTTCAAGACGATCGCGCCCTTCGCCGCAGCTTCGATCAACGCGGCAGAGGCAATGTCTGCGCCGATCAGATCCGAAATGGCATCGTCGAGCGGGACGAGCCGGTCGAACCGCGCATCCACGTTCAGCACCTCGGGCGGCGCATCGCCGGGTGCGGCGCTGGGCGCATCGGCCTGGGCCTGCGTCAGATAGAAAGGCCGCACCAGGGTCGAGCTTTCCCACGGTACCTGGACACCGCCGGTCTCGCTATGGACCTGCTCGCGGATCACCGGGAAAAGCTGCAGGATATTCTCGCCCGGCGACGCTCGGGCCGCTTTCAGCACGGCAGCGGTATAAGGGCTGTTGCCGCCTTCCGCCCCATCCAGTGCCAGTGCGCCGGGTGAGGTCGAATAGGCGATCAGAGAGTTTAACGGGGTGCGGAACACCTCGAATCCAGCGCGGGTCTCGAACAGGTTGGCGTCCAGATCGGCGGCCAGCCGGATGCTCTGGAACGGATTGTCGCGACAGGAATCCAGAATGGCCACATGGGCCGAGCCGCGCGCCGCCAATGTATCAATCACCCGGTCAAGCGTCATTGTCTCCATCGGCAGATCGTAGACGCTTTCGAATTTCGCATCGATGGGCAGAAGATAATTCCGCCGCCCGATCTGGATGCCATGCCCGGCATAATAGAACACAACATCCGCCCCCTGCGGGATGTTGAGCACCGCGTTTCGCAGAAGCTGTTCAAAGCCGCGCTTGTCCAGGTCGTAGCCATCAAAGACCTTGAACCGGAACTCGCGCAGCAGCGCGGCCATGTCATGTGCATCCTTGGCGGCATTGCCCAGATCGTCGACATTGTCATAGCTCTGGTTGCCGACCACGATGCCGATACGCGGCCCGCCGCCCGCCAGCCGCAGTGCGCGCGTTCCTTGCGCATGCACGGGTGGTATCAGATTCAGCCCCAATGTTCCGCTGACGCCCAGAGAGGCGATCAGACGCAGGAAGTCCCGTTTGCTGACAGGCATGGATACACTCCTTGATTAGCCGCCCCAGCCGCCGCCGCCTCCACCGCCGCCGCCGCCGCCTCCACCGCCGCCGCCTCCACCGCCGCCGCCTTCGCGGTTATCGCCAGGCAGCGGTTTGATTTTCGACTCTTCCGGCTCGGTTTCAGTCGTGACTGTGGTCGTGGACGCAGCGCGTGTTGCTTGCGGTGTCGTGGTTGTGGGTGCGGGTGCCGTCGTAACAGCCGGTTCGGGGGCTGTGGTTGTTGTCGTGGTGGTCTGCCCCGACCAGGGTGGCGTGCAGCCGGCCACAAGTACCGAAACTCCAAAAGCGACAGGGATCAGGGTCCTGACCATCACAAAATCTCCTAAAAAGTTATTCAAACGTGATCTGTAGAAGAACATTAACGGCTGGCGCTTTGCGCTGTCTATGAACTTTGCCACATTCCATACCGGTCAAAGGCCCGACCATCGCCGCCCCAATCATTAACATTTACGTTAATTAGCGCCTGTGTTAACAATCGCGCATGACGACTGTTATAAAAGCCTTCTCCGCCCTGTCCGATCAGACCCGTATGTCGATCGTCGAACAGCTCATGACCGAAGGAGAGCTTGCCGCCGGGGACTTGATCGAAGGGCGCGGCATGTCGGGCGCCGCCATTTCGCGGCATCTCAAGGTGCTGCGAGAGGCCGGGCTTGTCCGGCAGCGGGTGCAGGGCACCCATCGGCTCTATACCGTTGACGGGCATGGTCTGAGGGCCATTGCCGACTGGACGATTTCGAAACGCGCGTTCTGGGAGGCCAGCCTGGACCGGCTGGACGCCGCCATCACCCTGGAGGACCAAGCATGAGCGAGCTGCGGCTGGAACGCCACTATCCGATCAGTGCCGAGACGCTGTTCGCCTGGGTCAGTGATCCGGACAAGTTATTGAAATGGTGGGGTCCCGAGGGATTACATGTGCCCGAGCATGACCTGGATTTCACCCGCAAGGGGCCGTGGTATTCGGTCATGGTGAATGAAGAGGGGGAGCGCTTCAAGGTGTCGGGCCACGTCACCCATGTCGACCCGCCGAAATCGGTGGGCTTCACCTGGGGTTGGCATGATGACGCGGACGCGCGCGGGGCCGAAAGCCATGTGATCCTGACCGTCGAGGACACCGAGACCGGCGCGCGGCTGATCCTCGATCACCGCGATTTGAGCGATGCGGATATCGCCGCCAACCACGAAAAGGGCTGGACCTCGTCGCTGCGCAAGCTGGACGCACAGATTCAATAAGCACCAACCGGAGGGTTTCTTTATGCCGCAATTCATCTTTGCCTATCACGGCGGAACCCGCCCCGAAGACCCTGCCGAAGTCGAAAAGACCATGGCCGCCTGGGGCGCATGGTTCGAGAAAATGGGCCCTTCGCTGGAAATCCCCGGCGCGCCGGTTGGCATGTCAAAAACCGTCAGCGCCGCGGGTGTGGCCGATGATGGCGGGGCGAATCCGATCTCGGGCTACACCGTGGTCAAGGCTGATTCGATTGAAGCAGCCACCGAAATGGCCAAGGGCTGCCCGATGGTCGCGGACGGGTCAGGTTCCGTCGAGGTGGCGGAAATCATCGAGATGTAAGCCCGCCACCAGGCGCGTGACGGATCAGATGAATCCCTCGGCCGGATTGATGTGACCGCATTCGATGCCGCGTCGGCTGTGCAGAAGCGGGGTCATGAATTTGCGTGTCGCCGGGTGGTCGGGGTCGAGAACGCCCAGACTGACCAGGATCGCCGCGATGGCGCATTCGCTGGCCCGGGTCGTGCCATCCATGATCTTGAGCGCGACGCCCATACGCTTTTCCGGCAGGATCGCGACAAAGACCGCTTCGGCCCCGGTTTTGATCGCGGCCTTTCCACCGGCAGCGCGCATCAACTCGGTGCAGGCGCGGCGCTCGCCGGCAACCAATTCGGGGTGCCGCATCATCGCATTGGTCAGTTCGACCGCTGCCATGCTTTGGCGATCCGATCGGTCCGAGGCCGAGGCGAACCAGGCCATGGCCCGCGCAAGACCCGTCAGCGACGTGACGAAATTGGGGGCCGAGCAGCCGTCGATCCCATGCCCGGGGCTGGCTTCGCCGGTGACCTCTTCGAAGGCGGCCAGACAGGCCTGCTGCACCGGGTGATCCATCGCCACATAGTCGGGCCCAGCGCCCATATGCTGCGACAGAGTCAGAAACCCCGCATGTTTGCCGGAACAGTTGTTGTGCACCTGACAGGGCGTCTCATACGCGCGGATCAGCGCCTCGCGGGCGTCACGATCCTCGGGCACCTGCGGACCGCAGCGGAAGTCGTCCACGCCCAGCCCCAGGTGATCCAGCCACGCCCTGACCCGGTCGGTATGGATCGCCGCGCCCTTGTGTGAGGCACAGGCCAGCGCCAGATGTTGGGCGTCCAGCCCGTATTTTGCCGCCGCGCCCGATGTCAGCAGCGGCAGCGCCTGCACCATCTTGCAGGAGGATCGCGGAAAGATCACCGCATTGGGGTCGCCCCAACTGCGCACGATCTGCCCGCTGTCATCGCATATCACCGCATGGCCCAGATGCACGCTTTCCAGAAACGTGCTGCGCCAGACCTCGGCCATCGGTATCGGCTGCGTCATGAAAAACCTCTCGAAATTCTGCGCGATTTCCTGCCAATCGCTCTTTCTTCCATGGTAGAACATGCGATAATGTGACTATGTCGGCAAGCGTCGGCTGAGCGGTAAAGATGCGCCATCAAGGTGCGCGGGCACGTTCGTGATTTGAGGTTAGAGGCAGTCTGGGAGTCTGGACAGATGGGATTGAAACTGGCGCGTATCGTGGCAGGCATGTGTCTGGCCGGGCTGGCAAGCACCGCAATAGCGCAAACGTCGGAAAGCTCGAACCGGGTCGCGGTAAACACATCGTGGAGCGTGTTTGTCGAACAGGACCCGACCGAATGCTGGATCGTGTCCGCTCCGGAAGAGACGGTGAACACTCGCGGTGGCCGCGTCGTGGCCGTGCGCCGCAGCGATATCCTGCTGTTTGTTTTCTTTCGCCCAAAGGCGGGCGTAAAGGGTCAGGTGACCTTTACCGGGGGCTATCCCTTTGCACCGGGCTCGACGGTGAACCTGAGCGTCGGCGGGTCCGAGTTCGAACTTTTCACCGAAGGCGAATGGGCCTGGCCCGCAACCGCCGCTGACGATGCCAAGATCGTGACCGCGATGAAGCGCGGCGCGCAGGCGGTGCTGACCGCCCGTTCCGGGCGCGGCACCCAGACCAAGGACACGTTCTCGCTGCTGGGCTTTACTGCCGGTATCGAGGATGCCGACAAGCGCTGCACCGAGTAGCAAAACGGTCGATTGACCTATTTTCCTGACTGCTGAAACTGGCGCGGGCCTGTGTTCGGGTTTGTTCGGATCGACACGATTCCTTTTGATCTTGCCGCGCGTTCCTATATAGAGGCGCATCTTACGCACAAACCCCGAGTCTCGCCATGACCGCCAAAGCGCCGATCACCCAGGACGTGATGACCATTCCCCGCAAGCTGCCGGAGGGAAAGCTCAACCTTGTTGGCCTGACCCGCGACCAGCTGCGCGAGACGCTGATCGAACATGGCACACCGGAAAAGCAGGCCAAGATGCGGACCGGTCAGATCTGGCAGTGGATCTATCAATGGGGCGTACGTGATTTCGACGTGATGACCAACCTTGCCAAAGCCTATCGCGCGCAACTGGCCGAGAGCTTTGTCATCGAAACGCCCGAGGTGGTGACCCGACAGGTGTCCGAGGATGGCACCCGCAAATATCTGTGCCGCATCGCTGGCGGCCATGAGGTCGAGGTGGTCTATATCCCCGAAGAAGATCGCGGCACGCTGTGTATCTCCAGCCAGGTGGGCTGCACGCTGACCTGCTCCTTCTGCCATACCGGCACCCAGAAGCTGGTGCGCAACCTGACCGCCGCCGAGATTGTCGGTCAGGTGATGATGGCCCGCGACGATCTGGACGAATGGCCCACCCCCGGCGCGCCCAAGGACGAAACCCGCCTGCTTTCCAACATCGTTCTGATGGGCATGGGTGAGCCACTGTACAATTTCGACAACGTCCGCGACGCGATGAAGATCGCCATGGACCCCGAGGGGATTTCCCTGTCCCGCCGCCGCATTACGCTTTCGACCTCCGGCGTTGTGCCCGAGATTGCGCGCACGGCCGAGGAAATCGGCTGCCTGCTGGCGATTTCCTTCCACGCCACCACCGACGAGACCCGCGATGCGCTGGTCCCGATCAACAAGCGCTGGAACATCGAGGAACTGCTGCAAGCGCTGGCCGGCTATCCCAAAGTGTCGAACTCAGAACGGATCACCTTTGAATACGTGATGCTGGACGGGGTGAACGACAGCGATGCGGATGCCCATCGCCTGATCGACCATATCAAGCGCCACAACATCCCGGCCAAGATCAACCTGATCCCGTTCAACGAATGGCCCGGCGCGCCCTATAAGCGCAGCTCGAACAACCGCATCCGGGCGTTCGCCAATATCATCTATCAGGCAGGCTATGCCTCACCCATCCGCAAGACGCGGGGCGAGGACATCATGGCAGCTTGCGGCCAGTTGAAATCGGCCACCGAGCGGGCCCGCAAGTCGCGCAAACAGATCGAGGCCGAGGCCGGGTTGCGCCCCTGAGACCTTGCAACTATTTGGTGAACACCGCGCCGGAATGCGTTATCCCTGAACGTGAATTGACCCCAATTTGCGTTTCAAGGAACCATGCCCATGACCCGACGCCTTCTGCTTGCCGCCGCCATCCTGATCAGCAACGCGGTGGGGCTGTTGCTGGCCACATTGATTCTGGACGGGTTCTCGGTCGGGCCGCTGTCGCTGTTGATCGTCGTGGTGATCTTTACCGTCATTCAGGTCATCGCCGACCCGTTGATTACCAAAATCAGTGAAAAGAACCTGCCCGCGCTCAAGGGCGGCGTTGCTTTGGTGGTGATTTTCTTTGGCCTCATCATCACCAGCCTGATTGTCAGTGGCTTTCAGATCGGCGGTATCGCCAATCTGCTGGCGGCCACGCTGCTGGTCTGGCTCGGTTCGCTGATCGCCACCATCCTGATCCCGATTTTTGTGTTCAAGGAACTGCAGGCACCCACGAAGACCAAATAGGTTAATTGCGGCAATATCGGAAACGAACTGTCCCGGTTGCCCGCAAAACACCCTATTTCCGGTAAATTCCGGCCCAGATCAGCGGGCAGTGTCATCCTCGTTCAAAAAGGTAACGAGGTTGAGATGATGACTTTTGGCGAAGCCAACGGGGCTGTGATCGACGCAGCCATGCTGGACATGATCCAGCGGGAAAAAGAACAGGCGCTGAGCGCGCGGGAATGGGAATTCCGCCTGGCCGGGATGGGATATGCGATCAAAGCCATGCGCGGCAAGCAGGTGCTGACCAAACTGCCGCAGGGAACGGTAGTGGGTATTCTGCCCGAGAACCTGCACTGATCGGCTACACAGCCACCACCGCGGCACCGCTCAGGACATCAATATTGCGCCCGCCCACTGCGGGATCGGTATTGGCCCGCATATGGGTGACCATGTCGCGCACCCGGTTCCAGGTGCCCTCATCTGGATAGATCACGACAACCATGCCTTCGCTGTCGGAGGTGCGGACAAGATACCCGCCCACAGCCCCCATCGCCTTGAGCTGAGTCAGGTTGTCCCGCGCGCTTTTCTCCAGCGCGGCCTCGTCCTGCCCTTCTTCATAACGCCATGTCGAGACGGTCACATACGCCATCACACCCTCCCTTCGGTCTGTTGAGGGCCGAGTGTAGCACGATTCGATCCGGCGTTGTCCGGGGTGGGGTCGGCGAGGCCGGATCACAGCCCCAGACAACGGCAGGATCGACCGCTCAAAGGATGCCGGGCAGGTTCAACCCGTGATCGCGCGCGCAGTTTTTGGCGATGTCATAGCCCGCATCCGCGTGTCGCCAGACGCCCGATGCCGGGTCGTTCCACAACACCCGCTCCAGTCGCTTCGCGGCCTCTGGCGTGCCATCGGCGCAGATGACCACGCCCGCATGCTGGCTGAAGCCCATGCCAACCCCGCCGCCATGGTGCAGCGACACCCAGGTCGCGCCCGAGGCGGTGTTGATCAGCGCGTTCAACAGTGGCCAGTCGCTGACCGCGTCCGAGCCATCCAGCATCGCCTCGGTTTCGCGGTTGGGCGACGCGACCGAGCCGGAATCCAGATGATCGCGCCCGATCACCACCGGTGCCTTCAGCTCACCGCTGGCCACCATTTCGTTGAAGGCGAGCCCCGCCTTGTGCCGGTCGCCCAGCCCGATCCAGCAGATGCGCGCGGGCAGACCCTGAAACGCGATACGCTCCTGCGCCATGTCCAGCCAATTGTGCAGATGGGTGTTCTCGGGGAAGAGCTCCTTCATCTTGGCGTCGGTCTTGTAGATATCCCCGGGATCGCCCGACAGGGCGCACCAGCGGAACGGGCCGATGCCCTTGCAGAAGAGCGGGCGAATATAGGCGGGCACAAATCCGGGAAAGGCAAAGGCATTCTCCAGCCCCTCATTCTGCGCCACCTGCCGGATGTTGTTGCCATAATCCAGCGTCGGCACGCCTGCGTTCCAGAAATCGACCATCGCCTCTACATGTACGCGCATACTGGCGCAGGCGGCCTTTTCCACCGCTTTAGGGTCTGTTTCGCGCTTGTCGCGCCAATCCGCCAGCGACCAGCCCTGCGGCAGATAGCCGTTGATCGGGTCATGCGCACTGGTCTGGTCGGTGACGATGTCGGGGCGCATGCCACCGGCCTGCATGCGCGCATATATCTCAGGGAAAATATCGGCCGCATTGCCCAGCAACCCGACGGATTTCGCCTCGCCCGCTTTGGTCCAGCGATCAATCATCTCAAGCGCTTTGTCGAGCGTGTCGGCGCGCTCATCGACATATTTGGTGCGCAGGCGGAAATCGATCCGGTCCGGGTCGCATTCCACTGCGAGGCAGCAGGCCCCGGCAAAGACAGCAGCCAGCGGCTGCGCCCCGCCCATACCGCCCAGACCGCCGGTCAGGATCCATTTGCCGGTGAGGTCACCCTCGTAATGCTGCCGTCCGGCCTCGGCAAAGGTCTCATAGGTGCCCTGCACGATGCCTTGCGTACCGATATAAATCCATGAGCCAGCGGTCATCTGGCCGTACATCATCAGGCCTTTCTTATCGAGTTCATTGAAATGGTCCCATGTGGCCCAATGCGGCACTAAATTGGAGTTTGCGATCAAAACCCGAGGCGCGTCCGCATGGGTGCGGATCACCGCCACCGGCTTGCCCGACTGCACGATCAGGGTCTCTTCTGCCTCCAATTGTTTCAGACTGGCGCAAATGAGGTCGAAATCCTTCCATGTCCGCGCCGCACGCCCGATGCCGCCATAGACCACCAGCTCATGCGGGCTTTCGGCGACATCGGGGTGCAGGTTGTTCATCAGCATCCTCAGCGGCGCTTCGGTCTGCCAGCTTTTGGCATTCAGCTCAGGCCCGGTGGGGGGATAGATGTCGCGGATATTGTGGAGGGGGTCGGTCATGCGGGGCTCCAGTTCTTGAGCGTTGTGAGTATCTCGGTCAGGGGGCGGCGCAAGGCGTGCGCCTTGTCCGGTGCCCAAGTCCAGGGCGGGGTCTCTTCCATGTAGGTGGATTGCGCCAGTTCCATCTGGATCGCGTGCAGACCCTCTGTGGGCCGCCCGTAGTGGCGCGTGGTCCAGCCACCTTTGAAACGGCCATTGACCACGTGGCTGTAATCGGTCGCACCGGCGCAAATGTCCTGAACGCAGCGTTCCAGCCCCAGCGCGCAGGTGGTGCCGCTATTCGTACCGATATTGAAATCAGGCAAAATGCCGTCGAAAAGGAACGGGATATGCGAGCGGATCGAGTGGCAATCGTAGAGTATGGCAAAGCCATGCACAGCGCGCAGACGCTCCAGCTCTGCCGTCAGGGCGACGTGATAGGGCGCGTGGTAGGATTCGCGCCTGCGGGCGATTTCACCGGCGTCAGGCTCCATGCCCGGGCGGTAGATCGGCGAGCCGTCGAAATCGGTGAGAGGGCACAGGGTGGTGGTATTTTGCCCGGGATAGAGACTGATACCCGCCGGATCGCGGTTGACGTCGATCACATAGCGATGGATTGGCGTTCGCACCGTGGTGGTACCGGCGAGCAGCCCGTCATAGAGGCGGTCAATGTGCCAGTCGGTATCTGCCATTGCCTGCCCGGTGGCGTTCAGGCGGGACAGAACGTCGTCAGGTATCCGGGTCCCGGTATGGGGCAGGCCCAGCACCAGCGGGCTGTCACCGCGCACCACCTCGATCATGACGGCATCTCGAGCTGCGCCACCTGTTCGAGATCGCCGGATCGGACCATAGCCGCTGCCGCTTCGATATCAGGGGCGAGGTAGCGGTCCTGTTCCAACGCGGGCACGGAGCGCCGCAGATGCGCGATCACCGCCTGCAACTGTTGCGAGGTCACCAGCGGCGCGCGCGCCTCAACCCCCTGCGCGGCACAGAGCAGTTCGACCCCGAGGATCACTGACAGGTTCTGACCCATCCGCCCCAGTCGCAGCGCGCCGTGGGCGGCCATCGACACGTGATCCTCCTGATTGGCCGAGGTCGGGGTGGAATCCGTCACGCAGGGGTTGGCGAGATGCTTGTTCTCACTCATCAATGCCGCCGTGGTCACCTCGGCGATCATGAAGCCCGAATTCAACCCCGGTTCAGGGGTCAGGAAGGGTGGCAGATCGAAGCTGAGCGTCGGATCCACCATCAGTGCCACGCGGCGCTGGGCGATGGCGCCGATTTCGGCCAGGGCCAGCGCGATCTGATCGGCGGCAAAACCCACATATTCGGCATGGAAATTGCCGCCTGACACGATGCGCCCGGCCTCGACCAGCACCAACGGATTATCCGTGACAGCGTTGGCCTCGACCTCCAGCGTGCGGGCCGCCATGCGCAGCACGTCCAGCGCCGCGCCGACGACCTGGGGCTGGCAGCGGATGCAATAGGGGTCCTGTACGCGGGTGTCCCCTTCACGATGGCTTTCGCGGATCTCGGATCCCTCCATCAGCGCCCGCATTCCCCGTGCCACGTCGATCTGGCCCGCATGGCCGCGCAGCGCATGGATTTCGGGCACCAGCGGCGCGGTCGAGCCCATGATGGCATCTGTTGTCAGTGACGCGATCACCATCGAGGCGCGTGCCATCCGCAACCCGTCAAACAGGCCTGCCAAGGCGCAGGCGGTCGAGAACTGCGTGCCATTGATCAGACCCAGACCGGCCTTTGGGCCGAGAGTAACAGGCTCTAAATCGGCGCATTTCAGCGCCTCAATGGCGGGCATGCGCTGGCCGTCGTAGCAAGCCTCGCCCGCGCCGATCATCGCTGCGGCCATATGGGCCAGCGGCGCCAGATCCCCCGAAGCGCCGACCGAGCCTTGCGAGGGCACAACCGGAATCACATCACGCGCCAGCATTGCCTCGATCTGTTCGATTACCGCCCAGGATACGCCAGAAGCACCCCGGCCCAGCGACAGCAGCTTCAGCACCATCATCAGGCGTGTTTTATCTTGGGCCAGCGGCTCGCCCACGCCGCAGCAATGTGACAGGATCAGGTTGCGTTGCAAAAGGGCGGTGTCCTCGGGCGCGATCCGGGTCGAGGCCAGCTTGCCGAACCCGGTATTGACGCCATAGACCGCCTCTGATCCGGCTGCGGCCTGCGCCACCATGTCGGCGGCGGCGTCGATGGCTGGTCTGGCGGCCCGGTCCAGCTGCGCCGGGGTTCCATCTCGAAAAAGGGTTTCCAGCGTGTCGAGCGTGGTGGTGCCGGGTGTCAGAACAATCATGGGCGACCTGCGAGGATACGGGCGTGAAGCGGGTTGAAACCGATGCGATAGGACAGCTCTGCCGGTGTTTCGACATCCCAGACCGCCAGATCGGCGCGCAGGCCCGGCGCGATCCGGCCCCGATCCGGCAGCCCCAGCGCTTGCGCGGCATTGCATGTGACACCGGCCAGTGCCTCTTCGGGCGTCATGCGGAACAGGGTGCAGCCCATGTTCATGGTCAGCAGCAGTGAGGTCAGCGGCGATGATCCCGGATTGCAATCGCTGGCCAGCGCCATCGGAACGTGATGGGCGCGGAACGCCTCGATCGGCGGTTGCTGCACCTCACGCAGTGTATAGAACGCCCCCGGCAGGATCACCGCGACAGTGCCCGAAGCTGCCATTGCACGCGCATCCGCTTCGGTCGCATATTCCAGATGATCCGCCGACAGGGCGTTGTAGCGGGTTGCCAGTTGCGTGCCGCCCAGATGGGACAATTGCTCGGCATGCAGTTTGACCGGCAGGCCAAGCTCTGCCGCCACGCGGAACACCCGGTCGATCTGATCCGTGTCAAAGGCGATGTTTTCGCAGAACCCATCCACGGCATCCACCAGCCCTTCATCACCTGCGGCGCGCAGCGTCGGGATGCAGACCTCATCAATATAGGCGTCTTCGCGGGATTTGTACTCGGGTGGTGTCGCATGGGCGCCCAGAAAGCTGGTCTTGATCGTCACCGGGCGTACGCGTTGCAATGCACGGGCGGCGCGCAGCATGTTGAGCTCGGTCTCTCGATCCAGCCCATAGCCGGATTTGACCTCAACCGTGGTGACCCCTTCGGCGGTCAGCGCGTCCAGCCGGGGCAGAGCCTGTGCGATCAGCGTCTCCAGCGACGCCGTGCGCGTGTCACTGACGGTTGAGACGATTCCACCACCGGCGCGCGCGACCTCTTCGTAGCTGGCCCCGTTCAGGCGCATCTCGAACTCGCGGGCGCGATTGCCGCCGAAAACCAGATGGGTATGGCAATCGATCAATCCCGGCGTGACCAGCCGCCCACCCAGATCATCGCGGGGCCAGTCGCCAAAGTCGCCGGGCACCGCGCTTGCGGGTCCGACCCACGCGATCTGATCGCCCTCAATGGCGATCGCCGCCAGTTCGATCAGACCATAAGGGGCGTCGCCCGCACTCATCGTTGCGGCATGAAGGCCGGTCAGGATGCGCTTGTTGGTCACGGGAATCCTCTGTGGAAGCTTGCACGTTGTAAGGTATGCGGTTAAGAATGTTATGTCTAGTCATAATTGGAGGCCAAATGCAGGCGATATATGCGCAACGCGCCTTATTAGGCTCTGAATGGTGTCGGGATGTGCGCATCTGTGTTGAGGATATGCGCATCGTTACACTCGAGGTCGGTGCCGCACCCCAACCCGGTGATGCGCATGTCGATACGTTGCTGCCCGCGCTGGCGAACCTGCACTCGCACAGCTTCCAGCGTGCCATGGCCGGGATGACCGAGACACGCGCGGCGGATCGCGACAGTTTCTGGACCTGGCGCGAGATGATGTACCGGTTCGTCACCCATTTCACGCCCGAGCAGTATGAGGCTATCGCCGCGCTGGTCTTTCTGGAGATGCAGGAGGCAGGCTATGCCTCGGTCGGTGAGTTTCACTATGTCCATCACCAGCCCGATGGCACGCCCTATGACGCGGTCAGCGAGCTTAGCCAACGTGTCTTTGCCGCCGCTGCGCAGACCGGGATCGGGCTGACCCATTTGCCGGTGCTCTACAGCTATGGCGGGGCAGGGCAGGACGAACTGGGGCCGGGGCAGAGAAGGTTCGGCAATGATGTCGGCGCCTATCTCGACCTGGTGTCCCAGGCGCGAACGGCCTCTCGGGCGCTGCCTGCCGATACCTGCGTCGGCATCGCCCCGCACTCGCTGCGCGCAACCTGCCCCGAGGATCTGGCCAATCTGCTGGCCTCGCACGACGCTCAACCGATCCATATCCATATCGCGGAACAGCTCAAGGAGGTCGAAGATATCCGGCAATGGCTGGGGTCTAGACCGGTCGACTGGCTGCTGCAAAACGCACCCGTTGATGACCGGTGGTGCCTGATCCATGCCACCCACATGACCGAAGCAGAAACGATCGCGATGGCGCGCTCCGGCGCGGTTGCGGGCCTGTGTCCGGTGACCGAGGCCAATCTGGGCGACGGACCGTTCAATGGCCCGACATTCATGCAGGCAGGCGGGCGATTTGGCATCGGGTCGGATTCGAATGTCTGCATCTCGCTGACCGAAGAATTGCGGACACTGGAATACTCCCAGCGCCTGCGGGACCACAGCCGCAACGTGATGGTGCCGGGCGCAGGGTCGGTCGGGGCACATCTCTACCTGTCTGCGGCGGTGGGAGGCGCGCAGGCGCTGGGCCGCGACAGCGGTGAGATTGCGACCGGCAAGCTTGCTGATCTGGTGGCCGTTGACAGCACCGACCCGGCCCTGATGGCGCTGAGTGACGAACAGCTTCTGGATGGTTTGTGTTTTGCCGCCAAGGACCACGTTGTCACCGACCTCTGGTCCGCCGGGCGGCATCAGGTGCGGGGCGGGCGACATGTCGCGCGCGATGCGGTCCTCAGCAAGTACAGGGAAGCCATGACAACACTGATGGACAGGATCTGACCCATCGGCGCGGTTCGGCTCTTTCTTGTAAAACATAGGCATAATATCATTATGCCCGGATTTATGCGCAGGGGGCGAAATGGCTGATCGCAAAACCATCAGTTATCAGGACATACGCGACGAGGTTGTTGCACGCATCCAGAACAGGCGCTGGCCTCAAGGAACGGTTCTGCCGACCGAGCTTGAGCTGGCCGCCGAATTTGGCTGTGCGCGTGCAACCGTTAACCGCGCTCTGCGCGAACTGGCCGAGCGCGGCATCGTCGACCGGAAGCGCAAGAGCGGTACGCGGGTTGCTCTCAGCCCGACCAAACAGGCGAAGCTGGAAATAGCGGTCGTCCGCCAAACCGTCGAAGAGATGAACGCCGCCTATCGCTATTCGCTGGTCAGCCGGGACCTGATGGCCTGTCCGCCCTGGCTGCAGGCCAAGATCGGGCTGACCGACCCCGGGCAAGTCCTGCATCTGTGCTGTATGCACTTCGCTGACGACCGGCCTTTCCAGTTCGAGGAACGCTGGATCAATGTCCAGGCTGTTCCGCATGTGATCGAGGCTGACTTCCTTTCGGTGGGCCCCAACGAATGGCTGTTGGCCGAGGTTCCGTTCTCGGACGCGGAAGTGGCGTTTTCAGCGGTGCCCGCAAGCGCAAGCCTGAGCGAATTTCTTGCCGTCCCAACGGGCACGCCGCTGTTTCAGATGGAACGGACGACCTGGTTCCGGTCCGAGCCTGTGACCTTTGTGCGCATGACCTTTCATCAGGGCTATCAGATGCGCACGCGGTACTGACCGCGCTGTCCGATATGGGACCCGTGATGGAAATGGGCGGCATGCGCCTTCTGGTTTTGGTCAATACAGAAAATCTGCCGGTTCGATCCGCCGAGCGAATCGCCTGATACGGGTATTACTGAATTGCGGGGCATTTCGACTGTTTCTCAATGCCATTTGCGACGATAGACTTTGGATGGGCTCGTATCATCACGCTCGCCAGGGTGTTCGGGGAAATCGGCGCAAACCGCATTGTGCAAGGAGAATTCCCGCGTCACAGGGGCGGCGAAGCTTACTAAAGTCCAGTTTCGCGCCAAATTTTGCCAGCAACCTGCAATTGCGTAGGCGCATTTCCGCTCACCGTGTGATATGATACGGTCATCAATGTATTTGGACTTGCGACGCAGGTGATTCAGCGTCCAAAGGGACTTCAAGCTAGCGCTAAACGCGCAAAATGGGGCAGACATGTTCGAGGTAACGGAAAACACGCCGTCAATACGGCTCTCTTCGCACCTGCGTTGCGAAGGTGGCTGGCGCGTGACTTCCGGCCGATCGGCCCTAAATAAAGTGACGAAGGTTCGGGCATCTGCCAGTTACGGCGGATTTACCTGTGCAACGCGACGCAACAGGCATGACGCAGTCGCGACCGACGTTCAACTTGGCAGTGGCGCCAGCTTAGCTGGCGTTTCGCAAAGCAGTTCTGCAATTTTTGCAGGCAATGACATCAGAACGCTTCAAGGCGTCGGGGCACCGGATCTATCCCCCAGATCCCGCCCCATCAGTTTCCGGGATAATATTTCTGTTCCGGGTCACGCCTTGATGCTGCGGCAGGATCTGCCGGGCTTCTAGTCCGGTAATTCCCGCTGCGGGCCAGACACAGCAGCTACACCCGGTCTGGCCTACCCCGTCGGAGAGAACCCCCCTCCTCTCCGGCGGGGACCCCCAAATTCTCAGGAGAATCGAGAGAAGGGTTCAGCCGTTCTCGCGCAGGATATGACCCGCCAGATAGAGCGAACCGCATATCAGTACGCGGGCCTGGGGGTCGGTCCGTGTGATCGCTTGCAGCGCGGCGGCAGCACTATCTGCAGTACTCGCAGCCAGGCCAACCGATTGCGCGGCGGCAGCGGTCTCAGCGGCGGGCAGCGTGTTGGCCTCGCCCGGGATCGACACGGCGGTCAGGCTGTCGGCCTGCACCGCCAGCGGGCACAGGTAGCCAGTGACATCCTTGGTGTTGAGCATGCCGCAGATCATATGCGTGGGTCGTTTCGGAAGCCGTGCAAGCAGGTCGGACAGCGCATGGCCAGCGGCAGCATTGTGACCGCCATCAAGCCAGAGCTCGGCCTCGGGCGCGCTGTCAACCAGCGGGCCGGTCCTGAGGCGCTGCATGCGCGCTGGCCATTCGGCGCGAGTCACGGCAGCCTCATAGGCGGCGTCGCCCAGGTTCAGGTGACGCAGAACCGCCAGCGCCGCACCGGAATTCTGAACCTGATGCGCGCCCAGCAGAGTCGGCAGCGGCAGGTCACGCAGCCCGGTTTCGTCCTGATAGATCAACCGCTCGCGTTCTTCATATGCATGCCAGTGCTGACCATAGGCGAGCATCGGCGCGCCGAGTCGGGCAGCGGTGGCCTCGATAACCTCCATTGCCTCTTCAGGCTGCGGGCCGACGATGACCGGCACGCCGCGCTTGATGATCCCGGCCTTCTCGGTTGCGATCTTGGTGATCGTGTCGCCAAGGAACTGCTCATGATCGACCGAGATCGGCGTTATGACACAAAGCGCCGGATGGTCGATCACGTTGGTGGCGTCCAGCCGGCCGCCCAGACCCACTTCGAGCAGGGTGTAATCCGCCGGAACCCGCGAGAAAGCGAGCAGCCCGGCGATGGTCGTGATCTCGAAATAGGTGATCGAGGCGCCATCGTTGGCGGCGTAACATTCATCGAGAACCGCCGTCAGGTCGGGTTCGGAAATCAGTGTTCCGGCCAGGCGGATTCGTTCGTGAAACCGCGCCAGGTGCGGCGAGGTATAGGCATGGGCGCGCAGCCCGGCCCCTTCCAGCCCGGCGCGGATCATCGCAAGGGTTGAGCCCTTGCCATTGGTTCCTGCGATATGGATGACCGGCGGCAGCCTGTGCTGCGGGTTGTCCAGCGCGGCAAGCAGGTGCCAGACCCGGTCCAGCGTCAGGTCGATGATCTTGGGGTGCAGCGCCATCATCCTCTCAAGGATGATGTCGGATTGTGCCGCGTTCATTTCTTGGCCGGTGCCTTTTCAACGGGCGCTTTGGTGGCCTCCGCCTCTGGTTCGGGCGCAGGCAGATCGCCGCGCACCGCAGGCGGCTGGTTCATCAGCATCCGGGTGATGGTGATCAACTCATCGCGCATCTCGGTCCGTTTCGTCACCCGGTCCAGCATGCCGTGATCCAGCAGGTATTCGGCGCGCTGAAAGCCTTCGGGCAGCTTCTCGCGGATGGTCTGTTCGATCACGCGCGGCCCGGCAAAGCAGATCAGCGCGTTGGGTTCCGAGATATGCACATCGCCCAGCATCGCATAAGACGCGGTGACGCCGCCGGTGGTCGGATGGGTCAGAACCACGATATAGGGCAGGCCCGCCTCTTTCAGCATCTCGACCGCGACGGTGGTGCGGGGCATCTGCATCAGCGACAGGATGCCTTCCTGCATGCGCGCGCCGCCAGCGGCGGAAAACAGGATCAGCGGGCGCTTCAGCCTCACCGCCTCCTGCGCGGCAGCGATGATGGCATTGCCCACATACATCCCCATCGACCCGCCCATGAACGAGAAATCCTGGGCGGCGGCAATGATCGGCGTGCGGCCGATCTCTCCTCTGGCGACCAGCATCGCCTCTTTCTCGCCGGTGGCTTTCTGCGCCGCCTTCATACGGTCGGGATATTTCTTCTGATCGCGGAACTGCAGCGGATCGGCTTTGGGCTCGGGCACCGCCACGTCGGTAAAGACACCGCCATCAAACAGCGCGGTGAACCGCTCGCGTGGGGTGATCGCCATGTGGTGGTCGCAATTGGTGCAGACGTTCAGATTGTCGCTGAGCTCGCGATGGAACAGCATGGTTCCGCATTCTTTGCATTTATGCCAGAGGTTCTCGGGCATCTCCCGGCGCGAAAAGATCGAGTTGATCCGGGGCCGGACATAGTTGGTGATCCAGTTCATTCAGGAACCTCAGGTCGAACATGCACGCGCCCAGATAAGACGCCGTGCCCGAAATTGCAATCAGCGACGCAACCCAATGCGCGCCACAAGCCAGGCGCAGACCATCATGACCAGGTCCACAAGCAGCCACAAACGCAGCGCGCCGGTATCCGACATGTCGAACGGCGTGAGGTAAAGCGCCAGCCCGCTGAGCATGTCAGGGAAGCCCACGATCAGCAACGCCACGACATTGTTGGTGAAATGCAGCGCGATGGCGGGGCCCAGCGTACCCGCCCGCGCCGTGATATCGGCCATCAGCAACCCGAAGATCCCGGTCAACGCAACGACAAGCAGGGCATTCTCTCCCGCCTGTTCTGGTGAATAATGGCCGAAAGCGAACAGGATCGAGGGCAGCAGCATCCAGATCAGCGGGCTGCGGAACCGCGCGGCAAGGGATTGCTGCAGGTACCCGCGAAACAGGATTTCCTCGGCGCTGACCTGGATCAGCACCGCCAACAGCGACAGGGGAAGCAGGAACAGCCAGGCACCGAACGTCAGATTCGGCGTCAGCGGCGCGCCGAAGCTGTAAGGCGGCAACACAAAGACCGCCAGCATCATCAGAACCAACAGCCTGAACACCTGCCAGAACTGCCGGATCATCAGGCGCAGGTCTCCGGTCACGCTTTGCAGGCTGCGGCGCTGCAACTGGCGCACTGCCAGCGTGACGCCAAGCGTCATGAAGCCGAAGCTGGCGAGCAGCATCAGCAGCCCGGCTGCAGAATCGCCGGTGATGAAGGACATGGCAAGCTCATGCGATCCCGCCGCCAGCGCTCGCCAGACCACAGTGTAGCCGACAAACAGCGTCACCGACACGATCACCAACCCCAGCAGCATGCGCCAGAGCGCCTGCCGGGGGCGGCAGGGGGCCACGAGGGCCTCATGCGCGGCGTAGGGCGTGTCAATCATTGCGTGGGTCACCTGCATCTGTGCGCATCACGTCGGGCATGTTCCTAAGATCGGGATCATAACCGCTGTTTATGATGTCCTGAATACGCTCTCCGGCCCCCATCAGATAGCCCGAGACGGTTTCCAGCAATTGCACGGCCACCTCGGCATCGCTTTCGATCACCGCACGGAGTTCCTCGCCGCCGATCCTGAGAAACTTGCTGTCCTCCTGCGCCACCAGATTCATGCTCCGGGTCCGGCGCATGATGATCGACAGGTCGCCGATCAGGCGGCCGGGTTCGATCTCGCTTATGATGCGGGCGTCGTCCTCTTGGCCGGGCCAGCGCAGCAGGGCGCTGCCCTCGACACAGAGATAGGCGGCATCGGCCTGCTGCCCGGCGGCAAAGATCGTCTGCCCTGCCCCGACCTCGTACCATTGCGCCGAATAGGCCAGAAGCTTCTGGTTGCGGGCGTTCAGGTTGCCGAACAGGTCGGTTCCCGCGATGATGTTGAGCTTGCGGCTCAGATCCGCCGCACCGCTCTCGTCCAGACCGTCCATCTGAACCCCCGCCACACCGTCGATGCGACCGTTTTCGATTTCGATGAACAGGTCATAGGCCTCGGGGTGGGCAAAGCTGTCTTCCATGAAGATCATGATCGATTTCGGGAGCAATTCGCGCAGGCGTTGCCGGGTGCGCAACCGGCTCTGGGAATCGTGGCTGGCCAGCGCCTTGTCGAGGATCAGGATATCGGGGCGCTTGATGCCCGCCCGGGAAAAGGCGGTTCGTTCCTGGAACACGGTGGGCAGACTGTTGCCGCCCAATCCCGAAGGCAGGTCGTAGATGATTGCCGCCAGGCGGCGGCGCAGCCCGGCCTCGGTCAACACCTCGGCGACCACATCCTCGATCTCTTCGGCGCGCGCGCCCGCCATCTGCGACACCCGCCCGAACAGCGCGTTTTCGGCGACACTCAAACGGGGCAGGTAGCGGTCCTCGCGGATGGTCTCGAACATGCCATGCGAGGCCTCGGTCAGCCGGTCGGCATGGGCGCGGCGCATGGCGAGGATCTTGTCCTTGAACGCGTCCGAAAAGCTGGGGCCGATCTGTTCGGCGGTCAGCAGGAAGGGCACCGCCACCAGCAAGGCTTCTTCGTCGTCGCTCAGGGCCTGATCGCCATCCTCTTCGCGGCGCTCGGCAATGTCGAGCAATCGGCGGTAGATGTCCTCATCCAGCCCCAGACGCTGGAACAGCGGGTGGTCAATGCCATCGCGGCCAAAGGTCTGCCGCAGGTCGTCAATCACCGTGGTGGCGATCATCACGGCCTCGTCATCGAGACCAAGCTCTTCCATCATCGCGATGAATTCACCGTTTTTGACAAGCGCCTCGGCCTGCAGATCACCGGTCGGCTCGGCAAAGAGAAGGTTGCCGCTGATGGCCACCGACGGGTTGAACGTCTCGCGGTCGAAGCGGTTGACCAGATCCTCCAGCCCGCGTGCCGCGATGGCCTCGCGGACCTTGCCGCGCAGAGCCACGACATCGCGGGCAAGCACGCGATGCAGGTCCGGGTCGAGCCGGGACCGCAAGGTGCGGCGCAGCATGAATTCGTCGATCCCCATCGCCTCGACCAGCTGGAACCACCAGTCGCGGATGCCCTCGCCATCAGGCAGGCCGGCAAGGCTTGGATCAAGCCAGTTCTCATCCAGCGAATCGCCGCTATTGCCCGCGCGGAGCGCCTCTGCCTGCCGCCGGTCGGGTGGGCGCGGATGTTCATGGTCCGCATCATGTTGCGGTTTGGTCCGCAGCGGCATCAGCAGGTTGTCACCCAGCGTGCCGTCAAACAGATAGGGGCGCGAATGGGCGTATCCTACGCGCGCGGCAATCACCGACTGATGCAGCTCTTTCACATTATGCCCGGAGAGGAGGACATCCCCATGGGTCGGTAGCATCTCGCGGGTCAGCAGTTGCGCGATGGCGCTGCGTTCGGATTGCCGACTTGACCGGACCGCCACCCGCGCGCCGGGCGGGATGGTCATGTTGACGTCTTCGAGGATGGTGTTGCCGTCCTGATCGCGCACCGTCACGTTGCGCATCTCGATCGCGCCGGTCAGGTGGGGAATATCCGCCGGTTCGCCGTCGAACAGCTTGGACGGGATCATGTTGCGCGGGGCAAACCGCTCGGTCACGATCTCCCAGCGCAGTGACATGTCCTGCACCTGGTTGTAATAGGTCAGCAGCTCTTTCCACGGGCTGGACAGGTCCTTGTAGGCGGCAAGGGCTGCCACCAGCGCGCCCACCGTAATCTCTCCCTTGATCGCCAGATAGCCGCCCGCCGAGTAGAAGAGGAACGGCGTCATCTGAGTGATCAGATTGTTCAGGAACTTCATGAAGAATTTCTTCTGATAAATCCTGAACCGGATATCGAACAGCTTGCCCAGCCGGTTGGTGAAAATCGCCATTCGGTAGCGCCAGCCACCATTGGCGCGCAGGTCCGAGATACCGGCTGCGCTTTCGCCGATCTCTGATGACAGGCGGCGGACCTGCTGGATGCGGTCCTTGTTCAGCAGGTTGATCTGGCGCTGCAGCATCGGGATCAGCCAGGCCTGCAGCGGGATCAGCGCGATCGAGGCCAGCCCGAACCAGACGCTCTGCATGAACAGGAAGGTCACGATGGTCAGCATTTGCCCCAGCTGGAACACCGGCTGCGCCACCGCATCGCCCATCAACCCGCCCATCGGTTCGGCCTCGGAGGTGATCATCGAGACCAGCTCGCCCTGGCTGGTGGTGGCAAAATAGGGTCGCGGAAAGCGCATCATGCGGCTGATCAGCTGATAGCGCAGCCGCCGCAGCATCCGTTCCGACAACACGCCCTTCTTCGTGTTGATACGCATTTTCATGAAACCGCTGGCGATCACCGTGGCCAGAAACGCAAAACACAGCACCAGCAGATACTGCACTTGCGTCAGGTCGAATCCCCATAGATTGATCACACCCGTCGTAGCGCCAATGGCATCGTTGATGATGCGCTTGGGCAGTTCCAGCGAGGCATAGAGGAACGGGAACGAGATCACCGTCAGCATCAGCAGATAAAGCTGCTGCCGTTTCGAATGCTTCCAGATGAATGAAAACAGTGTGGGTTCCATCACCCGTCCCTTGTTTCAGGTAAAAACGTCCACGGCACGGCGCGGAAATCCCACTGTCACCGGATGACGGACGGTAAGCACTGGCCCGGTGGATTACAAGACGCGGGGATCAATGGATTTCCATGCCACTTGTGTCGCCCGCGGCAGGGGGCTATTGCCATCTGAACCATTCTTCCGGGAGTCCAGCCATGCTCAAGCGCAAGTTCGACAAGTCCAAATTGCCCAGCCGCCATGTGACCGAGGGGCCAGAGCGCGCGCCGCACCGGTCCTACCTTTATGCGATGGGTATCAGCGAGGACGAAATTCATCAGCCGCTGATCGGCGTCGCCACCTGCTGGAACGAGGCCGCGCCCTGCAACATCGCGCTCAGCCGTCAGGCGCAGGCGGTCAAGCTTGGCGTCAAGGCCGCCAGCGGCACCCCGCGCGAGTTCACCACCATCACCGTGACCGACGGCATCGCCATGGGGCACGAGGGCATGCGCTCGTCACTTGCCTCGCGCGAGGCGATTGCCGACACGGTCGAGCTGACCATGCGCGGCCATTGCTATGACGCCATCGTTGGTCTGGCGGGCTGCGACAAGTCGTTGCCGGGGATGATGATGGCGATGATCCGGCTGAACGTGCCGTCGGTCTTCATCTATGGTGGTTCGATCCTGCCGGGCCGTCTGGAAGGCAAGGATGTTACCGTTCAGGACGTGTTCGAGGCGGTCGGCCAGCATCAGGCGGGCAACATGACCACCTGCGAGCTGGAAAAGCTGGAACAGGTCGCCTGTCCCAGCGCCGGGGCCTGCGGCGGCCAGTTTACTGCCAACACCATGGCCTGCGTGTCCGAGGCGATCGGTCTGGCGCTGTTCAACTCGTCCGGTGCGCCAGCCCCCTACGAGAGCCGCGACCAATATGCCGAGGCCTCGGGTGAGGCGGTAATGAACCTGATCGAAAAGAACATCCGCGCCCGCGATATCGTGACGCTCAAGTCGCTGGAAAACGCCGCGCGGATCGTGGCCTGCACCGGCGGGTCGACCAATGCCGGTCTGCACCTGCCTGCCATGGCGCATGAGGCGGGGATCGATTTCTATCTGGAAGATGTCTGTGAAATCTTCCGCGACACGCCCTATTTCGTTGACCTCAAGCCCGGCGGGCAGTTCGTGGCCAAAGACCTCTATGAGGCGGGCGGTGTGCCAGCGGTGATGAAAGAGCTCAGCAAGGCCGGGTTGCTGCACGAGGATTGCATGACTGCCTCGGGTTATTCCATGGGCGAGGAACTGGAGAAGATCGACCGCGCCGCAGATGGGCGAGTCATCCATCCGGTGGAAACCCCGCTCTCGACCACGGGTGGTGTTGTTGGCCTGAAAGGCAATCTGGCCCCCGAAGGCGCCATCGTGAAGATCGCGGGCATGAGCGAGGAACAACTCAGCTTCACCGGCCCGGCGCGGGTGTTCGAATGTGAACAGGACGCCTTTGATGCGGTGCAGAAACGCGAATACGCGGAAGGCGACGTGTTCGTCATCCGCAACGAAGGCCCGTCAGGCGGTCCCGGCATGCGCGAGATGCTGGCGACCACGGCGGCGCTGTCCGGTCAGGGCATGGGCAAGAAGGTGGCGCTGATCACCGATGGTCGCTTCTCGGGCGCGACGCGCGGCTTCTGCGTCGGTCATGTCGGACCAGAGGCGGCTCATGGCGGCCCCATCGCCCTGCTGCAGAACGGCGACATGATCACGCTCAACGCCATGGAAGGCGCGATCACGGTCGACCTCAGCGACGATGAGCTTGCCGCGCGCAAGGCGGCATGGTCCGGCCCGCGCGAGACGATCTATGCCTCGGGCGCGCTGTGGAAATACGCGCAGCTTGTCGGCGAGACTTACAAGGGCGCGGTGACCCACCCCGGCGGCAAGGCTGAAAAGCATGAATACATGGACCTCTAAGGTCCGTATCGCCGCCCTCGCGCTGGCCCTGCTTGCCGGTTGCGACGAGCTTGCCGCACCGCAGCAGAATCAGGCGCTGCCCCGATCCGTCGTGTTGGCGGGCGGCGATATCGTGCTCCGCGCGCCGCGCGGCTATTGCGTCGAACAGCGCTCGATCGGGAATGGCAATAGCAACAGCTTTGCCCTGCTGGCCCGCTGCGAAGCGCTGGGCACAGGCGCGGGCAAGAATGCGCAGGGGCTGGCCCTGATCACGGTAACCACCCAAGCGCGCGCCGATGCCGTTCAGCCCGACGCCCAGGCCATCACCCGGTCTGCCGCCCCGGCGAAACCCTCGGCCACACGCAATTATGGCGGCATGCCGGTTATCCGCTTCGACGAGACAAGCCACCGGGTGCGTGGCGCCAGCAAGCAGGTCTGGCGCTCGGGGTTCGCGGCGAACGGCCATGTTGTTGCATTGGCGCTTTACGCCGAAGAAGGCAGCCCGATGCTGGGCGATCGCGGCGCGCGCCTGTTGTCGGAACTGGCCCGGCGGACCCGCGCGGCCAGCGCAAACGCCACGTCCGGTCCGGGCTGATCTGCCCTCAGCCCGGAAAAAAGCCATTGTGCGGACGTTAGTGGGTTTATCTGGCGGGCCTCCTTTCGCTAAACAGATGGGCAACACACGTCACCAACGGCGGACGGAAGATGAGCAGGGTTCTGGATCGGTTGTTCCAAATGCGCGCGCTGCGGCACTGGCGCCTGGTGGCGCAGCAATCGGACGATACCGATTTGCCCACCCTGCGCCAGCAGCGCGCTCAGGCACGTGAATTGCGTACTCAGCTTGACCGGCTGATCCATGCCGCCGACGGGCGGTTGGCGCTGCCCGCGATCGGGTCCTCGTTCTTTCCCAAGCCGCATGGCACCGACTGGTCCTGGCGGCCAGAGCTGTGGCGCGGACCATTGCCGGTGCCCGGGGTATCCTGGGCCCCGAACCGGACCGCACTGGGCGATGAGGTGACGCTGTTTCACGACTGCGTCCAATCCGAACTGACGCTCCGGCAATGCCGCAACCTGCGCGAGGCGGATCTGGCGCCTTACGGAATGCGCATGGATGTCCTGCAATTCGAAGGCTCGTTTCTGTCGCTGGTGGTGGATTTTCCACCCGAGGCGGCCGACGGCCTGTCGCGCGGGCATCTGATACGGGTCGATATCGAGATCACCTCGGAAAAACCGATCGAGATCTTCGCCCGTCTGAACATCCGCCACGGTCCCAATACCGAACAGATCGTGCGCGAACTGCCGCTGGGCGATGAGGATGTGATGGTGGAGTTCGACCTCGCCTATTCCCGTCTGAACGAAAAACGCATCGAGAAGATCTGGCTCGACCTGATCTTTGAGGCGCCCGATTTCAATCAGGTCGTTATCCGCGACCTGACCCTGTGCCGGGTCCGCCGCGCCGCATTGTAAGGGGACCGCATGAGCGAGCTGACACTCACCAAATTCCGGCTGCGCAACGGCGTTTGGGAAGGCCGTCTGACCGGCGCGACAACGGAACACCCCCCCGAGATCGGGGTGACGCATCAAGACGAGCCGGTCGAAACCGTCGAACTGACCGAGGCAGATGGCGAGGGTTGGGACCTGCGGATCACCATACCACGGCAGGCGATTGCCGACGGGGTTCAGAGCTTTGTGATCTTCGACCGTACCACGGGTGTCAAACTTGGTGATTTCGCGCTGATCGCAGGCGAGGCTGCGTCGGACACTCTGCACGCCGAGGTCGATCTGTTGCGCGCTGAGCTGGACATGCTGAAGCGGGCGTTTCGGCGTCACTGTATCGAGACCATGTAGACGCTGACAGGGTCAGGTGGGGACAGCGCCGCCGATCCGGTTCGATACCCCGCGCGCCACCTCCTGCAGGCGTGGTGCATGGGCGACGAAACTGTCAGGGTCGAAACTGGCCGTAAGCGTCCACAGCGACAGGCAGGCGGCCACTTTGTTCTGATCGTTCCAGATCGGGATCGACATGCCCATGACCTGAAGAAATTCCTCACGGATCGCGGTGGCGTAGCCCGCTTCACGCACTTTCGGCAGCTCAGCGGCAAGCGCTTCGGTTGAGGTATGGGTGTACTCGGTGTATTTTTCCAGCGACGCAGACTGGATATAGGCCTGCCACTGCGCCTCTGACATATGTGCCAGAAGCACCTTGCCCGCCGCCGTACAATGCAGCGGCGCGCGGTCTCCGGCGTGGGGAGCATAACGCACGGCGTCGAAATTCGACGTTCTGAGATACAGGATCTCGTGGTGATCCAGCACGATCAGCGCCGTATTCATATTTGTTTCTTCACTGAGCGCCGTTATCGGAACCGCCGCCACCTGCTGCAGATCCGAGCGATTCCAGGCGGCGCGGGCCCAGCGATGGAGCCGCTGCCCGGTCTTGTAGGTGCGGCTTTCCTTGTCATATTCGACCAGCTCTTCGTTTTGCAGGACGGCCAGAATCCGATGGCACGAGCATTTGACGAACTGGGTGGCGTTGACAATTTCGAAAAAGACCATCGGATGGCGGGCCCGTGTCAGTACATCCATGATGGTGGCACATTTGGTGACGATCAAGCTTTCGGCGGCTCTGCCCATCCGGTCCCGCTTTGACACCGGCACGGCAATGAGCGCGGCAATGGCGTCGGGTGACGTGCAGATCTCGGTCAAACAGGGCGTGCCGCCTTATGTGGTTGCCGCAAGCGCGGGTCAGGACATCCAGATCGTGGAGTTGGCAGTCAGCTATTCCGAGAATGATAACTGCGTTGTTGCGGCCGCGCATGAGATCGACAAGGAAACCGCCGGTGAACTGGCGGGCAAGAAAGTTGCCGTACCGCTGGGCACGGCGGCGCATTATGGTTTCCTGAGCCAGATGGCGCATTTCGGTGTTCCGCTGGACAGTCTTGACGTTGTGGATATGGCGCCCGCCGAGGGTGCGGCCGCCCTGTCGCAGGGCTCGGTCGATATGGCATGTGGCTGGGGCGGGGCCCTGCGCCGGATGAGAGAAAGCGGACACCCAGGCAACCATCGCGACCTTCACCTTTCCCAGTGTCGAAGACCAACTGGGTGACAAGTGGCTTGGCGGCGGTGCGCAGGACTTCATGAAAGGCGTGGCAGATGTCTTTGTGACGTCGGGCAGCATTGGCAGCGCGCTCGACTCGTATGAGGGCACCGTGAACGCCGGGCCTTTGACGACGGCAAACGGCATGTGAGCACCAGCCGAGAGCGGCGGTTCCCCGTCGCTCTCGGGCATTGCGTCCGTAAGCGGTTCAGGTGAACCGCCGAGACGCCCTCTGGGGATAGGTCAAAACCCTCAAATCATGCAGAAGGGAAAGGCGGAGCATGTCCGGACTTTCAATTGAAAAGATCTCGATGCGGTTTGACCTGCCGAACGGTGGCTCCGTTCAGGCGCTCAAGGACGTGTCGCTGCATCTCAATGAAGGCGAGTTGATGAGCGTGCCGGGGCCGTCGGGTTGCGGCAAGACAACGCTGCTGAACATCGTCGCCGGTTTTCTGGCCCCGACCGAAGGTCAGATCGTGATGAACGGGCACACGGTCACCGGGCCGGATGCCGAAAGGGGCATGGTGTTCCAGCAAGGCGCATTGTTCGAATGGATGAGCGTGCGCGACAATGTCAGCTTTGGTCCCCGCATGAAGGGGCAGCGCGAGGCGGACTATCGCGGCGAGGTCGATCACCTGCTTGAGGTTGTCGGCCTGCAGGAGTTCAAGGAAAAGGCAATTTACGAGTTGTCGGGCGGCATGCAGCAGCGCGTGGCGCTGGCGCGCTGTCTGGCCAATGATCCCGATGTCATCCTGATGGATGAACCGCTGGGCGCGCTGGATGCGCTGACCCGCGAAAAGATGCAGTCGCTGGTGCTCAAGCTCTGGAAAGAGACCGGCAAGACCATCATCTTGATCACCCACTCGGTGGAAGAGGCGCTGCTGCTGGGTGAGCGATTGCTGGTGATGGCGCCGCGTCCGGGGCGCATCCACAAGGAATACCAGCTGCACTTCGCGGATATGGGCGTGGATCAGGACCTGCGCGAGGTCAAGAAACACCCGGAATTTGCAAAGAACCGCGAAGAAATCCTGGGCATGATCTGGGATATGGAAGAAGAAATCATGGGACGGACGGAGGCGGCACAATGATCCCCATTCTCATATATGTCGCAATGTTCGTCGCTGCCTACTTCGTGGTGAAGCTGGTCACGGCGGGCACGCAGCGCCAGGATTTCACCTCGTTGAAAACGGTGACTTTCGGGGACGAAAGCGCGGTTGTGTCCGATCGCAAGGCCTCGATCATCTCGATCATCGCCATTATTGTGCTGTGGGGCGCGTTTACCGGATCGGTGTTGTTGCCGGGCTTCCTGCATGCGCCGGGGCCGTTCACGGGCGACGGCACCTTCACCTATACGGTCGAAACCGCTGACGGCCAGCGCGACGATGCCACGGTGACACTTCTGGTCCATCCGTCCGGTGAACCTGCCGATGCGCCCGAAGTGGCGCCCGGCGAGGGGTTTGCCAAGGATGACAGTGTGGCCATCGCCGCCTATCGCAGCAAACTGGCCCGGCTCGACCAGAATGACGAGATCGGGCGCGACGAGGGGGCCAGGATCGTTGCAGTGAACGGCCAGCCCATCGCGCCGGGTGGCGAGGTTGCGACCGATTTCGGTCGCGTGGTGATGTCGCAGCGCGGTACGCTGAACATCGACCCGGACAAGGGTTGGCAGATGGAGCCGATCTGGCTGCCCGCCCCCGAGAACGTCTTTACCCGTATGGGTGAGATCGCCAGCGAGGGCTTCCGCAACTTTACCCTGTGGGAACACCTGGGCTATTCGCTGATGCGGGTTGTCGTGGGTTTTGCGCTGGGCGCGCTGGTTGGCATTCCGCTGGGCTATGCGATGGGCCTGTCCAATTGGTTCCGGGGCTGGTTCGACCCGATCGTCGAATTCATGCGCCCGGTGCCCCCACTGGCGTTGATCCCGCTGGTGATCATCTGGGCCGGGATCGGTGAGGGCGGCAAGATCATCTTGCTGTTCCTTGCTGCGCTCTGGATCATGGCCATTGCCGCCCGTTCGGGCGTGTCCGGCGTCAATATCTCGAAGGTGCATGCCGCCTATTCGCTGGGTGCGTCGAAAGCCCAGTTGATGCGCTATGTCATCATCCCGAACTCGTTGCCTGAAATCTTTACCGGCGCGCGGGTTGCGATGGGAGTGTGCTGGGGCACGGTCGTGGCCGCCGAACTGGTCGCCGCCGAAAAGGGCGCGGGCATGATGATCATGGTCGCCTCGAAGTTTCAGAACACCGATATCGTGATCATGGGCATCATCCTGATCGGTGTCATCGGTTTTGGCATCGACATGCTGATGCGCTGGGCGGAACGTGTACTGGTGCCGTGGAAGGGCAAAAGCTGATCCAACGACACCCGCCGCCGCTATGGGTCACGGCGGCGGGCATCAGGTTGTTGCGTTATGGCATCGCAGCGCTGGCAGGCTGATCAGCCACCCATCTCCAGCGTCCACCAGATCTTGCCATTGTTTTCCTGAAACCACGAAAACCCCATGTTGCGGGCCTGCGTGTCCATGATGACCGAGCGGGTGCCCGGCTGTCCCATCCAGGCCGACAGGGTTTCCAGTTCGGTCTCATAGGATTCCGAGATCGCCTCGCCCAGGAACGGGCCATAAAATCCGGCCCGCTGCGCGCGATCCAGGGGTGACGATCCGTCCGAGCCGAAATGCCAGGGTCGGTTTTGAACCGACATGTCCCGCGAATGGGTCGCGGCGGCGGCGTTGAGCTGCGCATTCAGCTGTACCGTCGACAATCCGGCGGCAGAGCGCAGGGAATTGACCGAATCAAGCATCCGGAACTGGACTTTCGATTCGTCACCCCTGATTCGGTACACCTTGCCGGAACCGTTATTCTCATATGAGGGCGTGCAGGCCGCCAAAGCCCCAAGCACCAACCCGACAAGCAAAACTAGACGCAACATACTGTCACCTTGAGCCGTTTCTTTACCGGCAGATACAGCGCGCCGCGCAAAGGTGCAAATGCGCGTGTGCAACACACCGCCCAAGAGATGCGGATTGATTTGCGACTGCGGCTTTCCGGCAATATCATGCCGGGCAAGTTCATTTGTTCTGAATTGAGGTCCAAGGCTATGAAGCGGAAGTGCATTACACCCCAGACACGGCGCGGCTTTCTTGTCGGCGCGGCATCGGTTCTGGCGACGCCGGCGGTTGCGCAATACATCCCGGGCGATCCCCTGCGGCCCGCCCCGGAAGAGGAAGCGGCGGTTGATCGCAACATCTCAAGCTTTCGCGCGCTGAGCTGGCAGCCTTATTTCTCGAATACCAGAAACGGGGCGATTCTGGTGGATACCCAGTCGCGCGCGCTGCACTACTGGTCCGACGATCAGGCCACCTACAAGCTTTATCCGTCTTCCGTGCCGTTGACCGAGGATATGACCCGGCGCGGGCGTACAAGCGTGATCCGCAAGGTTGAGGGACCCACCTGGGCGCCAACGCCGTCGATGAAGAAGCGCAACCCGGAATGGCCCGATTTCATTCCAGCAGGGCCGGACAACCCGCTGGGCACCCATGCGCTTTATCTTGGCTGGAAATACTACCGTATCCACGGCACTCACGATACGCGCAAAATCGGTCGTCGGTCGTCCAATGGCTGTATCGGGCTTTATAACGAACACATCGCCGAGCTTTTCGCGATGACCAACGTGGGCACGCAAGTGTTGCTTATTTGACGACATTTGGCGGCTCAAAGGCGGAGAATGGGCAACAACCATTTGCAATCCCAGCTTATAGTTGCTTAGAAAACCCCACGAGGTAAGTCTTGGCAGTGCGGTTTGGAAATACCGAATCGCACGCATTCTGGAGGTTAATATGAAGAAACTCGTTCTCGCCGCTGCTCTGACTGCTGCAGCTTCGACCGCATTTGCCGGTAACCTGGAAGAGCCCGTTGTTGAGCCGCCGGTCATCGTTGAAGAGACCCAAGGTTCGTCGGGTGGCATCTGGCTGCCGCTGATCCTGCTGGTCGTTGCGGGCGCGGCTATCGCAGCAAGCTAAGCTGACGATAAGAAACCTGGAAAAGGCGGTGGCATTTGCCCCGCCTTTTTCTTTTGCGCAACTACTCCAGCCAGCCTTTCAGATTGTCCCCGACCACTTTTGACAGGGCCGCGATATGGGCGGCATCATCATTGAGACAGGGAATGTAGGTAAAAGCCTCGCCTCCGGCCTCTTCAAAGCTCTCCTTGATCTCTTCGTTGATCTCTTCCAGCGTCTCGATGCAATCGGCCGAAAAGGCGGGGGCGCAGACGGCGATCTTCTTTTTGCCCTGCCGCGCCAACTCGGCCACGTGATCCACGGTATAGGGTTTCAGCCACTCTTCAGGCCCGAACCGGGACTGAAAGGTCGAGACGATATCGGTGTCCTGCCAGCCCAGACGCTCCTTAAGCAGGCGCGTGGTTTTCACACATTGGCAGTGATACGGGTCACCCTGCTGCAAGTAGCGCTCTGGCATCCCGTGATAGGAACACACGAGGATATCGGGCCGGTCGTCGAGCTTGGCATAGGCCGTTTCGATCGACTGGGCGAGCGCGTCGATATAAGCTGGTTCGTCAAAATAGGCGGGAACCGTCCGGCTTGAGGGTTGCCAGGTCTCGTCCATCAGCGCGCGAAAGAACTGATCGTTTGCGGTGGCCGATGTGGCCCCGGCGTAATGCGGATAGAGCGGGAAGAACAGGATGCGGTCGCATCCGGCCTCGACCATTGCGCGGACTTTCGATTTGGTCGACGGATTTCCATAGCGCATGCAGAAATCGACCATCACCCGGTTGCCATAGCGCGCGTGCAGCGCCTCGGACATCTTGGCGGTCTGGTCCTTGGTGATCGTCATCAGCGGGCTTTCGCCACGGTCATGGTTCCAGATCGACTTATACGCCGCGCCCGAGGTGAAGGGCCGTTTCGTCAGGATGATCAATTGCAGCAGCGGCTGCCATTTCCACGCCGGGTAATCGATCACCCGCTGATCCGAGAGGAACTCGTTCAGATAGCGCCGCATCGGCCAATAGGTGTAGTTGTCAGGCGTCCCCAGATTGGCCAGCAGGATGCCCACCTTGCCTATGCGGATCGGCGGATGATCTGCCGGGGCGTGTTGCGGGCGGGCAGCGGGCTGAGTGGCGTCTAGCATCTGAGGCGTCCTGACTTTCGAAGGTTGTCTTTGCAGATAAATGGAATGTTGCTGGCGTCAATCGGGCAGTTTTGTCTCACCCGTGCCCAGCGCCTCGGCCAGCCGTGTGGTGGCAGAGCCGGGGCGCAGCGGTTTCGGCTGGCTGTCGTCGGGTGCCCAGCCGGTCAGGCACATGACCTCGAATGTGGCGGGTAGTCTCTGGTCGGGCTGGGCGAAATGGTCGGAATAGAGCCTGTTTGCCTTCTCAAACAAAGAACGTCGGGTGAAATGGCGGTCGCGGGCAGACAGGATATTGGTCTCACCCATGGCGCGCAGATCCTGCATCAGATGCGGCAGATCGCGATAGGCTGCGGTCAGGGCGAAGCTATCCGCCACCGGCAGCGCAAGCCCGGCACGCTGCAGCAGTGCACCGAGGTCACGAATCTCGGCCATAGGCGCGATGCGCGGGCTGAGCCCGCCGCGCGCCTCGATCTCGGCCTGGGCAAGGGTTGCGCGCAGTTCATGCAGGGTCTGGCCGCCCAGGCAGACGCACAGGAACAGCCCGTCGGGTTTGAGTGCGCGGCGGCATTGGATGATCTGACCGACCGGATCATTGGCCTGATGCAGGGTCATCGCATGGATCACCAGATCGCTTGCCCCCATCGGCAGGTCCAGAACCTCGTCATCTTCGATGATCCGCGCCTGCGGAAAGGTGGCCTGCCAGATCGCGGGAAAGGGCGTCACGATGTCGATATCCGTAAACACTCTCTTAACCAGCGACAGGCGATCCTGCACCTCGTCCAGCGCCGCCTCGTGCAGAAACAGCGCATCGGCGCGCGCCCGCTGGCGGCGGTGGCGCAGGGCAGAGCGGTCGAACAGGACCGGAGTATCGGAGAGTGGCAGTCTCATGGCGCGCAGATAACCCATGTGGGCAGGAATTCAAACCGCGGTCGAGATGATCTATCCGCCCCGTTGCGTCAGCTGCGGAGAGCTGGTGACCAGCGATTTTGGGCTTTGTGGTCCGTGTTGGCGCGATACGCCGCTGATCACCGGCACCATCTGCGAAAGCTGCGGGTTGCCGCTGCCCGGCGAGGTGGATGGCCATCGCATTGAATGCGACGACTGCATGCAGATGTCGCGCCCCTGGCAGGACGGGCGCGCCGCACTGACCTATACGGGCCGGGCGCGCAAGATGATCCTGGCGTTAAAACACGGCGACCGGCCCGATCTGGCCCGACCTGCGGCGAGGTGGATGGTGCAGGCTGCCGGGCGGATACTGCAGCCGGACCGGCTGGTGATCCCGGTACCGCTGCACTGGTCACGCCTGCTCAGGCGGCGGTACAATCAATCCGCGCTGCTGGCCACGCATGTAGCGGGCCTGAAAGACCTGCCGACCTGCCCGGATATGTTGCTGCGCACCCGCGCCACCCCGAAACTGGATGGCAAGACACGTGAAGAGCGCGCCGCGTTGTTGACAGACGCCATTCGCGTGAACCCCAGCCATGCAGCGGGCCTCGCGGGGCGCGACGTGGTGTTGGTGGATGATGTGATGACTTCGGGCGCGACCCTGACCGCCTGCACAGAGGCCTGCCTGAGCGCCGGTGCAAATCATATTTTCGTGCTGACACTGGCGCGCGTTGCCAAGGATGCCTAGTTCCCCGTAGATTGCCGCGACATCAAGGGAACAGGATATGAAACCGGTTGAAATCTACACGTCGCCGCTCTGCGGTTTTTGCCACGCCGCCAAGCGGCTGCTGACCCAGAAGGGCGCGCGTTTCGACGAAATCGATGTGCTGCGGGACCCCGCGCGCAAACCTGAGATGATCAAGCGCGCAGGTGGCGGACGTACGGTGCCGCAGATTTTCATCGGTGACATCCATGTCGGCGGCTGTGACGAGTTGTATGCCCTTGACCGTGCGGGCAAGCTCGACAGCTTGCTTGCCGCCTGATGCGCACCGCGCTGCTGCAGATCACGTCCTCGGATGACCCCGCCGCCAATCTCGGCATGGTCCGCGAACGGCTGGCTGACGCGGCGCGGCAGGGGGCGGAGTTCATCCTGACGCCTGAGGTTACCAATTGCCTGTCGACCAGCACCACCCATCAACGGGCGGTTCTGCGCACCGATGAGGATGACCCCACGCTGGCTGCCCTGCGCCAGCAGGCCGCCGACCTGGGGGTCTGGCTGCTGATCGGCTCGCTCGCGCTCAAGACACGTGACGCGGATGGCCGCTTTGCCAACCGGTCCGTCCTGATCGACCCGGATGGGGCGGTCGTGGCGCGTTATGACAAGATCCACATGTTCGACGTGCAGGTTTCCGAGACCGAGACATACCGCGAATCGGCGACATACCGACCCGGCACACGCGCGGTCGTGGCTGATATGCCGTTCGGCAAGCTGGGGTTGAGTATCTGCTACGACCTGCGCTTTCCCCACCTCTATGCTGCATTGGCGCAGGCCGGGGCACAGGTCCTGACCGTTCCGTCGGCGTTCTCGCCCGTCACGGGCCCCGCGCATTGGCAATCGCTGCTGCGCGCCCGCGCGATCGAGACCGGCTGCTATGTTCTGGCGCCCGCCCAGACCGGGACGCATCCGACCAGCCGGGGCAGGCAGCGAACAACCCATGGCCACAGCCTGGCGGTTTCACCCTGGGGAGAGGTGCTGATCGACGCAGGCACCGATCCAGGCATTCACATTTTCGATCTGGATGTTAGTTCTGTGGCAGAGGCGCGCCTGAAAGTGCCCTCACTCACCCATTTGCGCCATTTCGATGGCCCCTGACCCAGATCCGGAATGACTGACGATACAAACTCTCTTGCGGCTTCGCTGTTCAGCGAAATTCTCACGGCGGACCAGTTGCTGCGCAACCGGCTCAGCCGGGTGTTGCCCAAAGGGATGGAAATCTCGCATTTCTCGCTGCTCAACCACCTGGTTTTCGTGGGGGACGAGCGCACGCCCGCTCAATTGGCCAGCACCTTTCACGTGACCCGGGGCGCCATCACCAACACGCTGGCCAAGCTGGAATGGGCCGGATACGTGCATATCCGTCCCGATTGGGACGATGCGCGGCGCAAGATGGTGGCGATCAGCCCCTCGGGCCGGCGCGCGCGGGATCAGGCGATCTCGTCCATTACGCCGCTCATCAACGCCTTTGTCGACGATCTGGGCGCCGAGCGGGTGCGCAACGTTCTGCCGGTGCTGCGCGATCTGCGGTTGAAGCTGGAAAACGATTAGGCTCAGCCGGGTTTGACGCTGGCGGTCACGTAGTTGACGCTCAGATCACTTGCCGAGACCGACCAGGACCAGAGCAGCGGGTTGAACACGAAACCCTTGCGGTCCACCGGGTCCAGACCGGCCTGCCGCAGCAGGTCGAACAATTCGCCCGGAGTGATGAATTTGGACCATTCATGGGTGCCGCGCGGCAGCCAGCGCATCACCACCTCGGCCCCGAAAATCGCCATCGCATAGGATTTCGGATTGCGGTTGAGCGTCGAGCAAATTTGCAGCCCACCGGGCCGCAACAGTCGCTGGGTCGCGGTCAGATAGCTCAGCGGGTCGGCCACATGCTCGACCACCTCCATGTTCAGAACCACATCGAACTGTTCACCGGCATCAGCCAGCGCCTCGGCGGTGGTGTGGCGGTAATCGATGCTCAGCCCAGCTTGCTCGGCATGCACTTGTGCGACGGGGATGTTGCCTTCGGCGGCATCGGCACCGACCACATCCGCCCCCAACCGCGCCATCGGTTCACTGAGCAAGCCGCCGCCACAACCGATATCAAGCAGGCGCAGCCCGGCAAAAGGGGTCGAATCAGTCAGGTCGCGGTCGAATTCGGCAGCGATCTGTCCGGTGATATAGTCCAGTCGGCAGGGGTTGAGCATGTGCAGAGGCTTGAATTTCCCCGCAGGATCCCACCATTCCGCTGCCATCGCCTCGAATTTGGCAATTTCTGCCGGGTCAACGGTGGATTGATAGACTTGCATTCCCGTCTCCGTATGCTCTTTTACCGCTTGAGCACTATATAGGGCGGTAATGGACAAGTATCCCGACCAAAAGCGCGCAGTTCAGTATCTTTATCCGCCGATCGACCCGTTTGATCAGCGAATGATAGATGTGGGCCAGGGTCACCGTATCTATGTGGAACAATGCGGAAATCCCGATGGCAAACCGGTTGTGGTGCTGCATGGCGGACCGGGCGGCGGGTGCAGCCCAGCGATGCGGCGCTATTTCGACCCGGCTGTATACCGGGTGATTCTGTTCGACCAGCGCGGCTGTGGCCGCTCGCGCCCGCATGCGTCCGTCCAGGATAATACGACCGCGCATCTGGTGGCGGATATCGAAGTGATTCGCCGTCAGCTTGAGATCGACAGCTGGGCCGTTTTTGGTGGCAGCTGGGGCGCGACGCTGGCGCTGATCTATGCGCAGACGCATCCGGATCGGGTCGCGCATCTGATCCTGCGCGGCGTGTTCCTGATGACGCGGGCCGAACTGGACTGGTTCTATGGCGGCGGCGCGGGAAAATTCTGGCCCGAACCCTGGGCGCGGTTCTCGGCGCTGATCCCCGAGGATGAGCGCGGCGACATGATCGCAGCCTATCACCGTCGCCTGTTTTCCGGCAACCTGCAGGAAGAGACCCGCTATGGCCGCGCCTGGTCGGCCTGGGAAAACGCGCTGGCCTCGATCCATTCAAACGGTTCGACCGGAGAAAGCCCCGGCGATTACGCGCGCGCCTTTGCCCGGCTGGAAAACCACTATTTCATGAATGAGGGGTTTCTTGAGCAAGACGGGCAGATCCTGGCCAATATGGACCGGATCGCACATATTCCGGGCCACATCGTGCAGGGTCGTTATGACATGATCTGCCCGCCTGTGTCGGCCTGGAAGCTGAGCGAGCGCTGGCCCAATTGCCAGCTAAAGATGGTGCGCAACGCGGGCCATGCCCTGTCGGAACCGGGGATCAGCGCTGAACTGGTTCGCATCATGGACCGTATCGCGGAGCAGGAGGAATGACGCGTCTGGATCGCCGTGCACTTTTTGCCTCTGGTGCCGCTGCGGCCCTGCTGGCGGCGACCGGATTGTCGGCTCAGGCCGGACCCCGCACGGGCGGTGCCCTGCGTATTGCGGTTCCGCGCGAGGGCGATGCGCTGGGCGTGATCGCGCGGCGTGCGGTTTCCGAAACGCTGACAGAGATCGGCCCGGACGGCGCCTTGCGCGCGGAACTGGCAACCGCATGGGAAAGCGACGCCGAGGCCCGCATCTGGACCTTTGATCTGAAACCCGGCGTGCGGTTTCACAACGGTGCGCCGCTGCGGGCCACGGACGTGATCGCCGCGCTCGCGCATCTGCCGCATCTGGCCTCGGCGCATCCGGTCAGCGAAACCCGCCTGCGGCTGGAGATGGCACGGGCCGTGCCGGACCTGCCCTTGCTGCTGGCCGGTGACAGCTACCTGATCGCGCCCGACGGACATTCGGACCTATCGCTGGCCAGTGCGGTCGGGACGAGTTGCTATCGTGTGACCTCGGCGCGCGAGGACCGGCATTTCCGCGCCACCCGTGTTGCCGACCACCACCGTCAGGGCCATGCAGGCTGGGCCGATGTGGTCGAGATCATCGTAATCCCCGATCCCGCGGTGCGCGCCGAAGCCTTGTGCGACGGTTTTGTCGGCATCACGGTGCTGCCCCTGGCCGAGGCGATCAGGGCACGTGGCGACTATCGCTGCCATCCTTCCGTTGATAACATGCAGATCGCCTTCACATCCCAGATAACTCCTCCCGCCGCGATCAGTCAGAGCGCCACGCTCGGGGATCTGCGCATCGCCGAGCGGTGGTGGCTGGCCCAGAGCTGAGCAGGCGACACCCGCTCATTTGCGCTTGCTAGGCCCCTGAAGCAGGCAAAACCCCGCGATTTCCGTGGAATTTCCCGTATTTATCCACACGGAATGTGATATTTTCTTGTGTTTCGGGAATTTTCTGCAACCGGTTGCAAAAATGATTATTGCCGCTACAGTAAATGGCGCCGGAGGGAGGAGTCGGTCAGCGATGATGCAATTTGGCCTGAACCATATGACTGCGCCGCGCCTGAATGCGCGGGACCTGCTGGCTATGGCTGCGGGTCTGGGCTGCGTCGGTGTCGAGTTCCGCAACGATCTGGATGGCCCGTTGTTTCAGGGTGAAGCCCCCGAGGATATCGGCGCCGCTGCCCGCGCGGCCAACCTGCGCATCCTGGCGCTGGCCGAGGTCAAGGCGTTCAACGTTGAACCAGCAGCTCAGCTGACAGATACCCTGGCCCTGATGCAGACCGCCGTGGCCTGTGGTGCCGAAGGCATCGCGCTGATCCCGTTTGTGGCGGATGCGCAATCCCCGCGTGCAGACCAGCGCCACACCTTGCGCGCGGCGCTGGAGGTGCTGCTGCCACCGCTCGAGGATCACGGGTTGATCGGGCTGATCGAACCGCTGGGATTTGCCAACAGCACGCTGCGCTTCAAGGCGGATGTCGTGTCGGTTCTGGATGACATGAACCGGCCTGCCTGCCTCGGGCTCGTGCATGACACGTTCCACCATCATCTGGCGGGCGAGGATACCGTCCATGCCGATGTGACCGCGCTGGTGCATGTCTCGGGCGTTACGGACCCGGCTCCGACAGCGGATCAGATGACCGACGCGCATCGTGTCCTCGTCGATGCGGGTGACCGTCTGGGCAATCTCGACCAACTGCAAACGCTGCGCGCGGCGGGCTATGACGGCGCGGTCTCGTTCGAGGCGTTTGCCCCGGAAATTCACCAAATGACCCGGCCCGCGGATGCGCTGGCCCGCTCAAAAGAGTTCATCACATCACATCTGGCCCGGTGGGCGGCTTGATGGGTGTGGTGGTCACATCGCCTCGAATTGAGGTCCCGGTATCAACGAATTGTGCGCCGGGCACGATCCCAGGGAGAAACTCATGAAAAAAGTACTATTAGCCACCGGCCTCGCCGCTCTGATGAGCACATCCGCGATGGCCGAGACCATCGGGGCCAGCATCGCGCGGTTTGACGACAACTTCCTGACCGTCATGCGCAACGGTATGACCGAACACGCGGCGTCGCTGGATGGTGTGGACCTGCAGGTCGAGGATGCCACTGACGACGTGGCCAAGCAACTGGACCAGATCAACAACTTCATCGCTTCCGGCGTTGACGCGATCATCGTGAATGCGGTCGATACTTCGGCGACGCAGGCGATGACCCAAGCCGCTGAATCCGCCGGTGTGCCGCTGGTCTATGTCAACCGCGAGCCTGCCAACGTCGACACATTGCCTGAAAATCAGGCTTTCGTTGCGTCCAACGAGATCGAATCCGGTACGCTGGAATCCTTCCAGGTCTGTCGCAACCTGCGCGCGGCGGGCAAAGCTGGCGGGGCCAAAGGCTATGTGTTGATGGGGCAGCTGTCCAATCAGGCAGCCGTGCAGCGGACCAAGGACATACATGACGTGGTTGGCATGGACATGTGCAGCTTCATGGAAATCATCGACGAGCAGACCGCCGAATGGTCGCGCGACAAGGCGCAGGATCTCATGACCAACTGGCTGTCCTCGGGCGAGGATTTTGATTTTGTCATCGCCAACAACGACGAAATGGCAATCGGGGCGATCCAGGCGATGAAGGCCTCGGGCATCGACATGGCTGACGTACAGGTCGGCGGTGTGGACGCCACCCAGGACGCGCTGGTTGCGATGCAGGCCGGTGATCTGGACGTGACCGTGTTCCAGGACGCGCATGGTCAGGGTGCAGGCTCGGTTGATGCCGCTCTGGCGCTCGCCCGTGGCGAGGACCTGGATCAGAAAGTCTATATTCCGTTCAAGCTGGTGACACCGGACAACGTCGCCGACTTCCTGGCGCGGAACTGATCCGACTGCCCAAGACCGGACAGAGCGGCGCGTGGCCGCTCTGTCCTGACACGACCCAACCGCAGCATCACTGATTCAATCGGGGAGCACCAGATGGCTGAAGAATCCCACGGCGTAGGTGGACTGAAGTACGACAAGTCCAAACGGTCCTGGCCGGGCGAAGTGAATATTCTCTTCGCTCTGATCATTATCATCCTCATCTTCGAGGCGCTTGGTCAGCTGCTTCCGTATATGCGCGGTCAAAGCATGCTGTTTGATTTCAACACCAACCGCGACGGCACCATCCTGAACATCGCCCGGATCAAGATCATCATCCTGCAGGTGTCGATTATCGGGATCATCGCGCTGGGGGTCACGCAGGTGATCATCTCGGGCGGGATCGACCTGTCCTCGGGGCCGCTTGTGGGTGCAACGGCGATGATCGTGATGTCCTTCGCGCAGACCGAACTGGTCAACGGCCAACTGAACCCCAAGGCGGTGTTCGGAGCCTGGGCCTTTGACCTGCCAGTGCTCATACCCGTGATCGTGGGGTTATGTTTCGGCGCGTTCATAGGGATCATAAACGGCTCGCTGATCGCGTTCACCGGCATTCCGCCCTTCATCGCCACGCTGGGCATGTTCCTGATCTGCCGCGGTATCGCGCAGTGGTGGACCCGCGGTCAGCCCGTGTCCTTCCCCACCGAAAGCTATGCCTGGCTTGGGTCCGGCATGATGCCGGTGGTATGGTTCCTGCTGCTGGCGTTTCTGTTCCACATCGTGTTGAAATTCACCGTCTATGGCAAACACACCTATGCCATCGGCTCGAACGAGGCTGCGGCGCGGATGTCCGGCATCAATGTGCGTCGCCACAAGGTCATGGTTTACATGATCGCAAGCATGCTGGCCGCCTTTGCCGCGATCATCCTCAGCTCCAAGAACCTGACCGCGCAGACCGGCATGGGCCAGTTCTATGAACTGTTCGCGATTGCCATGGCGGTGATCGGCGGGGTCAGCCTGACCGGCGGGCGTGGCTCGATCATCGGGACCGTTCTGGGGGCCATGGTGTTCGGCGTGATCCAGTCCGGTTTTACCTATATCAAGCTCGATGCGTTTTATCAGCTGATGGCCATGGGAGCGATCATCATCAGCGCCGTGGTTCTTGACCAATGGCGCCAGAAAAGCGCCACGGCCAAGGCATAGGAGGAGGAACTGATGAGTGAAGTAAAGCTCCACGACATGGGTGACATCATCCTTGAAACGCGTGGCCTGACCAAACACTACGGTGGTGTGCACGCTCTGGAAGACGCCAATTTCATCCTCAAGAAGGGCGAACATGTGGCGATCATGGGCGACAACGGGGCGGGCAAATCCACCTTTGTCCGCCAGATCACCGGGGTCGAACAGCGCACGCGCGGCACCGTCATCTTCGACGGTCACGAAGTCGATTTCAAAGGCCCGCTCGAGGCCCGCGAAGCCGGCATCGAAACCGTGTTCCAGACACTGGCCCTGGCCGACCATCTGGACGTGCCTGACAACCTGTTCCTGGGTCGCGAAAAGACCATGTGGAACTGGCTGGGCCCGTTCCGGCGGCTGGATTACAAATCGATGCGTGCCGATACGATGGCCGCGCTGGAAAAGACCGGCGTCAAAATCCCCAACATCCGCAACACCATCCAGAACATGTCGGGTGGTCAGCGCCAATGTGTGGCGATCGCGCGCACGGCCAGTTTCCATTCCAAGCTGACGATCATGGACGAACCGACCGCAGCACTTGGCGTTCAGGAGACCGCGCAGGTGGAAAACATCGTCCGCACCCTCAAGAAAGCGGGCGAGCCGTTGATCCTGGTCAGCCACAACATGCGGCAGGTCTTTGATCTGGTGGACCGGATCATCGTGTTCCGCCGGGGCCGTATCTGCGCCAATCTCGACATCAAGAACGAGAGCTTCACCGGCGAAGACGTGGTCAGCTACATCACCGGCGCCAAGACCGGCGCAGAATATGAAGGAGTGGCATGAGCGCGCATTTGGACCCCGAGGATACGCTCTCTGAGCCGACCTGGATCCGGGTTCCGGCGAAAGCTCTGGTGACCGGATGGGGCCTGTTCGGCCTGGCGCAATCCGCGCTTTTCTGGAGCATCGCTTACCCGGCGGTTTCGACTATCTGTGCCTTGCGCCAAACCTCACCCGACGATGAAGAAACGCCCGAAGGTTAGGGACCATGGCCGTCACGCTCAAAGATGTTGCGGAACTTGCGGGCGTGTCGCGCTCGGCAGTGTCGCGCACCTTTACCGAGGGTGCCTCGGTGTCCGCCAAGACCCGCAACAGGGTGATGAAGGCCGCGTCGGATCTGGGCTTTAGCCCAAACGCGTTGGCTTCATCCCTGACCACGGGCCGGACCAAGATGATCGGCCTGGTCTCGAACAACTTCCACAACCCGATCTTTCTCGAAGTCTTTGACCTGTTCACGCGCGGCTTGCAGGACCGGGGGCTGCGGCCATTGCTGGTCAACCTGACCGATGAAACCGACCCCGAGGCTTCGGTGCGCATGCTGCGCCAATATTCGGTCGATGGCGTGATCGTGGCCTCTTCGACGCTGCCGCCCGGTTTTGCCACCGCTTTTCGCGAGGCCGGCCTGCCGGTGGTGCATTCCTTTGGCCGCCATACCAGAGCACCTTCTGTGGACATTCTGGGGATCGACAATATCGCTGCCGGGCAGCTTGCGGCGCGAACCCTGATCGCGCGGGGATATACCGAGATCGGGTTTCTTGGCGGTCCTGCGGAGGCGACATCGACCATCGACCGCGAGAAGGGGTTCCTGCAAGAGATCGAGGCACACTCGGGCGTGTCTGTCACTTCCAGCTTTGCCGAGAACTATTCCTTTGATGCGGGGCTCGACGGTATGCGGGGCTTGCTGGCAGGGGATTTGGCCCAGGCCTATTTCTGTGGCGACGACGTGCTGTCCATCGGCGCGTTGGCCGCGCTGCAGGGCGCGGGGCTGCGGGTGCCCGAGGACATCGGTTTGCTGGGTCTGAACGACATGAAAATGGCCGCCTGGGCCAACATCAACCTGACCACGATCCACAACCCCTTCCCCGAGATCATCGCCGCTTCGATAGAGCTTGTCGCAACCCTTGCCGAAGGCGGCACGCCACTGCCCGAGGCCCGGCTTTTCGATTGCCATGTTGTCGAACGCGGCACATTGCGACCCGTGCCCTAAGACGCGTAGCTGCGGACCAGCGCCGCGGCGATCAGCGACCAGCCATCGGCCACAACAAAGAAGGCCAGCTTGAAAGGCAGCGCGACCGAGGCCGGGGGCACCATCATCATCCCCATCGACATCAGCACAGCCGCCACCACCAGATCGATAATCAGAAACGGCATGAAAACCAGAAAGCCGATCTGAAAGGCACGGGCAATCTCGGACAGCATGAAAGAGGGGATCAGGACCGACAACGAAGCCTCGGGAGTCGGCGCATCTCCGACCTCTCCGGGTCTGAGGGCGGCCAGCGTCTGAAATGTATCGGGGTCGATCCGCGCCGCCATGAAACCGCGGAACGGGTCGATGGCGCGTTGCAGGGCAGGCTCAACCTCGATCTGTTCGTCGATCAGGGGTTGGATGCCGTATTGCCAGGCGTCGGTGAACACCGGCTCCATCACAAAATAGGTCAGAAACAGGGCCAGGCTGACGATCAGCATATTGGGCGGCGATTGCTGCAGCCCGATGCCCTGCCGCAGGATCGCCAGTACGGTGACCAAAAATGGAAAACAGGTGATCATGATCGCGAGACCCGGTGCGATGCTGAGCACCGTGATCAGCAGGATCAGCTGGATCGTGCGCCCCGAGACCGACCCGCCCTCGCCCAGCGAGACCGAGATTTCCTGCGCCGCCGCCGGGCCTGCCATCAGAGTCCCGAACAGAAGGGTCAGCGCCAGTAGGTTGCGTGCTGTCATTCCTTGCCATCCGGGACGGTGACGATCTCGATCAGCCTGACTGCCAGCCGCCCGTCCTGATCGCCCTCCAGCTCTTCGAGTTGGCCGCGCGCGACCAGTTGGTCGCCGACAAACAGTTCCACCGGGTCTTCGACCCGTTTGTCGAGAGTCAGAATGGCGTTCTCGCCCAGCCCGATCAGGTCGCGTACCAACGGGCGCGCGCGCCCGACTGACACCGTGATCTCGACCGGGACCGAGGTGAACGGCCCGGCGAAGTCGGGTTTGGTGCTTTGTGTGTCATCCATGTTTCGTCTCCGTCTTTGCATGATGCAGAAAGGCTTCTGTTGCTTCGGAAATGGCGTCCAGCAGGGCGGTGCAGTCCAGCTCACGCTCGTCCCCGCCAATACTCAGGCTGGCTTGGCCCGGGGGCAGCGACGCGTCTTCGATCATCTCGACCGGAAATGAGAACTCGGCCTCCAACGCGGGCGCAAGCGCCTCGGCTGCGCCACTCGGGACGGTTATTATCGCGGGCCGTCCAGCCTGATCGCGCGCCATTTCCGTCAATTGCGCGACGATGCGGTGGACAAAGCTGCGCTCGACGGTATCGGGCAGGACGGTGTCCATCAGGCTTTGGAACATCGGTTCCAGCGACGCCACCATCTGTTGCAACGCCTCCTGATAGGTGAAGCCAAGGTCCTGTAACGACTGAATCAAATCGGCGGAAATGCGTCTCTGTTCAGAGGTTTGCGCGGCATCCGCGTCCTCCAGACCGGCAGCGTATCCCTGTTCGAACGCGTCGCGGCGAAGGTCCTCAAGCTGCTGCTGCGTCAGCAATTGCGGCGTCCCTTCAGGAGACGGGTTCTGGTCGAAATCCTCGAGCAGATGAGCGATGGACATCAGGCGTTCCCCCGGCTTTCCTCCAGCCAGCTGCGCAGGATCTCGACCGATTCATCCTGACGGTCGCCCACCAGCTCGCGCAAGCGATCGACCGGTTTGTCGGCCTGAGTGGGCAAGGTCGAAGCCGCGTGACCCTGTGCCGGTGCAAGCGCGGCCTGGGCCGTTCCCGTGGGCGCGTCTGCGGTATGGACCTCTCCGGTCAGTGCGGGCAGATCGGCGGTGCCCGGCGCGCCCGGATCGGGGCTCAGCGCCAGTTGCGGTGGCGGCAAGGCGGCACTGCTGGTCAGGATCGGGCGAATGACAAAGGCACCAAGCCCCAGCAGCACCATGGACAGGAACGCCATCTGGATCAGTGGCATCGTCCTTAACCCCAGGCCTTGCAGGAAGGAGGGCGCGACCGCTTCGGTCCCCTCGGGAGCAGGGACCGGCAGCTGCATCGACTTGATCGTGATGACGTCGCCACGTTCAGCGTCGAAACCCACGGCTGAGGCCACAAGTTCACGCATCGCCTCAAGCTCATCCTCGGGCCGCGGCGCGCTGCTGGGTACCCCGTCAGCGCCGGTGGCAGCGGCTTCATTGACCAGAACTGCCACGCTGAGCCGCTTGATTGCCCCGGGCAGCCGCAGGATTTCGGTTTCGGTCTCGGACACTTCGTAATTCACCCGCTCTCGTGTGGAATTGGCCAGCGACTTGGACGAATCTTCGCCGTTGGCATCCCCGTCCGGCAGGTTCGAGGCAACGGTCACGTCATTCGATTGATTCGAAGCCGAGTCCGAGCGCTCTTCAAGGTCAGTGCTGATGGCGACACGCCCGTTTGGGTCAAAGCGTCGTTCGCGCACCGATTCCTGTTCGGTCACCGTATCAACGCTGACCTCGACCACCGCGTTGCCGCGCCCAACGCGCGCCTCGATCAGCCGCAACACGCGTTCGCGCAACCGGTCGGCACGGGCGTCAGAGGCGTCGGACTGCGAGGCAGTCTCGGCCTCTCCGATCAACCCGCCCGCCGCGTCGATCACTGCGACATCGTCCACATTCAGTCCGTTGACCGCAGAGGCAACAAGGTAGCGAATCGCATCCGCCTGACCGGGCTGGACCTGGCCGTTTGCCGAGGTGATGAACACTGATGCCGTCGTCTTGGCATCGCGCCGGAACGGCTCGCCCATATTGTTGGCGATATGTACACGCGCCTGTGCGACATGCGGCCCAGCGACAATGGTGCGGGCCAGTTCGCCCTCTTTGGCGCGCCAATACGCGGCGTCGAACATGCGCGACGTGGTGCCGAATCCGTTCAGCGAATCAAGCAGTTCATACCCACGCCCGCCAGTGGCAGGCAGGCCCTCGCTGGCCAGCGTCAGGCGCAGCTGGTCGCGCTTGTCAGACGGCACATAGATCGCGCCTGCCTTGACCTCATAAGGCACGCCCTCTTGTTCAAGGGTCTGCACCACCTCGCCCGCCGCACTGGTTTCAAGATCGGCATAAAGCAGCGCCATTGACGGCGTTGTGCTGATTCGGACCAGCCCGAAAATGGTGACGGCCATAGCGACAATGGCCGCAATCGCCAATATTTGCTTTCGTTTGTCGAGACCCGCCCAGACGCTTCCGATCTGCTGCACTCTATCCTCCGTTTGCCGACATCCTGTCTGGCTCGTTCACCGTTATTGCGGGTGGCGCTTAACATTCGGTTAGTCCCTGAGCGGGTATGGATTGTTGCGAACAATTCGGGAACTGACCTATGACCGACGCAACCGCAGAAGACGCCGAAGAGCCGCCGAAGTCTGGAAAGATGGGACTTGTGCTGGCCGTCCTGCTGGCTGTTGCCGGCGCGGGCGCTGGTTTTTTCCTGGCGAGCTCGGGGAAGGTTCCGTTGCTCGGTGGTAAGAACCCGGAACAGGCCCATGTCGAAAAATCGGAAGGCGCGTCAAAAGGTTATGCGGACGTGAAGGTCGCATTTGTCGACCTGCCCCCGGTTCTCATTTCGCTCGAAAGCAAGCGCGGCACGCGCCATTTGCGGTTTCACGCACAGGTCGAGGTTGAAACCAAGTACCAGACCGACGTCGAAGCGATCATTCCGCGAATCGTCAACGTGATGAACAGCTATCTCAGGGCGCTTTCGCTTGCCGAACTGCAGGACCCCTTGGCTTTGCCGCGGCTGCGCGCACAGCTGCTGCGGCGTCTGTCGATTGTCAGTGGAGAAGGGCGGGTCCGGGACCTGCTCGTCATGGAATTCATCTTGAACTAGGAGGGACAGTTGCAGGTATTTGCCGATATTCTACTGGCCGCCGGTGCATTTGGTGCAGGGTTTTATTGTTTCGTTTTGTCGCGACGGCTGAAACGGTTCAGCGATCTTGAAAAGGGGGTCGGGGGCGCGGTCGCGGTCCTGTCCGCGCAGGTCGAGGATCTGACCAGAACCGTCGATGCGGCCCGTGCCGCTGCCGGAAGCTCCGGTGCCGAGCTGCAGGAGCTGACCCGCAAATCCGAATCGGTCGCGCATCGGCTGGAGCTTTTGATCGCGTCTTTTCAGGACGTCGCACCGGCCGAAGAGGCGCCGGTTCAGCCCTCCGCATCGCCGCCCCCGGCGAAGGGCAACAAGGCACCTGCGCCGGGCCTTATGTTTCAGCGCAGCGCGCAGGGTATCGATGAGGTCGCACCGTGACGACCTTCGTTAAACCACGGCTCGAACCCCGCCGCACCCGTGTCGGGACGTTGTTTCTCATCACGCTGTTCCTGCTCGGCTCAGCAATGGTGCGAATCGGCCTGCATGCAGGCCCGGCTATCGCGCGCGAGACCGCCACAGAAGAGTCAGGCACAGATGGGCACATTTCCAGGGCTGCTCCGACGCTTGCGACGGAGGCCCAACTGCAACCGGTGCTTGCCGCATTTGAAGAGCGTGAAATTCGAATCGCGCGACGCGAAACCCAGCTTGAGGATCGGCTCAAAGCATTGGAAATCGCAGAGCGCGCGATCGAGGCAAGGTTGGTCGAGCTCGCCGCAGCCGAAGAAGCGTTGCGCCAGACCCTGGCACTGGCTGACGGCGCCGCCGAAGGTGATCTGGGCATTCTGACCGAGGTGTACGAGAATATGAAACCGAAAGAGACCGCAGCGCTATTCGAGGAAATGGATCCCGCCTTTGCGGCTGGTTTTCTGGCCCGGATGACGCCCGAATCAGCGGCTAAGGTTATGTCCGGGCTCAGCCCGACGGCGGCCTATACGATCAGCGTGGTCCTCGCCAGCCGCAACACATCCGTTCCCAAGCAATGACCCGCAAGATGTACAAGATCGGAGATTTCGCATGATTGGTATTCTTGGGATCGTCATCATATTCGCGATGGTTTTTGGCGGGTATCTTGCCGCGGGCGGCAAGATGACCATCATCCTCAAATCGCTCCCGTTCGAGATGATGATGATCGGCGGTGCCGCGATCGGCGCCTTTCTGATCAGCAATGACAAGGGCGGCATCAAACACACGCTGCAGGACCTCGGTAAGGTGTTCAAGGGCGTCAAATGGAAGCCCGAGGATTATCGTGAGCTGCTCTGCCTGCTGTTTGCCCTGATCCGGATCGCAAAGCAGAGCCCGGTCGATCTTGAGCAACATATAGAAGACCCGCAATCATCAGCGCTGTTCTCGAAATACCCAAAAATTCAGGCCGACAAAGAGGCGGTCGCGCTTATCTGCGACACGCTCCGCTCAGCTTCGATGAACTATGACGATCCGCATCAAGTCGAGGAAGTCCTGGAAAAACGCATGGAGGCCAACCTGCACCACGCATTGCATTCAAGCCATGCCCTGCAGACGATGGCCGATGGCCTGCCCGCCCTTGGCATTGTTGCCGCCGTGTTGGGCGTGATCAAGACCATGGGTTCGATCGATCAGCCGCCCGAAGTTCTGGGCAAGCTGATCGGCGGCGCGCTTGTCGGGACGTTTCTGGGTGTTTTTCTGGCCTACGGCCTGGTTGGACCCTTTGCCGCAAAGGTCAAAGCGGTGGTCGAAGAAGACAGCCATTTCTATCAGCTGATCCGCGAGGTTCTGGTGGCAAATCTGCACAACCATGCGGCTAGCATCTGTATCGAAGTTGGCCGCCAGAACACACCTGCGCATTACCGGCCGGACTTTGCCGACCTTGAGGAGGCACTCAAATCGATAAAGCAGGAGGCGGCATGATCCGGGCTTTCGCATGCGGTCTGGCTGTTTTCTTCTTGGTTGGTGGCGCGCTGGCCGAACCGCTGGTGGTGAGATCCGGCGACCACGGCAGCTTCACGCGTCTGACGGTTGGTCTACCGAAAGGCGCGGAATGGGACCTTGTGCAAATCGGTGACGAGGCCCGATTAAAGTTGGATGGGTCTCCTTTCCTCTTCGATATCAGCAAGGTCTATTCGCGAATCGGACGAGACCGACTGAAACAGCTCTCCCAAACCGCACCGGGCAAGCCGCTGATCCTTGGGTTGAACTGCGAATGTGTCGTTAACGCCTTTGAAGAGGGCGGCGCTCTATTGGTGCTCGATATCCGGGCCGGGCGGCCATCAGAAGCAAAACAGGTCGATCTGCCGGTTGTGTTCGACCCTCCTGCCAAGGCCGAGATCAACGCGCACTTGCCGCCTCCGTTGAGATTGGCAGACGCCCCCCCCAAAGCATCTGCCGCGCCTGTTGTTGCGCTGGAGGGTGCCGCGATCCAGTCGCAGGTGGAGCGTGCGATCGCGCAAGGGCTTCTTGCACCGACCGCCGATCACCGTGTGCAACAAGGTCCAGATCGCTTGCAAGATCTGCAAAGATCGCTGAATGAACGGGCGGTCAATATCCGGGCCACCACGGTCATAGACCGTGATCTGGATGGCATCCTTGATGGCATCTCGGAAGAGCTTCGGCGAACCGCATGCATGAACGATGACCGGTTGGATATCGACAACTGGGGTGACGCTTCAACCCATGCAAATCTCGGTGAAATGCATCTGCGGATTTACGGTGAATTCGACCGGCTTGATTACGATGCGACGTGGCGGCTTGCCAAAGCACAGCTCTATCTCGGCTTCGGAGCGGAAGCCGCCGCAACCCTTGAACTGGGCCCCAGCAGCGCAAAACTGGTCCCCGAATTGCTCGCCATCGCCGTCTTGATCGATGAGCGATCATCGACAACTCCGATCGTTGTGGCGGGTCAGCAAGCCTGCGATGGGTTGGTGGCGTTTTGGGCCCTGTTGGCCGACAGGAACCTGTCTGAGGACGCGAATATCGAGGCCATGTTGAATGGTTTCTTCGCGCTTCCCGCACATTTGCGCAGCCATCTCGGCCCCCGCGCAGCAACTTATCTGGTCGAGGCCGGGATGACCGACATGGCGCAGATATTGTTGCGGCGCGCGGTGCCCGGTCCGGACGACAGCGGGGTCGCGGCTCGGATGGTGAGGGCGAAACTGTCTGAGGTATCGGGAAATGCTAAACAGGAAATGGAACAGCTTGAAGAGGTAATCAGCGACCGCTCGGATCCGCCCGAGGCCCCTGCGGCACTGGTGGAACTGATTGAAACGGCCTGGGAAAATCGCCTTGGAATCGACCCTGAAAATGTGACGCTTGCTGCCGCTTTCGCGCAGGAATATCAGGGTTCCGCCGAAGGTAAACAATTGCAACAAACACATGCTCTGGCGCTCGCTCTGAGTGGCAATTTCGACGAGGCTTTCGCGCATCCGGCGATACGGTATACAACAGACCCGGCCGCGACGGATTTGCGGCGCAAGTCTCTGACGTTGCTGGTGGAAAATGCAGGAGATATTGCGTTCTTGGTTCATGCGACCGATCAGTCCGCAGAGCAAATCTCGGCGCTTGAGACACCGTTGCGCATTGCGCTGGCGCGTCGATTGCAACGCTTGGGATTCCCAGAACAGGCGATAAAATACCTGGATCTACCTAAATCGGCAGGGGTTCCGATGACGGCAAAGCTTCTGCGGGCGCAGTCTGCGCTGCAAACCGGGCTGCCGCGCCGCGCCTTGCTTGAACTGTCAAACGCCGAGGGGGAAGATGCCCAGCGCCTTCGGGCGGAAGCGCTTGCCAAAAGCAATGAACTTGCCTCTGCCGCCGCGCTTTATCAGGTTTTGGGCGAGGAGGAGGCGGCCGCACGCTCTCTTTGGATCAGCGAAGAATGGGCCGCAATCCCCGAAGGGTCCAGCCCCAGATATCAGCAGGCGGGGCAACTTGCGACTGGCTTGCCGCTAGAGCCTGCACCAGGGGAAGCTCCTTCGTTGGCTGCCGCGCAATCAGCGGCCGAATCCGCCCGCGACACCCGAAGTCGGATCGAAAGCCTTCTGTCAGTTATCGAACGCCCCTGACATCACAATGCATGAACCGGGTTACGATTTATCAATCCCCCCGCAATAGCGTGGCAGAACAGAATGTTCATACGGCTCCACAGAATGTCCAATGCCCTAAAACCAGTCGCCACCGGCCTTTTGCTGGTATTTTTTTTCGGGATGATTGCGACCCCGGTGATGGCCTTGCGCCCAGGGCAATCTGCGGCGGCCTGCGACAGGGCGGCGATTAACGCGGCGCAGAGGTATGGCGTGCCCGAAACTGTCATGCTCGCGATCACCCGGGTCGAAACGGGGCGGCACAAGAACGGGGCTCTGAACCCGTGGCCCTGGGCGATTAATATTGCCGGAAAAGGGTACTGGTTCCCGTCGCGGCATGAGGCCCAGAGCTTTGTGTTCAAGCATTTCATGGATGGCGCGCGCAATTTCGACGTTGGCTGTTTCCAGATCAATTACCGCTGGCACGGCAACAAGTTCCGCTCGATTGAGGAAATGTTTGACCCGCAGAAGAACGCTGACCATGCGGCCCGCTTCCTGTTGGATCTGCACAAGGAATTTCGCGACTGGACTGCCGCCGCCGGCGCCTATCATTCGAGGACACAATGGCGGGCCCAACAATATGCCGCGAAATTCAAGGATGTTGCCGCCCGACTGCCCAACACTCCGGGAGCGGAACACCGAATTGACCCGGTACGACGAGCGACCAGCCTTGGAACGACTGCGATGCCGCTGACAAGTGGCGCATCAACGCAACTCGGTTCGCTTGTGCCTACGGGCGTTGGGACCGGCACGTCCTTTCTTGCGCTGAACTGAGGTCTCCGTCATGCCGAAAATCAACAGCAGCGCCCTGTTCAGCCCGACGGTCTTGCTGGCGCTTTCGCTCATGGCGGTCATCGTCATGATGATACTGCCAATGCCTGCCTGGATCCTGGACATCGGTTTGGCGGCATCCTTTGCGCTCGCGATCCTGATCTTCACCATCACGCTGTTCATCGAACGGCCGCTGGATTTTTCGTCCTTCCCGACCATCCTGCTGGCCTCTCTCATGCTGCGCCTGTCGCTCAACGTGTCCTCGACCAAACTGATCATCGGTGAAGGGCACACCGGCACCGCAGCGGCGGGGGGCGTGATCGAGGGGTTTGCCCATTTCGTGATGGGTGGCAGCATCTTTCTTGGTCTTGTTGTGTTTGGCGTTCTGCTGATCGTCAATTTCATGGTGATCACGAAAGGCGCCGCGCGCATGGCCGAGGTTGGTGCGCGATTCGCGCTGGACGGCATGCCCGGAAAGCAGTTGGCGATCGACAGTGACATGTCTGCAGGCGCGATAGACCATACCGAGGCCAAAGAGCGGCGCGAACGGGAGCAGCAGGAGACCACGTTTTTTGGATCGCTGGATGGCGCGTCGAAATTCGTCAAGGGTGATGCCGTCGCGGGTCTGTTGATCACGCTGCTCAATCTGGTCATGGGCTTGATCATGGGCGTTGTCGTGCATGACATGCCCGTCGGATCAGCGTTTGAAAGCTATGCGATCCTGACGGTCGGGGATGGGCTTGTGTCGCAGATTCCGGCGGTGATCATCTCCATCGCGTCAGCCCTCCTGCTGGCACGCGGTGGCACCCACGGCGCGACCGATACCGCGCTTTTTGCCCAGATGAGCCGCCACCCCGCAGCCCTGGCAACGGTGGCCCTGCTGATGGTGCTGTTCGCATTGGTTCCGGGTCTGCCGTTTCTGCCGTTCATTCTGGGTGGTGCGGTACTGGGTTTTGCCGCGCGCACAATGCATCTGCGGGCGGCACTCGCATCCGAACAGGCCGCGACCGAAGAAGAGGTGCAACAGGATGCGCCGCGCATGTCGCTTGGCGATATTCTGGATCTTGACGACGTACATCTGGAATTTGCGCCCGATCTTGTCGCGATGGTGCTGGATCCGGGCACCGGATTGGATGCACGGATCGCCAATATGCGCAACCACGTCGCCTCGGTCTACGGGCTGATTCTGCCTGACATCCGGTTGACCGACAAAGCCGAACTGCCTGCAGGCACCTACATCATCAAGGTTCAGGGCGTCGAACAGGTCCGCGGGGTACTGCATCCCGATCTGGTACTGGCACTGGTGCCTGACGGGGCCGATGCGCTGCCCGGCGGATCCGATGTAGCCGAGCCGGTCTATGGTGCGCCAGCCCGCTGGATTGCGCCCAAGGATCAGGACGCGGCGGCGGTGGCCGGGGCGACGCTTGTCACCCCGCCTGAAATTCTCGCCACCCATCTGCTGGAGGTGATCAAGCAGAATTTCGCGCGGCTGCTCACCCTGAAATCCCTGCGTCGCCTGCTGTCCGAGATGACGCAACTCAGCGATGCCACCCGTGCCGAGGCGAACCGCAAGATGCTCGACGAACTGATCCCCGACAAGGTGCCGATCGATTGTCTGCACTCGGTCCTGCGCCTGCTGCTGGAAGAGCGGGTCTCGATCAGGAACATGCCACTGATCCTGGAAACGATTGCCGAGGCACGGGTGTCGACAACGCAGCCGGAAAATATCTGCGAAGCTGTTCGCCAGCGGCTTGGGTTCCAGTTGGTGGCGGAAATGAAACGCGAGGATGGGACGATCCCACTGGTTCAGCTTGCCCCCGAATGGGAGGATACCTTTTCCAGCTATCAGCTTGACGGGGTGCCGTCCGGCCATGACATCGCGCTGCCGCCTGATCTTTTCAGCCGCCTCGGCGAGGGGGTTTCGGAACAGTTTGACCAAAGCTCGCGGCAGGGCGTGTTCCCGGCCCTGGTGACCTCGACCCGACGGAGGAGGTTTCTGCACACGATCATGCGCGCACGTGGGTTGGCGAACCCGGTTCTGTCCTTCGAGGAAATCGGGCTTGAGGCGCGACCGTCGCTGGTCGGCGTCGTTGCGGCCTGATGGAGGCTGCGGTCCTTCTCGCAGACCGGCTGGGCGCGGATGCCCTTCACTTGCTGATGGTGTTTCTGCGCGTGGGCGCTGCGGTCTCACTGTTTCCCGCGTTTGGAGAAAGATCGCTGCCAGCACGCGTTAAACTGACGATCGCGCTGGTTTTCACGCTGATCGTGGCGCCAGCGACTCCCGGCCTGGGCGTCCTCAACTTTTTGCAAATTCTAAGCATTGGCGGTGCCGAGATCCTGACCGGCCTTGTGTTTGGACTTGCGCTGAGATTGCTGGTTCTGGCGCTGCAAACTGCCGGATCCATCGCCGCGCAAGCGACCTCGCTGTCGCAAATTTTGGGCGGCATGGCGGCAGAGCCGATGCCCGCGATGGGTCATGTGCTGGTCTTGTCCGGGATCACCCTGGCCGTCGTGCTTGGCCTGCATGTCCGGGTGGCGGAATACCTGATCCAATCCTATGCGCTCTTGCCGATCGGAAGTGTCATCGCTGCGCAGGATCTGACCAGTTGGGGAATTGGCCAGGTGGCGCGCATGTTCGCGCTTGCGCTATCGCTGGCCAGCCCCTTCGTGATCGCATCGCTGGTCTACAACCTCGCTCTCGGGGCCATCAATCGCGCCATGCCGCAACTGATGGTGGCTTTTGTCGGTGCGCCGTTCATTACCTTCGGCGGGTTGTTTCTGCTGTTCGCAGGCGCGCCCCTGATGCTGGCTTTGTGGCACGACGCCTTACTGCAAACCCTTTCCGATCCGCTGGGGACTTTGCCATGAGCGGCCCCGAGGATGGTGAGGACAAGTCATTCGAGCCAACGCCGCGCAAACTGCAAAAAGCGCGCGAGAAAGGCGAGATCGCCCGATCCGCCGACTTGAATATCGCGGCGGTGTATGGCGGTTTCATTCTGACGCTCTTTCTGTTCGGCGCGACGATGATCAATCAGGCCGGAACCGCGATGAGCGTTCTGCTCGGGCAATCTGATCAGTTGTCCGAACTGATCTTCGACGGCCCGGCTCAGGCTCCCATCGGGGGGTTGCTGCGGACAGTGTCCCTCGCGATCCTACCGTTGTTTCTGCTACCCGCCGTGGCCGTGTTGATGTCGGTTGTGGCGCAGCAGGCTTTTGTGGTGGCTCCGAGCAAGCTCAAACCAAAATTGTCGAAAATTTCACTAATTTCAAACGCTAAGAACAAGTACGGGCGTAGTGGATTGTTCGAATTTGGAAAGAGTTTCATCAAGCTTGTGACTTATGGCCTGTGCCTGGCGCTGTTTTTGAAAGCGGATCTGAATGCCATTCTGACTTCGGGGGCGGCCGGTGCGCGTCCGTCTGTGGTTCTGATGATGTCGACGGTCCTGCGGTTTCTGACGATCGTGTTTGTGATCGCGTTGGCGATCGGGTCCATCGACTTTCTGTGGCAGCGCGCCGAGCATCTGCGCAAGAACCGCATGACCAGAAAGGAATTCACCGACGAGATGAAGGAATCGGATGGCGATCCGCATATGAAGAACAGCCGCCGCCAGCGGGGCCAGGAAATTGCGATGAACCAGATGGTCCGCGAGGTGCCGGAGGCGGATGTGGTGATCGTGAACCCCACTCATTTCGCCGTGGCGCTAAAATGGTCGCGCATGCCGGGCTCCGCACCGGTCTGCGTCGCGAAGGGTGTAGACGAAATCGCGGCGGTCATTCGCGAAACCGCGATCTCCTCCGGCGTGCCCATCCACTCTGACCCGCCGACCGCGCGCAGCCTTCATGCCAGCGTCGAGATCGGACAAGAGATCGACGCCGACCACTATGCCGCTGTCGCGGCCGCGATTCGCTTTGCGGAAGACATGCGCAAGAAAGTCAGGGGGCAGGTGCGGTGAAGATCGGGAAACTCGACACATTGGTCCGCGCCAGCGAAGCAAGATACCTGATCGAATATGAAAAGATCAGATCGCTGGTTGAGCGCGAAGCGGCCATCGGTCAGCGCCTTGCCGAACTGGCTGCGCATAGCCGCCGTGCCTCTCAGACCGATGCTGGTTATGCCCAGAGCGGTGCCCATGCCCGTTGGGAAAGCTGGGCGGGACAGATGGCGACGGTCCTGAATACCGAATTGGCGCAGATCCGCGCCCAGCGGCAAAGGTTGGATACCGAAATGCGCAGGGCCTTCGCTCGCCATACGGCTCTCAAGTCCCTGAACAAGTCGGACATGGCACGTCGGAAGCAGGACCGGGACGCGGTGAAACGCACCCAATTGGAACAGCTGGTGGTGATTTGTTCGCTGCAGGATCGATGGGCATCGGGTTAAGTGTGCAGTATGACACGGGCAAACATTGCGTTTTCTCTCATAGCTACCACATCGTCTGGTCGACCAAGTACCGCTACAAGGTGCTGACGGGGCATTGCGCTTGCGGGTACGCGACATCTTCGGTCAGGCCTGCTGCGAGAACGAAGTCGACATCTTGCGCGGGGTGGTGTCGAGCTATCACGGCCACATGTTCGTGTCAGTGCGGCCGAAGATCGCCATCTCAGATATGATGCGCAAGACGTAGGGCCCTTCGTCCCGCAAGGTGCAACGGGAGTTTCTCGCGATCCGCAGGCGCTATTGGGGGCGCCGGTTCTGGGGCAGGGGCTATTTCTCCATCACCAACGGCGCCATCACCGAAGACATCCTCTTCCAATACCTCAAAAACCACATCGCCGATCCTACCGACGCCAGTCGGTAGTGGTTCAGTCCCAGAATCTGGTGGATCGGATTGAGGATGTGAGCTTCCCCCACTGAAATGGTCCGCCGCTTTGTTCAGGAAAACGGATAATTCTCGATGGGAACCAAGCGACACAAGCCCGAGGAAATTGTCACTAAGCTATGGCAGGTTGAGGTTCTTGTCGGGCAAGGAATGGCGCAGGCGGATGAAATCCGAGAGGTTTGCATAACAGAGCAGACTTATTACCGCTGGCGAAAGCAATATGGCGCTATTGGAACCGGCCAACTCAGGGAGCTCAAACGTTTTCAGAAAGAGAATGAGCGGTTTAGAAAGGCCGTGTCTGATCTGACCTCGGACAAGTTGATTATGGCGGAGGCCGCAAAGGGAAACTTCTGAGCCCCGCACCTCGCCACACTTGCATTGACCATGTTCGCGGTCAGTGCAGGTTCTCAGAGTATCGTGCTTGCCGCGTGTTGAAGCGGCATCAATCCACGCACCGAAAATTGCCGAGTGGGCGAGCCGACGAAGACAGATTGGTCGCGGATATGATCGAGTTGGTGCGCCAATACGGTCGCCATGGCTGTCGCCGGATCGAGCAATACTGAGAGAAGCAGGCTGGCAAGTGAACGTCAAGCGTGTGGAAAGACTGCGGCGACGGGAGGAGCTGAAAGTGCCAATGAAACACTAAAAGAAGGGGCGTCTCTGGTATAATGACGGATCATGCGCGCGCCTGTGGCCAGAGCGTCGCAACCATGTCTGGAACCATGATTTCGTTCACCATCGGACGGATGACGGAAAGGCGTTTCGCACCTTGAACATCCTTTATGAACACAGCCGGGTGTGCCTGGCTATCAAAGTGAAGCGGAAGCTGAACTCAGGCGATGTTATTGATGTCCTAAGCGACCAGTAATGCTGCGCGGGGCGCCGTCGTTTATTCGGTCTGACAATGGCTCTGAGTTCGTAGCTCAGGTAGAACAAGACTGGATAATATCAGTCGGTGCGAAGACGGCATACATCGAACCAGGATCACCTTGGGAAAATGGATACTGCGAAATCTTCTATAGCTTGCGCGAAGTACAAATCCTGATCGAAGAATGGAGGAAACACTATAGCACCAAACGACCGCATAGTGCTCTGGGATATCACCCGCCTGCGCCGGAAACCGTCGTCCCGATGGACCAAAAGCCGGTCATGCGCTAACAGTGTGACCGAACCACTCAGGTGGCGCTGATAAGATAGATTGATTGGACTCTGAAGTCCGGATTTTGCAGATGTCTTTGTAAGGTGTGAAACCAGGGAGCGCCTTGAGTCGGCGAGCGAAATTGTTAGCATCAAGGAAGCCGGCCAGATGCGTTGGACGCTGGCAGGGAATAGATCGTATTTCGGTTTCGGGACTGCTCAGCGAATTGGAGGCGGTGGGGGCAGCTTCACGTCAAGAGGATTCTGACGACGGCACAAGGTGCTAAAGTTCGGTACCGCCCGGTCCAACCCAATCAACCGTAGCAGGCTTTCACCGAACCCGGTTTCCTGCCAAAGCGGCATCCCGAACAACATCTTTAAGGTCAGACAAGTCGGGGCCGATAATTCGCAGAATTGCTGCTGCCGACCGCGTTTGCCAGTCGGCGGTGGTGCCCAGACCATCTCGGGATAAAACCAGATCGAAAGCGATCCGCGCTGCTTCAAGCCGTCAGTACATGACGACCAGTTCGTGGTCTCGTAATT
>NZ_JAMFMB010000018.1 GCF_023502395.1 Ruegeria spongiae | reverse complement strand
TCCAATACATTCGAGAACTGGAGTCGGAAAACAGACGTTTGACCAATGAGCTTTCGGAGGCTTCCAAGCAAACCAGAGCGAAGTTGTTCCTCGATGAGGCTACAAAAACGCTTGCAGGGTGGCAGGCATGGTCAGCAGTCGCGGCGGGTGCGCTATTTGTTGCTAGCCAATTCGGCGGCTCAGCGGAGGCTCTTGGGTCCTGTCTCGAGAGCATATCTCCTAGTTCCCCGGAGCTATTTGAACCGTTAACTGAAATCTAGCACTGACGTTGTGGACTTTCGGAGGCAGCTTGGGGCAGGGGCGGGCTAGGTCACCCGCTCAATCCATTCCCAGCACTCGTACTTGTCGCCCAACTGTCGGACATGGGTATAGCGTTCTAGACTCTTCCATGCTTTGTGCCCCGTCGCAGAAGCCAGTTGCGGCACGGTCCGGCCTATCTCAGCAAGGCGTGAAGTTCCTTCATGGCGTAGGTCGTGAAAGTGCAGGTCTTCGATCCCTAGGAACTTGCAGGCCTCTGTGAAGCGGCGGCTAACTGTGTCGGAGTTGTATGGGAATATCCGGTCTTTCTTCTTAGGCATTGCGTCGATGATTGCGCAGCAGGGGTCCGGTAGCTCCACCCAAGTATCCACACCGCCTTTTTCACCGGGGTTCTTCATCTTGCGGACAAGTACCCGCTGCTCGTCAGGCTCATAGTCTTCCCAAGTGATGCGGCATATCTCCGCCTGACGGCGGGTAGAGAACAGGGCAAAGGCCACAACCTTGTGCATCGGCATCGTGCGCGGGTTTGCCTCTGTAGCGCGCACAAAATAGGTCATAAGCTTGTCTAGTTCGTCCAGCGTAGGGCGACGTGTCCTTTCGTCTGGTTTGGAAACAAAGCCCATGGCTGAACAGGCTTTTTGCGCGTCTTTCATCGCCTGTGCGTCCAGAGCGAAGCCCCAGAGAGGGCGCGCGGTTGAGAATACGCCCGACAGGTGCGACAGGTAGTTCAGCGCAGTAGACGCTGAATTCAGGCCGGGGCGGTCATGTAGCTGCTGAACGAATTTAACAATGTCGTGACTGGCAATCCTATCGCAGGGCATTTGCGAGATATCATACTCATCGCGGATAGTGCGGAGAACCTGAGCCTTGGTCTTGCCAATCTCAGTCATCGACTCGTCAATGTACTTGTCGATGGCGTCAGCTAGGGTCACGCGCTTTTCGCTTCGCTTCTTGGGGGTGCGACCGGCTGCTATTTCTTTGTCTATTTCCTTCTCCCGGTTCTTAGCCCAAGTCTCCGCCGTCTTGCGTTTGTCAAAGGTGCGGCTTTCCTGATAGTTGGATGCGCGACGGATGATTTGCGCTAGAAAGGACTTGCTGCCGTCTTTGCGGGTTCGCTCAATGATGCTCGCCATGTTTGGTATGACTCCATTCAAATCGGTATGACTCGGAGTCATACAACATGCCAAAACGGACGGAAATATGGCAAAATCGAACAGAAATATACCAATGCAAAAATACGATATATGACAAAAAATACAGTAAAATCAAATATTAGCCGATCAGCACGCTTATCTGTCGCCCCGATGATGGACTGGACCGACAAGCATTGTCGTTATTTGCATCGTCTGCTGAGTGGCGAAGCGCTGCTCTATACCGAAATGGTGACCGCGCCCGCGTTGGTACGGGGCGGGGCGCTGCATTTGCTCGAGTTCAGTCCCGAGGAGTTTCCTGTGGCGTTGCAACTGGGCGGTTCGAATCCGGTAGAACTGGCAGCGGCGGCGCGGCTGGGGCAGGCGGCGGGCTATGATGAGATCAACCTTAATTGCGGCTGTCCCTCGGACCGCGTGCAATCGGGCACATTCGGAGCCGTGCTGATGAAGGACCCAGGCCGGGTTGCCGCCTGTGTGGCTGAGATGCGCGCGGCGGTGGATGTGGATGTCACGGTCAAATGCCGTATCGGCGTTGACGACCAGGACCCCGAAGAGGTGCTGCCCGAATTCCTTGCCCGGATCGTGGCCGCCGGATGCGAGCGGGTCACGATCCACGCGCGCAAGGCCTGGCTGCAGGGGCTCAGTCCCAAGGAAAACCGGGACATCCCGCCGCTGGATTATGATCTGGTCCACCGCATGAAGGGGCTGTTTCCGAACCTGCATATTTCGATCAATGGCGGTGTGACCTCGCTGGAACAGGCGCGGACCCATCTGGAGGGTGGTCTGGACGGGGTGATGATCGGGCGCGCGGCCTATCACCAGCCCGCCGATATTCTCAGTACCGCAGATCGCGACATTTTCGGGCGCGATCATGTGAGCGATCCGGTCGATGTCGTGCATGCCATGCTGCCCTATATCGAGGCGCATCTGAGCGCGGGCGGGCGGCTGCACCAGATTTCGCGCCATATGCTCGGGCTTTTTGCCGGACGGCCCGGTGCGCGGGCCTGGCGGCGGCACCTGTCCGAAGGGGCGGCCCGCAAGCAGGCAGGCCCCGAGCTGGTCGAAGCAGCGCTGGCGCTGGTCGCGATGCAGCCAGAGGCGCGGGCAGGGTGAGTATCGTCAGAGCATTTTGGTCGGGCGCGGGGTCGTTCTGTTTGGCGTCGCGCGCCAGAAACGGGTCCACGCCGGTGACGTGGCGATAGAACTCCTGCCCGTAGACGACCTGAGTACCCCGCGTTGCGCCGGTTCCGAACAACCAGCCGGTATAGGTATCGGAGAACTGGTCCGTCCCGCGATAAGAAATGACGGTTTCGCCTGCCAAACCAGCGGGGCCATCAGGGTCGATAGAGTACGTGAGGGCGTAAAAGTCGACGTCTTCGTGTATGGGCTTACCATCTTCGCCCAACAGCACCGAGGAATCGAAGTCTATGTTCGCGCTTCCGACTTTCGTGCCAGCTCCTCCCAATCCGGTAAGGCCTTCGTTGTATCCACGGTTGTAGGAATCCATCGCGAGGATCGCCAGAAACAGATCGTTTGAAATTGTCATTTGTTGCCTCGAATGAACTCGTTGCGTGTTATTTCGGATGCAAGCGTACGAAAATACGGCTCATTCTCTCCGCGCTTTCGCGCCTCGGATGCCCGCCGTAACGCGGCCTTCATATTCTTCGCGATGGTTCTAAAAAATGATGCACTCAACACCGCCTCGACCCGCCCTTGCGTCACCGGCTCCTCCGTCACCTGAATGGTCAACCGCCGGATCGCATAGCCGGGGCCGAAACTTGCGGCGAGGTCGTGCGGGTCTACCAGTTGGACGGTCTTAGGGTCGTGGATATCCCCGAAGGTGACCATTTGCGGCCAGAGCTTTCGCGGCACCTCCAGCGGCTCGGCCTGCCGTTCGACGCGGCGGATGGACTCCTTGAACCCGCCCACATCCTCGTTCTCGTTGCTGAGGATCAACCAAATCAGCTTGCCCGCGCCCTCTTCGATCAGGGCAAAGAGATAGCGCCCGCCCAGATCCGCCACCACGGCCTCTCCGGTCAGATCGGTGTGGTTGCTGTCCATTTGCTGCATCCATGCGCGCGCGCCGGTGAAATCCACCCGGATCACGCTTGAGGCGGTCATTGGCCCGGTCGGCGTGTCGAGATAAAGCACCAGTTTCTGATGCCAGTCGGCCTTTTTGGCGCAGCCCGGAAAAAACAGAACGGACAGCAGGAGGAGTGTTGCGATGTGTTTCATGCGCTCTGCGCCTTTGATCGTTTCTCTGGTTCAAACTTCATGCAATCCTGGCGAAACACAACCGGCGTACATTCTCTTTATTCGGGTTTTTTCGAGCGATCCCCGTCACAACAGCCACAGGCGCTTTTGGTCTGGTAAACGTGCGGGGCGCACGAAGACGCGGTCTGTTTCGTGCTGCGCAGCAGCTTCCCCTTTAGCCACAGCGGGTGTACCTACAAAGGGTCGAGACAGGGGGGTGATCATGCCGGAAACCGGATTGTTGCTGCAGATGTTGGCGATGCTGCTGGCGATCGGCGCTTTTGCCGGTGTGCTGGCCGGTTTGCTGGGCGTTGGCGGTGGTATCGTTCTGGTACCGGCCTTTTTCTACGCATTCCAGACGCTTGGCTATGGCGGTCCACAGCTGATGCAGCTGTGTCTGGCGACCTCGCTGGCGACGATCATCGTCACCTCGGTGCGCTCGGTGTTGAGCCATAACAAGAAGGGCGCGGTGGATTGGGATATCCTGCGCGGCTGGTGGCCGGGGATCGCGATTGGCTCGGGGCTTGGTGTGCTTGTGGCGTCCTATCTGCATACCGACGTGTTGCAGGCGCTGTTTGGTGTGCTTGGGATGGTGATCGGGGCTTATCTGGGCTTTGGCCGGTCTGAATGGCGTCTGGGCGATGCAATGCCGCATGGGGTGAAACGGGCGGTGCTGTCGCCCTCGGTGGGGTTTCTGTCGGTGCTGATGGGCATTGGTGGCGGCAGTTTCGGGGTGCCGCTGATGAGCCTCTACAACACACCCATTCACCGGGCGGTGGCGACGGCGGCCGGGTTCGGCGTGATTATCGCTGTCCCTTCGGTTGCGGGGTTCCTGTTTCTCGACGTTGATCCGGGGCATCGTCCGCCCTACACGATCGGCGCGGTCAATCTGGTGGCTTTCTTTGTTGTCATCGCCATGACGCTTGTTACTGCGCCCTGGGGTGTGAAGCTGGCCCATGCGATGGACCCGAAGCCGTTGAAGCGGGTCTTTGCGGTGTTTCTGACGCTGGTGGCGCTGAACATGCTGCGCAAGGCGCTTGGATGGTAGAGGGGTTCCGGCAGACGGGCTGGTTCAGGTTTCCCTTCGATCCGGTTCTGGCGGATTGGGTTTCCCACGCTTTGCCAGCCGCGCGTGCTGCCGTCGATGATCCCAAACACGGCGAGTGGCATGATTGCGAGGGCACGTGGTTCATCGGCGTGGATGCGTTGGAGAACGACAGCGACGGGCGGGTGAATGATTCGCCAGCGCTTGCCGGGCAGGCGATGGATTTCATCCGTCAACATCTGGGGGCGCAGGAGTTGCACAAGGCGCAGGTCTCGGTCATCTACCCCGGCTATCCGCGGCCAAGGCGCAACGAGGGCGAGGCCGCGTTCCGCTATCGCGCGCGCCGGGATGCGGCGCATGTGGACGGGCTGCGACCCTCGGGGCCGGAGCGCCGCCGCCGGGTCGAGGAACCGCATGCCTGGATATTTGGTATTCCGCTGACCGTTGCCAGCGCGGACGCCGCGCCGCTGGTCCTGTGGGAGGGCAGCCACCATCCGCTGGGCCGCGCCTTTGCCGATACGTTTGCGGCGCACCCTTTGGAGGCTCATGCAACGCTCGACATAACCGATATCTATCAGGCCACGCGCCGCGAGGTGTTCGAAAGCTGCCCCCGGATCGAGCTGCCCGCACGCCCTGGCGAGGCCTATCTGCTGCACCGCCACCTGCTGCATGGTGTGGCACCATGGGCCGAAACCGCAACCGCTGACCCGGATGGACGGATGATCGCCTATTTCCGGCCCGAGTTTCCGGAAGGGCTCGCGCGGTGGTTGCAAAGCGACTAGGCTGCGCTCAGATCAATGAGGGAGCTTGTGAATGATTTCCGTTGAAACACAGATGGATGGCGCCTTGCTGGAGGTGGAACTCTCGGAGCAGATCACTGCGCAGGATTACGACACGGTTCTGATTCCGGCGGTAGAAAAAGCGCTGGAAACCCATGACCGGATCCGGCTGATGATGACATTCGGGCAGGAGTTTCAGGGCTATGACCTGTCCGCCGCCTGGGCTGACAGCAAGCTGGGGCTGAGCCATTGGAGCGGCTTCGACCGGATTGCGGTGGTGACCGATACCGGCTGGCTGCGCAACTCGATCCGGTTGGCGGCGCCGATCCTGCCATGTCCGATGCAGGTCTTTGATCTGATCGACGCCGAAACCGCGCGCCGCTGGCTGCGCGAGTCGCTGGGCTCTGTGCATATGATCGATCTGGGCGGGCCATGCCTGCAGGTCAAGCTGATGGGCAAGCTGGACCCCGAGGTGATTGCCAATGCCGAAAAGGATCTGGATGCGCAGATACGGGCGCGCGATGGATTCCGCCTGCTGCTGGATCTCAGCGAGTTCGATGGTTGGCAGGGGCTGTCGGCGATGGTCGCGCATTTCAGCCTCGTGCGCGAACATGCCGCCACCCCGGAACGCGTCGCCGTGGTCGGTGATCACGCCTGGCAGCGTGCGGCGCAACATCTGATGGGCCGGTTTCTGAACGCCGATAGCCATTTCTTCGATGTGTCGGATATCGAAGGGGCCAAAGCCTGGCTCAAAGCCTGAGCGATCAGCTTTTCAACCGGGCCGCGCGCCCACCGCGTCGTTTGACCAGACGCGGGGCGCGGTCGGGCAGTTCCTCCATGATGGCGGCGCGCTCGGCGGGTTCCATCTTTGACCAGCGGGTGATCTCGTCGATGGTGCGGTAACAGCCGGTGCAGATGCGCTCGACCGGATGGACGACGCAGATATCCACGCAGGGGCTTTCGATCTCGTTTCGTTTCCAGACCGGTTTATCCATCAGGCCGCAGGCTTTCTACAACAGGCGCAATCTGTCCAGCGCCCCTTGCAAGATATAGCTTGCGGCCACGTGATCAATCACCTCGGCACGACGTTTTCGTGTCGTATCCGCCTCAAGCAGCGCTTTTTCCGCCGCAACCGTGCTGAGCCGTTCATCCCAGAACCCGATCGGCAGCTCGGTCAGCCGGGTCAGGTTGCGTGCAAAAGCCCGGGTCGACTGGCAGCGCGGCCCCTCGGAACCGTCCATGTTGCGGGGCAGGCCCAGAACGATGCCACCAATGTCGCGCTCGGCAATGATTTCGAGCAGGCGGTTGGCGTCCAGGGTGAATTTCTTGCGCCGCACGGTCTCCAGCGGGGTGGCCACCGTCCGCATGTGGTCCGAGACCGCAACACCGATGGTCTTGTCGCCCAGATCCAGCCCGACAAGCGCCGAAAAGCCGGGCAGGGCGGCGGCGAACTCTTCGAAGGGATCGGCGATCATTGTGCGGTATCCGCCTCTTGGCTTGCCTGGCGGATCAGGGCAAGGGCTGCGTCATTGCCGGCAAAGACCTGCTGCGCCTCGTGGAAGACGCGGTTGGCTTGAGCGCCTTCGCCCAGCACGCCCAGCGAGCGGATCAGGCGCGCCCATTCCTCGGCGGTGCCGCCTTCGGTCGCCAGCCGTTCGGACAACCCGGTCACCATGTTGCGAATGACATCGGCGCGTGCATCCGGCGCCATATTCTCGAAACCGGCCATGTCCTGCGCGCTGGGGCCGGGCAGGGCGGGGACGTCGGGCTGGTCGTATTTGACACCTGCGCGCGCTGCCACCTCACCGATGCGCGCCCGGATCGCGTCGACCCAGGGGGCGGGGGCCGGGTTGCTGCGCAGCGCTTCCTCCCAGACCCGGAACGCCGCGTCCGGGCGCCCGATCTGCAACATCATCACGCCCCAGTAATAGAGCGCGGTGCCATTGTCGGGGTCGAGATCCAGCGCCTGGTCCAGAACCGTCTCGGCCTGAGGAGAGACGTAACCGCCCGCCGCAGCGATCATCATTTCGGCCATCTCGGCATGATCATCCGCAGAGGCGTCATCGCCCATCAGCCTGATCGCGTCGGCCATCGCCTTGTAGGAGGCGCTGAAATTTCCCAGATTGGCTTCGTTCTGCGCCAGCAGGATGTGGCCCTGCAGGTCGTCGGGCCTGCTGGCGACAGCCGCGCGCAACTGCTCCATCAACTCGGCATATTTCGGGTCGATATTCGGTGCGGGCCGCTCTGGCTGCTCGGCCTCTGCCGAGGCCTGATCGGGACGATTGAGGCGTCTTTCCTCGGCCATCTCCTTGCGCAGACCGAGCGGCAGATCGCCATAGCCCGGCGCCCCAAGCGACCGATAAAGCATCAGACCGCCGCCCATCAGCGCGGCAATCAGCACCAGCGCGGTCACCCATGTGCCCCGGCGCGGCTGCGCCATGCCCTCGGACTCTTTGCGGATCAGGGCATCGGCGGCCAGGATGCGGCGCGAGATTTCGGTGCGGATGCGATCGGCATCACTCTCGCCGATCACACCGCGCACCAGATCGCGATCCACCCCGGCCAGTTGTTCGCGATAGACCCGCAGATCATAGGCCGCCGCTGGCTCGTCCTTGCTGCGGCAACGCAACAGCGTCAGCGCAAGCAGGGCGGCCACGACCAGGGCGGTCAGCGAGATGAGGATCCAGAACGTCATGTTGTCTTCCTTCGGATTGCCCTCATCTAGCCCTGCAAGCGCACAGGAAAAAGGCAAAAAGCATCACACGGGTTACCATGTCGCAATAAGACGATATTGCGACGTAACGTGGCGCGGGTATTCTTGGCCCGCGCGGCATACCTGCCGCAATCCCGCAGACCCGGATGGATTCGCTCATGAAACACTATTCTGCCTTTGCCGTCGCCCGCGAAGCTTTGCGCTCTCATACCGGCTGGGAACGCGCCTGGCGCTCGCCCGAACCAAAGAAGCGGTATGACGTGATCATCGTGGGCGCGGGCGGGCACGGGCTGGCGACGGCCTATTACCTGGGCAAGAATTACGGCATCCAGAATGTCGCGATCATCGAGAAGGGCTGGCTGGGCGGTGGCAATACCGGGCGCAACACCACCATCATCCGCTCGAACTATCTGCAGGACCCCTCGGCGGCGATCTATGAGAAATCCCGCAGCCTTTATGAACATCTCAGCCAGGACCTGAACTACAACCTGATGTTCAGCCCCCGTGGCGTGATCATGCTGGCGCAGACCCATCACGAGGTGCGCGGCTATCAGCGCACGGCCCATGCCAACGCGCTGCAGGGCGTGCCGACCGAGTGGATCGGGCCGCAGCGGGTCAAAGAACTGGTGCCGATCATCAATCTCGAAGGCCCGCGCTACCCGGTTCTGGGCGGGCTCTGGCAAGAGCGCGGCGGCACCGCCCGCCACGATGCGGTGGCCTGGGGCTATGCGCGGGCGTGCTCGGCCATGGGCATGGACATCATCCAGAAATGCGAAGTCACCGGCGTGCGTCAGGAAAACGGCCGCGTCACCGGCGTCGACACCACCAAGGGCGCGATTGAGTGCGAGAAACTGGGCATCGTCGTGGCAGGCCATTCCGGGCAACTGGCCGAGATGGCCGGGTTCCGCCTGCCGCTCGAGGCGGTGGCGCTGCAGGCGCTGGTCAGCGAGCCGATCAAACCCTGCATGGATGTGGTGGTCATGGCCAACACGGTGCATGGCTACATGAGCCAGTCCGACAAGGGCGAGATGGTGATCGGCGGCGGCACTGACGGGTTCAACAACTACACCCAGCGCGGCTCGTTCCATCATATCGAGGAAACCGTGCGGGCGCTGGTCGAGACCTTTCCGATGATCTCGCGCCTGAAGATGCTGCGCCAATGGGGCGGGATCGTGGACATGACCGGCGACCGCTCGCCCATCCTGTCGAAAACGCCGCTGGGCAACTGTTTCATCAATGGCGGCTGGGGCACCGGCGGGTTCAAGGCCATCCCGGGCTCGGGCTGGGGCATGGCGCAGCTGATGGCGACGGGCCATTCCCCGCTGACCGAGGCGTTTTCGCTGGACCGTTTCAAAGAAGGCCGCTTCATCGACGAAAGCGTCGCGGCGGGGGTGGCGCACTAATGCCTTTCGCCACTTATTGGAGAAGCATATTCAAGCAACTTGACTTGCAGCGCTTCGATTTCGAAGTCCAAGTCTCTGCACTCTCGGTCCAACAGGCGAAAATCCGATCCGAAGAGCTCGGACGCGAGACTTGCTCCCTGCAAGCTCTTTTCAAAGTCGGCTTCAAGCTTCATAGCGTTTTGCCAACGAGTAAAGGCGCGCTCATGAAGCGGCCTTTTGACCGCACGTTGTTTGCGGAGTGCTCGAATTTCGTGCTCAATGTCGTGTCTGTTACTGCTCATGGTGGCTCCTTGTTTCGGCGCGTTATCTCTCCAAAGAAAATACAGGGTCGAAACTCGGCACGCTATCTGGAAAATCCTGTGGATAACTTGTTGATAAGCAGGGGTTCTAATGGGGAAAGTAAGAAGAAATTATCTAGCTTCCCATATATATGTTTCTCCCGAAGAAAATTCGCATATTTCGTGGATTGGGCACCAGAGTGTCCACATCTTATCCACAGTCTAAATCGCGAACATTTTTTGAGTGTTCAGTGTATGTTTCGCCGGCTTGTATTTAGGGAGTGCTGCTAGATGCCCTATTCCGAAGCCATGGCCGACCTCATGCGCGCTGATCTGGGCGTTGAACCGGACCTCTCCGAGAAGAAGATGTTCGGCGGGCTTTGTTTTCTGCTGCATGGCCACATGGTCTGCGGCGTCCACAAGGATTTCGCCATGTACCGCCCCGGCAAGCCCCGCGAGGCCGAGGCGCTGGAGGCAGGCGCGCAGCCGCTCAGCTTCACCGGTCGCCCGATGGGCGGGATGGTGGAACTGGACGAGGGCGGCTTCGAGGATGCAGACCTGCGCGCCAAACTGACCGAAATGTCGCTGGCCAATGCCGCCAGCCTACCGCCGAAAGGATGACGAGATGCTGATCCTTCATTGCCCCTGTTGCGGCGTCGATGCCGAGGAAACGGAACTGCACGCCGGTGGCGAGGCGCATATCAAACGCTTTGGACCCGGATCGGATGACGATCAGTTCCACGATTATCTCTTCATGCGCGAGAACCCCAAGGGCGTGCATTTCGAGCGCTGGCAGCACGCCAACGGTTGCGGCAAATGGTTCCACGCGGCGCGTTGCACGGCGACGCTTGAGGTGTTCGGCACCTATCGGGCCCAGACCACCGAGCCGCCAAAAGATATCCGCGACGCCATCACCGCCAAGCGACCCGGCTGGGTCTGGAGGGAATTCTCCTGATGTCCGGCCACCTCTCCCTTCCGACCTCCCTCTGCGAAAGGTCCGCATAAATGAGCACCCGTCTTTCCAAACTCGGCCGCCTGATCGACCGGACCAAACAGGTCAGTTTCAGCTTCAACGGCACCACCATGCGCGGCTTTGCCGGTGACACGCTGGCCTCGGCGCTGCTGGCCAATGATCAGATGATGATGGGCCGGTCGTTCAAATATCACCGCCCGCGTGGTGTCGTGGCAAGCGGCGCTGAAGAGCCCAACGCGCTGGTGGGCCTGGGCGAGGGCAGCCGGTTCGAGCCGAACCAGCGCGCCACCACGACCGAGCTGTTCGAGGGTTTGAGCGCGAAGTCGCAGAACCACTGGCCGAACCTCGATTTCGATATCGGGGCGGTGAACACGGCATTCGCGCGGTTCCTGCCTGCGGGCTTCTACTACAAGATGTTCATCCATCCGCAGCCGTTCTGGAAACACGTCTACGAGCCGTTCATCCGCAAATCCGCAGGCCTGGGCAAAGCGCCCGATGCCGAGACACGCGATGCCGACACCTATGAGCATTTCTATGCCTTTACCGATGTGTTGATCATCGGCGGCGGCGTGGCAGGACTGCAGGCGGCCAAGGCGGCGGCGCTGACTGGTGTCAAGGTATTGCTGGTCGAACAAACCGCCCATTGGGGCGGACGCGCCCCGGTCGATGGCGGAACCATCGATGAGGGACCTGTGGATAAGTTCGTGGAACAAATCGTTTCCGAACTGGAGACAATGGACAATGTCACGATGCGCCTGCGCTGCATGGGGGCGGGGATCTATGACCACGGCTATGCGCTGGCGTATGAGCGCCTGACCGATCACGCGCCGCAGGTTGCAGGCCCACGCCACCGGTTGTGGCGCATCCGTGCCAAGCAGATCGTGACCGCCACCGGTGCGATCGAGCGGCCTTTGTCCTTTGCGGGCAATGACGTGCCCGGTGTGATGCTGGCCTCGGCCATGCGCGACTATGTGGTGAACTGGGGCGTGACTCCCGGCGAGCGGGTGGTTGTTGCGACCAATAACGACGACGCCTATCGCACCGCGATCACACTGAAAAACGCCGGTGTCGACGTGCTGCGCATTCTCGATGCGCGCGCTTCGGGCGGCGGCGCTCTGGCCGATGAGGTGCGGGCGCTGGGCATCCGCGTCGATCCGGGCAAAGCCATCGCCAAGGTCTCGGGCGGTAAACGTGTTAAGAAAGTCTCAATCTGCAACCAGGAGGGGATCGGTGGTGCGCGCGACGAGGTGTCGTGTGACGCGGTGGCCATGTCCGGTGGCTGGTCGCCCGTGGTGCATCTGTGGTCCCATTGCGGCGGCAAGCTGATCTGGGATGACGCGCAGGCCCATTTCCGCCCCGACCCCGACCGCCCGCCGCTGGGCGCGGATGGCGCGGGCTTTGTGAGCGTTGCGGGAGCGGCCAATGGCGCGCTGGCGCTGGGCGAGACCCTCAGTGATGCCAATGCCGCCGGTCTGGCTGCGGCAAAAGCGGCGGGCGGCAAGGCCAAGCGGCCCAAGGCTCCACTGGGCGAGAGCGCCGCTGAGCTGCCGATGGAGCCGGTCTGGCTGATGCCTGCCAATGCCGATACGCCTTTGCGGGTGAAATCATGGCTGGATTTCCAGAATGACGTGAAGGTCTCGGACGTGCAACTGGCCGCCCGCGAGGGATATGAGAGCGTTGAGCATACCAAGCGCTATACCACGCTCGGCATGGCAACAGATCAAGGTAAGTTGAGCAATATCAACGGTCTGGCGATTCTTGCTGATGCGCTGAATGCCGAAATCCCGCAGGTCGGCACCACCACCTTCCGCCCGCCCTATACCCCGATTTCAATGGGGGCCATTGGCGGCGAAGCGCGCGGCGAGGTGTTCCAGCCGATCCGCCGCACGCCGCTGCATGACTGGCACGACAGGAATGGCGCCGATTGGGAGCCGGTCGGTCATTGGCGGCGCCCCTATGCCTATCAGCTCCCTGGCGAAAGCGTTGAGGCAGCGGTGAACCGCGAGGTGAAGAACACCCGCGAAAACCTTGGTCTGCTTGACGCATCCACGCTGGGCAAGCTGATCGTCAAGGGCCCGGATGCGGGGCGGTTCCTGGACATGATGTACACCAACATGATGTCCACCCTGAAACCCGGCAAATGCCGCTATGGGCTGATGTGTTCCGAAAACGGCTTCCTCATCGACGACGGGGTGGTTGCCCGTATCGACGAAGATACCTGGCTGTGTCACACAACCACAGGGGGCGCCGAGCGTATTCACGCCCATATGGAAGAGTGGCTGCAGACCGAGTGGTGGGACTGGAAGGTCTATGTCGCCAACGTGACCGAGCAATACGCTCAAGTCGCGGTTGTCGGCCCCAATGCGCGCAAAGTATTGGAAAAACTCGGCGGCATGGATGTCAGCAAAGAGGCGTTGCCATTCATGGAATGGCGCGACGGTCAGATCGGTGGTTTTGACTGCCGTGCTTACCGCATCTCGTTCTCGGGCGAGCTCAGCTATGAGATCGCGGTTGCCGCCTCTCGGGGGCAGGCGTTCTGGGACGCGTTGACGGAGGCGGGGAAAGAGTTCGGTGTGATGCCCTACGGCACGGAATGTCTGCACATCCTGCGCGCCGAAAAGGGGTTCATCATGATCGGGGACGAGACCGATGGCACGGTGATCCCGCAGGATCTTGGCCTGCATTGGGCACTGTCCAAAAAGAAAGAGGATTACCTGGGCAAGCGTGCGCAGCAACGCAGCCATATGGCCGACCCGGACCGCTGGAAACTGGTGGGTCTTGAGACTGTGGATGGATCGGTTCTGCCCGACGGCGCCTATGCGGTGGGCGAGGGGACCAATGCCAACGGGCAACGCAACATGATCGGGCGCGTGACCTCGACCTATTACTCGGCCAATCTGGATCGCGGTATTGCCATGGGTCTGGTGAAACACGGTCCCGACCGGATGGGCGAAGTGATCGAGATCCCCGGAACCGACGGCAAGAGTTACAAGGCCAAGATCGTAGATCCGGTCTTTTTCGACAAGGACGGGGAGAAGCAGAATGTCTGAACCCATCAGCGCATTGAACGGCGCCCGCTATGACGGCATCGCAACCATCGAAGAGCTGGGCCTGCAAGGCATGATCACCCTGCGTGGCGATCTGGATGAGAAGGGGCTGGCCAAGGCCGCGGCGGCCGCAACCGACCAGCAGATGCCCGGCCCGCGCAAAGCACATGTTACGGATGACAGCGGGCTGTGCTGGATGTCGCCGGACGAGGTGCTGGTTCTGGTGCCCTATGCCGAGGTCGAGGATAAACTTGCCGGGATGGTCAAGGCGCTTGGCAACAGCCATGCGCTTGCGGTCAATGTCTCGGATGCGCGCGCGGTATTCCGGGTCTCGGGCACCCATGCGCGCGAGGTCGTGGCGAAGCTCGCACCGGTCGATCTGAGTGACGGGGCATTCAAACCCGGCGATTTCCGCCGCACCCGCTTGGCACAGGTAGCAGCCGCATTCTGGATGGAAGAGGACGGCGCGTTCCGCATCGTCTGTTTCCGCTCGGTTGCCGATTACGTGTTCAAGCTGCTCAAGGTCGCGGCGCAGCCGGGCAGCGAGGTCGGGGTGCTCTGAACCTATGGCGGCAGTTAGATTGACCCCTGGGCAAGTCTGATGTTTCGGGGTTGCGGGCCCTTCAAGTGATGGATAGAGCGGTTACTCAATTTGAGGGAGAGTAGCTGTGAACCAGTTGAGATTATCTATCGTTACGGGTGCGTTGTTGCTGGCAAATGGGGCGTTTGCCGGGCAGACTGTCTATGATTGCGAAATTGGCAGCCAGGAGAAATATGGCTGGATTTCTGAGCGCATGGTCTTTCTGGTCGATGATGCCGATCAATCGGTCATGGTGATCGACGCGATCGTGAAACATGTGAAAGGCGGCCCAATTCCCGCCACCGTCCGGTCGGTCAAGAACGGTAAATACAAGCTGAAATGGACATTGAGGAACATCGAGGCGCGTCAGGGTTCGTATACCGGAAAGTACAGTGCGACCCTTGATACCTCGAAGGCCAAAGTCAGCACACGGGCAAGTATTTCTGGCACGGACAACCGCCCGAGCGGGCACGGGAAGTGCAAAATTTCCAAGAACAAGTGAGCACTGCAATCCCTTTCCGTGATGTAAGGCTCAGCCCTGACGGCGATTTGGTAGCGTAACAACTGGAAACTGGCGAGGGTCGCACAGCAAGGCGCTCCCTCGTTTTCGTAAGTGATCCGCGCTTGTTTTCGCCATCCGCTCTTGACCTGCGGGCACCACCGCCGCATGTAACCTGTGGAACCGCAACATTCATTTTCAACAGGGGTCCACGATGGCTTTTGAACTTCCTGATCTTCCCTATGCACATGACGCTCTGGCTGCCAAAGGCATGTCGGCGGAAACGCTGGAATATCACCATGACCTGCACCACAAGGCTTATGTCGACAATGGCAACAAGCTGATCGCGGGCACCGAGTGGGACGGCAAGTCGCTGGAAGAGATCATCACCGGCACCTATGACGCAGGCTCCGTGGCGCAGAACGGCATCTTCAACAACATCAGCCAGCTGTGGAACCACAACCAGTTCTGGGAGATGATGGGCCCCGGCGGCAATGCGATGCCGGGTGAGCTGGAAAGCGCGTTGGCAGAGAGCTTCGGCTCGGTCGATGAATTCAAGTCGCAGTTCAGCGCCGCCGGTGCCGGTCAGTTCGGCTCGGGCTGGGCCTGGCTGGTCAAGAACGCGGATGGCTCGCTGGCCGTGACCAAGACCGAGAACGGGGTGAACCCGCTCTGCTTCGGTCAGACCGCGCTTCTGGGCTGCGATGTGTGGGAACACAGCTATTACATCGATTTCCGCAACAAGCGCCCCGCCTACCTGTCGAACTTCCTCGACAATCTGGTGAACTGGGAAAACGTCGCCAGCCGGATGTAATCCGGATCACGACGGCGACTTCGCGAGAATTCAGACAAGGCCCGCTGGCAGAAATGCTGGCGGGCCTTTGTTTGTTTCGTGGGCGCGTGGTCGGGGCGCGACGCGGCGCCGCCGACAGGGTGATTGGGCAAAGGAAGATTCAAAAAAACTGCGCCCCCGTCAGGGGAAAGACGAGGGCGCAGCGTGGCCGGGGGAGGGTCGTTGGGTCAGGGTTTCAGAACGGTGACGGTTTTGGTCACCGGCTGTTTGGGTGTGTCGGGAAATGTGAAGGTCTTCGCGATCCCGCCGACCGGAAATCCACCCGCCATCGCGGGCGCTGCGGCAGTTGTCAGGATCAGTGCGGCTGCAATCAAAAGGGGTTTCATCGTCTTCTCCGTTCTAAACTGTTTGGTTCACATCACATGATCTAAACAGGACAGTTCAGTTTTCAAGGGCGGCTGAACCAAATAGTTCACTTTTTTTTCGAAAGGCGATTTTTACCCCCGTCAGCGGACGTGGCGGCAGAAGGTGTCAGAATGTTGCTGGTGCTTGCCCAGGTTGGTCAGGCGGGGCCTTCGGACAGGATGACAAGCGGCCGGATCGCGTGGTCGTCAGCCGTCTGCGGGGGATGCTTGAGCAGTGCGCCATACCCCGCCGCACCGGACGGGGTGGTTGCGACGCCCATGGCCCCTACTGCGTGTGAGGCTGCGCTGCCTTCTTCTTCCGTCAGCGTTTCATAGCGCACGCCGCAGCGTTCCAGAACGTGCCAGGCGACGATAGAGGGTTCCTTGCAATCCAGCCGGCCCATATTCGAGTCCGGCCCATCAGCCCGGGTTGGCTGCCCGGCAATGTGGCTGGCTTTCAGACAGGGGGCGGCCTCGGGTTCGACAACGATCAGTTCCGGCTGCTCGGCCCAGTTCAGGCGGATCATGTGGGCCATTGCGGCGGCTAGCCCACCCACGCCTGCCTGCAAATACACATGGGTCGGCCAGGTGCCGGAGGCCTCGAAAGCCTGGCGCAGCTCCTCGGCGATGACGCAATACCCTTCCATGACCAGCTTGGGGATCTCGGTGTAGCCCGGCCAGGTGCCATCCGCCAGCAGGATCGCGCCAGAGCTGTCGGCATCGGTGATGGCGGCGGCGACACTGTCGTCATACACATCGCCCGAGCGTACAACCTCGGCACCCATAGCCCGCAGCCGTTCGGCAAAGCCTTCGGGCACGGTATTGGCCAGATGTACCCGCGCCTTGGCGCCCATCGCGCGCGCACCCGCCGCGACGCCCATGCCGTGATTGCCCGCGCTGGCGCAGACAAAGCTGAGGGTGGCGGCAAAGGCACGGATATCCGCGTCGCCCAGACGCGCAAGCGTCAGGGTCTCGCCGGTCCGGGCCAGCCATTCGGCCTGCAATATCCGCGCCACCGCATAAGGCGCGCCAAGCGCCTTGAACGCGCCCAGCCCCATGCGACTGGTTTCGTCCTTGGCCAGAACCTCCTGCCCGTTCGATGCCTGCAAATGCAGCAGCGGCGAGGTCGTATAAGCGTCCTGGGTCCTGAAAAAGCTCAGGGCGCGGTTGAAATCCGGGTCAAAGTCGATGTTGTCGGAATGTGTCATGCCAGCGGGCCCGCCCTTGTGTCGTTCAGAAGTCTTCGGGACTTTGTCGTCCATGGCACGAAAGAAGTCGACAAATCCCGCAAAGGCAATCAATTTCGTCCTATGGTGCGCTGCAATCTCCGCCAACGGGCAGTTTCACCTTCGCCGTTTTGCCCAACAGACCCAAAGACCTGCCACCATGTCCGACTTTCACTCCCGACTGACCGATCAGCGCCGCGACTTTCACCGCAACCCCGAACTGGGGTTTCAGGAGGCGCGGACAAAGGCGCAGGTCGCGCAATCGCTGCGCCATCTTGGGATCGACGTGCATGAGGGGGTCGGGATCGTCGGTGTCTTGCGGAGGGGGCAGGGCAACCGCGCCATCGGGCTGCGCGCGGATATGGATGCGCTGCCGATCGCCGAGACCTCTGGCCATGGCTATCCCTCGCAAAATCCGGGCGTGATGCATGCCTGCGGCCATGATGGCCACATGACGATGCTGCTGGGCGCTGCCGAACGGCTGGCGCAGGAGGGCGGGTTCGACGGCACCGTGGTGTTCCTGTTCCAACCCAATGAGGAACACGGGCTGGGCGCGCGCGCGATGATCGACGACGGCGTGCTGGAACAGTTTCCCATCGACGAGGTCTATGCCATTCACAATCTGCCCGGTGCGCCGGTGGGCCAGATCTCGACCCGGGCGGGGATCATCTGCAACAGCGAAACACTGTTCGAGATTACCGTTCACGGGCAGGGGGGGCATGCCTCGATGCCGCAGGCCGGGGTGGATGCGATCACGGTCGGGGCCGAAATGGTACTGTCGTTGCAGACCATCGTGGCGCGCAAACTGGCGCCCGATGCGGGGGCTGTGGTGTCGGTCACCGAGTTTCTGGCCGACGGGCAGCGCAATGTCCTGCCCGGAACGGCCACGCTGAAGGGTGATTTTCGCGCCCGCGCGCCGCAGGACCGCGCCGAGATCGAGAGGTTCATGCGCCAGATCGCCGAAGGCGTCGCGGCAGCGCATGGGGTCGAGGCGGTGGTGTCGTTCAAGACCGATTTTGTCGAGACCATCAATGCTTCGGACCCCGCCGAGGCGGTCTATCGCGCCGCCGAAGCCGCAGGCCGCGATCTGATCCGTAACCGCCCGCCCATGAGCTTTTCTGAAGATTTCGCGCAGTTCTGCGCCGCCGTTCCGGGCTGCTTCCTGCTGCTTGGTAATGGTGAGGACGGGCCAAACGGGCAACCGCTGCACGCCTCCGATTATGATTTCAACGACGATCTTCTGCCCATCGGGGCAGAGTTCTGGGTCCAGCTGGTGCGGGACCGCCTGCCAATTCGAAAGGACCGACCCTGATGGCTGCACCTGATCGAGGGTTCCCCGAGACGGAATTCGCCACCCGCACCGCCCGCGCGCAGGCGCTGATGGCACAAACCGGTTTGGCCGGCCTGCTGCTGATGACCGAGGCGGAGGTGCGCTATTTCAGCGGCTTTCACACGCTGTTCTGGCAAAGCCCGACGCGCCCCTGGTTCCTGTTTGTACCCGCAGACGGCAAGCCCATCGCGATCATCCCCGAAATCGGCGCCGAATTGATGCGCGCCACCTGGATCGAGGATATCCGCACCTGGAGCGCGCCCGCGCCCAAAGATGACGGCATCAGCCTGCTGAGCGACCTGCTGCTGCCTCTGGCAAGCGGTGGCGAGACCATCGGCGTCCTGAAAGGCCACGAGACCGCCTTGCGCATGCCGCTTGGCGATTACGAACGCCTGATGCAGGGGCTAAGCGGCTTGCAGGTCGCGGATGCAACCGCGCTGATCCGGTCCCTGCGCATGGTGAAATCCGAGGCCGAGATCGAAAAGCTGGCCCATATCTGCTCTATTGGTTCGCGCAGCTTCGCCCGCGTTCCCGACTTCGCCCATGAGGGCCAGCCGCTGGAGGATCTGTTCCGCGCCTTTCGCCGCGAGGCGTTGGCGCAGGGCGCGGATGATGTTCCCTACCTTGTGGGCGGAGCGGATCAGGGTGGCTATCACGATGTGATCTCGCCCCCCTCGCGGCGTCCGCTGGCACGGGGAGACATCCTGATGCTGGATACCGGCGCCAATTGGGACGGGTATTTCTGTGATTTCGACCGCAACTTTGCCATCGGCGCGGCGGACAGCGCCTCGCGGCGCGCTTATGACGTGCTCTGGCGTGCAACCGAGGCCGGGATTGCCGCCGCGCGTCCCGGCACAACTTGCCGCCAGTTGTTTCAGGCGATGCAGAGTGTGATCGCGGAACTGGACGATCAGGGCGGCGATGTCGGGCGTCTTGGCCATGGGTTGGGGATGCAACTGACCGAATGGCCCTCGCATGCCGCATTTGACGACACCGAGATTGTCGAGAACATGGTGCTGACGCTGGAGCCGTCCCTGAGCTACGGCGATGGCCGGATCATGGTGCATGAAGAGAATATCGTAGTGCGCCGGACCGGCGCGCAGCTTTTGTCCGCGCGCGCCGCGCCGGACCTTCCGATCATTTGAGGGCGTGACATGAAGCTGGATTTCGACACGGACGGGGGCATCGGGACACGCGCCACGCTGGGGGTGATCGTGCTTGAGACCGACGAAACGATCGAGTCGGAATTCGCGCGGATCATGGCGCTTGAGGGGGTCGCTCTCTATCACAGCCGGATTCCGATGGTGCCCGAAATCCGCCCCGACACGCTGGCGAAGATGGAAGGTGACCTGCCTGCCTCGGCGCGGCTGTTTCCGCAATCGCTCGATTTCGACGTCATCGGGTATGGCTGCACTTCGGCCTCGAGTGTGATCGGCTCGGACAATGTGGCGCGTGCGGTTCAGACCGTATTCCCTGATGCGCGTGTCAGCGACCCGCTCGCTGCCGTCATTGCCGCCGGGCGCGCGCTTGGGGTCAGGCGGCTGGGCTTTGTCACCCCTTACGTGCCCGAGGTCTCGGGGCGGATGCGGCAGAGGCTGGAAGAGGCGGGGTTCGAGATCGCCGGGTTCGGGTCCTTCGAAGAAGGCGATGACCGGATTGTGGCCCGCATCACCGAACGCGCAATCATGGCCGCAGCGACCCGAGTTGCGGCAGCGGTACCGTGCGATGCGGTCGTGATTTCTTGCACGAACCTGCGCTGTCTGGGTGTCATTGACGAGATCGAGGCCACCACCGGCGTGCCGGTGATCACCAGCAATCAGGCGCTTGCCTGGCACATGTTGCGGCTTGCAAAAATCCGCGATGCCTTGCCGGTTCTGGGTCAGCTTGGCCGCCAATAGAGCGGGAGCGCTGCGAATGCGGACAGCCCCTGAAAAGGGCTGCCCGCCTGTTTGATTTATTCGGCTATGACGGTGTGCTTCTCGCGCAACCCGTCACGATAGAGCGCCTTGGCAAGGGCAACGCACATCAGCCCCATCACCACGGTAAAGGGCAGCGCCCCGATGATCATCGCATTGCGCAGCGCATCCATCGGGTTGTTCTCGCCCGCCGCAAGGATCAGCGCCCCGATCACGGCGGTCAGGATGAAGCCCCAGATGATCTTGTGCTTGTTGCCGACCTTCTGATCGCCGCCCGACATGATGGTGTTCATCACCAGAATGCCGGAATCCGCCGAGGTGACCAGGAAGGTCATGATCAGCACAACGCACATCACGGTGATGCCCGACAGCAACCCGCCCGAGATCATCTCTTGCAAGGTCACGAACAGCTTGGCCGTGTTGGACGCGCCGATGATGGCGCCCTCGGCAGAGCCGGTCAGTTCCAGATCAATGGCGGTACCGCCCAGGATGGTCATCCAGGCGAAACAGACCATTGCCGGGGCAAAGACGCATCCGATAATGAACTCACGCACCGAACGCCCCTTCGAGATGCGGGCCAGGAACAGGCCGACAAAGGGCGAGAACGCGATCCACCAGGCCCAGTAGAAGGTGGTCCATCCGGCCTGCCAGCCGAACTGACGCCCTTGCTCGCCCGCCGCATAGGCTGCGGTGAGGACGTTGTCCGGCAGTGCTGCGGCCTCCCCTTCGAGACCCGATTTGAAGCCATCGAAAGACCCCCAGGCATTGGTTGCGCCGCTATAGAGCGTTTCCGCAAAAGGTGCGGCCTCGGAAGGCAGCGCCGCTACGAATACGGTCTCGGATTGCGGGCTGAACGCGCCGAAGCTCAGCGAGATGAAATGCAGCATGTAGTCCACGAAGGCGGTGGCATAGGTGGTCATGGCAAACAGGAACGATCCGAACACCACAAAGACCATCAGCAGGATCAGCGACAGAACCAGGTTCAGGTTCGACAGGTATTTCACGCCACGCCCGACTCCGGACACCGCCGAAATGATCGACAGCCCCATGATGACGACCAGACCCGACAGCAGACCAACCGTGCTGGGCTCGGGTGTTTCACCGGTCAGATCCATCATCCATTCCATGCCTGAAATCGCATAAAGCCCGTCAATGAACTGGGATACGCCAAAGCCGATGGTGACCGACACGCCCAGAATGGTCGCAACCACCCCCAGAACGTCGACGACATGACCCAGGAATCCGTTCATCAACCGGCCAAACAGCGGTGTCAGTGCGGTGCGGATGGTCAGCGGCATGTCACGGGTATAGGCGTAATAGGCCAGCGACAGCCCGGTCACCACGTAGATGGCCCAGGCATGAAAACCGTAATGCAGGAAGGTATAGCGATAGCCCGATTGCAGCGCCGCTTCGGTGTTGGCCTCGACCGCACCGGCCAGAACCACCGGGTTTGACCCCCAGAGGCCCAGCGGCTCGGCGGTGGCGAAGACCATCAGGCCGACACCAAGACCGGCCCCGAACATCATGGAAAACCACGAGAAATCGGAAAACTCCGGCTTCTCGCCCTCGGGCCCCATGACCCGCCTGCCGGTCCGCGGCAGGATTGCCACCACAAACAGGAAGAACGCGAACAGGCCGACGATGACGATGTAAAACCCGTTGAAATCCTCAAGCAGACGCCAGTTCAGGCTGCCCAGAACGCCGTTGGCATTGGCTGGCCAGACCAGCGCCCAGATCACCAGCCCGACCATGATCGCCTTGCTGAGCAAGGCAATCTCAAGACTGTGGCCCTCATAAAACCCGCCTGCAGATCTGTTTATCTGCAGGTCGGTAAACGGTTGTTTGATAGACATGTGTTTCCTCCCTGTTCGCACCTGTCCTGATTTGCCGGGATTGTCTGTTGTGATGAACGGTTTCCCGGTTTTGGCCGCTCAGTTGTTCTTCAGAATGGCCTCGATCTTTGCCAGCGTGGCCAGGTTGACTGCCACCCCGTCTTCTCGGGCCGTGAGGCGCTTGCCGCGTCGGCCATCTCCGGGCAAATGTGCGCCCTCCTGAAAGCGGATGGCTTCGACAAGATCGGCAATCCCGGTCGCAAATGCGTCACCCGCAGTGACGGAGGGGTCTATGGCGATGAAAAACTGCCCGGTTTTCGGCGGGCCGCCCGCCGTACCCGAGAAGGGCGAGGCGTGGATGCCCAGTGTCGCGCCGGTCAGCGCTGCCGCCATGATTTCGGTGAGCAGGGCGATGCCGACCCCCTTGTAGCCGCCCGATGGCGCCATCGAGCCCTTCAGTCCGATCTCGGGGTCGGTTGTGGGGTTGCCTGCGCTGTCCAGCGCCCATCCCACCGGGATCGGTTTGCCCTCGCGCGCGTGTTTCATCACCTCGCTTTTCGCGATGGTGCTGGCGCTCTGGTCGATCAGCAGGGCAGGCTGGCCATCGCTGCCGGGCACCGCGACGGAAAACGGGTTGGTGCCGACAACCGGCTTGGACCCGCCCGAAGGCGCGATCGAGGCGGGTGCGTTGGTAAAACCGATCCCTACCAGCCCGGCCTGGGCCAGACGATAGGTATGATAGCCCAGAACGCCGCAATTATAGCTGTTCGAGATCGCCAGAGCCGCCACGCCTTGCGTGCGCGCGGCGGGGATCAGGGCTTCGAATCCCAGTTCGATCGCGGCATGGGCAAAGCCGGTGGCCGCGTCGACCCGCACCACGCCCGGTCGGGGTTTGGACAGGGTTGGCACCGCTTGCCCGTCGACCTTTCCGCATTGCACATGCTCGCAATAGATCGGGATATAAGCCAGCCCGTGGCTTGCCACCCCGTCCGCTTCAGTGGCGGCGGTGGCCACGGCCAGCGGACGCGCATTTGCTTGCGATGTGCCCGCCGCGACCAGGGCATCAAAGGACAGCGCCTCGATCTCGGACAGCGAGAGTGTCTTGGTCTGGGTCAATTGGGCGTCTCCTCAATCATTGTCTGACAGACCGGCACCTGCGCCCAGCAGCCGCGATTCCTCGGTGGCGGGCGCATAGATGCGGTGGGCGAAACGGTTCAGAACCTCCTGGGTCTCGGGGGCAGGGGTGGCGCGGCTATGGTGCGCGCGCGGGGTGGAAGGTGTGCCGCCAGCCTCAACGCGCAGCAACGCGGCGTGTTCCGGCGCGTGATCCGGCGCGCTCAGCGCGGTCCCATCGGTGGTGGCGGTCCAGTCCCCGCTTGTCACCGTCACCACTTGTTCCAGCCTGCGGGCGGCGTGGGCGGCAAAGGGCAGGATCAGCGCAGGCTGCGCAACGTGGCGCATTTCAACCGGGCCCTGCGCCAGGCGGTCGGCGCAATCGGACAGGGTGACCCCGGCAAGCAGCGGGCAGAGCGCGGCATTGCCCTGCCAAGGTCCGTTCGGATCAGCCAGTGCGTGGTCCTGTAATGACACGGCAAAGCCCTGCTCCAGCAACTCCGCCAGCACCGCCCCGCCATCCAGCCCCTGCGCACAGAGCCAGCGGGTCGCCTTGGCGGCCTCTTCGGCCAGCCCCCAGCTATAGCCACCGCCGCGCGTCGCGCGTTTGGACAGGGCCTCCATCTCGTTCAGCGACAGACTCATTCCCCCTCCTCGGGATAGACCCACAGATCGGCGGTGTCCTGTGTCAGATCCTCGGGATAGGGCGCGCCCGCATACATGCAGATCCGAACCCAGCGGTCTGAGCGTGGGTCGAAATGGGTGGCGCCAAAGAAGGACAGCTTGGCCCGCAGCATGTCGATGGGCAGCACATTGGCACTGATCGTGTTGTCCTGAACCTCGCTATAGGGCGCGATCCGGCTCATCTGGGCGCGGCGGATCGTGTGGCGGTGTTCGGGATGGCGCATCAGGAACCGGGACACCGGCTGGTCCGCATCGAAATCCGCAAGTCTTTTGTGGGCGGCAACAGCGTCGCGCGCCGGGGCCAGCGGCTGCTCATATTCCGTGATGGGTTCGTCGAACCGCTCGCCCATTCGCGGCTCAAGCTTTTCTTCCGAGACATACCATGCCCGGGCGCAATTTTCCGGCGCGCTCCAATCCAGATCGAGCGCCCAGCCGAACCGGTCTTCGATCAACGCGCGGACCTCCTTGATCGGCATCGCGCCATCGATCACAAACGCATCGGCATTGCTGTCGGCCAGACAACTGGACAGCCCGTCCACCTCGTCCCCGTAAGGTTCCAGGATCAGCGAGGCGACAAGTTCCTGACCCTCCTCGCTCAGCGCGCTCTCGGACCAGCGCATCAGGCGGTCCCAGGGATAGTCCTGCAACAGGCTCTCTGCGCCCATATGATCCTCAAGCGCCTGCATGTCCGCCCTGAGCCGGGCCAGCTTGTCGATCTGAATGGGGTGGGCAGAGCGCCAGCGCGCAACCGAAACTGCGCTGCGTTTCAGCAGGCTGCGAAACACGTCGACCTCGGCCTGCGTCGCGGCCGGGTGCGAGCGGACGCGGGCAATCGCCTCTTCCCGCGCCATGATCCAGTTGTTGAACAAAACGGGATGGTTGATGATGAAGGGCGCCATGCCCAGACCGGTAGAGTTGCCGATGCCCAGCTGGCGGGCAATGGCGGGATCAAGCCGCGCGGCCCGGTCGCCGCCCTTGATCCGGGCCATATGCTCGGCAAGGTCGCGCACGAATATGCGGGTCAGGTAGACCGACAGCATCTCGGCCTGGAACGGGGCCTGCAATTCGGGACGCGCGGCAAGGGTTTCCCGGTCCGCCGCGCCGAATTTGCCCGAGCCGTAGACCGCCGTGGTGCGCATCAGGTAGCCCACGCTGTCGATCTGTTCGGGGTCGGGCTGCTGGCCCGCCGCAAGCCTGCCCACCACATGCGACCACAGCCGCACCGACCGGTTGGCGCGTGACAGCGACAATTCGCGTTCGCTGATGCGCCCGGCCTCCTGCAGGGGCACGTTCCGGGACAGCCGGTCGATATCCGCAGCCGACGGGAGACCGTCAAACAGGGTGAAGGTGGCATCCCAGGCCTCGGCAATCACCCGGTCCGAGCGTTGCTCGGGGGGCAGATCATGGGCGAAGGCGACCAGCGAATAGGCGCGTTCCGGGCCCTGCACGGAATAGACGGCCCGGCCCACACCTGCATCATCGATGTCGAACACAGGGCGGGAGAACTGCCAGTTTTCCTGTGCCATGCGGCGCATCAGGATACGCATGAAACTCAACCGGCACTGATGCAGCGATCCAAGCCGCTTCAGCCGCATCACCTGCGCCGGGTCGCGGCGGGGGATATGCGGGCTGGTGGTCATGCCTGTTGCGGCCCGAAATTCCGGTCAAAGAACCGGTACCAGTTGCCGCCCATGATCCCTGCGACCTCGTCGTCATTCATGCCGACCGCACGCAGCCCGCTTTCGAGATTGCCGAAATCGCGGTTGTCCCGGAACCATGTCGGCATGGGCGGGAAACCGGGTGCCGAGGCCGAGCCTTCGCCATAGTCGATTTCCTTGGTCCAGCGCCCGACCCGCATCCATTCGACGATGCTGTCGGGCTGATCCTGACACAGATCGGTGCCGATCCCCAGGTTCTGGACGCCATATGTGTCGGCGGTGCGGGCGATCATCTCGCAGAAGCTTTCCAGCGTGCAGGCGGATTTGTCCTTCAGGTGATGCGGGTAGACCGAAAAGCCCAGCATGCCGCCATTCTCGGTCACCGCACGGATCACCGCATCGCGCTTGTTGCGCAGGGCGGGGGACCAGTCGTGCGGGTTGGCATGGGTGATGGCGATGGGACGTTCGGACAGTTCAGCGGCTTCAATGGTCGAGCGGTCAGCCGAATGGCTCATATCGACCACGAGGCCGACGCGGTTCATCTCGCGGATGACCTGCTTGCCCATGCGGGTGATGCCGGTGTCCTCGGCCTCGTAACAGCCGGTCGCCAGCAGCGACTGGTTGTTGTAGGTCAGTTGCATGAAGCGGGCGCCAAGGTCATGCAGGATTTCGACCAGCCCGATATCGTCCTCGATGGGCGAGGGGTTCTGGAACCCGAAGAACACCGCCGTGCGGCCGGTGTCACGTGCCGTGTCGATATCGCTGGCCCAGCGGCCCTTCATGATCAGATCGGGATATTGCTCGAACCAGCGGTTCCACTTTTCGAAGTTCAGCACCGTCTCGCGGAAATTCTCGTGGTAGGAAATGGTGACGTGGATCGCGTCCACGCCGCCCTCACGCAGTTGCCGGAAGATCTTTTCCGACCAGTTGGCATATTGCAGCCCGTCTATCCTTGGGCCGGGTCGCATCACACAGGCGTTCCGGCGCTGATATAGGCGGTTTTGACCGTCGTGTAGAACTCTGCCGCCGCCTTGCCCTGTTCGCGCGGACCGTAGGAGCTGTCGCCGCGCCCGCCGAAGGGCACGTGGTAATCGGTGCCAGCGGTAGGCAGGTTGACGGTGACAACCCCGGTGCGGGCATTGCGGCGGAAATGGGTGGCGCGGGCGAGGCTTTGCGTGACGATGCCCGAGGTCAGGCCAAAATTGGTGTCATTGACGACACTCAGCGCCTCGTCATAGCTGGCGACCTTGATGACGCTGGTCAGCGGCGCGAACATCTCTTCGCGGTTGATCCGCATGTCGTTGGTCGAGTTCAGGAACACGCCCGGGCTCATGTAGAAGCCGTCATGCGGCATCTCCAGCCGCTGACCACCGCAGGCCAGTTCGGCGCCTTCGGATGTGCCCAGATCGACATAAGCCAGGTTCTCCTGCAGTTGCTGTTCGCTGACGATGGGGCCCATTTGCACGCCCGCCTCCAGCGCGTGGCCAACTTTTATGGCTTGCGCACCTGCGACGAGTTTCTCGACGAAAGCATCATGCACGCCGGCATGAACTACGAGCCGGGAGGAAGCAGTACATTTCTGACCCGAGCCGCCGAATGCGCCGCCAAGCGCCAGCGTCACGGCCAGATCGAGATCGGCGTCGTCCATCACGGCCAGCGCGTTTTTCGACCCCATTTCCATCTGCACCTTGGTCAGGTTCTGGATCGCGGCTGCGGCGATACCCTTGCCAACCGGAACCGAGCCGGTGAAGGAAATCGCGTTGACCTTGGGGCTTTCCACCAGACGCTGACCCACAGAGCGGCCCGAGCCCATCACCAGACTGAACAGACCCTTGGGGATGTCCTGCCGTTCGATGATCTCACTCAGCGCCACGGCAGAGGCGGGGGTGATGTTGGCGGGTTTCCAGACCACCGCGTTGCCATAACACAGCGCCGGGGCGATCTTCCACGAGGCGGTTGCGGTCGGAAAGTTCCACGGGCTGATGATGGCCACCACGCCCACGGCTTCGCGACGCACGTCGATCTCGACGCCGGGGCGCACGCTGTCGGCGTTTTCGCCGATCTGGCGCAGGCATTCGGCGGCATAGTAGGTAAAGAACTGTCCTGCGCGATAGACCTCGCCCTTGCCCTCGGCCAGTGGCTTGCCTTCTTCGCGGCTGAGCAGCGTGCCCAGTTCTTCGGCGCGGGACATCAACTCGGTGCCGATGGCCATCAGCACGGCCTGCTTGCGCTCGGGGCCAAAGGCTTCCCACTCGGCCTGTGCAATGCGAGCCTGATCCAGTGTGGCGTCAAGCTGGTCCGCACTGGCCTGGGTGAACATCCCCACAAGATCGCTCAGATCCGAAGGGTTACGGTTTTCAATCTCGCTCTCGCCTGCCAGCCAGTCGCCAGCAATCAGGTTCAGTTTGGTCAAGGTCAGCCCCAAATCCTGTTGTCAAATTTGGATCAGGATGGACTTCGCTTACCGCATCAGTCAAACTCAAATAACTGAACCAAACTTCAAGAAAACTTAAGTATGGCCGTCAAGATCGAAATGCTGCGCTGCTTTTGCATCGTGGCGCAGACCGGAAACCTGGGTGAGGCGGCCGACAGGCTGGGGCGTACGCAATCGGCGGTGTCGATGACGCTCAAGCAGCTTGAGGATCATCTGGGCAAGCGCCTGTTCGAAGGTGAGCGCAAGAACCAATTGTCGCCCTTGGGCGAGCAGGTGTTCGAGCTGGCTCAAAGGCAGGTCCGCCAGTTCGACGAGGCGGTGCAGGGGATCGAGGCTGCCGCCCAGGCCAGCCATGGGTTGATCCGCATCGTCTCGGTTCCTTCCGTTGCGGCGTTGATCTTTCCACAGGTGCTGGAGTTTTTGACCGCGCGCTTTCCCGGTCTCAAGGTCGAGCTGCGCGACACCGACAGCCAGCAGGTGTTGGATGCGTTGGCAGAAGGCAAGGCCGAGATCGGCATCGCCTCGGGTCTGCATCCGTTGAACGGGGTCAAGGCGGTGCCGCTGATGGAGGACCGCTTTGGGCTGGTCTGCGCCGCAGATCATCCGCTGAACACACGCCCCGAGCCGCCCGAGATTGCCGATGTGGTGGCCAGCGCCTTTGTGCGTAACGCCCTGTGCGAGTTGATTGAAACACCGCAGTTTCACGTCGCGATCGAGCGGGCGGATGTGACGATCCACAACACCCATTCGCTGATCACCATGATCCGCACGGGCAAGTGGATCACGGTGCTGCCGCAAACGGTGGCGCGGTTCATTCCGGAAACAACCGCCTTCCGGCCGATCTCGGATCTGCCGGACAGGCGGCAGGTCTATCTCTACAGCCGCGAAAAGTCGCGGTTCGACGAGATGACCGAGGAATGCCGTGCCTTCATCCTGTCCTGCAATCTGGGGTGACCCGGGCCAGTCTCAAGGCCGTAAGGTGCAGTTTGTAATCCAGTCAAAGCTGCCATCGTCGCGCTCTTGCACCGCCTGTTTGGGGTCGGTCCCTTCGGCATCATGCGCCGGATCGTACCCGGCGCAGCCAGCTCGTGCGGCAGATCATCGTCGACGGCGTTCATTGCCTCTGGCCTGTTCCGGGTGATCCGCCCGATGCGCCCGTCTTTTTCATAGAGCACCTGCGGCATTCCCACCTCCCTCGATGATGCGACCATAGCGGATCAAGCGGACGCGAAACGACATTGAAGTGGCGCAAAGGGACTGGCATTGTCGGGTAGGTTTTGGCAGATTGCGCTCAGGCTTCTGGCGATGGCGTCGCCAGGTTTCCCGCCCGGAAACGCGCCAATACACAAACAGTCCTGAACGCCGGGACCTCTTTGATCGGAGGTCGAAATGACTGCACGTCCTGAATTCTCTCGGTTCCACAATGGCGAAAAGGCGGGTCTGCAATTTGCCGACAGCGAATATGCCGCGCGCATCGAGGGCTTGCGCAAGCGCCTTGCCGAGGCGGGGGCCGATGCCGCCGTTTTCACCTCGATGCACAATATCTCGTATTACGCGGGCTTCACCTATTGCGCATTCGGGCGTCCCTATGCGCTGGTGGTGACGCCGAGCGAATGCGTGACCATCTCAGCCGGGATCGACGCGGGCCAACCCTGGCGGCGCTGTTATGGCGACAACATCACCTATACCGACTGGCAGCGCGACAATTACTGGCGCGCGATCGCGTCGGTGACCGGAACGGGCAAGGTGATCGGAACTGAAAGCGACCACCTGACGCTGTTGCAACAGGGCAAGCTACAGAGCTTTCTTGCGCCGTCGAAGTCGGTCGATTTGTACGAGACGACCATGCGCCAGCGCATGCACAAGTCGCCCGCCGAGATCGAGCTGATCCGCGCCGGGGCTGCGGTGGCGGATGTGGGCGGCTATGCGATCCGCGACGCGATCAAGGAAGGCACGCGCGAAATCGATGTCGCAATGGCCGGGCGCGACGCGATGGAGCTGGAGATCGCCAAGCGCTTCCCCGAGGCCGAATATCGCGATACCTGGGTCTGGTTCCAGTCGGGGATCAACACCGATGGCGCGCATAACCCGGTCACCGGTCGCCGTCTGGAACGCGGGGATATCCTGTCGCTGAACACCTTCCCGATGATCTCGGGCTATTACACCGCGTTGGAACGCACGCTGTTCGTGGGCGAGGTGGACGCGGCCAGCCTGAAGCTCTGGCAGGCCAATATCGGCGCGCATGAGCTGGGGATTTCGCTGCTGAAACCCGGTGCCTCCTGCGCCGAGGTGACCCACCAGATCAACGACTTCTTTGCCGAGCGTGATCTGCTGCAATATCGCACCTTCGGCTATGGGCATTCCTTTGGCGTACTGTCGCATTACTACGGGCGCGAAGCCGGGCTGGAATTGCGCGAGGATATCGACACGGTGCTGGAACCGGGCATGGTGATCTCGATGGAGCCGATGCTGACCATCGCCGACGGGCAGCCCGGGGCAGGGGGCTATCGCGAGCACGATATTCTGGTGATCACCGAGGACGGTAACGAGAACATCACGGGCTACCCTTATGGCCCCGAGTTCAACGTGGTGGGCTGAGCGGGAACCATGCTCCGAAACATAAGAGAGGCAGCCGAAGCTGCCTCTCTTTTTTTCGATCGGTCTGGAATTTATCGGTTCAGGAACTCCAGATCGTATTTGTCGGCCACATCCGGCACCGGATGTTCGGCGTGCAGCGCGTGGACGATGCCGTAGATCATCAGCAGCAGGATCACCGCGATAGGCAGACCGGCCACGATCGAGGCGGTTTGAAGCGCGCTCAACCCGCCTGCCATCATCAGGACGCCCGCCACCACACCGGCGGTCAGGCCCCAGAAGATGCGGAACTTGACCGGCGGATGCTCGTCTCCCATCGACAGCATCGTGCACATCACCAATGTGCCCGAGTCCGACGATGTCACGAACCAAGAGATCAGCAGGATCGTGATCAGCACGGTGATCGGGTAGGTCAGCCACGTATAGCCGAAGCCCTTGACCGTCGCGAAGACGCCTGCGGCATAATCGTTGTTCACCGCTTCGACGACGCCGGCGTCATAGAACAGATCGACGCCTGCCGCTGCACCACCAAAGACGCCCATCCACAGCATCACAACGGATGTCGGGATCAACAGCACGCAATAGCAGAACTGCTTGATGGTGCGGCCTTTTGAGACGCGGGCGATGAACAGGCCCACAAACGGGCACCATGCGATCCACCAACCCCAGTAGAAGATGGTCCACCAGCTCTGCCACTGGTTCTCGGGCTCGCCATTGATCCAGAAGCCCATCGGAATGACGGTCCACAGATAATCGCCAAAGCCCGAGATAGTGATGCCCAGCAGGAAGGCGGTTGGCCCGAGGATGATGAACAGGATCAGAAGGCCGATGCTGGCCATCACATTCGCTTCCGACAGGATTCGCACGCCCTTGCCGACGCCCGATGCTGCCGAGGCGGTTCCGAGACAGGTGATGACCGCCACGAGGATCAACTGGTTGGTCTGGGTATTGGCCATCCAGCCCAGATCCTCAAGCCCGGCGGCAATCGGTGTGACGCCCAGGCCCAGAGATGTGGCCAGACCAAAGATCGTGCCAAACACGCCGACCAGGTCCACCAGATGCCCCCAGGGACCATAAATCCGGTCCTTGAGCACCGGATAAAGCGCCGTGCGCAGGGTCAAGGGCAGACCGTGGCGATAGGAAAAATACGCCAGGCTCAACCCGACCAGCACATAAAGCGCCCAGCCATGGAACCCCCAGTGAAAGTTGGTGATGGTGACCGCAGACACCGCCGCATCCACCGACCCGGCTTCGATCCCGGCACGTTCCATGAACGGGCTGCCCTGAATGTGGAACATCGGCTCGGCCACGCCCCAATAGATCAGCCCCGACCCCAGACCGGCACTGAACAGCATGCAGATCCACGAGAAGGTCGAAAAATCGGGTTCGTCGTCATCCTTGCCCAGCTTGACATGGCCAAACCGGCTGATCATCAGCCAGAGCACAAAGAACAGGGCCGCATTCACCACCAGCACATAGAACCAGTCCAGAGACCCGATGATGAAATCCTTGCCCGAGGCAAAAATCGCGCTTGATGCCTCGACGTCGCGGATCGTGTAAAAGACGAAGCCCAGGATCATCACCATGGACGCGATGCCCATCGTGGGGTTCATCCCTTTGAACAAGCCCGACTTCGCAACAAGGTTGTCAGGTCTGTCTGTTGTTTGATCACTCATTTTATCAATACCTCTTTTGCCCTGTTGTTCGGCTTATCTCGTTGATCCCGCAGCACCTCTGCGCGCCGTGGCGGAGGCCCATTCCTGAAAGGCTTCCTCCAGCCGGGCATGGTTGTTCGACCACCAGTCGGCATCTGACAGGATGTACAGGTTTTCCTCATAGGCGGGTCCGTTGGGAATGCGTTGCAGCACGTCGTCCGACAGCAGCGCCAGCGAGGATTTCCGCGTCGGTCCGTTGGGCAGATACCCCACCATGTCGGCCAGCGCGCTGGAACTGCTGGCAAAGCGGATGAACGCGACCGCGGCGTCCTTGTTCTGGCTGCCCTTGGGGATGCCGAACAGGTCCAGCTCGATCACGCGGCCATCCATGTTGACGGTGAAATCCGCGCCTTCTTCCTGCGCGGCGGTAGCCCCAGTCGTGGCCCAGATCGACGACATCGCGACCTCGCCCGCATTCAACAGGCGCACCGGCTCGCGCCCGGTTTCCCAGATCTGCAGGCCGGGCCGGATATCTTCCATCTTCTTCAGCGCGCGTTCGACGCCCGCGTCGGTTTCCAGCGTTGCATAGACCTCTTCGCGCGGGACGCCATCGGCCATCAGGGCCCATTCCATGATCACCGTGGGGTCGTTTCGGATGGCGCGCGGCCCCGGATAGGTCTCGGTGTCGAAGAAATCGGCAATGGTCGAGGGCGGCGTGTCCGCGAATTGCGAATTGTTGTATGCATAGGCCGTGCCCCAGACGATGATACCAACGCCGCAATCGTTCAGTGCGCCCTCGACAAAATCCTCGCGGAACGGGGTGCCGTCGGCTCCATCGGGCAGTTCGATATCCGAGATATCCTCCAGCAGGCCCTCCTTGCAGGCCCGCAGCGAATCCGCCTGGGTCAGGTCAATCACATCCCAGACCACATTGGCGCTTTCGACCTGGTCGCGAATTTCCGAGATGCCGCCATTATAATGCGCCACGTGAACTTTCGAGCCGCTCTCGGCCTCGTAGGGTCGCACGAAACCCAGCATCTGGCTGCGCATGTAGGGACCGGTCCATGAGGTGAAGGTTATCTCCGGCATCGCAGCCGGTTGAGCGGGCGCTGTTGCGGCAGTCTCCTGCGCGCTGGCGGCACCGATCGACATCGCCGTGATAAGCGCCGCCAATCCGAACAGATGTCCGTTGGATGCAATTGATCTGCTAAAGACCATTAAGTGTCCTCCCTTTATCAAGGCTGATAATTCTTGGTTTGACCCGATCAGCTCGTCATGCGGGTCCACAAGACCCGGAATAAGGCAACAGGTTGCCCTAGGGGCAATCTTACCCTGATCATCGGGCATATGGGCAACATCCATTGGGTAAATGCGACGCCTTTGAGGGGGATAGCGACTGTCGCGCGGCAAACTTGGCCCCGTAACGGTTGTAAGGGCATGGTTGGAAACGCGGGCGTCAAATGGTCATCGTGCTAAAATGCAAGGCCCAAGAGGGCGTTAAACATTGCCCAAGAGCAGTGCGCCGCGATAACTTGGCAGCACCAGTGGATACCTGAATGGATCGGCTGTGCGGTGCAGCAGGGATCAGTCGCAGCTAAACGTCAGGCGATAGAATCCCTTCCCGGCAGGGGCGGAGGATTTGAACGTCGCGGGACCTCCGCAGCCTTCTTCGGCATTCAGATGCTCTGCGTCGGTCGGGGTTGGGGTCTGCAACCCGTCGATGACGACTTCGCTGCCATTGTAATAGGTTTGGACGCCCTCGATATCGGTCGGGGTTTCGCATCCTGCCAGAAGGGCAATGAATGGGACAAGGGCGAGGTATCTCATGGCGCTCTCCAAATGGCTGGGTGAAGTCTATCAAGGCGCCGCCTTACATCAACCTTTCCGCATCCCAGACTTGGGTCTGGCAATCCACTGACTGCCCGCCTTTGGGGATGCGTGACGCGAGGCGGCTCAGGTCGACGGCGAAACGGATCACTGCAAGTCGATACACATCGCCCAGACCGCCAAATGCAGGCAAATTCAGGTTTGCGATGTAAGGCGTTGTAATTGCAAGCTTTTGGTAGCCCGTAGGGGAATCGAACCCCTCTTTCCAGGTTGAAAACCTGGCGTCCTAACCGATAGACGAACGGGCCACGCTAGCTTGTGGAGGGGCTTTTACGGTTTAGCGGGTACCCCTGCAAGCGGAAAAATCACCTTTCGGATGATTTTTTTCCCGCCTTGCCATTTCTCAATGATTTCATGACTTTGCAGCCTCTGCCGCGTCGTCCAGACGCAACTGGACGCTCTGGCGGCCGCCCCAGCTGTTGATCTCCAACCGACCGGCGACGTGAAAGCGCGCGCCGCCATGGTTGCTCAGCCGGGGTCCCAGATCGCTGTCGAACGCACCAAAGGCGATTGCGTCGATGCCCCCCGACATTCCGTCCGTCAGCGACAGCTTCAAATGCGACTCGCCCACCCGTTTGGCGAAGCGGACCGCAAGGTCGGGCAGGGCGAAACGCGGGGCCGAGGCGCTGGCGCCATAGGGCCCGGCCTCTTCCAGCCGTTCGATCAACTCGACCGAGGCCGCGCCCGGCATCAGCGCGCCGTCCAGCCGCAGGTCGCGGGGGCCGCCCGCGCCGGCGCCTTGTTTGGCGAGCAGGTCGGAAAGCCGGTCCATGGCCGGTTCCAGCTTGTCGCGCATGACCGTCAGGCCAGCGGCCATCTTGTGGCCACCACCTTTGACCAGCAGCCCCTCGGCGGCGAGCCGCTGGATCGAGGCACCCAGATCAACCCCCGGCATCGAGCGGCCCGAGCCTTTGCCTTCCTCCCCGTCAAAGCCGATCACGATGGCGGGGCGGTTGGCGGTTTCCTTCAGGCGCGAGGCCACGATGCCGACAACGCCGGGGTGCCAGCCATCCCCCGTCGCCCAGACCAGCGGCGCGTCGAGCCCGCGCTCTTCGGCCTGTGCCAACGCTGCGGCGCGCACGGCATTCTCGATCTCGCGGCGTTCGGTGTTCAACTGGTCCAACTGTTGCGCCATCACCTCCGCCTCGACCGTCGAGTCGGTGGCCAGCAGCCGCGCGCCCAGATCGGCCTTGCCGATCCGCCCGCCCGCATTGACACGTGGCCCCAGCAGAAAGCCCAGATGGTAGGAGTTTGGTGCGGTTTCCATCCGCGCGATGTCGGACAGGGCGACGAGGCCGGGGCGCTGGCGTGCCGCCATCACCTTGAGACCCTGCCGCACCAGCGCGCGGTTTGCACCCACCAGCGGAGCGACATCGGCCACGGTCGCCAGCGCCACCAGATCCAGCAGCGCCATCAGGTCAGGACCGGTGGGCTGGCCTGCCGCGCGCAACTGCCGCCGCGCCTCGACCAGCATCAGAAACACCACGGCTGCGGCACAGAGATAGCTCAGATCACCGCTTTCGTCCTGCCGGTTGGGGTTCACCACCGCCACGCAGTCGGGCAGAGTCTCACCGCCCAGATGGTGGTCCAGCACGATCACATCTGCGCTTTTGGCGGCTGCAATAGGCTCGTGGCTGAGCGTGCCGCAATCGACGCAGATGATCAGATCATGGATGCGCGCCAGTTCCGCCATGGCGGGTGCGTTGGGGCCATAGCCCTCGTCGATGCGGTCGGGCACATAAAGCGTCGCCTCAAGGCCCATCTGGCGCAGCCAGACCAGCAGCAGCGCCGCTGAGCTGCCGCCATCCACGTCATAGTCGGCGAATACCGCGATCCGCTGCCGCTTGCTGACCGCGTAAAGGAAACGCGCGGCGGCGGCCTCCATATCCTTCAGGCTGCGGGGATCGGGCAGCAGGTCCTTCAGGGTCGGCTGCAGAAATCCCTTGGCCTCGATCGCGGGCACGCCGCGCCGTGCCAGCACCTTGCACACCGCATCGGGCAGGTCCGCCTGTTGCCGGATCATGTCGGCGGCACGGTCCGTGTCTGGCGACGGTCCGATCCAGCGGCGACCGGTCAGCGATGTCTCAACCCCAAGAAAGCTCATGACCCCGTGTTCTCATTCCTGCCCGGACATGACAAGGCCGGACCTGATCGGCCCGGCCAGTGTTTTGGCGAATGCGGCGCTGAGTGCGCGGTTATTGATGCGAGTCCAGCGGGGTCCGGTAGGACATGCGGCGCACCGAACCGGTTTTGGAGCGCATCAGCAGCGTCGTCGTTTCAACCCAGCCAGGCTGGCGCTTGATGCGCGGCAGCAGCGAGCCGCCGGTGACGCCGGTGGCGGCAAAGATCACATCCGCCGTCACCATCTCGTCGCGGTCATAGATACGGTCCAGATCGGTGATCCCGGCCTTGGCGGCGCGGCCTTTTTCGTCGTCGTTGCGGAACACCAGACGGCCAAAGATCTGACCGCCCATGCATTTCAGCGCAGCCGCCGCCAGCACGCCTTCGGGCGCGCCACCCTGGCCCATATACATGTCGATGCCGGTGGTTTCGCTTTCGGCGCAATGCATCACACCGGCCACATCGCCATCGGTGATCAGCCGGATCGACGCGCCGGTGTCGCGCACTTCGGCGATCATCGCCTCGTGACGGGGGCGTTCCAGAATGCAGACGGTGATGTCTGCGGCAGTGCAGCCCTTGGCCTTGGCCAGCGCCTCGACCCGTTCCGCCGGGCTCATGTCCAGCGAGACGACGCCCTCGGGGAAGCCCGGCCCAACAGCCAGCTTGTCCATATAGACGTCAGGCGCGTGCAGCATCGAACCGCGCGGCCCCATGGCGATCACGGTCAGCGCGTTGGGCATGTCCTTGGCGGTCAGCGTGGTGCCTTCCAGCGGGTCCAGCGCGATGTCGACACCGGGGCCGTCGCCGGTGCCGACCTCTTCGCCGATAAAGAGCATTGGCGCCTCGTCGCGCTCGCCTTCGCCGATCACCACGACACCGGCGATATCAAGCAGGTTCAGCTGTTCGCGCATGGCGTTCACTGCCGCCTGGTCGGCCGCTTTTTCGTCGCCCCGTCCCACAAGCGAGGCCGAGGCCAGCGCCGCCTGTTCGGCCACGCGGGCAAGCCCGAGCGACAGCATCCGGTCATTGAAATCATATTTGGCGGGGCTCATTGCAAAGTCCTTTGGTCATTTGAACGGGTGTTTCGGGCATAGCGCGACGGGCAAGGCCACGGCAAGAGAATTGGCGGGGCAGGGGCAAATCCCCTGCTGCTGGCTCAGACCTCTTCGATCCTCAGCGCCACCGGCTGACCGGCGATGACATCGGTTTGGTCAAACGCGTCGAGCGCGTCATCCAGGGCGGCGCGCGTGGTTTTGTGGGTCACGATCAGCACCGGTGCCTTGGCGTCGCTATGGCCATATTGGCGCATCCGGTCGATCGAGACACCGGCATCGCCCAGGATCGCCGCCACCTTGGCCAGCGCGCCGGGTTTGTCCAGCAGCGCCATGCGCAGGTAATAGGGCGCGGGCAGGCCGGTGCGGGCCGGTTGTGCGGCCTCCAGCGTGGTTGCGGGCTGCCCGAAGGTCGAGATGCGCAACCCGCGCGCCAGATCGCAGATATCGCCGACAACGGCGCTGGCGGTGGGGCCTTCGCCCGCGCCGGGGCCGCGCAGCACGATCTGCTCGACCGCGTCGCCCTCTATCACCACCATGTTGGTGCCGCCTTCGAGCTGACCCAGCGGCGAATGGGCGGGGACCAGACAGGGCTGCATGCGCTGTTCCAGCCCGCGCGCGGTGCGCCGGGCGACACCCAAAAGCTTGATGCGGAACCCCATATCGGCGGCCTGATGAATATCATCCAGGCTGATCCGCTGGATGCCTTCCAGCACCACGTCCTCAAAATTCGGTTTGGTTCCGAAGGCGATCGAGGCCAGCAGCGCCAGCTTGTGCCCGGCATCGATACCGCCCACGTCCAGATTGGGGTCGGCCTCCAGATAGCCCAGCCGCCCGGCTTCCTCGAACAGCGCGTTATAGCCCAACCCGTCGGCCTCCATCCGGGTCAGGATATAGTTGCACGTTCCGTTCATCACCCCCATGACGCGGGTGATCTGATTGCCTGCCAGCCCTTCGGTGAGCGCCTTGATCACCGGGATGCCGCCCGCCACAGCCGCCTCGAAGCGGATCACGTGACCCGAGGCCTCAGCCCGTTCGGCAAGCGCCTGACCATGGATGGCCAGCAGCGCCTTGTTGGCGGTGACCACATCCTTGCCAGCGGCCAGCGCCGCCTCGGTCGCGTCTTTGGCGGAGCCTTCCGAGCCGCCCATCAGCTCGACAAAAATGTCGACATCCTCGCGCTTGGCCAGCGCCACCGGATCAGTCTCCCACGCGTAGGAGGACAGGGACACACCGCGATCCTTGTTCGCGTCGCGGGCCGACACGGCGGTGATCTCGATCCGACGTCCGGTGCGTTTTTCCAGAAGGTCGGCCTGACGGCGGATGATCTTGACGACCCCGGTACCGACGGTTCCCAAACCTGCAATTCCCAACCGCAGCGGCTGCGCCATGTCTCACCGGTCCTTTCTGCTCGTATTGGCCGCGCTTTGGCTGCGGCATATCGCTTGCGACCGTGCCTTAGCGGGTTCACCGGGCCGGTGCAATGCAGCGCGGCGGCTTATTCTGTACTGTCCGGGGTGGTTGCGCCATCATCGGGCCGAGGGGCCTGCAATTGCCGCGCGCGGTTCTGCAGGGCGGCGGCCCGCGCCTCCAGCTCATCCTCGATTTCCCGGGCTTCGGTCTGCGGGTCGACCGGGGGGCCAAGCGCGTCCTCCAGCGGGATGAGTTTGGGATATCTGCTGTCGCGCAGTTGCGGGCTCAGTTCGTCTTCAAGCTCGGGCACATTGGTACAGGCGGTCACTGCCAGCAGCCCCGCCCCGATCAACACAAGAACTCGTCCCGTCATGCACTTACATCCTTCCACATCTTGGTGATGCAACGGCGCGGTCCCATGTGCAAGCGGGGTTTTATCTGAACACGCGTTCATATAGCCTGCCGCCATGGCACGTACCCAAGGTTCGCATTCCGACATCACCGGCCCGCGCATTCAGACTGCGGCGCTGAAGCTTTTTGCCCAGCATGGTTATGCCGCCGTCTCGATGCGCCAGATCGCGGCGCAGGTGGGGGTGCAGGCCGGGGCGCTTTATAACTACATTCCCGACAAGCAGACGCTGCTGTTCCGGCTGATGCAAGACCATATGGAAACGCTGCTGGACACACGGCGCAGGCAGGCGGGCCAGGGCGATCCAGAGGCACGATTGCGCGATTTCGTCCGGTTCCACATCCGCTTTCATCTGGAACGGCCCGACGCGGTGTTCATCGCCTATATGGAACTGCGCAACCTCACGCCGGAGAACTTTGCCCGCATCGAAGAGTTGCGCGGCAACTATGAACGCGATCTGGAAAACATCCTGCGCGATGGCAGCGCGGCGGAGGTGTTCTCGGTGCCCGATACCAAGCTGGCCACGCTGGGGGTCATTGCCATGCTGAACGGGGTCAACACCTGGTATCGCAGCGGCGGGCGACTGTCGCTGGACGAGGTCGAGGCAGTCTATTGGTCGATGGTGCGCAAGGCAGTGGCCGCCTGACGGCTACGCCATGTCAAAATGATGCAGGAAGCGGTCACGCACGATGCCTTCCTCTTCCGGCATGACATGTGGTTTCTGCCAATCCTCTCCGGCGAATGCGGCCAGTGAGGCCACTGAATCCCACACCATCACCAGACAGAACTCGTTTGGGGATTCGGGCCGGGGCAGGCCGGCAGTGATCGAAACCAGCCCTGATTGCGCGCGCATCAGGGGCAGCGCGGTTTGGGTCAGGAATGTGCGGAACTCGTCGACGCGTTTCTCATAGATGACGGCGCGGAATATGCGGATGATCATGATGGCCTCCCTCTTCTGAATGGAGGCCATTCTAGCATGGATGCGCCGCTTTCAGTGGGCCGGGCGGATAAACGTCCCGTTTCTAAGGTCGCGCATTGCCTGCTGCAACTCGGCCTGCGTGTTCATCACGATCGGCCCGTGCCAGGCCACCGGTTCGGCAATCGGTGCGCCCGAAATCAGCAGGAACCGCACGCCGTCGGGACCGGCCTGTACCGTGATCTCATCGCCGGTGCCGAAGCGCACCAGCGTGCGGTCGCCGGACATGTCACGGATATTGACCTCTTCACCCGCCACTTCTTTTTCCAGCAGCACACCGCTGGGGGCGGAGGCATCGGCAAACGCCGCCTGACCCTCGAAGACATAGGCAAAAGCGCGTCGGTAGGTGTCGATTCGGAAGGTCTTGCGCACCCCCGCAGGCACCCGGATGTCGAGATACTGCGGATCGGCGGCGATCCCGTCCACCGGGCCCTTATTACCCCAGAACGACCCTACGATCACTTTCACCTGTGTGCCGTCATCGTCGATCACTTCGGGAATCTCGGCCGAGGCCACGTCCTGATAGCGCGGCGCGGTCATCTTCTGGCTGGCGGGCAGGTTGCCCCAGAGCTGAAAGCCATGCATCTGGCCCGCCGCGTTGCCCTGCGGCATCTCCTGATGCATGATCCCTGATCCTGCGGTCATCCATTGCACATCTCCCGCGCCCAGCGTGCCGGTATTTCCCAGCGAGTCGCCATGTTCGACACTGCCAGACAGCACATAGGTGATCGTCTCGATCCCGCGATGGGGATGCCATGGAAAGCCACGCAGGTAATCCTCGGGGGTGTCATTGCGGAAATCGTCGAACAGCAGGAACGGGTCCAGCTCGCTGGGGTCCTGAAAGCCAAAGGCACGGTGCAGTTTCACACCGGCTCCTTCGACATGCGGCATGGCTTTGCGGATTTCGATAGTGGGTCTGAGGGACATATCCCGTCTCCTGAAACGTCGGTTTGGGCAAATCTATGGGTTTCACCCGGCAGGACAATTGCCGCAGGCCAAACGGAGGCTGTGCAATTTTGCGCAATATCGCCGGGGAAACCTGCGTTCAGTTGATGCAAGAAGGATGTATAGTGTTATATATTATATATTTAGGTGGAAAAGTTAATCTTATTCTTTCCACCACTCGCTTGGCTTGACCCGCCCGCCGCGTTTACGGTCAAGCCAGAGCGCAAGCCTGCGCAGGGGCGACAGCGCCAGTTTCAGCCAGAGCCGGTCGCGCAGGCGCGCATAGTCCCGGTTGAACGGGCAGACCCGCATGCAGATCGCACAATCGGTGGAAAGCTTGGCCCAGAAGGCAAAGCACTTTTCGGCATCCGAGGTCCATTTGCGCACACCTTTGATCGCCGAGACATTGGCCGTTTCTGTCGATGGTGGACCGTAAGGCAGGGCCTTGACCGGGCAGGCATCGGCACATTTGGTGCAGATGTCGCAAAAGGAGCGCACGCCCAGTGGGCGCGGCAGGTCATGGGTCAGCGGCAGGTCGGTGAAGATCTTAGAAAACCGCAGGCGTGGGCCGAACTCCGGCGTGATCACCATCTGGTTGCGGGCATATTCACCCAAGCCTGCCTTGATCGCATAAGGGATCACCAGCGCAGTGTCGTTCATCGAGGCCACCGCCCGGTAGCCCAGATTGCGGATATACCCCGCCACCTGCATCACCACCGCCGCCTCATGACTATATTCCCGGCCCGTCGCCGCCCCGGCCAGCGCCGAGGGGTAGGTGGCGACCAGATCCTTGTCCATCTCATGCCCCAGCACGATCACCGAGGTCATGCCTTCGGGCAGGTCCGAGGGTGCCGCGCTCATGTCTCGGGTATCGACGCGCGCGGTGTAAAGCCAGCGCGCGTCCAGCTCGGTGACGCCACAGAGATCAGCGCCAAAAAAGGCGGCCACCCGCTTGATTTCCGACGACATTCTGTCCGGATCGTCGATCTCGAGCGCCTTTGGTGCAACCGGGGTGTCATCGCTGATTGTGGCCTGAAACCCCTCGCGCCGTCCCTGATCGGCATGGCGGTTGGTCATCACGTCCGAGATCAGCCAGGCCGCATTGCGCAGGGCAAAGTCGCGCTGCGAAAACCCATCACCCCGGCGCGGCGTCGCGTCCATCCGGTAGGAGTTGAAGAACCCCTCGCTGTGTTTGGATTTGACCCGCTCGTCCCACATCGCGCGCGTGAAGATGTCGTTGCGCTGGCTGAAGCGTTCGAAGGCGTCCGTCACCTCGATCCCGGCGGCGGCATCACTTGGCCGGGTCAAGTCGTCGCGATTGGAAGGGTAGACCATGCGGTCAGGCTAGCGGGGAGGGGAAGGCCGGGCAATCCCCCCTGTTCGCTGGCTGTGCGATGCGGTAGGCAGACGGGCGGAGCAGGCGGAGGCGCAGCATGTCGGATGAGGTTTTGGCGGTGGTTGAGGCATCTGCGCCCCGGCGCTGGTTGGCGATTTTTATGCTGGGCGCTCTGGGGGCTTTGCTGTTTTATGTCGCGCTTGCAACGCCGCCCGCGCTGGGCTGGCAGCTGTTTCTGATCGGGGCAGGGGGGGTATCGGTCTGGTTGGCGCTGCGCCTTTACCGGGCGACGGAACATCGGATCGAACTGACCGCAACCCACCTGCGCAGCAGTGCCGGAGATGTGATCGCCGAGATTGCCGATATCGAGGGGCTGGATCGCGGCGCGTTTGCCTTCAAACCGTCAAACGGGTTTCTGTTGCGCACGAAAAACCCCGGTGGCCGTAGCTGGCAACCGGGGCTTTGGTGGCGTCTGGGACGCCGTATCGGTATCGGCGGGGTCACACCCGGCTCTCAGGGCAGGTTCATGGCCGAGGCCATCGCCACCCTGATGGCGGGGCGGGACTAGAGCTCTGCCCGCACCAGCCCGGTGAAGCGGGGCCGGGTGAACACAAGGTTATCTATGTCGGTGATATTCACACCAACCGCGAAGGGCGGAACATAGGTGTTGGATGTCTCGACCAGAATGACCCGTTCCTCATCCGGCATGATCGGCAGGCGATCGCGGATTTCCGCAAGCTGGCTGTCATCCATCGGATTAGCAAACCCGCGATTTGCCGACCAGTCCAGATAATACCCGTCAGTATCTTCGTCGTAACGCACGACGCTGATGCGGACACGGCTTCCCGATTCGGACTGGACCATCAGGGTGAACAGTGTGGCCATCGAGTCGATATAGGTGTTGTTGATTACCTCGGTTTCGCGCGAAACCAGATCGCCGATCGTAAAGGCGGCCTTGAGGTTCATCGCGCTGCTTCGATAGGCGTCGAGGAAGGTGAAAACCGCCAGAAAGGCCCAAAACAGCAAGGGCAGCATCATGAGGGTTTCGATCGCAATCACGCCGTTTTCTTCTTTCGAGAAGCGCTTAAGTCTGGGTGCAATAAAACGTACCATGGGTTTACTGAGGCTCCTGCACAAAGGCGGTTGTCGCAAACAGTTGGTATTTGCCTTCTACATTGTCGGACAGGGCAGCACCAAGGTGGCTAAATGGCAAGATCGGATCGATATAGGCACAGGCGTGCATCACCATCAATTCGTTGCTTTGACCATTGGTGAATCTGTACTGCGGGCTGATTGGTTCGATGCGGTCTTCGCAAACGGTCCCTTCCTTGATGGTCATCGTTTCACGCGGATCCGCAGGGATCAGTTCCAGCTTCAGACTGCTTTCGCAATCATTGATGAACTGCGCCCGTTCGCAGATGGTCTGCTTGACATCCTCATGTTCGAATGTGGCGCCGGTGCTGAGCCGGATGTCGCGCACAGTTGTGTCCACGGCCCGCTCCAGCATTCCGTGATGGATGTTCAACATCGCCATTTCCGCACCAGACGCGATCAGGAAGATGACGGCGGGAACGACAATGACGAATTCGACCGTCGCGGTGCCGCTTTCATTTTTGCCGAAGCGGCGAAGGCGTTTCAGGAAACCAGGTCTCATTGTGTCAACCTCAGCTTGCGGATCGACGATCCGATGGACGAGAAGGCTTCGTCTATCGTCACCTCATTGGATGCGTCACCGACTTTGTAGAAATGATTGTCCGAGCTTGCGCAGTAATCCAGCAACGTTGCCCCGGCGGGCTCAGCTTCGAACGAAATACTGTAGATGTAAACGCCACGCTCAGGGCCTTTTACCAGATCGCACATCGCTCTGACGCGCTGGTCCTTGGTGTTGTTGTAGGTCCAGTCGACAACCGAGTTGTACCAGTTGTTCGCGCCCGAACCGCCCATCCAGTCATCAAGAAGGTTGCGCACGAAGCGAACGGTTGTTTGTTCCCAAAGCTCGACGTAATCAAGCCGCGTCGCGTTTCCACCCTCTTCTTTGGTTTGAGTCTGATATTCGTACCAGCACCCGTACCCATTGCAGACGCGAGTGCGGACTTGCACGTCGAACTCCGACCCGGGCTGTGCGCCATAGGCATGGTCTTGCCAGATGCCCTCATGATGCCAGAAATACTTGTTGGTGGCCTCGTTGTAGCTGGAATAGACCTCTTCCTGGGCATTCCACCAAATAGTCGACGGTCCTTCCCGGTAGGGGGCTTTGATCGCACCCTGATAGGTATTGGCCCCATCGGTCATCAACACCAGCACTTTCATGGCGTCGCCGCTGTTGTAGGACGAAGGCCGATCTGCAAAATCGCTGGGGATCGTGGCAGTCTCGGATCCGTCGGCCATGCCGGAGATCATGTCGGAGGTGCTGTCATCAAGCAGGGCCGCGCCCCATTTCAATCCCAGATCGATCGATGTGTTACCCCAAGCCGTCAGATCGTCGATATAGGAGTTGATCTCGTTTGGGTCTTTCTGGAACAGCAATATCTCGCGATTGTTGCGCGAGACGCTGGCGTCGGTCTCGTAGTGCGGATGTTCGAAACGAACGCCATCGTCGCACATCTCATAGTGCACACGCTGGCCTTGCGACCGCTTGTCATACGAATATGAGTTGCTGGAGAAGTTCCAGGGGCTCATATGAAGCGTGCGCTCGCGCTCGCGTGACAGGTCCATCGATGTCGTCAGGAACTCGTCATCCGAAAAGTTGAGGCAGTTGGCATGCTCGTTCTGTCCGGTCAGGTTCAGATAAGGCAGCACGCTGTCGGGAAAGGATACTTGTGTCGCATAAGGAACGATCGAGATCGAAAGATCACCGTCACGAGTATTCGCCGACATCTGGTTGACGAAGTTCTTCGCCGCAACCTTCAGATCGACCAGCCGGTTATAGCTGTTCATCGACCCCGAAACGTCCAGTACCAGCGAGATCTCGACCTCGCCGATCCGTTCTTCGGCGACGCTGTGGGCCTCAACGTTCAATGTTTCGATGCCCGACAGATGCATGAACTGTGTCGGGAAGCTGGACCGGGCCGTTGCTTCGACGATCCGGTAACCCAGCGGGCCGATATTCTCTTCGCCCGAGCGTTCCGGGGTGACGATGATGTCGGTGTCCCGGTCGATATAATCCTGCAGCCCCTCCTTGGTCAGGTAATCCATGACCACGTCCTTGGGGTCCTGGGTCTGATCAAGGTCGGCGGCGGCCAGCACGGCCCGGTCCAGAACACCCTGCAGGCGCGCCCGGTCGCGCTCGTGGCGCATCACGTCGACGCCGATCCCACCCAAAGTGATGATTATCAGGAAAACGTAACACGAGAAAATCGTCATGGTTCCCGTGTCATCCGACAGAAATAACCTGCCGCGTTCTTGAATTTCTTTGACCGCACGACGCCCCCATACGTGCGGTTTGGTAACATGATTGCGCATACTACACCTCTATCCCCCGGACCTGATGATCCAATTCCGAAGCCATACTTCAGACTTACTTCGACTATCCTAGATGCGCTGTGAACATGGCGACAATGGGGCAAAACCCGCCCTAAACATAGATGAATAGGGGTTTTTCGGGGACACTTTCGCGCGCATCCGGGCTTCTGTTTCCCGCAGGGCGACAGTGCCACATTGCGGCCCCAAGACCGGCCGATTCGGGTCAGAGGCCTGAAGGAGACGTTACCGGGATGCTCAAAAATGTCGCATAGCTGTGGAGAACCTGCTTAAGGTGGCAACAACACTCGGTGTGTATTTCGAGTCGCAGAAGGTCAGGGAGGACCACTATGAGCCCAAGGAACGAACCCAGTTTTCGTGAGAGTGTGGATCTGATGTTCAACAGGGCGGTCGCCCTGATGGACCTGCCGCCGGGGCTTGAGGAAAAGATACGGGTTTGCAACGCCACCTACACGGTCCGGTTTGGCGTGCGGCTTCGCGGTCAGATCCAGACCTTCGTCGGCTATCGCTCGGTGCATTCCGAACATATGGAACCGGTAAAGGGTGGTATCCGCTATGCGCCCTCGGTCAATCAGGACGAGGTCGAGGCGCTTGCAGCGCTGATGACCTACAAATGCGCGCTGGTCGAGGCACCGTTTGGTGGCTCGAAGGGGGGCTTGTGCATTGATCCGCGCCAGTATGACGAACATGAGCTGGAACAGATCACCCGCCGTTTCGCCTATGAGTTGGCCAAGCGCGACCTGATCCATCCCTCGCAGAACGTGCCGGCCCCGGACATGGGCACCGGCGAGCGCGAGATGGCCTGGATCGCGGACCAGTACATGCGGATGAACACCACCGATATCAACGGTCGCGCCTGTGTCACCGGCAAGCCGATCAATGCGGGCGGCATCCAGGGCCGGACTGAGGCCACCGGGCGTGGCGTGCAATACGCGCTGCGTGAGTTTTTCCGCGACACGCGCGGCATGGAAAAGGCCGGGATGACCGGCTCGCTTGATGGCAAACGTGTGATTGTACAGGGGCTGGGCAATGTGGGTTTTCACGCCGCCAAGTTCCTCGCTGAAGAGGACGGCTCCAAGATCATCGGCATCATCGAGCGTGACGGCGGGATATACAGCGCTGACGGGCTCGACGTGGAAGGCGTGCGCAACTGGATCGTCAAACATGGCGGCGTCACCGGTTTCCCCGATGCCACCCATGTGGAGGATGGCGCGGTGTTGCTCGAGGAAGAGTGCGACATTCTTATTCCCGCGGCGCTTGAGGGGGTGATCAACCTCGGCAATGCCGAGCGCATCAAGGCGCCGCTGATTATCGAAGCGGCCAATGGCCCGGTCACGGCGGGCGCGGACGAGGTGCTGCGCAAGAAGGGTTGCATCATCATTCCCGACATGTATGCAAACGCCGGTGGTGTGACCGTGTCCTATTTCGAATGGGTCAAGAACCTCAGCCATATCCGCTTTGGCCGGATGCAACGTCGTCAGGAAGAGGCGCGCCACCAGTTGGTGATCGACGAGTTGCAGCGGCTCGACGATTACCTGGGCGACAAATGGTCGATGTCTCCGGACTTCAAGGACAAATATCTGCGCGGTGCGGGAGAGTTGGAACTGGTGCGCTCGGGTCTCGATGACACGATGCGGATCGCCTACCAGTCGATGCGCGATGTCTGGCATGACCGGGCCGATATCGAAGACTTGCGCACGGCGGCCTATATCGTCTCGATCGAAAAGGTCGCGGCCAGTTATCGGGCCAAGGGGCTTTGACCCTTCATGGCGGGCAGGGATCTGGCATTTGGTTGCGCATGTGGCAAGCTGCGCGGTGTCGTACGCGGGGTCTCACCGCGAAACGGAGCGCGCGTTGACTGCTATTGCAAGGACTGTCAGGCCTTTGCCCGCCATCTTGGCGCCGATCACATCCTGGATGAGAATGGCGGAACCGCGATCTATCAGACCCTTCCGGCCCGGCTGGAGCTGACCAAGGGCGTTGAAAACCTCGCCTGCCTGCGGCTGACGCCGAAGGGAACCTATCGCTGGTACGCAAAATGCTGCAACACGCCGCTTGCCAATACGGGCGGGCCGAAGCTGCGCTTTGTGGGCACACTGCTGGCCGGATACAAGGATGGCGAGATGGCGCAGGTGATGGGGGCACCCACCGCCGTGGTCAATGTCGGCGAAACCGCTGCTGCGGCGGGTGTGAAGGCGCGGGGCATGAAGGGATTGGTGATGTCGATCCTGTGGCGGCATTTCAAGGCGGGGTTCAAAGCAAGAGACCGCGAATCGCCGTTCTTTGATGCCGCCGGAAAACCGGTCGTCCCACCCGAGCTTGCGCCGCGCACATGAAAAGCCATGCGATCGGCCTTTGACATGATTTTGTCGCAAACCGCTTAGGTTTGAATCCGATCCGCCTATAGTCCTGAACATGAGCGCCTCATTGCGCCGACGGGGAGGGTGACAGATGCGGTTTTCCGGGCTGCGGGTCCTGAAAGAGGGGCTGACCGGCAACAAGGGCTGGACGCCGCATTGGCGCGATCCCGAACCCAAAGCCGAATACGACATCCTTATCATCGGCGGTGGCGGGCACGGGCTGAGCACCGCCTATTACCTTGCCAGCGAGCACGGGCTGACCAATATCGCCGTGCTCGAGAAGGGCTATATCGGCGGCGGCAATGTCGGGCGCAATACCACCATCGTGCGCGCCAACTACTTCCTGCCGGGCAATTCCGAATTCTATTCCCATTCGCTGAAGCTGTGGGAGGGGCTGGAAGAGGACCTGAACTACAACGTGATGCATTCGCAGCGCGGCGTCATCAACCTGTTCCACTCGGACGGGCAGCGCGACGAGGCGGCGCGGCGGGGCAACATGATGATCAGCCAGGGCGATGACGCGATCCTGCTGGGGCGCGATGATCTGCGCAATATGCTGCCCTATCTCAACTACGACAGCGCACGCTTCCCGATATATGGCGGGCTCTACCATCCGCGCGGCGGCACAGCACGGCATGACGCGGTGGCCTGGGGGTATGCGCGTGGCGCGGATCAGCGCGGTGTCGATCTGATCCAGAATTGCGAAGTCACCGGCATCGACATCGCAAACGGCGCGGTGACCGGCGTGCAGACCACGCGCGGTCCGATCCGGGCCAAAAAGGTCGCGATGGTCGCGGCGGGCCGGTCGGGGCAGGTGGCGGCGATGGCGGGCATGCGCCTGCCGATCGAAAGCCATGTGCTGCAGGCCTTTGTGACCGAGGGGCTGAAACCCTGCATCGACCATGTGGTGACCTTCGGCATGGGCCATTTCTATATCAGCCAGTCCGACAAGGGCGGGCTGGTCTTTGGCGGCGATCTGGATTTCTACGCCTCTTATGCCGCGCGCGGCAACCTGCCTACGGTCGAACATGTGATGGAGGCGGGGGTGACCCTGATGCCGATGATCGGCAAGGCGAAAGTCCTGCGCAGCTGGGGCGGGATCATGGACATGTCGCCCGATGGCTCTCCGATCATCGACCGGACCGACACGCAGGGGCTCTACCTGAATTGCGGCTGGAACTACGGTGGCTTCAAGGCGGTGCCGGGCTCGGGCAATGTCTTTGCCCATCTCATCGCGACCGGCAATTACCATGAAAACGCCACCGGGTTCCGGCTGGACCGGTTCCGCACCGGGCGCGGGATCATCGACGAAGAGGGCAAGGGCTCTCAGCACAATCTGCACTAGGGACTGGCGCAAGCCGGATTTGGGAATGTTCAGGACCAGCACACAGGGGATAGCGCCATGAGGATCACCTGCCCGCATTGCGGCGAGCGCGACCGGCGCGAGTTCTACTATCGCGGCGCGGCGGTTGATCTGGACCGCCCCGCGCCCGATGCGGGCGAGAAGGCCTGGGACAGCTTTGTCTATCTACACGACAACCCGGCGGGCGAGACCCGCGACCTCTGGTATCACGAGGGCGGCTGCGGTGCCTGGCTGGTGGTGACCCGAAACACGGTGACCCATGCGGTGCTGAAAACCGAGCTTGCGTCGCAGGCGCGCTCATGAGGGTTGCGGGCAAGGGGTTGATCGACAGGGACAAACCGGTGCCGTTCACCTTCGATGGCCGGGCGTATTCCGGTTTCGAGGGCGACACGCTGGCCTCGGCCCTTTTGGCCAACAGCGTGCGTTTGATGGGGCGGTCCTTCAAATACCACCGTCCACGCGGCGTGCTGACGGCGGGCAGCGAGGAACCCAACGCGCTGGTCACGCTGGGCGATGGCGGCGCTCAGGAGCCCAATATCCGCGCCACGGTGCAGGAGATCTATCCGGGGCTTGCCGCCCGCAGCCAGAACCGCTGGCCGTCGCTCGATCTCGACCTGATGGCGGTGAACGATCTTGCCGCGCCATTTCTGGGGGCTGGGTTCTATTACAAAACCTTCATGTGGCCGCGCCGTTTCTGGGAGAAACTCTATGAGCCGGTGATCCGGCGTGCGGCGGGGCTGGGTGCGCTGTCAGGTGCGGCCAATACCGACCGCTATGAAAAAGCCTATGCCTTCTGCGACCTGCTGGTGATCGGAGCGGGCCCTGCCGGCCTGATGGCGGCGCTGGTGGCTGGCCGCGCCGGGGCCGATGTCATTCTCGCCGATGAAGATGCCAGGATGGGCGGTCGCCTGCTGGCCGAAACGCTTGCAGTGGACGGGCAGCCGGGTGCCCTCTGGGTTGATTCGGCGCTGGAGGAGTTGCGCGCGCTGCCCAATGTGCGGCTGATGACGCGCACCACCGTGACCGGGGCCTATGATCAGGGCACGTTCTCGGCCTTGGAACGGGTGTCGCACCATATCGGTCAGCGGCCCTCTGGTGCGGTGCTCGAAACCTTCTGGCGGATCGTGGCGAAACGCACGGTGCTGGCGGCGGGCGCGCTCGAGCGGCCCATCGCCTTTCGCAACAATGACCGGCCCGGCATCATGATGGCGGGGGCCGTGCGGGCCTATCTGAACCGCTGGGGGGTTGCTGCGGGCAAGCGGGTGGCGATCTTTGGCAACAATGACGGCATTCACCGCACCGCGCGTGACCTGCTGCAGGCGGGCGCCCATGTCGCGGCGGTGATCGACAGCCGCCACGATGCGCCCTTGTCGGATGACTACAAGGTCTATCGTGGTGCGCAGGTCTGCGACACCTCGGGGCGCAAGGGGCTGGAGGCGGTCACTTTGCGCCGCGCCAGCGGAATGGATCGGATTCAGGCCGATTGTCTTGCCGTGACCGGCGGCTGGAACACCTCGGTGCATCTGACCTGTCACATGAATGCCCGCCCGGACTGGCGGCGTGACATTGCCGGTTTTGTGCCGGCACCGGACGCGGTGCCGGGCCTGCGCGCGGCGGGGGCCTGCAACGGCGCCTTTTCGACTGCCGCCTGTCTGCGCGAAGGGGTCGAGGCGGCGCTTGCGGCTCTGGGTGATCTGGGGATCAAACCTGCCGACGCACCGATCCCGGCTGCCGAGGACGACGCCTACACCCTGTCGCCGCTCTGGGCGGTGCCGGGACGCGGGCGGGCCTGGCTCGACTTTCAGAACGACGTCACCGTCAAGGATGTCAAACAGGCTGCCACCGAAAACTTCCGCTCGGTCGAGCACATGAAGCGCTATACCACGCAGGGCATGGCGACCGATCAGGGCAAAAGCTCGAACGTGGCCGCTTTGGCGGTGCTGGCGGATGCCACCGGGCGCGCCATCCCCGAGACCGGCACAACCACCTTCCGCCCGCCCTATACGCCCACGGCCATTGCCGCGCTGGGCGCGGGCGGCGAAGGGATGGGCTTTGCCCCGCAACGCTTCACCACCTCGCATCAGGCGCTCACCGCGCGCAACGCGCCGATGGTGGAGGCCGGGCTCTGGTACCGGCCCAGCTATTTCCCGCAGCCCGGTGAGACCACCTGGCGGCAATCCTGTGATCGCGAAGTGCGGATGGTGCGCGAGGCGGTTGGTGTCTGCGATGTCTCGACACTGGGCAAGATCGACATACAGGGGCCGGATGCGGGCGCGTTTCTGGATTTTGTCTACACCAACATGTTCTCGACCCTGAAACCGGGCTGCGTGCGCTATGGTTTGATGCTGCGCGAGGACGGGCATGTGATGGATGACGGCACCACCGCGCGACTGGGCGAGCATCATTATCTGATGACCACCACCACGGCAGCGGCGGGCGAGGTGATGCGGCATCTGGATTTCGTGCATCAGGGGCTGTGGCCCGATCTGGATCTGCGGTTCACCTCGGTCACGGAACACTGGGCGCAATTTGCCGTGGCCGGGCCGAAATCGCGCGCGATTCTTGAGGCCGTTCTGGGCCAGACCCTCGCGGATGAGAACTGGCCGTTCATGGCCTGCGGTTCGGTGCGTATCGGCGATGTCGAGGGGCGGCTTTTCCGGATCTCGTTTTCGGGCGAGCAGGCCTATGAAATTGCCGTGCCTGCCCGCTTTGGCGCCAGCCTCTTCGACGCGCTGACCAAGGCGGCCGAGGCTGAGGGCGGCGGGCTGTATGGCATGGAGGCGCTGAACGTGCTGCGCATCGAGAAGGGCTTCATCACCCATGCCGAAATCCACGGGCGGGTCACTGCGTTCGACGTTGGCATGTGGCGCATGGTTTCGGCCAAGAAGGATTGCATCGGCAAGACCATGTCCCAGCGCCCCGGCCTGTGCGACGACAGCCGCGAGCAGTTGGTGGGCGTGAAACCGGTGGGTGAAAGCCGCGAACTGCTGGCGGGCGCGCATCTTTATCGCGAAGAGGATCAGCCGGTGCGGCAGAACGATCAGGGTTATCTGACCTCGGTTTGTTTTTCGCCCACGCTGGGCACAATGCTGGGGCTTGGGTTCCTGAAAAACGGCCGGGAAAGACATGGCGAAGTGGTCAGGATGATGGATCACCTGCGCGGGGTCGAAACGCTCTGCGAAGTGGTGGATCCGGTTTTCTTCGACCCGGACGGAGGGCGGATGCGTGGTTGAACTTTTGGCAACGTCCCCCTGTGAGGGGCTTCTTCCGCTCTGCATCGGCCAGGTCACCTTGCGCGAGGAAGAGGTCGGGCACCTGACCTCGCTTGCGCCCTACAGGGGGCAGTCGGACGCGCTGTCGCAGACCTTGCACTCGGCCCATGGCGTGGCGTTCCCCGCGCCCAACCGGGTGACCGGCAAGGCGGGGGCGCGCGCAATCTGGTTTGGCCGTGATCAGGCCCTGCTGATGGGACCGGAGCCCGACCAGAGCCTGCGCGCCCATGCCGCCATCGCCGATCTGTCTGATGGTTGGGCCGCTGTCCGGCTTGAGGGAGACGGCGCCGAGGATGTGCTGGCCCGTCTGGTGCCGGTCGATCTGCGCCGGGAGCACTTCAAGCGCGGGCATACGATCCGCAGCCAGATTTTCCACCTGAACGCCTCGATCTCGCGGGTGGATGACAACGGATTCGTGATGCTTGTATTCCGCTCCATGGCGGCCTCATTGGTACATGACCTCAAAACGGCGATGGAAGGTGTCGCGGCGCGCGGGTAGTCTTGCCGGGTCTCAACTGATTCCGGAGTACCCTGATGATCCGCTATGTGTTTGTTGCCGCGTTGCTGGCGACACCTGTTCTGGCCACGCAAGCTCTGGCCAAGGAAACCAAAGAGCAAAGCTGCGGGTATCAGGCGCAGGTCATCCAGGCGATCCAGAAGGCGCGGCTGGATCGGGTGAAAGAGGCGGATGTGGCGGCGACGATCGCGGCCAGCAACCCGACATGGCCAGCGAAATACAGCGCCGCGATCCCGCAATTTGTGCCTTGGGTCTACAGCCAAAAGAAACGCGATCTGCGCAAGACCGATCTGGGTGCGCAATTGCAGGTCCAATGTCTGGAGAACTGGGATAAGATCCAGAAGATGCAGAAACAGTTGAAGAACTGATATGTCGCTGCCGCCCGGCTTCCTGGATGAATTGCGCAGCCGCGCCAGCCTGTCACAGGTGGTGGGCCGCAAGGTCATGTGGGACGCGCGCAAATCCAATCAGGGCAAGGGCGACATGTGGGCACCTTGCCCGTTCCACCACGAGAAAACCGCCTCGTTCCATGTGGATGACCGCAAGGGGTTCTATTACTGCTTCGGCTGCCACGCCAAGGGCGACGCGATCAGTTTTGTGAAAGAGACCGAGAATGTCTCGTTCATGGAAGCGGTCGAAATCCTTGCGCGCGAGGCCGGGATGCCGATGCCCGAACGCGACCCGCGTGCGCAGGAAAAGCAGGACCGACGCACGCAACTGGCCGAGGTGATGGAGCAGGCGGTGCAATTCTTCGGCCTGCAACTACGGAGCGGGGCGGGCACGGCGGCGCGCGATTATCTCAAGCGACGCGGGCTGGACGGTGCCTCGGCCGAACGGTGGGAGATCGGCTTTGCCCCCGATGGCTGGCAAGGGCTCTGGGACCACCTGCGCGGCAAGAGCGTCGAGGAAGAGCTGATCTTTGGTGCCGGGCTGGCCAAACCCTCGACCAAGAGCGGCAAGCCCTATGACACCTTCCGCAATCGCATCATGTTCCCGATCCGCGATGCGCGCGGGCGCTGCATTGCGTTCGGCGGTCGCGCGATGGACCCCAATGACAACGCCAAATACCTGAACTCGCCCGAGACTGAATTGTTCGACAAGGGCCGCAGCCTGTATAACCAAGGGCCAGCGCGCACGGCGGCGGGCAAGGGCCAGCCGTTGATCGTGGCCGAGGGCTATATGGATGTGATCGCGCTGGCCGAGGGCGGCTTTGGCGCATCGGTCGCGCCGCTGGGCACCGCGGTGACCGAGCACCAGTTGCAACTGCTCTGGCGCATTGCGGACGAACCGATCCTCGCGCTGGATGGTGACACCGCCGGGTTACGCGCAGCGATGCGGGTGATCGACCTGGCCTTGCCGCTGCTGGAGGCGGGAAAATCCCTGCGGTTTGCGCTGATGCCCGAGGGCAAGGACCCCGACGATCTGATCCGGGCAGAGGGGCCTGCGGCAGTGCAGGCGGTACTCGATCAGGCGATGCCGATGGTGCGCCTGCTCTGGCAGCGCGAGACCGAGGGCAAGGTGTTTGACAGCCCCGAACGCAAGGCGGCGCTGGACAAGGCGTTGCGCGAAAAGATCAAACTGATCCGTGACCCTTCGATCCGCAGCCATTACGGGCAGGAGATCAAGGACCTGCGCTGGGAGTTGTTCCGTCCTCAGCGCAAGCCGAAACAGGGCAACTGGCAGCCGCGCGGCAAATGGCAACCACCCAGGCCGACGCCGCTGCCGCAGACCCGCGCCTCGCTGCTGGCCTCGCAGGGGGAGCAGAGCCAGATCCAGATGCGCGAGGCTGTCATTCTGGCCGCCGCCATCGCAACGCCGCAAATCGTGGTCCAGTTCGAGGCGCAGATCGAAGAGATGGAATGCCGCGATCCCGATTACGCGGCGCTGCGCGATCAGGTCCTGCGCCACGCGATAGATGCGCCGGAACAACTGTCGGACCGAATTTACGAGGCACTTGGCCCCGAGGCCCTTGAAAACCTGCACCGGCTTCGCCATGTGGCCATCAGCCCCTGCGTGCGCCGACCCGGCGATGTTGAACTGGCCGAGATGACCCTGGCCGAAGAACTCGCAAAACTCACCGCGCTGCGTGGGCTGACCGCCGAGATGGCCGAAGCACGCGAAGAGATTGCCGAACTCGAAGACGAGGCGGTAACCTGGCGCGTGGCGCAGGCCGCCGAAGAGCATAATCGTGCCAGCCGCTCGCAGAACGAGGACAAGGCGATCTTTGACGTGGCAGACAATGGCGCGCGAATCAAACGGGACGAACGGGACGCTCTGGATGCCATCGTTTCGGGAATCAACTTTGAACGAAAACGCCGTTAGGGGCGTTTTGCTAAGGAACACGTAGAAAAAAGAGGGTAAACGGGTGGCCGAATCAGATCTTCGCGCTAATGATTCGTTTCAGCCGAATCACCCAGCCCTGCAGGAGCATTGAATGGCCGCCAAAGACACCAACGACGACCGCAAGCCCGACGAACAGGAACCTGAAACATCGCTGGACATGAGCCAGGCCGCGATCAAGAAGATGATCGCCGAGGCCCGCGAAAAGGGATACATCACCTACGATCAGCTCAATCAGGTGCTGCCGCCCGATCAGGTCAGCTCGGAGCAGATCGAGGATGTGATGTCGATGCTCTCGGAAATGGGCATCAATATCATCGAGGATGAAGAGGCCGAAGAGGAAGAGCAGAAAGGCTCGACCGATCTGGTCACCACCGAGGGCGCGCGCGAGGTCACGCTGGCCAGTGCTGCCACCGAAAAGCTGGACCGCACCGACGACCCGGTCCGCATGTATCTGCGCGAGATGGGGTCCGTCGAACTGCTCAGCCGTGAGGGCGAGATCGCCATCGCCAAGCGGATCGAGGCCGGGCGCAACACGATGATCGCAGGGCTGTGCGAAAGCCCGCTGACCTTTCAGGCGATCACCATCTGGCATGACGAACTTCTGTCCGAAGACATTCTGCTGCGCGACGTGATCGACCTTGAAACCACGTTCGGTAACCAGCTGGGTGACGAGGAAGAAACCGTCGAACCCGTTGTCGCGCCTGCTGCGGCGCCTGTGGATGCGGCGAAACCGGCCAATACCGATCAGGGGCCGGAACTGGATGCCGATGGCAACCCGATCGCGCAGGACGACGATGACGACGAGGATGATCAGGCCAACATGTCGCTGGCCGCGATGGAAGCGGCCCTGAAGGATCAGGTCCTGACCACGCTGGAGCGGATCTCATCAGATTATGCCCAGCTCAGCGAGATGCAGGACAACCGGATTTCGGCGACGCTGAACGAGGACGGATCGTTCAGCACCAAGGACGAGGACATCTATCAGGCGCTGCGCTCCGAGATCGTTGAATTGGTGAACGGGCTGCACCTGCATAACAACCGGATCGAGGCGTTGATCGACCAGCTCTATGGCATCAACCGCCGGGTGATGTCGCTGGACAGCGCGATGGTGAAGCTGGCCGATCAGGCCCGCATCAACCGCCGCGAGTTCATCGATGCCTATCGCGGGCGCGAGCTTGATCCGAACTGGCTGACCGAGATGGCCGAAAAACCGGGCCGGGGTTGGCAGATGTTCATCGAACGCTCGACCGACAAGGTCGAGGAACTGCGCGCCGACATGGCGCAGGTGGGCCAGTATGTCGGTCTGGACATCAGCGAATTCCGCCGCATCGTCCAGCAGGTCCAGAAGGGTGAAAAAGAAGCCCGCCAGGCCAAGAAGGAAATGGTTGAGGCCAATCTGCGTCTGGTGATCTCGATCGCCAAGAAATACACCAACCGTGGTCTGCAATTCCTTGATCTGATTCAGGAAGGTAATATCGGCCTGATGAAGGCGGTGGACAAGTTCGAATACCGCCGCGGCTATAAATTCTCGACCTATGCGACCTGGTGGATTCGTCAGGCGATCACCCGCTCCATCGCCGATCAGGCCCGCACCATCCGTATCCCGGTCCACATGATCGAGACGATCAACAAGCTGGTCCGCACCGGTCGCCAGATGCTGCATGAAATCGGGCGCGAGCCGACGCCGGAAGAACTGGCCGAAAAGCTGCAGATGCCGCTTGAGAAGGTCCGCAAGGTGATGAAAATCGCCAAGGAACCGATCAGCCTTGAGACGCCGATCGGCGACGAGGAAGACAGCCAGTTGGGCGATTTCATCGAGGACAAGAATGCCGTGCTGCCGCTGGACAGCGCCATTCAGGAAAACCTCAAGGAAACCACCACCCGCGTGCTGGCCTCGCTCACCCCGCGCGAGGAACGGGTTCTGCGGATGCGGTTCGGGATCGGTATGAACACCGACCACACGCTGGAGGAAGTCGGTCAGCAGTTCAGCGTGACCCGCGAACGTATCCGGCAGATCGAAGCCAAGGCGCTGCGCAAGCTGAAACACCCCAGCCGGTCGCGCAAGCTGCGGTCTTTCCTGGATCAGTAAGCACAGATCACATCGACAAGCCCTTGAACCCGCTGGTTTTCCGGCGGGTTTTTGTGACGCTGGACAAAGTCGCTGACAAGCATGTGACGTGCCGTTTCCGTGCGGCGCGACACACCTATCTATAGGTAAGATCAAATCAGACAGGATGTTTCGCCATGAAAACGCCCCTTCTTACCACGGCTTTTACCCTTTGCGCGCACGCCGCCCTGGCGTTGGGACAATCCCCGGATTTCGTCTTTGACCGTGTGAACATCAATCAGGTCGATTCAGCCGTTTTCGAAGCCATTCCAAGGGGCGCGGCCAGCACGGACCGTATCTGGTGCGCCGCGTCGGAATACGCCGTGCGGCGCCTTGGGGCGGATTGGCGTCAGAAGCTCTATGTTGAACGGGGTTATGCCCGAAGCGTCACCACAGGTCGCCCGACCTCAGTCCAGTTCACGCTTGATCCGAAAGCGACAGGTCTGCAGACCAAAGAGCCGGGATTCGGGTTTCAGCCGGGGGCAAACGTGACGGTCCAACTGGCGAATACGCGGTGCGGACAATTTCCGTTCGGCATGAACTAAGCGGCAATGGGCTTAGGTTTTAGCGTTGCGGTGAGGTCGATAACATTTTCCGAAAGGATGGGAAGAAGGTCAGCCAGTTTGTCACCATGTCATGCAACATTTCAAGATGAGACACTGTGCTCAGGTTGTTTTCCCGGCTATCCTTCAACCAAGGATCGATTGTAAGGAGTTTATTATGAAGAGATGTTTCGCCCTGGCGGCGTTGTTGCTGGCCTCTGCATGTGACATCGAAACCGGGGAAGCGCCGAAATACGCCTTTGTGTCCCCCTATGGCCCACGGGTGAACCCGGTCAACGCCAACGAGTTCGAGGTGATCCTGAGCGCTGGTGGCGCTTTTGACGGCTACTGGTGCGGGGCCTCTGACTATGCGCGGCGCAAGCTGGGCGCGGCCTGGACCGATCGCGTCTATGTGGCAAGCCCGATCAGCCAGAGTGTGACCACTGACCGGCGCTCGGCGGTGCGCTTCACGCTTGATCCCGCGGCGCTGGGGATCACGCCGGTCAACAAGACCTTCAGCGCCGGGCTGCAGGTCGGCGACAACATGTCCGTCACCCAGGCGAACACGCGCTGCAGCTATGCGCGACCGTTCACGGTCGGGGGACGCTTCTGACAGAGGCGCAAGCGCCGGTGATCCGGGACCTACAGATCGAGACGCGGGGCCAGGGCCTTTATGAGGTGACGGGGCAGGTGCGTGCCGCCTTGACCGGTGACGGCGACGGGGTGCTGACCCTGTTCGTGTGCCATACCTCCTGTTCGCTGCTGATCCAGGAGAATGCCGATCCCGAGGTGCAATCTGATCTGAAAGCCTTCTTTCACCGGTTGGTGCCGCCCTCGAACCACCCGTCGATGTCTTACTTGCGCCATACCTATGAGGGGCCCGACGACATGCCCGCCCATATCAAGGCGGCGCTGTTGCCGGTCAGCCTGCAAATCCCGGTCTCGGGCGGTGTGCCGATGCTGGGCACCTGGCAGGGCGTTTATCTGTTCGAACATCGCGACGCGCCGCATAATCGCCGGATCGCGCTTCATTTCGGCTAAAGACACACCATAATCTAGCGGTGCATTTTTCCGGCTACCCAAAATGCAGAGGGTATCCTATAGTTGTGGATAAGTGGGCCGAAGCGCTCACAATTCGAGGCGGAAATACAAGTCAGGACAACGAGGGAGACGGCGAATGCGCTGCCCGTTTTGCGGAAATATCGACACGCAGGTCAAGGATTCACGACCGGCCGAGGACCACGTTTCAATCCGGCGGCGGCGGTTCTGTCCGGCCTGCGGTGGCCGGTTCACCACTTATGAGCGGGTGCAACTGCGCGATCTGGTGGTGATCAAATCCAACGGCAAACGCGAGGATTTCGATCGCGACAAGCTGGAACGCTCGATCCGGATTTCGATGCAGAAACGCCCGATTGAACCCGATCGCATCGACCAGATGATCTCGGGCATCGTGCGGCGGCTGGAAAGCATGGGCGAGACGGATATTCCCTCGAACCGGATCGGCGAGATCGTGATGGAGGCGCTGGCCCGGATCGACACCGTGGCCTATGTGCGGTTTGCCAGCGTTTACAAGAACTTCCAGGCGGCGGATGATTTCGAGGACTTCGTTCACGAACTGCGCCCGCCAACCGCACCCGGCGAAGAATGACGTCAGCAGACGAAAGATACATGGCGTTGGCCCTGACCCTGGGCCGGCGCGGTCAGGGCATGACCTGGCCTAACCCCTCGGTCGGATGTGTGATCGTGCGCGAGGGGCGCGTCGTCGGGCGCGGCTGGACCCAGCCGGGCGGGCGGCCCCATGCCGAAACCGAGGCGCTGGCGCAGGCAGGCGCGGCGGCACGCGGTGCCACCGCTTATGTCTCGCTGGAACCCTGTGCCCATCAGGGCAAGACGCCGCCCTGCGCGCAGGCGCTGATCGATTCCGGTGTCGCGCGGGTTGTGGCCGCTGTCGAGGACAGCGACGCGCGTGTGGCGGGACAGGGATTTGCGATGCTGCGCGCGGCGGGTGTGACGGTGGAGACCGGCGTACTGGACCAGCAGGCGATGCGTGATCATGCAGGGTTTTTCCTGCGGACCGAGCAGGGGCGACCCTTGGTGACGCTGAAACTGGCCAGCAGTTTTGATGGCCGGATCGCCACAGCCACCGGGCAGAGCAAATGGATCACCGGTCCGCAGGCGCGCCGCGCGGTGCATGCGATGCGCGCGCGCCATGACGCGGTGATGGTCGGGGCCGGAACCGCGCGGGCGGATGACCCGTCGCTGACGGTGCGGGATCTGGGCGTCGCGCAGCAGCCGGTGCGGATCGTCGTCTCGCGCCATCTGGATCTTCCTTTGATGAGCCAACTGGCGCGCAGCGCCGCCGAACATCCGGTCTGGCTCTGCCATGGGCCGGGCGCCGATTCCGAGCGTATGCAGGCCTGGGAGGGGCTGGGTGCAAAGCTGATCCCTTGCGCGGTGGACGGCTCGCAACTGGATGCCGGTGATCTGCTGCAGCAACTTGGGGGCGCCGGGCTGACGCGGGTGTTCTGCGAGGGCGGCTCGGCGCTTGCGGCGTCGCTTCTGGCCGAGGATCTGGTCGACGAGTTTGTGGGCTTTGGCGCCGGTCTTGCCATCGGGGCCGAGGGGCTACCGGCAATCGGTGCGATGGGTCTGGACCGGTTGGAGGATGCGCCGCTGTTCACCCTGTCGGAAACCCGTCAGATCGGCGCGGATATCCTGCACCGATGGACCCGCGCGCTAAAGTGACCCGTCAGCGCCAATAAGGCGCATAGGTCGCAAAAATCCCCTGCAGCTTTGACAGCAATCTGTTGGCCAGACCCGGATGGGGAATGTCTCCGCTGGCCAGCCGGTCGACGGCGACTTCGACCGGGCAGGGCAGGCCGGTCACAGGATCACGGTAGCGCGGGTAGTCGATCAGCACCGCATGAACCAGCCCCATCAGATCGGGCCGCGCTCCGCGCCGCGCCGGAACCGGACCCAGATCATCGGTGAGGCCCCAGCCCGCATAAAACGGCGCGCCCAGCGTGGTCACTTTGACACCTCGCAACAGCGCCTCGAACCCCAGGAGCGAGGTCATGGTCCAGACCTCGTCCACCTGCGCCAGCAGCGCTGCCGGATCGCTATGCTCGGTCACCAGATCGGCCAGCCCGGTGGCGTCTACTCTGCCCACGCGCAACCCTGCCTCGACATCGGGGTGCGGCTTGTAGATCAGGATCGCATCGGGATGCGCGGCGCGCACGGATTGCAGCAGGCCCAGATTGGTCCGCACCGCCTCGGTTCCCTGCAGGATCGAGGCGTCGTCTTCGACCTGTCCCGGCACCAGAATGCGATGCCCCGCGGGCAATTCCGGCCTGCCCCCCGCCAGATTGTATTTGGTCACGCCATCCGCCGTCAGCCGCGCCACCAGACGCTCAGCGCGCCTGCGCTCGCTGTCGGTCAGGCTTTCGCGCCGCGCGATCAAATCTTCCAGATCCGAGGGGCGTTTGGGATCGTAGTAGATGCCGCTCGCATCGGTCACCAGCGACAGGGGCGGCACCAGTTCAGCCCCCAACCCCCGAGAGCGCAAAAATCCGTCCTCGACCCGTGTGATGTCAGTCTCATTGCCCGCTTTCGACGCCCAGATCATGCGCGGGCGTGGGTCGCCCGGCGGGCGGGTTTCGGCGAAACTGACCTTGCCATGGCCGCCAAACGCCCGCCGGAGCGCGGGACGTTTCCATAGCCGCATACCCGAGGCGATCCAGCCGCGATGGTCCTGCCGCCAGGCCCGCGCCTGCGCCTCCATCCCGTCCAGCGCGGTTTCCAATTCGCAAAGCTGGTCGCGAAAGGGATCGTACCAGACCGGGTAAAGGATCATCGCCGCCGCAAACAGTTGCGCCCGCGTCAGTCTGCGTTCGCGCCGGGGGACCGGGTTTTCGTCCTGCGTCAGCCCCCAGCCCGCATAGAAAGGCGCGCCGAAGATGCGGGGTTTGTGCCCGGCCAGAATTGCCTCGAACCCCAATTGCGAGGACAGGGTATAGACACCGACCGCACCCTCCAGCAACGACCACGGGCTGACGGGTTGATCCAGCAGCGAGATACGGTGATTGGCATCCGCCTGCGTGTAATAGCCGCCGCGATGACCCGCTGCGGTTTCGGGATGGGTCTTGATGATGACGCGCGCGCCGGGATGTTCCTCCTGCGCAAAGACCAGCATTTCGCGGAACAACGCATCCGTACCGCCGCTGGCCCGGACCGAGGCATCGTCGCGGGTCTGGTCGACCACCAGAACATAGCCAGGGTCGGGCGGCGGCAGGGTTGGATCGGTGGCGCAGTATTTGCTCAGATGCTGGTGCCGCATGCGGGCCATTGCGTCCCGCGCGCGGTTGAGCAGCGCCGTGTCATCCAGCGGGTGCGTGGTCAGCAGGACTTCCAGGTCGGACCGGGTCGCGGCATCGAAATGCACGCCCGAGCGGTCCAGGTTGAGGCCGATCGGCGGCTCGCCATGCCGACCGGGATGCAGCGAGCGTAGGAAGCTGTCTTCGACCCGCAGTAGGGGGGCACCTCGGCGCGCGGCAATGGATGTGCCGCGATGGGCGGTTGGGCTGTCACCCCAAATCCCGACCAGATCACCTGCGCCGGGCAGGCCAAGCCGGATGTCATAACCCGCCAGCGTGAGGATCCGGCGGATGCGGGGCTGGGTCAGGAAGCCGCCATTATACACAAACAGCCGGTGGCGTTCGCCCCCGGCTGCCGTTTCGCGTTCGCGGTGCACCGGGTCAGCTGCCGGCCAGCGTCTTGACGTTTGCAAAGGGTGTCAGGCCACCGGAAATGAGCGAGATCGCCTTGGTCCATTGCGCATATGGCGCTTCGGTCACATAGAGCGTATCCTCGTCCCGGATCACGAAATCGCGGGCCAGGAACAGCCCGTTGGGTTCGGTCAGGTTCAGCACATAGACCATCCGCTGCGCGCCCTGAAGATCGTTGCGGCCCAGAACCTGCCCGGCAATTTCGGCCGGTTCGTTGCGCAGGACAAACACGCCGGTCGGGTCCGACGCGGATGAGACAAGCCCGCCGATCTGCGCGATCGCTTCAAGCGCTGACAGGTCCTGTGTCTCGAACGGGACACGCGCCTGGCTCTGGGTCGCCCCCAGCGCAGTGAAGGTGCGGTCGTCTTCTTCAACCAGGATACGGTCACCGCCGCGCAACGCCACATCCAATTCGGGATGCTGGAACAGGTCCTGATACCAGATCTTGCCCTTGTGCCGTCCGCGGATGACGGTCACCTGGGCTATCTCGGGCTCGATGATTATCCCGCCCGCTTGCGCAAGCATGGCGGACAGGGTGCGCGTCGGACGCTCGATGGGAAAGACACCTTGCGCCCCGACCGATCCTGTCACCGATACGGTTGCGCCATCGCCTGCCAGGCGTCGCACCTCGACCTGCGGGTCCGGGGTCTGCTCTTCGAGCTTTGCAGTGATTTCCTGACGCAACTGGTTGGGCGTGCTGCCCGAGGCGCGCACCCGCCCGGCATAGGGCACGAAGATAAATCCGTCGCTGTCAACCTGCACCTCTTCCAGAGGGGTCGAGTTGCTGGCCTCGCCCGAAAGCAGCCCGTCATCGACGTTTTCCCATATCGTCAGACCCAGAACGTCGCCTGGGCGAATCGTATCGGACGTGAGACGCGAGGCTGATTTGAAGCCATCGGAAAACCCAAGCGCGGGCACAACGGCGGTCGCTCGCGTAACGCGGTCATTGACCGCCACGACGAAGGCATCGCCGTCATTTTGCACTGAACCCGCAAAAATCTGGCTTTTGCTGGGCCCGGAACGGGGCAGCGCGCAGGATGCCACCAAGCCCAAAACAGCCAGCAACGCGATGGGCTTGGCCCAGCGATTGGAAATGGAATTCACTGTCGGTCTCCTCGACCCTTTTTTTATGCCTGCCTCGGATCTCGAGGCAAGCTACAGAAATCGAGGGCAAATATCCAGAGGTTGTGGGTGCGACAGTCAGTTCACCAGACGTAACTGTTGCCGAGGAGCCGCGTTCCCGGATTTCAGCATTTCATAGGGATCGCCGGGGGCCAGCATCATGTCGACCACTTGCCGCAGCAATTGCTGCCGTCCCTTGCGGGCGTAATATCCACCAGGCACCTGGCTGGTTTCCAGCAGGTACCGGCGATAGCACCGATAGGCTTCCTTGTCGGGGCGGGTTGGTGCGTCGAAGAAGGCAGGCAGGGTCTGGTCCGAGACAAATTCGGGCTTTGCATAGACCGCCGTGCCGAAGATTTTCAAAGGAAGGCCGCGCCACAGAACCTGCTGGCCCGACGTGGAATTCACCGTCACCGCGCTGCGGGCATCGTCCAGCAGTTGCGCCAGCTTGCCGCCGCGCACGTAATGCACGCGGTCGCCAATACCATGCTGCTTAGCCAGCCTTCTGACCTCGTGGCGCAGCGGGACGCGGTCGTTTTCAAGCGGGTGCGCCTTGATGACAAGATGGTGGTGAGAGGGCGCGCCCTCGGCAAAACCGCTGAATAGCGTGTCGAGAAATTCCGCCATCCGCGCAAAGGGCGAATGGGCCTGAAACGAGCTGTCCTGTTCCAGCTGCAGCAGGGCAAGGTGGTATGGGAATCCGCCGCTACGCACGCGCCGCGTCGCGATGCGGCGCTCGATCGCATGGGTTGGCATCAACAGCAGCCGTTTCAGGTAGAGCCTGAATTCGACCGTCACCGGAAACTCGCGATGCGGTTGGAAGTTGCGATAGCGCCGGTTCCGGAACATCACGAACCAGTGATAGAGCGCGCCGTAGAAAATGTGCTCGCGCATGTCGCCCCAATGGGCCGGTGGCGGCGGAGAATCATGGTCTGCGTGGTCCAGATCGTCCTGCATCTGCGCCACGCTCATCCCCATCAGCCGTGAGTTGCCGTTCGAGCCGCCGCGTTCATAGGTCACCCAATAGGGGCGCAGATAACCTTCTTCGAAGACATGCACCGTGACACCGCGCGCGCGGGCGATACGGATCGCCCCGGCATGAATCGGGCGGGCATCGCCATAAAGCACGATATCCGTCACGTCATGTTGGTCCAGCAGGGCGCTTAGCGTGTCGGGCCAGTCCGCGATCGTGCCGCGATAGGGGATGTAGCGTTTTGAGTGGCGCCAGAAGGCCCGGTCGCCCGCGTTAAATCCGACGCGCCAGGTCTCGGCGCCGGTGGTGCGCAACATGCGGGCAAGGCCGTGAAAGAACGGACCATGCGGACCCTGCAGAAACAGGAACACGCGCTGCGACTGCGGCGTCTTGGTGTCCCGTAGGTCTGCCCGGTTGCTCATCTGCGCGATACTGCTCTGTCTTTTGGTCGAAACTATGACCATAACCGCGCCCTTGGGCAAGCGGGGGCTTGCCCGCTGCGTGGTGCGCCGTTAGGTCAGCAGATAGACAAACACGCAGAGGTTTCGAAAATGTTCACGGGTATCGTCACGGATGTGGGCACGGTCATCGAACTGGATCAGCAGGGCGACCTGCGCGCGCGCATCCGGACAGGCTATGACACGGCTGGCATTGATATCGGGGCCTCGATCGCCAGCGACGGCGTCTGTCTGACGGTAATCGCGCTGGGCGACGACTGGTATGACGTGCAGATCAGTGCCGAGACCGTGTCGAAAACCAACCTTGGTGCCTGGCAGGTCGGCAAGTGTGTCAATCTGGAACGCGCGCTCAAGGTGGGCGACGAGTTGGGTGGGCATATCGTATCCGGTCATGTGGATGGTGTGGCCGAGGTGATCGCGGTTGAGGATGAAGGCGACAGCACCCGCGTCACCTTCCGCGCGCCTGGCGGTCTGGCGCGGTTCATCGCGCCCAAGGGCTCGGTCGCGCTGAACGGCACCTCGCTGACGGTGAATGATGTGCAGGGCCGCGAGTTCGGCATCAACTTCATCCCGCACACCAAAGAGGTGACCAACTGGGGCAAGGTTGGCGTTGGTGATCACATCAACCTTGAGATCGATACGCTGGCACGCTACGTCGCGCGGCTGAACGAGGTCGGCTGAACCGCACCGGCAGCTTGCCGCGCATACGGGCAACGTCTATCAAGGCTCAACAAGGGCAGAGCTCAGGCAGGGCAGGGACAACATGCGCATTCTTCTGACCAATGATGACGGCATCAATGCGCCGGGTCTCGCCGTATTGGAAGAGATCGCCGCCGAGATCGCTGGCCCCGATGGCGAGGTCTGGGTCGTGGCGCCCGCTTTCGAGCAATCCGGCGTGGGGCATTGCATCAGTTACACCCGCCCGATGATGGTCATCAAGCTGGCAGAGCGCCGCTACGCCGCCGAGGGCAGCCCGGCGGATTGCGTCATGGTCGGCGTGCATGACGTGATGAAAGAGATGCAGCCCGATCTGGTGCTCTCGGGTGTGAACCGGGGCAATAACGCGGGTGAGAATACGCTGTATTCCGGCACGATCGGGGCCGCGATGGAGGCGGCGCTGCAAGGGCTGCCCGCCATTGCGCTGTCGCAGTTTTATGGCCCGGACAATCGTGATCTCAACGACCCGTTCGAGGTGTCGCGTGTGCATGGCGCGCGGGTGGTCAGGTCCATTCTCGACAACAACCCGCCGGATGGCGGCGATTACCGCCTGTTCTACAACGTCAATTTCCCGCCGGTGCCGGCGGACGCATTGGCGGGCATTCGTGTGGTCGCGCAGGGCTATCGCGGAAATTCGCGGTTTTCGGTCCTGCCGCAAAATGCGCCCTCGGGGCGCCGGTTCCTGTGGATACAGGGCGGCGATCAGCGGCAGCGGAGCGCGCCGGGCACCGATGTGGCTGTCAACCTTGACGGTTATATCTCGGTCACGCCGATGCGCGCCGATCTGACCGCCCATGACCAGCTAGACGCGCTGAAAGCGATCGAATGAGCGGACCTGACGCCGAAACCAAGATGCAGTTCCTCTATCACCTGCGCGCGCGCGGGGTGACGGATTCCAAGGTGCTGGCCGCGATGGAAGAGATCGATCGCGGACCCTTCGTGCGCGGGCTGTTCACCGGGCGCGCCTATGAGGACATGCCGCTGCCGATTGCCTGCGGGCAGACGATCAGCCAGCCCTCGGTGGTGGGGATCATGACCCAGGCGCTGGAGCTGACACCGCGCGACAAGGTGCTCGAGGTCGGGACCGGCTCGGGCTATCAGGCGGCGGTGCTGGCGCGGCTGACACGGCGGGTCTATACGATCGACCGCCATGCGCGGCTGGTGCGCGAGGCGATGCAGCTGTTTCAGGACCTCAACCTGGTCAATATCACCGCCATTGTCGGCGACGGATCGCATGGTTTACCCGAACAGGCCCCCTTTGACCGCATCATTGTGACCGCAGCCGCCGAAGATCCTCCCGGCCCGCTCTTGGCGCAACTCAAGATCGGGGGTATCATGGTGGTGCCGGTCGGTCAGTCCGATACGGTTCAGACGTTGATCCGGGTGCGCCGGACGGATGCGGGCTACGATTACGATGAACTGCGCCCGGTGCGCTTCGTGCCCTTGCTGGAAGGGCTGGGAAAAGACGGCTGAACAGGGTAGGGCAGACCCGGCACATCAAGCCTCCGGTCAACAGGGGGCGCGGATTTTGAGGATTGAGATATGGCAGTACCCTTTGACGGTTCCCGTATGCGCTGGCCACTGGCCATCGCGGCCACGGGGCTCCTCGCGGCCTGCGAAGGTCCGCTGGATTATGATCTGCGCGGCCAGGTCGGCGCGTTCAACACCACCGAAGCGGCCCAGAACGTCAATACACAGGCCCGTCCGAGCCCCGACAGCCGGGGCGTGATCTCGTACCCGAATTATCAGGTCGCGGTGGCGCGGCGCGGTGACACGGTCACCTCGCTGTCGAACCGGATCGGGGTGCCCCCCGGTGAGGTGGCGCGGTTCAACGGGCTCAACGCCAGTGACAAACTGCGTGATGGCGAGGTCGTGTCATTGCCGCGCCGTGTGGCCGAGCCAGCGCCGGGCAGCGGCAATGTGGATATCGCCACGATCGCCGGGTCGGCCATTGATCAGGCGCCGGATACCACGCCGGTGCAGACCACAACACTGGCCCCGGCCAAACCTGCCGCACCCGCCGCTCCGGCTGGCCCGGAACCGATCCGCCACAAGGTCAAGCGCGGCGAGACCGCCTATACCGTCTCGCGGCTTTATCAGGTGCCGGTCAAGTCACTGGCCGAATGGAACGGGCTTGGCCCCGATTTTGCAATCCGCGAGGGGCAGTACCTGTTGATCCCGGTCAAGGATCAGCCCGCGCCGATCTCGGTCGCCGTCGCCACGACCACCACAGCGGTCAGCGGGCCAGGGCAGGGCAGCCCGACCCCGACGCCGCCCAGCTCGACCGCGGCGCTGCCGGATGAAAAGATCTCGGCCAAACCGCCGGAAGCGCCGGATGTGTCGCTGCCCGAGAAAGCCACCAACAGTTCCGCCCGGCTGGGCTATCCGGTGACCGGCAAGGTCATCCGAACCTATGCCAAGGGCAAGAACGAGGGTATCGACATCGCGGCTGCCCCCGGAACGGCTGTTCTGGCCGCCGAGGCGGGCACCGTTGCCGCGATCACCGCCGATGCGGACGAGGTTCCGATCATCGTTGTGCGCCACAAGAACAACCTGCTGACGGTCTATGCCAATGTCTCTGGTATCGAGGTCAAGAAGGGCAGCCGGGTCAAACGCGGCCAGAAGATCGCGCAGTTGCGCAGCGGCAACGACGCTTATGTGCATTTCGAGGTGCGTCAGGGCTTCGAAAGCGTCGACCCCGAACCTTACCTGAAGTAATTCCGGCGCGTCAGCGGCAATAATTACCACCCCGATGGCGCGCGGTATCCATGTGGAAATGGTCCTGATGATAGCGGTCGGCATTGGGGCCCAGCACGGTGCCGAACGGTCCGCACGCCGCGCGCCAGGCGCGCAGCAGGGCCTTGCGGGACTGACCAGTGCGCCAGCCGCTCGCAACCGTGATGGTGCGGCCGGTATCCAGGGTGAAGCCCGAGATGTCGATCGCCTTGCCCTTGCCGTGTTCCGAAATTTTCGCGCCGCGCTTGTTGTTGCGGGTGCGGCAGGCGTAATGCGCCGCCACTTGCAACTGGGCCACCCGACCCATCGGCTTGAATGCAGGTTTGACCCCCCGCTGGACCCATTTATTGAGCGCTTCCGCCGTCTCGCAGGTCATCAGCGACGGGCGGCTGAGCATGACGCCGCTCACGGATTTCACCCGCACCGCGTTTTTTGCGCCGCAACCGCGCTTCTTGCCGGGAATCTTGCCGACCTTTTCGCCCTGAATGTCGATATCGCCGCAGACCGAGGTCTTGCGAAGTTTGCGCTTCTTGAAAAACACCTTCTGCTCCAGCCCTTTTGGCCGCTCTGCCGGACGCAACGACAGGGCCGGGCCGGGGGTGATGTCTTCGAGGATGCGCGCGGTTGCCAGCATCGCCTGCTCCGAGGCCGGGCGCGCGACGGGACGCAGGCGCGGGGCGGTGGTCACAAAACCGGCGCGGGTCACCTGCGCGGTTTCAACCGGGCGTATCCGGGGGCGGGGCGAGGTATCGGGACTGAGTGCTTGCGCCATGTCGCCGCCGATTACCAGTGCGGCAATTGCCGCCAGACCCCACCCCCGCTTTGTCATGTCTTGACCTTTCCTCGTCCGAAATCCGGGGCGTCGGTATCTTGCCCCGCTTCGATAATGCCGCGCCGGATGGCGCGGGTGCGTGTGAAATAGTCGTGCAGCATCTCGCCATCGCCGGTGCGGATGGCGCGTTGCAGCGCAAAAAGCTCTTCGGTGAAGCGGCCCAGAATTTCCAGCGTCGCCTCCCGGTTGGTCAGGAAAACATCGCGCCACATGGTCGGGTCACTGGCCGCGATCCGGGTGAAGTCACGGAACCCGGCGGCGGAATACTTGATGACCTCGCTATCGGTGACGCGCCGCAGATCATCGGCCACACCGACCATCGTGTAAGCAATCAGATGCGGCGCGTGACTGGTCACCGCCAGCACCAGATCGTGGCGCTCGATCTCCATCTCTTCGACGTTGGAGCCCAGCCCCTCCCAGAACGCGCGCAGCTTTGCCACCGCCCGGGTATCGCTGCCCTCGACCGGAACCAGCAGACACCAGCGGTTGTCAAAGAGTTCGGCAAAGCCCGATTCCGGACCGGAATGCTCGGTCCCGGCCAGCGGGTGAGCGGGCACGAAATGCACCCCCTCGGGGATATGGGGCGAGACCGCCTCGACCACACTGCGCTTGACCGAGCCGACATCCGAGACCGTCGCACCGGGTTTGAGATGTGGCGCGATTTCGGCGGCCACGGCACCCATCACGCCCACCGGGACGCAGAGCACCACCAGATCGGCGCCCTCCACCGCTTGGGCAGCGTTGTCGCAGACCCGGTCGCACAGACCGATGCGGCGGGCGGTGTCGCGGGTTTCCTGCGAACGGGCATAGCCGGTGACCTCACCGGCGAGACCACCACGCTTGATCGCCCAGAACATCGACGAGGCGATCAGGCCCAGACCGATCAGGGCCACACGGTCATAGATCTGGCTCATGCCCGGCCCGCCTTGAAACTGCGCACGGCCTCGGCCACCCGTTTGCAGGCCGCGTCATCGCCCACGGTGATCCGCAGCGCATTGGGCAGGCCATACCCAGCCACCCTGCGCACGATCAGACCCTGCGATTGCAGATAGGTGTCGCAGGCCTCGGCTTCGTCTCGATCGGCAAAGCGGGCGAGGATGAAATTGGTGCAGGAGGTGTCCGAGGGCACGCCCGCCTCGGCCAGTTCGCCCGCCAGCCAGGCCCGCAAGCGGGTATTCTCGGCACGGCAGTGATCGACATAATCGCGGTCCCGCACGGCGGCCTCGGCGGCCAGCAAAGCGGTGGAGGACAGATTGAAGGGCTGGCGGATGCGGTTCAACACATCAATGATGTCCTGCGGGGCATAACCCCAGCCGACCCGCATCCCGCCCAGACCGTAGATCTTGGAAAAGGTACGCGTCATGATCACGTTATCTCGCGCCGCAACCAGCGCCGCGCCGCCATCGAAGCCGTCAACAAATTCGGCATAGGCCCCGTCCAGAACAAGGACCGCCTGTGGTGGCAGAGCGTCGGCCAGCCGCGCGATCTCACCCTCGGCCAACATGGTCGAGGTCGGGTTGGCAGGATTTGCGAGGAACACCACTTTTGTGCACTCCGAACACGCCGTCAGGATCGCATCCACATCGACCTTACGGTCGCGCTCGTCCACCTGCACCGGGGTGGCACCGACCATCCGGGCCAGGATCGGGTACATGGAAAACCCGTGCTTGGTATAGATCACCTCGTCGCCGGGACCGGCATAGGCATGCACCACGAATTGCAGCACCTCGTCCGAGCCCACACCGCAGATGATCTGCGCAGGGTTCAGCCCGTGCACCTCGCCAATCGCGGCGCGCAGGGCTGCGTGATCGGTCGAGGGATAGCGATGTAGCAGCGACGCGCTGTCGCGTACCGCCGCCATCGCCTTGGGGCTGGGCCCATAGGGATTTTCGTTGGAACTCAGCTTGATGACATTGCTGACGCCTTCGACATGCGCAGCCCCACCCCGGTATAGGGCGATGTCCATTATTCCGGGCTGCGGCGTAAGTTTGTTCATGTCGGGCTCCTTGATGGACCCCTAATAACGGCCTCACACCGCAGAGGAAAGTGGCAAGATCAGGCGGCTTTCTTCATCGCCTTGGCCTTGCGCGCAAACTCGGTGCGGATCATGTCCTGCATCTTCTTGCGCAGCTCGGCATCCTTGCGCATGGCGTCATTGGCGAGCTTCTGCATCTGGCCTGCATTCTGCGACCCGTCCGAGGCATTCACCGCGTCCACCGCCGCCTTTTCGATCGCCTTGCCGGTCAGGCTTTCGGCCACTTTCAGATAGATCTCGCCCGCATGTTTGGTGGCCAGCGTGTCGAACGTGTCGGCACCATAGATCTTGACCAGATCCTTGCGCATCGAGTCCATGATCTTGGGGGCCATGGTTTTCCGCAGAAACGCCTCACCCGCGCCGGGCAGCTTTTTGGTGAACCCGTCCAGCGCCTTGGCCGAGGCATGGGACATGATGCCCGCCGTCAGCGTCTTGGCGACCGCTTCCTTGATCTCCTTGAGGTTGGGCGCGCGGCCCTTTTCGATCAGCGGCTTCATCAGCCCGATGGTTTCCTTCAGTGCGTTGGTGACCATGGCTTGACCGGCCTTGGAGGTGAGGAAACGCTTGAAGAACGTCTCGGCCGCCTTTTTAGAGAGATTGCCGGACAGTTTCGGCAGCACCGCAGCCGCCAGCTTGGTCGCCAGGCCTTTGGAGAGCGCATCGCCCAGCTTGCCGCCCGCCGCCCCCGCAAGTCCGGCGATGAAACTGTCGATGAACACCTTCTTGGCGGCGCCATCCCAGGTCACGTTGTTGCCGGCAAGATATTCGCCGAACTGACCGGCGCCCGATTTCAGCGCCTCGGTGCTGGCGGCGGCCACGGCATTTGCCTTGGCCGGGGTCATGCCCTTGGTGACCACCAGACGGGCGGTCATATAAGCCTCGACCACCGAAAACGAGGTGTCGCGCACGATCTCCAGATTGCTGACGATCGAGCTTGCCGTGCCGATCCGGGCCTGAATGAATTTCTTGAAGGTCTTGACCGCCTTGTTATAGGTCTTGGTCGCCTTCAGGTCCTGTTTGTGAACCTTGTTCCAGTCCGGTGAGGATTTGCCAGCGAAGGCTTTCAGCAACGACGCTTCAGAGCGTGCGTTCAGGATGTCTGTCCAGGGCGGGTCGGTCTTGTCATTGACCGAGCTGACCGCAAATTCGACCAGCGCATCCAGCAGCCCGTCCTGCGCCTGCCGGGTCTTTTCGATGTCGTTGCAGATGCTGACCCAGGATTCGGCCTCGGAATGCATCTTGTTGGCCTTGGACAGGATCTCTTTCTGCAGCGCCTTGACGCCAGCCTCGTATTCCTTCTTGGTGACCAGCTTTTTCTTGCCACCCTCATAGACCTCATAGACTTCGACCTTGGAATCGGCGGCGACCTGCGCGGCCAGTTTCGGCAGACCCGCGTTCCAGGTGCGCATGCCGGGGTCGACAATGCCGTCGGGTTTCTTGAAACCCAGCTTCTTTTTCTGGAAATCGCGAATCGTTTTGATCAGCCCGGCATCGCATTTGCCGTGGATGGCGACCGCATAGCCGTTCGCCTTCAGCATCAGCCGAACCATTTCCACATCCGCCGGTTTGTTCTGTACCGGCTTGAATTTGGCGTTCTTTTTCTTCGGGTCGGGTTGGGTTATTCGCTTCTTTTCACCAACGGGGGCGGTAATTTTCAAGGCCATGCCTCAACTCCAATAGCAGATTTAAAATATGCACATAATCTGCCAGAGGGCTGCGGCGTTGACTGTGAGATCGTTCACATTGCCGGCGTCATGCGGCCTTGAACCGGGCTGTCGTAGCGTCAACTTTGTAATGTGGTGCAAACTCTTCGACGCGGCGCGTCAGGTCATTGACGGCATCAATGATGAACCGCACCGTGTCTTCGCGCATCAGATACGAGAAATTCAGCCGCACCCAGCCGGGCTTGCTAAGTTCGTGGCCCGCCAGCAATTCCTCATGCAAGGCGTCGGACGTCTCATGGTCGATCCCCAGCAGGTGATGCGCATAAGGGCCGGCGCAGGCGCAGCCGCCGCGTGCCTGGATACCGTAGATATCGCTCAGCATCCGGGTGAAGAGTTGCTGGTGCACCGGGTGCCCGGCAGCGTCCCGCACAAGGAAGGAAAAGATCGGCAGGCGATGCTCTGCCTCGGCCCCCAGCAAGATCAGATGCGGGTTGCCGCGCCACCCCTCCAGCGCCATGCGGTTATAGAGCGCCTCGCGTTCGGCGATGGTGTCGCTGCCAACCTCATCCTTGATTATGAAGGCCAGCGCGGCGCGGATATCCCCGATCACATTGGGGGTTCCGGCCTCTTCCCGCGTGGCGAGATCGTCGCTGTAATCATGCCGCCAGGGTGAGACGAACGACACCGTGCCGCCGCCGGGCCAGCTGGGGCAGGTCCGCTGCACGGCGGATGTGTTGACGACCAGCACACCCGAGGCACCGGGGCCGCCGGGAAACTTGTGCGGCGAGATCACGATCGCGTCCTTTTGCGCATCCCGACCGCTGGCCATGTCGATGGGCAGATAGGGGCCACCGCCCGCATAGTCCCAGATCGCGCGCGCGCCAAAGCGGCGCAGCAGCCGTGTTACCGGGTCCGGGTCGGTGATAATGCCGGTCACGTTCGAGGCCGCCGAAAAGCTGCCGATCAGCAGATCGGCATCACCATGCGCCACCAGCGCGGCCTCCAGCGCGTCCAGATCGACGCCGCCGCCGGTTGCTTCGGGGATTTCAACCACCTCGGCCTTGCTTTCGCGCCACGGCAGGATGTTGGAATGATGCTCATAAGGTCCAATGAACACGACCGGGCGCTCCGCCTCGTTCACGCCCATCAGGCTGACCAGCCGGTTCAGACCGGCGGTGGCGCCCGACCCGGTAAAGATCACTGCATCCTCTTTGCCCGCATTCACCGCCCGCGCGATCTCGGCCCGTGCTTCGCCGCGCAGCCGGGTCATGTAAGCGCCGCAATAGGAGGCCTCGGTATGGCTGTTGGCGTAATAGGGCAGCACCTGTGTGGTGACGAAATCCTCGACCTGGCGCATGGCGCGCCCAGAGGCCACGTAATCGGCATAAACCAGCGGCACATCGCCCGAAAATCCGGGGATCATGATGCCTTCGCCGATCGACCCGTCCTGCAGGGTTCCGGCATGAATGGCGTCCTGTATGGTCTTGCGAAACTGGTCGAGTGGCATGGGTCGAACTCCTTCTGTGAGTTCAATATGACCCTTATTAAAGCAATAAACTTCACCAATCTCTCTGGATTATCTCGCAATTTCGTGTCATTTGATTGGAAATGTCTGACAAAATAGATCACATTGACCTCAAACTGCTACGCGAGATGCAACTGGATGCCAGCCTGTCGCAGCGCGACCTGGCAGAACGGGTGGGGCTGTCGCAGAACGCCTGCTGGCGGCGGTTGAAGGCTTTGACCGAGGCAGGGGTGTTGCAAGGGTCCTGCGCCCGTGTCGCGCGGGAAAAGCTGGGGCTGAAGCTGGTCGTCTTTGTCATGCTGCGCACCCGGCACCATTCGGCAGACTGGCTGCAGGCCTTTCGCCGCCATGTCCTGACCATCCCCGAAGTGGTCGACTTCCACCGCATTGGTGGCGATTACGATTACCAGCTCAAGGTGGTGACCCAGGACATGACCAGTTTTGATAAGGTCTATCAGCGGCTGATCGAAAAGGTAGAACTGGACAGCGTGACTTCCTATTTCGCGATGGAGGCGATTGCCGAAGGGCGGCCGCTGCCGCTTTGAGGCAATTGGGGATAGGGTCAATCCATGTGGATATTCCTTGCACTTGTGATGCTGGTTCCGGCCGCGCTGGGCTATCGTTATTGGGCCAGAAGGCAGGCGCGTCACAGGCTGCTGGACACCCCGCTTTCCGACGCTCAGCGCGCCACCATCGAAAACATGGTTCCGATTGTGCGCAGACTTCCGCCAGGCCTGCGCGCCGTGATGGACGGCAAGGTGAACCTGTTTCTGGATCAGGTGGATTTTGTCGGTTGCGACGGGCTGGAGGTGACCGAGGACATGCAGCTCTCCATCGCGGCGCAGGCCTGCCTGCTCGTTGTGAATAGCGAGCTGTGGTACGAGAACCTGACAACGGTGCTGATCTACCCGAACGCTTTCAAGTCACGGCAGCGCCGGCAATCCGGTTATGTCGTGACCGAACAGGAGGTCGTGCGCACCGGCGAAAGCTGGGATCGCGGCCCGGTGATCCTGTCCTGGGCGCATAGCCGGCAGGGCGCGCTGAACGACCGGGACGGGCAGAACGTGGTCTTTCACGAATTCGCGCATCAGATCGATGATCTGTCCGGGCGCACCAACGGGGTTCCCATCCTCAGCCAAGGGCAGAGCTTTGCCGAGTGGGAGCATGTGTTTCTGACCGCCTATGACGCCCATGTCCGGGCCATTGAAGCCGGGCACCGAACGGTGATCGATCCCTATGGCGCAGAAGGGCATGAGGAGTTCTTTGCGGTCTCGGTGGAGGTGTTTTTTGAGCGGCCACAGGCGCTGAAAAGCGACGTCCCGGAGGTGTATGAGCAATTGTCAAAGCTGTTTCAGCTCGACCCGGTAGCGTGGTCCTGAGCGAGGCACGCCCGCTCAATCCGGCACATAATCCGACAGGCGCTTGCCCGGCTCGTCCACGAACAACTCGGGCAGGGGGGTGAGGTCTTCGATCAGATCGACGCGGAAGACCCGGAAATCATCGCGCGCCTCGCACCAGGCGGTCAGGGTCCAGACCCGACCCCAGTATTCCATATGCAGCGGGCGGATTTTGCGGTGGGTCAACGTGCCATCGATCCGGCGATAGGTCAGGTCAAGCTTCTGGCGGGATTTGATCGCAGCCCTGAGCGGGGCCATATGGGTAAATCCGCGTGCGGCGTCGGCAAAGGGATAGACCGCGAATTTCCACGCATCCGCCGCGGCGACCACCTCGGTCGGCAGTACGGCGTCGATCTTGTCAGCGAGCGACTCCGCCGCCGCGCGCAGGTCGGGATCGGCGGCCTCGGCCACGATGGCCATGCCCAGATTCAGCGCTTCTAGCTCTTCGGCGGTCAGGGTCAGCGGCGGCAGGGTGATCGCCTCGCGCACCATGTATCCCACGCCGCGCTCGCCCTCGACCGGGATGCCCGAGGCGGCCAGCGTGTCCATGTCGCGATAGATCGTGCGGACCGACACCTCGAGCCGGTCCGCGATATCCTGCGCGCGGTGCAGTTTGCCGTCGCGCAGGATCTGGATGATGTCGAACAGGCGGTCAGTGCGGCGCATCGCCCATGCCTGTTCGCGAACACGGCATCATGCAACCATGTCCCAGTGAATATGTTCGTGCCGCATCTTCACGGTTTCGGGGTCGATCGCCGCCATCAGCTTTGGCGCGAACTCCTGATCGGCAAATGTTTTGGCCACTCGCTGCGCCGTGTCCATATCCCGCCAGACCACGTAATCGGTCCAGCTGCCATCCTCGCCCTGGCTCAACTGTCGATGCAGAAAGCCGGGGGTAGAGCGCACAAAGGCCTCGGTAGCCTGGCTGAGTTCCACGAAAGCCTCGGGGGAAACGCCGTCGGCCAGATGAAAAGTGACGATTTCGGCGACATGGGTCATGTTCAGTTCTCCTGTATGTGTTGACACAGCGCCGGTGCTAGCAGCCTACAACTGACATAAACCTGTCAGTTGGATCAAGCCTTGCGCAAAAAATACGACGCGGCGGATCAAATCGCCGGGATTCGCACCCGCCAGCGCTTCCACCTGAAGGGCGCTCTGCGCTACAGCGGTGCCAGATCAAAAGGAGTGGCGCGTCTGCGCCTCAGACTAGGAGAATATTCATGCTGAACAATATCGGCCTTCCGGGCATCCTGCTTATCGCCGTTGTGGTGCTGGTTCTGTTTGGACGCGGCAAGATCAGTTCGCTGATGGGTGAAGTGGGCAAGGGCATCACCTCGTTCAAGAAGGGCATCAGCGAAGGCGCCAAGGAGTTGGAAGAAGACGCGGCAGAGGTTGCCAAGGACGTCACGCCCGAGGCGGAAACCGTGTCCGACAAAGACAAGGCGTAATCGCAGATGTTCGACCTGGGCTGGACCGAGCTGCTGGTCATCGGCATCGTGGCTCTGATCGTTGTGGGGCCAAAGGACCTGCCGGTACTGTTCCGCAATGTGGGCCAATGGGTCGGCAAGGCGCGCGGCATGGCGCGCGAGTTCAGCACCGCGATGCACGAGGCCGCAGATGAGGCCGGGGTCAACGATATCTCGAAGGGGCTCAAGGCCGCGACCAACCCGGTGAACACCGCGATGGACAGCGTCAGGAAGGCCTCGAAGGATCTCACCGACAGTATGGACCCAAGCAAGTTCGACCCCGACAGCGAGACCGGCAAGCTGGCCGCCGAACGGGCCGAACAGGCCAAGAAAATACAGGCCTCTGCCGCACGCAAGGCTGCCGAACGCAAGGCGCGCGAGGCCAAAGAGGCGCTGGCCAAGGCTGACGCGGCCGAGGCGGCGCTCAATCCCGAGACCAAATCATGAGCAATACCGACGAAATCGACGATTCCGCGGCCCCGCTGATCGAACATCTGACCGAGCTGCGCACGCGGCTCATCCACTGTGTGGTGGCGTTTCTGATCGGCATGATCATCTGCTTCACCGTGGCGACGCCGATCTTCAACTTCCTCACTGCGCCGCTCTGTCAGGTGCTGAACGAGCGCGGGCAGGATTGCGGGCTGATCTTCATCTCGCCGCAGGAAGGCTTCTTTGTCGCCATCAAGGTCTCGCTGCTGGGCGGGTTCATGCTGGCCTTTCCTTACATCGGGATGCAGATGTGGCGGTTCGTGGCGCCGGGGCTCTACAAGTCCGAGAAAGGCGCGTTCCTGCCGTTCATGCTGGCCTCGCCCTTCATGTTCCTGCTGGGGGCGTCGTTTGCCTTTTATGTCGTGACACCATTGGCTTACGACTTCTTCCTCGGGTTCCAGCAATTCGGCGCCGAGGGTGAGGCGCTGCCAGCAGATGCCGCCGCCCCGCTGAGCGTGGTGTTTCAGGGCTCGGCGCAGGAATATCTGAACCTGACCATCAAATTCATCGTGGCCTTTGGCTTGTGCTTCCAACTGCCGGTGCTGCTGACGCTGATGGGCAAGGCCGGGCTGGTCAGCGCCGAGGGGCTGGGTGCGGTGCGCAAATACGCGGTGGTGGGCATCTTGGTTCTGGCCGCGCTGGTCACGCCGCCCGATGTCATCACGCAGGTGATCCTGTTTGTGGTGGTCTACGGGCTTTATGAGATTTCGATCTTCCTCGTCGCCCGCGTCGAGAAGAAGCGCGAAGAGCAACTGCGCGCTGAGGGTTATTACGACGACGAAGAGGGTTTCGACGACCCGGTGCTCGCGGAATTCGACGAGGACGACAGCAAGTAGACCGCATCAGGTGGACGGAAATCTGGTGCGCCGGTTTATCGGCGCGCCTGTTTTCTTGCCAACAGGAATGGCAGGCGCGTTTTGACGATGACACGGCGAACCGCACTTTGGATCGGTCAAGCGCGTTAGCCGTATTCTGCGCAATGCGGGCTGATTTTCGAGTAATGGCTGTCGGTGTCGATCTTGAGACTTTTGACTGCCACTTTGAAGTACGGACCGTCATCCATTTCTTTGAAGGCGCCGAAGGCGATCTTTTTGACCGCCGTGGCCTCGTTGGCGCTCAGTTTCTTGATGTCGCCCTTGTAGGATCTCAGCACTGCGTCGAAATGCTTTTTCAGGATTTTCCGGCAGGCACCAGTGGCGGCCTTGGTGCCGGCGATGCAGATTTTCTGATGCTCCTGCTCGTGTTCTTTGACCAGTTTGAAGCATTTCGAGTTCTTGTCGATGGCCTTGCTGATATAGATCTGCCCCGAGTATCTGACCTTGATCACAAAGGCCGACACACCGGTGGGAGATTTGGTTTTCTTGTCCATGTCCCATTCGATGGATGCGTTAATCAGCTTCCAGTCAGGGCGGTGCTTTCCAAACAGGACGCCGGATTTGCCCTTGCGCATCTTCTGCATCGCCGCATGGGCGAGCAGGGTGATCGGCGCCTTGGCAACGATGTCGGTTTCGACGGTGATCCTGGGCTTTGCCATTTACCGGGTCCTTGGTGCAGGTCATTTCATGTTCCGCGACGCTGGTGGCGACGGTCAATGGCGAATTTCCCGTCTCCACTTGTCGCCGGTTCCGGTTCATGCTTTGACACCCCGGCAACAGGACGGAGCATGGATATGGATCACGACGCGCTGACCCGCATCGCCGAGGCGCTGGAGCGTATGTCGCCCGCGCCGCTCGCCGCGCCCGATTTTGCAAGCGCCACCGCCTTTGTCTGGCATGTGGCCCCCGAACGGCTGGAACCCGTGGCAGAGGTCAACCGCGTCGATCTGGACCTGCTGCTGGGCATCAACCGCTCGCGCGACACGCTGGCCGACAACACCCGCCGCTTTGCTCGGGGGTTCAAGGCCAACAATGCCCTTCTCTGGGGTGCGCGCGGCATGGGAAAATCAAGCCTTGTCAAGGCATTGCATGGCGCGCTTCATTCGGAATTCCCGGACCTGAAATTGATCGAGCTGCAGCGCGAGGATCTGCCTTCGGTCGGGCGGCTGCTGAACCATCTGCGCGCGGCGCCTTACCGGTTCATCCTGTTCTGCGACGATCTTTCCTTCAGCCATGACGACCAGCATTACAAAAGCCTCAAGGCGGTGCTGGATGGCGGGATTGAGGGGCGGCCTGAGAATGTGGTCTTTTATGCCACTTCGAACCGACGCCACCTGATGCCGCGCGACATGATCGAAAACGAGCGCTCCAGTGCCATCAACCCGTCCGAGGCGGTCGAAGAGAAGGTCTCGCTCAGCGACCGTTTCGGGCTATGGCTGGGCTTCCATCCCTGTACGCAGGATGAGTATCTGGCGATGATCGACCGCTATTGCCTGGCCTATGACGTCACGACCGAGCCGGAATCCCTGCGCGCCGAGGCGATCGAATGGCAGGCCACACGCGGCGCCCGATCCGGTCGGGTCGCCTGGCAGTTCTTTGTCGATCTGGCAGGCCGACAGGGCGTGCGCCTCGAATAAGACACGGTGCCGCCTCTTCTTCTGTTCAAAAATACCTCCGCCGGAGGCATGGTCCGAAGGACCATTCCCTAAAGCGTCGCCAGTAGTCTCGCCGCCTCATCCGATGGTGCGGCCAGCGCAGCGCGATCCTCGCCCGGAAAGAACCGTGCACGCAGGGCGGTGCTCATCGGGTTCGGAGACAGGATCTGGACCTTGGGTCCGGTCCGCTCGCTCTCGGCGGCCCAACTGCGCGCCAGCGCCATCTGAGCGGCCTTGGTCGCGCCGTAGCTGCCAAAGAACTTCTCTCCTGCGCGCGGATCGTCAAAGAACACCGCCTGACCGGACACGCCCAGCAGGGGCGCGACATAAGAGATCAGCAATGCGGTCGCATTTGCATTCACCGCCAGCGACTTGTCCCAGTCCTTGCCCTCGACAAAGATCGCGGGCGTCAGCGGTGCGGCGTGGATCGCGCTGTGCAGCCACAGATCCAGATGACCCCAGCGGTCATGGATGCCCCGGCACAGCGTCGCCATCGCCTCCCTGTTGGTGATGTCCATCGGCGCCAGCGTCGCCGCGCCGCCTTTGGCCTGAATGCGGTCATCCAGTTCTTCCAGTGCGCCGGTTGTGCGACCCACGGCAATTATGTGATACTCGGGTGCAAGCGCCTCGGCCATCGCAAAGCCAAGACCGCGGGACGCACCGGTGACGAGGGCGGTTTTCCTGATTTCACTCATGGGCCGCTGATTTCATCCTTTTCGCTGCGTTTCAAGCCGCGTTGCTTGACATTTTGCAGCCGCAGCAAAATTATGCGCCCAAATTCGAAGGAGAAACAAAATGACTCGCGAAACTGTTCTGGGCAAAGCCATCATCGGCTCTGAAGCTCTGGGTTGGAAGGCGGCGATGGTTCTGGGCGGTTCGCTGTTCATTGCGGTGGCCGCGCAGATCAGCGTGCCGATGTGGCCCGTCCCGGTCACCATGCAAACACTGGCGATCCTGATCGTCGGCCTGAGTTTCGGCTCGCGACTGGCCGCCGTAACACTGCTGGCCTATCTGGCCGAGGGCGCGCTGGGCCTGCCGGTCTTTGCCGGCGGCAAGAATCTGGCCATGGCCAGCACCACGATCGGCTTCCTTGTGGGCTTTGTCGCAATGGCCTGGTTGGCCGGTCTGGCGGCTGAGCGCGGCCTGGCCAAAGGTGTTGTCAGCACCTCGATCATCTGCATCGCGATTTCCGCACTTCTCTATATTCCCGGCGTTGCCTGGCCGATGGCCATCGCGGGCATGGCGGGTTTCGAAGGCAGCTGGGTCGGGTCCTCGGCAGACACGATCTGGACCTACTGGGTCAGCCCCTTCCTGCTGGGCGACGCCATCAAGGCCGTGATCGCCGCGCTGGTGGTCACCGGCGGCTGGACGTTGCTGAAGGCGCGCAAGGGCTGATATCCCTTTCTGACGGAAGTAAAAGGGCGCCTCGGGCGCCCTTTTTTGTTGCCCGTGCCACGATCCTATACTCTGATTCTTCCAAACAGGACCGTGAGGAGGGTGAGATGCGCGCGATGATCTTCGATGGCAGGACCCCGAAACTTAGCCTGTCGGACATCCCAATCCCCGAACCGGGTGCCGGGCAGGTCCTGATCCGGGTCGAGGCCTGCGGCGTTTGCCGTACCGATTTGCATGTGGTTGACGGTGATCTGACCTCTCCGGCGCTGCCATTGGTGCCCGGCCATGAAATTGTCGGGCGGGTCGAGGTGTTGGGGCAGGGCGTGGAGACCCTCAGACCCGGTCAGCGGGTCGGCGTGCCGTGGCTGGGTCATACCTGCGGCTGTTGCGCCTATTGCGAGTCGGGACAGGAAAACCTGTGCGATACGCCCGGTTTCACCGGCTATACGATCAATGGCGGCTATGCTGAATATTGCGTGGCGGACGCCCAGTTCGTCTTTGCCCTGCCTGAGGGCCCCGATGCGGTTGATCTGGCGCCGCTGATCTGCGCCGGGCTGATCGGGTATCGCAGCCTCAGACTGGCGGGCGAGGTCTCGCGGCTGGGGCTCTACGGGTTCGGGGCGGCGGCGCATATCCTGTGCCAGATCGCCCGCCATCAAGGGATTTCGGTCTATGCCTTCACCCGCGATGGTGACACCGCGGCGCAGGAGTTTGCGCGCGCGCTGGGGGCGGACTGGGCGGGACCGTCCTCGCAACCACCACCCGAGGAATTGGACGCCGCGATCATCTTTGCCCCTGTGGGTGCGCTGGTGCCGCTGGCGTTGAAATCCGTGCGCAAGGGGGGCCGCGTTGTCTGCGGCGGTATCCACATGAGCGACATCCCCGCCTTTCCCTATGCCGATCTGTGGGAAGAGCGCAGCATCCTTTCGGTCGCCAACCTGACCCGCGCGGATGGAGACGCGTTCTTTCCGCTGGCAGAGGCGGCGCGTGTCAGGACCGAAACCGTCCGTTATCCGCTGGAGCAGGCCAATTCCGCACTGGATGATCTCAGGGCAGGGCGACTGCAGGGCGCGGCGGTGCTGACCGTTTCAGTCTGATGGCCCTGTCGCCTCGTGCAGGCGGCGCAGTGCGGCCTCGCACATGCCGTATTCCAGCCATTGGCAGCTCTGGCAGATCACACCCAGATCGCCGGGTATCACCCGCGCGCGGATACGCGCCTTGGCAGTTCCCCAGCTCAGCCTGTCACCAGCGCGCAGGTCCAGCGCGGCAGCGTGCCGTGTGTCCAGCGCTTCGATCTTGTCCTGGCTCTCGCAAAGCGTGTCGCGGCGATGCGGGCAGGGGCCACAGATCGAGTCGGTCTGCGCGGTCACTTCGATCTCGACCGCGTCGCCACCCTCGCCGCGCAGCCTGCCCTGCACGATCAGGTCCATGTTGCGGGTGAACGCGTCGCTATAGCCTTTGCCCTGATAGCCCAGAGCGCAGAGAAAGTGATGCGGCCGGAACCGGAGCCGGGCAGTATCAGGATCGGAATTGGTCACTGAAGCAGGGTCATCCGTTGGGCTTGGCCGTTCTTCTGGACAATCAGCCCGTCCGCGTCAATGGCCGCGACCTGACCGCCGCTCAGACGAGTGCCCGGCTTGATCGTTTTGACCCGCCCGCTGGGCATGCGCACCAGCGCCTGCATGGCATCCTTGGGGCCAAAGACACCCAGCAGCGACACGGCACTTTTCTTCAGCGCGCCACGCTGGGTGGCGGCCTTGTTCACATCTTTGCTCGACATTTCGGACTTTCCCGGCGCGGGCCGGCCCCAGCTTTCTCAGACGCGCCGCGATAACAAGCGACCACCGGATTGGAAAGCAGGACCGCGCGTCATTTGGGGCGGAGGCGGAGTCCCGCCGTTACCAGCCGCCGGATTGGCCGCGACCCGACTGGCTCGCCCGGTTTAACCGGACGTGGCCACACCGCTGCGGTTCCACGAGGCGCCGGACAGCGGCATCTCTTTGATCTTGGCGCTGACCCGGCTGGTGTTTTCCAACCGCTGCAAATAGTCGTCATTGACGCTGCCGGTGATGTAATTGCCGTCAAAGCACGAGCAGTCGAACTGCTCGATCTCGGGGTTGCCTTCGCGCGCGGCCCAGATCAGATCGTCGAGTTCCTGATAGAACAGGGCATCCGCCCCCAGTTCCTGCCGAATCTCTTCGATGCTCTTGCCGTCGGCGATCAACTCGTGCCGAGTGGGCATGTCGATGCCGTAGACATTGGGAAACTTCACTGGTGGCGAGGCGCTGGCTACATAGACCTTTTTGGCGCCCGCCTCGCGACACATCTGGACGATCTTCTTGATCGTGTTGCCGCGCACGATGGAATCGTCGATCAGCATCACATTGTGATCCTTGAATTCCAGCGGCACCGCATTCAGCTTCCGGCGCACCGATTTCTGCCGCTCCTGCTGGCCGGGCATGATGAAGGTCCGCCCGACATAGCGGTTCTTCACCAGCCCTTCGCGATACGAGATACCGGTGGCCTTCGCCACCTCAAGCGCGACGGGGCGGGCGCTGTCTGGCACCGGGATGATACGGTCGATCTCAAGGCCCGAGGCCTCGATCTGGCGGGCCAGGGTCTGGCCCATGCGCATCTGGGTCTTGTAGACCGACACGCCGTCCAGCATCGAATCGGGGCGCGCCAGATAGACATATTCAAAGATGCAGGGCGTCAGCTTGCCCTCGATCGCCTGAAAGCAATGCATGTTGCCATCCAGATCAATCAGGATCGCCTCGCCGGGTTTCACATCGCGCAGCTTTTCGAACCCGTTGATGCCAAAGGCGACATCCTCGGAGGCGAAGGCATAATCGTCGCCATCACCCTCGGCAGGCCGTTTCGCGACCGAGAGCGGGCGGATACCGTGCGGATCGCGGAAGGCCAGCATGCCGACACCGGCCACCAGGCAGATCACCGAATACGCCCCCTGAACCCGTTCCATCGTCATTTTGACACCGGCAAACAGATTGCGGATGGGTTCGGCGTTGCCATTCACCTTGATCGCGTCTGCAACCTTGTCGGCCAGCACGTTCAGCAGGATTTCCGAATCCGAGGTGGTGCGCAGGTGGCGGCTGTATTTGGCGGTGACCTTTTCGCGCTGCTCGGCGGTGTTGGTGATGTTGCCGTTATGGACAAGGTAGATGCCATAAGGCGCATTGACGAAAAACGGCTGCGCCTCAGAGGCGCTCAGCGATCCGGCGGTCGGGTAACGGACGTGGCCCATACCGACCTTGCCGGTCAGCACATGCATGTCGTCGGAGTGAAACACGTCCTTGACCAGACCGTTGGCCTTGCGCTCGCGAAAGAACTCGCCGTTGAAAGTCACGACGCCCGAGGCATCCTGACCGCGATGCTGGAGCATCAGCAAACCATCGTAAATCTCGGCAAAGACGTCGTCATTCCGGTTTGCGATCCCCAAAATCCCGCACATGTAATGGGCTCCACTTTCGTTGAGGCGTAGCTATCTGATCAAGGTATTGCTGCGTGTCGACGGTCGGATGGCAAGGTCAATCAATGGCGCTTGCAGGCTAGGCACGGTTAACGGCTCCGAATCCGACGATCATTTCGCCTTTCACTTAAAGCCTAACGGTCCCACTGTCACGAAAGGATCACAGGGGTTTTGATGAAATCGGGATATTTGCCGCTGCGGCACGGGGGCCTCGGTTCTCGCGGCAATACTTTGGGGTCGGCAAATCGTTGGATCGGCGGGTCAGACCCCGGTGGCGGGTCTGAACCATCAGGCGGGCAAAAGAAAACCCGGTGCGCGGGCTGCGGACCGGGTTTCGCATGATCACAAGGGCGGGGCTTACTGGGCGCAGGTGCCGACCAGATCCTCGTATTGCTGGGTGATCCAGCCAAGGGCCGCCTCGGGGTCCTGCGCCTCGATCTGCTGGGTCAGACGCTCGAAAACCAGCGCCGAGCGGCTTTCGTCGACCACGGTAAAGGTCTCGCCCGTCATCACGGTGTCGTAGACAAAGAAGGCGATGGCGACCAGAAGGATGCCCCGCAACACACCGAATAGAAAGCCGATCCCCTGATCCAGGCCCCCAAGCGCCGAGCGCTGGACCAGTGAAGAAAAGAGCGGGGTGATGAAGCTGACGATGATCAGCGCCACCGCAAAGACGGCGGCAAAGCCGGTGATGATCGACAGCTCGCAATTGTCGCCCAGAATGTCGCGCAACACCGGTATCTCGCGTACCAGCGGCGTCGTGGTGGGTGCAAAGATAAAGGCCAGTACGGCGGCCGCGACCCAGCCCGCGATGGCCATCACCTCGCGCACAAAACCGCGCGCATAGGCCAGCAGCGCCGACAAGACGATGACAAGGGCCACGACCCCGTCGATGATGGTGAAACCTTCCATGGCGCGCGCCTGCTCTTTCGTTTCCTGCCCGATTGCGGGCGACCTTAACCTGCTCCGAAGGTTTCGCCAACAAACCCCGCCAGATCGGAGGGTCGGGTGAGTTGCAGACCGGCAACGGTGCCGGTCTTGCCACCAGCCGGAGCAATCGCGGCGGTGAAACCAAGTTTTTGCGCTTCTTTCAACCTGTTTTCCGTCTGCGAGGCCGGTCTGAGGGCGCCAGACAGGGAAATCTCGCCGAAAACCACCGTATCTGCGGGCAGGGCCGCATCCTCGCGGGCGCTCAGTAACGCTGCGGCAACTGCCAGATCGGCGGCGGGTTCGCTGATCTTCATGCCGCCCGCGACATTCAAATAGACGTCGAGACCGGCAAAGGGGATGCCACACCGCGCCTCGAGCACCGCGAGAATCATCGCCAGCCGTCCGCTATCCCAGCCCACCACCGTGCGGCGCGGCTGTGAATGCGGCGAGGGGGCGACCAGCGCCTGCAACTCGACCAGCACGGGCCGGGTGCCTTCGATCCCGGCGAAAACCACCGATCCGGGGCTGGTCTCGCCCCGTTCGCTGAGGAAGAGAGCGGAGGGGTTGGTGACCTCGCTCAACCCCGCGCCGGTCATCTCGAACACGCCGATCTCGTCAGCGGCGCCAAAGCGGTTCTTGACCGCGCGCAGGATGCGGAACTGATGGCCGCGCTCGCCTTCGAAATAAAGCACCGTGTCGACCATATGTTCGACGACGCGGGGGCCGGCGATCTGGCCCTCTTTGGTGACATGGCCGACCATCACGATCGACACGCCGTGGCGTTTCGCGAAAGTGGTCAATTCATGGGCCGCCGCGCGCACCTGGCTGACCGAGCCCGGCGCGCTGTCCACATTGTCGGCCCACATGGTCTGGATCGAATCGATCACCGCAAGTTGCGGCTTTTCCGCCTCAAGTGTTGTGAGGATGTCGCGCAGATTGGTCTCGGCGGCCAGTTTCACCGGCGCCTCGGTCAGCCCCAGCCGCTGCGCCCGCATCCGCACCTGCGCCGCCGCTTCCTCGCCAGAGACATAAAGCGTCTTCAACCCGGAGCGGGCGAACTGCGCCGCCGCCTGCAACAGCAGCGTGGATTTGCCGATGCCGGGATCGCCGCCAACCAGAATGGCCGAGGCAGGCACCAGCCCGCCGCCCAGGACCCGGTCCAGCTCGCCCATGCCACATAGCGTGCGGGGCGGAGGTGCCTCTTCTGTGCTCAGATCGCTCAACTGCACCGGCGAGCCGCGCCGGTTGCCCAGCGATTTCGAAGGGGGGCCCGCCGACAGGCCCGCATCCTGCGATATCGAGTTCCACTCACCGCAACCTTCGCAGCGGCCCGACCATTTGGAAAAGCTCGCGCCGCAGGCCGAGCAGGAGAATGTCTTCTTTGCCATAAGGGCGTTTCTGCCCGAGGCATCGCCCGGTCACAACCGCCAATCCGCGCCTATTCCGCAGCGCGCCCCGGCTGCAACGGCAGGATAGTTGCACCGTCGCCGTCATCGGCGCCATGCTGCGCCGCAAGCTCTGGCAGCAGTTCGAACATCTCTTCGCGGATACGGTCAAGTTGCGATCGCGCCACCGATTCCTCGATCTCGATCTCGTGGTGCCACTGCCGCATCTCTTCCAAGGCGATCTTGGCATCGCCCACCCGCTTGTTGAACCGCTCCAGCTCTTCCTGACGCTGTTGCAGGAAGCCTTTGGCGCGGGTGACCTTGTCGTCGGAATAGACGCGGGCCAGCTCGCGGCTGATCTGGCTCATCTGCGCGGCCAGTTCCAGAATATCGGGCTCCAGATCCTCAAGATCGGGATGCTCGCGCATGAAGGCCAGCCGTTCCTTCACCGCGTCAAATTCGGACGACAGGTTGAAATACCCCTCGCGATCCGCCGAATGGGCGGCGTGATAGGCGTTGGCCACATCGTGCATGTTGATGGAAAAGTCGCGATGCGAGCGTTCCAGCGCCATGATCCGCGCATTGGCAGGCAGGTAGAAGGCCAGCATCAGGATCAGACAGGTCAGGGCAATCTGGGCAATCGGACCGGCCAGAGGCGACACCGCGCCCCCGACACCTGCCGCAAGCGACAGCCACGGCAGAACGCCCATTGCGGCCAGAAGGGTCAATCCGACGCTTAAAACCGCACCGGCACAGATAATGAAAATCGTCAGGCGCGTCAGCAGCTCCTGACTCTGGAATAGTATTGAACGCAACGCCAACATGGCAAAACTCTCCACCCTCATCAAATACTGATGAACCGGCGGAAAAGCGCTTAACAATATTTCCAGCACTCAGCGCATGGTTCATCCACACGAAACAAATGCTCTGACCTCAATGAGAGGATGATACACAGATATTGGTTTTCAAGCAATTACACGTTGTGTTGACCGGCTTTGATCGCGTTTTCGGTGAGATATCCCAGCAACAGTGAGGCCAGGATACATCCCGTGAACAGGTAGAGCCCCCAGGCGGTTTCGATGGTTCCGACCCCGATGGACTTGACAACACTTATGTAGACCGCTGCCAGGAAAACATCGCCCATCGCCAGTTTTCCGAGGATGTGCAAGCTGGGCAGCAGGCGGGTATCCAGCAGGCCCCATTGCACCAGCACAAGGCCGATTGTCTTGAGGTAGGGCGCAAAGATCGCCAGAAAGGTGACCAGCAGCGCGAGGGCCACATCGGTCCCCCAAAGCGCCTGCAAGCCCGAGATCACGCTGATCTCGCTCAGCCTGAAGATTGGTAGCAAGCCCGCCCGCATCAGAGGTGCGAACCATGCGATGGGGTAGAGGATCAGCAGGGAGAGGGTGAGGAGGCGGAGAGGCATAGGGTTCCATAGGACGAATCTTTGCACCCGACCTAGTAACTGTCATTAGACAGAGCAAGGTAGGCAAAAAGCCTCGACGACCACCGAGGCCTATTTGATTTGAACCAAATTTAGCCCGGCAAACTGAATCTTCGCAGTTTAGGCCCAGTCGACCTTAAGACGGCCAAGAGCAGTTTTTCTTGAGAGTCCGCTCCATGGTCTAAACTGTTTCTTTATTCTGTTGCGCCGTGGCAGCTTTTCGATCGCGTCCATGTTGTTGGTGCCGTTGTACCAGGAGTCGAACAGCAGCGCCTTGACATCGTCATCAAGGACAGCATCGGCAACGCGATAACTGCACATGCAATCGGATTGGCTCATTCCACCGCCACGACCATCCGATATCATTTTTTTGCAAATCTGTTGCCCTGTTGGGGCTGCGTTGACTGCACCAGAGATCACAAGGCCTGAGAGAACGAATGCCATGCCAAACCGATTGTTAAATTTCATCTTTTTTTGGATTTCCTACATAGATGTTGTTGTTGGATCGCGGCGTTCGCTCGCGCTGACGTCGTAGAGCTTCGAGGGCATTGAAGAAGGCCCACTTGATGTGAGCGAGCGCTCAACGAACCGCCTCTATCGGCCCCTCGGCGCTGCCCGTAATAAACTGTTCCAGATAGGGATCGCCCGAGGTGTCCATTTGGGACACAGGCCCGGTCCACTGGATCACCCCGTCATGCAGCATGGCCACATTGTCGGCGATGGCGCGGACCGAGGACATGTCGTGGGTGATGGTCATGGCCGTCGCGCCCATCTCGACCACGATCTCGCGGATCAGGTCATTGATGACGCCGGACATGATCGGGTCGAGGCCGGTGGTGGGCTCGTCAAAAAAGATGATCTCGGGTTCGGCGGCGATGGCGCGGGCAAGGCCGACGCGTTTTTGCATCCCGCCCGACAGTTCCGCCGGAAGCCGGTCGGCCACATCGGATTTCAGCCCGACGCGGCGCAGCTTCTCGATGGCGATCTCGCGGGCTTCCTCGACCGGGCGTTTCAGCGAACCGCGCAGCAGGCGAAAGGCGACATTCTGCCAGACGGGCAGGGAGTCAAACAGCGCACCGCCCTGAAACAGCATGCCGAAGCGGGCCAGAAACGCGTCGCGATCCCCGGTCGAGGCATCTTTGCCATCGACCATGATCCGCCCCGCATCAGGTTTGATCAGCCCAAGGATACATTTCAGCCCCACCGATTTGCCGGTGCCAGACCCGCCAATGATCACCATCGAGGTGCCCTTGGGGATCTCAAGATTCATGCCGCGCAGCACGTGGTTGTCGCCAAACGACTTTTGGACATTCTCCATCAGGATCATAGCGAGAAGAACACCCCCGTGAGTACAAAATTGGCCGCCAGGATCAGGATCGCCGCCGCCTCGACCGAGCTTTTGGTGGCCCGGCCCACACCTTGTGCTCCGCGGCCTGAATCCATGCCGTAGTAACAGCCCATCACCGCCGCGATCCCGCCGAAAGCCGCGCCTTTGGCGAGCGAGGAGACGACGTCGCGCATCTCCAAAAAGTCAACGGTATTGCGCAGATAGGCGGCGGGGTTAAAGCCAAGATTCTGCACCGCAACAGTATAGCCGCCCGCGATTCCGATGATGTCGCCGATGCCCACCAGAACCGGCACGGTGATCAGCGCCGCCAGCACGCGGGGCGCGACGAGATACTTCATCGGATTGGTCGAAAGCGTCACCAGCGCGTCGATCTGCTCGGTCACCTTCATGGTCGCGATCTCGGCCGCGATCGAGGAGGTGACGCGGGCGGCAATCATCAGGCCGACCAGAACCGGCCCCAACTCGCGCACCATGCCGATGGCAACGATTTGCGGCACCACCGCCTCGGCGTTGAAGCGCGCGCCGCCGGCATAGATCTGCAATGCCAGCGCGCCACCGGTAAAGATCGCGGTCAAACCCACCACCGGCAACGACAGCCAGCCGATGTTGAGCAGCGAGATCATCAATTCGCGCGGATAAAAGGGAGGGCGGAAAATATGGCTGATCGCACGTGCTGCAAACAGCGACACGGCTCCGAATGTGCTCAGCAATTCGAGCGTGAGACGTCCGAGCCAGCCCAAAGGCGCCAGAAGGATCATGCGATGTAGCTCCGGCGGTATCTGTTGCCCAGCGAGGTCAGGATCTCATACCCGATCGTGCCCGCCGCCTCGGCAAGGTCGTCGACCGTCTGCATCCGGTTCAGGATTTGCAGGCTTTCGGGCGCTTTTTCCAGATCGGTGATATCGACGGTGATCAGGTCCATCGACACGCGACCCACGACAGGGCAGGTCTGGGTGCCATGGAACAGGTCGATACCTGCGCCAAGCGCGCGGTGCAGCCCGTCCGCATAACCGGCAGCGACGGTGGCGATGCGGGATTTGCGCGGCGCGGTCCAGGTGTTGCCATAGCCCACGGTTTCGCCTTCTTCGACACTGCGCACCTGGATCACCGGCAGATCAAGCGTGACAACCGCCTTTGCCTCGTCAAACGGTTCCCCGCCATAAAGGCCGACACCGGGCCGGCAGAGGTCGAAGTGATAATCCGGTCCAAGCAGCAGACCACCGGTGGCGGCCAGCGACCTGGGAACTTGAATATCGTCCGTCAGCTCTTTGAAAACACGTAATTGTTGCGCGCTCATCTCGTGATGCGGTTCGTCCGCACAGGCCAGATGCGACATGATCAGCGTCGGGCCCTGTCGCAGCGCGACATCCCTGAGCGCGGCCCATTCATGCGGTTCCAGCCCCAGTCGGTTCATGCCGGTGTCAAGCTGGATTCCAAAAGGGTGGCCGCCCAACTCGCGCGCATGTCGCAGCATCTGTTCGACCGAATTGATCATCGGTACCAGCTTGTGGTCGCGCAACAGCGGGGCGTCGCCCGCCATATGGCCGGCAAAGACCGAAATGACCGGCCCGTCACCAACGGCCTTGCGCACGGCGGCGCCTTCTTCGGCCACAGCCACAAAGAACTGCCGCGCACCGGCCTCAGCCAGCGCCTTGGCAGCCCGGCCCACGCCCAGTCCATAGCCGTTTGCCTTGACCACGGCACCGGTTTCACTGGTGTTTCTGGCATCCAGCGCTTTCCAGTTATCGGCCAGCGCGGTCAGGTCGATTGTCAGATGTGATGTGCTCATGGCCCCGTTCATGACATGGAGGCAGGGCAGGTCAAGTCAGAAATCCCCGCAGTCGGGCGGGTTTACGCAGAGATTCCGGCAAAGTCTAGCTTGGCGTTTCCGGTCCGGAAACAGGGGGCGGAAAAACCGCGACATCGTCTCTGCTTTCATAGGCCGCAAGACCTGTGCGCAAAACGCCAAAGTGATAACCATCGAGACCGGTGCAGGATTGCGCGGCCCCTCTGGCGCGGGGCCTCAATGCCCCATGTCTTCGATCCCCTGTTGCCAGGGTTTGACCAGGTTGCCGAACCGGGTGAACTGCGCCTCGAAGCTGAGTTCAACCGTGCCGATGGGGCCGTGACGCTGCTTGCCCACGATCACCTCGGCCTTGCCATGCAGGTGTTCCATCGCGGTCTTCCACTCTTCCATCTTGTCGAGTTCGTGATCGCCGGGCTTTTCGCGTTCCTTGTAGTATTCCTCGCGGAACACGAACATCACCACATCGGCGTCCTGCTCGATCGAGCCGGATTCGCGCAGGTCGCTGAGTTGCGGGCGCTTGTCGTCGCGGTTTTCCACCTGACGCGACAGCTGGGACAGGGCCACGACCGGGATCTGCAATTCCTTGGCGATGGCTTTCATGCCCATCGAAATCTCGGCGATCTCGTTGACGCGGTTGTCGGCCATGCCACGGCAAAGCTGCAGATAGTCGATCACCAGCAGGTCCAGCCCATGAGTCCGTTTCAGTCGACGCGCCCGGGCCGCAAGCTGCGCAATGGGCAGGGCGGGTGTGTCGTCGATGAACAGCGGACAGGCCTCAAGATCCTTGGCGGCATTGACAAAGCGGCGGAACTCGCCCTCGGTCATGTCGCCCTGCCGGATTTTGTGCGACGAGATTTCCGAGGCCTCGGCCAGAATCCGCCCCGCAAGCTGCTCGGCGCTCATTTCCAGCGAGAAGAACCCGACCACGCCACCATCGACCGCGCCTTCGCTGCCATCGTTTTTCAGCCCGCGCTTATAGGCCTTGGCCACGTTGAAGGCCACGTTGGTCGCCAGTGAGGTTTTCCCCATCGAAGGGCGTCCCGCCAGAATGATCAGGTCCGAAGGGTGCAGGCCGCCCAGTTGCTTGTCCAGGTCGGCCAGACCGGTCGAGAGTCCCGCCATGCCGCCGCCACGCTGATAGGCTTCATTGGTGACGTTCACGGCTTCGGTGACGGCCTTGAGGAAGGATTTGAACCCCTGTTCGGTCTGGCCCTGCTCGGATAGTTGATAGAGTTTCTGCTCGGCCTCGACGATCTGTTCCTTGGGCTCGGAGGCTACGTCAACCCGCGCCGCCTTGTCCGAGATTTCGCGGCCCAGCCCGATCAACTCGCGCCGGATCGCAAGGTCATAGATCATCTGGGCATAGTCATGCACCGCAAACGCGCTGATCGAGGCCCCGGCGAGGTTGATCAGATAGGTGGCGCCGCCCAGTTCTTTCAGGCCCTCGTCATCGGCCATGAAGGATTTCAGCGTCACCGGCGAGGCCAGCGTGTTCTTGGCGATCCGGGCCGAGGCGACCTCGTAGATGCGGGCATGCACCGGGTCATAGAAATGCTCGGGCCCGATGATGGCGGCCACCCGGTCATACAGGTCGTTATTGGTCAGGATCGCGCCCAGAAGCTGCTGTTCGGCCTCGATGGAATGCGGCATGGTCTCCGCATTCTGAATCTGGATCTGCGCCTGATCGATACTGCTGATCTCGTTCATTTTGTTCTCACCGCCCTTGAGTGAGGGGTCATAGCTTATTCGCCGCGGCGGGGGCAAATTGTATGTTTCTGGGGATAGTTTGTGAGTAGTCACCCGCCCCCAACATCATGCATGGGCAGGGCGTGCCCCGTCAACATCTTGTGTGCTCGGCGGGAGTTTACCGGTCGGGGCACACGGGTGGCCGCAGATGACGTAAAGTCAGCTTTTTTGGGCGTCCTGCCATCCGCGCGGGTCGTTCAGGAACGCCTCGACCCCTTCCAGAGTCTCGGCGTCAAAGGCGTTTTGGGCGCGCGCCTCGGCCAGCACATCCCACCAGGTGCACAAGTGATGCAGTGCAACCCCGTGATCGCCCAGCGTCTTTTCCGTATCCGGGAAGATGCCGTAGTAGAAGATCACTGCCGTGTGTCCGCAGGTTGCGCCGGTCTCGCGGATGGCATCGACGAAGCTCAGCTTCGATCCGCCATCGGTGGTCAGGTCCTCGACCAGCAACACCCGCTCGCCTTCGCTCATTGCGCCTTCGATTCGGGCGTTGCGGCCGTAGCCTTTGGGCTTCTTGCGCACATAGGTCATCGGCAACGCCATGCGCTCGGCCACCAATGCGGCAAAGGGTATGCCTGCGGTCTCACCGCCCGCGATATTATCGAACGCCTCGAGGCCCGCGTTGCGCATTACGGTGACGGTCAGGAAATCCATCAGGGTGGACCGGATGCGCGGATAAGAGATCAGCTTGCGGCAGTCGATATAGGTCGGGCTGGGCAACCCGCTGGCCAGCGTGAAGGGCTCGCGCGCATTGAAATGCACCGCCTTGATCTCAAGCAGCATCCGGGCGGTCAGGCGGGCAATCTCGTCGGCGGGCGGGTAGGATGTGGGGATCATCATCAGGTCCTTGAAGTCGTTGTTCAGGCGGTGACGTGCCAATGCACCGGGAAACCGGGATCAAAGACCGTGACCGGGCCGTCGCCGGTGTCGATCTTGTCGGGGTAGCTGACGGCATCGCCCTTGGTCAGGGTCAGGCTGCCCTCATTGACCGGCAGGCCATAAAACGCGGGTCCGTTGCGCGAGGTGAAGCCTTCGAGACTGTCCAGCGCACTCTCTTCTTCGAAGACATGAGCCAGCAGCGACATGGTGTTGGTGGCGGTGAAACAGCCCGCGCAACCACAGGCGCTTTCCTTGAGCGGGTCGGTATGGGGCGCAGAATCGGTGCCCAGAAAGAACCGGGCATCGCCGCTGGTGGCGGCAGCGCGCAGGGCCAGACGGTGTTCTTCGCGCTTGGCGACGGGCAGGCAGTAGTAGTGCGGCTTGATGCCGCCCACCAGGATATGGTTGCGGTTGATGATCAGGTGATGGGTGGTGATCGTCGCGCCCAGATCCTGCGCATTGGCCTTGACATAATCGACCCCGTTCTTGGTGGTGATATGTTCCATCACCACCCGCAGGCCGGGCGTGTCGCGGCGGATCGGGTCGAGGACCCATTCGATGAACAGCGCTTCGCGGTCGAAAATGTCGATCTCCGCGTCGGTGACTTCGCCATGCACGCAGAGCGGCAGGCCGATCTCTGCCATCCGTTCCAGCACGCCGCGCACCTTGTCGAAATCGCGGACCCCGCTGGCCGAGTTGGTGGTGGCACCCGCCGGGTATAGCTTGACCGCCTTGATCAGCCCGCTGGCGTGCGCCGCGGCCACATCCTCGGGATCGGTGTCCTCGGTCAGGTAAAGCGTCATCAGCGGCGCGAAATCCATGTCCTCGGGCAGGGCGGCCAGGATGCGGTCGCGATAGGCACCGGCCTGGGCCCCGGTCACCACGGGTGGCACCAGGTTCGGCATGATGATGGCACGGGCAAAATGACGGGCGGTTTCGGGCAGGACGGCCTGCAACATTGCGCCGTCGCGCAGATGCAGATGCCAGTCGTCGGGGCGGCGGATCGTAAGGCTTTGGCTCATGCGACCCGGCTAGCACAGGTGCCGGTGACGGGAAAGCCCTTGTGGCCCGGATCAGGTGGACCTGTCCGGCGGCGGCCTGAAGACCCCCTCTGCCGCGAGCTGTTGCAGCCGTTCCAGGCGACGTCGCAACCGGCGCATCGGCAGTCGGGCAATTGTGTTGCGGCACAGCAGCATCTCAAGATAGGGGCGTTCCTGGTGTTCCAGAATGTTTCGCAGCATCCGAAGATAATGTGGAGACGCGCGGCGGGCGCGGAACATCCTATAGAATTCGATCTCTGTCAGCGTGTTCTCGGCTGCTTTTGTCAGCAGACGGGACAGCAGCTTCATCTCGGACAGGCGGGCCTGCAGATCGCTGCCCATATGACGCATGCGCAACCGCGTCACATTGGGTCGCGCAAAGAGCGTGGCATGCATCGCATCCAGTTGCTGGCCGGGATCGTAGAGCACAAAAGCCTGATCAGCGGCATCCAGCATGTCGGGTGCATAGCCGAACCGGTCATCAAAGGCGGTGCGGCGCATCGAGGTGAACCGGTCGTCCCATTCCGTCATCCGTGGGTCCAGCGTCGCTTGCGGCTGGACCGCAATGACCGAGGCACCGGGGGCAGCGACAGAAAACGCCGCCGCAGCATAGCCGCACGACCCCGCACCATAGAACACCACCTTGTCATACGCCTCGAATATTCCGTCATCGATCAACCGGTCGAAAAAGGCATAGACCGCGTCATCGCGAAACCAGGTGTCGCCGTTGGAGATGAGGCACAGATGCGACCAGGACCTCTTGCGGATCATCTCGAATCCCAGGGGTTGCTGGCTGTCCGAGAGGGCGCGGATATCCTGCATCGTCTCGAAACTCACCAGCAGGGTCGGGCTGCGGGGTATGAAGGTTGCGAAGTGCTGCTCGCCCAGCTCATGCGCTTCCCCCTCGGCCCGTGCCTGGTCCAGCAATCGCGCCTTCCACAGGCGGGGGCGCAGGTTGACCAGCGGCTGGTCAAGGGCGCTTTCGATGTCCTTCATATGCCGACCCTCAGAGATCCGGTCGCTTCGCGGACCGGTTGGATACCCCCATGAATAAAGGGCGAATGAGGCCAAATCGGGGTTGAACTCAGGTCTCTTTCTGGCTGTTATCCGCCCCGGCGCCTCTGGTCTTCATGAGGCCGAGACTGGCAAACCCGGCCAGTGTTTCGGCCGCGCTGGCTGAAACCGGGCGCGATGGGGGCGTCATCAGCAGGCGCGTGAACAATGCGCGATATGCGTCCTGCTCCATCAACTCGCGGAACCGTTCGTGTCGCCAATTCACCGCGCTTTCATGCAGATGGGCGAGATCGGGATCTTCCAGCATCTCGGCGCGCAGCGGATCGGCGCGCTCGCTGATACGCAAGATACTGTCGTCGGTCTCGGTGTTGAGGTTTCGTTCGACCCAGTAATCCATGCCCAGCAGGTCGCCAGAATGCACCGCGCGACCCCGATCGGCCTTGAGCACATAGCTCTCCATCGCGCCAAGCGGGTAGTGGTTCAACTGCGCCAGGCCATAATTGTCGCGTCCATAGTCGGAAAACACCCTCTTCTTCTGCTGCTTCAGGTCGATCTCGCGCCCGGACCCGTCGAACCAGCGGGCCTCTGCCTCGTTCTCGGGATGCGGCGAGCGGGGGCGGTGCACGCCCAGTTTCCGGTAGCTTCCGTCATTGCGGTAGAGCGTCTTGAACATTGCCGCACGCCAGGGCCAATGCATGATCACCGGCGCGCAGCGGGTGAAGGTCCGTGGCACCGAGGTGTCAGCGTAACGCGTGACCTCGCCATTGCCGAACAGCCGCCAGGTCAGCGTGATGGCCGTGGCGTCGGGCAGGGCGGCGGTCAGTTCCTGTACGGAGCCGTCGCCGATATGGATGTTGACGAACTCATCCACATCCAGCGGCAGAATCCAGTCGGCCCGTTTGACCAGCCGGTGCTTTGACGCCGCTTTGAGCGCGGTGAACTGGATGCCACCCTTGTCATAGGGGCCGTCGTTGCGCAGATGGGTCAGGTGGCCCATCTCCTCCAACCGGTCGAGGATCGCGTCAGTGCCGTCCTGGCAATCGTTGGAAAACACCAGGAAATCGGTGAAACCCGTCGCCTGATGATGGGCAAGCCAGTCCAGCAGAAAGGCCCCTTCGTTGCGAACCGTCAGCACGGCCAGATATCGCATGCAATCTCCCCGATCCCGTGACCGGGATGCTTTGCATCTTGCCCGCGCAATTCATGGCATCTTGCCCCCAACCCGTCAATCGCCCGGACCGGGGCAAGCGTGATGCGACTAAGGTCGCACCGCTCTTTGCTTGACGCCAGAGCCGTGCCATGACCTGCTGCACCGGGAAAAAGGGAGATGACATGCAGCGACCAGACAGCATCGATGCGGTTCAATCCGCGCTGACCGCGCAGGGCTATGTCTGCGGCCGCGCGCTGGCCACGGTTGTGTTCCTTGCGCTCAAACTGGGCCGCCCGCTGTTCCTTGAGGGCGAGGCGGGCGTCGGCAAGACCGAGATCGCCAAGGCGCTGTCGGCCGCGCTGGGCCGCCGCCTGATCCGGCTGCAATGTTACGAGGGACTCGATGCCTCGAGCGCGGTGTATGAGTGGAATTTTCCGGCCCAGATGATTGCCATCCGTACCGCCGAAGCTGCGGGCGGCGCGGATCGCAGCGCGCTGCAATCCGAGCTGTTCAGCGACGATTATCTGATCGAACGCCCGCTGCTGCAGGCCATGCGCCCGGATGAGAACGGCGCGCCGGTGCTGCTGATCGACGAGCTTGACCGCACCGACGAACCTTTCGAGGCTTTCCTGCTGGAGGCGCTCAGCGATTTTCAGGTCACCATCCCAGAGTTGGGCACGATCAAGGCCGCCGAACCACCTATCGTCATCCTCACCTCGAACCGCACGCGCGAGGTGCATGACGCCCTGAAACGCCGCTGCCTCTATCACTGGGTCGACTACCCGGATTTCACCCGCGAGGTCGAGATTCTGCACGCCCGTGCCCCCGAAGTCGCCGAGGCGCTCAGCCGCGAGGTTGTGGCGTTCGTCCAGCAATTGCGCACCGAGGATCTGTTCAAGAAACCCGGCGTGGCCGAAACCATCGACTGGGCCAAATGCCTGCTGGCGCTGGACGTGATCGACCTCAGCCCCGAAGTGATCGCCGACACGCTTGGCGCGGTGCTGAAATACCAGGACGACATCCAGCGGCTTGAAGGCTCCGAGGCCAAGCGCCTGCTGGATCAGGCCAAGGCAACGCTCGAACCGGCCTGATGTTTCTTCTGTTCAAAAATACCTCGGGGGTATGGGGGCAGCGCTGGGCCGGCCCAATTTTTTTTCATTGCGGAACGTTTTAATTTTCATCGTCGCTGCCGTCTAGCCGGTTTCTGATTTCGGCTTTTCGGCCTCGATTGAGGTGGTGAAGCCGCCCCCGGCGATCCGATGTCTGGCGCTCTTGATCGACCAGGTGCCGGAAACCCCGACGCGGAAGCCGGTGGCGAGGATTTGGCCCTCGGCAGCGATGAGCGGATCACCAACCATTTCGATGCTCAGCGTGTCGTTGCCACGCCCCAGCTCGTCCAGTTTGGCACGGGCGGCGCGCTGGGCCTCGCCCTGATCGGGATAGGCATGGCGCAACCGCTTGACCGGCGCACCCTCGCCAGCGGTCACCTTGTCGCGTGTTCCTGTCTGCTGATTGTGCCAGGTGGCCTCGACCGTGCGGAAGTTTCCGCGTGTCGCCAGCGTCATCGACCAGCGGATGTTGCCGGTCTTGCGCTCCGGCACCGGTGGCATCGGAACGCCGCCAGCGGTCTTGCCTTCACCCTTGCCCATGAATACCAGCGTGTCGCCCTTCACGCTGGCAATGGCGTCGTGATCCTTCGCCAGCCGTGTCATCAGGTTGATGTCGCTTTCGTCGGTCTGATCGAGGTGGCCATATATGATGTCACGGAACCTCTCAGATACCTTCGCCTTGAGGCCATGCGCCTCGGCAATGGTTGCGGCGATGTCGGAGAGGGTGCTGTTGTCCCATGCGCGGGTCACCTGGGCCTTGATCGAGCCGCCCAGGTTGGCGGCCTTGCCCCGGATAATCACCCGGTCAGGCGGGCCTTTTGCCACCACCTCAGCCGACGTAAAGGCCCCCATGGGCGCGAGGAAGGTTTCCTCGTACCCCATGAACACCGCAAGCGGCGCACCGGGCAGCGGCAGCTCCACGGCGTTGTCGCGGTCATCCAGTGTGATTTCCACGCGATCCGACTTGAACCCGGCCTCGTCGGTCACGACCAGGCTCAGCAGCCGCTCGCTGATCTGGTCGGTGATGTTCACCCCCGCCGCAATGACTTTGAAAGCTGGTGTCATGGTTTGCTCCCTTGTCGCAAATGGGCTCCGCCCCTTCGCCTCTCAAACCATCCCCCGGATGGTTTGCCGCTGCGCGGACAGAGGCTCAGCCCCAAAGCCGCAGGGTTGGCCGCTGGGGCGCGGCATCCTCGACCGGCGGCAACTCGATCAGCAGGCCCGAGGGCAGTACCGCCCCCCGCGCCGAAAGACCGGGGTTGGCCGCGATCACATCTTCGATCCGCCAGGACAGATCGCCATAATGCTTGGTGCAGACCGCATCCAGCACGTCGCCATCTTTGGTGCGATACTTCATGTCAGGCCCTCAAGTAACCAAGTGGCAGGCGCATCAAACGAGCCTCGCCAGCGTCGAAACGGCGGCAATACCGAGTTGGAACCCGTCGACGCCGCCCGCGTCACCGCCATATTCCTTGAGCGTCATGGAAAACGTTATGACACGCGGCGACCCGTCGCCCATCAGCTCGGACTTGGTTTCGGCAATCCTGATAATGACCCAATCGCCCAGCACAAAACCGCCATACCCTTCCAGCATCAACAGCGGCTTGCCGCGCTCGGCAGTGGCGCGCATGAGGTCGAGC
>NZ_JAMFMB010000017.1 GCF_023502395.1 Ruegeria spongiae | reverse complement strand
AACCTCTGCAGCCGGACACATGACCCTTCCACTGCCCGCCAGGGCATTGCGCAGCAATGTCCCGAGAGGGTTCAGCCAGAGCCGTGCCTTCTTGGGTTGTTTCATTGGAACCTTGAGCCCCTTTCGCCGCCATAATTACGCCCGTCGCCTCAAGACGCTCGGCGGTCTCACGCCCTACGAATACATCTGCAAAATCTGGACTTCAGAGTCAGACAGATTCATTGTTGACCCGATCCACCAGATGCCGGGACTGAACATCTAGTGCGGGACTGTATGCAACGCTTACGTTGTACTTCACCCGCTGGAATCACTACGGAAGCAACTCGGAGTGTGGTGGAAACGCAACGCGCGCTGTGGCGAAGCTGCTACCGGCGTCGGCTGGCATTACATCGCACCGGGAAAGCCAATGCAGAACGCCTTTGTGGAGACATTCAACGGCATGCTCCGGGACGAACGCTTGAACGAACACATCTTCGGCAACCTCGCTGAGGCACGGAAGATCATCGAAACTTGGAGGATTGATTACAACACCCAGAGACCACACACATCGCTTGGCGGACTGGCTCGGGCCGTCTTCGCCAATCTCACCCGCGCCACCCGGCCTGCTTCACTTGAGTTCCGCAAGGGCTCCGCTCAGCAGGCCTTGACCGCAAACAAATCAACAGAAAGAAACAGGAACGGATTCTACACCTAAACAGCCCGGATCAGGGGGTTGGGTCAGCTGTGGTTCAGCGACCGGGGATGTCATCGCGGGGTGGGGCGGGTTCCCAGCTTTCGATCAGGTCCACCGCGTCCTGCGCCGTGTCCACAAATCGGAATAGGTCGAGATCCTCGTCCGAGATCGTGCCTGCGTCCGCCAGTGCCTCCCAGTTGATGACCTTTTCCCAGAAGGTGCGCCCGAACAGCAGGAACGGAACCCGGTCCATGCGCCCGGTCTGGATCAGGGTCAGCGCCTCGAATAATTCGTCCATCGTGCCGAACCCGCCGGGGAAGATGGTGATGGCGCGGGCGCGCATCAGGAAATGCATCTTGCGGATCGCAAAATAGTGGAAGTTGAAGGCCAGCTCCGGCGTTACATGCAGGTTGGGTGCCTGCTCATGCGGCAGCACGATGTTGAGCCCGATGGAGCAACCGCCCGCATCTTCGGCGCCGCGGTTGCCGGCCTCCATCACGCCGGGGCCGCCGCCGGTGACGATCACGTTCTCGCGGCAACCGCTTTGCTTGGACTTCTCGGTCATCAGCCGGGCAAACTCGCGCGCCTCGTCATAGAACTCCGACAGATCCGCCAATGTCTGGGTGCGCGCGGTGTGTTTTTTGGACGGTTCGGGAATACGCGCGCCGCCAAACATCACAATGGTCGAGGTGATGCCGTGTTCGTCCAGCATCAACTGCGGCTTCAAAAGCTCAAGCTGCAACCGCACCGGGCGCAGCTCTTCGCGGCACAGGAATTCCTCATCCGCAAAGGCCAGCCTATAGGCGGGCGAGCGTGTCTGCGGCGTGTCCGGCACCTCGCTTGCGGTGCTGCGGTCGGTATGGGCGTCCCGGAAAGGGCTCAGGCGGTGATCTTCTTTCATTGCGGTGTCTTGTCCCGGCTTGCGTGTCTGCCCAACAGCTATAGGGTTCGCGACCAGAGCGCCAGTGACGGGATGATGACAATGGGGTGGACGCAGGAAATCGAGGCGGCAGCGGGCCGGATCGCCGGGCATGTGGTGGAAACGCCGGTGATGCGCTGCGGGGGGTTCGGGTTGGACCATCCGGTCGAGATGAAGCTTGAGCAGTTTCAGCATACCGGTAGTTTCAAGGCGCGCGGCGCCTTCAACACGTTGCTCGGTAGTGAGGTTCCAGCGGCGGGTGTGGTTGCGGCTTCGGGCGGCAATCATGGCGCTGCAGCGGCCTATGGCGCGCGGGCTCTGGGGTATCCCGTGCATATTTTCGTACCGGAACTGGCGGGCCCCTCCAAGATAGCTCTGATCGAGCGTATCGGCGCAGACCTGACGGTGGTGCCCGGTGAATACGCCAATGCCCTGACAATGGCGCAACAGCATGAGGCGCGTTCGGGCGCGATGCAGATCCACGCCTATGACGCGCCGGCTACGGTTGCGGGGCAGGGCACGCTGATCCGCGAATGGGAGCGGCAGGGACTGCAGGCTGACACCATTCTGATCGCGGTTGGCGGTGGCGGTCTTATAGCGGGCGCACTGGCCTGGTTGCAGGGCGCGCGCAAGGTGGTGGCGGTCGAGCCGGAAACCTCTTGCGCGTTGCATGCCGCGCGCGTGGCCGGTCATCCGGTGGATGTCGAGGTTTCGGGCATCGCCGCCAATGCGCTGGGGGCGCGACGGATTGGCGAGATCTGCTTCGATCTTGCGACGCGGCGCGGAACGCAAACCGTGCTGGTCACGGATACGGCGATCCGGTCCGCGCAGACCGCGCTTTGGCAAGAACGGCGCATTCTGGTTGAACCAGCGGGGGCCACCGCGCTGGCTGCGCTGATGTCGGGCGCCTATCGCCCGGAGCCTGGTGAAAGACTGGCGGTTCTGGTCTGCGGTGCAAATATCGCGCCCGACCCGCTCAACCCGGACAATTCCGCTTGAGTGCGGTCGAGGCAGATTTTATCTATAATCCATGACAGCGACAATTGCCGACTCGATTTACGAAAGCCTCAGCCAGCAGATCATCACTGGTGCCCTGCCAGCGGGCGAGAAGCTGCGACAGGACCACATAGCGCGCGCCCATGAGACCAGCCATGTTCCGGTGCGCGAAGCACTGTTGCGGCTTGAGGCGCATGGGTTGGCGGTTAGCGAGCCGAGACGCGGCATGCGTGTCGCCGCGCTCGATCCGTCAGAAATGCGCGAGGTGATCGAAATGCGCGTGGCACTGGAAACGCTTGCACTGCAGCATGCGGTTCAAAGCCTCACGCCACGAGATATCAGACTTGCAGCAGAGGCGCTTGCACAATGTGATGCCGCCGAGGACATGCCCACCTGGGAGGCACGGAACCGGGTTTTTCACCGTGTCATCCTCACCCCGTGCGCCATGCCGCGCCTGCTGCATGCGATTGACGATCTGCACATCGCAAGCGCCCGCCATTTCTTTGCCCAATGGCAACGGAAGTGGGTGCAGCGAACCGATGCAGATCACGCTGCCATCCTTCAGGCGCTGAAGGGTCGGAACGCAGTGGCCGCCAGTGGCATTCTCGCGCGACACATCCGCCGAATGCTCTGACCCTCACCGTGTTTCAGGGGTGTGGCAACAAGTGGCTTGACTCTTTATCGATAAAAATTTCAAAAACAGTAGAAAGTAAGAATTTTTATCTATAAAAGGAAAGCCCATGAAACTGCCCCAATCTTCCGCGCTTCCGGCGGTTGGCTCGGTCGGCCTGCCCGGACAGGCCCTGCGCGTCGTCGCAGGTGTGTTGCTGCTGACCCTCAGCGCAAAGGTTCAGGTTCCGTTCTGGCCGGTCCCGATGACCCTGCAGGTTGCTGCTGTCATGGCGCTTGCCGCCGCCTATGGCCTGCGGTTGGGAACCGCGACCGTGCTGGGTTATCTGATGGTGGGTGCCCTTGGTTTCCCGGTCTTTGCCGGAACGCCCGAAAAAGGCGTCGGACTGGCCTATATGGTTGGTGGCACAGGGGGATACCTGCTGGGCTTTGTCGTCGCGGCCGTCATCGTGGGTTGGGCTGCTGATCACCTGCGCAAGCTGTTCCTTTGGCCTGCGATGCTGGTGGGCCTTGCGATGATCTATGCGCTTGGCCTTGGCTGGCTGGCGCAATTCGTGCCGGGGGACAAGCTGCTGGCCTATGGGTTCACACCGTTCATCGCCGGGGATCTGGTCAAGATCGTGCTGGCCAGTGTTGTTGTACTGGGCCTGCCCTCCGGGCTGCGCGCGCACATTCGTGGAAGCCGATCCGATGCTTGACGGCACCAGGGTACTGCGCAGCGACTGGACGGTCGACGAGGTGGAGGCGCTGCTGCGTCTCCCCTTGCTGGACCTCGTTGGTCAAGCCAATGCGATACACCGGGCGCATCATGATCCCGAGGACATCCAGAAAGCCAGCTTGCTGTCGATCAAGACCGGCGGCTGCCCCGAGGATTGCGCCTATTGTCCGCAATCGGCGCATCACCGCGAAGTGGATCTGACCAAGGAAAAGCTGATGAACCCGGCGCATGTGCTGTCGCTTGCAAAGCGGGCAAAAGCTGCGGGTGCCGAACGGTTCTGCATGGGTGCAGCCTGGCGGCAAGTGCGCGATGGTCAGGAATTCGACAACGTGCTCGAGATGGTCTCAGGCGTGCGGGATCTGGGGATGGAGGCCTGCGTCACGCTGGGAATGCTGCAACCGCATCAGGCCCAACAACTGGCGGATGCGGGTCTGACGGCCTATAATCACAACCTCGATACATCGCCGGAATTCTACGCCGAAATCATCGGAACGCGCACCTATCAGGACCGCCTGGAAACGCTGTCGCATTGTCGCGATGCAGGGATCGACCTGTGCTGCGGTGGCATCATCGGGATGGGCGAAAGCACCCACGACCGGGCGTCGATGCTGCAGGTGCTTGCCGGGTTCGATCCGCACCCCGAAAGCGTGCCGATCAACGCGCTGATCCCGATCGAGGGCACGCCGCTGGCGCATCGTCAGAAAGTCGGCATCTTCGATCTGGTGCGGATGGTTGCCACCGCCCGGATCATCATGCCGAAAACCCGTGTCAGGCTGTCCGCCGGACGCTCGGATTTCTCGGCGGCAGAGCAGGTGTTGTGTTTTCTGGCCGGGGCGAATTCGATTTTCTATGGCGACGTATTGCTGACGGCGCCGAATGCCGGAACCGGACAGGACCACGATATGTTCGAGCTGATCGGCGCCCTGACCCGTGACTGACCCGTGACTGACGCAAAGCGCCGGTGTCACGTCGCATTGCGCAATGGCTGCCGTTTGCATATAGGCGACACCGACATGACCAGATATTGCAGGGAGCAAGCAGATGTCCAACACGCAACTGGAAACGGCCATCGAAGCCGCGTGGGACGCGCGCGATACCATCACCCCGGCCACCACCGGTGAACAGCGCGAAGCGATCGAGGATACGCTGAACGCGCTCGACAGCGGTTCTCTGCGCGTGGCCGAGAAGCAGGGCGACGGGTCCTGGCACGTGAACCAATGGGCCAAGAAGGCGGTTCTTCTGGGCTTCCGCATCAAGGACATGGAACAGCAGCAGGGCGGGCCGCAAAACGGCGGCTGGTGGGACAAGGTCGACAGCAAGTTCGCAGGCTGGGGCGACAACCAGTGGCGTGACGCGGGCTTCCGCGCGGTGCCCAACTGCGTGGTGCGCAAATCCGCCTTTATCGCGCCGGGCGTGGTGCTGATGCCGTCCTTCGTGAACCTCGGCGCTTATGTGGACGAGGGCACCATGGTCGATACCTGGGCCACCGTGGGGTCCTGCGCGCAGATCGGCAAGAACGTGCACCTCTCGGGCGGCGTCGGTATCGGCGGCGTGCTGGAGCCGATGCAGGCCGGGCCGACCATCATCGAGGATAATTGTTTTATCGGTGCACGCTCGGAAGTGGTCGAAGGCTGCATCGTGCGCGAAGGCTCGGTCCTTGGCATGGGCGTGTTCATCGGCAAGTCCACCAAGATCGTGGATCGCGAAACCGGCGAGGTCACCTATGGCGAGGTGCCGCCCTATTCGGTCGTGGTCGCAGGCTCAATGCCGTCGAAGAACAACATCAGCCTCTATTGTGCAGTGATCGTGAAGCGGGTGGATGAAAAGACCCGGTCGAAAACCGGCATCAACGAGTTGCTGCGGGACTGAACGGGCGCTTGTTCCTGAAAAAACAAGGCCGCTGCGATCCTGCAGCGGCCTTTTTCGTTTGCGTGCTTACCGTAAAATCGGCAGCCAATGGCCCGTGACGTCAGGCCTTCCCTTTTGCACCGGCTCGGATTTTGAGGTCTTTCAGCCCGAACGTGCTGAACGATGCCAGAAGCAGCAAGGCAACCGTGAAGTATGCCGCGTTGTTCCAGGTGCCGCTGTCCCCGTTCATCATCGACATCAGGGGGATCGCGATGATGCCGCCGGAATTCCCGCACAGGAACAGAAGGCCCGTCGCGGCACCTGCCTTGCCTTTGCCCACCTGTTCCTCGGCGAAGCTGAGCATCACAGGAAGACAGGCCAGGAAGAAGAAGCCCAGCGTGAATGCATAGCCATAAAGCGGGCCAAGGTTTGCCGTGAAGCAAAGCGGATAGACCAATAGGCCGCCAATCAGCGAACAGACCATGAGGAACGGTTTCCTGCGCATCGTCCGGTCGGACATCGCCGGGATGACGACGGCCCCCAAAATACCACCGATAATGATAAGCCCAGCCACCAATCCGGCATCATCGACCGAAATGCCATACTGCCCCAGAATCGCCTCGAGCCAGAGGGTCAACCCGTTGAACGCGCCAAGGGCCATGAACGAAAACAGAGCCATGTAGCGGATGTTTTTGTGCTGCAGAACCTCAATGTATTCGCGGAACCCTGCGGACTCATTGCCGGCACCGTCGCCACGCTCGTCAACTGCCACAAAGTAGATCAGTGTGCTGACGAGGCTGAGAACCGCAAAGATCCCCATGCTGAAGGACAGGCCGAACTCGCTCACCACCATTGGTGTGATCGCCGCACCGACTGCCATGCCCAGGAACATCCCCATCGAGGCTAGGCCGGTTGCCATGGCGTTGTGCTCGGGTTCGAACCAATCAGCGACCACTTTGGAAATGGCGTTGATGATATAGGGCTGCGAGATGGCAATGGCCGATTGCGCCAGAAACAGAAACCAGAAACTTTCGGTATAGATACGGCAGAAGGCAAACAACGTCATGATCGAAGCCGCCAGCCGGAGCAGCTTCTTGTAGCCCCAGCGGTCCACCAGAACGCCCGCGTGCAAGGTGAAAATCACGTAGAATAGCGGGAAAACCAGAACCTGCAGCGAGGCCGTCAGTTCATCCACGCCATAGGTTTCCTGCAGCAGCGAGGTGAGCGGCACAAAGTTGAACCACAAGATATGCGTGACGCAGAGTTGAAAGGCAAAAGCGCCCAGTACGATCCACTTGGTTGGTTTCATGATACGGTCCTGTTGTTTGGTGTATTGTGTTGTTTTGGATGCCGATAGGTTCGCAATTATTGCGCGGGGCGAAGCATCAGGCGCTCTACCGGGCAACCTGGAACCGGATAGCACTCGCCGATCTGTTCAAAGCCGTAGCGTTGATAGAACCTCATGTTCTCTTCTTTGCTGTTTTCCAGGTAAACGGGCATGCCTGCCTGATCCGCCATCTCCAGCCCGGCTTCCATCAACTTGCCCCCCAGGCCTTTGCCTCGCCCCTCGGTAAGGACTCCGATCACGAAAAGATAAAAGAAGGGGTGTTTTGGCTTGTGCCGATCAAACTCGTCGCCGGCCGGAAGGGCCCGAAGAACGCGCCGCAACCCGCAATGACGAATGAGCGCAGGAGTAATCGGAAGCGTTTGCAGAAACGAGAGGTGGCCCGAAACGCCTGCGGGCAGCCACAGGGACCCAGCCGAGTTGTCCTCTGCGATGTGGCCAAAGCCCCGTTCCAGATATAGCTTCTTCGCCATGAAGGTGGTGTAAGCGATGATCGCTGCCTGACTGCCCATCAGAAAATCGTACACCGGGTCGTCGGCAAAGGCCGCGCCTGTGATTTTGCCGATGATTTCATGCTCGCCTTGGCGAAGGGTGCGGATTGTCATTGCATGCTCCATGGTCGAAAGGGCGGGGTTGATAGCATTCGGAAGGCGATACAGCATGACAGACCCTCAAGGCTTGACCTGTTAAGCCTAAAGATTGACATTATCGGCAATCTCGCGCGATTTAATGCCCGGCTTGACCCCGTCGGGGAGCCCGGCTATGGCCCGCCGCATGGAAAAGACAAAAAAGCCCTCCCGCCAGCAGGTCTATACCCTTGTCGTTCAGATCGGACGCAAGGAGGGCGATGGTCTGCCCGATGGGGCCTCGGGGGCGGCACTGATGTGTTTTGCCAGCGGTGTGGACGAAGCGGAGGCGGTGCGCGAGACGGTGGCGATCCTGAAGCAGGCGGATACCGCGCCCTTGGATGTGACCGGTTATGGCACATTAGCCGAGCGCGAGGCCGAAGGGCACGAGATCAGCGATGAGGAGCGCGATCTGATGCAACGCGCGCTTGAGGAAAATGCGGTGATCGTCGCTCAGATGACGCCGTTTTTTGATGACGTGAGCAAGGAAGGCTGACGCGCCGCGTCAGTTCCGTGACCCGAACCACTTGCGGTAGATGGTGTCGTATGTGCCGTTCTCGCGCAGGGTCAACAGCGCCTGATTGACCTCTTCGACCAGCGGCGAGCCGGTGGGGAAGGCGATGCCATAATTTTCCCGCAAGAATACCGCTCCGGTCACGATCCCGATGCCCTTGCCCTCGTGGCTTGTGTAATAGGACAGGATCGGGGCGTCAAAAACGACGGCGTCGATCTCTCCGGCCTCAAACGATGCAATCAGCGGGTCAAGCCCGTCATAGCTGGTGTAGCTCAAATCGCGGCGGTCCAGAAAGGCTGCAGCGGTTGATCCCTGGATCGTGGCAATCCGCCTGCCGTAAAGGTCGTTGACGGAATTGACCGAATTGGTGATCGCCTCGATTGTCATGACCGAAGTGATCCGGGCGGTGAAGACCGACACAACGAACAGCGACGAGATCACCAGGATCACGCCAAAGACCTTGCCGAAGGCGGTGCGCGGCACCCGTTCCTCGAACCCGCCATTGACCACGAGGTTCAGCGCCCACCAGAACGACGGAAACCAGGCGTCGTTGATCTTGCGGTCGAAATAGGGCTGCGCGCGGCGTTCGAAATACCACATCAACATGCCACCCGTCAGCAAAAGCGCAAACGCGATACCGATCGCCAGAAACAGCTCGCGCGACATCAGCGCGCGCATCAGCGAGGGGGATCCCTGTTTGTCTGCCGGAATCATGATCTGCAGCCCGGATTCAAAGATCGGCTGGCTGAAATCCATCAGCGTTTCGCGCTGGGCGGTGATCGAGATATTGGCGATGGCCAGATCGGCGGTGCCATCGGTGATCGCGCTCAGCATGTCGCTGAACTGGTCATAGCGCTGCACGTCGTAGTTCCAGCCGAGATCCTCGGACAGTGCCGCCAGAATATCCATCGAAAACCCGGTCTGACCGCCATCTTCGACCATCGAAAAAGGCGGCCGTGTCACGGTCGACACGTCAAGCTCTTGTGCCGAGCCCGCCGTCGCGCAGAGGCCCGCGATCAGAGACAGAAAGATATAGAGATGCCGCAACATTGATTCCAGACGGTTATGCTGCTGCGCTCCCTAGCGCAGGTCACGGGTTTGGCACAAGATGCGTTGCCGGGTCAGGCTGCGCGACGTTCGGCCAATACGCGGGCGTCGAACGCGCCGAGGACCGGAATGCCCGAGGCTCCGTGGTCGGGTAGCCGACTGCGTTCCAGACCGGACAGCAGGCTGGCCGCCAGCAGGCGTGGCTTGTTGTGCAGCCTGCCGATGAACTGGCTTTCCAGCGCTGATCCAGCGGCAAGCACAGCTTCATGACCGGGCAGCAGCAATTGTGAATAGGTCACCAGCGGCCCCCAGGGAACCGGTGTCACCGCGCGGCCTCGGGTCAGGTGATGGGCCAGGGCCAGAACCGAATGCTTGCCGAACAGATACTCCACCTCGGTACCCGATAGCAGCAGCCGCTGCGACGGGGCCACGACGATGTCCTGATCCAGTCCGAAATAGGGGCTGCGGATGGAAAGGGGGCTGAAACTGCCGCGCGCGGGCACCGTTCGAGCCAGGCGGTGCAGCACCGGCACGACCTCACCACGCGCGTTGATCACCGTGTCTCCGCGCCGCAGCGAGCGCAGCGGGCGATAGCCCATGGGCGTGGCAATCGGCGTTTCGGGATGCATCGAGGGCAGGGGGCCCACGGGCTCGACTGTGTCCGACAGCGCAGCAAAGATGGTCTCGGGCGCGGCAAAGCGGTGCGGCCCGTGCCGGAACAGCGCGTGCAGGTCGCCGAAACGCAGCGGGCAGGGGCCCGCGATGTCCTGTATCAGCACCTGTTCCCTGTCATGCTGTTCCAGCGCCAGTTGCGCCCGGCGCGCCGGGGCGTCCCAGCTATAGGACAGGCGCAGCAGGTCGATACGCCCGGTATCGGGCAGGGTCATCGTCTGGTGGATCACCGTGCCGCCCTGATTGAGAACAAAGATCAGCCCCCGACCCGGGATCGCCTGAACCGACAGGTGAAAGGGCCAGTCGCCCTCGCGGCTGTAGTGAAACAGGGTATGGGCCTGACCGGTATCGGGCAGCCCGGTTTCCAGCACCAGCGTGCCTCGGGCCAGCAGATCGTCGTCGTCGCATCCGATCAGGTCGGGCGCGGTCGGGTCGGCCCCCAGACCGGCGGTCGAGAACAGCTGCGTTTCGGTGTCGGTAAGTGCAATCCAAGTCATGTCACGCGGCTCTCTCTGCGGCTATCAGCAATTGTGCCTCATAGGCTTTCAACGTCCGGCGCGCGGCGGTGCTGTAGCCGAGGCCGGTTTGCGGGTCGAGTTCCGGGAAAATGGTGCAAATCTCATCGATCATGGGTTGCTCGAACAGGTTGGTGGTCTGCGGGCCGGGCAGGAAGCTTTCGGTCGGCAGGCCTTCGGAATAGATCACCTGATGGCGGTCGAACATCACGTGGACATAGGTGACCGCCCCGTCAGGCAGCCGGGTGACCGTCCGGCCGTTAACCAGATATTTCGCGGCGACCAGAACCTCGGCCTCGCCGAACAGCAGCTCTGCCAGGCTATCGCGGACAAGAACGCGATGCTGGGGCGAGACCATCAGATCGCCGTGGCTGCCGAAGGTGTTTGCCCGGATACGGATCGGGGTCAGATTGCCAGCGGCTTCGATCTTGCGGCTGCCGGTCCATCTGAGTGGCTGCGGTCCGTCATCCCGGGTCATCACCAGATCGCCGGGGATCAGCGTTTCAACAGGTATGTCACCCTCAGGCGTGGCAATCAGCGTGCCCGCGACAAAGCAGGGAATAGAACTGGCGTTGACAAAACCGACATCCTGATTGGTGCCGTTCGTCACCGTGTAGGTAAAGTTGAAGTCCTCGACATCACCATCGCCAAAAACGGTGATTGTACCGTTTGCGTTGAGTTGCAGGGTCTGCCCGGTGCTGAGCAAGACCGTGCTGTTTGCGGTGACCGCCTGCCCGTTGATATGGGTGATCGTCAGGGTCGAGCCCGAGGGGTTATGGTCATTTGTCAGAACATCGACGGTTTTGCGCCCATCCGGGTTCACATTGACCGTATCCGAGATCGCCACCAGTTCGGTCTGTACGCTGTCGGCGGCGATCAGAAGGTTGGAATCATAGCGGTTGTCGGCCACATCCGCGATACCGATGCGGATCGTGTTCACCTGATCGGGGATGACGTTCATCGTCAGCGTCAGGGTGACCGTCAGCCCGTCCATCTCGGTGTTGTAGTCGTCGCCACTGTTGTCCAGAAACAGGTTTTGATTGGAATTGCTGTTGATATTGCCTGGATCGGATTCTCCGCCGGAAATCGACAGATCGACCTGTGCGTCGTTAACCCAGACCCCGACGAAATCCTGATAGATCGAATTCTGGAACTCTGGGTACTCCTCGGACGAGAACACGAACTGCATCGTCATGTATTCCGAGGTCGGGATGAACGAGACATCCAGATAGGATGCGTCAAAGGTGTTGGTGCCAGCCGCCGCGTTGAAATCGGGATCGTTATTGGGGCCGTTCGAATTGGTGGTGGTCCGGGTCGACACGTTCGGGTCGCCAGAGGATCGTGTGAAACTGGTGGCGCGCCCCGTCGACAGGATCACACCGCTGTCGCCGGGCGTGGCCCCGGGGGCCAGCGCGTCACCGTTCCCGTAGATGGCTGATGATCGGTTGTCGCCAGTGTAGCTGGCGCTGACCACGGTCGCGCCGTCGCCAAAGATTGCCTGCGCCATCGCCAGTGCACTGGCATTTGTCTGATAGTCGAGCTCTGCCCCGGTCGCCATCTACTGCCCAAACCCGTCATTTTGGAAGCAGTGCGCCGTCGCAGGTCATGCCTGCGCAAAATACATCCATGCCGCGTCATTTGCGCGGTTACGTCTGTCAGCAGCCTTTTGCGGCTTTTGTGCTCGGTGCCCTGCCTCGGGTCATTTATTAACCTTTCGTTAACACAGGTGTCGGGTTTCTGATAAGCGGATTTCCGCTTTTTGGGGTTGGCAGCGCGACATTTTCGTCACAATTGTGACACGAACAGGATGAACCCACAGACCCCGAGGCCCCATGACCACTGATGCCGTAAAGCTCACCGCCGATCTGATTCGATGCCCCTCGGTCACGCCCGCAGAGGGGGGGGCATTGAAACTGCTGGATGACCTGCTGTCATCCGCAGGGTTCGATTGTACGCGCGTGGATCGCGGCGGGATCAGCAACCTCTTTGCGCGCTGGGGGCAAAAGGGTCACGCCCGGACCTTTGGTTTCAACGGCCATACCGATGTGGTGCCCGTGGGGGATGAGGCCGCCTGGACCATGTCGCCTTTTGGGGCCGAGGTGAAGGGTGGTGTGCTCTATGGCCGGGGCGCGACGGATATGAAGTCGGGTGTCGCAGCCTTTGCCGCTGCCGCGATTGATCTGGTGCAAGGCACGCCGCCGGATGGTGCGGTCATCCTGACCATCACCGGCGACGAAGAGGGCGATGCGGTTGACGGCACCACGGCGCTGCTGGATCACATGGCGGCAGCGGGCGAGCGGATGTCTGTCTGTCTTGTGGGCGAACCGACCTGCCCCGACCACATGGGCGAGATGATGAAGATCGGTCGCCGTGGCTCAATGACCGCGTGGTTCACCGTGACTGGCGTGCAGGGGCACGCCGCTTATCCGCACCGGGCCAGGAACCCTCTGCCGGCGCTGGTGCGGCTGATCGACCGGCTTGCGTCGCATGAGATGGATCAGGGCAGCGATCATTTCGATGCCTCGACCCTGGCGGTCGTCACCATCGACACCGGCAACCCGGCGACAAATGTGATCCCGGCGCAAGGTGGCGCGGCGGTGAATATCCGCTTCAACGACCTGCATTCCGGGGTCAGCGTGACGGAGTGGCTGCAATCCGAAGCAGATCATGTGGCCAAAGAGTTCGATGTCGCTATCGACCTGCGGGTGAAAATCTCTGGCGAGAGCTTTCTGACCCCGCCCGGTGCGCTCTCCGATCTGGTGGCAAGCGCGGTCGAGGCGGAAACCGGCATGGTGCCGGTTCTGTCCACCACCGGTGGCACATCCGATGCGCGTTTCATCAAGGATCATTGCCCGGTGGTCGAATTTGGTCTGGTCGGGCGCACGATGCATCAGGTGGATGAATGCGTCGAGGTTGCGCAGATAGAACAGCTCAAGCAGGTCTATGCGCGCATTTTGCGCGACTATTTCGCATGATTTTCCCACCCCGTGTGCTGCGATGTGAATCATGGTGATGGAGCTTTCGTGACACCCACATTGGTCATCATGGTCAAGGAACCGCGACCGGGCCGGGTGAAAACCCGGTTGGGCCGTGATATTGGCATGGTCGGCGCGGCCTGGTGGTTCCGGCATCAGACGCGCATCCTGATCCGCCGCCTGCGCGACCCACGCTGGCGGATCGTGCTGGCGGTGTCTCCGGATCGCGAAGGGTTGCAGAGCCGGGTTTGGCCCGCCGATCTGCCGCGCGCACCGCAGGGGTACGGTGACCTTGGGGCACGGATGGGGCGGATGTTGCGCGGGATGCCAATTGGTCCGGTTTGCCTGATCGGCGCCGATATTCCGGGCATAGATCGCGCCCATATCGCACGCGCCTTCCGCGCGCTTGCCCGCCAGGACTGGGTCTTTGGCCCGGCCACCGATGGCGGCTACTGGCTGGTGGGCGCGCGGCGAGTGGCGGCAATACCACCTACGGTCTTTGACGGTGTCCGCTGGTCCAGCGCCGATGCGTTACAGGACACGCTGGCGACGCTGCCGGGGCAGCGCATCGCCCTGACCGACAGTTTGCGCGATGTGGATGTTTTGGCTGATCTGACCGGCTGATCGTTTTGTCCATGACGTTGTCAACTGGCCGTGCTAGGCCGAGGATATGACGCGAATTCCTTCCAAGCAGGAGATCCTCGACTGGATCTCGGCAAACCCGACCCTCACCTCGAAACGCGATATCGCCAAGGCCTTTGGCATCAAGGGGTCTGACCGGATCGACCTCAAGCGCGTGCTGAAAGAGCTTGAGGCCGAGGGCCATCTGGAAAAGCGCAAAAAGACCTATCGCGACCCCGACCGGCTGCCTCCGGTGAGCGTGTTGCAGGTCAAAGCCCCGAATAACGATGGCGATCTGTTTGCCCAGCCACTGGAATGGCATGGCGAAGGGGTCGAGCCGGTGGTTCTGATGATCCTGCGCGCCTCGGATCCGGCGCTGGGCGAGGGCGACCGCATTCTGGCGCGGCTGAGCGTCGTGCATGAAGAAGACCACAATTATGAGGCGCGCCTGATCCGCCGCATCGGCACCAACCCGCGCCGGGTTCTGGGCGTCTTTCGCAAAGAGGCCGAGGGCGGGCGGATCGTGCCGATCGACAAGGCCGCAGGCACCGATTGGCTGGTCTCCGAGGGCGCAACGCTGAACGCCAGGGATGGCGAGTTGGTCGAGGCCGAACAGGCCGGTCCAAAAGGACGGTTGGGCCTGCCCAGGGCGCGCATCGTTGAACGTCTGGGCGATCCCAGCGCACCCAAGGCGGTGTCGCTGATCGCCATCCATCAGCATGGTATCCCCGATGATTTCCCCGATGCGGTGATCGCCGAAGCTGACAAGGCCAAGCCCGAGGGTCTGAGCGGCCGCGAAGACCTGCGCGACATGCCGCTGCTGACCATCGACCCGGCGGATGCGCGCGACCATGACGATGCCTGTTATGCCCACGTTGATGATGACCCCAAGAACCCCGGCGGCCATGTGATCTGGGTGGCGATTGCAGATGTGGCAGCTTATGTGCGGCCCGGCAGCGCGCTGGACCGCGAGGCCCGCAAGCGTGGCAATTCCAGCTATTTCCCCGACCGGGTTGTGCCGATGTTGCCCGACCGGCTCTCGGGCGATCTGTGTTCGCTGCACGAAGGCGTCCCGCGCGCCTGTCTGGCGGTGCGGATGCAGATCGACGCCGAGGGCAACAAGATCGGGCACAAATTCGTGCGGGGCCTGATGCGCTCGGCCGCCTCGCTGCATTACGCCGAGGTGCAGGACGCGATTGACGGCACCCCCAATGACCGCACCGGTCCGCTGTTGGAGCCAGTTCTGAAACCGCTCTATGCCGCCTACAAGGCGCTGGTTGCGGCGCGCAAGGCACGCCAGCCGCTGGATCTGGACCTGCCCGAGCGCAAGATCGTGCTGAACGATGAGGGCGAAGTGGAAAGTGTGGCCTTCCGCGACCGGCTGGATGCCCACAAACTGATCGAGGAGTTCATGGTTCTGGCCAATGTGGCCGCAGCCGAAACCCTGATTGCCAAACGCTCACCGCTGCTGTTCCGGGTGCATGAGGAACCCGCCCCGGAAAAGCTGGAAAGCTTGCGTGAAACGGCGCAGGCGGCGGGGTTGAACCTGGCCAAGGGGCAGGTGCTGCAGACCCGGCATCTGAACGCGCTGCTCAACGCCGCCGCGGGAACAGAGGATGCGGAACTGATCAATCTCAGCACCCTCAGGTCGATGGCACAGGCTTATTACAGCCCTGAAAATTATGGCCATTTCGGTCTGGCCCTGCGCAACTACGCGCATTTCACCTCACCGATCCGACGCTATTCCGACCTGATCGTGCACCGCTCGCTGATCACCGCCCATGGCTGGGGCAAGGATGGGTTGCAGCCCGATGAAATCGACCGGCTGGAAGAGACCGCCAACCATATCTCGGATACCGAGCGCCGCTCGATGATGGCCGAGCGCGACACTACCGACCGCTATCTGGCCGCGTATCTGAGCGAGCGGGTGGGCAATGAATTCACCGGTCGGATCAGCGGCATCGCGCGGTTCGGGGCTTTCGTGAAGCTGGATGAAACCGGCGCGGACGGGCTGGTGCCGGTGCGCTCTTTGGGGCGCGAGTTTTTCCATTTCGATCGCGAGGCGGGAACGCTGATGGGCTCGGATTCCGGGCTCATCATCGCCATCGGTCAGCGGGTGAGCGTGCGTCTGGCGCAAGCCACACCGGTGACCGGCGGGCTGGAACTGGAGCTGCTGTCGATCGAGGATCAGGCGATGCCGCGTTCGCGTGCGCCTGCTGGTCGTGGCGCGCGGCGCAAGGCGGTCAAGGGCAAGAAGAAACGTGACAAGCTGGACCGTAGACTGACCCGCAAACGCCGTCAGACGTGATAGGTCAGCGCGCGGGCGATCAGCCAGCCATGCCGTTCGGTTGAGATTTCATTCGCGTCGTCAAACAGCACCGCGCGGGTGCCTTCGATCCGGTCGATACCGGGAAACGTCTGGGAAAACTCTGGAATCAAGCGCGTCTGACAATGCACGAACATTCCAAAATGTGCCTGTTTCGGGATGCCAAGCCGGATTGTTGTGCCTTTGCGCGTCAGATAGGCGGGTTGGCCCCATTTCAGCTCTTCGCTGAGCATCGCAGGCTCTGGCAGCGCCGCTGCCGTGTCAAAGATCATCTCGCGCAGGCGCAGCAGGCCTTCCTGCGCCGATGGGGGGAAGGCAGCAAAAGCATCCTCAACCTTGGGGGATTGAAACGGCGTCACGGTAAGCCAATCGTCTGATCCACACGATCCACATATCCCGCAAGAAGCGGGTCGTTGGCAATGCGCAGGCGCAGTTTCGTGTCGATAGGGGTGGCGCGCATGGCCCCCAGTATCGGCGCAACACTCAGATCGGCGGAACTGGGGGCCTCGCCCAGCAGAAACGGGCGGTCCGCAAGAAAGGCACTGATCGCCTGCAGATCCTGCTCGACCCGGTCCAGCCGCTCTGTTTCGGAGAATCGCGAAACCCCCTGGCTATCCAGCCCTTTCAGAACCGATTTGCGGATCGCGCGCGAGACCGGTCCCCGGATCAGTGCTGGAACCTCATGGAAGAAAGCATCGCGCAGGATCGGCCAGACCTGATCATTGCCCCAACGGTCCAGCACGATGTGGAAATAGAGGTGGTCCTCGGCCATCCGGCACAACGCGCGCGACTGACCCTTTTGCACATCGCTCAGCCCGGCGTCGAAATCGGTACCTTGCGCCTCAAGCCAGGCACGGATGCCGTCGCTGTCGGGCAAGAGCCGTTCAGGCGTACGCAGCACCGGAAGTTTGCGGTGGGGCATCTTGCCCGGGTTCAACAGATCGGAGCGCTGCCAGCGTTGCCCGGACAGATGCAGCATATAGGCCGCCTTGACGCAGAACGGGCTGGCGCTGAACTGGCCAAACGCGGCGGGGTAGGTGAGCAGGATCAACATCGGGGCACTCCACATCAGAACATGGCGACAGGTTAGGGTGACCTAATGACAGGTTCTGGCATCAGGCGTAGAGTAATCTCGATCATCTCAGAGAGCGGAGTTGCTTAACCCGATGTCCCGAACTGCCCGGCTTTTTCAACTGATGCAGGCGCTGCGCTCGGGCCAGTCTCCGCGGACCTCGGTGCAACTGGCGCAGGATCTTGGCGTATCGCCACGGACCGTGCATCGCGATATCGACGCGTTGCGCGGGTTGGGGGCGGTAATTGATGGCGAGGCGGGGTTCGGCTTTACCCTGATCGAAGACGCGACCTTGCCGCCGCTGGGCTTTAAGGATGAGGAGCTTGAGGCGCTGGTTCTGGGGCTGCGCGAGGTCGAACAGATCGGTGATCCGGCCCTGTCCTCGGCCGCGTCGCAGGCGCTGAAAAAGCTGCAGGGCCGCCTACCTGCGCGGCAATCGCACCGGCTGAGCCATGCGGTGCTGACAGCGACGCGGTTCGTCCAACCCGTGCCGCCCAGCATCGACGTGAGCGCGTTGCGGCAAGCCACTTGGGACGAGCAATCGGTGGGCTTCGGCTACACGGATGTGCATGGCAGCGAGACCGAGCGCAGCGTTGATCCGCTGTCGATTGTTTATATGGACCGATCCAGCGTGTTGATCGCGTGGTGCCACCTGCGCCGCGACTTTCGGGTTTTCCGGCTGGACCGCATGCGCGATCTGGCCCTGACCGGTCAATCTTTTCGCCCCCGCCGCATTCCGTTGTTGCGCGATGCGCTGGCACATCTGCGTGCTCAGCCGTTCAAAACAGCGGAAGATTGCAAGAGTGCAGACTGACGCTTTGTCCGGGGCCGGTTTCGCGGTACACTCAGGGTGAGCAGGCAGTCGGGATAATTCAGATGATAAACTGGAAGTCGGGCGCCGTCGGAAGCTTTATGGCGGCATTGGGGTCTACGGGCGTGGTGGCGGAATCACTGCCTGATCCAAATGAACAGGGATCTTTTCAATTGGCTTTGGTCACCACGTCGCTGCGGCCCGTGGCCCGCCCGGTGCCAGCGGTCGGGCAGGAGGTTACGCAGGTGGTTGCGTCGAACGAGCCCTTCGCGCAATGGCTGTCTGCCTTTCGGGGCAGGGCGCAGGAGCAGGGGATCAGCGCTGCCACACTGGATCAGGCCTTTGCCAAAGCGACCATCGATCCCGAGGTGGTGCGGCTGGATCGCAATCAGTCGGAGTTCAGCAAGACGATCTGGGAATATCTGGATAGCGCGGTCTCGGACCTGCGGGTCAGGAACGGGCGGGCGGCGCTCGCGAAACACGACGCGGCGCTCACCCAGATCGAGGCGCGCTATGGCGTTGAAAAAGAGGTTGTAACGGCGATCTGGGGTCTGGAAAGCTCGTTCGGTGCGTTTCGCGGTGGCAACAACACGATCCGGTCGCTGGCCACGCTGGCCCATGACACGCGGCGCGCCGAGTTTTTCGAGGCCGAGCTTCTGGCGGCGCTGCAGATCCTCGAAGCGGGCGACGTCTCGGCCCGCGGCATGAAAGGCAGCTGGGCCGGGGCGATGGGGCACACGCAGTTCATGCCCAGTTCCTACCATCTTTACGCGGTGGATTTCACCGGCGACGGCAAGCGCGACATCTGGTCCGATGACCCGCGCGACGCGCTGGCCTCAACCGCCGCTTATCTGGCCGGGTTCGGTTGGACCACGGGTCAGCCCTGGGGAGTCGAAGTGCATTTGCCCGACGGGTTCGATTATGCTCTGGCGCGTCGTGAGCTGACGCGTTCGCCCTCTGACTGGGCGGCTGCGGGTGTGCTGGATACCTCTGGCAAGCTGGTGCCGGATCACGGGTCCGCGTCGATCCTGCTGCCTGCGGGGGCAGACGGCGCGGCCTTCATGATCTTTGACAATTTCGAAGTGCTGGAGAAATACAACACCGCCGATGCCTATGTGATCGGGGTCGGGTATCTGGCCGATCGTATCGCAGGTGGCCCGGTGATTGCGGCGGACTGGCCGCGCGGCGACCGCGCGCTGACTTTCTCGGAGCGCAAGGAATTGCAGCGCCGCCTTACCGGTGCCGGGTTCGACACGCAAAAGATCGACGGGCGGGTTGGGCCGCTGACCATCAATGCGGTCCGATCCTACCAGACGGCAAACGGTCTTGTGCCGGACGGCTATGCCTCGCTCCGGCTATTGGAACGCCTGCGCTAAACAAAAAAAGGGCGCTGACCTGCCATCACAGGTAGCGCCCCCTTCAAACTGTCCTCAATTCAGGTCGGGCTTATCCCACGCAGCCGTTCTGAACGGCGGCGCAGCAGTTCGACCGTGGTCAGTAGTGCGATCGAGATCACCACAAGGATCGTGGCCACCGCCAGAATGGTTGGCGAGATCTGCTCGCGCAGCCCGGTGAACATCTGCCAGGGCAGGGTCTTTTGCCGGGCCGAGCCGACAAACAGCACCACGACCACTTCGTCAAACGAGGTGATGAAGGCAAACAGCCCGCCCGAGATCACGCCCGGCAGGATCAGTGGCATCTGCACCCGGAAGAAGGTCGTCACCGGCCCCGCGCCCATATTGGCCGCCGCGCGGGTCAGCGAACGGTCGAAACCCACGAGCGTGGCGGTGACGGTGATGATCACGAAGGGAATGCCCAGCACCGCATGAGCCAGAACGACTTTCACATATCCAACAAAAGTCTTGGAAAGGCCCAGGTTATTCTCAAGGACCTGACCCATCTGTGAATAGAAAAAGAACATTCCGGTGGCCGAGATGATCAGCGGAACGATCATCGGTGAAATCAGGATCGCCATGATGGCACGACGGCCGGGAACGTGGCTCTGGCTGAGGCCGATGGCGGCAAGCGTGCCCAGCGTCACTGAAATCACCGTCGCAATTGGTGCAATGATCACCGAGTTGCGGAACGAAAGCTGCCAGTCTTGGCTGGTGAAGAAGTCGCGGTAATGCTTCAGAGAATAGCCTTCGGGGTCAAGCCGCAGCATCTCGGGCGTGAAGGTAAAGAAATCCTGCGCGTTGAAGGACAGCGGCAGCACCACAAGAATGGGGGTGATCAGAAAGACGAAGATCGCGCCGCAGATCACCCGGAATCCATAGTGCCACAGCACCTGCCCCGGTGTCAGGTAGGGCACCAGCGTCGCACGGTAGCGGGTTTCACCAATCCAGAAGATGAACCAGCCAAAAAACCAGCCGAACAGTGCCCCCATGATCCCGGCGGAAAGCCCGCCCATGAGGAACCCGGCCAGCGCGAACCCTGCGAGGATGATCCAGCGAATTGCTTTTTCCCGGTCTCGCATTTGGAGCGCCACAAAGGCGATCACCGCCAGCAGCAGAGCTCCGATGATGACGCCAAGGAACGCATTGCCCTGGGATGTGCCAATGAACAGACCTGCGACAGCTCCGGCTGCAGCGGTTGTGCTGGCGGTGAACGAGGTCGAGCTTGGTGTGACGGGGGTAAGAGCCATTCCGATTATCCCAGCTTTACGTTGTCGATGCCGACGATCTTGTCATAGGCCCAATACAGGATCAGGACCGCAGCCAGCAGGATCGTGCCCAGCGCGGCGGCCAGCCCCCAGTTCAGCGATGACGAGATGTGGAAGGCGATCCGGTTCGAGATGAAGACACCCTTGGTGCCACCGACCAGTTCCGGCGTGATGTAGTAGCCAATGGCCAGAATGAAGACCAAGATCGAGCCCGCGCCGATACCCGGCACGGATTGCGGGAAATAGACCCGCCAGAAGGCGGTCCAGTTGGTGGCCCCCAGCGATTTGGCTGCGCGCAGGTAGGTTGGCGGGATGGTCTGCATCACCGAATACATCGGCAGGATCATGAACGGCAGCAGGATATGGGTCATCGCCACGATGGTGCCGAACTGGTTGTTGATCATCACCAGCCGCGCATCGTCACCCACCAGTCCCAGCCAGACCAGCGTGTCGTTGATCACGCCCTGTTGCTGCAGCATTACCTTCCAGGCCGATGTGCGCACCAGCAGCGAGGTCCAGAACGGCAACAGCACCAGGATCAGCAGCACATTCGCCTTGGCAGAGGGCAGGTTTGCCAGCAGCCAGGCCACCGGATAGCCCAGCAGAATGCACGACCCCATGATGATCATCGACATGAACAGCGTACGCTTGAACAGCGTGATATAGATTTGCTGGTTCTCGGGCCTGAATTCGACCCCATCATCGCCCAACTGCATGTCGGCAGCATTCAGGAAATACCCGCTGGTGACCGGGGGCGAAAACTTCTGGATCGTGCGCCATATCGCGGGATCGCCCCAATCCTCATCGATATCAAGGAACTGTTCCTTGAAGGGGCCGTCGGTTTCGAGGTCCCATCGCTTGGCCTTTCGCCCGGCTTTTCTGAACAGCGACGAGATGCCGGGGGTCTCATAGTTCAATCGGCTGCCCACACGGGTATGGGTCTTGTTTTCAACGGCGGTCTTGAAATCGGCGGCAAGGGCGGCAAAGGCGGCCTCGTCAGGGGCTTCGCCGCTGTTCGCATCCCAGCTTTGGACGGCAATAACCGTCTGCGGTAGCGTGTTTTGCACGATATCGTTCTGGACCGAGCGGAACAGCATCTGTCCGATCGGAACAATGAAGGTCAGCAGGACAAAGGCCAGCAAAGGCAGGATCAGGGCCAGCGCCCGCATTTTCTGCCGCCTGAGCGCCCGGTTCAGGCTGTGCTTGAGCGGCCTGCCATCGGCGGCAAGTACGGGACTTGATTGGGTGGTATCACTCATTCTGCACCTTCGACCAAAATGATTACACTCTCTGCATTGGCGCGCCGGATCTCTGCCACTTTCTGATATTCGGGGTCGCTATAGGCCGTCTTCGCCGCCTCGTAAGAGGGGAACTCGACCACAACATGGCGATCCAGACTGTTGCCTTCGGGCGTTTCACTCTGCCCGCCACGTACCACGAACCGCCCTCCATGCCGCAGCAGGATCGGGGTATCCAGACGCACGTAGTCCTGATAAGCGTCCGGGTTCGTGACCGTAATATGGGCGATGATGTAGCCCTTTGGCATGGTCTTTCCCCTGAGTGGCAAAGCGGGCCTTTTCAGGCCCGCCTCGGTGTTTTGTTAGATCACTTGGCCAGCCAGGCCTGGAACTTGGCCTCGATGTCGTCGCGATAGTCCGCCCAGAATTCGTAGTTGTAGAGGAACGTATTCTTGGCATTCTCGGGATCGGTTGGCATATGCGGAGCCATGTCGATGCCCAGATCGGCATGCTGACCGACCAGCGGCGCCGAGGAGGCGCGCGCCGGACCATAGGAGATCCACTTGGCCTGATCCGCCAGACGCTGGGTGTCGGTCGCGAACATGATGTAGTCAAGCGCGCGCGCCTGACGCTCGGGGCTCAGGCCTGCGGGGATGATCCAGCCATCCAGATCGAAGATCTGTGCGTCCCAGAGCATCGCAACCGGTTGCTTCTGCTCTTCGATCACGCTGAACAGACGGCCATTATAGGTCGAACCCATCACAACCTCGCCATCCGCGAGCAACTGCGGCGTATCCGCACCGGCAGACCACCAGATCACGTCGTCCTTGATGGTGCCGAGCTTGGCGAGTGCCTGCTCCTGCCCTTCGGGCGTTTCCAGCACATCATAGACGTCTTCCTTGGCAACGCCGTCACACAGAAGCGCCCATTCCATGTTGTTGATGGCGCGCTTTTCCAGACTGCGCTTGCCCGGGTAGGTTTCGGTGTCGAACACAGCGCAAATTTCGGTCGGCGGGTTGTCCCCGACCAGATCGGTGCGGTAGCCGAAGGTGGTCGAATAGACGATCTGCGGGATGAAGCAGTCGCTGACCAGCAATTCGCCGAAATCTTCCGAAGCGGAGGTGCCGTCAGGTGCCGCAGCAAGCTGCGTATCGGCGTCGATTTCCAGCGCCAGACCTTCGTCACACAGGCGAATCGCGTCAGCGGCGACAACATCGACCACATCCCAGGTCACGTTGCCCGCCTCATTCATGGCGCGCAGCTTGGCGACCGCCTCGGCCGAGCTTTCATCGTTGATGATCGTCACGCCGGTATTCTCGGAATAGGGCGTGTGATAGGCATTCTGCTGCGACGTGGAATAGGCCCCACCCCAGCTTACAATCGTCATCTCATTCGCCATGTCCTGTGCCGAGGCAAAACCGGTGGTCATGCTCAGGGCTGTGGTGGCGAGAAGAGTTCTCGTGAGTGTCATTAGTGTCTCCCAGTTTTTTCCCGTTTTTTGCTCTGGGGGAACCGGCCGCACGGGGTTCTCGAATTCCGGCTCCCATACTCATCGCTTCCGGAAGGCCGGAAGCGACAAAAGGGGCGTCACGCGTCCAGCGCGCGACAATCTTCGGGCAGCCAGCCGATTTCGATCTGCTGTCCGGGCTGCAAGCGCACCTGGTCGGGCGCATTGCGGGTCTTGATGATGAACTCATCATTGCCAGCGACCCGCAGTCGGGTGCGGAAGATGTCGCCCATATAGATGAATTCAAGCACTTCGGCTTTCAGGGTGTGAGCGCCTTCGCTGAGGCGGTCCTTGTTGTATTCGACCCGTTCAGGGCGGATCGACACCCGCGTCCGTTCGCCGGGTTTGTCGACATTGACCGGTTTGCAATCGATCAACTCGCCATCGTCCAGCTGGACAACCGCGATGCCGTTGGTGATTTCCTTGACCTGACCCTCAAGCGTGTTGTTCTCGCCAATAAACTGCGCGACGAAGCTGTTCTCGGGCGATTCGTACAATTGGTCGGGTGGGGCCAACTGCTGAATCACGCCATCGTTGAACACGGCGACGCGGTCCGACATGGTCAGCGCTTCGGTCTGGTCATGGGTCACATAAACCACCGTGATGCCCAGATTATGCGCCAGATGCGTGATCTCGAACTGCATCTTTTCGCGCAACTGCTTGTCCAGCGCGCCCAGCGGTTCGTCCATCAGAACCAGCTCCGGCTCGAACACCAGCGCGCGGGCCAGGGCGACACGCTGCTGCTGACCGCCCGAAAGTTGGGCGGGTCTGCGGCCGCCAAAGGCACCCATTTCGACCATGTCCAGCGCGCGTTTCACCTTTTCCTCGCGTTCGGACTTGCCCAGTTTGCGCACTTCCAGCGGAAAGCTGAGGTTTTCGGCGATGGTCATATGCGGAAACAGGGCATAGTTCTGAAACACCATCCCGATGCCGCGTTTATGCGGCGGAATGTTGTTGATCGAAATCCCGCCCAACCGGATATCGCCGTGGGTGGCAGTCTCGAATCCGGCCAGCATCATCAGGCAGGTGGTCTTGCCGGACCCCGATGGCCCGAGCATCGTCAGGAATTCGCCTTTCGGCATGGTGAGGTTCAGGTCTTTGACGACAAGCATTTCGCCATCGTAGCTTTTCTGAACGCGTTCGAATTCAACGAACGCGTCGTCGCTGGTTGATGCAGCCAAAGCAAACTCCCCGGTTTTTTTGCGGTCTGTGCCGCCTTTCCCGCAAGGTTAAGCGGGCAAACCCGCTTTATGCAACAGAATTGCGACGTAGAGCGATGGTTTCGCTGGTTCGGTTTGAGGGCAAAGCATTTCTGCCGGGCGTTTGGGGGTGCGAATCAACCCGCTTCCAGCAGGGCGCGTTCAAACGGCAGGCCCAAGGCATATTCAGCTGAGCCGTTCTCTGCGCGCCAAAGGCAATAGGCGGCCATGCGCCAGGTGAACCATGGCCTCAGCGCCTCGTACCGCGCTGTGGTTTTCTGGTCCGGATAGGCGGCCAGAAAGGTGCTGGTTTCGTCCGGGGTGAGGGGCGCGCCGCGATAAACCTGCATCATGGCGGGTGACAGAAACAGCGCCAGATCCTCAGCCGCGTCGCCCATGGCCGGGCATTGCCAGTCGATCAGAACCAGCGAGGTGCCGTTCACCAGAATGTTGCCAGCCACCGGGTCGCCATGGATCAGGCAGGTCGCTTGCGTTGGGGGTACGTTGCCAGCAGGCCGAAGATCCAGCAAACGAGCACGCTCTACCGTGTGGCAGAGCGATAGAATGTGACGTGTGGTGACCTCGAGATCGGCGCTGCCATTGCATCCAATAGGTAGTGCAAGCGGGGGCTTGAGCGCATGAAGTTGCCCCAGCAATCTGGCGACCGGGGCTGAGTTGTTGGCCCAGGTCTGCCCGGCTGCGTGTTCATACAGCACCCAGACCGCGTTCGGAATCTCGCCCGATGCCCGGAATTTGGGACATAGACCCGTTGTGGCCAACGCATTCAGACAGAGCGTTTCGAGCGCCGGGTCATTGCCGAACAGCGGATTGGGAATCGTGCGTTGATAGAGTTTGAGCACCCGGTCCGGCCCGGATCCGACCAGTTTCCACACTCGGTTCGTGCGCCCCCCAAGCAAAGGCTGGAACCTGCCGCTTGGTGCCATCAGCCCGCGGCGGAGCAAATCGGCCTGCAGATCTTCGGGCGGGTCGTCTTGCGCCATGGGTGGGGCGAGCTCCGGCAGGAGGGGCGCGCCCGGTCTGGGCAGGCCCTATTGGGGTTGCGGGTCGCCGGACCGAACGGCGGTGACCAGTTGTGCCAAAATCGCCTGTCCGCCCTCAAGGATCAAGATCACATCGTCGCCTTCGATCTGCGCCTCCGTCACCCGATTGTAAGATGCCACAGCGTCTTCACTCAGCAATTCCGAGCCGCGATAGCTTTCAACCGAGAAAGAATAATGCCCGGTGGCCATGGGTGCACCGCCGGCGTCCAGACCGTTCCAGATCGCGGTCCTGTCGCCCGGGGACAGCACCTGCCGGTCGACAACCTCTCCCGATCCGTTCCGCACCACCAGAGTGGAGCTCTCGGCCAGTTCATTTGGGGTTGTCGAGATTCGCACCGGGGTGCCATCAAAAAATGCCGGAGCGACCGCGCGGACCTCTGATCCGATCCACCCTGACAACTGGGTCATATTCGGCCCCCCCAGCAGCCCCGATAGTTCAGAGAGCGTTTCGTTGGTGCGTACCTGCTGCTCGACCATCGAAAACTGCGCCAGCTGTGCGGCGTATTCCGATGAATTCAGCGGCTCCAACGGGTCCTGGTTTCGGGCCTGCGCCGTCAGCATCTTCAGAAAGGTCTCGAAGTCGGAGGTCAGCGCCGACGGCACTTTCGCCGTGGTGGCCGCTGCTTTGCCCTGGGAAGCCGTGGCGGTTGAAATCGGTATTGTTTCGGTCACAGTCTCAGATCCAATCCGGTTGAAGATCCACGGCTCAGCGCCGGGTGTGCGGTAGCCGCTAGCTCGGGTGCGTCCATATCGCCGTCTTGGGCGATATCTGCGCCAGGCTCGGTGCCGTGGTCGGGTTGGCGGTCGCCGTCATCGGCCCCGGACAGATCGACATGCACCGCACTGTAACCCAATTCCCGAAACTCCGACGCAAGCTGATCAATGTGTCGGCGCATCAGATCGAGAGTTTCGGGTCGTTCTGCGGCAATCATTAAGGTCATGATGCCGTCGCCGGGTTTCATTGCGACCCGCACGCGCCCCAACTCCTCAGGGTTCAGGGCAATTTCGAAACTGCCATCACCCCGCCGCAACAAAACGTCGTTGATTTGCGAGGCGACCGCCCGCGCGATTTCGGCTTGCCCCGGTTTTGGCGCATCCCGTGCTGCCTCGATGCCGAGACCGGTGGCCTCCAGACGGGTCTGGATCGGAAAGAGGTCGTCGCGCGAATGTGAGAACAGTCGGGATAGCTGCGCGCCATCCGCTGACATGCTCTCTACGAGCGCCGGGAGGGCAGAATCGGGTTGGTTTGTGGCCATTGAGTTCAAGCCCGTTGTGGCCTGGGGCGCGGGGATTTGGCGCAACGCGACAGGCGGCACTCCGGCCGGAGGCCCTTCAGATGCGGTCTGGCCAGTTTTGCCGACTTCCGGAGCTGGCGATGTATTCGGTACACCAGCAGTCCGGGTTGAGTTTGCTGAACCAGTTGCAAGACCCATCAAGCTGGCAATTTGTCCACCTGCCGCATTCGCAAGGATTGTGCTTCGCCCTTCTTGCATCGACCCGCTGGCAGGACCTGCTTGACCGATCTCATTGGCACTCGAAAAACGTGCATTTGTCCTGCCGGGAGGTTGAGTGCCGGGCATTGCATCAGCCTGGTCCGGTGCCTTGGTCGTCGCTGCTTGGTTCCCAGGAACATTCGGGCCTGACCCAGCAGCGCCTTGCCCGCTGGTGTGGCTGGGCAATGTATCCAGTCGCATCTGCTGCCCGGGGGTTAAGTCATCTGCTTGCGTCGCCGTCTGGGTGACCGAAAATGGCGCAAGCATCTCGGAAATTCCCTGTGACGGGTCGCTCTGTTGCGCCGGAGTTGAGGCATCGCCCTGACTGTCCGGCGGCGTCTCGGGGGCGCTATCTGCGTCAGCCTGCGCGTCATGATTTGCAGCGGCACCCCGGCTCGCATTGTCCGCATCGGCCCCCTCGCTCGGTCCCGAGGCGACCACATCGGCAAAATTCGCGGCGTCCGAGGCAGGCGGATCAGCACTGTTGTCGCCAGTCCCTACCGGTTTGCCCGGGGTGGCCGAAGTCAGGTTTCCAATGAGCATGTTGCACCAGATTTTTGTTGTCGATGATGACAATGGATTGGATTCGGTTGCGTTTTTTTTAACGGTTTCATTCCAGTCTGGAAAAAACGCTGTCAATTTGAGGGAACGCATCATGGATGCTGCAAGTCTGCAAAACACTCGAATCGGGCCTTCGGCGCCGTCCCCTTCCCGCGCTTTAGCGACTGAAGCCGCAGTTCAATTGGAAGCGACGTTTCTGGCTGAAATGCTGAAATCGGCCGGTTTCGGGGCCACGCGCGGTGCCTTTGGCGGCGGCGCGGGCGAGGACCAGTTTTCGTCGATGCTGGTTCGCGAACAGGCTTTGCAAATCACGCGCGCAGGGGGGATCGGCTTGACCGAAATCCTGATGCAAGGGCTGGTGGCTGATCAAGATGGGTAAGAAAAATCAGACATCCGCCATTTCAAAACTGAACGAACTGCTGGACCAGGAGCGGCAGTTGTTGATCTCTGGGGCGCTGGACCAGGTTGCTGCGCTGACGCCTGCAAAGGAATTTCTGCTTGACGGTGTCGCCCAGGATTCCGCGACGGTCGGGGATCTGGACGCCATCCGGGTCAAAGCCGATCAGAATCGCGTGCTGTTCGACGCAGCTCTGGCTGGTCTGAGATCGGTTGTCGAGCGCCTGTCGGAACTCAAACGGCTTCAGTCGGGGTTTGATACCTATGACCGGTCAGGCCAACGCCAACAGCATGAACCGGGCGGTGCGTCGAAACTGGAAAAACGGGCTTGAGACGTGTTTGTCTCAAAGTCGAGTTATTCCGGATGCCGCGTTTAGCAAAGCATTAGGACATCCCGGGCGAATGTTGCAGCGCACCTTCGGAAGGTGGCGCGACACTCCGGTCCCCGGATGCCGCACCCGTCAGAAAGACGTTTTCAAACCACCCGTTCGGGTGACGTGAACCGGGCAAACGCCCGCATAGAAAGGATATGCTATGTCCAGCATTCTGACGAACAATGGCGCAATGGTTGCGCTGCAGACCCTGAAAATGGTCAACAAGAACCTGGGTGCCACCCAGAACCAGATCTCGACCGGCAAGTCGGTTGCCACCGCCAAAGACAACTCGGCGGTCTGGGCGATTTCAAAAGTGATGGAATCCGATGTGCAGGGATTCAAGGCTATCAAGGACAGTCTGAGCCTGGGCGAAGCCTCGGTTTCGGTTGCCCGGAACGCCTCGGAGTCGATCACCGATCTGCTGACCCAGATGAAGGGCAAGATTGTTGCTGCGCAGGGTGATACCGCCGACCGGGCCAAGCTACAGGCTGACGTTGTGGCGCTGCGCGATCAGATCGGATCCGTGGTTGGCGCGGCTCAGTTCAACGGCCAGAACCTTGTGGATAACAACGCCACCACGTCTTTCCTGTCCTCTCTGGATCGGGATTCCTCCGGCAATGTGGCGGCATCCTCGATTTCCGTGACGGGGCAAGATCTGTCGACTGGGGGCTATGCGGCCAAGAACGTCTTTGCCGGATCGCAGGGCGTTTCGGGTCTGGGCGATGTAGCGGCGTTCAGCCTTGATGGCGGCGGCGGTACCGCCGATCTTGTCACCGATGAGGCCGGTGCCGCAGTCACCGGTCCCCCAGCATCAGCAGCCGGAGCTTTCGCCGCCGGGGATCAGATCACGGTGAACATCAATGACCACTCTGTGTCCTATACCGTCACGGCAGAGGACGCGGCGTCGACAACCACCGGTGACATCGTTGCCACGGCGCTGAAAACCCAGATTGATTCGCTGGGGATTTCGGATGCCGGAGGGACGCTGGACGTTGACTATGATTCCGGTACAGCAGGCACGATCTCGTTCACCAACGACACCGATCAGGATCTTGTGATCACCGCGCAGTACACCAATGCCGGATCTGGCGGGCTTGGTGCACTATCCTCAATCGACGTTTCGACCGCAGGCGGGGCGAACGCAGCGCTTGGCACCGTTGAAACTCTGATCGGCACCGCCATTGACGCCTCGGCGTCCTTTGGTTCTGTCGAGGGCCGGATTTCGACGCAGAAGGATTTCATCAGCAACCTGTCCGATTCGCTGAAATCGGGGATTGGTGCGATGGTGGATGCCGATATGGAAGAGGTCTCTGCCCGCCTGCAGGCGCTGCAGACGCAGCAGCAGCTGGCTGTTCAGTCGCTGTCGATTGCCAACCAGGCGCCGCAGACGATCCTGTCGCTGTTCCGTTAAGCCTCTGACAGCCGGGGCGGTTTCCGCCCCGGCCACATCTTTCAGAACAACATCAGGTAAGGATTGACAGTGAACGCGCTTGCAACTGCCCAACAGGCCTATTCGAGCAATTCGGCCGCGACCCGCACTCCGAGAGATGCGGAATATGAAACACTCGCGCGGATCACGCACCGCATTCGCGCCTTCGCAGCAGGTGACGCCGCAGATTATCCCAAGCTTGCCCATGCCTTGCATGACAACAAGCGGCTCTGGACGATTTTCGCCACGGATGTGGCCAGCCCTGAAAACGGATTGCCGACCGAATTGAGGGCGCGCCTGTTCTACCTTGCCGAATTTGTGGATCATCACACCAGCCTTGTCCTCGCGCGTAAAGCGAACGTCGAACCGCTGCTCGAGGTCAACACTACCATTCTGCGCGGTTTGCGCAGCGGGGCGTCCTGATATGGCAGGCCTCGTTCTGAAACTTGCGCCCAAGGAAAGGGTGCTGATCAACGGTGCCGTGATCGAGAACGGAGACCGGCGTGGCCGCCTCTCCATCGTCACACCTGACGCCAATATCCTGCGGTTGCGCGATGCGATACATCCGACGGATGCCACGACCCCGGTCCGGCGAGCTTGCTATGCCCTGCAACTTGTGTTGTCCGGCGACTGTGATCCGGTTGAGGCGAAACAGGCCTTGCTGCGCCGGATCGAAGAGTTGAGCCAGGTCTTTACCGACCATGACAGTCGCTCTGCGCTGGCCGAGGCGACTGAGGCTCTGATCGGTGAGCATCATTATCGCTGCCTGAAAGCCCTGAGGGCGCTGATGCCACGCGAAGACCGCGTGCTTGCGTTGCGGAAGCAATGAGTTTCCGTCCGGTTGTTCCAGTTGGTGGGATTGTCGGATGGCAATTCCTGCAACGAACGCAGGAGCACCAACGCGAAGCGCTTTCCGCTTCACCCTTGATGAAGCGGGAGGCAGAGCATTTTCTCAAAGAAATCGGCAACGTCACATCGGCGGAGGAGCTGGTTGCAGATCGCACGCTTCTGAAGGTCGCACTTGGGGCCTTTGGGCTCGAATCGGATCTGAACAACCGGTTTTTTGTGCAGAAAATCCTCGAGGACGGAACTTCGGCCCAGGATGCATTGGCAAACCGGTTGGCCGACAAACGCTACCGCGCGTTTAGCGACGCATTCGGTTTCGGTCCCGGCGCCATTCAAAAAACGTCATTAGTGACCTCCATGGAAGATGTGGTTGAAAAGTACCAAAGCCAGGCATTCGAAACCGCGATCGGCGAAAGCGACGAAAGCATGCGGATCTCGCTTTATGCGCAGCATGAACTGGTTGACATCGCAACCGGTGAGGGCACTGACACAACGAAGTGGCTGAACATCATTGGGTTGCCACCGTTGAGGACAATGTTCGAAACGGCGCTTGGACTGCCACGCAGTTTTGCTTCGGTCGATCTCGACAAACAAGTCGAGGTGTTTCGGGATCGGTTTTCTTCGGCAACCGGGTTGAGTGATCTGTCCGCGCTTTCAGACCCAAACGCGATGGAGAAGACAACGCATCTTTATCTGGCGCGGGCGCAGATTGCGTCTTTTGCAAGCCAGCAATCGTCGGCTGCGATCGCGCTCAGCCTGCTGCAGTCCTGACCGAGCCCGTCCTCCCTTGGTGCTTGACTGTTCCAAGCCAGAGCTTATGCCGGTGCGCAGCAGGCGGCAGCGTCCTCCGGCGCGTAGGCATAGGACACTACCGGCTGCGACACATTATGCAGTTGTAGCGGACCCAGAGGCTGGCAATCCGAATCCGGCACCAGCATATCCTCGGTAACCACGATGCGATGTCCGATGGTTTTGCCGTGATCACCCAGCCGCGCGGCGACATTGGCCGCCTGTCCGATGACCGTGAAGTCCAGCCGTTCGCGTGAGCCCACATTGCCGTAGGTCACGCGCCCATAGGCCAGCCCGATGGCACAATCATAGTTGAGATCGGTCTCAGCGACGCTCTCGCGGGTCACGCAGTCGACAATCTCGGCCGCAGATCGCAGGGCATTGCGGCGCGCCAGTTCAGCGTCATCGCCTGCAGGAAACACCGCCAGAACAGCGTCGCCGATGAATTTTAAAACCTCGCCGCCTTGTTGATGAACCACCCCCGAAACGGTTTCGAAGAAGGTGTTCAGCAGCGCGATATAGGCGCCCCGCTCCATCTGCTCTTCCAGCCGGGCAGAGCCGCGCAGGTCGCAGAACATGATCGCCGCATCGATTTCGTCCCCATCCCCGCGCCGAATCTCGCCACCCAGAACCCGCGCGCCAGAGCGCTTGCCGACATAGGTTTCAAGCAGGGCCTGCGCATTTTCGCGCTGCATGAAGACCTCGTAGTAGCGCCCGATCACCGTCGAACATTCAAAGACCAGCCCAAGATTGGCGGTGGTCAGCCCGTCGGGGTGATCGCTGGTCAGGGTCAACACGTTGGTCCGGCCATCCGAAAACGGCATCGGCATCGCCACGTAGTCGGTCGCTCCCTTGCTGCGCAGGTCTTCCATGATTGGGAACGAGTTGTCGAGATGGGTATCCGTCAGCCGCTGACGCACCCCACCCGCACCGTTCGACACATGGCGCAGCGGGCTGTTCTGATAGGCCGGGTGATCGTAGATTTCATAGGTGGGCGCATAGGTCGAGATTTCATCCTCGTCCTTATCCCAAATGTAATGCTTGCAGGCAATCAGCGGGTGCAGCGACCAGACGAGGATGCTCAGCCGCGAGACGGCGATCCCGTGTTCACACATCTTTTCCGCCAACTCGCGGGTGAAGTCCTCGGGCGTTTTCAGCGACGAAGCGCCGCGCATCAACCAGTCGATCAGCGGTCCGCTGATATTGCCATCGTCGCTGTCGCGCAGGATGTTGCTGCCCAGATCGACCTTTGAATAGGCATCAGGCATGAAGCCGACGCAGCCCTGAATATCGCGGCTTTCGGGCAGCGCGTCCTCATAGGCCCAGACCGAATTTGGCAGCGTCTCGCCAGGCAGCAGAATGTCATTATAGGTTGCGGTACCCTTGAACGGGCAGAAGGTCTGCAACTCTGTCGGGTCGCTCAGCGGCACTTTCACGTCTTCGCGCGGAAAGTAGATCGTTGGCGGCAGGCGGGTTTCATACATCACTCTGGCGCAGGTGCTTGAGGCCAGTTCGACTCCGTCACGCCAGAGCGTGACCCGGTCCGACAATTCCGCCAGTTCGATGCGGTATCCGTCAACTTGTGGCGAGGCATACACGTTCACAATTCGTTCTCCCTGTCGCCTAGGCCCATAAGGATGGGGTCAGACCGGAAGGAATCCAAGTGTGAAGATCAGGTTTTTTTGATGCTCAGACCATCTGGATCACGTCTTTTTCGATGGCCAGCATATAGCCGCGCCGGGCGATGTTCTTGACCAACAGGGCGCTGATCATCTGGTTGCCCAGCGTGTCGCGCAGCCGCTTGATGCGGGTGGCGCCGGCGGCCTCTTCGCAATCGCTTGCGTTGCGGCCCGAGATCACCGCTTCGATCTCGGCCCCGGACAGCACATCGTCATCCAGCCGTGCCTCGGCCAGAACCGAGAGGGTCTCGATCGCTGCCGGTGTCAGTTTGAAATCCATGTTGTTGAGGTAAACCGTGTTTTCCTCGCGGCTGATCAGCAGCGAGTTGACCTGAATGCCAGCCCGCTCGATCTGCACCATGCGGCGGTTGAACTGGGTCAGCATGACCAGAAAGACCAGCGCGGCGATCAGCATGGCACTGGCAAAAACGAGCAGCACAAAGATCACCATCCGGTAGCTCGCCAGCGTGTCCCCAAAGGCGGTGCCGGATTGCGCCAGAATCTCGAGCAGCTTGATCTCGGCCTGCGTGGTCAGGTCGTTTTCGACAAAGACCCGCTCGACCCGCGCGTTGAAGGCGTTGGCGTCGGGCAGGGTCAGGATCAGGAAGACCGCAGCAGTGGCGAGGATCACGACGATGGCAGCGATCCCGAACCCGACGAGGCGGGCACCTGACCGCCGGGTTTCAGTAACGGAGATAGTAGGGTCCGGCATCAGCCTTCCTTTGTTGCAGCCCGTCGGGGCCGAAAACGGATATCACGTTGAGCAGCGTCCAGCCATTGGCGGACAGGCGCTGCGACAATTCGGTCTGCGCCTGCGCCGCTGAACAGGCACCGCTGACCTGCATCACACCGTAATGCAGTTTCAGGGGGGCGTCCTGCTTGGCCTTGTAATCCGCGTAACATTCGGCCGCGAGGCCAGGGCGGGGCAGGGCCGTAAGGGCCAGAACGAGGGTCAGGAATGCAATCTGTTTCATGCGCTCCATCCTGCGTGCGGCGGCGCGGTTATTCAATAACAACAAGGCGCTGGGCTGGCTGTTATCCAATAGCAGGCAGGCGATATTGCTTGGCCGGGCGCCCCCACACCAATCTCAGAGCATCACAGCCCGCGTCATTCGATGCCGGCACGCTCAGACAGAAAGGACCCCTCTTATGCATCGCAGGTTTATCGCTTTGATTGTTTCTCTTGCCATCGCCATTACAGCCATATCCGCAGCGCCTGCACGCGCAGACGATACCGCAAAGGTTCTGGGCGGGCTGGCTGCGCTAACCATTCTGGGGGTGGTTCTGCATCGCAACAACAAGAAGAAACGTGAACGCGCGAAGGTGACTCAAAACCACGTACCACAGGCGCCGCAGATCCATTCGGTTCGGCCTCTGCCGCCGAAAGTGGCGAAATATGATTTGCCGCGCCGTTGCCTGAAAGCGGTCAAAGGGTATCCGGCGAACGCCCCGCTGATGAAACGGAAATGTCTGAAGCGCCATTATCAGCATGCCAAGTCGCTGCCGAAGCAATGCCAGATCACCTATTGGACCGGCGACCGCACCCGCAAGGCGTATGAACCGCGCTGCCTGCGCCGCAAAGGGTATCGCATCGCGGGCTGAGACCAGGTTATCGAGCAGTGACGGCCCGCGAGAACGGGGCGCACAGGTGGAGAGAGGGGCACCCCTCTCTCCATTTTGCTTGCGTCCGGGTGGCAAACGCGCTTTGCCATGGGCATGTCACTGCCGGATTATCAGTTGGAAGAGTTCCTGCGCGGGCGTGGATACACGCGCATCGCAGGCGTGGACGAGGTCGGGCGCGGGCCACTGGCCGGGCCAGTCATGGCGGCTGCCGTCATTCTGGACCCTTCGGATATTCCCGATGGCCTCAACGATTCCAAGAAACTGAGCGAAAAGCGTCGCGCCGCGCTTGAGGAACAGTTGCTGGACCGGGCGCAGGTCGCGGTGGCCGAGGCCAGCGTTGAAGAGATCGAGCAACACAACATCCTGCGCGCGGCGCATCTGGCGATGATCCGCGCGGTTGCGGAACTGGACCCCGCGCCGGACTTTCTGCTGATTGATGGCAATCTGATCCCCAAGGGGCTGACCCTGCCCGCACAGCCGGTGATCAAGGGCGATACCCGCTCGGTGTCGATCGCGGCGGCCTCGATCGTGGCAAAAATGCACCGCGATCGGGTCATGGTGGATTTGGCGCAACAGCACCCGCAATACGGGTGGGCGCGAAACAAGGGATATCCGACGCTGGAACACAGAACAGCGCTCCGAAATCTTGGGCCAACCCCACATCATAGACGTTCCTTCAAGCCGGTACACAATATCTTGTATCAAGGGTAAATCGTAACCTCTTGATTCAAAAAAGAATTTGACGCCGAATCCGCTTTGACTCATCCTGAGCACAACCAGATGAGCGCAAAAATGCGCCGCGGAACTTGAGGCAGAAAATGACGAAAACCAAGACAAAGGGCGCAGTTGCGCTCCCTTTAAACTCGATCATTTCCGGCGACTGCATCGATGTGATGAACAGTCTTCCCGAGGGGTGTGTCGACCTGATCTTTGCCGATCCCCCTTATAACCTTCAACTCAAGGGGCAGTTGCACCGTCCCGACAACAGCCAGGTTGATGCGGTGGATGACCACTGGGACCAGTTTTCCAGCTTCAAGGCGTATGACCAGTTCACCAAGGCCTGGCTCAAGGCGGCGCGGCGTTTGCTGAAACCCAATGGCGCGATCTGGGTGATCGGGTCGTATCACAACATCTTCCGGGTTGGCGCGACGCTGCAGGACGAAGGGTATTGGATCCTCAATGACGTGGTCTGGCGCAAGTCGAACCCGATGCCGAATTTCCGGGGCAAGCGCTATACCAATGCCCATGAGACGATGATCTGGGCCTCCAAGGCGGAAGGGGCGAAATACACGTTCAATTACGAGGCACTCAAGGCGCTGAACGAGGGTGTGCAGATGCGCAGCGACTGGGTGCTGCCGATCTGTACCGGGCACGAGCGGCTCAAGGACGACAAGGGTGACAAGGCGCACCCGACGCAAAAGCCGGAATCGCTGCTGCACCGGATCCTGGTCGGGTCGACCAATCCCGGCGATGTGGTGCTGGACCCGTTCTTTGGCACTGGCACCACCGGGGCCGTGGCCAAGATGCTGGGCCGTGAATTCATCGGGATCGAACGCGAAGAGGCCTATCGCAAGGTGGCCGAGAAACGCATCGCCAAGGTGCGCAAGTTCGACCGTGACGCCCTGCAGGTCAGCGCCAGCAAACGCGCCGAACCTCGGGTGCCCTTCGGCCAGTTGGTCGAACGCGGCATGCTGCGTCCGGGCGAAGAGCTGTTTTCGATGAACCAGCGTCACAAGGCCAAGGTGCGCGCTGATGGCACTTTGGTGGGCGACAATATCAAGGGCTCGATCCACCAGGTCGGGGCGCATCTGGAAAACGCGCCGTCCTGCAATGGCTGGACCTATTGGTGCTTCCGGCGCGACGGCAAGACCGTACCGATCGACGTGCTGCGCCAGCAGATTCGCGCCGAAATGCAGAACTGAGCCACCCAAAAGACAGAATACCGCCGGTGCCTGTGGCCTGACACAAGGCACTCTACCTTGCCCCGCCGTCTTCGGCGGGGCTTTTTTGCGGCTTGCGACCTTGTTGCCCAGCACCGTTCGCCCTAAAGCTGTGGAGTCCAACGGAGGTATTGCCGTGACCGACAATTCGGCTCAACTCCCGGCCCCTGCCGGGATTTCTCCTGCTGTCGCGCCCGAAACCGCCGAGATGGCACCGACCAAATACACCGAGGCCGCCCTGGAACGGCACAAGCGCGAGGGGCTGGAACTGGCCGTACGCGCGCGCTGGATCACAATGGGGCTGGTCGCGATCTTTCTGGTGTTCTTGAACCCGAATTGGGAGGTGCTCTATTACCATTTCATTCTGGCTCTGCTGTGCCTGAATGGCTGGCTGATCCGGCGGGTGGGCCGCGTCGGGCAGTCGCGCGTCGAGATCGCCCTGATTTTTGCCGATCTGGTGATCATGACCTTCGGTATCGTCGTGCCCAATCCACTGGCGGCGGATGCCATGCCCCATGCGATGCAGTATCGGTTCGACAATTTCCAGTATTTCTTTCTGATCCTCGCCGCCGGGACGCTGGCCTATTCCTGGCGCACGGTGATGGCGATCGGCGCATGGACCGCCTGCATCTGGACCCTGGGGTGGGTGGCGGATATGTGGCTGTCCACACCTGTGCCCGGCCTGACGGAACATGCGCAGCAGGCATTTGCAGGCTATCCGCGATTGACCAGCCTGCTGGACCCGAACAATTTCCTGATCCGCCTGCGGTTACAGGAGGTGGTGGTGTTTGGGCTGGTGGCGGTCACGCTTGCTGTCACGGTCCGGCGCTTCAACGCTTTGCTGACGAACAATGCCAGTCTTGAGCGTGAGCGCGCCAATCTCTCGCGATATTTCTCGCCCAATGTGGTGGATCAACTGTCGCAGAATGACGAGCCGCTGAAACAAGTGCGCAGCGAGGATATCGCGATCCTGTTTGTCGATATCGTCGGCTTCACCCGGTTTGCCGCGTCGCGGGACGCCTATGAGGTCGTGGACATGCTGCGCGCCTTCCACGCGCGAATGGAGACCGAAGTATTCCGCCATCACGGAACGCTGGACAAATATCTGGGCGATGGGCTGATGGCGACCTTCGGCACTCCGGTCGCAGGTGACCGCGATGCAACCAACGCATATGGTTGCGCGCTGTCGATGCTGCAGGAAATTGACCGCTGGAATGTGCAGCGGCGGCGCGGCGGGCTGCCGGTCATCGAGGTCGGCATCGGGCTGCATTACGGCCCGGTGGTGCTGGGCGATATCGGCGCGAACCGGCTGGAATATGCGGTGATCGGCACTGCGGTAAACGTGGCGTCGCGGCTTGAGGCGCTGACACGCCAGTTGCCCGCTCCCTTCGCGGTCAGCACCGAGGCGCGCGACCAGATCATGGCGGAAAATGGTGGCGCAACCTCTGTTGTCGAGGGTCTGGTGGAATATCCCGATCAGGCAATCCGGGGCATAGATGGCCCGGTGACGGTCTGGGCGCGCTGAACTGCCTCAGCGCGGCATCGGGTTCTGAGCCTTGTTGTAAGGCGTCCAATCGGTGATTTCGGGGTAATACCGCCGCCGCCAGGCCCGCACCCGCGGGTTCATCACCCGCCGCCACAGTGGCGGGATCATCGCGGCGATGGTCATGACCGGGTAGCCGTGGGGCAATTGCGGCGCCTCGGCCTCGGTGTGGTTTTGCAGCAGCGGAAATCGGCGGCCGGGTTTGTAGTGATGGTCTGAATGGCGTTGCAGGTTGATCAGCAACCAGTTCGAGGCTTTTTGCGCCGCGTTCCAGGAATGACGTGGTTTGACATGTTCATACCTGCCGTCGCCCAGATGTTTTCGGGTCAACCCGTAATGTTCCACGTAATTCACCAGTTCCAACTGCCAGATCGCCACCCCGGCCTGCAGCAGGAACAGGCCAAGCCCTGACCATCCCCCCAGCAGCGCCGCCAGTGTCAGCATGCTTGCCTGCAGCGCCCAATAGCGAAAGAATGGATTGCGTAGATTAGTCCAGGCCTGTCCCTTGCGCGCCAGCAGCGCCTTTTCGGCACCAAAGGCGGATTTCAGGGATTGCAGCAACACGCGCGGATAGAAGCGGTGAAACCCCTCGTTATAGCGCGCGGTCACCGGATCGCGCGGGGTGCCTACATGGCGGTGATGGACCAGCAGATGCTCGGACCGGAAATGCGAATAGAGCACCATCGCCAGCAGCAGGTCGCCCGACCACCGCTCGCCCCGGCTTTTCTGATGCATCAGCTCATGGGCATAGTTGATGCCGATCGAGCCGGTGACCACACCGACCCCGAAGAACAGCGCGATCTTGCTGCCGCTGCCCAGATGGTCGCTTTGGGCGGTATAGGCGATCAGACCGAAGAGGGTGACGAATTGCAGCGGCATCCATATCTGGGTCAGCACGATATACCACCGCAGGTCACCATCCCCGGTCTGCGGGTCGGCATTTTCCAGATTGAGGCCCAGCACCCGGTCCAGCACACCAAAGGACCACCAGGTCGCCACCGGAACCGCCAGCAGCCAAAGGCCGCCCCGAGCCGCCGCAATCCAGACCAGCGGGATCAGCAGGAAGGATATCCAGAACGGCAGGGCGCTTTGCCAGCGCGTCAGGGTGTCGTTTGGGATCATCATCGCCTCAGAGCTTACAGGCAAAATCTAGCGTTTTGGTTGCCACCCGCAACACCCGTTATTGTGCCTGCCAAAGGGCATGCGCCTTTCGCATCACGGTGGGCAGGTAGCCGGGGCGGAACCGGTGCTTGGCAACCACTTCGATCCCTTCGGCAGAGGGGGGATGTGCAAGCGTGGCGGTGCGCAGGCGCAGGATCAGGTGAAAATGCGTGAATGTGTGGCGCACCTCGCCGGGCAGGTCGATCCATGCGCCTGCAAAAGGCGGCGCGTCATCAGGTGCCTCCGACCAATCCGGCCCCGGCCAACCCAACATGCCACCCAGCAACCCCTTGTCGGGGCGCCGCTCCAGCACCCACGCGCCGTCTTCAAGCCGCGCCAGATAGGCATACCCATAGCGGGTTGGTTTGGGTTTTTTGGGGGATTTGCGTGGCAGATCAGCGGCGGTACCGGCGCGTCGCGCGGCGCAGGCCTCGATCACCGGACAGATGCCACAGGCCGGAGATCTGGGCGTGCAGATCGTGGCCCCCAGATCCATCACCGCCTGCGCGTAATCTCCGGGCCGCTCGGTGGGCGTCAGCGCGGTGGCGTAGGCCTTCAGCTCCGGTTTGCAGCCGGGCAAAGGGTCGTGCAGGTCGTGCAGCCGCGCCATGACCCGTTCCACATTCCCGTCCATCACTGTCTCGGGCCGGTCAAACGCGATCGAGGCGATGGCAGCGGCGGTGTAAGGCCCGATGCCGGGCAGTTTCAGCAGATCGTCGTAGCGATCCGGGAACACCCCATCCAGCTCATCCGCCACCACGCGGGCGCATTTCAGCAGGTTGCGGGCGCGGGCATAGTAACCAAGCCCGGCCCATTCAGCCATCACGTCACCATCCTCGGCCCCGGCCAGTTCAGCGACCGATGGCCAGCGCCGCGTGAACCGTTGGAAATAATCGGTGACGGCGGCCACGGTGGTTTGTTGCAGCATCACTTCGGACAGCCACACCTGGTAGGGATCGGGCCGGATACCTGCCGCCCGGTCCGCGGGCCCCACCCGCCAGGGCATCTCGCGAGCATGGGCGTCATACCAGGTCAGCAGCGCCTGGCTCAGCTCTGCCTGTGGCTTTAAGTCACGCAAGATTTATGTCTCCGATTGTCCGGTTTCGCTGGCGCAGGATCACATGCAGATTACAATAGGCCGCAAGGAGGCGGATACCAGATGCCGGCCAGACGTTCCACGACCCGTGGCTTCAAACGCACCTCGAACCTGCTCAACGATCAGATTCGCCGGGCCGGCGAAAGCCGTGGCTTTGCCGTCTCGCGGGTGATCACCCATTGGGCCGAGATCGTCGGGCAGGATATCGCCGCGATCTGTCGTCCGGTGAATGTCAGCTACGGGCGCGGCGGCTTTGGCGCGACGCTCTCGGTTCTGACCACCGGGGCGCAGGCCCCGATGCTGGAGATGCAGAAGGAACGCCTGCGCGAAAAGGTGAACGCGGTCTATGGCTATAACGCGATTGCCCGCATTCGCCTCACCCAGACCGCGCCGACTGGCTTTGCCGAAGGGCAGGCCAGTTTCGCGCATCGCCCCGCTCCGAAACAAAAAGAAATCCCCGCCGAGGTTGTCACCGAGGCGAGCAAGGCCGCGCAGGGCGTCGAGAATGACGATTTGCGCAATGCGCTCGAACGATTGGGGCGTAACGTTTTAACCAGGCAGAAACGCTAAGAAAGGGCTGGAAATGACCCGAATTGCACCCGCACTCTGCGCCGTTGCGGCGCTGGCCGCCGGAGGGCTATGGCTGAGCCAGACATCAACTGTCTCGCTGGTCGGCGCCGCCGAGGCGCAACAGACAGACACCATCGTTGATATGGTCCAGGGGGCCAAGGATGCCCCGGTCGAGATCATCGAATATGCCTCCTATACCTGCCCCCATTGCGCGAACTTCCACGAGGGGCCTTACAAACAGCTCAAGAAGGATTTCATCGATACCGGCAAGGTCAAGTTCATCTATCGCGAGGCGTATTTCGACCGTCCCGGCCTGTGGGCCTCGCTGGTTGCGCGTTGTGGCGGCCCCGAGAAGTTTTTCGGCGTCACCGATCTGATCTTTCAGAAACAATCCAGCTGGGCGCGCGCGGACGGCCCACAGGAGATCGTGAAGGAACTGACCAAGATCGGTCGTCTGGCCGGGATCAAGGATGAACAGCTGCAGGCCTGTCTGCAGGATGGCGAAAAGGCGCAGACGCTTTACGGGTGGTATGAGGACAATTTCAAGCGCGACAACGTGCGGGCGACCCCCAGCTTCATCGTCAATGGCGAGATGGTGCAGAACCCCGGCTCTTATGACGCGTTCAAAACGCTGATCGAGGCAGAACTGGGCAGCTGATTTCCGCAATCAGACCTGTTCACGCAAAACCCCGGCGATGGTCCGGGGTTTTGTCATTCAGGGGCACGGTGCCTTTTCCAGCATCCGGCCGCGAATCTCTTCAGCAGCCTCGACCTGTAACCGGACCGGCAATGTGATCACCTTGCGCCGAAAGGCGGTTGGCAACCGTGCGGCATCCTTTTCGGTGGTCACAAGCTGCGCACCCAGATGCTGCGCCTCTTTTTCCAGCCGTGTCAGCAACGCCATGGTCAGCGGTTGATGGTCGTCCAGCGCCTCGCCGCGTTTCAGGTCGGCGCCTTGCGCGCGCAGGGTGCGAAAGAACTTCTCGGGATGACCGATGCCCGCAAAGGCAAGCACCGGCAGCCCGGTCCAGTCCATGCCGGTCTGCAGCGGTTTCAGCACACCACGTGCATGCGGCACGGTCAGGGCCGCGCTCCAGTTGGCGGCAAAGTGGTCCTGCGCCTCGTCCTCGCCGATCGACAGCACCAGATCGGCCCGCTTCAACCCCTCGTCCACCGGTTCGCGCAGTGGCCCGGCGGGAAGGCAGAGCCCGTTGCCGAAGCCGATGGCGGCATCCACCACCACGATCGAGAAATCCTTGGCCAGCGCCGGGTTCTGGAACCCGTCATCCAGCACGATCACGGTGGCCCCCGCTGCAGTCGCGGCCTGCGCTCCGGCGACCCTGTCGCGGGCAACCCAGACCTCGGCAAAAGCGGCAAGCAGCAGCGGCTCGTCGCCCACCTGACCTGCGCGATGGCGCGCAGGCTCGACCCGGAGCGGCCCCGTCGCGCTGCCGCCATAGCCCCGGCTGACCACATGCGGCTCATGCCCGGCGTCGCGCAGTTGCTCCACCACCCAGATCACCGTTGGTGTCTTGCCGGTTCCGCCCGCATTCAGGTTGCCGACGCAGATCACCGGAGCACCGGGCGCGCTGCCGGACCCCTGTGCCACACGACGCCCGGTCATCCGGCCATAGATCGCGCCCAAAGGTGACAATAGCCGTGCCCGCCAGTCCAGCGCGTCGGGCGCGGTGTTCCAGAATTCAGGCGCGCGCATGATCGGGTCTGCTTTCGTCCAGCTTGTCCTGGATCAGGTCAATCAGCTGATCGGTTAGCTGCGCCCCTTCGGTCACCACCTGCCAGCCCGCCAGCGCCATTTCGGCGGCGTGATCGGGTGACAGAAGGCGCACGATTCCATCTGCCAGCGCGGTGGCGTCCTTTACCGATTGCGCGGCGCCAGCGGCGGCCAGCCGGACATAGCTGCTGCGCTGGGTGCCGATATTGGGCCCGTGCAGCACGGCCGAACCAAGTGCCACCGCCGTCAGCGGATCGCGCCCGCCCGCACCGGACACCAGCGAACTGCCCATGAAAGTCAGCGGCGCGATCCGGTACCACAAGCCCAGATCATCGGGTTCCGCCGTCAGGACGACCTGAATGTTGTCTTCGATCTCGTCGCCCGCATCCCAATCGGCGCAGCGCAGCCCCGCCGCTTCGAGCTGGGTGCGCAGCGCCTGCGATTCCTTGGGGTTGGCCACGTGCAGCACCAAAAGCAGCCGGTGCAGCAGGCGCAGCGCGTTGCGATGCGCGGTTTCGACATAGGGAAATTCGCTTTTCTGGGTCCAGGCCGACAGCCAAACGGGGCGACCGGCAAGAAGCTGGGTGGTCTTGACCAGCTCTTCTTCGGGCCATGGGGTGGGGTTGGGGCTGGCGCGCAGCTCGGCCGAGACCGACACTTTCGACCCGACGACACCCAGCCGCCTGATGTCGCGGGCCGCGCGTTCCCCACTGGCCAGAATGCTTTCGAAACATTCAAGGGTCGTGCGCATCAGGTCAGGCATCCATTGGTGCTTGCGCAGGGTCAGCTCGGCCTCGTTGACATCCAGCAGAACCAGCGCCACCTGGCGCGTTGCCGCCGACGAGATCAGGTTCGGCTGCAACCCGCCCCCGGCCCAGAGGCACATATCCGGCTGCCAGTGATCCAGAAACGCGCGCGCTGCCGTGGGTTGGTCGGAGGGCAGCGCGATCATGTTTGCACCGACGCCGCCCCAGGCGCGGATCTCGTTCTCGGTCGGGGCGGTGAACAGCACATGCAATTCCGGCCGCTGCGCCAGCAGCCTGCGGCACATCTCGGCCAGCACCGTGAAGCGGTTGCGCGTCGTGACATGCACCCATAGCAGCTCGCCTCGGGGCCGGGGGGGCAATTCACCCTCGGGCACCGGTCCGCCGCGCCAGGACAGAACGCGGTAGGCTGCAAGGCTGAGCGAGCGGGCCAAAAACCTATCCCAGCTCTTCCGTTGACGAGGCCTCGGCCCCTTCGTCGCGCAGGCGGTGAATATGAGCGATGAAATAGCGCATATGGGCATTGTCCACGGTGCGCTGGGCTTCGGCCTTCCAGGCGTCATAAGCGGATTGATAGTCGGGGTACATGCCCACGATATGAATGTCGTCGACATCCTTGAAGACGCTTTTGGTCGGGTCGACCAATTCGCCGCCAAACACGAGATGCAGTCGCTGTGCCATGCGGAAATCCTTGTCTCATGGTCATGGGGTCGCCCGGCAACCTAAGGAATTCATGCGTCGGGTCAAGCGGATGGCGGGTTTTCGGGTGCCGCGTCAGGCGGTCGGTTTCAGCGCGCCGGTCAGCGCTTGATGCACCGCGAGGCCACCCGCGACAACCCCGTCGACCTGCGCAGACGGGCTGTTGAACCTGAGCGGCGCGCCGTTGCGGTCGGTGCATCCGCCACCCGCCTCGCGTAGGATCAGGTCGCCTGCCGCGATATCCCATTCCCAGCTGCGGCGCAGGGTCAGCATCCCGTCGAACCGCCCCTGCGCCACCAGCGCCAGACGATACGCCAGCGAAGGGCGGTAGCTGCGCTTGAACCCCGGCGGCTGGCCCTCTTTCCAATGATGACTGTCCATGTTGGGGCGCGCCGACAGAATTTCCGCCATATCGAGCAGCTGCGTTTCCGAGACCGAGATGGGCTCACCGTTGAGCGTCGCGCCTTGACCGGCCGCGGCGCTATACATCAGGTCGAGCAGCGGCAGGTAGATCACCGCCGCCGTGACGATCCCTTCCTGCGCGACGGCAAAGGAATGCGCCCAGGTGCGGGAGCCCTCGGTAAAGCTGCGGGTGCCGTCGATCGGGTCGAGGATGAAGACATGGGGTTTGTCCAGCCGCGCGTCGCTATCCTCGCTCTCTTCGCTCAGCCAGCCATAGTTGGGCCGCGCGGCTTGCAGGGTGTCCTCAAGCATCCGGTTCACCGCCAGATCGGCCTCGGTCACCGGCCCGGCGCCATCGGGCTTGTCCCAGCTTTGATGGTCGCGCTTGAAGTAGCTGACGGCGATCCGTCCGGCCTCGTGGGCGGCTTCGGTCAGCAGGGGCAGGTCAGTTCCCGGCAAGGGTCATCCCTTCGATCAGCAGCGAGGGCACCACACGCGACAGGTTGGCGCGCGCGTCATTGGCCGGAATAATCCGCAACAGCATGTCGCGCAGATTGCCCGCAATGGTGCATTCATTGACCGGATAGGCGATCTCTCCGTTTTCGACCCAGAAGCCCGACGCGCCGCGGGAATAGTCGCCGGTATTGGGGTTGATGGTGGACCCGATCATCGAGGTTACCAGCAGACCGGTGCCCATGTCGCGCATCAGATCGGCACGGGATACCGCCCCTTGCGTCAGCGACAGGTTCCAGCTGCTGGGCGAGGGTGGCGATGACACGCCGCGCGTGGCATTCCCGGTCGAACTCATGCCCAGTTTGCGGGCGCTGGCCAGATCCAGCGTCCAGCCGGTCAGCACGCCATTGTCGACGACCAGGCGGCGACGGGTGGGCAGCCCCTCGGCATCAAAGGGACGCGAGCCCGAGACGCGGGGGCGGTGCGGGTCTTCGGTCAGTGACAGGCCCTCGGGCAGGACTTGCGTTTCCAGCCCGTCCTTCAGCCAGGAGGCGCCGCGTGCCACCGACGATCCGTTGCAGGCCGCCATCAGATGACCGATCAGCGAGGATGAAATCCGTTCGTCGAACAGGACCGAAAACGTGCCGGTCTGCGGTTTGCGCGCGCCTTGCAGGCTGACGGCGCGTTCGGCGGCCAGACGCCCGATCTCGTGCGGTTTGCGCAGATCGCTTTGATAGGTGCGGCTGTCACCGTCATAGTCGCGCTCCATCCCGGTGCCGGTGCCCGAGATCGCTACGCAGGACAGGGACCTGCCGGTCCGGGTGTAGCCACCCGAAAACCCGTTGCTTGCGGCAAGATGCACGCGGTGCTCGCCATAGCCCGCCGCCGCATCCGAGACCTGGCTCACCCCGTCCACCGCCATCGCGGCGGCCTCGGCAGCCAGCGCGTCCTGCATCAGGGCTTCGGGCGAGGGCGGGTCGGCTGGGTCGGCAAGATCCAAAGCATCGACCGAGACATCTGCGGCCAGATCGCTGGCGTCTGCCAACCCGCAAAACGGGTCCTCGGGCGCTTCACGAGCCATGGCAACGGCGCGTTCGGCCATCATCCGCAACGCTTCCGGGCGCATGTCCGAGGACGATACAAGCGCCTGCCGCTGGCCCAGCAGAACCCGTAAGCCCAGATCGGCATCCTCGGAACGCTCGGCATGTTCCAGCGCGCCTTTACGCACCTCGACCGAGACCGAGCTGCCCTGCAGCACGATCGCATCCGCCGCGTCGGCACCAGCGTCGCGCGCCGCCTTCAGCAGGTCTTGGCAGATATCTCCGGGGTGCTGTGTCATTCGGTGATCTTTCAACTTTGGCTTTCTGCGGACCTAGCCCTGCGGTGGCGTAGCTTCAAGGCAGGGGGCGTCCGAATGGAAACGGGCCGCACAGGCGGCCCGTCCGGTGTCATGGCGCGGGGATCACTTGATCCGCTGCCCATTGGCCGAAATATGGCCCTCTTTGTTGATCTCGATTTCCGATTTCAGCGTATCGGGCGCGTCGCCCGGCACCGCCAGCAGGCCCATCATCATCCGCGCACCCATGGCATCCTGTTCCGCCAGCATCCCCATGCCGATCAGCTTGTCGATCAGCGCGTTGGCGCCGGTCAGTTCCAGATTGGCCACACCGGTAGGTGCGGGCATGCCGCCGAACTCCTCGGTATTGGTGCCGGTGTTGTCAAACGCAAACGCTCCGGTGCCCGTAAGCTTGGCGCCAACCATCGAGATCAGCAGTTGCTTGATGTTGAGCGTTTCAAGCTGGCCTGGCGCCGCGTCGGTGGCCTCCAGCGTTTCGGCCACGGCCGGGTCCATGAAATTGACCAGAACCGTCGCGGTGCCTTCGGTGTCCAGCGCTACGGTCGCGGGATCACGCGGCAGCGCGCCCGCAGGGTCGAACATGCTCCACAAGATGTCGGACATGGTGAAGTCGGTCAGTTCCATCCCGAACGCAAAGGGCTGCGGGGTGTCGCCGGCCTGAACCGGGAATTCAAAGGTCAGCCCGGCACTGGCCATGGCCATTTCGATCGGGAAGGGCAGATCGCCCGAGGTCACCGCCAGTTTGGTGTCGTTCTGCTTCACGTCATATTTGATCTGAGCGTCCGTCATTGCGACGTCGAACGTCCCGCCTTGCGAGTTGCTGGCAAGCGTGAACGGGCCTTCTTCGGCGTTGCCGCTCACGTTGGTATTGCCCTTCTCGAAGGTGAACCCGCCCGCGAAGTTGAAGCCCGATTCCATCAGGCTCTGGTAATCCGCCGCATCCCATTCCTTGGGCAGCGCGCCGCTGCCGGTAAAGCCCAACCCCTCCATTTCACCGGCAATCAAGGCCTGCTCTTCGCTTTCGGGGTCGTCGAATGCCACCTCATAGCTCAGCGCCGCCGCCTTCATGGTCTGGGCTACGTCGCGCATATCGCCGATTTTCATCTGCGAGGTTCCGGTTACTCCGCTGATCTTCATCAGCGCCTTGAACGCGTCGGGGGGCAGGACCTCGTCATTGTCCGTCAGTGAGGTCAGTTCCACCGTGACCGTATCGGCGGCATAGTCATAGGTCATGTCATCGGGTGCACCGGAGACCGCCATCGCCAGATTTTCCTGCGAATAAGTCAGTTCGACCTGGAATGCGCCCTCGTCCGGGCTTTTGAAGTCGAGGGTCAGCGGAAACGAGTCGGGCAGGCCGATGGCAACCGTACCGTCGCCGTTTTCGGTCAAAGTCATTTCCGGGATGGTCATGACGAAGTTGCCATCCTCTTCGGGCAGCGGCATCGACATCGCCAGATCCGAGATGGTTGTGACCGCGCCGGAGGTGGCCTCCGAGGCGCTGACCTCATACCCCATACCGTTCATATAGGCCTGCCAATCGGCCCAGACATCCTGGGCGGTCAGGTCCGCCGACGCGCCCTGCGCGGCGAGGGCATAAACGAAGGCGGCTCCGCAGGAGCGGCGCAAAAATGTGGACATCGGGGAACCTTTCCAGATCAATTTTGCGCGCATCGTCCGTTCTTGGCGACCGGGCGTCAAGGGGGGCTGGGGCTGGACCGCCCTCTGTCGGTCAACTAAGTGTTTGCCAAGCGCCGCGAGCAGGAGGATAGAGTGCCCGAAATGCAGGGAAAAACAGTATTGATAACCGGGGCCAGCCGGGGCATCGGCGCGGAAACCGCGCGCGTCTTTGCCGAAGCAGGGGCAAATCTGGTGCTGGCTGCGCGCACCGGCCAGCATATTCAGGAACTTGCCGACGAAATTGGTCACCGGGCGGTGCCGGTGGTCTGCGATGTGACGGATTACGCGCAGGTCGAGATGGCGGTGAATACCTGCATGCAAAGCTTCGGTCAGTTGGACGTGCTGATCGGCAATGCCGGGGCGATCGACCCGATCTCGCATCTTGCGGGCGCCGAACCCGCTGCCTGGGGTCACATGATCGACATCAACCTCAAAGGTGTCTTCTACGGGATGCGCGCGGCGGTTCCGGTGATGCGGCAGACCGGTGGGGGCACGATCATCACGGTCAGTTCCGGCGCAGCCCACAACCCGATCGAAGCCTGGAGCCATTATTGCGCCTCCAAGGCAGGCGCGGCGATGCTGACGGGTTGTCTGGATCTGGAGGAGCGTCACAACGGCATCCGCGCCATGGGGATGTCGCCGGGCACGGTGGCCACCCAGATGCAGCGCGAGATCAAGGCCTCGGGCATCAACCCGGTCAGCCAATTGGACTGGGAGGATCACATCCCGCCGGACTGGCCCGCGCGCGCGATGCTGTGGATGTGTTCACCCGATGCGGATGAATTCATCGGAACAGAAGTGTCTCTGCGGCAGGAGGCGATCCGCAAGAGGGTCGGGCTGATATGATCGAAGTTGACCGCAAGGACGGGCTCTGGACCGTGACGCTGGACCGGCCCGAGAAGGCCAATTCGCTGACCGGCGAGATGCTGGGTGATCTGGTGGAAATCGCGCAGGCCGCGACCGCGGCGCGGGCGCTGATCCTGACCGGCAAGGGCAAGGTCTTCAGCGCCGGTGCCGATCTGGACGAGGCCAAGGCCGGGCTGGCCACCTCTGACCTGTGGGAAAAACTGTCAGGCGCGATTACGGCGCTGCCCTGTCTGACCGTCGCGGCGCTCAACGGGACGCTGGCGGGCGGGGCCAACGGGATGGCACTGGCCTGCGATCTGCGCATTGCCGTGCCGTCGGCCAAGTTCTTCTATCCGGTGATGAAACTGGGCTTTCGACCCCAACCCTCTGACCCCAAACGCATGGCGGCGCTGATCGGCCCGGCTCGCACGCGGCTGATCCTGATGGCCGGGCAAAAGATCACCGCGCAGGAAGCCTATGCGTTTGGCCTGGTGGACCGGATCGTCGAGCCGGAAGCTCTGATGCAGACCGCGCAGGATCTGGTGGCCGATAGCGTCGCGGCGGACCCGGCCATCGCCACGGCCATCGCAGAGCTTTGCCCATGAGGCTGTCCGGCCTGCATCTGCGCTGCGCCGATCCTGCGACGCTTGCTGCTTTCTATACCGGCAATCTGGGCATGAAGGCGCAGGATGATGGGCGTCTCGGCTATGCCGGGCAGGATGCAGATCTGGTGCTGCACCCCGGTGGCGGCGGTTATGCCCATGACCCTGGCCAGCGTTATTGGAAGATCGGGATCACTCTGCCCAATCTCGACGATGCGGTGCGCGCGCTCCGGGCCAAAGGCGTCGCGGTGAGCGAGCCGAAACAGTTCCTCGATATCGGCTACATGGCTCATCTGAGCGATCCCGAGGGCTTCGTGATCGAATTGCTGCAATGGGATTTCGAGGGCAACAGGGCGTCGGATGCCGGCGACCCGGATGCGCCGTTTGCCGAGGCACGGATCGGACAGATCACCCTGCGCAGTGGCGATATTCAGGTGGATACCGCTTATTGGAAAGACCTCGGAATGCGGCTGTTGTCAGTGCAGGATGTCAACGCCTACGGCTTCGACCTGCATTTTCTGGCCTTCACCGATGAGCACCCGCCGCTGCCTGACCTCTGGGCGGCGGGCAATCGTGAATGGTTGTGGCGGCGGCCTTATACAGTGCTCGAATTCCAACACGTCGAAAATGCAGTGTTTGCACCGGTTCCCGATCTGTTGGGGATTGAGGTGGCAGGGCTGGGCAGCGCCGCGACCGATCCCTCGGGCGTACCGGTCCTGCCGGGTTGATCACCGCGACCGGCGCTTGCCCGGTACTTTCGAGCGAAAGCCGGGCGGGCGCTTTGCGATCCATGCGATGAACTTCGCTAGCCTTGGATGGGTTCGCAGTGAGGCAATCGTGTCAAAAGACCGCGCCAATTCGGCCTCGCTCAGCGTGGCATGGATTTCACGGTGGCAGATATCATGCAGCAAAACCGTCGGCCCGCCCTTGCCCCCTTTCAGTTTTGGGATCAGATGATGCAAGCTGCCGGAACCGGATGGTATCGGACGGTTGCACAGGGGACAGACGGGATCGGACATGGAAGCTCGAATGACAGGTTGTGAGCGCATAGCATCCGCGAGCCTGTGGCGGCGCGCAAGAGGGCGGCATGCCTGAAGCCGTGGTGATCGGTGCCGGTCCCGCCGGGTTGATGGCGGCAGAGGAACTGGCGCGCGCGGGTCACACGGTGCTGCTGGCAGACGCCAAGCCCTCGTTCGGGCGCAAGTTGCTGATGGCGGGAAAGTCGGGCCTGAACCTGACCAAGGACGAACCGCTGGAACCGCTTTTGTCAGCCTATGGTGAGGCGGCAGACTGGTTGCGACCCATGATCAGTGAATTCGACGCCGCTCAGGTGATCAATTGGGCGCGTGGGCTGGATCAGGAGGTGTTCACTGGCTCCTCCGGTCGTGTCTTTCCGCGCGTAATGAAGGCTTCGCCGTTGTTGCGGGCCTGGCTGGCGCGGCTTGATGGGTTGGGCGTGACCCGCCGCACCCGCTGGCGCTGGACCGGGTGGCAGGACGGGAAAGTTGGTTTCGACACCCCCGACGGGCCGCACGTGCTGCATGCCGATGCGGTGATTCTGGCGCTGGGCGGTGCAAGTTGGGCGCGGCTGGGCTCTGACGGGGCCTGGGCCGAGATGTTACGCGACCGGGGCGTGGCGCTCAGCCCGTTTGCTGCGGCAAATGTCGGGCTGCGGGTCGCATGGTCGGCGCATATGGAGGCGGTACTGGGCCAGCCCCTGAAAGGCGTGGCGTGGCGGGCCGGGGACACCATGTCGCGCGGCGAGGCGATCCTGTCCGCGCAGGGGCTGGAAGGCGGCGGCATCTACGCGATCAGCAAACCGGTGCGCGAGGGCGCGGAACTGACCGTAGACCTGCTGGCCGGATCCTCGGAGGAGGCTATCCGCAAGCGGCTATCCGCGCCGCGTGGCAAGACCAGCCTGGGCAATCACCTGCGCAAGCGGCTGGGGTTGGATGCGGCCAAGCTGGCGCTGTTGATGGAGTTCGGTCGTCCGCTGCCAGACGCGCCACTGGATCTGGCACGGCTGATCAAGGCGCTGCCGGTCCGGCATGCCGGGCTGCGGCCGATGGATCAGGCGATCTCGACTGCGGGCGGCGTGATGCACGCGGCGCTGGACGAGGCCCTGATGCTGACGGCGATGCCCGGCACGTATTGTGCCGGGGAAATGCTGGATTGGGAGGCCCCGACCGGCGGTTACCTGTTGACCGCCTGCCTGGCCACCGGGCGCTGGGCGGGTCGTGCCGCCGCCGCGCGTCTGAACGCCTAAGTGGCCAATGCCCGGACCCGCTGAAACGCTTCGCGTGACCGGATCCCTTTGGCGTAATCGGCAAGCGTCTGGTTTTCCAGCGGGAATTTCGCGCCGATCGCCCAGTTCAGGCAATGCACGCAGATAATGTCGGCAATCGTCATCTGATCCCCACACAGATAGGGGCCGTCGATCCGCTCGGCCAGACGGGCCGCATTGCCCGCAAATTCCCATTTCAGGCTGTCCTTGACGCCGGGATGCCGCTGTTCCTCGGGCAGGATGAAGGAATGCCGGGCGGCAGTCCACAGGACCGCGTCCAACTCATCCAGCAGCAAATGTGTCACCGCGTCCTGCTGCGCCCGCGCTACGGTGCCCGAGGGATGGGTCAATGCACCATGCCGGTCGCCCAGAAAGGTCATGATGGCGGTGGAGTCGGTGACATAGTCGTCATCCACCTGCAGCACCGGCACCTTGCCGGACGCATTCAGCGCCGTGATCTCGGGGCTGCGCGGAGCGGCGGGCACCAGATCGTATTCCGCCCCGATCTCTTCCAGCATCCACAGAACCCGGAAGGTTCTGGTCATCGGTTTTCCGTAAACGGTGTACATTTCGGCTCCTATTTATGGCTGAGCGGATACTGGCGCGATCCGAGGCCAGATCAAGCCAAACACCGCGTCACGTCAACGCGCCCGCGCCAGCATTGCCAGCCGGATCAGCGCCCGTTCGACCAGCGCCATGGCCGGGGCTGTCTGCCCGGCCGAGCGCAGTTGCAGATCGGTATCGGTCAGCAACGTCAGCGCGGTTTCCAGTCGCGGCGCACCCCAGGTCTGCGCCTGTCGCAGAATACGGTCGCGGCGCTTGCCATAGACCGGTGGGCGCAACCGCCCGATTCCCTGCGCCGGACCGCCGGGATCAGCCGCGCAGGTATAAAGCGTGCGAAAATGCCAGGTCGCCCCGATGCAGAGCGACACGCCGGTTGTGCCCTGCGCCACCAACCGCCGCATCAGCGGGCCGATCTCACCCGTGCGCCCCTCGGCCACGATATTGAGCACATCGTCCAGTCCTGCCTCACTGGATTGCGGCGCGCAGGTCTGGATATCGTCCAGCGACAGCTCGGCCTCGTCGCCGCGTTTGTATAGCGCCAGCTTTTCCACCGTGCGGGCGAAATCGCCGGGCCCAAGCTCGCCCGCCAGATCGACCAGTGCCGACATCGGTTCGCGGGGAACGTTGCGAATCCCGGTCTCGGACAGAATGCGCTCGATCTCGGAGCGTGTTGGCGGGTCGTCATAGATGCCCACTGCATAGGCGTTGGGATGGGTCTCAAACGCCTTGCGCAGCTTGGAGGACGGTTTCAACTGCCCCGCCGTGACGATGATCTGGGCATCGCCCTCGGCCCAGTCCGACAGCGCCGACAGCACCGCAGGGGCGGCGGCATCTGTCGCCTCTTCGACAAATGCACCGCGTGGGCCGGGAAAGAAGCCCACGGCCTTGATCGCGTCCAGCAGCAAGGTCGGGTCCGAGCGCAGATCGGAACCGGACAGGCGGGTCAGCCGCATCTCTTCATCGGCATTGGCGCCCAGCAGTGCGGCCAGAACCTGCTGCCGCTTCAGCGCCACCCGCATGGCGTCAGCGCCATAGATCAGGATGCCGGTCTTTGAGGCGTCGGGACGTGCGAAATAACCCTCGGCGTCGCGCGGGCTCAGCTTCATGCGGTGAGGTCCGGCAGGCTGTAAAGCTCGGTGGTCAGTTGATCGGCGAGAATCACCATCAGGCGTTTGTTGGCGTCCTTTTCGCTGGCCAGCGTCTCAACGGTCGAGCCGGTGGCGGAATAGCCCACGAAATTCGACACATCGCCGGAGGAGACAATCTCGCCATTGGCAACCCGGATCAGCGAATACTCTACCCGCCCCGCAAGCGCATAGCGCAGGATCGCGTTGTCGGCAGTGATCGCCTGGCCCTGGGTTCTGGTCGATAGCGAGACGTTCAGCCGGTAGTCCGGGTTCGCCGCACGGCCCAGATTGCCTTCAAGATTGCGCACCAGCAGATAGGTATCGGTCGAAGTGGGGGCTGAAACCTCGATCTTGCCATTCAGCAGGTCGGCATTGCCGCCCGGTGCGTAGACAGGAGAGAAACCGCAGGCGGCAAGCGCCAGCGGCAGCATCAGCAGGGTTCTGCGGTTAAATGACGACATTCACGATCCTGCCCGGGACAACGATCACTTTTTTGGGTGTGGCCCCTTCCAGCACCCGTTGCACAGCATCTTCCGAGAGGGCGCGTTTTTCAACCTCTGCCTTGTCCATATCTTTGGGAACGCTGATTTCCGCGCGACGCTTGCCGTTGACCTGAATGGGCAGGGTGACGGTGTCATCGACCAGCATCGCCTCATCCGCCACCGGCCAGGGCGCAGTGGCGACCAGACCTTCGCCGCCCTGATGCGCCCAGATATCTTCGGCCAGATGCGGTGTCATCGGTGACATCAGTTGAGCCAGCGTCATGATGGCTTGCTTTTGCGCCGCATGCCCGGCCTTGGATTTGGCCAGCGTGTTGGTAAAGGCATAGAGCTTTGCGATCGAGGCATTGAACCCGAAGCTTTCGACGCCCAGTGTCACGTCACGGATCGCCTTGTGCATCTCGCGCAGCAGCTCGGTGTCGCCGTCGCCCCTGGCCCCGGGGTCCATCGCGCCGATCTTGTCGCAGAGGTTCCAGACCCGGTTCAGGTGCTTATAGGCGGCCTCGGCCCCGGCTGCGGTCCATTCCACGTCGCGCTCGGGGGGCGAATCGGACAGCACGAACCAGCGCGCGGTGTCGGCGCCAAAGGCCGAAATGATGCTGACCGGGTCGACCACGTTTTTCTTGGATTTCGACATCTTGGCCGAGGGGATGATCTCAACCTCGGTGCCGTCGGTCAGTTTGCCGTCGCTCACATCCTCGGGCAGGTGATAGACCGGGCGGCCATTGGTGTCGCGGGTCTGGTAGATCTCATGCGTCACCATGCCCTGGGTGAACAGCGCATTGAAAGGTTCGATGGCTTTTTTCGGCAGATGCCCGGTGATCTGCATCGCCCGCGCGAAGAAGCGGGAATAGAGCAGGTGCAAAATCGCGTGTTCGACCCCGCCGATATACTGGTCGACATTCATCCAGTACTCGGCCTCGGCCAGATCGGTGGGCGTTTCCGCGCGCGGGGCGGTGAAACGGGCGAAATACCAAGACGAATCGACAAACGTGTCCATTGTGTCGGTTTCGCGTTTCGCGGGTGCATCGCAAGACGGACAGGTGCAATCGCGCCATGTCGGGTGCCGGTCCAGCGGGTTGCCGGGTTTGTCAAAGCTGACATCGTCGGGCAGGCGGATCGGCAGGTTCTCTTTCTTCTCCGGCACCACGCCGCAGCTGTCGCAATGCACGACCGGAATCGGGCAGCCCCAATAGCGCTGGCGGCTCAGCCCCCAGTCGCGCAGGCGGTATTTGGTGACGCCTTCGCCCCAGCCTGCCTTTTCGGCAAAGTCGATGGTGGCGTCGATGGCCTCTTGCCCGGTGGCCTCGGTCAGACCTGCAAAGTGTTCGACCCAGCGCACTTTCTCGGTCTTGGGTGGCACAAAGGCCAGTTTGTCCACCGGCGTGTCGTCTTCCAGCGCAAAGAAGGTATCGATCACCGGCAGGTCGTATTTGCGGCAGAAATCCAGGTCGCGCTGATCATGCGCAGGACAGGCAAAGATCGCGCCGGTGCCGTAATCCATCAGGATGAAATTGGCGATCCAGACCGGCAGCTCCCAATCCGGATTCAGCGGGTGTTTGACCCGGATGCCGGTGTCATAGCCCAGTTTCTCGGCGGTTTCGATGGCCTCTTCGGTGGTGCCGCCCTTGCGGCATTCGGCAACAAATCCTGCGATCTCGGGGTTTTCGGCCTCCAACGCGCGCGCAATGGGATGATCGGGCGAGATGCCGACAAAGCTGGCGCCCAGCAGCGTATCGGGCCTTGTGGTGTAGACGGTGATCGGGTCGCCATCATCTGTGCGCTCAAAGGCGAATTGCAGCCCGCGCGACTTGCCGATCCAGTTTTCCTGCATCAGCCGCACCTTGGCGGGCCAGTTTTCGAGCGTGTCCAGCGCATCCAGCAATTCTTCGGAATAATCGCTGATCTTGAAGAACCACTGCGTCAGCTCGCGCCGCTCGACCAAAGCGCCGGACCGCCAGCCGCGCCCGTTTTCGACCTGCTCATTGGCCAGAACCGTCATATCGACCGGGTCCCAGTTTACCACGGCGTTTTTGCGGTAGACGAGACCGGCGCCGAGCATATCCAGAAACAGCGCCTGTTGCTGGCCATAATATTCCGGGTCGCAGGTAGCAAATTCCCGCGACCAGTCGATGGACAGGCCCAGCGGCTTCATCTGCCCGCGCATGTCGGCGATGTTACCATAGGTCCAGTCTTTGGGGTGACCACCGATCGCCATGGCGGCGTTTTCGGCGGGCATGCCAAACGCGTCCCAGCCCATCGGGTGCAGCACATTATGGCCGGTGGCCAGTTTGTGCCGCGCGATCACGTCACCCATCGTGTAGTTGCGCACATGGCCCATATGGATGCGGCCCGAGGGGTAGGGGAACATCTCGAGCACATAATACTTGGGCTTGTCCCCGCTGCGCCTGGCGGTGAAGATACCGGCCTTGTCCCAGGCGTCCTGCCACTTGGCTTCGATATCGGAGGCGGAATAGCGCGACATGTGGTGCGGTCCTTGGTCAATGAAAACGCCGGGCGTTTGGCCCGGCGCGTTGATACTGTCTATGGGTCCGGGATTCTAGAGCCTGCCATCAGCGATGCGTAGCTGTCGTGCACGCGACAGAATCGCATCCTCAACCGCGCGGGCCGTGGCCTGGCTGACCGGGCCGCTGCGGGACTGAAGCGCCACGTTCAGCGAACGCGCCTCAAGCGCGGGGTCGCTGATATGGACCGTCGCGCGGTAGGCCCTACCGCCACCCGGCGGCGTTCCATAGCCTGTCGAGATCACGCCGGTGAAGGGATCAACAGCCTCGACGGGCAAAAAATTGAGCACATCCAGCGAGGCCGCCCAGAGGTATTTGTTCACATCAACAACGTTTTCGACGTTGGTCGGCTTGAAAATGTCCCAGATGGTCGACCGGTTCGGGTCGTCGGTCGCAACATCATCAGGTTTGCCACCAATAAGGCGGTCATTGTTGTTGGGCGTGTCCGAACTCAGCGCGGAGGGGCCGCAGGACGCCAGCGCAACAAGGCTTGCGGCGAGCACAGCAAATCGGAAAGGGCCACTGGTCATTGGTCTACGTCCTGATAATCCGGTTGGCAGAGTTTTAGACAAGCCGCCGCGATGCAACAAGGCCGTATTTTCAGAGCCAATTTCGCTCTTTTCGCTTTGGCGTTGCCGGGGTGCCGCGATCACTGTGGCATCCTTGCACCATGTCAGGGAACAATTGGTCAAACGCGCGCCGCGATACTTGCGCTATCAGGTCGAAACGGGCGACACGATGCCCATGCTCAGGCCAGAGCCGTGAATGCGATGCGCTTGAGGCACTAAAGGAAACCCGAGGGAAAAAACGATGAAAAAGATTCTCTTCGCTTCGACCGCTCTGACCGCGATGGCAGCAGCCGATTTCGCGGCAGCGGACATCGCAAACATGGCGTTCAGCGGTTACGGCCGTTTTGGCCTGAAATATGACGGTGGCGCAGAAGGTGACGATAAAGAAACCTTCCTGACCAGCCGTTTTCGTTTGAACATCGACGCCAACGCAGAAACCGATGGCGGTGTTGCGTTCTCCGCACGTGTTCGTTTGCAGGCTGACGCAAACCAGGACGGTACCGCGAACCAAGGAAATGGTTTCAGCGGCGGTGTTGATCAGAACACCAACACTGTCTCCGGTACAACTGACCGGAATGGCGCTCAACTCAGCGGTGCACGCTTCACCACGCAGTATGAAGGCCTGCGTGTTGACGTTGGCAACATCTCCGGCGTTATCGACAACCTTCCGAACTACTACGGTAACGAACCCGGCCTGACCGCCTTCACCGGTCAGTATGCTGCCGTCGACTTCGCGCTGGACTCGTTCTCTTCGACCAGCGCAGGCGTGAACGGTATCTTCGCTCAGTACGCCTTCGGAGACTTTGCTGTTTCGGCCTCCTACTCGCCCGAAGAAACCGGTGCTGGCGAACAGTGGGGTGTCAGCGGTGCATGGGCAAATGACGCCTATGCTGTCGCGCTGTTCTACTCGCAGAACGAGCCGGAAGGTACCGGCGGTTTGGGTGAGACCAAAATCTACGGTGCAACCGCTGCGGCAACCTTCGGCGCCTTCAACGGTACCCTGTTGGTTGGTAAAGAAGATGCAGACAACGATGACGGCGCTTTCGACACCTTCTGGGGTCTGTCGGCTGCCTATGAGCTGGGCACCGCAACCGATCTGATCTTCTCCTATGCTGACGGTTCGGGTGACGACGACACGCAAGCGTTTGGCCTGGGTGTCGTTCAGGATCTCGGTGGCGGCGTTGCCCTCAAAGGCGGTGTTGCTTCGGTCAAGCCCGGCGGCGATTCCAGCGACACCGTTGCTGATGTGGGTGTGATCTTCAACTTCTAAGTTGATCACGACCTAACGGTTACAGATTTGGGCAGGTCTTCGGACCTGCCCTTTTCTTTTGCGCTCACATGGTGTTTCTCGGGGGCAGGACCACATCGGGGCAGCGCATGTCACTTCAGGAAATCACCGACAGAATTCACCAGGCCGAAAACGCTGCAGGACGGGCAAAGGGGGCGGTCAAGCTGATCGCCGTATCCAAAGTCCAGCCCATCGACCGGGTCGAGGCGGTGCTGGAGCAGGGGCATCGTGTCTTTGGCGAGAATCGCGTGCAGGAGGCGGCAGGAAAGTGGCCCGCCCTGATGAAGCGCTATAGCGATGTCGACCTGCATCTGATCGGTCCGTTGCAGACCAACAAGGCCCGACAGGCGATGGAGCTTGGCCACGCGATCCACGCGCTCGACCGGCCCAAGCTTGCCAACACCTTTGCGAGATTGGCGCAGGAACTGGGTACGTGCCCTGACCTTTTCGTACAGGTGAATACCGGTGAAGAGGCGCAAAAAGCGGGTGTGCTGCCTGCCGATGCGGATGATTTCGTGAAAGACTGCAAGTCACTCGACCTGCCGGTGCGGGGCCTGATGTGCATCCCGCCCGTTGACGAGGAACCGGCGCTGCATTTTGCTCTGCTTGCCAAGATCGCGGCGCGCAACGGGCTTGAGGGTCTGTCGATGGGTATGAGTGGCGATTTCGAGACCGCCATCGCGCTGGGTGCCACCCATGTCCGGGTCGGGTCTGCGATCTTTGGCGAAAGGGTCAAGCCGCAGGGATGATCACGCGGGTTCCATAGCTCACCCGCCGGGCGATCCAGTGCAGATGTTGGCGACGCAGGGCGATACAGCCCTCGGTCGGGTAGCCTGGACGCCGCCATTGATGGATGAAGATGGCCGAGCCCTGTCCGGGCACGGCGTCGGGCAGGTTCCAGTCCATCACCAGCACCAGATCATAAAGCGGGTCGGATCGGCGCAGCGCCTCGTGACTGTATCCATGCGGGGTGCGGACCCACATGTTATAGGCGGGATCACCGCCGTCATCTGACCATAGATCGCGCGGACCCACCGGGTGCGCCCAGGGTGTGGGCGGGATCAGGCGGTCGGGACGATAAAACATGCCGACAATCCTGTGAGTGCCGATCGGTGTCGCCCCGTCTCCTTCGCGCTTGCGCATCGTCAGCCCGCCGGTTCCGATGGTGCAAGGAAACCTGCGCCCCAGATAGCGCAACGCCGTTGGCGTCAGTACAAGGTCGCGCGGTGTCACAGCAGATGCCCGGATTTCGCCGCCTTGGTCGCCAGATAGCCCCGGTTATGGGCGGTTTCGCCCACCTTGAGAGGCACCCGCTCGGCGACGCTGATGCCGGTGCGCTCCATCATCGCGATCTTGGCGGGGTTGTTTGTCAGCAGTCGCACCGAGGAAAACCCCAACGTCTTCAGAATGTCCGAGCCCAGCCGGAAATCGCGCTCGTCATCCTCAAAACCCAGCCGGTGATTGGCCTCGACCGTGTCAAATCCCTGATCCTGCAGCGAATAGGCGCGCATCTTGTTGGCCAGCCCGATACCGCGCCCTTCCTGGTTGAGATAGAGCAGCACACCCGCCCCCTCGGCCCCCATCTGGGCCAAGGCACCGCGCAGCTGAGGGCCGCAGTCGCATTTCAGGCTGCCCAGCAGGTCACCGGTGAAACAGGCCGAATGCAGTCGCGACAGAACCGGTGCCTGCCGGTCGGGCCGCCCGATTTCGAAGGCATAGTGCTCCTCTCCGCCATCTTCGGGCCGGAAGATATGCAGCCTCCCGGCCTCGGATACCTGGACGGGCAATCGGGCCGCGACAACTTCCTGCAAGGGGCTGCGCGTGGTCATGAATGATACGGCAGCGGCGTGGTTGATCCGGGTCAGGCCCTCGATGGGAAGAGACGCGGGAAGGGGGGTGATTACGGCTGCAGGCAACAGGCGCGCGGTCTTCATCAGCGCGATGGCCAGACGGTGCAGATCGGCCTGCCCGTCGCGCAGCGATCGCAGCGGGCCTTTCATCGGCGCGTTCAGATCGTCGGAAGGGTCGGCGATGGCCGCGATCCAGGCCAGATCGACATCATCGGGCACCGCGATCCGCGCCAGATCGCCATCATAGGCGCGGGCCTTGAGCGTTTCCGCCCGGCGTGCGGTAATGGCAACGCACAGCTCTCCGCCCAGGGCGCGCAAAGCGGCAAGACGTGTTGCGCTCAGCGTCTCGGTCGAGGCAACAAGAACGCTGCCCTGCGCGCGGTCGGACAGCACCACCGGCACACCCATGCGCAGATCGGCGCGGGCGCGGGCCATCAGTTCGGTGATATCGGGAAGAAGACTCATGGGTCGTTTCCTGTAACGTTCGGCCCCCTGCTTAGTCGCGCTTGCTGCAAATGTGAAACATTTCCCCGGCCTTGGACACGAGGGCGTGAAAAAAAGGCGGCCTACCTTGTGGATGCCCTGCCGCAGGCTCAAGTTCAGGGAAAGTTCAAGGAGGACGCCGCAATGGCACAGCTCAAGAAAATCCTGCTGGTCGATGACGATGAAGACCTGCGCGAGGCGCTCAGCGAGCAACTGGTCATGACCGAGGATTTCGATGTGTTCGAGGCCAGCGATGGCCAGAACGCGATGGAGCGGGTGAAAGAGGCGCTGTATGACCTCGTCATTCTGGATGTGGGGCTGCCTGATACCGACGGGCGCGAATTGTGTCGTCTGATGCGAAAGCAGGGGGTCAAGAGCCCGATCCTGATGCTGACCGGTCATGACGGCGATGCCGATACCATCCTGGGGCTTGATGCCGGGGCCAATGACTACGTTACTAAACCCTTCAAATTCCCCGTCCTTCTGGCCCGTATCCGCGCGCAGTTGCGCCAGCATGAACAATCCGAGGATGCGGTGTTCCAGCTTGGCCCGTATACGTTCAAACCGGCGATGAAGATGCTGATCACCGATGATGAGCGCAAGATCCGCCTGACCGAAAAAGAAACCAATATCCTCAAGTTCCTCTACCGCTCGACCGATGGCGTCGTTGCGCGTGACGTGCTGCTGCACGAGGTTTGGGGGTATAATGCCGGGGTGACCACGCACACGCTGGAAACCCACATCTATCGTCTGCGCCAGAAGATCGAGCCCGATCCCTCGAACGCGCGGCTGCTGGTCACCGAATCCGGGGGCTATCGCCTGGTGGCCTGAATTCGCGGTTCCTGTGTGACAAATGTCATATTGAGAGGCGCGCGAATCTGTTAATGTTAATTCAGCCCGCGCATGTCCGGGTTATGACATGCATCCTCCCTGTTGGACTGGCCGGGCCTTGCGCCCGGTCTTTTTTTGTCTGGGTGATGGTCACCTTTGGCCAGTGCCTCCGGCCCGGACAGGGAGTGTCCGCTTGGGGATGGCGCGTGCTCCGGCGCCACGATAGGGTGCGCCGGAACCGTCCTGTCGAAAGCTGTCCCATGCCCTTTACCCTTGCCACCTGGAACATCAACTCGGTCCGGCTGCGCGAACCGATCGTGCAGAAACTGCTGAGCGAAGAGGGGCCGGATGTGCTCTGCCTGCAGGAATGCAAATCGCCGGTCGACAAGATCCCCACCGAAGGGTTCGCTGAACTGGGCTACCCGCACATGATTGCGCGTGGGCAGAAGGGTTACAACGGCGTCGCGATCCTGTCGCGCCTGCCCATCGAGGATGTGGGTGACAAGGATTTCGCGGGTCTTGGTCATGCTCGCCACGTGGCGGGTCGGCTGGAAAACGGTACCGTGATCCACAATTTCTATGTCCCGGCGGGCGGCGATGTGCCGGATCGCGAAGTGAATGAGAAATTCGGCCAGAAGCTCGATTACCTGACCGATATGCGCGACTGGTTCCGGGCGGAAAAGCCTGAGAAATCCATCCTCGTTGGCGATCTCAACATCGCCCCGCACGAGGATGACGTGTGGTCGCATAAACAACTGCTCAAGGTCGTCTCTCACACACCGATCGAGGTCGAACAACTGGCCGAGACGCAAGACGCCGGTGGCTGGGTCGACATCACCCGCCGCGACATCCCCGATGGCAAGCTTTACAGCTGGTGGTCTTACCGGGCGCGGGATTGGGATGCCGCAGACAAGGGCCGCAGGCTGGATCACGTCTGGGCCACGCCCGATATCAGCAATGCCGCCCATTCCAGCCGCATCCTGCGCGATGCGCGCGGTTGGGAAAAACCCAGCGACCACGCACCGGTCTTTGCCAGCTTCGATCTCTGAACGCTGCGGGTGAATCGGGTGAAACGCCAAATCGACACTTGGCTTTCGCCGCTTTGATTCCATATAGATGCGGCACAAGGACAGGAGCACTGAGCCATGGATATTCTGAACGGGGCAGGCGCGGCGCCTGCGGGCGATCTGATCAAGGACGGGTCCGAGGCGACCTTCATGGCGGATGTGGTCGAGACCTCGCAGCAGGTGCCGGTCATCGTCGATTTCTGGGCGCCCTGGTGTGGCCCCTGCAAGACGCTGGGTCCCCTGTTGGAGGACGCGGTGATGGCCGCACGTGGCGCGGTGAAGATGGTCAAGATCAACGTGGACGAGGCGCAGATGATCGCCTCGCAGCTGCGGGTTCAGACCGTCCCGACCGTTTTTGCCTTCTATCAGGGGCAGCCGATCGACGCGTTTCAGGGCGCGTTGCCAGCGTCCGAAATCAAGGCCTTTGTCGACAAGGTCATCGCAGCGGCGGGCGGCGAAAGCCCCAGTGGCCAGTTGGACGAGGCAGTCGAAGCCGCCGACGAGATGCTGGCGCAGGGCGCGGCTGTTGACGCCGCCCAGACCTTTGCCGCCATCCTGGGCGAAGATCCCAACCACGCGGCTGCCTATGGCGGTCTGGTGCGGTCCCATATCGCATTGGACGATCTCGATCAGGCCGAGGCCATCCTGAACGGTGCCCCGGCCGAGATTTCCACCAGCACCGAGCTTGAAGCCGCCTTTGCCCAGCTGGAACTGGCCAAACAAGCTGCCGATGCCGGCCCCGTGGGTGAGTTGCAGGCCGCGGTCGAGGCCAACCCGGATGACCATCAGGCCCGGTTCGATCTGGCGCTTGCGCTGCATGCGGGCGGACAGGTGCAAGAGGCGGTCGATCAGTTGCTGGACCTTTTCCGTCGCGACCGCGAGTGGAATGACGGTGCGGCCAAGGCGCAGCTCTTCACCATTTTCGACGCGCTCAAGCCCAATGATCCGGTGGTTCTGAATGGCCGCCGCAAGCTCAGCTCGATGATATTTGCCTGACGCGGCATCAGAGCTACACTTGAGGACATGATTCAACCCGCTGACCTGCCGGACACGATTGCGGTGTTCCCGCTTCCCGGGGCGCTCTTGTTGCCGCGCTCGCGCCTGCCACTGCATATATTCGAGCCGCGTTACCTGCAGATGCTGGACGATACGCTCAAAACTTCGCATCGCGTGATCGGCATGGTGCAGCCCAATCCGTGCGACCGCGACGCCGACAAGCTGCACAGCATCGGCTGCGCGGGCCGGGTGACGCAGTTCTCGGAAACCGAAGATGGTCGCTATCTGATCACGCTGTCGGGTGCGTCGCGCTTTCGCATCCGTGAAGAGGTCGAAGGGTTCACACCCTATCGGCGCTGCGCGGTGACCTGGACCGGGTTCGACCGTGATCTGGGGCGGCCCGAGGCGGATACGACATTTGACCGCGCGGGTTTCATGGACCTGCTGCACCGATTCTTCAGCGCGCGCGACTTGTCAACCGACTGGGATACGCTGAAGGATGCGGAGGACGAATTGCTGGTGAACTCCCTGTCGATGTTGCTGGATTTCGACCCCGAGGACAAACAGGCGCTTTTGGAGGCGCCCTGTCTGGCCACACGGCGGGAAACGCTTGTCACCCTGATCGAATATTCGTTAAGGGGCGGGACAAGCGAGGAGATCCTGCAATGAGCGACGCCAAGACCACCAACCCCGAACCCGGTTTCGACCGCCACATGCTCGAAGCGCTGGTCTGCCCGCAGACCCAGACCACGCTGCATTATGACGCCGAACGGCACGAGCTGGTGTCTAAACCCGCGGGCCTCGCTTTTCCGATCCGCAACGGCATCCCGGTGATGCTGATCGACGAAGCACGCGAGCTGGATTAGCGCCTATTTCGCCAAAACGGCCTCAATCGCCCGCATAACAGCCGCGGATTTCGATGCATCAAGTGCATCTGCGTGGGGCGGTCCGAACCGACCTGAATCATTGTCGAAATAGCTCCCGGTTGCAGTTGCAAACTCGTCCGAGAGGGCCGCGCGGTGCAGAATGTCGGCACCGATGCCGATGTCGTTTCCGGCCACGCCAAAACCCTCCTTCACCATTTTGCTCGCCAGCAGAGAGCCGGGATTCACCGCCACGACAACCGGGCCCTCAGGCAGCTCGCTTGCCAGTTCCCGCGACCACATGGTGATGGCCAGCTTGCTTTGGGCATAGGCCTCCATATCTGTCAGGTGCGCGGACCCTGCCAAGGCCTGCAGGTCGACCGGGGCCTGCGCCGCCGAGGACAGGTTGATGACCCGGCCGCTGCCCTCCATCAATGGCAGCAGGCGGCGGGTCAGGACATAAGGCGCCAGCATATTGACCACAAAGCGCACATCCATTCCATCTTCGGTAACGGGCTGCGGCGTCTTGAGGATACCTGCGTTGTTGATCAGCACGTCCAGACGGTCGTGCCGGTCGGCGATCGCATCCGCCAGCGCCGTGACTTCGGCCAGGCGAGACAGGTCGGCAATGTAGCGCTGGGTATCGCCTGCGACCTCTGCCGCAGCGGCGTCGAGCTTTGCAGGGTTGCGCCCGTGCAACAGCACGCGATGACCATCGGCGGCCAGCCGTTTGGCGGCTTCCAGCCCGATCCCGTCGGTCGATCCGGTGATCAGAATTGTCTTTTGCATTCGTGAGGTCCTCAGTTGCTGAAGTCCGGCAGCAGGTCGTCGGCCAGACGTTTCATGGTCGTTTCGATATCCGCCTGATTGAAGCGCAGGTTCAGGGCAACATGGTTCACACCGGTGCCCCTGATCTCACTCAGGTAGGACCGCAGGTAGGTCGTGCCCGAACGAAAGCCCAGATGGATCGGCTGTGGCGGGGTGTCGGGATCCTCAGCCAGATCCACATAAAGCGATTGCATGACCGGTTTGTCTACGCCACCCAAAGCGGCGATTCGGCTGCGATAGTCGGCGACCACACTGGCCTGCGCCGCAATGTTGCGGGGATAGGTCATCCAGCCATCGCCGTTCTGCGCGATCCAGTCCGGGCTTTGCTGGCTGCCCCCGGTGATCATCAACGGCAACCGCCAGCCTGACGGTTTGGGCAGCATATCAGCTCCTTTTTCTTGTTGGTGCAGGGCAACTTTCTTGTTGGTGCAGGGCAACGCGGGGGGCGGATGTTTCGGGATGCCGGTCGCCCGGTCAGGCGAGGTCGTCCTTGCCTTCGATCCGGAAGTGCGGGCTGTTCGACCCTGCGGTGCGGGCCTGCAGATGCGGTGCGTCGCGCGGCTCGTTCGTGAAGCCTGCGGCGGCCTCGCGCGTGGGCGATTCGATAACGATACGCAGGGACGAGGGCTGATCGCCCCCTTCCAGCTGTTCATGACTGGCAGTTCGGGCCAGATACCCGCCGCCATATTCGGTCTCCTTTTCGTTTGCCGGGCCGATATAACCGAGGGTTCCGTCTTCGGTTGCGGGGGCACGGCGAGAACGGAGTAGAAAACCATATGTCCTGTCCTTTGGTCGGATTGGGATGGGGTAACACTGTCGAAACACTCACCATCTTGTGCAGCCCATATATTTCCCGGTGATTTTGTGATAAACAGGTCAAATTCTGGTTCAGAATTCCGACTATGGATATAATTGAATGGATACTGATGGCCTGCGCCTGTTTGTTCTTGCAGCAGAAAAGCTGAATATCAGCGCTGCGGGCCGTGAACTGGGGCTGGCCCCTGCGGTGGCAAGCGCCAAGCTGGCAAAGCTCGAGACCGTGCTGAGTGCCGATCTGCTGCACCGCTCGACCCGCAAGGTTTCGCTGTCGCTGGAAGGGTCCGAATTCCTGCCCTTTGCGCGCGAGATGCTGGCGCAGGAGGATGCGGGCCGCGCAGCACTTGGCCTGCGTCAGCCGCAGGCGACGGGGACGCTGCGCTTTACCGCGCCCAGCAGTTTCGCGCAGCTTTACATCGCGCCCCATCTGCCGGAATTTCTGGCGGCCCATCCCGGTGTCTCGCTGGATCTGCGCCTGTCAGACAAGCCCTTCGATCTGATCGAGGGCAGCTTTGATCTGGCGCTGCGCAATTCCGCGCTGGAGGATACCAGCCTCAAGGGCCGCAAGCTGGCCGATGACCGGCGTATCCTGTGCGCCGCACCCGCCTATCTTGCCCAGCATGGCACCCCGCAATTGCCCGACGACCTGAAAGCCCACCAGTTGGTCGCGTTCGGCACACGCGCACCGCGTGCGCTTGTCGGACCGCAGGGGCAGGAGGGCACATTCGATCCACGCGCCGCCGCCTGCCGGTTGATCGTGGATGACGGCTCGAGCCAGAAACAGGCCACGCTTGCGGGGGCGGGCATTTCGGTCAATTCACTCTGGAGCGTTCATGAAGAGATCGCGCAAGGCACCTTGCTGCGCGTGCTGCCCGACTATGAGGTCGCGGACAGATCGGTGCTCTGGCTGGTCTATCCCAAGGCCAATGTCCTGTCCGCGAAGGTGCGGGTGTTCATGGATTTCCTGCTTGATCGGATCGGCAAGGCACCGGTCTGGGAACCGCGCGAATAACACGACCACGCTCGGCACGGTGCGCGCAAATTGCCTGTTTTCCTTGAAAATCGGGCGACACAGTTGAACGAAGGATCCGGTAGGAGGGGCGGAATGGACCGCAAGAACACCCTGAGCATTGCTGCACTCATGGTGACCGCATTTGCGGTGGGTATCGATTTCACCGGTGCGATGCTGCTGGTGCCCGCGATCGAGTTGGCTTTTGATACCGACATCACTTCGACACAATGGGTTTTGAATATCTATGCGCTGTTCTTTGCCATGACGATGGTGACGGGCGGGCGGCTGGGCGACATGTACGGGCACCGTCCGGTGCTGATGGTTGGTCTGGTGATCTTTCTACTGGCATCGGTTCTGTGTCTGGTGGCGCCGGACCTGACCGCTCTGATCGGCGCGCGCGCCTTGCAGGGGATCGGCTCGGGGTTGATCTGGCCCTGCACGCTGGCATTCGGAGCGACACGGATCGCCAAACCCGAAGAGCAGGGGCTGGTGATGGGGTTGATCCTGTCGGGCGTCACCATCGGCAATGTCATCGGACCACTGATAAGCGGGGTTGCGATCAGCTTTGGCGATTGGCGGTACTTCTTTGCCGCGAATGTGGTGCTGGCCATCGTGTCGATGATCACGATCCGCATCCTGATGCCCAAGGAGCAGACTCATAAAACGGATGAACATCTTGACCTCGTTGGTGTGGCGGTGCTGGCCATCGCGGTTCTACTCTTGCTCTACAGCCTGGATGTGGGGGCTGATCTGGGGTGGAGCTCGCCGCCGATTCTGGTGATGATCGGGGTCAGCTTTGCTTTGGTTCTGCTGTTCCCGACCATCGAAAGACACGTAAAAGAGCCGCTGATCATTCCGCAGATGCTGCGCAATCGCGAATTTATGATCACCCTGTCGCTGAATGCGCTACAGGTCCCGGCGATCTTCATCGCGCTGCTTTATTTCCCGCAATATATGCAGAAAACGCTTGCGTGGACGCCGATGGCATCGGCCATAGGGCTGGTGCCTATGACCGCGCTTCTATGTGCGGGTTCGATCATTTCGGGGCGGCTCTACAATGATTTCGGTCCCAAACGGCTGCTGCTATCTGGATATACTCTGTCTGTCATCGGGGCCGCGACCGTGGTGGTGCTGCCTGCCGCGTTCGGGTATTTTCAGATACTGCCGGGAATGATCCTGATCGGCATCGGGTCGACCCTGTCGCTTGGCCCTGCCGGCACCGCCGCCATGAGCGCGGTCAAGCCAGAGCGCGCCGGGCTTGTCGGTGGGCTCAGTTTCATGGTGCATCTTGTCTATGGGGCCCTTGCCGTCGCCTTCGCCACGGCGCTGATGTACTCGGCCAGCCTGACGCGGCTGGGGCATGATCTGGCGGTCGACAAGATCGACATGACCCAAGCGGATCAGCGGGTGATCAACGGTGGCGTGCTGGCCACCGAACAGGCGAAGACGGTGGTCAGCCATTTCGATACCGCGCAGATCGCGCAGATCAAGGACGCGCTGGGCACGGCCTTCAGCAGCGGGATGGATATGGCCTTTGTCTTTGCCTGCCTGTCCGCGCTTGTCGGATTGCTGATGTCGGCGTTGCTGGACGAGAAAAAGCTTCAGTCCTCGAACACCTGAGCGGATCAGCCTAGATCTGCCGCCCCTGCAGCAGCAGCGGCAGATCGCCCGACAGGCCTGCAGCCTCGCGCATGAAAGCGCGGCGCAGACCGGGAACGGAGCCGACCAGCCCCATGCCGACATCGCGCGCCATCCGCAGCGCCGGATTGTCGTTCGAGAACAGCTTGTTGAACGCATCGGTCGCCACTGCCATCGTCGCCGTATCAAAGCGCCGCCATTGCTGATAGCGCTCCAGCACCGGAGGGAAGCCGATATCCTCGCCCCGGCGGCGTGCTTCGGTCAGCACTTGCGCCAGAGCGCCGATATCGCGCAGCCCCGCATTCAGGCCCTGACCCGCGATCGGGTGCATGCCATGTGCGGCATCGCCCACCAGCGCCACCCGCTCGGCGACAAAGGAATTGGCGATGGTCAGGTTCAGCGGATAGGTGAACCGGCCACCCCGCAACCGGATGTCGCCCAGAAAATCGCCAAAGCGCGGGCGCAGGACCTGCAGATAATCCTCCTCGGGAAGGGCATTGATGCGGTGGGCCATTTCGGTGCGCTCGCTCCAGACGATGGAACTGCGGTTGCCGGTCAGCGGCAGAATCGCCAGCGGCCCGGGCGGCATGAAGAACTGATGCGCGATCCCGTTATGGGGCAGGTCATGTTCGATGGCGCAGACCAGGGCAGTCTGGCCATAATCCCACCCGGCGCGCTTGATGCCTGCACGCCCTGCCGTGCCGCTGGTGCGTCCGTCACAGCCCACCAGCAGAGCGCCGGTCAGTTCGGTGCCGTCATCCAGCGTGACGCTGGCCCCGTTGTGATCGGTTTCTTGCGCCACAACCCGGCGTTCATTGATCACCGTGATCGCGTCTGTCTCAGCCATTGCGGCCAGCAGGGCGGGGCGCAGATGGCGGTCCTCGACCATATAGCCCATCGGGCCTTCTTCGATCTCGGCGTGGTCGAAATGCAGGAAGAATGGCGATGGTCCGGCACCTGCATGGCCGTCAGTGACCTTGATCTCAAGCATCGGCTGGGCGTGGTCGGCGACCCGGTTCCAGACACCGATCGCGGCAAGCAACCGCTGCGAGGCCAGCGCCAGCGCATAGCCACGGCCATCAAACCCGTCCTCGGATCGGGTCTGAACGGGCAGGGCGTCGATCACCGCCACCTTGTGCCCGGCCTGTGCCAAAGCCAGCGCCAATACCGGGCCGTTCAGCCCGCCGCCCACGATCAGGATATCTTGTGTCTCGCTCATGTGCCGCACTATGCGCGCCTGATCGGGATTGTCCATGTGCGGTCCTGTCGCTACCGTCACAATCACTGAAACCGGAGGGCGCGATGCAGGACTGGCTGACAATGACGGCAAGCGATCTGGGGCGGGGAATCGCCGCCGGAGAAATCGACCCGGTGGCGCTGACAGAGTGCTACCTCGACGCCATCGACGCGCATCCCCATCGCGACCGTATCTATTCCTGCGTGACCCATGACCGGGCGAGGGCCGAGGCCGAAGCTGCCCGCAAGCGCGCCCAATCCGGGCAGCGCCTGTCGCTGCTGGACGGGGTGCCGATCAGTTGGAAGGATCTGGTCGACAGCGCCGGTGCCGCCACCGAATCCGGGTCCGCGCTGCTGAAAGGCCGGGTGCCCGATCAGGATGGTGCGGTGTTGGCCAATGCCACCGCCGCGGGCAGCGTTTGTCTCGGCAAAACCCATATGAGCGAGCTGGCGTTTTCCGGCCTCGGGCTGAACCCGATCACCGCAACGCCGCCCTGCGTCAACGACGAAGCGGCGGTGCCGGGCGGGTCCTCTTCGGGTGCGGGCGCGTCGGTCGCGTTCAATCTGGCAGCCTCCGCCGTCGGCTCGGATACGGGCGGGTCGGTGCGCATCCCGGCGGCCTGGAACGATCTTGTCGGGCTCAAAACCACTGCCGGGCGGGTGAGCCTTGAGGGCGTTGTGCCGCTGTGTCTGAAGTTTGACACCATCGGCCCGCTGACCCGCTCGGTCGAGGATGCGGCGCAGATGCTGGCGTTGCTGGAGGGAGGGCACCCCGCCGATCTGCGCGGTGCCAGCCTGCAGGGCCGTCGGTTCGCGGTGTTGCAGACTGTTGTGATGGACGACATCCGCGATGCGCCCAGCAAAGCCTTTCACGGTGCATTGCAGGCGCTGTCACGCGCGGGCGCGCAATTGGTGCCGCTTGAGGTGCCGGAACTGCCCGAGGCGATGGCGCTCAGTGGTGTGCTCTATACCACCGAGGCTTACGGGCTTTGGCGTGATGTGATCGAGGCGCGGCCAGACGCGATGTTCCCCGAAATTCTGGAACGGTTCCGGCAAGGCAAGAGCTTTTCCGGCCCCGACTATGTCGCCGCCTGGGCCAAGCTTGAGGCCTGCCGCGCCACCTGGGACGCGGCCACAGCCGGGTTTGACGCGGTTCTGGCCCCGACGGCCCCGATTCTGCCACCCGACCGCGAGCGGTTGCTCAGCGATCACGACTACTACATAGCTGAGAACCTGCTGGCGCTGCGTAATACCCGCGTTGGCAACCTGATGGGGCTTTGCGCGCTGACTTTGCCCACCCGGACGCCCAGTTGCGGGGTGACGATGATGGCCCCGCCACAGCAGGAAGAGGCGCTGTTACGGCTTGGTGTGGCGGTCGAGGCAGCCTTGACCTGAATGCCACAATTGCCAATCCCGGCAATGCTTTGTCTGGACGGGCCTGCGCCATATCTGTAACTTGGCTTCAAAACGGGACGCCAATGATCCCGTGTTGAGGCAGTTGATATGAAGTTCCCCGAGCGGTTTTCGAACCTACCGGCTTATGCATTCCCGCGTCTGCGCGCTTTGCTCGACCATCACGCGCCTGGCGGTGAGCCCGTGCATATGACCATTGGCGAGCCGAAACATGCGTTCCCCGATTGGGTCACGCAGGTCATCATCGACAATGCCCATACGTTTCAGGGTTATCCGCCCAATGAAGGCTCACCCGAGCTGCGTGCGGCGATCACCGACTGGATCGCACGCCGCTATGGGGTGACGCTGGATGCCGACAAAAATGTGATGTCGCTGAACGGCACGCGTGAGGGGCTGTATAATGCGGCGATGGCGCTTTGCCCCGAAGAGAAGAACGGCAAAAAGCCCGTCATTCTGACGCCAAACCCGTTTTATCAGGTCTATATGGTGGCGGCGATTTCGGTGGTGGCAGAACCTCATTTCGTCCCTGCAACTGCCGCGACCGGGCATCTTCCCGATTACACGAGCCTGCCCGAGGATATCCTGAACCGTACAGCCGTGGCCTATATCTGTTCGCCCGCCAACCCGCAGGGCGCGGTTGCCAGCCGCGACTATTGGGCCGATCTGATCCGACTGGCCGAGCAGTATGATTTCCGCATCTTCGCCGATGAGTGCTATTCCGAGATCTACCGCCATGACGCCCCGACCGGCATCCTGAGCGTGGCGCAGGAACTGGGTGCGGACCCTGAACGCATCACGCTTTTCAATTCGCTGTCGAAACGCTCGAACCTGGCCGGGCTGCGCTCGGGCCTGATCGCGGGCGGGGCGGAATCCATCAAGCGGGTCAAGCAATTGCGCGCCTATTCCGGAGCGCCGCTGCCGGGACCGCTGCAGGCGGCGGCCGCGCGGGTCTGGGCCGATGAAGCGCATGTCGAGGAAAACCGCGCGCTCTATCGTGAGAAGTACCGGATCGCGGATGAAATATTCGGCAATGTGCAGGGCTACATGTCGCCGGAAGCGGGGTTTTTCCTGTGGTTGCCGGTCGAGAACGGCGAAGAGACCGCGCTGAACCTCTGGCAGCAGACCGGGGTGCGGGTGCTGCCCGGTGCGTATCTGTCGCAGGACGGGGCCGGGGGCAATCCGGGCGCATCATATATCCGGGCCGCATTGGTGGCCCCAAAAGAAGAATTACAGCGCGGGCTGATCACGCTTCGCGACTGTGTGTATGGATGAGGGTACGAGGTTAGGCATGGCATATAACACGCGCGGCCGGGATCCGCTGCTGGACAGCAATATGCAGGCAGCGATCGAGAAGCGGGGCAAGGAACTGATCGGCATTGCGCTGATCGTGCTGGGGCTGCTGGCGGCGGCAATGATCGGGTCCTACACGCCCGACGATCCCAACTGGATGGTTTCGACCGATGCACCGGTGCAGAACTGGACCGGCCGCCTTGGGGCATCGATCGCCGCACCCTTGTTCATGATTGTGGGCTGGGGCAGTTGGGGCATCGCGCTGGTGCTGATCGTCTGGGGCCTGCGCTTTGCGGCGCATTCCGGCGAGGACCGCGCGCTTGCCCGGCTGATCTTTGCGCCGATCTGGATTGCCGTGGTGTCGATCTATGCCGCGACGCTGGTCCCGGGTGCCGAATGGAAGGCCACGCACAGCTTTGGTCTGGGCGGTCTTTTTGGCGATACGGTGATGGGGGCGTTGCTGACCCTGCTGCCGATCGGGTCGCATTTCATGGTCAAGCTGATGTCGCTGTTGATGGCGCTGGGCATGGTGACGTTGGGCGCGTTTGTGATGGGGTTCACCGGACCCGAGGTCAAACGCGGCCTGCGGTTTGTGGGGGTCAATCTTATCATGGGCTACGGCGCGCTGATGACGCTGCTGGGCCGTGGTGCCGCCGCCTCGGTACAGGCCGCGCGCAACCATCAGGCCCTGCGGGCCGAGCGTAAGGCGGATGCGCGCCTGACGGCTGGTCACGCCCCCGAGGCCGTGTATCCCGAACTGATCGACCCGGTGCTCGAAGAACCGGTATTTGACGATCCCGCGCCCGAACCCAAGGGCGGCCTGCTGGCCCGGATGCCCTCACTGATCCGCCGCGCCGATCCGATGCCCGAGCCCGAACTGGTCGAGGCGATGCCGGTGGTCGGGTTCGACGCCATGCCCGGCGACGACCGGATCAGCGCCAAGATCGCCGACGCCGTGCGCATCCGCAAAGAGGCCGCCGGTGCCCCGCCTCCGCCCGATCCCACCCGGCCACTGACCAAGGGTCGTGGCCGTGGTCCCGATCCGCTGGTGCTCAATAGCGGGGAACCGGACGGCCTGCCGCCCGAGCCGCCGTTGACCGCTGACATGGGCCTGCCGTCCGAGCCGCCGCTGATGGCTGTGCAGGGCTATGATGCGGGACCTGACCTGTCGATGGAACCCGCCGGTCCACTGGACTACGATCCGGACGATTACCAACCGTCGGATTGCGCACCGGCCGAGGTGCAGCCTCTGGTCACGCCTGAACCTGTGTCCGCGCCGGCCCTGCCCAAGATCCCGGTGGCCGAGCCGCGCAAGCCGGTTGTGGCCCAGCCTGTGCGCCGCGCCCCGCAACCCTCGCGCCGGGCCCAGGCCGAGGCGCAGCCAACGCTGGCCTTCGAAGACAGCGGCGGTGATTTCGAACTGCCGCCGCTCAACCTGCTGACCAACCCGTCGGGAATCCAGCGCCATCACCTGAGCGATGAGGCGTTGGAGGAAAACGCGCGGATGCTGGAAAACGTGCTGGATGATTATGGCGTCAAGGGCGAGATCACCTCGGTTCGCCCCGGCCCTGTCGTGACCATGTACGAACTGGAACCTGCCCCCGGCCTCAAAGCCAGCCGGGTGATCGGTCTGGCCGACGATATCGCGCGGTCGATGGCGGCGCTGTCGGCGCGGGTCTCGACCGTGCCGGGCCGTTCGGTGATCGGTATCGAACTGCCCAATGAGAACCGCGAAAAGGTCGTGCTGCGCGAAATCCTTGCCAGCCGTGGCTTTGGCGACAGCAACCTGAGCCTGCCACTGGCGCTGGGCAAGGATATCGGCGGCGAGTCGGTCGTCGCGAACCTGGCCAAGATGCCCCACCTGCTGATCGCGGGGACCACGGGCTCGGGCAAATCGGTGGCGATCAACACGATGATCCTGTCGCTGCTTTACAAGCTGACGCCAGAGGAATGCCGGTTGATCATGATCGACCCCAAGATGCTGGAGCTTTCCGTTTATGACGGCATCCCGCACCTGCTGTCGCCCGTTGTCACCGACCCCAAAAAGGCGGTTGTCGCGCTGAAATGGGTCGTGGGCGAGATGGAGGACCGGTATCGCAAGATGTCCAAGATGGGCGTGCGCAATATCGAAGGCTTCAACGGTCGCGTGAAAGAGGCGCTGTCCAAAGGCGAGATGTTCAGCCGGACGGTGCAGACCGGCTTTGACGACGAGACCGGCGAACCGGTGTTCGAGACCGAAGAATTCGCGCCCGAGAAACTGCCCTTTATCGTGGTGATCGTCGATGAGATGGCCGACCTGATGATGGTCGCGGGCAAAGAGATCGAGGCCTGCATCCAGCGTCTGGCGCAGATGGCGCGGGCGAGCGGCATTCACCTGATCATGGCCACGCAACGCCCCTCGGTCGATGTGATCACCGGCACGATCAAGGCCAACTTCCCGACCCGGATCTCGTTCCAGGTGACCTCGAAGATCGACAGCCGGACCATTCTTGGCGAAATGGGTGCTGAGCAGCTGCTGGGTATGGGCGATATGCTCTATATGGCGGGTGGCTCCAAGATCACCCGGTGCCATGGGCCGTTTGTCTCGGATGAAGAGGTCGAAGAGGTGGTCAATCACCTCAAGCAATTTGGCCCGGCGGAATATATCGGCGGTGTGGTCGAAGGCCCGGCTGACGAAAAGGCCGACAATATCGACGCGGTGCTGGGTTTGAACACCGGTGGCAATACCGATGGCGAGGACGCGCTTTATGACACCGCTGTGGCGATTGTGATCAAGGACCGAAAATGCTCGACCTCGTATATTCAGCGGAAACTGGCCATCGGGTACAACAAGGCCGCGCGACTGGTTGAACAGATGGAGGATGAAGGTATCGTGTCCGCCGCCAACCATGTCGGCAAACGTGAAATCCTTGTGCCCGAGCAGCAATAGGTGCTTCACATCAGGGCCAGAGCCCTTATCTGAGGTGGTATGAAACAGATTGCCTTTGCCCTCGCCTTTACCCTGGCCGCGCCTGCGGCCTGGGCGGCGGATAAGTTGCCGCTGAACGCGATATCGAACTACCTCAACGGGATGAAAACCGCTGAGGCGAGTTTCTCACAGATCAATGATGACGGCTCCTTGAGTACCGGGAAGCTCTGGATCGACCGCCCTGGCAAGATGCGGTTTGAATATAACCCGCCCGACAGCGCGCTGGTTCTGGTCAGTGCGGGGACGGTGTACATTGATGACAAGAAATCCAACCAGCCGCCTGAGCAATATCCGCTGCGCAAAACGCCCCTGTCGCTGATCCTGGCGCGTAACGTGAATCTGAGTCAGGCCAATATGGTGGTGGGGCATGGGTTTGACGGCACTGCCACCGTGGTCACCGCTCAGGACCCCAAGAACCCCGAATACGGCAAGATCGAGCTGATGTTCACCGCCGATCCGGTCGAACTGCGCAAATGGGTGGTGCATGACAGCAGCGGTGCCCGGACCACGGTGATCCTGGGCGAGTTGGAAGAGGGCAAGAAGTACAACCGGCGTTTCTTTTCGGCGACATCCGACAACAAACGCTGATGCGGGAACGCTGTCTGGATACCCTCTGAGGCGTATTCAGGTGGCCTGAGAATTAGGGCGCCGGGGGTGGTTGCGAAATCACTCCCGGCGCTTTTGGTTCAGCGGCAGAAGGCCAGTTGCTGGCGGTACATCTCGCCACGGGCATCCACCTTGTTGGCCACGCGCAGCAGCCAGGATTTGGAGTTATACGAGCCGCGCGCAAAACCCGTATGACCCTCGTGATAGGCCAGATACTGGTTGCGCGTGTCATGCAGCGGGATGCCGTTGCGACTGAGGCTCTTGTTCATGTACCAACCGATGAAATCCGACGCGTCGCGCATGCGGTTGCGTTTGGCGCTGCGCTTGCGGGTCTCGCGCTTGTACTCGTCCCAGGTGCCGTCCAGCGCCTGGCTGTAGCCAAAGGCGCTGCTCTGGCGGCCCATCGGGATCACGCCCAGCGCGTATTTATGCGGGGTGCGCGCATTCGATTTGTAGCGGCTTTCCTGATAGATCGTCGCCATCTGCACATGGACCGGCACGCCCCATTTGCGTTCGGTCTTTCTGAATGCCTTCATGTATTCCGGGCGCTGTTTGGCGATGCTGCAGGCGTTGTCGAGATTGCGCGGCGGGGTCGAGGACCCACCCCCGCAAGACGCCAAAAGAAGCGCCAGCATCAATGCGCTGAGATATCTGCTCATCTGCTCTTGCCTATTTTTTTGGCCATCATACCGCAAAACCTGCGCATAGGAAATCACATTCGCCGTGAAATCACCGGAGGATTCAACAAGATGGCCACCTCTGCGCCGTATTCTGCCCTTCAGAGGTCAGGCGGCGGATCGCCGAGGCCGGGCGCAACGCGACGTCAGCGGGATTTTCCGCTCGATTTCTGCGGTCAACGGCGTAAAACCCACCTTGAGCAGGACGCAGGACGCCAAAAAAACCGGTCACTGTCCGAGCGACGTTCACAGTCTGTTTCCTTGTAAAACGGGCACTTCTGTTGGACAAAACGCGCCGGTTTCGGGATACTGGAACGCAGTAGGGGCAATAGTACAATGTTAAAGACACGCGCCAGATATCATTTGGGCCAAGTCGTGCGTCATAAAAAACACCCGTTTCGTGGTGTCGTTTTTGACGTTGATCCGGAATTCTCGAACACCGAGGAATGGTATCTCGCCATTCCCGAAGACAGCCGTCCGCGCAAGGAACAGCCGTTTTATCACCTTCTGGCCGAGAATGACCAAAGCTACTATGTGGCCTATGTCTCGGAGCAGAATCTGGTTGCCGATTATTCCGGAGAACCGGTACAACACCCTGATATTCCTGACATGTTTGGCCCGTTCGAGGACGGTTCCTATCCGCTGCATTTTCAGCTGAACTAAGCGCGCAGGCGCTCAATCCGGTCAGTATCCCAAGGCACAGCCATCCTTTCTGGGATCGCTTGCGCCTTCCAGCACACCGTCATCCCTGATCCGGATGGCCTGAGCGCCGCCGATGGCGACCTCGGGGATCGCAACTGCGTGCCCCAGATCGGTTAGTTCCTGCCGCACCATGTCAGAATATCCGCGCTCTACGAGCAGCTTACCCGAATCGGCAAAGCAGCGCGGCGCGTCCAGAGCGGCCTGCAATCCCATGCCGTAATCGGCCAGATTGGAAACAAAACGTGCGTGACCGGTTGATTGATAGGGTCCGCCCATGACGCCAAAGGGCACGGTGATCCGGCCGTTCTGGCGCAGCATGCCGGGAATGATCGTGTGCATGGGCCGTTTGCCACCGCCGAATTCGTTCGGGTGGCCCGGCTCAAGCGTGAAGCCCGATCCGCGGTTCTGGAACAGGATGCCGAACCTGTCCGACGCGATGCCAGACCCGAAACCCCGGAAGATCGAATAGATCAGCGACACCGCCATCCCGTCCCGGTCCACGACCGTGATATAGATCGTGTCCTTGTGCACCTCTTCGCTCAAGGGTGCGGGATCGGGCATCGCTTTTGTCGGATCAATCAGCGTCGCCAGTGCGCGGGCAGTGGCGGGGTCCAGCATATGGGCGGTGCGATGGGTATGATCCGGGTCGGCCAGGAACCGGTTGCGGGCGTCATAGGCCAGTTTGGTGGCCTCCGCCTCGATATGGGCGCGTTGGCTGCCCAGCGGGTCCATCGACGGCAGGTCGAACTGGCTGAGGATGTTGAGCAGCAGGATCGCCGTGGCCCCTTGGCCGTTGGGCGGGTGTTCAACCAGATCGAGGGATTTGTAGCTGCCGTCGATGGGTGCTGCTTCCATGCAACCTGCGGCGGCGAAATCGTCCAACTCATGGGCACCGCCAAGCGCGCGCAGCGATGCCACCATATCCTCGGCCACCTCGCCGGTATAAAACGCGTCGCGTCCCGCGTGTGCAATCCGTCGCAGGACCTCGGCCTGTTGCGGCGCGCGGAATATCTCACCGGGCTGCGGCACCCTGCCACCCAGCAGATAATAGTCGCGCGCCGCGCCCTGCAGATGTGCGGCATCCCGTTGCCAGTCGAAAGCCACCCGCGCCGCCACCGGTACGCCGGTTTCGGCATAGTGGATCGCGGGGTGCAGGATCGCATCCAGCCCGATCCGGCCCTCGGTTTCGGACAGGTGGCAGAATGCGTCGATCGCGCCGGGTATGGTGACCGCATGGGCACTGCCCGGATCGACTTTGCTTGCACCTGTCGCGCGCAAGGCGACTGGGTCCGCAGCGCGCGGTGCGCGGCCCGACCCGTTCAGGGCATGGACCTGCTGCGATCCGGCGCGGGTATAGAGCACAAAGCAATCGCCGCCGATGCCGGTCATCTGGGGTTCGCATATGCCCAGCAGCACCGCTGCCGAGATCGCCGCGTCCATCGCGTTGCCACCGCGTTTCAGAATGTCGATGGCGGTCTGCACCGCCAGCGGGTGCGAGGTTGCGCACATACCGTTTGTCGCCAAAACCTCGGAACGGCCCGGCATCTGAAAGTCACGCATATGGTCTGGTCCTCTTGGCCGCGCAGCGCGCAGCCTCAGCTATTGTTGGCCGGGCCCAGCGACTGGCGCTCGACGATTTCGGTTTGCAGGCGGATGGTACTGCCGGGCGTGCTGTTTTCAACCATTTCAACCAGTTCAAGCGCCGCTTTGCTGCCCATCTCGCGATGTGGCACATGTACCGTGGTCAGGGCGGGGCTGACAATACGGGCAAGCTCGATGTCGTCAAATCCGGTGATCGAGACATCCTCGGGCACGTTGAGCCCCATGCTTTGCGCCTGGCGCAGCGCCCCGGCGGCCAGCACGTCGTTGCCGCACAGGATCGCCGTGGGGTGCGGGCTTTGCGAGATGAGACGGGCAAAGGCTTCGGCCCCGTTTTCAACCTCGTATGAGGTCTCGATGATGGACAGAGAGTCGGGGTTCAGGCCGCGCTTGCGCAGGGCGTCCCGAGCACCTTCGATCCGAAGCCTCGCACGGTCATTGCCTTCGCTGACGCCCGAAATCATCGCAATGCGGGTATGGTTAAGCCCGATTACCCGGTCTGCCAGCGCCTGCATAGCCTGTCGGTTGTCAAAGCCGATCGAGGGCGCGCGTGCGTTGGGGATATAGGACCAGGCCACCATGGCGGGCACTTTCTGGCGCTCCAGATAGTCATGGATCTGCGGGTTGCGATCGTGACCAATCAGCAGCAGGCCATCAGCACCCCGCGCGACCAGTGTGCGGATCTGTTCCTCTTCCACTTCGGGGCGGTAGGCCGAGCTGGATACCAGCAGCGTATAGCCACGCTTGTGCAACTCTTCCTGAAACGCCTGCAACCCGCGTGCAAAAATCGCGTTTTCCATGGTCGGGATGATTGCGCCGATGGTGAAGGTGCGTTTGGCGGCCATGACGCGCGCGGCGAAATTCGGCGTGTAGCCAAGCGCCTCGACCGCTTGCATGACGCGCTGGCGCGTCGCCTCGACCACCCGATCGGGGGCGTTGAGGCATCGTGACACCGTAGCTGTCGAAACACCGGCCTGTCTGGCGACGTCGTCGAGCGTGGGCGCGGATCTCAGTTTCGACATTTCAAAACTCGTGCTTTGTCTTTGCTTAACTTCTAGCACATCGAAATGGGATTGGAAGCCAGCAATGTAAGCGCTTGCATTATTCATGTAAGCGCTTACAAAAGGAGAGGAGCCGATTCCAGCCGGAGACCAGAATATGTACCTCGCAGCATCTATTGTCGTATTTGCCATCTATTTTGCGAATGTGGCCCTGGGGGCTTTTGCGAACAGTGCGTTTCTGGGTGACGTGGGTGAGATGCTGGTTCTGTTCGCGGCGTCGATCCTGTTCGTTGTCGCAATCTTGAAAAGAGAAGCTGACCGGAACGCAAAAGACGGAAGCTGATTTGTCCAATGGGAGGACAATTGATGGACAACGAAAAACAACATCTCGCTTCGGCTGAACGCCGGAACTTTCTGAAACTCAGTGCCGGAGGGGGCTTTACAGCGGCGCTTGTTGCCGGGGCGGGCGGTGTGCTCTGGTCGTCGGAGGCTGCGGCGCAGACGGCGAAAGAACAAAGCGAGCGTGAGAAATCCGCCGATCACATCATGACGGTTGCAACCGCTTATGTACTGGGGGCCTCGCGCAGCTATCCGATCATGCAACTGGACCTGAAAGAGAACATCCAGAACGCCACCAACGGCAAGGTCTATGTCAAGCTGGCGCCGGGGGGGCAGTTGGGCGCGGGCGGCTCGCTGGTGCAGAAGGTGCAGGGCGGGACCATTCAGGCAGCGCAGCATTCTCTGTCGAATTTCGCGCCCTTCGCCTCGACCGTCGATCTGATCAACATGCCCTACCTGTGCGGCTCGAACCAGCGCTTCACCAATCTGGTACATTCCGAGACCTGGAAGAACGAGGTTCACCCCAAGGTCGAGGCGGCCGGGTTCAAGGCGCTGTTCTATGTGGTGATCGACCCGCGCGTGGTGGCGGTGCGGCAAGGCGGCGATGCAATCCTGACCCCCTCGGACATGAGCGGTGTGAAATTCCGCGTTCCGGGCTCGAAGATGCTGCAGCAGTATTACCGCATGGTCGGTGCCAACCCGACCCCGGTTGCCTGGGGCGAGACACCCTCGGCGATCAAACAGGGCGTGGCCGATGCGCTCGATCCGTCGGTGGGTGCGCTCTATGTCTTTGGCTTCAAGGACATCCTAAGCAATGTGACCTTCACCCAGGCGGTGCCGGACAGTCAGGTCTATTCCTGCAATCTGGAGTGGTTCAACTCGATGCCTGCCGATGTGCAGGACGGGATCATGTGGGCGGCGGAAATGACCAGCCACCAGAACCTGTCCAAAGTGCCCTCGGCGCGGGCCTACGCCATGGCCGAGCTGAACAAGGCGGGTGTGCAGTTCCATTCGCTGAGCGACGATCAACTGGCGGAATGGAAAGACGCCGGTGGCTATCAGCGCTCGGAATGGGACCCGTTCAAGACCGAACTGGCCGGATCGATGGAAGCCTTCGACAAGCTGGTCGAGGCTGCGGGGACGCAGGGCAAATACTACGTCCACGACGCCTGACGCCATCCGGGCGGGTGCCGATTGTGCACCCGCTCTTATCCATCATCAGCACCACCATGCATCGGGCCGCTTGAGGCCCGGATTGTGAAGTGGTGCCAGAATTCGAGGCAGGAGATGACTGTATTTCAGAGAATAGACCGCGACGCCGAGCGCTGGCTGCTGCTTGTGTTCTACGTCATGCTGGTCATCACGATGGCGATCGAAGTGCTGCGGCGCGAGATCTTCGCCTACTCCTCGATCTGGGGGGAGGAAATCGTTCGCTATTCCTTCATCTACCTCGCATGGATCGGGGCGGCAGCGGCGGTCAAGGAACGTGCCCATATCCGCATCGACGTGGTGATGCATTACCTGCCGCCACGGCCCAAGGCACTGCTCTATATCTTCGGCGATCTGGTGATGTTCGTGGTCGCGATCATCGCGCTCTATTGGTCCTATGAAGCGGTGCATGTGTCGGCCAAGTTCGGGTCGGTCACGGATGGTCTGCGGGTGTCGAAAGTGTGGTTTCTGATGGCGGTGCCCACCGGGTTTGCCCTGATGATCTGGCGTCTGATCCAGTCCTTCCTGCGTGATCTCAAGTCCTTGCGAGACGGCACCCCCGTCTTCGAAGGCGACAAGCTGTTTGATTGAGGGATAGGTAATGCTTTGGAATTCTCTGAATCAAACGGTTGAACTCGGTTGGGATTTCTATGTGCCGGTCATGATGTTCGTGGCGTTGATCGCGCTGGCCGTGCCGGTCTGGGCCGCGATCGGCTCGGCGGCGATTGTCATGCTGATCATGTCCGGCGATCTGCCGCTCAGCCTTGTGGGCGAGAGCCTGTTCACCGGCATCGACGCCTTTGCGCTGACCGCCGTGCCGCTCTTCATCCTGACCGGAGACGTGCTGGTGCGCACCGGGTTGTCGCGCAAGTTTCTCGATGTGGCCGAGGCACTGACCTGTTTTGCCAAAGGCGGCTTTGGTTCGGCCACCGTCCTTGTCTGCGGCATGTTCGCCGCAATCTCGGGCTCGGACGCTGCCGGGGCCGCTGCGGTGGGTCGCATGACCATCGACCGGCTGGTCGAAAGCGGCTATCCGCGCCCTTATGCGTGTGCGCTGGTGGCGGCCGGGGCCTGTACCGGCATCCTGATCCCGCCGTCGATCGCCTATATCATCATCGGCCTTGTGTTGGGCATTTCCGCCTCGACCCTGTTCCTGGCGGCGCTGATCCCCGGTCTGGCCATTCTGCTGTCGATCCTTGTTACCAACATCATCATGAACCGCCTTTACGCCTATGAGGGCGGAGGCATGAAGACCTGGGGTGAATGGCTGGCCAATCTGGGCAAGGCGCTGAAATCCGGCTGGTATGCCTTTATCGTGCCGGGCATCATCTTTTACGGAATTTTCTCGGGCCGCCTGACCCCGACCGAGGCCGGTGCCACGGCGGTGGTTGTCACCATCATCATGGGCTTTCTGATGCGCACCCTGTCGCTGGCGGATTTCCCGTCGATGCTGGTGAGTTCGGCCAAGGTGAACGGTGTCATCCTGCCGATCATCGCCTTTTCCGCCCCGCTGGCCGAAGCGCTGGCGATCATGGGCGTGCCGCAGGGCTTTGTCACGTCGATCACCTCGCTGACGGATGACCCCTATGTGTTGATCCTGCTGATGATCGGCATCCTGATCGCGGCGGGCTGCGTGATGGAGACGACCCCGAACATCGTGATCCTCGCGCCGATCCTGAAACCGTTGGCGGACAATATCGGCATGAACGAGATTCAGTTCTGCATCATGATGATCACTGCGCTGGGCGTGGGCTTCATCACACCGCCGTTGGGTCTGAACCTGTTTGTCGTATCTGGCATTACCGGCGAGTCGATTCTGAAGATTGCCGCCCGGGCCGTACCCTTCGTATTGACCATGCTGATCGTGGTTCTCCTGATCGCCTATATTCCTGCGGTTTCGACCACCCTGCTTCCTGCAATCTACCAATAGGACTTGTTGAATATGCCTCGTGAATACCTGAAAAAGGCAACTCTGACCGCGCAATCCCATGCGTCCGAAGTCCATGACACCGTCAAAACGATTCTCGATGAGATCGAGGCGGGCGGCGATGAAAAGGCGCTGGAATATGCCAAGAAGTTCGACCGTTACGAGGGCAGCGTGCTGCTCACGCCAGCAGAGATCGAAGCCGCGTGTGCGCTGGTGCCGGAAAAGCTGAAGGCCGATATTCGATTTGCCCATGACAATGTGCGTCGGTTTGCCGAAACCCAGAAGGCAACGCTGTCGGATGTCGAGCTGGAAATCGTTCCGGGCTTTGTCGCAGGTCAGAAAGCCATCCCTGTGGATGCGGCGGGCTGTTACGTGCCCGGTGGCCGCTACAGCCATATCGCCAGCGCCATCATGACCGTGACCACGGCAAAGGTTGCCGGTTGCCGTCATATCACCGCCTGTTCGCCACCGCGCCCCGGTGTCGGTGTCGCCCCGGCGATCGTTTATGCCGCGCAAATCTGCGGTGCCGACAAGATCCTGGCGATGGGCGGCGTGCAGGGTGTTGCCACCATGACCTATGGATTGTTCGACCTGCCCAAGGCCAACATCCTTGTGGGACCGGGAAACCAGTTCGTCGCCGAAGCCAAGCGCATATTGTTCGGGCGTGTCGGCATCGACATGATCGCAGGCCCCACCGACAGCCTGATCCTGGCTGACGGGGCCTCGGACGCGCATGTTGTGGCGACCGATCTGGTCAGTCAGGCGGAACATGGCTACAATTCTCCGGTCTGGCTGGTGACCGATGATCGGGCGATTGCCGAAAAGGTCATGGAACTTGTGCCCGTCCTGATCGACGACCTGCCCGAAGTGAACCGCGACAACGCCTTTGCCGCCTGGCGCGACTATGCCGAGGTGATCCTGTGCGGGGACCGCGAGGAAATGGCAGCCTGTTCCGACGATTACGCGCCCGAGCATCTGACCGTGCAGGCTGAAGATCTGGATTGGTGGCTGGGTCGTCTGACCTGCTATGGCTCGCTGTTTCTGGGCGAAGAAACGACGGTGTCTTACGGCGACAAGGCCACCGGCACCAACCATGTGCTGCCGACCTCGGGTGCGGCCAGCTATACGGGTGGTCTGAGCGTGCACAAATACATGAAGATCGTCACCTGGCAGCGCGCAACGCGCGAAGGCTCGAAATCCATCGCTGAAGCCACCGCGCGCATCTCGCGGCTGGAAGGCATGGAGGGGCACGCCCGCGCGGCGGATGTGCGGCTTGCCAAGTATTTCCCGGACGAGCAGTTCGACCTCTCCGCTGATGGCTGACCCAAGGGCGCTCTTTGATCTGACCGGTCGGGTTGCTCTTGTGACCGGGGCAAGCTCGGGTCTGGGGCGGCGCGCGGCGTTGGTTCTGGCACGGGCCGGAGCGCGCGTCGTTGGCCTTGCCCGGCGGCAGGACGCCTTGGATGATCTCTGTGCCGAGATCGGTCCGAATGCGGGCAGCGTTGTGGCCGATGTGTCTGACCGAGAGGCGCTGGGCGAACTGGTGGACCGGGTGAATGCGATTTACGGCGCGCCGGATATCGTCATTCATGCCGCTGGTGTGAACACGCGCGAAGCGGCGGATGATGTGACAGGCCGTGGCTGGGATCAGACGCTGGCGCTGAACCTCACCGCGCCGTTCTTTCTCAGCCAGGCGCTGGTTCCGGCGATGAAAGAGAAAGGCTGGGGTCGTATCGTCAATTTCGCGTCGTTGCAGACCACGCGGGCGTTTCCCGGCGGCGTCGCCTACGGGGCCTCAAAGGGGGGCATTGCGCAGTTGACCCGCGCCATGGCTGAGGCTTGGTCGGGCGACGGTATCACCGCCAACGCGATCGGTCCGGGGTTCTTCCCGACCGAGCTGACACAGGCTGTGTTCGAGGATACAGACCGCGCGGCCCGAAACGCGGCGCAGACCTGCATGAAGCGCAACGGGCGGATGGAGGATATGGACGGGCCGGTCCTGTTTCTGTGCTCTGACGCCTCCAGCTATGTGACGGGGCAGGTCCTGATGGTCGACGGGGGGTTCACCGCGAAATGAAGGCACTTGTATATGACGGTGTGGAACAGATGGGCTACCGCGATGTGCCGGACGCGGCTCCGCGCGCCGGAGAACATCTGATCCGGGTCGAGGCCGTCGGCATCTGTGGCTCGGACATGCACGCCTATCTGGGCCATGATGCGCGACGCCCCGCCCCGCTGATCCTCGGGCATGAGGCGGCGGGAGTCATTGTCGGTGGCGCGCGTGATGGCTCCCGCGTCACGATCAACCCGCTGGTGTGCTGTGGCACCTGTGCTGCGTGTCGGGCAGGGCGCGAGAATATCTGCCCGGACCGTCAGATCATCTCGATGCCACCACGCGAGGGCGCTTTTGCGCAATACGTCGCCATGCCGGAAGCCAATCTGGTCAAGGTGCCGGAGGGTGTGCCATTGGCCAAGGCAGCCCTTGCCGAGCCTCTGGCGGTCAGTTGGCACGCGGTCAGACTGGCGGTGGAGAGCTTGCACCCCGGCGTGGAGGCGCGCGCGCTGGTGATCGGGGGCGGGGCGATTGGCCTTGCGGCTGCGCTAGTGCTAAAGGCGATGGGCGTCGAAGACGTGGTGATCACCGAACCAAACGAGATGCGTCGCGCCTATTTGCAGGACCGGTGCGGACAGCATGTGGTGGTCCGGGCCGAGGGCCTCCATGAGGTGGTGATCGACGCGGTGGGCTATGCCGCGACGCGCGCGGTGGCCTCGGACCATGCCGCACCGGGCGGCGTGATCGCCCATGTCGGTCTGGGCGAGGATCGCGGCGGGCTCGACATTCGCCGGATGACCCTGCAGGAGATCCGCTTTATCGGCACCTACACCTACACCGCGCAGGATTTCCGGGATACGGCCCATGCCATCTTTGATGGCCGTCTGGGAGCGCTGGACTGGTTCGAGGAACGCCCGCTGGCCGACGGGTTCGAGGCGTTCCAAAATTTGCGCGCAGGTGCGGTCTCTGCCCCGAAAATCGTGCTAACACCTTGGGCATAGAGAAACCCGAACACCCGATGGAGACAGGACATGTATAAGAAAATTCTGGTCCCGATGGCACTTGATCACGACATTTCGCAACACACGCTGAAGGTGGCGCAGGCCCTTGGCGGCGGCACGTGCGAGATCATCGCGCTGCATGTCTATGAGACACCGCAAGGCTCGGCCAGCGCCTATCTGGACAAATCCGTCGTCAATGAAGGCTATGCAAAGGCAAGACGGTTGCTGGAGGAAAAACTTGAGGGTGCGGAAGGCATCTCGCCGGAGATCGTCAAGGGTCACACCGCGCGCACCATCATCGACTACGCGAATTCCAGCGGCATCGACTGTATCGTGATCGGCTCGCACAAACCTGGCCTGAGCGACTATTTCCTCGGATCAACCGCCGCGCGCGTGGTCCGGCACGCCCATTGCGCGGTGCATGTCCACCGCAATTCTCAACCCTGAAAAGGCGCCACGCGCCTCGAATCGAAAAGGCAAAGCAGACCATGAATATCGACAAGAAGATCGCGGATGATCTTGTCGCCAATGACATCTCGTTCGTGACCACCGTGCCGTGCAAACAGCTGGCCGGGGTGATCGAAGAGATTGATCAGCGCGACGATATCTTTCACATCCCCTCGAACAAGGAAGACGAGGGTATGGGGCTGTGCGCCGGGGCCTGGATGGGCGGCAAGCGCCCGGCGATCATCATGCAGAACACCGCGATCGGGGTCACGCTCAACACGCTGGCGACATTGATCCAGTATTACCGGATGCCCTTACCGATGCTGATTTCGTATCGCGGCGAGCTGCGCGAGCCAGTCGCCTGTCAGGTTGAGATGGCGGTGCATACCAAGGCGTTGCTGGCGCAGCTGAATATCCCGACCTATCATTTTCACTGGCAGAAAGACGTCGAGGAACTCGACAACATCCTGAAATACACCTTCATGTGCAACAAACCGGTCGCCATTCTGACCGATGCCAACTTCTGGGGAGGCTATGGCGACCAATGATCCGTTCCGAGATTTTGAAAGAGATTGCCCCGATCCTGCGCGACCAGCTTGTGGTCTGCAATATCGGTATCCCCAGCCAGGAGCTGCACGCAATCGACGACCAGCCGAGCAATTTCTACATGCTGGGCACGATGGGGCTGGCCTCAAGTATTGGGCTGGGACTGGCGCTGGCGCAGCCCAAACCGGTGATCGTCATTGATGGCGACGGCTCGATCCTGACCAATATGGGTACCTTGCCGACCATCGCGAACAACGTGGCGGATAACTACATCCTGATGATCATCGACAACGGGTCTTATGGTTCGACAGGGGATCAGCCGACCTATGCGGGCCGCAAGACCTCGCTCGCCAAAGTGGCCGAGGCCTGTGGCTGCGAGAACGTCATCGAATGCCGGGATGTGGACACCGGGGAGGTTCTGCAAAAGGCGCTGGACAGCGGCAAGATGCATGTGCTCGTCGTCAAGTGCGACAGCGGTAATGCCAAGAACCCGGTGATCACGATGGACCCGGTGGTGATCCGCGACCGCTTCATGAAGGCCGTTCAGGCCTGATGCGCGCAAGCGCCATCCACAGCGCCGAGGACGCCCGCCGTCTTGCACGGCGGCGTCTGCCGTGGATGGTGTTTGACTATATCGACGGAGCTGCGGGGACAGAGGTGGGGGCCACCCGCAACCGCGCGGCCCTCGATGCGATGACCTTGCGCCCGCGCATCTTGCGCGACGTCAGTGACAGATCACTTTCGACCAGCGTTTTCGGCACGCCTGCACAGCGCCCGTTCGGCATCGCGCCGATGGGCATGTGTAACCTTGCCGCCCCGGGTGCGGACCTGATGCTGGCCCGCCTCGCGGCGCGCTATTCGATCCCGCTGGGTGTGTCGACCGTTGCCTCGACACCAATGGAAGAGATGATCGAAACTGCGCAGGGCAATGCCTGGTTCCAGCTCTATTTCAGCGGCGACGGTGCGGGCACGTTCAAACTGGCGGAACGGGCACGGGATGCGGGATATGAAACGCTGGTCCTGACCGTCGATGTGCCCGAAGTGGGTCGCCGCCCGCGCGAGTTGCGCCACGGCTTCACCATGCCGTTCCGCATCGGACCCCGCCAGTTTCTGGATTTCGCCCTGCACCCGCGCTGGTCGCTATCGGCGCTGGCCAAGGGGCGTCCGCAGATGGCGAATTTCCACATGGCGGGATACAGCTTTGACCGGACCGAAAGTCGCGCCAAGGCAAGCTGGGACACGCTTGCCCGCCTGCGCGACATGTGGAGCGGTAATCTGGTGGTCAAAGGCGTGCTGGACGCCGAGGACGCCGTGGCCCTGAAAGAGGCGGGCGTCGATGCCATTCAGGTCTCAAGCCACGGCGCGCGCCAGTTGGATAGCGCGCCCACGCCGATTTCCGCCTTGTCCGACATCCGCCAAGCCGTCGGGGCGGAGTATCCGCTGTTCTTTGACAGCGGGTTGCGTTCGGGCGAAGACGCGCTCAAGGCTCTCGTCAGGGGTGCGGACTTTGTCTTTTTTGGCCGGATTCTTCAATTCGCCATCGCGGCCGGGGCCGAAGCGGGGTTGCAACAGCTCTGGGAGGTTCTGAGCGAGGAAACCTCCATCGCGCTGGCGCAGATCGGGGCCACCTCGGTGGCAGCCGCCAAGGCTGGTAGCAAGGTCTGAGATACACCTTTCCGGCTAGGTCACAACATCGGGTTCGGTCCGACCGGTCCGCTCGGTCAACTGACACAGCGCGCGCGTTGCTGCGGAAATGCTGCGCAATGCCTGTTGCGGTTCCATGTCCAGCTTGCCCGTTGGCGGCTCGTAAAGTTCCAGATAGATGCGCAATGTCGCGCCTTCGGTCCCGGTTCCCGACAGCCGCAGAACAGCGCGCCCGCCACCGGCGAAACTGATCCGAAGGCCCTGATTGTGGCTGACCGATCCGTCGACGGGGTCGTGATAGGTGAATTGGTCGGCGGTTTCGATGGCCAGTGATCCGGCGGTTCTGCCCGGCAAGTCTGCGAGCGTATCAGACAGGTTTTGCATCAGATCCTGCGCGGGGCCTGTGGCAATCGCTTCGTAATCGTGGCGCGAATAATAGTTCCGCCCATAAGTCTGCCAGTGGTCCTGCAATATCTCCTGCACGCTGATTTGCCGCACCGCGAGGATGTTGAGCCACAGCAGCACCGCCCAAAGCCCGTCTTTCTCGCGCACATGATCGCTGCCGGTGCCAGCGCTTTCTTCGCCGCACAGAGTGGCCCGGCCCGCATCCAGCAGGTTGCCGAAGAACTTCCAGCCGGTCGGGGTCTCATAGCAGGCGATCCCCATAACTTCGGCTACGCGGTCACAGGCGCGGCTGGTCGGCATCGAGCGGGCGACGCCCGCCAGCCCTTGCGAATATCCCGGCGCCAGATGCGCATTGGCCGCCAGAACCGCAAGGCTGTCGGATGGCGTGACATAGACACCGCGCCCGAGGATCATGTTGCGGTCGCCATCTCCGTCCGAGGCCGCCGCGAAATCGGGGCCATCCTTGGCCATGACCATGTCCACCAGAGGTTTCGCCCAGATCGGGTTGGGATCGGGATGGCCCTTGCCGAAATCCACCAAGGGAACGCCATTGAGCACCGCGCCTTCAGGTGCGCCCAGCATGTCCTCCAGTATGGTTCGGGCATAAGGTCCGGTGACCGCGTGCATCGCATCAAAGCGTATGGAGAAACCGCCAGAGATCAGCGCGCGGATGGCGTCGAAATCAAAAAGCGTCTGCATCAGAGCGGCATAATCCGATACCGGATCGACGATTTCGACACACAGGCCCCCCAGCATAACCTCCCCCAATTGGGCAAGGTCGATAGCGTCGGTATCCAGTGTCTTGTAGCTGCTGAGCGATTGAGTCTGCTCAAAGATCGCGGCGGTCACGCTTTCAGGCGCGGGACCGCCGTTCGAGATGTTGTATTTCAGCCCGAAATCCGCGTCGATCCCGCCGGGATTGTGGCTGGCCGACAGGATCAGCCCGCCATCCGCCCTCCGCTGCCGGATCAGGTTCGAGGCCGCCGGGGTCGACAGCAGCCCGCCGCGCCCGACAATTACCCGGGCCGCGCCATTGGCCGCGGCCATGCGCAGAATGGTCTGGATCGCTTCGGCGTTGAAATATCGGCCATCGCCGCCCACAACCAATGTCTTGCCGTCGAGGCCACCGATCGCGTTGAAAATCGACTGCACGAAACATTCGACATATCCGGGCTGCATGAACACCTTTGTCTTCTTTCGCAGCCCCGAGGTGCCGGGTTTCTGCCCCTCAAAAGGCGTGCAGGCTTGAGTCAGGATGGTCATGTCGGGGCCTCTTCCTTTTGGCGGACGGGTTCGGTGGGACGGGAGGTATTCATCGTGTCGGCAACATGCCGGAGCGCTCTGGATGCGGCAAATCCCTCGACCGGGATCGGCAGGCGGCGGCGCCAGTTGGGATGCGCGTCAATCGTTCCCGGCAGGTTCTGGGCTTCGGTTACCGCAAGGGCGTCGTCAAGCTGGACCGATACAAGCTCGGATGGCGCGGTGGCCAATTGCGTGTGAACCTTGTCGATGATGTCTGCAAGTCTCGCCTCGGGCGCGATGCCGCATAGCTTTCGCAGACTGCCGCGCTGGCGGGCGCGGTGCGCATGATGCCTGCCGCGCCCGGAATCATCCAGCCAGCCGACCCGACGCCACCATTCGATATCGGTGCCATGCCAGAACCCGCTCAGCGTCGGCGTGTCGTGGGTGCCAAAGCAGGCCAACCCATATGGCGCGAGACTGCCAGCGGGCAGGATGGCCCCGTCAGAGCGGGTTTCGAACTGCCAGACCGCATAGCTGTACAGCCCCGTAGCGTTCATCTGGTCGCGGAAACCTGCGGGCACAAGGCCCAGATCCTCGCCGATTACCACGCATCCCGCGCGTGCGGCCTCGATCTGTATCACCGCCAGTAGCGATTTGAAGGGCTGGGAAACATAGCCACCTGCGCTGCCATCATCCGGCAGCCAGTAGCTGCGGGCGAGACCAAGCGCGTGGTCGATCCTGAGCAGGCCGCATGTACCCATCAGCTTGCGCAGCATGGCACGGAACGGGGCATAATTGGCGGCGGCCAGGGGACCGGGCGCGTGCGCGGCAAGCGCCCAGGACTGGCCTTCGGGGCTCAGGTGATCCGGCGGCGCGCCGATGGTGACACCCCGCGCGATGGTGGCGGCATTCATCCAGACCTCGGCCCCGTCGGGGCGCGGTCCGACCGCCAGGTCAAGATAGAGCCCCAGCGACATTCCCGCATCTTGCGCTGCTTGTTGCGCTGTGCCGATCTGACCGTCCGCTTGCCATTGCAGCCAGGCATGGAATTCTGAGCGCTCTCCCGCAGCCATCTTGGCCTCCGCCCCCGGCTGTCGGAGATTTTGCGGCCAGGTTCGGAAGTCAGGTCCACATGTTTCGCTCAAGGCCTCGAAGCAGGCAAAGTCGGCAAGCTCCGGCCCGGCTTGGCGTTGCCAGTCGAGAAAGGCGGATTTGTCGGCGTGGGTTTTGAACGCTGCATAGGCCTGTTCCAGCGCTGCTGCGTGAAGCTTGCGGAATGCGGCATAACCGACCAGAGGTCCCTTTGGCGTCGGGCCCAGACCGCCCTGGATCGCGATGTGATCGGTGTTGAAAAAGCCCCGGTGGGACGGCGAATAGGGGCTTATGATCTCGCTATCCGCCCAGCCCAATGCATGCACCGGGTTAATGCCGAAAAACTGCGCGCCCATCGCCCCGAGTGAGGATGCCGCCGCGCTCAGGTCGGAATAGTTTCCCAGCCCGCCATTCTCTGCGCTACGCAATCCATAAAGCGCGCCGGTCATACCCCAACTGCGGTGTCGCGCGGTACGGGACCGCAGATCGGGTGCGCGCGCAGGGCGGGCGAGGATACGGGTGGTTTCGCGATGATCCGCAAACGTGGTGTGCAGTTGATGGTAACCGATGGGCAGGCCCGGCAGGTTCAACACCCCATCCGCCCGCCCTTCGGCAAGCACCGAGCCGGTTTCACTGGTCACGCACCATTGGCACGGCGTACGCAGGGGCAGGGAGTTGGGCTGCTCGGCCTCGACGATGTGTTCGCGCGGCAATTGGCGGTGGCTGCTTTCGTTCCGGGTGTGGTGCAGTGCCTCGCTCAGCTTGCTTTCTGAACCGATCTCGACACCCAGCGCCCGCAGCAGCGCCCGCAACGTATCCGGACCGGCCAGATGTTGCTGGCCTTGCAGATCGGTATATTCGGTGTGCACCCCATGCGCGCGTGCCAGATCACGCAGATCCGTGTCGGTCTGGCTCATTCCGCTGCCCCATCGGACAGGCAAAAAGCGGCAATCGCGTGAGGCGGAACCACGATTGAGACACCCGGCAGGGCCAGTCGCCGCTGCTGCATCACCGAGGTGTCAATTTCTCGCGCCCAGCCTCGCGAGGCAGGTGGCAGGATCAATTCCTGCGGATCGCCGGTCCGGTTGAAGGCCAGCAGAACCTCATCCGTCTCGGCAGTACCGCGCGGCGTTTCAGCATTGCCACGCAGGTGCAGGCACAGGCAAGCCAGCCCAGGATCGCGCCAGTTCAGCGCGGCGCCGTCAAAGCCACGCCATTCCACATCTGGTTTGTCGTCCGAGGTTCTGATGGCCCCGTGCAGAAAGTTGTTTTGCCGCAGCACCGGATGGTCGCGCCGAAACCGGGTAAGGGCGGCGGTGAAGGCGATCAGATCACTGTCCAGCGCGCTCCAGTCGATCCAGTTGACCTCGTTGTCCTGACAATAGCTGTTGTTGTTGCCGCGCTTTGAATGACCGCCCTCGTCACCCGCCAGCAGCATCGGCGTGCCCTGCGACAGCAGCGTTGTTGCCAGCAGGTTGCGCTGCCGTCTGAGCCGCGCTGCGGTGATGCCAGGGTCGTCGGTTGGCCCTTCAACGCCGAAATTCTCACTGAAATTGGCGTGGTGGCCATCGTGGTTGTCTTCGCCATTGGCGTGGTTGTGGCGCTGCGCGTAGCGCGTGGTATCGGCCAGAGTAAACCCGTCATGGGCGGCGGCGAAATTGATCGAAGACCAGACCCGCCTGCCTTGGGTATCAAAGATATCGGCAGAGCCCAGCAAGGCAGAACCCAGATCCTGAGCGCTCTGCCGGTCGCCGTGCCAGAACCGACGCACGGTGTCACGGAACCGGTCGTTCCACTCGGCAAACTCTGCCGGGAAACTGCCCAGCTGATACCCGCCGGGGCCGATGTCCCAGGGTTCCGCGATCAGCTTGACGGCGCTCAGAACAGGATCCTGACGCAGCGCATCCAGAAACCCGCCGCGTCGGTCGAAACCGTGATCTTCCCGGCAAAGCGTGGTCGCCAGATCGAAGCGGAATCCGTCGACCCCCATGACCTGAACCCAATGCCGCAGGCTGTCCAGGATCAGACGGGTCACGATCGGGTGGCGCACATCCAGCGTGTTGCCGCATCCGGTGTCGTTGACATAATAGCGCGGCTGGCCGTCCAGCAGTCGATAATAGGCGGCATTGTCGAGGCCCCGGAATGACAGCGTCGGGCCAAGGTGATCGCCTTCGGCCGAGTGGTTATAGACCACGTCCAGGATCACCTCGATCCCGGCGGTGTGAAACCGCTCCACCATCGCGCGGAAGCCTAGCACACCGGCGGGCCCCAGATACCGCGGCTCGGGCGCGAAGAACCCGATGGTGTTGTAGCCCCAGTAGTTCACGAGGCCGCGCCGGATCAAGGCGCTTTCGGATTTGATGGCCTGCACCGGCAGCAGTTCGATCGTGGTGATCCCGAGCGCGCTCAGGTGGTCCAGCATCTGCGGTGAACCCAACCCGTCGAACGTGCCGCGCAGCGCGTCCGGGACGGCCGGGTTGCGGATGGTGGCACCCTTGACATGTGCCTCGTAAATCACCGTGTTGTCCCATCCGCGCGCAAGGGGCTCTGCATCGGGGGCATATATGGCGGGATCGGGTACAATCGATTTCGGCACATAACCCGCGCTGTCGCGGGCGTCGAAAGACAGATCCGTCTGCGGCGCGTCCACCTGGTAGCCGAATGTTGCGCCGTGATCGGTGAAGTCACCTGACATCTCGCGCGTGTAGGGGTCGAGCAACAGTTTGTTGATGTTGAACCGATGACCCTGATCGGGATCATAAGGGCCCGCAACGCGATATCCGTATAGCGCACCGGGCTGCAGCCCCGGTAGATAGCCGTGCCAGATGCCGCCCGTACGCTCGGGCAGCGGCAGGCGGTGTTCCTCTTGGTGCCCATCCGCCGAATAGAGGCACAGATAAACCTGCTGCGCATTTTCAGAGAACACGGCAAAGTTTGTGCCCCCACCGTCGAAATGCGCGCCCAGACGGTGCGGGCTGCCCGGCTCAAACCGGGTGGAGATACGCGCCTGAAATGTCATGCGACCAACGCGGCATAGAGGTCGGCATATCCCTTGGCGCTGTCGTCCCAACCGACCGGATGGCGCATCGCGGCGCGCTGCATGTTTTGCCAGAGCCGGGGATCGGCATGGGCATCGACCACCCGATTGATCACCTGTGCCAGACCCTCGGCGCTGACATTGTCAAAGACAAATCCGGTTGCCGCCTTGACCGCAAGAGCTGCGACATTGGCGTCGATCACCGTGTCGGCCAGCCCGCCGGTTCGCGCGACGACCGGCAAAGTGCCATAGCGCAGACCGTAAAGCTGGGTAAGGCCGCAGGGTTCGAACCGCGAGGGAATCAGGATCGCGTCGCTACCGGCCTGCAACAGATGCGACAGGGGCTCATCATACCCGATGAACGCGCCGACACTGCCCGTATGGTCCTGCGCCGCCTGCCTGAACCCGGCCTCCAGATCCGGCTCTCCGGCCCCAAGCACGGCAAGCTGGGCACCGCGTGCGACCAGATGCGGCACCGCGCTCAGCAACGCGTCCAGACCTTTTTGCTGGGTCAACCGGCTGATTACGCAGAACAAGGGACCTCTCGCGTTGGGCTCTAGCGCCATTCGATCACAGATCGCTGCCCGGTTCTCCGCTTTGCGTTTCAGGTTGCGTGCGTCGTATGGGCGAGCGATCTTGTCGTCGGTGGCGGGGTTCCAGCTATTCAGGTCGATCCCATTGAGCAGACCGCTCAGGACCGCGTTGCGGGCGCGCAGCACACCGTCGAGGCCCATGCCGAATTCCGGTGTCAGGATTTCGCGGGCATAGGTCGGGCTGACGGTGGTGATGCGGTCGGCGAACATCAACCCGCCCTTGAGAAAGCTCAGATCGCCGTGATATTCGAGCGCTTCAGGATGGAACCAGTCGCGTTTGAGGCCCAGCGGGCCAAGCGCCTGCGGGCCGAAACGGCCCTGAAACGCGATGTTGTGGATGGTGAAGACCGAGCGTGGCTCTGACCGACCGTCCATTTTCAGATAGACCGGCGCAAGGGCCGCCTGCCAGTCATGCGCGTGCAGGATGTCGGGCTGGTACCCGTCGATGACGCCCGTACAGACCCGTGCTGCAGCCTGCGACAGCGCACCAAAGCGCAGATCGTTATCGGGCCAGTCCCGCCCGTTTTCATCGACGTAAAGCCCGCCGGGCCGGTCAAAGAGCTGCGGCGCATCAAGCAGCAGCAACGGCACGCCATCAGAGGTCACCCGCATCAGCCGCCCGGTGCCGCCGGGCAGGTCGTCAAATCTGGCCACCTCTTCGCCTTGGGGCAGCAGCGGGAACAGGGATGGGTAGGCGGGCATCAAAACCTGCGCCTCGACGCCTAGGGACGCGAGCGCGGCGGGCAGCGCGCCCACAACATCCGCCAGCCCGCCGGTTTTGGCAAAAGGCGCGCATTCCGATGCGACCATCAAGACCTGCATGTCACCCTTCCAGCTTGTCGATCATGTCCTGCGTGATCAGACATATCCCGTTATCCGAGCGCCGAAACCGCTTTGCATCGCTTTTTGCATCCTCGCCGACGATCAGGCCGGGTGGTATTTTTACACCCCGGTCGATCACGACGTTCTTCAGGTAGGCGCGGCGCCCGACCTCGGCATAAGGAAGCGCCACGACACCTTCAAGCTGTGAATAGGAATGGGTTCGGACACCGGTGAACAAAAGGCAGCGATACAGCGTCGAGCCCGAGATGATGCAGCCCCCCGACACCATCGACGAAACGGCCTGTCCCCGCCGCCCTTCTTCGTTGTGGATGAACTTTGCCGGTGGAGTCAGTTCCGAATAGGTCCAGATCGGCCAGTCAGTGGCATAGATGTCCAGCTCGGGCTTGAAATCGGTCAGATCGATATTGGCCTGCCAGTAGGCGTCGATGGTGCCAACATCGCGCCAATACGGCTCGGTCTCGAGCCCGGACATCACACAGGAGCGGCTGAACGGATGGGCCTGCGCGCCGCCTGACGCGACAATTTCCGGGATGATGTCGCTGCCGAAATCATTGCTTGAGTGCGGATTGGCGGCATCCCTTTTCAGAACCTCATAGAGATACTCTGCCTCAAAAACATAGATCCCCATACTGGCGAGCGATTTTGTCGGGTCGCCGGGCATGGTTGGCGGTTCGGCGGGTTTTTCGACGAAATCCAGGATCTTGTCGTTTTCGTCCACGGCCATCACGCCGAAACCCCTGGCCTCGTCGCGCGGAACGGCAATGCAACCCACGGTCACTTTCGCGCCCGAGCGCACGTGCTGCTCGATCATCAGCGAATAGTCCTGCTTGTAAATATGGTCTCCTGCCAGGATCAGGACGTATTTCGGGCCATAGCCCTCGATGATCTTGATGTTCTGGGTCACCGCATCGGCGGTGCCCTTGTACCAGTTGTTTTCATCCAGCTGTTGCGAAGCGGGCAGGATATCGAGGCTTTCGTTGCGCTCGGCCCGAAAGAAGCTCCAACCGCGCTGGATGTGGCGGATCAGGCTGTGGGCCTTGTATTGCGTTGCCACGCCGATACGGCGGATGCCGGAATTGACGGCATTGGACAGGGCAAAATCGATGATCCGGGTCTTGCCGCCGAAATAGACGGCGGGTTTGGCGCGAATATCGGTCATCTCCTTGAGGCGGCTGCCGCGCCCTCCGGCCAGCACAAAGGCCATGGTCTGCCGCGCCAATCCGAACCTGTCTTCTTTCATGATCGCCTCCCTCCGGCTCTTGGTTCAGGCGTGCCGGTTCTCCGCCAGTTCAAAGAATACCGTGGCCAGCGGCGGCACGGAGATCTCGATGGAATGCGAAAATCCGTGCGCGGCGATCTCGTGCGAGTGCCTGCCGCCCGGGTTGCCCATGTCGCTGCCGCCATAGATCGCAGCATCGGAATTCAGCCGCTCATCCCAGTGGCCCGATTGCGGCACGCCAATCCGAAATCCCTCGCGCGGCACCGGTGTGAAATTGGCGACCACCAGCACCGGGCGTGTGCCCTCATCGCCAAAACGCAGCCAGGACAGGATCGAATCCGCCTGATTGCCGCCATCGACCCACCGGAACCCCTCGGGGTCACTGTCGCGCTGATAGAGCGCGGGCGTCTTGGCATAGAAATGGTTCAGGTCGCGTATCAGAGCCTGCATCCCGCGATGGGGCGCTTGGTCGAGCAGGTGCCAGTCAAGGCTGGTCTCGTTGTTCCATTCCTGCGCCTGGGCAAATTCGCCGCCCATGAACAGCAGCTTCTTTCCGGGATGCCCCCACATGAAGCCGAAATAGGCGCGCAGGTTTGCAAAGCGTTGCCAGTCATCCCCGGGCATCCGGCCCAGAAGCGAGCCCTTGCCATGCACGACCTCGTCATGGCTGAGCGGCAGGATGAAGTTCTCCGAGAACGCGTAATGCAGGCCAAAGGTCATCTTGTCGTGATGGTATTTCCGGTTGATCGGATCTTCGGACATGTAGCGCAGGGTGTCGTTCATCCACCCCATGTTCCATTTGAAGCCAAAGCCCAACCCACCCGTATCGGTAGGCGCGCTGACCCCTGGAAAGGCGGTGGATTCCTCGGCTGCGGTCATGATGGTGTCATCAGCCCCGTAGACCGTTTCGTTCATGCGCTGCATGAAGGCGATCGCTTCGAGGTTTTCGCGCCCGCCATGTTGATTGGGAATCCACTCGCCGTCTTTGCGGGAATAGTCGCGATAGAGCATCGAGGCCACCGCATCCACGCGCAGCCCGTCGATATGGTATTCCTCGAACCAGAACTGCGCATTGGCGATCAAAAAGTTCTGAACCTCGCTGCGGCCATAATTGTAGACCAGCGTGTTCCAGTCGGGGTGGTAGCCTTCCTTTGGGTCGGCATGTTCATAGAGCGCGGGGCCGTCGAACCGGGCCAGCCCGTGTTCATCACTCGGGAAATGCCCCGGCACCCAGTCGATGATCAGGCCCAGGCCCGCCGCGTGACAGGCCTCGACAAAGGCGCGAAAATCGTTCGGCGCGCCAAAACGCGAGGTGGGCGCAAAGAGCCCCACCGGCTGATATCCCCAGGACCCACCGAACGGATACTCGGACACCGGCGTCAACTCGATATGGGTGAAGCCCATGTCGCGCGCATAGCCCACCAGCTGCTGCGCATGCTCTAGGTAGCTGAGCGACCGGTTGCCCTCTTCGGGTACACGCCGCCAGCTTTCCAGATGCACCTCATAGATCGAGATCGGCTGGTCGATCTTCTGCTGCGCGCCGCGTGACTGCATCCAGCCCGCGTCGGCCCAGTCATAGCCGCTCAGATCCCGCACGATCGAGGCGGTTTTCGGTGGATGCTCGGCGCCAAAACCGACCGGATCGGCTTTGAGGGGCAGCAAGGCGTGATCGCCATCGAGGATCTCGTATTTGTAGGTCACCCCGTCGGTGATGCCGGGCAGGAATATCTCGTGTATCCCGGTGGCCCCGCGCCGCCGCATCACATTGCGCCGACCGTCCCAACCGTTAAAATCGCCGACAACGGAAACCCGCGCGGCGTTGGGGGCCCAGACCGCAAAATGCGTGCCTTCGACGCCTTCATGGCTCCCGACATGAGCGCCAAGCGCGCGCCAGAGCTGGCGGTGGGTACCCTCGCCCAGCAGATATTCATCCAGATCGCCCAATCGCGGTCCAAAGCCATAGGCGTCGTATTCTTCCCAGACGTCGCCACCCCGGCTCAGGCGCAGCTTGTAGGCGAAACGGTTCTTGCGGCGCGGAATCACCCCGGCAAACAGACCTTTCGCCACCGGTTCGAGCGCGCAAAGCTTGCGGCCTGTCCTGACCTCCAGAACCTCGACCCCATCCGCCTCGGGCCGCAGCGCACGCAGCACCAGCCTGTCGTCCAACCGGTGCAGTCCGAGCACGGCAAACGGGTCACCGTGCTGCCCCGCGATCAGCGCGGCTGCCTCGGCTGGGTCGACAAGTTCTGCCGTCATGTTCATGCGGAGCGCTCCAGCGCCGATCTTGGTGCGTCCGCCTGCCAGATGTCTCTGGCATATCCCTGGATCGTGCGATCCGACGAGAACCACCCCATGCTGGCGGTGTTCATCAGCGCCATCGACGCCCAGTTCCGCGAGTTCTGAAAGACGACATCGGCGCGGCGCTGGGTGTCGTAATAGCTGTCGAAATCACAGGTCACCAGGAAATGGTCATGGTCATACAGCATCCCGATCAGACCGTGATGGCGATGGGGATCCTCGGGCGAGAAGCGTCCCTCGAATATCTGTCCTAGCACCCGCTGCAGGCGCGGGCTGGCCTCGATCGCGGCGCGCGAGAAACCGTGCTGATGGCGGCGGTCCACCACTTCGCTGGCGGTCAGTCCGAACAGAAAGAAGTTCTCGCTGCCGACATGATCGCGGATCTCGACATTGGCGCCGTCCAGTGTCCCGATGGTCAGCGCGCCGTTCAGGGCAAATTTCATATTGCCGGTGCCCGACGCCTCTTTGCCCGCGGTCGAGATCTGCTCCGACAGATCGGCGGCGGGGATCAGCCGTTCTGCCATCGTTACATTGTAGTTTGGCGGAAACACGATCCTGAGCCGCCCCTTTGTGGCGGGGTCGGCATTCACCACGCGGGCGACATCGTTGATCAGATGAATGATCTGCTTGGCCAGAACATAGCCCGGCGCCGCCTTGCCGCCAAAGATCTTCACGCGCGGGGTCCAGTCCCTGTCGGGATCGTCGCGCATCTCGTTCCAGAGCGCGACCGTTTCCAGCAGGTTCATCAATTGCCGTTTGTATTCATGAATACGCTTGATCTGCACGTCGAACATCGCGTCGGGGTCCAAAGCAACCCCGCAGGTCTCGCTGATCCAATTGGACAATGCCACCTTGTTGCTGCGCTTGGCCTGCTGGAACGCCTGGATAAAGCTCGTGTCAGAGCGTTTGGCTTTCAGCGCGGCAAGCTGTTCCAGATCGCTGACCCAGGTGTCACCCAGTTGCTGCGTAATCAGATCGCGCAGCGCGGGGTTGCAGCCGTGCAGCCACCGGCGGGGCGTGATGCCGTTGGTCTGGTTCACGATGCGCGTGGGGTGGATGCGGTGCAGCTCGGCAAAGACCGTTTTCTTGACCAGGTCGGTATGCAGGGCCGAGACGCCATTGACCTTATGCGCCATCACAAAGGCCAGCTCGCCCATGCAGACGTCGCCATGTTCCAGAATGTGCGGGCTGCCGGGGAATTCGGCCTGTTGCGCCGCCTCGATCTCGCGAATGATCTCGAGGTGCCGGGGCAGCACGCGCGCGAACAGCCCCTCGGGCCAGCGTTCCAGCGCTTCGGGCAGAAGGGTGTGGTTGGTATAGGCCAGGCAGCGGCGGGCCAGCGTGATCGCCTCGGCCATCGCCAATCCGTGATCGTCCACCAGCAGCCGCACCAGTTCCGGTCCGGCAATGGCGGGGTGGGTATCGTTGAGCTGGATCGCCACATGTTCGGGCAATGCGCGAATGTCGCCATCTTCTTCCATGTGGCGGCACATGAGGTCCATGATCGAGGCAGCGGTAAAGAAATACTCCTGCTTCAACCGCAATTCCTTGCCGTTCTCGGTGGTGTCATCGGGATAGAGGACGCGTGAGATCGTGCGCGCCAGTGCCTCGGATCGGCTGGCGGCGAGGTAATCTCCGCGGTTGAAGCTTTCCAGGTCGAACGGGTTCACGGGCTTTGCCGACCACAGCCGCAACGTGTTGCCCCATTCGCCCTGCCAGCCCACCACCGGCGTGTCGTACCCTGTGGCAACCACCATATTGTCGGGATGCCATGTCGCGCGCCCGCCGTCGCGGCTTACATGGCCACCGAACCCGATGCGGTGCTGCACCTCGGGGCGTTCGAATTCCCACACGTGGCGCTGCGACAGCCAGGTCTCGGGGCTTTCAGCCTGCGCGCCGTCGACAAAGCTCTGCTCGAACAGGCCATGCTCATAGCGGATACCGTAGCCGAAGGCAGGGATGCCCAGCGTTGCCAGCGAATCCATGAAACACGCGGCCAGACGACCAAGCCCGCCATTGCCAAGCGCCGCATCCGGCTCGTCATGCACGATCATGTCGTAATCCTGTCCCAGCGCCTCGACCGCGTCGCGGGCCGCAGCGTCGAGTCCGAGGTTCGAGATCATGTCTTCGATCAGGCGTCCGATCAGGAACTCCATCGACAGGTAGTACACCCGCTTGGACGCGTTGACCTCGGCCCTGCGCGCGCTGTCAAGCCAGACATCAACAAGTTGGTCGCGCAGAACCAGTGAGAGCGCCATGCGCCAGTCCTGGACTGAGGCAGCACCTGCGTCCTTGCCCAGAGAATACCGCAGACGTTTCAGAATATCGTTTTTCATGCTGCCGAGGATGCCTTGCCCTTGGCCCCCGCCGCAACTCCTATTCCGCGCCCGGGTCCGGTTTCAGCCAGTGTGCGTGTTGTATTTCCAAGAATGGGCACGTTTTGGCATCACATTACGGGTTTGCGCCCGGCCCTCATGCGCGCCGTGGGCCGGAGGGGTGTCGGAAATTCACACTTTGATAGGACCAAAAGTGCCGCTGGGTCTTTAGGTCAGTCAGACCTAAAGCAAAAATGCTGGCGTTCGCAGGCCTAATTTGAGCGCTTATTGACATTGCGTGACTCGGGGCCGTTAACTGGGGTGAAATTTTGTCATACCAAACTTTGGGGAATTGAGATGTTTGACCTGCAGTCGCGACCAGCCCTGCTCCGGCGAACAGAACCGGTCGGCGGGAAAGCCGGTCTCAAATCTATGGGCGCCATCCAAGGACCTTCATCGTGAGCCGCATCACCGCCATCAAAACGCGGCTGTTCCACATTCCGCTGGTCGAAGTGCTGGTCGATGCGAAGCATGGCGATCATCATTTCTTCGAGCTTGTCACCGCGACGGTGTGCCTTGCCGATGGCAGCGAGGGTACCGGTTACACCTATACCGGTGGCAAGGGCGGGCATGCCATTGTTGCGATGATCGACCACGATCTGGCGCCGTTTCTGATAGGTCAGCAGGCGGATGCCGTCGAAGGCCTCTATGAGGCGATGCAATGGCATGTGCATTACGTGGCGCGCGGCGGCATTGCCTCATTCGCCATCTCTGCCATCGACATTGCCCTGTGGGACCTGCGGGGCAAGCACAGCGGTCAGCCGCTCTGGAAAATGGCGGGTGGGGCAGGGCGATCCTGCAAGGCCTATTGCGGGGGCATTGATCTGGGCTTTGAGCTGCCAAAACTGCTGTCATCCGTTCAGGGATATCTGGATTGCGGCTTCAACGGGGTGAAGATCAAGATCGGGCAACCGACCCTGGCCGAGGATGTGGCCCGCATCAAAGCCGTTCGCGACCTGATCGGACCCGATATTGCGTTCATGGTGGATGCAAATTATTCGATGTCCGTGCCGCAGGCGATTGCGGCGGCCGAGGCGTTTGCGTCTTTCGACCTGCTGTGGTTCGAAGAGCCGACGATCCCGGATGACTATGCCGGTTATGGTCAGATCGCCGAGGCCACCGGTATGCCGCTTGCCATGGGCGAGAACCTGCACACCATCCATGAGTTTGACCAGGCCTTCGCACGGTCACAACTCAGCTACATCCAGCCCGACGCCTCGAATTGCGGTGGCATCACCGGTTTTCTTCAGGTTGCGGAACGTGCATTGTCCCATGGATTGCCTGTCTGCAGTCATGGGATGCAGGAGCTGCATGTAAGCCTTGTCTCAGCCCGTTCCAATGCAGACTGGATCGAGGTGCATTCCTTTCCAATAGACAGCTACACGACGCGTCCTCTGGTGGTTGAGAGCCACCTAGCGATCGCGTCTGATGTTCCGGGTGTTGGTGTCACGTTCGACTGGCAGAAACTGAACGCCGCCACTCAACTCCCTGTTCCCGCCAAATAGATCCGCAACTCAATCTCGTAAAATGGCGTTGATGGAATAGGCAAGGTAAGTCAGAGG
>NZ_JAMFMB010000016.1 GCF_023502395.1 Ruegeria spongiae | reverse complement strand
TGGCGCCCTTTTGCGTTTTGGGGGACCCCAGGTCCCGGTTAGCGTCTGCGCGCGCGGGATATTTGGTTCAAAAGGGAAAATCAAGTGCAACCGTACAGCCGCGCTAGCTGCCGGGCGGGTTTTCTGACTGCGCCGCGGTTTCGGTATCGGGTCGGGTATTGAACCAGCCGTCTTTCTTATGCTCTTCGGCCAGCCATTCCTCGATTGCATCGGCGACTTTCAACGACAAGCCCGCGATCTGCTGCTCCTTGGTGCGACTATGCCCCGACCCGACCAGAGCGCTCTCGCCGGTCGTGTCTTCGAGCACCTGAATGCGGTGCTCGCGGGCCAGCATCTTTTTCTGTCCGACGTCATAAACATAGACATCCACGATTGCGATGCTTTTGGGATTGTAGATCACCGGCACACCCGGTGGGGCCAACATATAAGCCCCCAAATAGACGCCGATGTCGTATTCCTGCCTGCCCTCGTAACGCCCCAGCCGCGTTTCGATGGCATTTGTCAGCGCTGCCTTCCATTGCTCGGGCGAGGCGTCACGCGACACCGGGCCTTTGACCGCCTTGTCGGAAACCACGTGGTTGATGCGCAGTTTGAAGTCCCCCAGATCTTCGGGCGCTTCGTCTATCTGGGTCTGCGTACAGGCCGCCATCAGGGCAAGCCCACCGGCAAAAGCAAATGTGCGGATCATGGTTGTCCCGTCTCGATTGGTTCCTCAGGGGCGATCTTAGACCACCTCCGGGGCGTTTCTCCAAGCGGCTTGAGCGGATTTCTTCCAAACATTCGGCGGCTCACGAGAACTTGTAGTTGCGCGGGAAGCCATGTGGGGGCCGTTTGCCCACCCCTGCCCGCTTGGCCAGCCATTGGGTCAGATCCCCCTCGTGCCGGGTCTTGTCGCCGCCCATGGTCCAGCGCAGCCCCTCGTCCCAGTTGAAAGTGGTCACGTCGCTCAGCCCGCCATCCAGTTCAAGCGAGCCCTGCTTGCCCCGCGCCATATTGTATTTCTGCAGCCGCACGCCTTTGCCCCGACCCATCTCGGGCAGTTCGTCGGTGGGGAAGACAAGAAACTTGCCATTCTCCGACACCACCGCCACGTGGTCGCCAGCCACCGGCGTGCAGATCAACGCGCGGTCGTCGCCCTTGACGTTCAGCACCTGCTTGCCGCTGCGGGTCTGGGCCACCACCTCGGACTCGGGCACAACAAAGCCGTTGCCCGTGCTGGAGGCCACCAGCAGCTTGCGGTCGGGTTTGTGGATCAGGATGTCGATGATCTCGGCCTCGTTGGGCAGATCGACCATCAGCCTGAGCGGCTCACCCATACCGCGCCCACCAGGCAGATTGGACGCGCTCACCGTATAGAACCGCCCGTTGCTGGCGAAAACCAGCAACCGGTCGGTGGTTTCGGCGTGGAAGATAAAGCGCGGGCCGTCGCCATCCTTGAACTTCAATTCGCGTTTCAGATCGATATGGCCGGTCATCGCCCGGACCCAGCCCATCTGCGAGCACACAACCGTGATCGGCTCGCGGTCGATCATCGCCTCAAGCGGCACCTCTTCAACCTCGCCCGCCTCGGCAAAGCGGGTGCGGCGGGCGCCGCCCTCATAGTCCTTGCCAAAGGTCTTGCGGGTCTCGCGCAGCTGTTCGGCGATGCGGGCCCATTGCAGATCGGTGCTGTCGAGCAAATCCTCGATCCCGGCGCGTTCCTCCATCAAGGCGTCGCGTTCGCGGATCAGTTCCATCTCTTCCAGACGCCGCAAGCTGCGCAGGCGCATGTTGAGGATGGCATCGACCTGAACCTCACTCAGTTCGCCCTCACCAAGCGGCGGCGAGACATAGTCACTCTCGTCGGTGGCGCGGACATGATCCTTGCCCCAATCCTCGCGCATCAGCGCCGCCTTGGGGTCGTCGTCATAGCGGATGATGTCGATCACCCGGTCCAGATTGAGGAAGGCAACGATGAAGCCTTCCAGCACTTCCAGCCGATGATCGATCTTGCCCAACCGATAGCGCGAGCGGCGCAGCAGCACCTCTTGCCGGTGATCGAGGAAGGCGCGCAGCACCTCTTTCATCGAGCAGACCTTGGGCGTGACCCCGTCGATCAACACATTCATGTTGAGCGAGAACCGCACCTCGAGGTCCGAGTTGCGGTAGAGCATGTTCATCAGCACCTCGGGGTCCACATTCTTGGACCGCGGTTCGAGGATCAGGCGGATGTCATCGGCGCTTTCGTCACGCACATCCCCGAGGATCGGGATTTTCTTGGTCTGGATCACCTCGGCGATCTTTTCGATCAGCTTGGATTTCTGGACCTGATAAGGGATTTCGGTGACCACAATCTGCCACTGGCCGCGACCCAGATCCTCGACCTCGTATTTGCAGCGCAGCCGGAAGCTGCCGCGCCCGGTGCGATAGGCTTGCGCGATGTTCTCGGGCGGCTCAACAATGATGCCACCGGTGGGGAAATCGGGGCCCGGCACGTAGTTCAGCAGCGTGTCGTCGCGCGCGTCGGGCGTCTTGATCAGATGCAGGCAGGCGTCGCAAAGCTCGGCAATATTGTGGGGCGGGATGTTGGTGGCCATCCCCACCGCGATCCCGCTTGATCCGTTGGCCAGCAGGTTGGGGAATTGCGCTGGCAGCACCACTGGTTCGGTGAGCGTGCCATCGTAGTTTTCCCGGAAATCAACCGCATCCTCGTTCAGACCTTCCAGCAGCGCCTCGGCCACGATGGTCATCCGCGCCTCGGTATATCGCGAAGCCGCCGGGTTATCACCGTCGATATTGCCGAAATTGCCCTGCCCGTCGACCAGCGGGTAGCGCACGTTGAAGTCCTGCGCCAGACGCGCCATCGCATCATAGATCGCGGCGTCGCCATGCGGGTGATAGTTGCCCATCACGTCGCCCGAGATCTTGGCCGACTTGCGGAATCCGCCCGTTGCGTTCAGCCGCAGTTCCCGCATCGCGAACAATATGCGCCGATGCACCGGCTTTAGCCCGTCGCGCGCATCGGGCAGCGCCCGGTGCATGATAGTGGACAGCGCATAGGTCAGATAGCGCTCGCCAATGGCGCGGCGCAGCGGTTCGGCCACTTCGGAACCGGGTTCGGGCAACTTCATGTTGGGGTCGTCGATCGTATCGCTCATATATGATGTGATACGCCGCCAAGCGCCGGGCGTAAAGCGAGCGTATGTGTTTTCCCACAGCACCCGGCGGGTTTTCCACAGCTTATGGGGACCAGTCCGCGAATCCTCCCCGGTATTTCGACTCCAAAGCCCGGTTATGGTAGGGTGGGGAAGTTAAGTCTGCTGCTGATTCCAGTTGTTTATTTAGTACGGGGAGGCGCGCCATGCGCTTGGTTATTGTATCTTTTGCTTTCATGGGCTTTGCCTTTTATGAACTCAGTGGCGGCGCGGATTTCGAACCGCGCGGTGTGCGCGGACCAAAGCCCGAACCGGTGGCGCAAGCCCCAAGCGCCGAAACACCACCCGTCAGGATCGCCTCCTCTGCGCCAGAGCTTGTTTCGGAACCGGTTATCGAACCGCAGCCCACCACCCGGCCTGTCCAACCCACGACACCCGAGCCCGAGGCGTCGGACGCGCTGACCCGACTGGCGCAGGTCAACGTCATCAGTGGCTCTGACAGCCTGTTCCAGACCCCGGCCGAAGACACGGTCACGCTGGCCTCTCTGCAAGAGGGTCTGCTGTCCGCCGAGACCGTGACGGATGCGCAGGCGCCAGAGCAGCCGCTCGCAACGACGCTTGCCGAACCTCAGCGCGACATTCGCGAAATCACCGGCACCCGCGTCAACATGCGCGACGGCCCCGGCACAATCTATCCGGTGATCACCCGCCTGAATATCGGCCACCAGGTCGAGGTGCTGGATAGCTCGGGTACCGGCTGGCTGCGGCTGCGGGTTCTGCCCGAACGGCAGATTGGTTGGATTGCGGCATCACTGGTCAGCAAAAACGCAAACTGAACTTGACAGCGCATTGCGCCAATCCCGCTCTGCGGTCATAGAGACCTCGGGTACGGGCAAGAGGCGACATGCGGAAAACCATTCTGATCACAGGGTGTTCTTCGGGCATCGGACTTGATGCGGCACACGGCATGCGTGCGCGGGGCTGGCATGTTTTTGCCTCATGCCGCAACCAGCGCGACTGCGACCGGCTGCGCGCGCAGGGCTTCGACAGCCCCAGAATCGACTATGCCGACACTGATAGCATCGCCTCGGGGTTGGCGGAGGTTCTGACCGCGACAGGCGGAACGCTGGACGTGGTGTTCAACAACGGCGCGCACGGCCTTCCCGGTGCGGTTGAGGACGTGCCGACCGACGGTCTGCGCTATATCTTCGAAAGCAACTTCTTTGGCTGGCATGAGTTGACGCGCCGTGTGGTTCCCGTCATGCGGGCGCAGGGGCATGGCCGGATCATCCAGAATTCCTCGGTGCTGGGACTTGTCGCCTTCAAGTGGCGCGGCGCCTATGTGGCCACGAAATACGCGCTGGAAGGCTTGAGCGACACGCTGCGCCTCGAACTGCGCGGATCGGGCATCGACGTGATCCTGATCGAGCCCGGCCCGGTCACCTCAAAAATCCGCGAAAAGGCGATCCCGGTCTTCGAGCGGTTCATCAACTGGGAAGCCTCGGCGCTGAAACAGCAATATGAGGATACCCTACTCAAGCGCCTTTACGAGGGCACCGGCAAGGACAGGTTCGAACTGCCAGCCTCGGCAGTGACCGCCAAGCTGGCCCATGCGGCTGAGGCCAAACGCCCGCGCGCGCGGTATTATGTGACAACACCCACTTATTTCGCTGCGATCCTCCGCCGCATTCTGTCGACACGGGCCAGCGACCGCATCCTGTCGCAGATGTAATGTAAAAACCGGTTCGCTTTTTCGCCCCGACCCGCTAGGTGAAGGGGCAGAACATGGAATATGTGAGGGCGGCATGGACAGTCTGTTACTGGGCATACTGGGGCTGGCAATGGCGGCGGTTGTCGTCGTTCTGATGCTCGGGATCGGCGGCTTCGCCAAAGGTGGCGAGTTCAACGCCAAACATGGCAACAAGATGATGCGGCTGCGGCTGCTGTTCCAGTTTATCGCCGTCTGCCTTGTGGTGCTTTACGTGTATCTGCGAAATCAGGGGGGCTGAGGCGATGGTCGTTCTCAACAAGATCTACACCCGCACCGGCGATGGCGGCCAGACCGCCCTTGGCAATGGCGACCGGGTCGACAAATTCTCGGGGCGCGTGGCGGCCTATGGCACGGTGGATGAGCTGAATTCCTTCGTCGGCGTCGCGCGGCTGGATGCCGAAGGCGCGCTGGATGAGGCCCTGTCACATATCCAGAACGATCTGTTTGATCTGGGTGCCGACCTGTGCCGTCCCGACATGGACAAGGATGCCGATGCCGAATACCCGCCCCTGCGTATGAGCGCCACGCAGACCGAACGGCTTGAGGGCGAGATCGACATGATGAACGCCGATCTGGAGCCGCTGCGCAGTTTCATTCTGCCCGGGGGATCGCGCCTGGCCGCCAGCCTGCATGTCTGCCGCACTGTGTCGCGCCGCGCCGAGCGGATGGCCGTCGAGCTTGCCAGTCATGAGCCGATCAACGAGGCCGCCGTGACATATCTCAACCGCCTCAGCGACTGGTTCTTCGTGGCCGCGCGGCAGGCCAATAATGGTGGCAAGGACGATGTTTTGTGGGTTCCGGGCGCGAACCGCTGATTCTGCCAGCGGCGGGGCCTCCGGTGGAGGACCCGGCGACCGGAAGGGCGGAGCCCCGGGCCAATCTACCTGCACCCAAGCCCCTACTCCGCAGGTTCCCATAACTCGATCGGATTGCCCTCGGGGTCGTTGAGCCAGGCAAAGCTGCCATTCGGGTAGGGTGAATCCGGATCCCGGCGCACCTCGATCCCTGAAGCCTGCAACTGCGCGATCATCGCGTCCAGATCGCGGACCCGGAAATTCAGCATGAACTGCTTTTCGGAGTTCCCGAAATATTCGGTGACCTTGTCGAACGGGGCAAATACGGTCGCGCCAGCCTGTTGCTGCCAGCATGGGGTGTCATAGTCGTCTGGCACCAGATCGATGCCGAGCAGATCCCGATACCACCGCGCCAGCCCCTTGGGGTCGTCAGAGCGGAAGAAGAATCCGCCGAAACCAAGCACTTTTTCCATGATTACCTCCGTTACCGGATCATCGTAGAATTCACTCTAACGGATAACGCGCCCGATTGGGACCGCCAGCGCCTTAGTGGATACCTGTGGTCAGGCCCCGCATCAGCCAGCGCTGCAACACGATCACCACAAGCGCAGGCGGCAGCAACGACAACAGCGCAAGCGCCATGCCCGCCTGTCCGCCAAAGCCCGCATAGGCCATGCCACGAACCAATGTGTCATGATCCTGGCTCGTGGTGGTGATCATGATCGGCCAGACATACTGGTTCCAGCCCAGCACAAAAAGGATCGCAAAAAGCGCCATCATCATCGGCAACGAGAGCGGCAGAATGATATCGAACAGAACACGCAGCGGCCCGGCCCCGTCGAGCTGCGCGGCCTCGATCAACTCGCCCGGAACTTGCCGCAGAAACTGGTGAAAGACCAGAACACCCAGCCCGCTGGCGGTGATCGGCAGAATCATTCCGGCATAGGAATTCAACAGCCCCAGATCGCTTGTGACGGCGAATGTGGGCAGGATACGGGTCTCGATGGGAAAGAACATAGGCACCAGGATCACACCGTAGATGAGCCCGCTACGCGGCAGTCGAAAAAACACCAGCGCATAGGCAGCCAGCAGCGAGATCGTGCATTTCACAACCGCAACCCCCAGCGCCAGGATCATCGAATTCCGCATCATCGCCCCGGCCCCGATGCCGGTGCCGCTACGCCCGCCGCGCCAGATATCCGCAAAAAGCGACCACAGCGCCGCAGGATCAAACCCGGCCATCAATTCCCAGATCAAAAGACCAACTGGGCCAGTCATGACAACAACACCCGCCAGAAGGATCGCATGGTCGAAAAGGCGGTTTCCGGGCAAAGGAAGACGTCCACAAATGGATTGGCGGGCAAGGTGCAGCACCGCAGGGTTGCCCCCGGTATCGCAAGGCTGACCCTGCACCGCAAGCGTTCAGGTGCCTGCAGGATGCGACAGCTTTTGCTTCCGATTCACGCTGACAAACGGATCGCGATCCGCCTGCGCGAACCAGTTCGGGGCAAGGGAAAATCCTGCCTTGATCGGGCAACAGACTGACCTTCAAACCGAAAACGAAAAAACCCGACGTCGTTTATTGCCAATGTGACGATTTTAACCTGTTTTCCGATGTCTCTACCCGCTATCTAGCCCAAGAGAACAAAGGTCGAGTCGACGCACGGCTCGACAAATCTGTGAGGAGAATGACGCAAATGAAGGTACTCGTGCCTGTCAAACGCGTGATTGACTATAATGTGAAGGTCCGCGTGAAAGCGGACGGTAGCGGTGTCGATCTCGCCAACGTGAAGATGTCGATGAACCCCTTCGACGAAATCGCGGTCGAGGAAGCGATCCGTCTCAAGGAAGCAGGCAAGGCCGATGAGGTCGTCGCCGTTTCGATCGGCGTCAAGCAGGCGCAGGAAACCCTGCGCACCGCGCTGGCCATGGGGGCCGACCGCGCCATTCTGGTTATCGCTGCTGACGACGTCCATCAGGACATCGAGCCGCTGGCGGTTGCCAAGATCCTGGCCAAAGTGGTCGAGGAAGAGCAGCCCGGCATCGTTCTGGCCGGCAAACAGTCCATCGACAACGACATGAACGCCACCGGTCAGATGCTGTCGGCCCTGCTGGGCTGGTCGCAGGGCACCTTTGCCTCTGAGCTGGACATCGACGGCGACAGCGCCAAGATCACCCGCGAGGTGGACGGCGGCCTGCAGACCATCAGCGTCAAGATGCCGACCATCGTGACCGTTGACCTGCGCCTGAACGAGCCGCGCTATGCCTCGCTGCCCAACATCATGAAGGCGAAGAAAAAGCCGCTGGACGAGAAAACTGCCGCCGATTACGGCGTCGACGTTACTCCGCGTCTGGAAATCGTCAAGACCGAAGAGCCCGCCGCACGTGCAGCAGGCATCATCGTCGGCTCGGTTGACGAGCTGGTAGAGAAACTCAAAGAAGCGGGGGCTGTGTAATGGCTGTACTTCTTCTTGCCGAAGTCACCAATGGCGAACTGGGTCTGGACGCAACCGCCAAGGCCGTGACCGCTGCAAAGCAACTGGGTGACGTGACCGTTTTGGCCGCTGGTGCCTCTGCCGCCGCCGCAGGCGACGCCGCCGCCAAGATCGACGGTGTCTCCAAGGTGCTGGTCGCCGAGGATGCCTCGCTGGGTCACCGCCTGGCCGAAGCCACCGCCGCGCTGATCGTCAGCCTGGCCGATGGCTATGAGCATATCGTTGCCCCCGCCACCACCGACGCCAAGAACGTGATGCCGCGCGTTGCTGCGCTGCTGGATTCGATGATCATCTCGGACGCGTCCGGTGTGGTCGACGGCTCGACCTTCGAGCGTCCGATCTACGCGGGCAACGCGGTTCAGACCGTCAAGTCGAACGACGCCAAGAAAGTCATCACCATCCGGACGTCGACATTTGACGCCGCCGGTGAAGGTGGTTCCGCATCGGTCGAGACCGTGTCGGCAGCCGCTGATCCAGGCCTCAGCTCCTGGGTTGAGGACAAGGTTGCCGAAAGCGACCGCCCCGAGCTGACCTCGGCGGGCGTTGTTGTGTCGGGTGGCCGTGGCGTTGGGTCCGAAGACGACTTCAAACTGATCGAGACCCTGGCCGACAAGCTGGGCGCGGCTGTTGGTGCTTCGCGTGCGGCGGTCGACTCGGGCTATGCCCCGAACGACTGGCAGGTGGGTCAGACCGGCAAGGTTGTTGCCCCTGACCTGTATGTTGCCGTTGGCATCTCGGGCGCGATCCAGCACCTGGCCGGTATGAAGGACAGCAAGATCATCGTTGCGATCAACAAGGACGAAGAAGCACCGATCTTCCAGGTTGCGGATTTCGGACTGGTTGCCGACCTGTTCCAGGCCGTGCCGGAACTGACCGAAAAACTGGGTTAAACGGGTAGCGGGACAAGACCGCTTCCTGCGCAATACACTCCAAGGCCCGCCGATCCGGCGGGCCTTTTTCGTTGTGCCCTTGCGCTGAACGGCGAGGGCGCTTACCCCGAGACCGGCTCAAGGAGGATGCGATGCTGCGCCTGTTTCTGTTCACACCATTGATTGCCCTCGGCACTTGCCAATCCGACGAAAGCGTTGCCGCCTATGGTGCAGGTAACGAGACCTGGGTTCTGGAAAGCATCGCCGGAGAGCCCGCAGCGGCATCGACCACCCTGAGCTTTCCCGAGGCGGGCCAGATCGCGGGCAAAGCCCCCTGCAACAGCTATAGCGGCACGATGGAGGCACCCTATCCCTGGTTCGAAGTGACCGACCTGAGCGCTACCCGGATGGTGTGCCCTGAACTCGAGGCCGAGGGCGCCTATTTTGCCGCGCTGATGGCGATGACCCAATCCGAAGTGTCGGGCGACGTGCTGGTCCTGCGCAACGAACAGGGCTATGAGATGGTGTTCAAATCCGGCGAGTGAACGTCTCGATGAAGCGCGCGCGCGCCTCGGGCAGCGGTTTGTGCCCCAGCCCGCGCGCCAGATGGTTTTCAAGGAAATGTCCCGTGGTCGCAAAGGCCTGCGCGATCTCGTTGTCCGGTGCAGGACCTTCACCGCGCAGGCAAGGAGGCAGCGGCAACATCCGGTCGGCCCAGTCCCCGGCCCCCGCTGCGGTCACCGCGCGGCCCGATTTGGGCGAGACATAGATCAGCCTCTCTCGCGCACCGGTCACGGCGCAGACGCTGAGATCAAGACCGAAGCCCAACTCATCCAGCAGCGCCAGTTCCCAGCGCAGATAAGCCAGTGGCCAGACCTCGTCCTGCCCCAGCAGATCCAACAACTGTTCGGTCTGCCGGTAGATCGTCGGGTGCGGCTCCCGCTCAGGCAGGCAGAAGGACAGCAAGGCCACAACCGTGTTCAGCCCGGCCAGCGCCAGCCGCCCCGAGAACGCCGCCGCCGCGCGGGATCGCAGGGGTTCGACCTGAAAGCTGCCGATATGTTCCTCAAGCCGCGCCCGCCAGAGCACGTCCAACTGTGCGCCCGGTTGCAGGATCGGGGCGATCTTGCGGCTGGTCCCACCGCGCACCACACCGGCATGACGCCCGTGGCCTTCGGTAAAGACCTCGATGATCGCCGCCGTTTCACCGTGCCGGCGAGAGCTTAGGAGTATGCCGTGATCACGCCAGTCCAAGGCGGGTCCAATCTTGTCGGGATGGTCCGATCCGTGCACAAGAGCGCAATGTCGAGGTCACTGCAAGTCAGAGCGCGGCAGGACGACTTAGAACGTAACACCTGCATGGATCAGGATACCGACGACCATCAGCAGGTTGAGAACCATCGAGATGCCGTTGCCTACGTAAATTGGCAGCTTCTTGACCATCAGACCATAGGCAAACCAAAGCAACGACAACGCCGCATAGAGCGACCACGTCACAAGAGACTGGCCAGAGGCGTGCTGTGAATGGGTAAGGTAAAGCTTGGCAAGTTGTGGCAGCGTGGCGAACGGGCCAACGACGCCGACAAACACCATAAATCCCTCGAAGTGCTTCATCACACGACCGAGGTTTGACCTTATGAATTTCTGACCAAATGTTTCAGCCAAGGAATGACCTCCGTTGGTTGCGTTGGGCCGGCTGTTGGGGCCGCAGCCGCAGATTTCATGCGCGGTCTATATAGGTGTGTTGATGCGCCTGACCAAGATTTGACAGCAGGGTCTTGAGCCGAATCTGACCGGGACCTTGGATGACCTACTCCAATCCCTCTTCGCCCAGCAGATGCCGCCCTTGACGATCCTCGATCTCGATCACCCAGAGGTCGGGGTCGAAGCTGCGCTGGCGTTGGATGGCGGCGTCCACCTCCATTTCGGGACCAGAGGATAACTCGACCCATTTGCGGTCTCCCGTCATCAGGTCGAAGCTGCGCTGAAAGGCCGTGGCCTGACCGTCCAGCGTGTTGAGCTTGACCAGAACCGCGCCTGCTGTGTCGTCGCCATGGGCCACGACAAAGGCCGGGATTTCCTGAAATCGCAGCCGCGCCAGATAGGCGTGGACCCAGAAATCGGCCGTCAGCCGGGTCATGTATTGCCGTCTTTGAAATCCAGACCCATCTCGGAATAACGCTCGGATTCCTCCAGCCAGTTTGGCCGCACCTTCACCTGCAGGAACAGATGCACCTTGCGGTCCAGAAACTCTTCCAGTTCGGCACGCGCCGCCTGGCTGACCGCCTTGATGGTCTCGCCCCCTTTGCCCAGCACGATGCCCTTATGCCCGTCACGCACCACATAGATGATCTGATCGACCCGCGCCGATCCGTCCTTGCGCTCCTGCCAGCTCTCGGTTTCGACGGTCATCTGATAGGGCAGTTCCTGATGCAGGCGCAGGGTCAGTTTTTCACGCGTCATCTCGGCGGCGATCATGCGCATGGGCAGGTCGGCGATCTGGTCTTCGGGATAGAGCCAGGGGCCCTCGGGCAGCTCGTCGGCCAGCCATTTGCGCAGATCCTCCACTCCGTGGCCACGTTCAGCCGAGATCATGAAGGTTTCGGCAAAGCCGTAGCGCGCGTTCAGGTCCTTGGCGAGTTCCAGCAGATGGCCGGGCTGCACCTTGTCGATCTTGTTGATCGCCAGCGCGATCTTGCGACCCTGGCCGATCTCTTCCAGACCTTCGAGGATGCGCTCAACCCCTTCGGTGACGCCGCGATGCGCCTCGACCATCAGCACGACGATATCGGCATCCGCCGCCCCGCCCCAGGCCGCGGCCACCATGGCGCGATCCAGCCGACGGCGCGGTTTGAACAGGCCCGGCGTGTCGACGAAGACAAGCTGCGCCTCGCCTTCCATGGCTACGCCACGGATGCGCGCGCGGGTGGTCTGCACCTTGTGGGTCACGATCGAGACCTTGGCCCCCACCATACGGTTCAGCAGGGTGGATTTGCCTGCGTTGGGCTCTCCGATCAGGGCGATGAATCCGGCGCGTGTTGTCATTGGTTTTGCTCCAACCTGTCCAGCAGGGTTTTTGCGGCCATCTGTTCGGCCTGCCGTTTCGACCCGGCGGTGGCCTGTTCCTCGGTTCCGTCCTGCAGCCGCGCGGCGATGGTAAAGACGGGGGCATGATCGGGGCCGGAACGGGCGATTTCCACATAAGAAGGTGGGGTCTGGCGGCGGGCCTGCGCCCATTCCTGCAACGCGGTTTTGGCGTCGCGGGCATCCGCCTCGACCTTGTGGATGCGATCCCCCCACAGCCGCAGGATCACGTCGCGGGCGGCCTCGAAACCGGCATCCTTGTAAACGGCGGCGATCACCGCCTCCATCGCGTCGCCCAGCAGCGCCTGTTTGCGGCGGCCGCCGGACTTCATCTCGGAGCGGCCCAGTTTCAGCACCGCGCCCAGATCAATCTGGCGGGCGACATCGGCACAGGCTTCCTTGCGCACCAGCGCGTTGAAACGCGGTGCCAGCTGGCCCTCGGTGGCGGTCTTGTCTTCGTCCAGCAACGCGGTGGCCATCACCAGCCCCAGCACCCGGTCGCCCAGAAACTCCAGCCGCTGGTTGTCGCTGCGCGTGGGTGACGAGATCGAGCCATGGGTCAGCGCGCGCACCAGCAGGTCCGGCCGGGAGAACTCATGGCCAATCCGCGCCTGAAACGCGATCAGGTCTGCCGAGAGTTTCAATCGATCCTCTTGAAGAAACGGTCGCTGCGCCAGGTCCAGAAATACAGCATCGAGCGCCCAGCGGACGAGAACATGACCCGATCGGCGCGCCCGATCAGGTTCTCATAAGGCACGAAGCCAACGCCACCCGCAGAGACCGGCAGCCGCGAGTCGCTGGAATTGTCGCGGTTGTCGCCCATGAAGAAATAATGCCCCTCGGGCACCGTATAGACACCGGTATTGTCGGAAGATTGATTGCCGATATTCAGGATCGTGTAGGACACGCCATTGGGCAGCGTTTCGATGAAGCGCGATTTGGTGCAGATGCCGCCCAGCCCGACGGGGCCGTTTTCGCAGCGCGGGCGCAGGCCCTGCGGCCCTTGCGGCGCGTAGGTTTCCTCGAACTCGCCATCGGGTTTCAGGCCGACGGCGGTACCGTTGATGTGCAGAACGCCCTGCCGCACCTGAATACGATCGCCCGGCATTCCGATCAGGCGCTTGATGAAGTCACGGCCCGTGGTCGGGTGTCGAAACACTGCCACATCGCCCTGTTTCGGCTCGCCGGCCCACACGCGGGTGTTGTCGCCGTCGAGGAAGCCGCAGATGTTCTGGGCATCGATATTGATGCCGATCCCGGGCATCAGCAGGTTCGGACAGGAGGCGTAGGAATAGCCATAGGCCATCTTGTTCACGAACAGGAAATCACCGATCAGCAGCGTCTCTTTCATCGACCCCGACGGAATCCAGAATGGCTGAAAGAACAGCGTCCGGAAAATCCCGGCAAAGAGCAGGGCAAAGACGACGGTCTTGATCGTCTCCCAGACGGCATTTCCGGTTTTGGCTTCGGCGGCCATACTGCTCTCCGATTTCTAACTGATCGCGCGCTACATGCGGGGCGGGCCGGGGTAAGTCAAGGGCGTGCCCTCACCGTCCAGCGCCCGCGCCTCGATCACCACAAAGGCCTGCGCCCAGGGGTGGTCGTCGGTCAATGTGACATGGATGATCGCCTCGTGCCCGGCGGGCGTCATTTCGCGCAATCTCTCGGCGGCCCAGCCGGTCACCTGCATCACCGGCTGGCCGGTCCCGAGATTGCTGACCGCCATGTCCTTCCATGCGATGCCCATGCGCAACCCGGTGCCCAGCGCCTTGGAGCACGCCTCTTTTGCGGCCCATCGCTTGGCGTAGGTGCCTGCGGTGTCGGCGCGGTGCTCGGCTTTGCGCTGTTCGATCTCGGTGAAGACACGGTTGCGGAACCGGTCACCGAACCGGTCCAATGTGCCCTGGATGCGCTCGATATTCGCAAGGTCCGTACCGATGCCCAGAATCACATCACACCTCCAGAACCACGGTGCCCAGCTTTTGCCCGGCCTCGACCATTTCATGCCCGGCGGCAACATCCGAAAGCCCCCCGGCAGGCACCACGGCGTGGCTCAGCGCGTTCTTTTGCAGCCATTGGGTGAGCTGTGCCTCGCCCGCGCGGCGCACCGCGCCAGACAGTTGGTAGACGATCAGCATATGCAGGCGGATGTCCTTGAACATGAAACCGTAGAAATCGAGCTCTGGCTGCATGCGCGAGGCGGAGGCATAGCTTGCGATCGTGCCGCCCGGTCGGATCAACGCCAGCGAGGCCCGCTGATTGGCGGCAAAATCCACCTCGACAATCCGGTCGACACCCGCGCCTGCGGTCATGTCCATCACCGCCTCAGTCACGTTCTGGGTGCGGTAATTGACCCATTCACTTGCACCGGAATGCGCGGCCTTTGCGTCAGAGCTGACCGTCGTGATCACCCGCGCCCCACCCAGAGCTGCCATCTGGCAGGCATAGCGTCCGACCGTTCCGGCACCTCCGGTGACAAGAACCGACTGACCGTCAATCGGGCCGTCCCGATAAAGTGCATACCACGCCGTCATCGCAGGTATCCCGAAACAGGCGCCCTCGGCAAAACCGGTGGTGTCCGGCAGGAACACGGCCTGCTCGGAGGGGAGAGCGACATATTCCGCCCCGGTCCCGAAAGCGCGCTGCCACTGACCGTTCCAGATCCAGACCCGCTCGCCGATCCGGGCCGGGTCGACCCCTGCGCCAACCGCTTCGATCACGCCCGCGCCATCGGAATGCGGCACGACGGTTGGGAACTGCATGACCGCACCGGGGCGCGCACCTCCGCGCAGCTTGACATCCGATGGGTTGATCCCGGTCGCGCGCACCCGTACCAGCACCTCGCCCGGCCCGGCAACGGGATCAGGCAGATCGACAAGTTGCAGCACGTCAGCAGCCGCGCCAAAGCTGCGATAGGTCACTGCTTTCATGATGTTGCCTCTTGAATCAAGGCGCGCCTTGCGATCGCTGCGATCATGACAGGCGCACCGTCAGAATTTTATAGCTGGCCACCCCGAAGAACCCCGCAAAGGCGAAGTCGAACCAACGGCGGGCACGGCGATAAGCGCGGACCATGCGGGCTGACGAGAACAGGAACGCATAGCCTATGAAGATCAGCAGGGACCCCGCATAAAGCAGGCCGAAATAGCCCAGAAGCATCGCGAGACTGGCATCGTTGGGCGCGACGATGGCATAGATCGAGCCCCAGCTGAGGATCGCCTTGGGGTTGGTCAGGTGGATGGCTGCGCCCTTGGCGAAGATGGCAGGCAGCGTTCCGGTGACCGGATTGCCCATCGCCACCTCGTCCGAGCTCATCGCCCGGCGCAGCGCTTTCAGCGCCAGCCAGCCCAGATAGGCCACCCCGACATAGCGGATCACCTCGAACACCCAGACATTGGCCAGCATGATCGCCGACAAGCCCAGCGCAGCAGCGATGCCCCATGTGGCGGAGCCTGCACAGATGCCCAGCGCAAAGACCAGGCCAGCGCGGCGACCTTCGTTCATCGCGGTTCCCGCAATGCCCATCGTGGCCGGACCCGGAGAGCCGCCAGCCATCAGCCAGGCACACCAGATGGCGACGAAAGCGGGCGTGATCATGCAGGTGCCTCATCCATTGGGCGAAGGTTTTTGCTGCGACGCCTCATCTGGCAAACGCCGATTTGATCAGGCCCAGACCGGCAATCGCGAACAATCCGGCAACGACACCGTCGATCCAACGTCGGAACCTGCGGTAGCCAGTCATCATCCCGCTAACCGAAAACAACAGCGAATAGAGGGCATTGTTGATGAATCCCACAGCAATGCAGACCACTGTCGCGGCTGCGACCGACGCCAATCCGTCATCCGGACCAAGACCAACGGACAAAGCCGCCATCCATGCGATGACCGATTTGGGATTAGACAGGTTAAGGATCAGCCCGCGCCAAAACCATCGGCCCTTTTTCGGCAGCGACACCTTGCCTGCATCCCGCCGCATTGCAGAGCGCCCCGATTGCCAGGCCAGCCACAGCAGGTAGAGGCCGCCAAGCAGTTTGAGCACCATCAGGACATAGAGTGAGCTTTGCAGAACTGCACCCATGCCGCTGGCCGCGACCAACCCCCAGAAAACCAGACCGCAGGACAACCCCGCACCGTAGACAAGACTGGTTCTGCGACCAAAGCTCATCGCAACAGCAGCGTTTGAGATATTTGCCGGTCCGGGCGAGACGGCGACAACAAAGAAGGCAAACGCGGTGACGGCAAGGGATGTCAGGTCGATCACGCCCGCGCCTCGTCCATCAGGCGGCGCATCTCGGAAATCGCCGGAGTGAGGCCCAGAAAGATCGACTCGCCGATCAGAAAGTGGCCGATATTCAATTCGCGCACCTCGGGGAAGGCCGCAACAGGTTGCACCGTGTCGTAGGTCAGGCCGTGGCCTGCGTGGACCTCCAATCCCAACGAATGGGCAAAGGCAGACATCTCGCGCAGCGCTTCCAACTCGCGCGCGGCATCATTGGGGCGGCCTTCGGCATGGGCGTCGCAATAGGCCCCGGTATGCAGCTCGATCACCTCTGCCCCGATCCGGTGGGCGGCCTCAATCTGGCGCCGGTCGGCGGCGATAAAGATCGACACGCGGCAGCCGACGTCACGCAGGGGCGCTATGAAATGGGCCAGCTTGTTTTCCTCGCGCGCCACTTCCAGCCCACCTTCGGTGGTGCGCTCCTCGCGCTTTTCGGGGACGATGCAGACCGCGTGCGGCTTGTGGCGCAGGGCGATTTTCTGCATCTCGTCGGTGGCTGCCATCTCGAAATTCAGTGGCACGGACAGGACTTCCATCAGCCCGTCGATATCGGCATCCGAGATGTGGCGGCGATCTTCGCGCAGGTGTGCGGTGATGCCATCGGCGCCGGCCTCTTCGGCCAGTTTCGCGGCGCGCAAAGGATCAGGATAGGCCCCGCCACGCGCGTTCCGCACGGTGGCCACATGGTCGATATTCACGCCGAGCCGCAGATGAGTGTCAGACATGTCAGTCGCCTTTTTTCGATGTTCCCGGGGACACTAGCCGTGATTGCGGCGCGACGTCACCCTCTGCTTCGGCCTTTTTACGGATCGCTTCGAACTTGGCTTTGATCTTGGCGCGGCGGCGCTGTTGGTAGGCGCGGATCAGCGGCACCGAGAGATAATAACAGACCACCCCGAAAATCAGCCCGGGAACAACGCAACCGATCATGTAGGGAAAGAATATCTCGTCATAAAAGACCTCAAGCCCGTGCCAATGTGCCTGACGGTCGCTGAACATGGCGAGGAAGTTCTGCCACAGGTCGCGGCCCGCATCGGCGAATTTCTCAAGCAGGGAATTGCTGACGCGTTCCTTGTATTTCGTGCCCAGTATGAAATGCCCACTCTGAAGCGAGATGACCCCAATCGGCACATAGGTCAGCGGGTTTCCAAAGAACGTCCCGCTAAGCGAGGCCAGGAAATTGCCGTTGATCAAACGCGCGCCAAGGGCCGCAACCACAAAATGCAGCCCGTAAAACGGCGTGAACGAGGCAAACACCCCCGCGCCGATCCCGCGCGCGATGCGTTCGGGCGAATCCGGCAGCCGCCGCACCCGGTGTTTGACGTAGTGAAACGCACGGGTCCATCCGCCGCGCGGATACAGAAACTCCGAGACGACCTGAACGGGCGATCGGCGATCTCGGCGCTTGAACACCACGCTGTGTCGTCCTTTCCCTTGCCCGTCCGGGCCTTATACCGCCTCGGCCCGTTTTCGGGCCTTTTCCCGATAGCGTTCGACCGAAGCGACATCGCTTTCGGCCTCCAGCATCAGCATCAGGGAATGCAGTTGTTCCAGATCCCTGATTTCGACACTGATCATCAATCGGTAAAAGTCCGGTTTGCGGTCCAGAAATTCAAGGTTTGAAATATTGGCCTTTTTCTCGCCGATCAATGTGCAAATTCGCCCCAGCACGCCTGCATCATTGCCGATCGTCAGATCCAGCCCCGCCCCGTAGACCGCCGGATGGGTGCCGGAATGCCAGTGCAGATCGACCCAGCGCTCGGGCTGGTCCTCGAATTCGCTCAGGCGTTCGCAATCAATGGCATGCACGACCACGCCCTTGCCACGATAGGTGATGCCGAGGATGCGCTCGCCCGGCAGTGGCTGGCAGCAGGGTGCACGCTCAAAGCTCTGCCCCGGTTCCAGACCGATCACCGCGCGCCGGGGAGAAATCGCATCGCCCTCGTCGGGGGCCAGATCGGGATAGACCGACTGCACCAGTTCATGCCCGGTCAGTTCCGCGCTGCCCAGCCGCGCCAGCAACTCGCCACGGTCCTTGAAACGCAGATGCCGTGCCGCGGTGTCCAGAACCTTGTCGGTCACCTTGCGGCCCACATGTTCGAACGCGGACCGCGCCAATTCGTGCCCCAGCTTGATGAACCGTTCGCGGTCGACCTCGCGCAGCGCCCGGCGGATCGCGGTGCGGGCCTTGCCGGTCACCGCAATCTCAAGCCAGCTGACCTGCGGCGTCTGCCCCTCGGCGGTGATGATATCGACCGATTGCCCATTCTTGAGCCGGGTCCAGAGCGGCACACGGATGCCGTCCACCTTGGCCCCCACGCAGGCATGGCCGATGCGGGTATGGATCGCATAGGCAAAGTCGATCGGCGTGGCCCCGCGCGGCAGTTTCACCACATCCCCCTTGGGGGTGAAGCAGAACACCTGGTCGGAATACATCTCGAGCTTCACCGCCTCGAGGAAATCCTCGTGATCCTCTTCGCTGTCGAACTGTTCGGTCAGGTTGGCAATCCATTTCGCCGGGTCCACCGCAAACGGGTTTTCCGAGCGTACGCCATCGCGATAGGACCAATGCGCCGCCACGCCGGTTTCGGCCACATCATGCATCTGGCGGGTGCGGATCTGCACCTCGACCCGTTTGCCGTCACGGCCCGACACGGTGGTGTGGATCGAGCGGTAGCCGTTGGATTTCGGCTGGCTGATGTAATCCTTGAACCGTCCCGGCACCGCGCGCCAGCGCTGGTGGATCGCGCCCAGCGTGCGATAGCAATCCTCTTCCGAGCCGGTGATGATGCGGAATCCGTAAATGTCCGAGAGGCGGGAAAACCCCTGTTCCTTTTCCTGCATCTTGCGCCAGATCGAGTAAGGTTTCTTGGCGCGACCAAACACCTCGGCCTCGATCCCGGCCTTCTCCAACTCATGGCGCATGTCGCCGGTGATGCGGTGAATCACATCGCCGGTTTCACGCTGCAGCATAATGAAGCGACGGATGATCGACTGGCGGCCTTCGGGGTTGAGTACGCGAAAGGCCAGATCCTCCAGCTCTTCGCGCATCCATTGCATGCCCATGCGGCCCGCGAGCGGCGCGAAGATGTCCATCGTCTCGCGTGCCTTGACCACCTGTTTCTCGGGCCGCATCGCCTTGATCGTGCGCATGTTGTGCAGCCGGTCGGCCAGCTTGACCAGAATCACCCGCAGATCCTTGGACATGGCCATGAACAGCTTGCGGAAATTCTCGGCCTGCTTGGTCTCAAGACTGGTCAGTTGCAGATTGGTCAGCTTGGTGACCCCATCGACCAGCTTGGCGACCTCATCGCCGAACAGGTCGGCCACCTGGCCGTAATTGGCCTTGGTGTCCTCGATCGTGTCGTGCAGGAGCGCGGTGATGATGGTCGCGTCATCCAGCCGCTGTTCGGTCAGGATGGCGGCAACGGCAACGGGGTGCGAAAAATAGGGCTCGCCCGAGTGGCGGACCTGCCCTTCATGCATCTCGCCACCGAATTCATAGGCGGTGGCGATCCGGTCGGCATTGGTTTTGGGATTGTAGTTGCGGACCAGCGCAATCAGGTCATCAGATGAAATCATCCGGTCCGCATCCTTTCAGGCGGCAGGTTCAGCCCTGACCCTGGGCCTCCATCAGCGCGCGCAGCAGCTTTTCCTCGGACATGTCGTCTTCGGCGGGCTTGTCGGTTTCGGCACCCATCAGCAGAGCCATCTGATCGTCTTCCGGCTCATCGACTTCGATCTGGGTCTGGTTGCTTTCGATCAGACGCTCGCGCAGCTCGTCGGCGCTTTGGGTCTCGTCGGCAATCTCGCGCAGGGACACGACGGGGTTCTTGTCGTTGTCGCGGTCCACGGTGATTCCCGCCCCGGCGGAAATCTCACGCGCCCGGTGTGCCGCAAGCATCACCAGCTCGAACCGGTTCGGTACTTTGTCTACGCAGTCTTCAACCGTAACGCGCGCCATCAGAGGCCTCCACAGTGCAACCCAAGTCAGAAGCGCTGTATCTAAGCGCTAAATGAACAGTTGACAAGCGGGAAATGGGGCGTGCTTGCGGTCAGATCGGCACCACAGCGGCGCGCTCCTGATCAGGCAGCGCCGCCAGCATCTCGGACACTTTCTGTCCCAGCACCGGATGGCGCCAATCCGGCGCAATATCGGCCAGCGGAACCAGCACAAACGCGCGGTCCTGCAGACGCGGATGCGGCAATATCAGCCGATCCGGCGCGTTGCGCGCCTGTTCCTGCGGTTCCAACGCGTTCCAGGACCGAAAAACCCCAAGATCCGGCTCGACCCGGTCACCGGCCAGAACCAGATCCAGATCCAATGTCCGCATCCCCCAGCGCTGCACCCGCTCACGCCCGAACTGTGCCTCGACCACATGCAGACGACGCAGCAACGCCTGCGGCGTATCCGCTGCCTCAACCAGAATGGCCGCATTCACGTAATCCGGACCCGCACCTGCGGGAAAGCACGGGGTGGCGAAAAAACGGCTTACGGCGCGAATCACCACACCCCCGCTTGCGAGAGCCTCGATGGCATTACCCAGGGTAAGCTGTGGTGGGTTTTTATGGAATTTCAGGTTCGCGCCCAGCGCGACGGCTGAAATTGACCGGTTTTCGGTCACATTTGGCCTCGGAATTAATGTCTGCTCTACTTGCTATATATGACAGTTGTCTTACATTTAAGCCCATCATTCCGCCGCATTTGATCACTCACGGGAATATTTGGCGCGATGATACACACCGGAAGGAACAATTATGTTTTACAAGGACGAACGGCTGGCGCTGTTCATCGATGGGTCCAATTTGTATGCGGCGGCCAAAGCCTTGGGCTTTGACATCGACTACAAATTGCTGCGCCAGGAATTCATGCGGCGGGGCAAGCTATTGCGTGCGTTTTATTACACCGCGCTGCTTGAGAATGACGAATACTCACCGATACGGCCGTTGGTCGACTGGCTGCACTATAACGGCTTCACCATGGTGACCAAGCCAGCCAAGGAATACACCGACAGCATGGGGCGTCGGAAGGTCAAGGGCAACATGGATATCGAACTGACCGTCGATGCCATGGAACTGGCACCGCGTGTCGATCATATCGTGCTGTTTTCGGGCGATGGGGATTTCCGCCCACTGGTGGCCAGCCTGCAACGTCAGGGCGTGCGCGTCTCGGTGGTCTCGACCATCCGCAGCCAGCCGCCGATGATCTCGGACGAGCTGCGCCGCCAGGCCGACAACTTCATCGAGCTCGAAGAGCTGAAGGACGTCATCGGCCGCCCTCCGCGCGAGATGCCCGCGGAAAGCCGGAACGTGGTCGCGGCCACAAGCTGACCCGACGGGTCACCCAGAATGCAAAGTAAAGGCGCGGCCGGACCACCCCGGACCGCGCTTTCACTATTGTTAGGTGCTGGAAATACCGCCCAGATACCAGTTGGTCATGTCAGATTCGTGACAAACCCGCCGCAATGCGCGCGAAGCGCTGGACCAACCCCACCGAAAGCCTTACCTCTCCCCGGCAAGGAGATGCCGCGATGACACACCCACCCCTGACCCTCTATCTGGCCGCGCCGCGCGGGTTTTGCGCCGGTGTCGACCGGGCCATCAAGATCGTCGAGATGGCGATCGAGAAATGGGGCGCGCCGGTCTATGTACGCCACGAGATCGTGCACAACAAATTCGTGGTGGACGGCCTGAAAGCCAAAGGCGCGGTGTTCGTCGAAGAACTGGAAGACTGCCCCGATGACCGCCCGGTGATCTTCTCGGCCCATGGCGTGCCCAAGGCGGTGCCAGCCGAGGCCGAACGGCGCGAACTGATCTATGTGGATGCGACCTGCCCGCTTGTCTCGAAAGTGCATATCGAGGCGCAGCGCCACGCCGATAGCGGATTGCAGATGATCATGATCGGCCACAAGGGCCACCCCGAAACCATCGGCACGATGGGGCAATTGCCCGAAGGCGACGTGCTGCTGGTCGAAACGGTCGAGGACGTGTCGCAAGTCGCGGTCCGCGATCCCGGCAGGCTGGCCTATGTGACCCAGACGACGCTGTCGGTGGATGACACGCGCGACATTGTTGCCGCCCTGCAGGCGCGTTTCCCGCTGATCGTGGGACCGCACAAGGAAGACATCTGCTACGCCACCACCAACCGTCAGGAAGCCGTCAAAGAGGTCGCCCCGAAAGTAGACGCGCTGCTGGTTGTGGGGGCACCGAACTCGTCCAATTCGCGGCGTCTGGTCGAAGTCGCCGCCAAAGCGGGCTGTGCCTATGCCCAACTGGTGCAGCGCGCCGACCATATCGACTGGCGCGCGCTGGAGGGGATCACCTCGGTCGGGATCACCGCGGGCGCCTCGGCCCCGGAACTGCTGGTCAATGAGGTGATCGACGCCTTCCGTGCCCGCTATGACGTGACGGTCGAGATGGTCGAAACCGCCGTCGAGAATGTGGAATTCAAAGTGCCCCGCGTTCTGCGCGTCCCGGCATGAACCGCATTCCGACCGCGCCTCTGCTACTGGGCCTTGCCGGTCTGATCCCTTTTGTCTGGGGTGCTGCCACATATCTGAATGGCGGGCTGCAGGCCTGGGGCGCATCGCATCTGGGGCCGCGTTTCGTCGGGCCTTATGTGCAGCTGTTCTATGGCTCGGTAATCCTCAGCTTCATGTCCGGCGTGTTGTGGGGCTTTGCCACCAAGACATCGGGCAGCCGCGCGGCAACCGGCTATGCTCTGTCGGTCCTGCCCGCGCTCTGGGCGTTTTTCATGACCGGTGGCGGGCCGGTCAGTGCCGGAATGAACCTGATCTTCGGCTTTGCCGGGCTGCTGATCCTTGATGCCGCCTTTTCAGCTTGGGGTCTGACACCGCAATGGTGGATGCGACTGCGTATGCTGCTGACGGTGATCGTGATTGCCTGCCTGTCTGTAGGAGTGTTCCTGTGAGCGATGACACATTGCGTATCTATGATGAAAAAGCCGGCGAATACGCTGATCTGACCAGTGATTCCAGCGACCCCTTGCTGGACGATTTCATCGCACGCCTGCCGCAAGGGGCTTCTGTGCTTGATCTGGGCTGCGGACCCGGTGACGCGGCGGCGGCCATGGCCAAAGCGGGCCATATGGTCGATGCGCTGGACGGCTCGACCGAGATGGTGGCGCTTGCCAATTCCCATCCCGGCGTTACCGCGAAACTCGCCACGTTCGAGCAATTGCAGGGCAGCGACTTCTATGACGGGGTCTGGGCCAATTTCAGCCTGCTGCATGCGACCCGCGATGCTTTTTCCGCCCATCTGGCCGCGATCAACAAGGCACTGAAACCGGGCGGGCTGTTCCATATCGGGATGAAGCTGGGCACAGGCGCCGGTCTCGACAGGTTGGGCCGCTATTATACCTACTACACACAAGACGAGCTTGAGGACCGCATGATCGAAGCCGGATTCACCTTGATCGACCAGCATTTCGGGACCTCTGCCGGGTTGGATGGGCAAATGGCCGACTGGATCGTGGTGCGTGCCCATGGCTGAGCTGTTTGCCTATACCGATGGCGCCTGTTCCGGCAATCCCGGCCCCGGCGGCTGGGGCGTATTGATGCAGGCGATGCAGGGCGACGCCGTGGTCAAGGAGCGCGAACTGAAAGGCGGCGAGGCCCTGACCACCAACAACCGGATGGAGTTGCTGGCCGCAATATCGGCGCTTGAGACGCTGGAACGCGCCTCGAGAATCACCGTCGTGACCGACAGCGCTTATGTGAAAAACGGAGTCACCAGCTGGATCCACGGCTGGAAGCGCAATGGATGGAAGACCGCCAGCAAGAAACCGGTCAAGAATGTCGAGCTCTGGCAAAGGCTGGACGAGGCGCAGCGCCATCATGACGTGACCTGGGAATGGGTCAAAGGCCATGCAGGCCACCCCGAGAACGAGCGCGCGGACGAGTTGGCGCGCGCCGGGATGAAGCCGTTCAAACCCGGAAAAGCCAGCGCATGACGCTGCTGTCGCTACTGGACTATGGCTCGGTGCTGATCTTTGCGCTGACCGGCGCGCTGGTGGCGAGCCGGGCGCAGCTTGATCTGGTGGGCTTTGCCTTCATGGCCAGTCTGACGGCGGTGGGCGGTGGCACGGTGCGCGACGTGCTGCTTGACCGCCACCCGGTCTTCTGGGTCGCGAACCCCACCTATATCCTGATCGCTACAAGCGCGGCGGTGCTGGTCTTCTTCACCGCACATCTGGTCGAAAGCAGATATAACTGGCTGGTCTGGCTGGACAGTTTCGCACTCTCCATCGCCGTGGCCGCCGGTGCGGGCGTTGCGCTGGAACTGGGACAGCCGCCGATGATTGTCGTGCTGATGGGCATGATCACCGGATGCCTTGGCGGGTTGATGCGCGACGTGGTGAATGATGAATTGCCGCTGGTGCTGAAACAGGTCCAGCTCTACGTCTCTTGCGCCTTTGCCGGGGCCTCTGTTGCGGTTCTGGCGAGTTTTCAGGACCTGCCCGAGATCGTGGTTCTGGCCGCCTGTGCCGCCACCTGCTGGGGGCTGCGCGCCGGATCGCTGCTGTTCGGATGGCAATTGCCGGTCTACAAATCGCGCCCGCCGCGCAACTAGAGTTCAGCGCCGGTTGCGCCAGGCCTGCCAGAGCCAGATCACCAGCAGCGCGCCCAGCACCGCGCCGACAAACCCGGCCAGAGCACCCATGACCGTGGTCAGAAAACGCAGGACAAACCCGCCGATCAGCGCGCCCACGATGCCGATGAACATTGTGGTCGCGATATCGGCCTCGATCCGCATCAAACGCGTGGCCAGAAACCCCGCCGCCGCGCCCACCACGATCAGCACCACCACCGCCACCTCATTTCCTCCAATGGGTGGGCACGATAATCAATGCGCCGATTGAGGACAGGATCGCGTTCATCCCCGGTGAGCCAAAGCCGAACCCGAACATGATGCGCACGAAATAGAACAGGAACGCCCCGCCCACGCAGATGATGATCGATTGCAGATAGCCGTTATGGGTGAAACCGGTCTTTTCAGACAGGTACCCCACGATTCCGGCAATCACGACGGTTCCGAACAGAACCAAGAACATCGGCGTACCCTCCTCAGAGCATTGTTCCCGCCGGGACCGGCCAGCCGCGCAGAAACGTTTCGCCATCCTGCGCGCCCTTGCCCGCCCGTTGCAAGCGCGTAAGGGCTACCGCACCCTCGCCGCACGCCACCGTCAAAGCGTCGTCCAGAACCTCGCCCGGAGCGCCCTGCCCGTCGGCCAGATCCGATCCGAGCAGTTTCACACGGTCACCGCCAATCTCGGTCCAGGCGCCCGGAAACGGGGCCAGCCCGCGAATCTGGCGGTCGATCTCGGCGGCGGGGCGGGTCCAGTCGACCTTGGCCTCACCCTTGTCGATCTTGCTGGCATAGGTGACGCCCGCATCGGGCTGCGGTTCGGGTGTCAGCTGGTCGAGCCGCTCCAGCGCCTTAACGATCAAGCCCGCACCCAAATCAGACAGCCGATCATGCAGCGCGCCGGTGGTCTCGGACGCGCCAATCCCGGTGGTCTGACGCAGCAGAACCGGGCCGGTATCCAACCCCGCTTCCATCTGCATGATGCAGATCCCGGTCTGCGCATCGCCTGCCATGATGGCGCGGTGAATGGGGGCCGCGCCGCGCCAGCGCGGCAGCAGGCTGGCATGGATGTTGAGGCATCCGCGCGCGGGTGCGTCCAGAATGGCTTGCGGCAGGATCAGGCCATAGGCCACCACCACCGCCACATCGGCGTTGAGGGCGGCAAATGCGGCCTGCTCTTCGGCGGATTTGAGCGAGATCGGATGGCGTACCTCAAGCCCCAGCGCCTCGGCGCGGGCGTGGACGGGCGTCGGGCGGTCTTTCTTGCCGCGCCCGGCGGGCCGGGGCGGCTGGCAGTAGATGGCAGCGATCTCATGCCCGGCCTCGACCAGCGCCTCCAGCACCGGCACCGAGAAATCCGGCGTTCCCATGAAGATGATCCGCATCAGCCCTGCCCCAGCTTCCGCGCCTTGCGCAGCAACATGTCGCGTTTGACCTTGCTGAGATGGTCGAAATACATCCGCCCGTTCAGATGGTCGATCTGATGCTGCACCGAGGTCGCCTCAATCCCGAAAAAGTCGCGCCGGTCGATCACCCCCTGATCATTCAGGAACCGCACCGTCACCGCGCGCGGGCGTTTGATCTTGGCCGAGACACCGGTCAGGTTCGGACTGGCCTCTTCATGTTCGCGCAACTCGATCGAACTGTGGAGGATTTCGGGATTGGCCAGTCGTACCGCCCGGCCCCGCTCGGTCGAGCCATCGACCACCACCAGCCGCAGCATCACCCCGATCTGCGGCGCAGCAAGGCCGACGCCGGGCATCGCCTCCATCGTGTCGATCATGTCTTCCCAGATCGCGCGGATTTCGTCAGTGATCTCGCTCACCTCATCGGCCCGGCTGCGCAGACGCTTGTCGGGCCAGGGCAAACAGGGTCGGACACTCATGCCCGTGCCCGCTCGCGTTTCAGTTTCTGCATCTTGCGGGTGATCATCTGGCGTTTCAGCGGCTTGAGATAGTCGATGAACAGCTTGCCGTTCAGATGGTCGATCTCATGCTGCACACAGGTCGCCCAGAGCCCGTCGAAGGTCTCGCTCTGCGGGTTGCCGTCACGGTCGATCCATTCCACGTCGACCACCTTGGGGCGCGTCACCTCGGCGAATTGTTCGGGGATCGACAGGCAGCCCTCTTCGTAGATGTTGGTATCCTCGGACGCGGCCAGCACCTGCGGGTTGAACATCACCAGCGGGCGCGGTGTCTCGCCCTCTTCCTTGATGCAGTCCAGAACGATCAGCCGCTCAAGAACCCCGATCTGCGGCGCGGCCAGACCGATGCCCGGCGCGTCATACATCGTCTCCAGCATGTCATCGGCCAGTTTGCGCAGCGCATCGGACAGGTCGGAAACCGGCGTGCAGACCTTTTTCAGGCGGGGATCGGGGTGGATCAGGATATTGCGTAACATGGGGTTGATTTAGGCGATTGCCCGCGCCGCCGCAACGCCTCTTGAACGCGGGCCGATTGTCGTTAGCTTGCCTGTGACACTCAAGGGACGACCTCATGGATTTCAACACACTCAACGACCGCCGCGGCACGTTCAGCACCAAATGGGACAAGATGGAGCGGGGGTTCGGCGTTTCGCCCGAGGACGGGCTGGCGATGTGGACCGCCGATTCCGATTTCCCCACTGCGCCTTGCGTGATCGATGTGGTCCGCGAAGCGGCCGAGCATGGCGTATTTGGCTATTCCTGGGTCTACCCGGACTACCTGCAATCGGTGCAATGGTGGATGAAGACCCGCCACAACTGGGACATCGACACCGATTGGGTGCTGACCACCCAAGGCCTGGGCAACGGCATCGCGCTGGCGCTGGATGTCTGGACCAAGCCGGGCGACGGCGTGGTGATCTTCTCGCCCGTTTATCACGAGTTTGCGCATAAGATTAACAAAGCGGGTCGGCGCGTGGTCGAATGTCCGCTGACGCGCGATGGCGACACCTACAATCTGGACCTCGACGATGCGCAGAGCCGTCTGACCGGGGACGAATCCATGCTGATCTTCTGTTCGCCGCAGAACCCCTCGGGCCGGGTCTGGACGACGGAAGAACTGCGCGAGCTGGCCGCATTTGCCGCCCGCAACGATCTGATCCTGGTGTCGGACGAGATCCACCACGATCTGGTCTATACAGGCCACAGCTTTGTGCCGATGGACATCGCCGCGCCCGAGCATCGCAACCGGATGGTCTATCTGACGGCGGCCTCCAAGACCTTCAACATCGCCGGTCAACGTACCGGCAACATGATCATTCCCGATCCGGAGCTGAGGGCGGCGATGAACCATCGGCTGGCCACGCTGGATTATTCTCCCAGCGCCTTGGGCATACACATGATCACTGCCGCCTATTCGCCCGAGGGCGCGGAATGGGTCGATGCGCAAATCGCGCATCTGGACGCTAACCGCCGGACCTTTGATGCTGCCGTCAATGCGATCCCCGGTGTGCGGTCGCTGCCGCTGCAATCCACCTATCTGGCCTGGGTCGATTTCTCGGGTACCGGGATGCCGCCTGCGGACGTGGCTGCGCGCATTCGCGACGAGGCGAAAATCGCCGTCTCGCCCGGCCCCGGTTTCGGCACCGGCGGCGAGACCTTCCAGCGCTTCAATCTGGCCACCCAGCACGCCCGTGTCGAAGAGGCTGGCCGCAGGATGCAGCACGCCTTCCGCGACCTGCAATAGATGCTGCGCCGGGCCTTGTTGCGCGGCGCGCTCCTGCTTCTTGCGGTTGGCGGGCTGTTCGTTCTCTGGGATCGCTACGGCCCGCCTGCACCCACGCCGGACATGGTCCCATCGGTCGAACGGGTTGGCCATATCCTCATCGAAAAATCCGCACGCCGTCTGAGTGCAACGGCGGATGGCGTTGTGGTCTTTCAGGCCGAGATCGCATTGGGGTTCGAACCCGGTGGCGACAAACAGATCGAAGGCGATGGCAAAACGCCCGAAGGCCACTTCACCATCAACCGCCGCAATCCGCAAAGCGCGTTTCACCTCTCGCTTGGGCTGGACTATCCCCGCCCCGAGGATATCGCCCGCGCCAAGGCGCAAGGCGTCGATCCCGGTGGTGATATCTTCATCCATGGTCAGCCCAACGGGCTGTCCGTCCTGACCCTGCCCGGTGACTGGACCGCAGGGTGCATCGCCGTTTCCAATGCCGAGATGGACACGCTCTGGCGCGTGGTTCCCATTGGGACGCCGGTGGAAATCAGACCCTAATCTTTGCCGAGCAGTGCAATCGGCGCATCCGGCGCGCGGTAGAAATCCAGCGGAGCGCTGTCGCTTGCTGCCGTGCTGCGCTTGAACTCATAGCGCATTTCACCACCCTCTTCTTCCGACGCCACGATAAGGCATTGGTAGAGATGGTTCGCCCCGTCATACAGATCGACCAAACCGCGCAGCATCGGCGTGGCGGCGGCCTCGACCGAAAACCCGGTGCGCCACAGGCCCAGTATCGGAAAATACTCCGATCCTGCCTCCACCCGCAGGCGGCTGGCCTTTTTCATCCCTGCAATCCGCGCAGCCTCAAGCCCGTCGCGAATCTCTTTCGACATATAAGTGCTCATGTGACCCCCCTCACTCCAGCCCGATTCATCCTGCCGCTGGATATGGATATATCAAGCTGAGATTTTATGACGGCCGCGTTAAATCGGGTTCACGTTGCGTCAAATCCTCATCGCCTGTGCATGGGTGCAGGGGGGCTGCGCGCCGATGGCATTGGGCAAGACCGCGCTTCGGGACTAGGTTTGGGACAACACAGGAATGGAGAGCGAGATGGGTCTTTTGATCGACGGCGTGTGGCACGACCAGTGGTATGACACCAAGGCAACAGGCGGCGCGTTCAAGCGCAGCGAGGCAAAGTTCCGCAACTGGATCACACCCGATGGCAGCCCCGGCCCCTCGGGCGAGGCCGGTTTTCCGGCCCAATCCGGTCGCTACCACCTCTATGTCAGCATGGCCTGCCCCTGGGCGCACAGGACCCTGATATTCAGGCAACTCAAAGGGTTGGCCGATCACATTTCGGTCTCGGTGGTGCATCCCGACATGCTGGGTCAGGGCTGGACCTTTGAGACGGATGCGCACGGCGCGACAGGCGACACGCTTTATGGGCTGACCCACGCGCATCAGGTCTATACCAGGGCTGACCCCAGCTTTAGCGGACGCGTCACCGTGCCGATCCTCTGGGACAAGGAGCGCGAGACCATCGTCTCGAACGAAAGCTCCGAGATCATCCGTATGTTCAATTCAGCATTCGACGGGCTAACCGGAAACACGCTTGATTTCTGGCCCGAGGAAATGCGTGACGCAATCGAAGAGGTGAATGCCCGCATCTACGACAGCATCAACAATGGCGTCTATAAGTCCGGATTTGCCACGACACAGGCAGCCTACGATGCAGCGATCGGCCCGCTCTTCGACAGTCTCGACTGGCTTGAGGACCACCTTTCGCGCAACCGCTACCTGATGGGCGATCACCTGACCGAGGCTGACTGGCGGCTCTTCACCACGCTGATCCGCTTCGATCCGGTCTATCACCTGCATTTCAAATGCAACCGCAACCGGCTGGTGGATTACCCCAATCTCTGGGCTTATACGCGCGAGCTGTATCAATGGACGGGCGTGGCGCAGACGGTGAACATGGATCATATCGTGCGCCACTATCACTACAGCCATGACAGCATCAATCCGCACCGGATCATTCCGACCAATCCGGTTCTGGATTATGACGCACCGCATGGGCGCAATCAGCGGCCCGCCGCGTAATGCTCGACCATGGCCGCCAGATCCTCTGGCGGCATCTCGCTTTGCAGGAAAGCGCAGGCGTTCGGGCTGTGCGCAAAGACCGAACCGTCGGAAAAGAACGTGGTGTTGGTCACAAAGATCACCCGCGCCTCGGGACGGCGGTAACTGGCGAAATCGGCAACCGCCAGGGCGCTGCCCTCTTCCAGCACAAGATCCAGAACGATGATGTCAAACACATCACGGTAGAGCGCCAAAATCGCCGACTCTTGTGACGGCACCAGCGTGACCTCAGCGCCCTGCCGCCGCAGGTGGCGCTGCCAGAGCAAACCCAGACCCGGGTTGCTTTCAACAATCAAAACCTTCATCTCAAACTACGGGTGCCGGCGCTAGGGCAGTTCTGGTGGCACCACTCCCCTCCTTTGGTCATGTGGTCATTTGCTTAACAAACTCTTAACGGGTCTCTGAGTGAGGCTTGGAACGCCCTTCGCGCTTGTGTCACAGGCGGATTTCCGCTTGAAACGGTGGGGAATGCTGTCTCATCTCCGGCTTGATTGCACAAATGGATCAAATGTCACCAACCCACTCCAGAGCACCCCGGGACCACGGCGGCGGGATTGATGCAGCCATCGCGGCCCATGGCGGAACCCGCGCGGGCTGGCTGGACCTGTCGACCGGTATCAACCCCGAACCCTACCCCCTGCCCGCATTTTCGCCCGAGGATTGGACAGCCCTTCCCGACCATGCCGCCTTTGCTGAACTTGAGGCCGCCGCGCGTCAATTCTGGCAGATACCGGGCGATGCCCGCCTGCTGCCCGCTCCCGGAGCCTCGGCCCTGATCGCGCGGCTGCCCGCGCTGGCCCCGGCGGGCCGGGTTCAGATCACGACGCCCACCTATAACGAGCACGCTGCGGCCTTTGCCGCGCAAGGCTGGCAGGTCACAGGGTCGGGCCCGTCCGAGGCCCGCGTGCTCGTGCACCCCAACAACCCCGACGGGCGGGTCTGGACGGAAGGGGACGCATCCACACCTTTGAGCGTCATTGACGAAAGCTTCTGCGACGTGATGCCGTCGCGCAGCCTCGTGCATCTGGCGGATCAGCCCGGCACCATCATCCTGAAAAGCTTTGGCAAGTTCTGGGGGCTTGCCGGTCTGCGCCTCGGCTTTGCCATCGCGGAACCCGAGATCATTGACCGCCTTGCCGATCTGGCCGGTCCCTGGGCTGTTTCGGGTCCAGCGTTGCGAACGGGCGCGCAAGCCTTGCGCGACACCGACTGGGCCACACAGACGCGGGCGCGACTGACCCGCGACGCCGCGCGGCTGGACCGGCTGCTGACCCGCGCCGGCGCTGAACTGGAGGGCGGCACATCGCTGTTCCGTCTTTACCGGGTCAACGACGCCGCCACCTGGCAGCAGCGATTGGCCAAAGCGCATATCTGGAGCCGCATCTTTCCCTATTCGCCGCATTACCTGCGCCTTGGCCTGCCCCCCGCATCGGGGTGGGAGCGGTTGGAGGCGGCGCTATGAACACCGCTGCCCTGCTGGCCTGCGCGATGCTGCTGGACGCCGCTTTGGGCGAGCCGGGCTGGCTCTGGTCGCGGCTGCGGCATCCGGCGGTGCTGCTGGGCGATGGCGTCCGGTTTCTGGACCAGCGCCTGAACAGCGGTGCACACAAACGGCTCAAGGGCGTGGCGGCCACCACGGTGCTTGCACTTGGGGCCTGGCTGATTGGCTGGGGCCTGTCGGCGCTGGGGCCTGTTGTTGAAATCCTGTGCTGCGCGGTGTTGCTGGCCCAGAAATCACTGGTCCAGCACGTAAGCGATGTGGCAAAGGCCTTGCGCCTGTCTCTGCCCGAGGCCCGCAGCACCGTCGCGCGCATCGTCTCGCGCGACACCGGCGAGATGGACGGGCCACAGGTTGCCCGCGCCGCCATCGAGAGCGCCTCGGAAAACCTGTCGGATGGGGTGATCGCGCCTGCTTTCTGGTTCCTGCTGGGCGGGCTTCCCGGCCTGCTGCTATACAAAGCGGTCAACACTGCCGACAGCATGATCGGCTATCGCAACGAGAAATATGAACAGTTCGGCTGGGCTGCCGCCCGGCTGGACGATCTGCTCAACCAGGTGCCCGCGCGGCTGACCGGCCTGATGATCGCGCTGCTGGCGAACCGGCAATCGCAGTGGCGCGATATCGTGAAGGACGCGCGGCGGCATGTCTCGCCCAACGCGGGCTGGCCCGAGGCGGCAATGGCGCGCGCGCTGGGTGTCGCGCTGGCCGGTCCGCGCAGCTATCACGGCCAGATTCGGCATCTGGCCTGGGTGAACGAGAGCGCCCGCAAACAGATCGGCGCGCAAGAGATCGCGCGCGCGGTGGAAATTCTCTGGCAGGTCTGGGCATTGGCGCTTGGTCTTGTCATGTTTGGAATCGTAATCTCGCTGCTGAGGTAAGAGGAGACAAGAATGATCAGAGCGACTGTCCTGGGCCTTGCCCTGCTGGGGGCCTCTCCGGCGCTGGCGCAATGCGGCGGCGATTTCGGTACCTTCGTGGACACGCTGAAAAGCGAAGCCACCACCGCCGGTCTTGACCCCGAGACGGTTGATGCGTTCTTCAAGACAGTGCGGCAGGACCCCAAGGTTCTGCGGGCTGATCGTGCGCAGGGTGTGTTTCAGAAACCCTTCATCAATTTCTCCAACCGCCTGATCTCGCAGAACCGCGTCGACCGGGGCGCGGCGATGGAAGAAAAATACAGCGATGTCTTTGACCGGATCGAGGCGGAATATGGCGTGAACCGGGGGGTTCTGCTGGCCTTCTGGGCGTTCGAGACCGATTACGGCGGCTATCAGGGTGATTTCAACACCCGCAACGCGCTGGTGACGCTGGCCCATGACTGCCGCCGCCCGGAACTGTTCCGCCCGCAAATCTTTGCCGCGATGGAATTGCATGCGCGCGGCGATTTCGACCCTGACCGCACCAAAGGTGCCTGGGCGGGCGAGATTGGCATGGTGCAGATGCTGCCGCGCGACATTCTGGTCAACGGCGTGGATGCCGATGACAGCGGCAAGGTCGAACTTGCAAGCTCGGCCCCCGATGCGCTGGTGTCCGGCGCCAAGATGCTGGAACATATGGGGTGGCGCGCGAATGAGCCCTGGCTGCAGGAAGTGGTGGTGCCCGACACGCTGGACTGGTTGCTGACCGGTGCCTCGAAACCGCGCAGCGTCGCGGAATGGCAGGCCATGGGTGTGGCCGCGCGCGAGGGCGATCTGGCCGCAGGTGACATGCAGGCGACGATCATCCTGCCGCAGGGGCACAAGGGGCCGGCCTTTATCGCCTATCCGAATTTCAACGTTTATTTCGAATGGAACCAGAGCTTTGTCTATGTTCTGACCGCCGCCTATTTCGCCACCCAGCTTGAGGGCGCGCCGGTCTATCAGTCGGGCACGCCAGAGACCGGGCTCAATGGCGCGCAGATGAAACAACTACAGGCCAAACTACAAGAGCGCGGCTATGATGTGGGCGAGGTGGACGGCATTCTGGGCGCGCGCACGCGAGCGGCGGTGCAGACCGAACAGCAGCGGCTGGGGCTGCCCGCCGATGCCTGGCCAACACCCGCGCTACTACGCCAGCTATGACCCCTCTTCGGGTCGGACCGGAAAACGCTCGCCTTTTTCGTCGATCAGGATCAGCCGTCCGCCCCAATGCACGAACAGGTCGCAGCGATTGAACCCGTGGTCGAAAGCGGTGCAAATGCTGCCATCTTCGGCAATTCGGTAGGTACCAAAGGCGGTGCCTCCACCGGCATAGGTATAGGAATAGGCACCTTCGGCGGAATATCTGGATTGCCCGTTGTCGTAGAAGGTCAGCGTGCGACCCTCGAACGCCTCAAGCTCGGCTTTGGATAACGGCTCTTCGCCCGGCCTCAGACTCCAGTCCGCCGCCCACACGGGCAGACCCAGAACCAGCAAGGGAACGACAAGGCGTATCATCCCGGCATCATGACCTGCCCGGCGCCGCAAAGGGAGTCACGTTGCGGTGAGCCCGCTATCGGCTGAGCCCCAGTTGAATCCGCATCGGCAACCGTCCGTTGCTGCGCCGGTTGAACAGGATCAGCCGATCCTCGGTCAGTGCCAGATCGCAGCGGCTGAAAGTCTTGCGAAAGCTCAGGCACAAATCGCCCTCGCGGCGCAGCTTGAATACGCCCATCGAAAGGCCGCCCTTAAGCCTGTCATAAAACGTATTTGGCACCCTGGCCGCCCTGCGACGGCGGGTTGCGGGCCGCAACACTTTTGGCTTTCGGTCAGAAAACATCCTGAAATGAGTGCCATAGCCGGACCAACCCACTTTGCCCAAATTCACCTCATCGGCACGAATCGCCCCGGCGGAAACCACAAGAACAAACACAATAAAAAATCGGAGCATATGGGCATATTAGCAGAAATCCGCCGAAAATGCGAATCCGGGGCGATCAGGCCACCATCGCCTCGGCCTTCTTGAGGTCAACCGAAACCAGTTGGCTGACGCCCTGTTCCTGCATGGTGACGCCGAACAGCCGGTCCATCCGCGCCATCGTCACCGCATGGTGGGTGATGATCAGGAAGCGGGTTTCTGTCTGCCGGCACATCTCGTCCAGCAGGTCGCAGAAACGGGTTACGTTGGCATCGTCCAGCGGTGCATCAACCTCGTCGAGCACGCAGATCGGCGCCGGGTTGGCCAGGAAAACCGCAAAGATCAGCGCCATGGCGGTCAATGTCTGTTCACCACCCGACAGCAGGCTGAGCGTCGACAGTTTCTTGCCCGGCGGCTGGCACATGATCTCAAGCCCGGCATCCAGCGGGTCGTCGCTTTCGACCATGACCAGATTGGCCTCGCCACCGCCAAAAAGGTGCTTGAACAACATCGAGAAATTGGAATTCACCTGCTCGAACGCGGTGAGCAGCCGTTCGCGGCCTTCACGGTTGAGGCTGGCGATGCCGCTGCGCAGGGTCTTCACCGCCTCTTCCAGATCTGCCTTTTCGGAGTGCAGGGTGTCATGTTCTTCCTGCACCTCGCGGGCGTCTTCTTCGGCGCGCAGGTTGACCGCGCCCATGGCGTCGCGCTGGCGCTTGTGGCGGTTGACCTCGGCCTCGAGCGTGTCGGCATCGGGCATGCGGTCGGGATCGGCATCCAACTGGTTGAGCAACTGGTTCGGGGTCAGCTGCTGGTCCTCGGCGATACGCTCGGCGGCGGCGCTCACTGTCTCGCGCGCGGCCTCGGTACGGGCCTCCGCCGCAGCGCGCGCCTCGCGCGCCTCAGAGGCCAGTCGTTCGGCGTCGCGTTCGGCGATCATCGCCTCGCGCTGCGCGGTTTCGGCGCTGGCCAGCGCGTCACCGGCGGTGGCTTTGCGGGCCTCGGCAGTGCTGATCTGTTCGCTCAACTCCTCGCGGGCTTCTGCGATTTCAGCGGGGACCGCCATCGCCTCACTCAGCTCCTCTTCAGAGCCCACCTTGCGTTCGGCCAGTTCCGCAATCCGCTTTTCGGCGGTGTCCAGCCGGTGCCGCCAGCCGCTGATATCCTTGGTTACCTCTTGCGACCGCCGGGTCCGCGCCTCGCCTTCGCGCCGGGCTTCGTCATGGCTGGAGCGGTGGGTCAGCATGGTGATCCGCGCTGCTTCGACCGTGTGCTTGATATCCTCGACATGGCCGCGCGCCGTGTCGAGATCGCCCAGATCGATCAGCCCGGCCTCGGCCTCTTTCAGGCTGGCGCGGGCGGCCATCGCGTCTTCTTTGTGGCGGTTCACCGCAAGGCTCAGGGTTTCCAACCGGCCCTGCGACAGATTGCGTTCCGCCTCTGCCCGGCTCAGCGCGCGGGCGGCTTCGGCGACGCGTTGGTCAGCAGCCCGGCGGGCATCGCGGGCGCGGCGGTCGGCCTCGGTCACCTCACCCAGTTGCCGCGACAGCGCCTCGTGGGCGGCGCGGGCGCCATCCGCCTGCGCCTCGACCCGGCTGAGTTCCTGTTTCAGCGTCTCAAGCCGGTTGAGCTGCTCCAGCCGCAAGGCAGCCGCGCTTGGCGCATCCTCAGCCCAGGCGCGGAACCCGTCCCAACGCCAGAGGTCACCGCTACGGCTGACCAGCCGTTGTCCCGGTTTCAGCAAGGGCTGCAAGCGTGCTGCGTCTTCGCTGTCGACCAGCCCGATCTGCCCGATGCGCCGGGTCAGCCGGTCGGGGCCCGAGACATGCAGCGCCAGCGGTTCGGCCCCGTCCGGCAGGGGTTGATCCGCGTCGTAGCGCGCGATCTGAACCCAGCCCGAGGGGCCATCATCATCGGCCATCGGCGCGCGCAGGTCATCCGCCAGGGCTGCCCCCAGCGCCTTTTCATAGCCTGCGGCCACCCGCATCAGGTCCAAAACCTGCCCACCCTCGGCAGTGTCGCGTTCCACCAGCTTGGCCAAAGCGGCGGTTTCGGCCCGGATCGCCCCGGCCTCGCCTTCGGCTTCGGAGCGCTGCGCGCGGGCTTCGGCCTCGCGCGATTGCGTCTCGTTGCGCAGCTCATCAGCAGCGGCCAGCGCCTCTTCGGCGGCCTCGGCGGCTTCGCTCGCCTCTTCCTGTGCCTGTTGGGCGGTATCGAAATCCTCTTCGGCCTGCGCCACTGCGCGGTCGGCCTCTTCCATCGCGGCGCGCGCCTTGGTCTCTTCGCCTTCGGAGCGAGCCAAAGTCTTGCGGCCATCCTGGACCAGCCGCTGTGCGGATTGGTGGCGGGCGGCCAGGCGCGCCACATCCTCGGTCACCTGCGAGAGATGATCCTCGCGCTGCTGCAAGACCTGCGCCGCCTCGCTGGCGGCTTCCGCCGCTTCGGCAAGCCGCTCGTCATGCCCCTCGCCCGCCTTGGCAAGTTCGCGCGCCTCCCATTCAAGGCGCTCGATGGTTTCGCCCGCATCCTTGTTCAAACCCGCTTCGCGTTCGATGTCATGGCCTAGCTGGGTAACACGGGCAGTCAGGGTCTCGACCGTCTGGCGCGCGCGGGCCTCCTGATCGTCCAGCGCGCCGCGTTCCACGATCAGCCGTTGCAGCACTGCGGCCGCGATGGCTTCCTCCTCGCGCAGGGATGGCAGGGCCTCTTCGGTGGCGGCACGGGTCTTTTCCGCCTGCCGGGCCGCAGCCTCGGCCCGGGCCGCCTCGGTGGTGCGGTCACGCAGCACATCCTCGGCGGTCAGGCGGGCCACATCGGCCTCTTTCCAGCGCCGGTAGAGCAGCATGCCCTCGGCCTGCCGCAGCTGTTCACCGATCTCGCGATAGCGCGCCGCCTGCCGGGCCTGCCGGGCCAGTTGCGCCAGCTGCGCGGCCAGTTGTTCCAGCACATCGTCGACGCGGGTCAGGTTGGTCTCGGTGCCTTTCAGCTTCAGTTCGGCCTCATGCCGCCGCTGATACAGCCCCGAGATGCCCGCCGCCTCTTCGAGAATACGGCGCCGCGCCTTGGGTTTGGCGTTGATCAGCTCCGAGATCTGCCCCTGCCGGACCAACGCGGGCGAATGCGCCCCGGTCGAGGCATCGGCAAACAACATCTGGATATCGCGGGCGCGCACATCCTTGTTGTTGGCCTTATAGGCACTGCCCACATCGCGGGTGATCCGGCGCACGATTTCCAGATTGTCGCTATCGTTGAACCCCGCAGGCGCAAGCCGTTCGCCATTGTCGAGCAGCAGCGACACCTCGGCGAAGTTGCGGGCGGGCCGGGTCGCGGCCCCGGCAAAGATCACATCCTCCATCCCGCCGCCGCGCATTGCCTTGGGGCGGTTTTCGCCCATCACCCAGCGCAGCGCTTCAAGCAGGTTGGACTTGCCACACCCGTTGGGACCGACAACGCCGGTCAACCCGTCCGCGATCACCAGATCGGTCGGGTCCACAAAGCTCTTGAAGCCGGTCAATCTGAGTTTCGTGAAGCGCAATTGCGGGCTTTCGTGATTCCTGTCTCATCCGAGACTGCGCCCGCAAACACCGCAAGTCAACGGAGCAGACGCCCTATATGGGCGCGTTGGCGCAGTTATCCACAACATCTGGGCATCAGGGCCTATCTGCCCCTGCCTGACCCTTCGCCCGGCCCCGCGACGGCTGGCATGGCCCAGTCTTTCGGCCTGCGGTCGCAATCCAGCACGCCGGTCATCACTGCCTGATCGCCCAGAACCCCGACAACCTCGCACCCCGAAACCCGCGCCATTGCGGCGCCCGCACGCGGTCCGATTGGACCGAGGCGCGGGGCATATTGCGGGTTGCGGCGCACCGCTTCGGCCAGACTGCCACGCACGCGCACATCAAAGACGCTGCCACCAACATCGACCCGGGTAACCGGAGCGCCACGAAACTCGGGGCTGGCGGTGCTGCAGGCCGCGAGCGCGAAAGGCAATAGGGAACGCCACATGTTGGCAAGCTCGCATGATCGCGGTTAACAAAGGATGAGTCCCGCCATCAGATCTGTGTGTGCAGCAGCACGCCCAGACGGCGGATACCCTCGTCGGTCGCCGCCTCATCGGCGCAGGAAAACGCCAGCCGCAGGGTGTTGCCGCCGCTGCCATCGGCAAAGAAGGCCTGCCCCGGCACAAAGGCCAGTCTGGCGGTGTCGATCGCCTGCGCCAGCAGGGTGGCACCATCCAGATGCGGCGGCAGCGTGACCCAGATGAACATGCCGCCTTCGGGCCGTGTCCAGGTCACGCCCTCTGGCATATGTTCCGCCAGCGCCGCCAGCATACGGTCGCGCCGCCGCCCATAAATATCGCGCAGGCGGGCCACATGGCTGTAAAAGGCGCGCTCGGCCACGGCACAGACCACCATCTGGTTCAGTGTCGCAGTATGCAGGTCCGAGGCCTGCTTCAGCAGCACCAGCTTCGAGATAACCGGCCGCGCCGCGACGACCCATCCCAGCCGCAACCCCGGAGAGAGCGTTTTCGAGAAACTCCCGCAATAGATCGTGCGGCAGGCATCCAGGTCGCCCTTTTGCGCCAGTTCCAGCGCCAGGATTGGCGGCACCGGCACGCCATCATAGCGCAGCGCCTGATAGGCGGCATCCTCTAGGATCGGACAATCGAGCGCGTCGGCCAGCTTCAGCAGCCGCTCACGTCCGGCCCGGTCGACGGTTTCCCCGGTGGGATTGGCGAAATCGGCCGAGAGATAGGCGAACTTGACCTGCCCGCCCGCCGCCTGCGCCGCTGCCCGGTAATCCTCCGCCGCTCGGTTGCCATTCAGATTCAGCTGTTCGTAATGCGGCTCATAAGCGTTGAACGCCGCCAGCGCGCCCAGATAGGTGGGCCAGCCGACAAGGGCAGTGTCGCCCGGCGACAGGAACATCTTGCCCAGATAGTCGAGCGCCTGCTGCGAGCCCGAGGTGATCATCACCTGATCCGGCGCGCACGCGATGCCCAGCCCGGCCATGTGCCGTGCGATCCAACGGCGCAAGGGCAGGTACCCCTCGCTGACAGAATATTGCAGAGCCTGCGCGCAGTTTGCGTCGCTCAGCGCCTCGGCTGTTGCCTCGGCAAAGTCTGCGGCGGGAAACAGGGCGGGATCGGGGATGCCGCCCGCAAAAGAGATGATGCCGGGCTGATCCAGCAGTTTCAGCAATTCCCTGATCTCGGATGCTTTCATCCCGGCCATTCGGCTGGCCATCATATGCTCGACCATCGCTCCCTCGTCCTTTCCTCTGCAGTGGGGAATTTGAGCAGGGCTGAACATAAAGTCAACAATGCTGACCTATTGTTACAGGTTTTCGTGACCCACCACGCTTGCGATGACCTTCGGGATGTGGTCATGTCGATTGACCAATTTGAGCCGAGATGCCGATGCCGTTTCAAAAAGTTCACCCCGAAAAGCTCTCGACCTCTGTGGTGCGTCAAATCGAGCTGCTGATCCTGCGCGGCATCCTGCGGCCCGGAGAGCGCCTGCCTGCCGAGCGCGAATTGTCCGAGCGGCTGGGCGTTTCACGCCCGTCGCTGCGCGAAGCGGTGGCGGAGCTGCAGGAGATGGGCCTGCTGACCAGCAGGGCCGGATCGGGCATCTACGTGGCCGAGGTTCTGGGATCGGCCTTTTCCCCGGCGCTGACGCGGCTGTTCGCCACCCATGACGAGGCGGTCTTCGACTATCTCGCCTTCCGGCGCGATCTGGAGGGGCTGGCGGCGGAGCGCGCCGCGCGGCTGGGGTCGGACAGCGATCTGAAGGTGATCCAGACGGTGTTCGACAAGATGGAGACCGCGCAGGAGACATGCGACGCCGAGGCCGAGGCAAAGCTAGATGCGCAATTCCACATGGCGATTATCGAGGCCAGCCATAACGTTGTCATGCTGCACATGATGCGGTCGATGTTCGACCTGCTGCGCCAGGGTGTTTTTTACAACCGACAGATCATGTTCCGCCAGCGCACCACCCGCAGCGCGTTGCTGGATCAACACCGGGCGATCAACGCCGCCTTGCAGGCACGCGACCCCGGCACGGCCCGCGCTGCCGTCGAGGCGCATCTGAGCTATGTCGAACAATGCCTGTCCGATCAGAGAAAGGCCGACCGCAACGAGGCCATTGCCCGACAGAAGCTGGAGCATGAGGCCAGGCGGGGCTGAGCCAGGCCGGACATGTTACAAGCCTGTCAGCCGCCTTTTTTCGCGAATCCAGGTGTGAGGCCATCGCAGTCGCGATCTCATCGGTTTAGGTTTGCCAACTGGTTTCGCCCAAATACCCGGTCGGTGCAATTGGGACGAACCCCAATCAAACACCGTGCAAACGCCGCCTTAGCTTATGCCTCCACAACTGAGGTCGTTTCAACGATTTGGGATCGTGGCGACGCAAGTTGGGAAAAGTGAGATCCGCTTCCTTTCTGGACCGCAAGGATAAGGGGGCCTCCAGTATCTGCCGTGTCAGGTCATCAGTGCCAACATCTTGCTGCCGCTCCCGGTCGATCACCTGCAGCATCTCAGCGTGATAGGCATCCATCGCTTCCGAGCGCTGCCCCTTGCGAAACCGGAAGGCGCCGATCTGTTCATGCACGGGAACCAGACCGGCGTGACGTGAGAAGCGTAGCCAAAGCTCGCCGTCCACTGCCAGTCTCAGAGACTCGTCCAACCCGCCACCGGTGCGGTCCCAAAGCGCGCGCCGCCAATAAGTCGATTCCTGTTGAATCCATTGATAATCGCCGGCCAGAAAGCGGGCATGCGAAACCGGTCTGGGGCGATGGCTGTTCAGAACCTGACCGTTTTCATCAATGCTGGTCATTTTACCGGTCAGCCAAGGCAGATCCGGGTTGAGTGCAAACAGCGATCCGACAATTCCAAGCCCACCGGGCATCAGCACATCATCTGAGTTGATCCATCCCATGACGTCTCCGGTCGCCAGAGCGAACCCCTTGTTCACCGCATTGGCCTGCCCCGTATCAGGACCGGAAATAATGTGCGCAAACGCGTCGCGATAGCGTGCTACAATATCGAGCGATCCGTCCGTGCTGCCGCCATCTGAAAGGATAAGCTCGAGGTTTGGATAAGATTGATCCAGAACCGATTTGATCGTGTCCTCAATAAACCCGGCGCAATTCAAGTTCGGTATGACCAGGCTTATCTTGGGCAATGTCATTTCCATTCCTATCTCATCAGATTTTCCCGATCATCCCATCGAACGATGGCTGCCGACCGGCACAGGTCAAAGATACACCCGCGTCGCGATCAGTCCACGATTGGCAAAACCCAAGCGCGGGCAGCGACACGCCCGGCAATACGATCAGAGGGCTTGCCAGACCTGTTCATAAATTCTTCGATACTGTTCGGCAACAACCTGTGATCCGAACTTCGCCGCGACATGCGCACGAAGCTTCGTCGTCCGTTGCCGGGCGAAATCGGTGTTCCGGCTGTTCAGGATCTCGATGATACCGCGCGCCAGATCGGCTTCGTCAAAAGGGCGCGCCAGATGGCCGAGTTCGGGATCGGGGACAAGATCGGGCAATCCACCCACTTTGAACGCTGCGACCGGTACACCGCTGCACATGGCCTCCATCCCCGTATACCCCAGCACCTCCCGCCGTGACGGCAGGGCAAAAACATCCGCAGCCGAATAAATTCGGTTCAAAAGGCGATTGTCGCTTACCCGCCCCATGAAATGCACCGGGTAGGGAAATTCGGCATCGACCTTGTCGCTGCCAAACACAACCGCCTGCACTTCGGGAATCTCGGAATGGACCCGGTTCATAGCTGCGACAAGATGCGCAAACCCCTTGTTCGGGTCATCCGTTGCGCGCACCGCGCCAAACAGCACCAATGGCGCGTCCTGTGGCAAGGACAGCTCGGCACGGGCTTGAACCTTGTCGACGGGTTTCCAGAAATCGGTATCAATCGGATTCGGGATCACGGTGACAGGCCAGTCCCGCATCAAAGCGCTTTGCCGCACACAATCGGCCAGCCAATGGCTGGGGCAGACGATCTGGAATGGCCGCTTCCAATGTTCGGCCTTCTTTTGCCAGACCCAACGATTCAAATCAAACTCCCTATGCTCGACTGACGCATACCCGTCACGCCACCCGTGCAACTCGCTGATGTGCTCGGCCCCCGAAAACGGCCACATGTCATGCAACGTCCAGACCACCGGATGCTGCAATGCGCCGATCTCGGCGACCGAGAGCATGTCGTAATTGATCCAATGCAGATTGATGATCTGACGGGGTTGCAGGTTCAGTTTTTCCCCGAGGCCTGAGGTGACACAGCCCAGCGAGGACAGGCCGTTGAACTGCTTTGTCGCATAGGTCTTGCTCAGGTGCTTTGACCACTTTCGCTGCAGGTAGCGGCGCCAGGTTTTGTGCGGCGAGACCGTCGAGATCCTCTCTTCATCGGTTTTGTTGGAAACGGTCATCCGGGAATTCAGACCCAATGAAAGCAACGCGGAATGTAGCCGGTGCGCTGCAGTCGCCGCACCGCCGCCGACACTGCTGTGGCTGATGTGATTGACGCTAAACTCGTCCCTCATGGTGCCAGCGGTCACTTCTGCAGTCTCCTCTTTGCCTTCACAATCTTGCGCCACAATCTTATCAGTTTGTGAGGCTTGTAGCCGAAATGCACCCGGAGTTCCTGCAGCGCCACGGGGTTTTCCCGGACTTCATCCGGGAACTCCGGAGTCATGTCCTGATTGAGTACCCTATCGCGCACCATATCCATGGGCCCGCAATGCGTGCCCGATCCGTCCAAGCCAATGTTCTCGGCGTAAGATGGATAGGGCGACAGGCACAGGCCGCCGTTTCTGAAAATCGTCGCGTACCAGAACACCGCCCAGGTTCGGATTTCCCCGCGCACATTTCCCAGCACCTGGCTCCAGAAATTCTCGGCCCCGTCCAGGTTGAAGCGATGAATGTCGTCGGATGAGAATTCGGTGACCAGTTTTTTGGGATCGCGTTCGAAATGCTGCCACCTGTCCGCCCAGCTTGCCCAACCCCAGCAACTCATGAATCGCCAGAACACCGCGCCGGGCCGATCCCGGAGCGCCGGCAGATCCTCGTTATAGCCGGCGATGTGCCATACCCTTTTGTCGTTTTCGTAGCGGTCCAGCGCAATGTTCATGTAGGTCAGAAAAGCAGGCGACGTCACGATGTCATCTTCGACAACGATTGCCCTTCCCCTGGCCTGCATGGTCGCGGTGACACCCTCCTGGATCGATGTCGCCAGCCCTGCATTCGCGGCGCGTCTACGCACCGTGACGGCTGCAAAACCAGTTTGTTTTCCGATGATCTCGGCAACTTCGTCGACTAAGCTGGTCTCTTCCGGTGTCCGGGGACCATCAATATAGGCGATCAGCTCTGTGGTGGGTGCAAGCGGGGACGCCGCCAGAGCGTCGAGTGTACGTTTTGTATGCTGCGGGCGGTTGAATGCAAACAGGCAAATCGGAGCTGGATCAGAAAATACCGACATTGTCTCTTCCATTAGACCATTCCAAACCACTCGAAACGTTGATCCGCAGCGCCACTCCGGTTGCCTGCCTGCCTTATCATAAATGCCCGCCCGTATGTCTACGGGCGGGCATTATTTCCTGCGATACCTAAAAAACCGCGTTAGTGCAGCTTTGCACCAACATCCGCGATGGCGTTGTCGATCAGCTTGTTGGCCTCTGCAGCGGTCATCTGCTTGGCGATCACTTCGCTTGCGGCCGCAACCGCAACCGAGATCGCCTGATCGCGAACCTCTTTCACAGCCGAAGCCTGGGCCGATGCGATCTGGTCCTGCGCGGTCGCCAGACGGCGCGCGATGGAGCTTTCCAGATCTGCCTTGGCCTGTTCAGCCGCCAGCGAGGCATCTTCTTTGGCAGCGGCTACGATGGCATCCGCCTTGCCCTGAACCTCTTTGTGCTTGCGCTCGTACGAGGCCAGCAATGTCTGAGCCTCTTCGCGCAGGGCACGGGCCTCATCCAGTTCCGACTGGATGCCTTCGGCGCGGGTGTCCAGGGCACCGCCGATCAGGGACGGAACCTTGAAATAGAACAGCACGCCAATGAAGACGAGGAAGGCCAGCAACACGACAAAGTCGGTGTTGCCCAGCGAGACAAACGGCCCGCTTGCGGCGAATGCGGGGCTGGCAACGCCAGCGGTCAGGACAAGAGCGATGAGTTTGCGCATGGCGCTTATCCTTTCATCCGGGTCTGAACGGCACCGGAGACAGCCTTGGCATCTGCCTTGCCACCCAATGCGGTGACCAGTTCGCCCGCCGTATCGGTGGCGACGGCCTGAATGCTTTCAATCGCACCGGCGCGGATTTCGGCAATGGCCTTTTCCGACTCGGCGGCCTTGGCGGCAATCTCGGCGTCTGCCTTGGCGATTGCCTCGTCCAGACCGACCTGAATCTCGGCCCGGGCTTCAGCGGCGATGCGTTGTGCCTCGGCACGGGCATCGGCCAGCGCCTTGTTATACGCCTCTTCCGCCTCGACGGCCTTGGCCTTGAGATCTTCGGCGGCTGCCAGATCGTTGGTGATGGTCCCCTGACGCTCGGCCAGGATTGCTGCGATCCGCGGAAGCGCCACGCGCGACAGGATCATGTAGATCACGACAAGCGTGACCAGCAGCCAGAAAATCTGGTTGGGAAATGTTTCGAACGCCAGCTGCGGCATGCCCGGAGCGCTGTCAGCTGCGGCATGTGCCGCATCGCTCGCGCCGTGGCTTGCGTCTTGGGTCTGAGTTGCCATGTCGTACTCCGAGGAAACGTGAACTTACACCGGGCAGTATCGCGATTGTCGCGCCCTGCCCGGCCGTAAGGATATGTGTTTCGCGGGGTCTTAGACGGCGAACATCAGCAGCAGGGCGACCAGGAATGCAAAGATGCCCAGTGCTTCTGCAAACGCGATACCGATGAACAGGGTCGCGGTCTGGCTGGCGGCTGCCGAAGGGTTGCGCAGAGCGCCGGACAGGAAGCTGCCTGCCACGTTGCCCACACCGATAGCGGCTGCGCCGGAACCGATTGCTGCCAGGCCTGCGCCGATGTGCGAGAGTTCGCCTTCCATGAGAGTTCTCCTTACGATTTGGAAGTTTCGAGTTTGAGTATCGGACCTTAGTGCGACGGATGCAGCGCATCTTTCAGATACACACAGGTCAGAATGGTAAAGACATAGGCCTGGATGAAGGACACCAGCACCTCGAGGCCATACATCGCGGTGATTGCCAGAACGGAAACCGGCGAGATCACGGCGATGGCGGCAAAGCCCGCAAACACCTTGATCACCGCGTGGCCCGCCATCACGTTGCCTGCCAGACGAATGGAGTGGCTGACGGGGCGGACGAAGTAGGAAATCAGCTCGATGATCGCCAGAACCGGGCGCAGCGCCAGCGGTGCGCTGGCGACCCAGAACAGACCCAGAAACGCGGTTCCGTTAAGGACAAAGCCCAGAATGGTCACGGTGAAGAACACCATCAGCGCCAGCACGGCCGTCACGGCGAAATGCGAGGTGGGCGTGAAGGCGGTCGGCAACATGCCAAGGAAGTTCGCGCAGACGATGAACATGAACAGGGTCATGATATAGGGGAAGAATTTCACCCCTTCCTTGCCGCAGATATCCTCGACCATCTTGTAGATGAAGCCATAAGCCAGTTCCGCGACAGACTGACCGCGACCGGGCACGATGGCGCGTTTGGAAGTGCTCAGCACCAGAACTGCGATCACGGCGAGAATGGCAAAACCCAACCACAAGGTCATGTTGGTGGGGGTGTACCAGGCAACCGCACCATCGCCAAAAAGCGGCTTTACGATGAACTGATCCATCGGGTGGAAAACCAGGCCACCCTCTTCTGCGCCGTGTGCGTCGCTTGCCACGTCTAGTCCCTCTCGTCTTTTTCAGCCGCTTTGCCTTGCTCGGCGGCCATTTTCTTGTCCTGAACCTCATGCGCGCTGCGCATCATCGTCTTGATGCCACCCGCGAAGCCCAACAGTGTAAACAGCACCAGGAAAATCGGGATGGTTCCCAGCAGGTAATCCAACCCGTATCCGATGCCAAAGCCGATCACGATGCCGGCCGTCAATTCGATGACCATCCGCCAGGCCAACTCGCCCTGGGAAAAGTCCTTGTCGGTTCGGGGCGCAGGTTCCTGCACCTTTTTCGCCGCTGTGAGCCGGGCCTCAAGCTGCGACATTCGCTGCTTTTGGTCGTCTTCGGTCAACGGTTTTGCCCCTTGTCGTCTTGGTCATGGTGCTAAGGGGCGACGGGCCGAGAGTCAACGACCGATATGACGCACCCTTTTCGACATCAAGACATTGTTATTAAACACAATTAATTGGGCGCCACGTCACGTTTCTTACCCGGCGCGCACCCCGGAACCCGGCGTTGTCACCCATTGGCATATTCAACCTTTTGGTTGATTTTAGGCCCGACCCAAGCGGGCAAGCCAGCGAATGAGGCGCCCATCGATCAGGAGCAGTCCCAAGAAAATCGCCGCCATGCCCAGCAGATGCTCGGGCAAGAACCGCTCACTCAGCACCCAGGTCCCCAGCAATAGCGCCGAGATCGGCGCAATGAAGGTGACCGTCGAGATATTGGTCGGCCCCACCTTGGGCAGTGCCCAGTAGAAGGCAATGAACGAGGCCGAAGTCAGCACAAAGCCGATGAAGGCCAGCGAAGCCCAGGTCTCAACCCTAGTGATGACCGGGATGCCTTCGACCCAGAGCGCCAGAGGTGCGATGGCGAGAGTCGCGCCGGTCAGCGCCAGCGCCACCAGCACCACCGGCTGCATGTCCCGGAATGCCCGCGCGATATTGACCGAGAAGGCGTAGCAGATCGGCGCGCAGACCGTCAGCAGGATCGCCCAGAACTCGGACGAGGCGCCTCGGCCCAGTACCGGCAGCGACAACAGCACGATGCCCGCAAATCCGCAGATCACGCCCAGAGTTTTTTGCAGGGTCGCGCGTTCGCTACCGGGCCAGAAATGCGACACGATCACCGTGAAGGCCGGGGTGGTTGCATTGACGATCCCCGCCACGCCTGACGCGATATGCTGCTGCCCCAGCGCGTAGAACGCAAAAGGCGCTGCATAGCTGAGCGCGCCAAATCCCAGCAACGCCAGTGCACGCCGCCAGCTCAGCCGCACCGGTTTGCGTGCCCCGATCACATAGATCCAGCAGCCCAGCGCGCCCAAACCAACCCGGCCCATCGAGACAGACAGCGGTCCAAGCTCGCGCAGCAGGATGGCGTTGAACATGAACGACATGCCCCAGCCGATGCCGAGGACAAAGATCACGATCCAGTATTTCAGAGACATGTTCGCCCCTCTCTCCCACCGGGCAGAGTGGCGCAGCGGCGCGATTTGTCAAACCGCTTTACCCGCAGTAGGAAGGGGCCATGTCCGACCCGCTCGACACCGTCTTCTCGGCGCTTGCCGACCCGACCCGCCGCGCCATCCTCGCCATGCTGCTGGAGGATGACATGGCGGTGAGTGACGTTGCCGAGCCGTTCGAGATGTCGCTGGCGGCGATCTCGAAGCATCTCGGGATCCTGACCCGCGCCGGGCTGATCGCGCAGGAAAAGCGCGGACGGGTGAAATGGTGCAAGCTGGAGCCGGACGCGATGCGCGCGGCCTCGGTCTGGATGCAGGGGTTCGGCCAGTTCGAGCCGGTCAATCTGGACGCCTTCGAGCGGTTTCTGGAACGCGAGCTGACACAGTCGGACAGGGACGGCCCCGGCGGCCCTCAATCCACCTGACCGAATGCGGAACCCGGCGCGCTGTATTCAACGCCGAGGATTACTCCGCTCGGATCGGCGCCGCATACCCAAGGTGCCGCAACGTCAGTCACCTCGACCGTGATCAGCGTGCCATGCGGCACCTTCTGCGTCGAGACGGCCCTGACCTCGCTGGGCGGCACATCGATCTTGGCTGCCACCATCGCCTCGCAGCTGTCCTGCAAGCTGGCATGCTCGCTACTGGCATCTTGCGACGCATCCGCGCAGGCCGCCAACATGGCAAAGCCCAGCATCAGACCTGGTATCTCAATCCGCATCGCTCGGCCCTTTGTTGGTCATTCCGTCGCCACCCTTGCATGAAGCGTTGCAGGGGCGAACCCCTATTCTGGCGTCTGCCGCTGGATGATCTGTGCAGGCTCTTCGTCTTTCAGAAGCAGCAGCAGCGCGACAACGGTCAAAGCGACTCCGCCCAGCACCAGCAGCGGCGGCGCGCCGCGGCCCTGGGCCAGTTCCCACAGCAGAACCCAGCTAGGCGTCAGATAGGTATAAGCCATGACTTTGGTCGCCGGCAGGCGCAGCGCGGCATATTGGGTCAGGACAAAGCTTGTCCCGGTCGAAAACACCGCCAAGTACAGGATCGTCCACCACGCAAAGGGGCGCACAGCCTGCCAATCCATCGCCCGTAGGTCAGACCATGCCACGAGAAACAGCAAGATCGTCGCCGCGATCAGCATGCCGAAGGTGAACACCATCGCTGGCTCACCCCGGTTCAGCTTGCGGATCATCGGCGTATAGATCGCATGCGCGATACAGCCCCAGAAGTAGATGATCTCGCCACGACCGATATCAAAACCCAGCAGGGCGCGCAGATCGGCGCGGAAGATGACCCAAAGCGCGCCCGCGCCTCCAATCGCCAGCGCCAGCGCCATCCTTGGGGTCGTGATCTGACGCAGCAACAGCCACCCGACGACGCCCGAGATCACCGGCGTCAGGGTAAAGACCGCCGCCGCGCTGACCGGCCTGGCGGTCTTGAGGCCTTCGAACATCAGCACGAAATAGATCGCCATCAAGCCGCCAAGCACCACATAGCGCCACGGCGCCTGCGCCGCTGCACGCGTCAATCCGCCCAAGCGCCAGACAAGCACCCCGATCAGAACAGTTGCAATGGCGAACCGGACCGCGTTCAGCGCGGCCGGGTCAATCTCATTGGCGATCTGCGCCCCCAGCGAGAAGCTGCCCGCGACCAGCGCCGAGAAGGTGAGCATCGCCAGATGGCCGCGCTGCGCTTGACTCAGGGGCACCAATCGGCGGCCTCTGATTTGAGGAAGGTCAGAAAGGCCTGCACTTTGGTCGTGCGGTGCAGGTCGACATGGGTGACCAGCCACAGCTTGCCCGCCCAGTCCGGCAGCGGGTCCATCACCTCAACCAGATCGGGGTGGCGCGCTGCCTCCCACCGGGCCATGAAACCGATACCGGCCCCGGCCATCACGGCCTCTTGCATGGTGAAGCCATTGGTGCAGCGAAACGAGATCCTGTCACTCGTGGTATGTTCGCGCAGCCAACGCGAAAACGGCGCGCGGCTGTTTTCATCATCGTTGGCAACAAAGAAATGCTGCGCAAAATCCGCGATGCCGCCCGGTTTGCCGTGGCGCGCGATATATCCCTTGCTGGCGTAGAGCCCGATATCCTGACTAATGAATGGCTGCACTACATTGTCTGGCTGATCCGGTGCGGTTCCGGCGCGAATTGCCACATGCGCCTCGCCATATTCCAGCCGAAACAGCCGGTCGCCGGTCAGATAGCGCACGATCAGTCCCGGATGGGCCTGCTGGAACCGGGTCAGCGTCGGCACCAGCATCGGGGCCAGCGACGCAAGCGAGGTCACCACCAGCTCACCCGAGACATCGTCGCCCTGGCCTTTCAGACGGCCGACCAGCTGGCTGAACTGATCATCGGTGGCCTGCGCCACACGTAGCAGGTCGTCGCCCGCTTCGGTGGGCGTGTAGCCGCGCGCGTGGCGTTGGAACAGTTTGACACCCAACCGCGCCTCGATCGCGTCGATATGACGGATCACTGTCGCATGGTGGACGCCCAGCACCTCAGCCGCGCCGCTCACCGTTCCCATCCGCGCGACCTGATAGGCCGTCCGCACCTCGTCCCAGTTATCCATATTCGCGCCTATGTGCAAATTCCAACAATGCCTGTTGATTTTCCACAGTTGCGTTCGAATTTGCAATGCCCAATCTAGTCCTCATATCCAATCTCATGCCAAAGGCCAGACACATGCCCCAGACCATCCTGCATATCGACGCCTCCGCCCGCCTGACGGAGTCCACATCCCGTGAGCTCTCCGACCGGATCGTCCGCACCCTTGGTGCCGACCGGATCATCCGCCGCGATCTGTCGGCACCGCTGCCGCTGATCACGGAAAACTGGATCGACGCAAATTTCACCCCTGCCGAGGATCGTGACCCGGTTCAGCGCGATGTGCTGTCGCTGTCGGACGCGCTGGTCGATGAATTGCAACGCGCCGACACCATTGTGATCGGGCTGCCGATCTATAACTTCTCGGTGCCCGCCGCCTTCAAGGCCTGGCTCGACCTGGTCGCCCGGGTCGGCCTGACCTTCAGACACACCCAAGACGGCCCGATTGGCCTGCTCAACGGCAAGCGCGCGGTGCTGGCCGTTGCCTCGGGCGGCACAGAAGTTGGATCCGACATCGACTTTGCCACCACCTATGCCCGCCACGTTCTCGGCTTCATCGGGATCACCGATGTGGCCATCGTCGCGGCCGATCAGATGGCCATCAATCCCGAAGCCGCGCTGGCAAGTGCCTATCGCGCGATCGACACACTCGCCGCCTGACCTCCCCGCTACCACTCACGGCGCGACGGGGCGGGTTTCGACTGGAAATCCGCCCCGTCAAGTACCAAGGTCCATGACGGGCGGCTTGGAAAGGATGCGTCATGAAAAAGATCGGGATCGTTGGCGGCGTCGGATGGGCCTCCACCGTGGATTATTACCGGGCCCTCTGTCAGGGCGCGGGCCGGTTCTTTGCTGCACGCGGCGCGGGATCGCCCCTGCCAGTGCCACCCATGAGCGTCGAATCCGTCACCCAGGCCAAAACCCGCGCCCTGCGCGGCACGCCCGGAGACGAGGCAAGCTGGGCCAGGTTCGACGCGGTCTTTCGCGAAGCGCTGCGCAATCTGGAACGCGCGGGCTGCGACTTCGCGCTGATCGCCAGCAATACGCCGCATGCAAGGCTGCACGCGATCCGCAAAGGCGTAACCATCCCGATCCTCAGCATATTCGACGCCGCGGCTCTGGCCACCGCAGCCACCGGCGCGCAATCGGCGCTGGTGCTGGGCACCAGTGTCACGATGCAGGCGCGCGACTATGCGCAAACGCTGTCCACGCAAGGGATCGCGGCCAACGCGCCTCTCCCCGATCCCGAGATTGCCGAGATGCAGGCGATGATCGACGAGGAGTTCTATGGCGGCGCATCAGTTACCGCCCGCCAGCGCCTGCTGCGCTTTTGCAATCGCCACGCCAAACCCGGAACAGCGATCCTGCTGGCCTGCACGGAATTACCGCTGGCCTGGCCCGATCATCTGGACGATGTGAGTTTTGAGGCCGACGGGCACCTCTTCGTGAACCCCTCCGCCGCCCATGTGGCGGCTGCGCTGGATCTGGCGTTGGAGGAGGAGTTGGCCACCGGTTAAGGCAGCCAGTTGACCTCGCACCCCACGCGCTCAAAGAACGCCATCACATCGGCGCGCGGCATGGCAACAGTCCGGTCATTGACCAGCGGGTGCATGTTGATCACATCCGCCTCTTGCGCGGCGCGATCCAGAAAAAACCGCACGCCGGTCCCGACGCCGGTGATCATCGCCAACGGGCTGACAGCACCGGGGCGGATGCCGAGATTCTCCATCAGCCGGTCAGCTGAGCCGAAAGACAGATTGCCGACCCCCAGCTCTGCGCCCAACGCCTTGAGTTCGATGGCCCGGTCCTGTTGCAGCGTCACCAGATAGTTCCGCTTCTTGCGGTCGCGCAAATAGAGGTTCTTGATCCGCAGCGCCGCCTCACCGGGCACCAGTAGATCGCCCTCAACCGATTTGGCATCCTCCACGGTGCGCAGCGGCACATGTTCATGCAATCGGTAGGTCAAACCCCATTCATCCAGTTGAGCCAAAAGCGCATCGGATGAGACCGGCAAGCTGTCCTGAAAGGTGGATGAGGCGTCCATGATATACTCCTTTGACGACATGTCGCTCTTGAAACGAAATGGCCGCAGAGGCAAGAGCGCCCTGTAGCCCCGTGTCTGAGTTGACAACGAGGAGCATCTCCAGTATCGCCCCTCCAAACATCCGGAAGCGTCAAACCTTCCGGTCCCTTTCATCAAAGGGATCGCCCCCCACCAGCGAGTTTCGCCCGTGGGGGCAATTGTGTATTTAACCGGTGCTTCTTAACTGGGAAGCGCCACGCGATAACCGGCTAAGGAGGCCGAGGCATGTTTGAAAATCTATCCGAACGCCTCTCAGGCGTCTTTGACCGGCTGACCAAACAGGGCGCTCTGTCCGAAGAGGATGTGAAGGCCGCCCTGCGCGAGGTGCGCGTCGCCCTGCTTGAGGCGGATGTTTCGCTGCCCGTGGCGCGTGAATTCGTCAAAAAGGTGCAGGACAAAGCCACCGGGCAGGCGGTGACCAAATCGGTCACGCCGGGCCAGCAGGTCGTCAAGATCGTGCATGACGCGCTGGTCGATGTGCTGCGCGGCGAAGAAGACCCCGGCGCGCTGAAAATCGACAGCCCACCCGCACCGATCCTGATGGTCGGCCTGCAGGGCGGCGGTAAGACCACCACCACCGGCAAGCTTGCCAAGCGGTTGAAAGACAAAGAGGGCAAGAAGGTCCTGATGGCCTCACTCGACGTCTATCGCCCGGCGGCGATGGACCAGCTGGCGGTTCTGGGCAATCAGATCGGCGTCGACACATTGCCCATCGTTCCGGGTCAGAAACCGGTCGATATCGCCAAACGCGCCAAGCAGCAGGCTGCCTTGGGCGGCTATGACGTCTATATGCTCGACACCGCCGGTCGCCTTCAGATCGACGAAGTGTTGATGCAGGAGGTCGAGGATGTCCGCGACGTGGTCTCTCCGCGTGAAACCCTGCTGGTGGTCGATGGTCTGACCGGTCAGGTCGCCGTTGAGGTGGCCGAGGAATTCGACGCCAAGATCGGCATCTCGGGCGTGGTCCTGACCCGGATGGATGGCGACGGGCGCGGCGGCGCGGCGCTCAGCATGCGCGCGGTCACAGGCAAACCCATCCGCTTTGTTGGTCTGGGCGAAAAGATGGACGCGCTCGAAACCTTCGAGCCAGACCGGATCGCGGGCCGTATCCTGGGCATGGGCGACATTGTGGCGCTGGTCGAAAAGGCGCAGGAAACGCTCGAGGTCGAACAGACCGAGCGCATGATGAAGCGCATGATGAAGGGTCAGTTCAACATGAACGACCTGAAGATGCAGCTGGAACAGATGATCCAGATGGGCGGCATGCAGGGCGTCATGGGCATGATGCCGGGCATGGGCAAGATGTCCAAACAGATGGACGCCGCCGGGTTGGACGACAAGTTGCTGCGCCAGCAGATCGCGGTGATCCAGTCGATGACCAAAAAGGAACGCGCCAATCCGCAGCTGTTGCAGGCCAGCCGCAAGAAACGGATCGCGGCGGGTTCGGGCATGGAAGTCAGCGACATCAACAAGCTGCTCAAGATGCACCGGCAGATGTCGGATATGATGAAGAAAATGGGCAAGATGGGCAAAGGCAAGATGCTGAAACAGGCCATGAAGGGCATGTTCGGCAAAGGCGGCCCCTCGCCCGAGGACATGGCGCAGGGCATGGACCCCAAGGCGCTGGAACAGGCGGCCAAGGCGATGGGCGGCAAGATGCCCGGCGGTATGCCTGGTATGGGTAGCGGCATGGGTCTGCCCCCCGGCCTGAGCGGGTTCGGCAAGAAGAAGTGACGTGACCGGAACCACCCTCCATATCCCCACGCTGGAAACCGAGCGTCTGACCCTGCGGGCCCCGCGCCTGTCGGACCTCGACGCCTATGCGGCGTTCTGCGCCTCGCCACGTTCGGTGGGTGTGGGCGGGCCATATTCGCGCACGCAAGCCTTCGACCGGATGTCGGGACTAATCGGACAATGGCATCTGCGCGGTTACGGGCGCTGGATGGTCGCTGACGCCACGACAGACGCACCGCTGGGCGTGGTTTGCCTGTTCTTTCGCGAAGACTGGCCAGAGCCTGAAATCGCCTGGTCGGTCTTTGATGCCGCAGAAGGGCGTGGCATCGCGCTGGAGGCCGCTCTGGTCAGCCGCACCTATGCCTATGATGTTCTGGGATGGGACACGGTGGTTAGCTGCATGATGTCAGACAACATCCGTTCAGCCGCAGTGGCGAAGCGGATGGGCGCAACCCCGGAGGCCCCAATCCAACATCCCGTTTTCGGTGAAATGCAGGTCTGGCGCCACCTGTCCCCCGATCAGATTGAAAACGGCGGAATGGAGGCTTACGCATGAGCGATCTGCGCCCCCGCATTCTGGAAACCGACCGCCTGATCCTGCGCGGCCCGTCCCCCGAGGATGTCGCGCCGATGTTCGGGTTCCTGAAATCCGATCACAGTCGGTTCTATGGCGGCCCGATGACGGATGATGAGGCTTGGCGCAAATTGACGCTCTATGCCGGGCAATGGGCGTTGCGTGGCTATGGCTTGTTCTCGGTCTATCGCAAGCCGGATATGGCCATGATCGGTATGGCAGGCCCCTATCATCCCGCCGAATTTCCGGAACCCGAATTGTCTTGGCTGGTGGTCGGTCCTGAATTCGAAGGCCAGGGACTCGCGCGCGAAGCCTGTCAGGCCGTGCTGACCCATCTGTTCAGCGATCTGGGTTGGGCCAGTGTCGTCAGCTTTATCGACGCCGCCAACCACCGCTCGCGCGTGCTGGCCGAACGGCTGGGCGCACAACTTGATCCGGGCGCGGATATCCCGCTGGAAAATTGCGACGCCTATCGTCACCAGCCAAAGACCGGTGTGGCACAATGATGCAGAACCGCATTGCCATCCCCTCGCTTGAGACTGGCCGCTTGAATCTGCGCGCGCAGATCATGAACGATCTGCCCGCAGCAGATGCGAACGGGGGTGCAGTATGACCCTGATGATGTGTGAACTGCCCGTCAAAGGCTCCTGCGCGATGCAGGCGCGGCAGCTGGCAGACCGGATTCCCGTGCTGGAAACCCGTCGGCTGGTGTTGCGCGCGCCGCATATCGAAGATTTCCGCGCCTATGCCGAGATCGCGCTCAGCCCGCGTGGGGCGCATTTGGGCCATGCGACGCGGGCCGAGGCCTGGCATGACTTCTCCAACATGGTCGCGGGGTGGCTGTTGCGCGGTCACGGGCTGTGGACCGTCACATCGCGGCAGGACGGCACGCTGCTGGGCTTTGTTCTGCTGGGCTTCGAGCCCGGTGACGAAGAGCCGGAGCTGGGCTTCATGCTGACCGAAGAGGCCGAGGGCCACGGATATGCCAGCGAAGCAGCGGAAGCCGCCCGCGCCTATGGGTTCGACCATATGCGCCTGCCCTCGCTGGTCAGCTATATCGACGCGAGCAATGACCGATCCATCGCATTGGCCGAACGTATCGGCGCCTTTGCCGATGGCGAATTGGCTTATGCGGGCGACCCCGCCCCTTCGATCGTCTACCGCCATCCGAAACCGGAGGCAGCCTGATGCGACACCAAACAGCCCGACACTGCGAAAGGATCTTCCCGTGACTGATCCCGTCAGCCGCGCCGCGGAACTGCTAAAGGAACACCGCGAAAGCATCGACCGCCTCGATGCGATCCTCGTCTACACGCTGGGCGAGCGGTTCAAGCACACGCAGGCCGTGGGCCGCCTCAAGGCGCAGCACGACCTGCCCCCGTCCGATCCCAACCGCGAAGCGGCACAGATCGCACGCCTCGAACAATTGGCCGAAGAAGCCGACCTTGACCCCGACTTTGCCCGGGCCTTTCTGAATTTCATCATTCAGGAAGTGATCCGGCACCACAAGAAACAACAGGAATAACCAAACGCAGGATGGGGCCTCCCATCGCATCCAAAACACACACCAAACGGTGTGTCCGCCATTCAAAGGAGAAAACACAATGGCAATGAAGATCCGTCTGGCCCGTGGTGGCTCGAAAAAACGCCCCTTCTACCGCATCGTGGCCGCTGACAGCCGTATGCCGCGCGATGGCCGTTTCATCGAGAAACTGGGCACCTACAACCCGCTGCTGCCCAAAGACAGCGAAGAGCGCGTGAAGATGAACGTCGAGCGCGTTCAGTACTGGCTGGACCAGGGCGCTCAGCCCACCGACCGGATCGCGCGCATGCTGGAAGCTGCCGGCACCCGCGACAAAGCCGAGCGCAGCAACCCCAAGAAGGGTGCACCGGGCAAGAAAGCCCAGGAACGTGCAGAAGAGAAAGCCGCCAAGGCTGCTGAAGCCGCCGAAGCAGCTGCTGCACCGGCAGAAGAAGCTGCTGCTGAAGAGTAAGGAAAGCGACCGTGCGGGATCTGAGTTTCAGCGAGGATTTCCGCACGCAGCTTGACCTGTTGATGCGGCTCCAGCGCGATGTGCGCCGGTTCCGCACCGACCCGGTGGACGAGGCAGTGCTGACGCGCTGCCTCTCTGCGTTTTCGACGGCCCCTTCGGTGGGGCTGTCGGAACCCTGGCGCATCCTGCGCATCGAAAGCGTGGATGCCCGCGCCGCCGCGCTGGACAATTTCCGGGCCGCCAATATCGCCGCGCTGGCGGGCTATTCCGGCGCAGACACCGCCGCCTATAGCAAGCTGAAGCTGTCCGGCATGCAGGACGCTCCGGTGCAGATGGCCGTGTTCTGCGATGATACCACCAGCAAAGGACGCGGGTTGGGCGCGGGCACCATGCCCGAAATGCGCCGCTATTCGGTGGCCTGCGCGATCACTTTGTTCTGGCTGACCCTACGGGCCGAGGGGCTGGGGCTGGGCTGGGTCTCGATCCTCGATCCCGGGCGGCTTTGTCGCGACCTGAACGTGCCCGAAGGCTGGAGCCTGATCGGCTATTTTTGCATCGGCTGGCCTGAAGAGGTATCTGACAGCCCAGAGCTGGAGCGCGCCGGGTGGGAAACCCGCAACACCGCGCCCCTGCTTGAAACACGCTGAGGGCCCATGTTCGGATTGATACGCCTGCCGCTGCTTTTGATGGTCGCCTTCGTGGCCGGTGTTCTTTATGAGCGCAACAACCAGCACAGGGCTTGCGAGGACCGTGGCGACTGGCGTGATGGTTTATGTCTTGAGACGGGGCAGCCGAATGAGTGATCTGATCTGTGTTGGGGCCATTTCCGGCTCGTTCGGGGTGCGGGGCGAAGTGCGCCTCAAGAGTTTCTGTGCGATCCCGGAAGATATCGAAACCTATTCGCCGCTCTCCGACGAGGCCGGCGAAACCAGCTATTCACTGACCCTGACGCGGGCCATCAAGAACGGCTTTGCCGCAAGGCTGGGTGGGGTTGAAACCAAAGAACAGGCAGATGCCGCACGCGGCCTGCGCCTGTTTGCCCGGCGCGACCAACTGCCGTCGCTGCCCGATGACGAATACTACCATGCCGACCTGATCGGGCTCGAAGTCTTTGACACTGGCGGCAACCTGTTGGGGCGGGTGAAATCGGTAATGAACCACGGCGCGGCAGACCTTCTGGAAATCCATGGCCCCGGCTTGAAGACCACCGTGCTGCTGCCCTTCACCCTTGCGATTGTTCCAACCGTTGATCTGGTGCAAGGCCGCATCGTGGCCGACCCGCCGGACGGGTTATTCTAAGGCCTCGGCCGCCAGCAGAGCATCCAATCGCGCGGTCAGCCGGATGAGCTGCTGGCGCTGATCAGGTCGCAGCTTGCCACCGGTTCCGGCCAGTTTGCTCCATTCCGTATACATCTGGTGGGCGAAGAGAAACACAAAGACCGGGTCCTCATGGGCGCGGTGCCCATAGCCCTCTTCCAGCGCCTGCAGATCGGCAAGAGGCAGGCCCGCAAACCCCAACGCTTCCTTGTCCTGCGGATCGAACGCCTCTCCGGCATTCAGCCAGAACCGGGCCAGATCGGTATAGCCATAGCCCTGGCTCCGACTGCGAAAGTCAATCGCGGTCAGCCTGTCATCGGCAACGATCAGGTTGAGCAGATGGAAATCGCCATGGGTGCGGCAATGCTGGGCCGGGGCGCTCCGGCAGCGGCGCCCGGCGCGATGCAGATAGGCACAGAGGCCGAGGAACCGCCTGGGTTTTGGCACCGCCAGCACGCCTTGCCGAACCTTTGCAGCGCGTTCCGAAACCCGGCCCAGAAAGCGACCGGGCCGGAAACCGCCAACCTGATCCACTCCGCCCCGATGCAAGGCTGCGGCATAGCGTCCGCACCGGCGCAGGATCGCGCTGCGATCTCCAAGACCAAAACGGGCCCAGGCCAGCGCCTTGCGACCGCTATCGCCGGGCACAAAAGACTGGATCGACACGCCGCGCGCCGGATCGCTCCACAATATCTCGGGTACGGCGAGATCCGGGCAAGGGGCGAGCACAGTGCGGGCGCGCTCCAGCGCCTCCAGATCACGTGCCAGCCGGTCAGGGCGAAACCGACCGAATTCACCCTTCAGAACAACCGCTTTTGCATTTGGCCCGGTGACTTTGGCAACCGCAATCGACCGGGTGGAATCCAGCTTGAGCGACCGCATTGAAACCGGCTGCACGGGCCAGCCTATTTCCGCCGCCACATCGCGCCACAACGCGACCGCCTCGTCCTCCAACAGGGAAGGGCCGGCCACGCGGGGCCGGTTGATTTCAATCTGTGTCACTGCCGCCTCAATATGCTTATGGTTGCTTAGGCTTGGGTATGTTTTACAAGCACCCCATGACAGCGCCAAGCAAATCTCATGGCCGCAAGGCGATTCGCCCGACAGTGCGGCCCCAAGAACTCATGTCCGCCACGCCAGACCTGCATGGCGTGTGGAAAGCCAAGATCATCACACTCTTTCCCAGCGCCTTTCCCGGTGTGCTGGGCGAAAGCCTGACCGGCAAGGCCCTGCAAGAGGGGCTGTGGCAGTTGGAAACCGTCGATCTGCGCCAGTTTGGCGTCGGCAAGCACCGCAATGTTGATGATACCCCTGCGGGTGGCGGCGCGGGAATGGTGCTACGCCCGGATGTGCTGGGTGAGGCGATCGAACACACGATGGCGGGCGTCAGGGGCAACTGGCCGATGATCTACCTCAGTCCGCGTGGGCGACCGATGGATCAGCAGATGATGCAGTCGCTGGCCCGCGCCGACGGGGTCACCCTGCTTTGTGGCCGCTTCGAAGGTGTCGATGAACGGGTGCTGGAGCATTACGGCATCCAGGAGGTGTCGCTGGGCGATTTCGTGATGACCGGCGGCGAGATCGCGGCGCAAGCGCTGATCGACGCCACCGTCCGGCTGATCCCCGGCGTGCTGGGCAACCAGGCCTCGACCGAGGAAGAGAGCTTTTCCTCGGGCCTGCTGGAACATCCGCAATACACCCGCCCCGCCGAATGGAAGGGCCGCACGATCCCCGATGTGCTGATGTCCGGCCATCACGGAAAGGTGGCCCAATGGCGGCGGGAGATGAGCGCGGAAATCACCCGGAGCCGTCGCCCGGATCTGTGGCGCAAACTGTCCGATGACGACGGCTGACGCAGCCCCAAGACCTCGTTTTGCCCAACTTGACGCCTCGCATCCAAAAAATTCTGGCGATTAATCCTCGTGCCATCTTTTTGAACGATTTTACCCGTTAAAGATGAGTCGTCTGCTGCTTGTACGGAAATAGATTTTTGGGGACTCTTCCATGAAACGGATAGCTTTGGCTGCGGTCACGCTGCTGTCGGCTTGTAGCCAGTTGCCGGGACCTTCTGTGCCCTATCAGCCGGGTCAAAACCTCGATAGCGCGCGCGCCGCCTTTCAGGCTTGCGCACCGACCGCGCCAAAATCGGGACAGAACACCGTCGTGGGAAGTTACGCCGGTGGGTTTGTTCTGGCCGGACTTATCGGTGTCGTCGCCGTTGCCGCAAATGAACAGGACATCCGAACCCGCGGCGAATATAACGGCATCGACCGCTGCCTGTCGCGGCGCGGCTTCGAACGGCGCGAACTTACCGCAACCGAGTTGCAGCAACTCAACGTCGGCTCGCCCGAGCAGCGGCGTGTCATTCTGGATCAGCTGGTCGGCAGCGGATTGCAGCAGACGGCGGCAAATTCGTTCTGAGAACCACGCCATTGGTAAGGCCGGACTCGCGCCAGATGCGCGCGCTCGGCCAAGCCGAAATCACCTGTTGCCGCAGATCGCCACCGCTGTGTAAGCTCAGCCCACACAAATAACCGAGGGACAGGGAAGCCGTGGCTGCAAAATTTGAACTCTACACTGACAAATCCGGTGAATTCCGCTTTCGACTGAAAGCGGGCAATGGCGAGAACATTCTGGCCAGCGAAGGCTACAAACAGAAGGCCAGCGCTGAAAACGGCATCAAGTCGGTCAAGGATAACGCCGGTGATGATGCGCGGTATGAGCGCAAGGAAACCGCCGCTGGCAAGCATATGTTCAATCTCAAGGCCAGCAACGGTCAGGTGATCGGCACCTCGCAGAGCTATGCCAGCGCCTCGGGTCGCGACAATGGCATCGAGTCGGTCAAGAAGAACGCGCCTGACGCCGCGACCGACGACCAGACCTGAACCGCCTCTCAAGGGGCCTCGCCATGATCTTGGCCCCTTGATCTGTGGCGCATCTGCTCTTATACACCGCTGGCCGGGGCTCAGAGATGAGTCGCCCGGCTTGGATTTATTGGGTTGCCTGTTTCTTCGACAGGTCAAAGGCCGCAGATCCGAAAACCGAAGAAATGACGACCTGATCTCTGGCGGGCGCTTTGGCGGACCCGGTGAAGACCAAGAGCTCTGAGGCGACACCACCTTCGTGGATCAACCACGAGCAGATAGGAGTAGATCAGATGGACCTGATCGCACAGCTTGAAGCGGAGCAGATCTCCGCTCTTGGGAAGGACATTCCCGATTTCAAACCCGGCGACACCATTCGCGTCGGCTACAAGGTGACCGAAGGTACGCGGAGCCGTGTGCAGAACTACGAAGGCGTCTGCATCAGCCGCAAGAACGGCAATGGCATTGCCGGTTCGTTCACCGTTCGCAAGATTTCCTTTGGCGAAGGCGTGGAACGTGTGTTCCCGCTGTTCTCGACCAATATCGACAGCATCACTGTTGTTCGCCGTGGCCGCGTCCGTCGCGCCAAACTGTACTATCTGCGCGCGCGCCGCGGTAAATCCGCCCGTATCGCAGAAGACACCCACTACAAGCCCAAGGCTGGCGCCCAGGCGTAAGGAGCGGACCCATGAAAAAAGACACCCATCCCGATTATCACGTGATCGACGTCAAAATGACCGACGGCACGGTTGTGCAGATGCGCTCGACCTGGGGCAAGGAAGGCGACCAGATGGCGCTGGATATCGACCCCTCGGTGCACCCGGCCTGGACCGGTGGCAACACCCGCCTGATGGATGCCGGCGGCCGCGTGTCGAAGTTCAAGAAGAAATACGAAGGCCTGGGCTTCTAAACGCTCATTGCCTTTTCTGGTATCAGGGTCGCCCTTCGGGGCGGCCCTTTTTGTTTTGCTCAGGTCAATCCCCGTCCGCGCCCTGTGCATTGGACCATGCGGTGCGGTCGATATCGAGATCGGCAAATGCCTCAGGGTCGAAGACGGGCCGGTCCACCCCGGCATTCAATTGCTTGCGGAAATCTCCGAGCAGCCGCAGCGCGATGGGCATCAGCATCATCAACGCAACCAGATTGACCACCGCCAACAGCCCCATCAGCGGGTCCGAAAAGAAAAAGACCGCCGTGGCACCGGGTGCAATCGCCCCCAACAGCACCACCAGGACAACGCCGACCCGCAGAATGGGAAGCGCGTTGCGCGCCTTGGTGATGAAGCTCAGCGCATTCTCGCCAAGATAATAGTTGTAGATGATCGAACTGAAGGCAAAGAGCAGCAGCATGAAGGACAACAGGTATTGCGACCATGTCCCCAGATGCGACACCAGCGATTGCTGGGTCAGCGCAATGCCGTCCACCCCTTCGGCGCCCGGGACATAGACATCGCCCAGCAACACCACAAAAGCGGTGCAGCTACAGATGAAGATCGTGTCGATGAATACCGAAAACGACTGGGTGATGCCCTGGCTGATCGGATGCCGCACATCCGCCGTCGCCGCCACGTTCGGGGCCGAGCCCAGCCCCGCCTCGTTGGAAAACAGTCCGCGCTGCAAGCCCTGCGCCAGCGCCGCGCCCATGCCACCGCTGACCGCCTCTTCGATGCCGAACGCATTGGCCACAATCGAGACGATCACGCCTGGAACCTCGCCGATATTGAGCAGGATCACCACCAGCGCCATCGCGATATAAGCCACCGCCATGATCGGAACCACCACATCGGCAACCTTGGTGATCCGGTGAATACCGCCAAAGACGATAAATCCCGAAACCCCCGCCAACAGCAGCCCGGTCCAGAGCCGGTCGATCCCCATGCTGTCCTGCACCGCTCCGGCCACGGTATTGCCCTGAAACGCGTTGAAGCCAAACGCAAAGGACGCGATCAGGCAGACCGAATAAACCAGCGCCAGCCAGCGGTACTCGCCACCCAGCCCGTGGATTATGCTGCGCGCCGGGCCACCCCGGAACATCCCGTCCGGCTGCCTCTGCTTGTAAAGCTGCGCCAGCGAGCATTCCACCAGACTGGTGGCCATGCCCAACAGCGCAATCGCCCACATCCAGAACACCGCACCCGGCCCGCCAAGGCTGATCGCCACAGCGACGCCCGCGATATTGCCACCGCCGACGCGACCCCCAACCGACAACAGCAGCGCCTCGCGCGCCGAAATCGCATTGGGATCGCCGGGTTTGTTCTTGCCCGACAACACGCGGAACATGCGGGTGAAATACTCTAGCTGCACGAAACGGGTCATCAGGGTGATGAACACACCAAACACCACAAGCATCGGGATCAGAGCAAAGCCCCAGGTCAGATCACCGATCAGTCCGAAGATTGAATGAAAAATCGACACGAAGCGTCTCCTCTCGGGCGGAACGCACGCATTGCGCGCTGATGGGGCGATGCGGGGAACACGTCGGTCCAGATCCAAACCGCCCGGCACTGAAGTTCAATGTCTTGTAAGGTCAGGAGGTTACCAGCTTTGCGAGAATTGTAAAAACTTTTGTATCGCTCTGGCTGTGGAGCGGATCACTGCCGCGCGGCTCCCCCATTTGCAGGCCGAGAGTCTTGGCTGTTCGTCAGGCAACTTTGGCAATGCAAACAGGTGCAACACCGCTTCCCTTTGCAAGGCACACAACATATAGTGGGCCCCAACAGCGCGGAGACAATCGCGCGGAATGTGGGACAGACAGGCATGGCACATATCATTGTCGTCGGGAACGAAAAGGGCGGCGCGGGGAAATCCACGGTTTCGATGCATGTGGCCACGGCCCTTGCGCGGATGGGATACAAGGTCAACACGCTGGATCTTGACCTGCGCCAGCGCAGCCTGGGGCGCTATTTCGAGAACCGTCGCAGTTTCCTGCGCGATGCCGAGATCGACCTGCCCGGCCCGGTCAACCACGACCTGCCCGAGATCGATCCGCAGACGCTTAAGCCGGGCGAGAACATCTATGACCACCGCCTGTCCGCTGCCGTCGGCTCACTGGAAACCGACAGCGATTATATCCTGATCGATTGCCCCGGCTCGCACACACGGCTCAGTCAGGTTGCGCATTCGCTGGCCGACACGCTGGTCACGCCGCTCAATGACAGCTTCATTGATTTCGATCTGCTGGCCCGCACGGATTCATCCGGCGAGGCCATCGTCGGTCCTTCGGTCTATTCCGAGATGGTCTGGAATGCCCGCCAGTTGCGCGCGCAAGCCGGGCTGAAACCGATCGACTGGGTCGTGTTGCGCAACCGCGTCGGCACCCAGCGCATGGTCAACAAGGAAAAGATGGAACGCGCGCTCAAGATGCTGTCCGACCGGATCGGCTTTCGCATCGCGCCGGGCTTTTCCGAGCGGGTTATCTTCCGCGAGTTGTTCCCGCGCGGCCTGACCCTGCTGGACCTCAAGGATATCGGGGTCAAGCAGCTCAACATCTCGAACGTCGCAGCCCGGCAGGAGTTGCGCGACATGATGAAAGCCCTCAGCCTGCCGGGCGTCGAGATCGACTTCTGATCCCTCTCAACCTTCCCCGCCATAGATGGTGAACAGCTCCTGCGGCTCGGACACGCCGCGCAGCATGTAGCGCCCGAGGCTGATCAGATCATGTTCGGTCTGGCCCGCAGCCCGCCGGACCGCATCGGATACAATTACATCCTGACCCACCGCACGATGCATGCCTGAAAGCCGCGCCGTCAAATTGACGGCAGGCCCAATCACGGTGAAATCCAGCCGGTTTTCAGCGCCGATATTGCCATAGAGAATTTCGCCAGCATGCAGCGCGAATGTGACGCCCGTGTTGGTGAGCCCCACAGCAGCCCGCTCTGACTGCAGCTCAACCAGAGCACGCCGCAATTGCGCCACCGCGTCCAGACCCGCCGCCGCAGAACTGGCCGCCGTGTTCAGATTGAACATCGCCATCATGCCGTCGCCCATGAATTTCAGGATCGAGCCGTCAAAGGCGTGAACGCCCTGCACGGCAACCCCAAAATAGGCGTTCAGCATGGCAATCAGATCATCCCCGGGGATTTGTTCGGACAGTTTCGTGAACCCTTGCAGATCGAAATAGAGCAAAACCGCGTCTATCGTCTGCAACGAGCCGCGCTGGATTTCGCCGGACAGAACGCGCCTGCCTGCGTCCCGCCCCAGATAGACCTGCATCAGATCCTCGGCGATCCGCCGGTTCGCGGCGGATTTCAGCGCCAGCACAAGCGCGGGCAACCCTGCCCGGATCAAGTCGATATCCGCGTCCGAAAACCCGGTCCGCGCATCGCTCACCCATGAGATCAGAACGCCTTCGGGTGCATTGTTGGGGTCAACAGGCTGACCGGGATCATGTTCCTCCAATTGCACAGCGGCAGCGAAATAATCGGTCGCCCCAAGCGCCTTCAGGTCGTTCAATATCGGGAATCGCGCCGGGGCGTCATCCTGCGGCACCCGTTCGCGTATTTCGCCTTCGCCCGAAGACAAAAGGTAATAGAGCGGACTCTTCAACCAGTCATCGCGGGGTGTCGGGTTGTGTTCGTAAGTCTGGCGCGACATGCCCTCGTTGCGCAGCCAGTCAAAGCCGATACCGCCATATTTAGGGTGAAAGGCACTTTGCGCCACGTGCAGCCGCAACAACGGAACGCCCAGGTCCAGCAAGAGGCGGCAATAACCTTCCAGCAGTTGTTGCTGCTCTTCTCCGACCTGCCCCCGCTGCAACAGCCACGCGGTCAAACTGGCCTGTCGGGTGTCCGCGCTTTGTGCGGTGGGCGTTGTCAGGGTCAATTGAGGTCTCCGGTAAAGCAGTGCGTGCAGTATGTCACATGAGCACGCAAGGCGCATATTGCCAGATCAATCATCGAGTCCGGCAAGACGCCGCAACATCATCCGCAGCAACGCCCCCTCGCCGCGCGAAAACCGGCGGTCGAGCCGGGCGTCATACGCCTCGGCGATCCCTCGCAATTCCTGATACACATTCTGCCCGGACGGTGTCAGCGCCAGAACCTCGGCACGGCGGTCGTTTTCACTGCGTGTCCGGCTGAGATAGCGCCGCTGCGCCAACCGGGACACCGCGCGGCTGATCTTGGTCTTGTGCGTCATGGCCCGCTCGCCGATCTGCTTGGCGGTCATCTCGCCATACATGCCCAGGTGAAACATCACCCGCCATTCGGTGCGCAGCAGACCATAGCGGTCCTTGTAGATGCGCTGAAACTCCAACGAGCTCTGCTCGGCCGCCTGATTGAGCAGGTAGGGCAGGAAATTCTGCAAATCGAACGCATCATTTTTTGCCATTTTCGCGTCTCCTTGCCTTGTTAGTTACAAAAACAACTAATATTCCACAAGCAGCAACCGGAGGAGAAGCCATGAATCGTCCAATCGCGCCACATCGCTTTACCCAAGCCGACAGCCCGACAGGCACCACCGAGGGTTATATGCCCGGCTTCGGCAATGACTTTGAAACCGAGGCTCTGCCCGGCGCGCTGCCGCAGGGCATGAACAGCCCGCAAAAATGTAACTATGGGCTCTATGGCGAACAGCTCAGCGGCACCGCCTTCACCGCACCCAGCCATCAGAACGAGCGCACATGGTGCTATCGCATCCGCCCGTCGGTGAAGCATTCGCATCGCTATGAAAAGATCGACCTGCCCTATTGGAAATCAGCGCCGCACGTGCTGGATGATGTGATCTCGCTGGGCCAGTACCGCTGGGACCCGGTGCCCCATACCGATGAGGGCCTGACCTGGCTGACCGGCATGCGCACCATGACCACTGCCGGTGACGTGAACACGCAGGTGGGGATGGCGTGTCATATCTATCTGGTCACCGAGTCGATGGTGGACAGCTATTTCTTCTCCGCCGACAGCGAATTGCTGATCGTCCCGCAGGAAGGCCGCCTTCGCCTGTGCACCGAGCTTGGGATCATCGATCTGGAACCCAAGGAAATTGCCATCATCCCGCGCGGTTTGCTCTACCGGGTCGAGGTGCTGGAAGGCCCAGCGCGCGGCTTTGTCTGCGAAAACTACGGCCAGAAATTCGAACTGCCTGGGCGCGGCCCGATCGGGGCCAATTGCATGGCCAACCGGCGTGATTTCAAGACACCTGTTGCGGCCTTCGAGGATCGCGAGACCTCCTCGACGGTCACCATCAAATGGTGCGGCCAGTTCCATGAGACCAAGATCGACCAAAGCCCGCTGGATGTGGTCGCCTGGCACGGCAACTATGCGCCAGTGAAATACGACCTGCGCAACTATTGCCCGATCGGTGCCATCCTGTTCGACCACCCGGATCCGTCGATCTTTACCGTGCTGACCGCGCCGTCGGGTGTGCCGGGCACCGCCAATATCGATTTCGTGCTGTTCCGCGAACGCTGGATGGTGATGGAGGACACATTCCGCCCGCCCTGGTATCACAAGAACATCATGTCGGAGTTGATGGGCAACATATACGGCCAGTACGACGCCAAACCGCAGGGCTTCGTCCCAGGCGGCACCAGCCTGCACAACATGATGTTGCCGCACGGGCCGGACCGGGAAGCGTTCGAGAAAGCCTCAAACGCCAATCTGGGTCCGGACAAGCTCGACAACACCATGTCCTTCATGTTCGAAACCCGTTTCCCGCAGCACCTGACGGCTTTTGCCGCCAATGAGGCGCCGCTGCAGGATGACTACATTGACTGCTGGGGTGATATCGAAAAGAAATTCGACGGGACACCCGGTAAGAAATAAGCGCAAACCCAACGCTTGGAGACAGAATGCCCCTGATGACATCCTGGGTTGCTTCGGCCAACACCGCTGGCAACCCGTTTCCCCTGAACAACCTGCCCTATGGGGTATTTTCCATCGGGGCTGAAACACCCCGCTGTGGCGTTGCCATTGGTGACATGATCCTTGATGTGACGGCAGCCGAGGAAAGCGGCCTGATCGCACTGGCCGATTATGCGCTCTTTGACATGCCGTTCTGGAACCCGCTGATGGAGGAAGGCCCCGCCGTCTGGGCCGCCCTGCGCGCGCGGCTGGTCGCCCTGTTGGCAGAGGGCGCGGCGGAACGCGACACGGTCGAGCCATATCTGGCCCCGATGGCAGCCGCGCAACTGCATATGCCCTTTGCGGTCAGCGAATACACCGATTTCTATGCCGGCCGTCACCACGCAACCAATGTGGGCACGATGTTTCGCGGCGTGGAAAATGCCTTGCCGCCCAACTGGCTGCATATCCCGATCGGCTATAACGGTCGCGCCTCCTCGGTTGTGGTCTCCGGCACAGAGATCCGTCGCCCCTGGGGGCAACTCAAAGGGCCCAACGACACCCAGCCCCGGTTTGCGCCCTGCGCGCGTTTTGACCTTGAGCTTGAGATGGGGGCCATCGTCGGCACACCCTCGGACGGGCCCATCACGGTGCAGGAGGCCGATGATCACATCTTTGGCTATGTCCTGCTGAACGACTGGTCGGCGCGCGACATTCAGGCCTGGGAATACCAACCGCTCGGGCCGTTCCAGGCCAAGGCGACCGCCACCTCGATCTCGCCCTGGATCGTGACCAAAGCCGCGCTGGAGCCGTTTCGCCGCGACACCCCAGCACGCGAGGTCGCGTTGCTGGATCACCTGAAAGATTGCGGCCCGATGCTCTATGATATCGAGCTTGAGGTCACGATGGCCCCCGAGGGCCAGCCCGCCAGCACCATCGCCAGCACCAACTATACCGAGATGTATTATTCCGCTGCCCAGCAACTGGCCCATCACACCACGTCGGGCTGCCCGATGCATGCCGGTGACCTGCTGGGGTCGGGCACTATCTCGGGCCCGACCAAACCCGAGCGCGGCTCATTGCTGGAACTGAGTTGGGGTGGCAAAGAGCCCTTGACGCTTGAAAGTGGCGAGACACGCAGTTTCATCGAGGATGGCGATACGCTGACGCTGAAAGGCGCGGCACAGGGCGATGGCTATGTGATCGGGTTCGGCGATTGTGTCGGAACGGTTCTGCCTGCACTTGAAACCCCCTACGAACGGTAAGGATAACATCATGGCCAAGGCATTCGCGTCCCAGGGAGACATGAGCGAGAAAGAGATTTCCTTCACCGAAGTGGGCGAGGGTCTTTATGCCTTCACCGCCGAGGGCGATCCGAATTCCGGCGTGATCGTCGGCGATGACAGCGTGATGATCGTCGAGGCGCAGGCGACCCCGCGCCTTGCACATAAGGTGATCGACTGCGTGCGTTCCGTCACCGACAAACCGATCACCCATGTGGCGCTGACCCATTACCACGCCGTCCGCGTGCTGGGCGCCAGCGCATTCGGGGCGCAACAGATCCTGATGTCGGACATGGCCCGCGCCATGGTCGTGGAACGCGGGCAGGAGGATTGGGACAGCGAATTCCAACGCTTCCCGCGCCTGTTCGAAGGGCATGAGAGCATTCCGGGCCTGACCTGGCCCACCACCACCTTCAGCGACACGATGACCGTCTATCTGGGCAACCGCCGGATCGACCTGATGCATCTGGGCCGCGCCCACACGGCGGGCGATATCGTCATCCATGTGCCGGATCAGAACGTGATGTTCACCGGCGATATCGTCGAATATCACTCGGCCTGCTATTGCGGCGACGGGCATTTCGGCGACTGGGGCGATACGCTGGACGCGATCAAATGGTTTGACGTGGGCGCTATCGCACCGGGACGCGGCAACGCGCTGGTCGGCAAGGAGATGGTGAACGCCGCCATCGAGAACACCCGCGATTTTGTCGCCAGCACTTACCGCCCCGCCGCGCGTGTGGCGGCGCGAAACGGCACGCTGAAAGAGGCCTGGGACGCGGTGCGCGCCGAATGCGATCCGAAATTCGCCGATTACGCGATCTACGAACACTGCCTGCCCTTCAACGTCGCCCGCGCCTATGACGAGGCGCGCGGCATCGACACGCCGCGCATTTGGACTGCCCAGCGAGACCTGGACATGTGGGAGGCGCTGCAGGGATAGGAAATCCGGCGCGACCTTGATCCAGATCGTTTTGGCGGACGAAAATCGGTGCCAAGCTGCTGCGAAACCGCGTCAATGGGGAGGAGACCCATGAACAAGATCTTTGAAACGCCGCTCTATGCCTACGAGCACAGCCCCGATCAGGGCACGCCCGCTCCGGTTCGGCATCAGGTGGTGGTGATCGGCGCGGGCCCCGTTGGCCTTGCCGCCGCGATCGATCTGGCGCAGCAGGGGATCGAGGTTGTCGTGCTGGACGACAATGACAAGGTCAGCTTCGGCTCGCGCGCCATCTGTTTTTCCAAACGCACGCTTGAGATCGCCGACCGGCTGGGCTGCGGCAGGCCGATGGTTGACAAGGGCGTGTTGTGGAACCGGGGCAAGGTTTTTTTCGATGACCGGAAGGTTTACGAATTCGACCTGCAAGACGAAGAGGGCCACGAACACCCCGCCTTCATCAACCTGCAGCAATATTACATTGAGGAATATCTGGTAGACCGCATTCGCGCGCTGCAGGGCGAAGGCGCAAAGATCGAGATCAGGGGCCGCAACAAGGTCTCGGCCATCGGTACCCATCCCGAGCATGTGACGCTTGAGATCGACACGCCCGAAGGCTCCTACAATATCGAGGCCGACTGGCTGATCGCATGCGACGGGGCGGGGTCCTCGACCCGCGCCATGCTGGGCATGGATTTCGTAGGCCGGGTGTTCGAGGACAACTTCCTGATCGCCGACGTGGTGATGGAGGCGGATTTCCCGACCGAGCGCTGGTTCTGGTTCGATCCCCCGTTCAACAAGGGGCAATCGGCGCTGCTGCACCAGCAGCCGGACAATGTCTGGCGCATCGACCTGCAACTGGGCTGGGACATCGACAAGGAACGCGAGCAACGCCCCGAGAACGTCATTCCGAGGCTCAAGGCGATGTTGGGCGAGGATGTGAATTTCGAACTGGAATGGGTCAGCATCTATACCTTCCAGTGTCGCCGGATGGAGCAGTTCCGCCACGGCCGGGTGATCTTTGCCGGTGACAGCGCGCATCAGGTGTCGCCCTTTGGCGCGCGCGGTGCAAACTCGGGCATTCAGGATACCGACAACCTGAGTTGGAAGCTGAAGCTGGTGATCGACGGCACAGCGCCCGACAGCCTGCTGGACAGCTATGACACCGAACGGATGCAGGGCGCGGATGAAAACATCCTGAACTCCACAAGGTCGACCGATTTCATCACGCCCAAATCCGAAACCTCGCGACTGTTCCGCGACGCAGTGCTGGATCTGAGCGAGCATTACGATTTTGCCCGACCGCTGGTGAATTCCGGTCGCCTGTCGACGCCGACGATCTATGAGGGCTCGCCGCTCAATTCGGCGGATGCGCTGGACGGCCCCGAGCGGGCACGCCCCGGCGCGCCCTGCCCCGACGCGCCGCTGGGCGATGAATTCTTGCTGTCGAAACTGGGCGACGGGTTCACTCTGCTGACCATCGACGCGGAGGCGCCGGATGTCATCGAAGAGGACGGTATCACCGTGACCCGGCTGGCGCTGTCCTTCAAGGATGACCCCAGCATGCAGCTGAAAGCACGGCTTCTGGGCAGCAATGACAGCGCGGTCTACCTGATCCGGCCCGATCAATATGTGGCCGCACGCCGCCCCAGCTATGACGACGCCCTGTTCCGCAGCGCGATCCGTCGCGCCACAGGCAAGGAGTAAGACCATGTCCGATCTGATCCTGACACCGAATTTCGACAAGGCCGATGATTTCTACGCCGACCTGCTGGAGACCCACGAGGGCCTCGACAAAGCCGCCAGCGACGCGCTGAACGCGCGGCTGGTTCTGGTCCTGGCCAATCACATCGGTGACCAGAAGGTGCTGCAGCAGGCACTGCAGGCGGCTGCGTTCGGGTCCATATGAGCGAGGCGATCCTTTACGATTACTGGCGATCATCGGCCAGCTACCGGGTGCGCATCGCCCTGAACCTGGCCGGGATCACCTATCGTGCGGTGCCTGTCGATCTGGTCAAGGGCGAGCAGCGCGGCGCGGCGCATCTGGCGCGCAATCCGCAGGGCTTTGTACCGGTGCTGGAAATCGACGATCTGAAACTGACCCAATCGCTGGCCATTCTCGACTACCTCGACCGAACCCGGCATCTTGGCCTGTTACCCGAAGACGCCGCCAAACGGGCGCAGGTACAAGCGCTCGCTTATGCAATCGCGGTTGATATCCACCCGGTCTGCAATCTCTCGGTGGCCGCACAGGCCAAGGCGCTTTCAGGTGAAGCCGAGAATATGCCGGATGCGTGGATGCAACATTTCATCCGTCCCGGCCTGCTGGCGTTCGAGGCGCTTCTGGCCGGGTTTGACCAGACCCCCTTTTGCTGCGGCGCGACCCCCGGCCTTGCCGATATCTGCCTGATGCCGCAACTGTACAATGCACACCGGTGGAAGGTCGAAACCTCCGATCTGCCGCGAGTCCTGTCAGTCGAAAAGACCTGCAGCGCCCACCCGGCCTTTGCCGCCGCCTACCCGAACGCACCTGCACCAGCGGACCGACCGACCTGAACTTTGCGCTAGACAGATGGAACCCGTCCAATCTTACTGAACGGAATGGACGGAACCGGAGGTGCGACATGGCGAAACATGGGTATGAAGGCGGGCGACTCAACCTGCCTTTTGTGGGCATCTGCACCTTTGGAAAATATCCTTATGTCGCAGACTGGGAGTCGATCGAGGCCGATGCGGCCATCCTCGGTGCACCGTTTGATTTCGGATGCCAGTGGCGGTCCGGTGCGCGCATGGGGCCACGCGCCATCCGCGAGGCATCCACGCTGTTTTCCTTCGGTCATGCTGGCGCATATGATTTCGAGGACGACATTACCTATCTCGATCCGGCCAAGGTTTCGATCGTCGATATCGGCGATGCCGATATCGTGCATACCGATACGATGCAAAGCCACGCCAATATCGAATACGGCGTGCGCAAGATCCTCGAGGCAGGCGCCTTGCCAGTCGTGCTGGGTGGCGATCACTCGGTCAACATTCCCTGCATCAATGCGTTTGCCGAACAGGACCCGATCCATGTGGTACAGATCGACGCCCATCTCGATTTCGTCGATGAAAGGCACGGGGTTCGCTTCGGCCACGGCAACCCGATGCGCCGGGCCGCGGAGAAACCCTATGTTTCCGGCCTGAGCCAGATCGGCATTCGAAACGTTTCCTCAACCGCAAAAGATGGCTATGAGGCCGCCCGCGCCATGGGATCGGACATTCAATCCGTCCGCCATGTCCGCCGCATGGGAACCGAAGCCATGCTGGACCGGATTCCGCAAGGCGCGCGGTATTACCTGAGCGTTGACATCGACGCGTTCGACCCCTCAATTGCCCCCGGCACCGGCACCCCAAGCCATGGCGGTTTCCTGTACTACGAAGTGCTGGAACTCATAGACGGGTTGACGAGGCGTGGTGAGGTCGTTGGCATCGACCTGGTCGAGGTTGCGCCGGATTATGACCATTCCGGCAGCACTTCGACGCTGGCCGCGCAACTGCTGATGAACACAATCGGGCGGGTGCTGCATCGGCGCAATGCCTGAATGCGCCGCCAGGCGGGATCAGACCGCCTGGCAGGAACCACGTGAACGCGCCGTTAGCCGCGCAGCACGCCACCCGTTGCTTTGGTCACCTTCTCGACAATCTTGGCGCTAACCGCCTCGATGTCGTTCTCTTTCAGCGTCTTTTCGGTCGGCTGCAGGCGCACGGTGATGGCGAGGGACTTCTTGCCCTCACCCAGGCTGCCTCCGATGAATTCGTCGAAGACCCGCACGCCCTCAATTAGCGTCTTGTCGGCACCCGCAGCGGCGTTGACCAGAGTCAGCGCCTCGACCTCGGCATCGACCACAAAGGCAAAATCGCGTTCGACCGCTTGCAGATCGCGCAGTTCCAGCGCCGAGCGGGTCGCGCCCGATTTGCGCGGCATCGGCACCTGATCGGGCCAGATGGTGAAACCCATCGCCGGGCCTTTCACATCCATCGCCCGCAGAATGCGCGGATGCAGCTCGCCAAAGACGCCGAGCACCTTTTTGGGGCCAAGGCAGATCTTGCCGTGGCGACCCGGATGCCACCATGTGTCCGCGCCGCGCAGGATCTGCACCTTTGCGGGGGCACCGATGGCGGCCAGAACCGCCTCGGCGTCACCCTTGATGTCGAACACGTCGACGTCGCGCGCAGAACCCTGCACGTCCTTGGGGCCGGTACGGCCGACCAGCAGGCCGGTGATCAGCGTGCTTTGCGCGCCCGGCTCGCCGTCATGGAAGGTCGGGCCAACCTCGAACAGGGCCAGATCGCTAAAGCCGCGCGCCTGATTGCGCGCGGCGGCCTGCAGCAGGCCGGGCAGCAGCGAGGGGCGCATATGGCTCATCTCTGACGAGATCGGGTTTTCCAGCATCGTCACCTCATCGCCACCACCAAACAGCGCCGCCGAGGCCTGATCAATGAAGGTGTAAGTCACGCATTCATTGTAGCCCAGCGCCGCGCAGGTGCGCCGCGCCATCGCCTCGCGGCGTTGTTTCGGGGTCATCACCGGTTTCGGCAGACCCTCGGTCACACGTGGCAGCGGTTTGCCCTGCAATTTGGTGAGCGAGGCGATACGGGCCACCTCCTCGACTAGATCGGCCTCGCCCAGCACATCGGGGCGCCAACTGGGCACATGGGCCATGTCGCCCTCCAGCCGGAAGCCCAGCGCTGTCAGGGTCTGGCGCTGCTCGGCCTCGGGGATTTCCATGCCCACCAGCGACTGCACCCGTTCGGTATCCAGCTTGTAGGCGCGGGAATGATCGGGCACGTCGCCCGCGATCACCACCTCCGAGGCCTCGCCGCCGCAAATATCCAGGATCATCTGCGTGGCCTGTTCCAGACCCGGCAGGGTGAATTCGGGATCGACGCCGCGTTCGAACCGATAGCGCGCATCCGAGTTGATCTTGAGCGCCCGACCCGCCAGCGCGATCTGCACATGGTTCCAATAGGCGCTTTCGAGAAAGACATTCACTGTCTCTTCGGTGCAGCCGGTCCCCTCACCGCCCATGATACCGGCGATGCTTTCGGGGCCATTGTCGTCCGAGATCACCATCATGCCGGGCGCAAGCGTATAGTCTTTCTCGTCCAGCGCCCGCAGCGTCTCGCCACCCTTGGCGCGGTGGACCCGCAGATTGCCGGACACCTTGTCAGCGTCAAAGACGTGCAGCGGGCGGTTGTGATCGAAGGTCATGTAGTTGGTGATATCGACCAGCGCCGAAATCGGGCGCAAACCGATGGCCTTCAGCTGATCCTGCAGCCATTGCGGGCTGGGGCCGTTTTTTACCCCCCGGATCACACGACCGGTGAACAGCGGGCAGCCATCCTGCGTATCGTCGTCGATGGTGACCTTGATCGGGCTTTCGAAATCCCCCGGCACCGGTGCGATATCGCGGGGTTTGAGCGTGCCAAGTCCACGCGCCGCCAGATCGCGGGCGATGCCGACCACGCCCAGCGCGTCCTGCCGGTTCGGCGTGATCGCAATCTCAATAATCGGATCAACCTTGGCGGGGTCATTCTCGGCCAGCCAATCCACGAACCTGTCACCCACCGCGCCCGAGGGCAGTTCGATGATGCCGTCATGCTCGTCGCTCAGTTCCAACTCGCGCTCTGAGGCCATCATGCCAAAGCTCTCGACACCGCGAATCTTGCCCACAGAGATCGTCAGATCGAGGCCGGGAATATACATACCCGGCTTGCAGACCACGACGGTGATGCCTTCGCGCGCATTGGGCGCACCGCAGATGATCTGCAACTCACCCTCGTCCGTGTCGACCTTGCACACCCGCAGCTTGTCGGCGTCGGGGTGTTTCTCGGCATGGGTCACATAGCCAAGCTTGAAATCCTTGAGCCGGTCGGCGGGGTTGACCAAATCTTCGACCTCGAGCCCGAGATCGGTCAGAGCTTCAGTAATTTCCTCGACCGAAGCGTCGGTCTCCAGATGGTCCTTGAGCCAGGAAAGCGTGAATTTCATTGGTCGTGATCCGCCGGTTGATTGGTCCTGTCGCAGCGCCGTGTAACGGATAAATCCCGCCGGTGGAAGGGCTGCGCGGGGCTACTCGTCAAGGATGGTGTTTGCGGTGCCTTGCGCGCCCGCAAAGACGGTAAGAATGCGCACAATCCCGTCGCCGGTATTGGTGCCGACATGATCTGTGCCCATTGCTTCGACCAGCGCGTCGCCAGTGAGATAGGTGCGAATGCCCGCCGCGCCATAATCCACGGTGATCTCACCTTCCAGGATGTAGCCCGCCAACGGCGCGCCATGCCGATGCGCGGGTGTCTTCTGACCCGGCATCATCGTGATGATCGCCATGGTGATCTCGGCCTGTCCCGGCGGATAGGCCAGCGGTTCACCAACCACCGTCTTGTCGGTTTGCAACAGCAGCTCCAGCGGAGGATAGCTGTCCTTGGCGACCGCCTGCCCAGCGGTCAGCGCCAGAGCGCCAGCGATAAGGATGCGTTTCATAGACCCCTGCCCTTTTGGGATGCGAGCGCAGTTGGCCCTGGGTCGTGGCAGAAGTCAAACTCAGGGATAGGTCGGGACCCGCCCGGCCAACTCATCCAACTGCCAGCCGATCCAGCCATGGGGAATGAAATGCCCGCCCGGATGCAAGTCCAGCGTCACTGTCCCGGCGTCGCAATCAGCCCAAGTGGTGCGGGACAGGGTCAGGAAGGGCACAACGCTCCAATCGCCTTGCGGGCTGGCCTCATGGCACCCCAGCTTCGCCCGCCAGAGCGCCACCGGATAGGTGGTATCCCCGTCCGGGCCCATGGGGAAATCCATCACCCGATCTTTCAGCCCATGCGCATGGCGTACTTCGTGCGGGGCCTGTGTGCAGTCCTCGGTCTGGCGGATGGAGCCTGCGACGGCCAGCAGGGCAGCGACACCATCGCCGGATTCGCACACGTAGCGCCACGCCATCGCCGAGCCGTAGGAATAGCCTGAGACATAAATGCGGTCAGGGTCGATTGGATAGTGCTTGGCCACATCCGCGAGGACGTCATTGGCAAAGCCCACATCCTCGGTCTCAGAGGTCCAGAAATCCCATGTCTTGCGGTGGCCATTGGGGGCGACCAGCAGCACGCCGCGCGTTTTGGTCGCGCCCGCGATACGAGGGTGGCCCACCACGATATCCCCCTGCCGCGCCCAGCCGTGGAAGTGCAGCAACACCGGCAGAGGCGTTTGGCCGTCCCACCCCTCAGGCGCCAACACATGATACGAGCGGTCGCCCAAAGGACAGGCGATCTCGCCCTGACAGCCATTGGCAGCGGCGTGGAGCGGGATGAGCAGAAGCAGGCAGAGCAAAAACCGGATCATGAGGCGGAGCCTATCCGCCCTGCGCACCATGTCACGTCACAAACCTGTGGGCAAAGGCACCAAGCCGCGCCATCGCCAGACCGCAGGATGGCGATCTCCGGGTTGAAGAACGCACTTTATGCCTGCCAAGCCCGTACAACTTCTACAAGAACCGCTGGTGGCAGCCAAATCGCCAGCCCGTCCGGGCGGTGTCGCCCATTGGGCTTGAACCAATGGCGCCACAATGAACGACCGATGGCGCGGCGGCCTATCGGCCTTGATTCCGCGCCACAACTTGCACTCCGTTCTATATCACGGATCAAATCGCAAGAAATTTGGTTCGACTTCGTGGGCCTCCAAACCAAGCTCGTTCCGCAGATCGCGTCGAAGTATGATCAGCAGCGAAAGCATGTCTCCCGAGCCAACCGCAACTTCAATTGTCAATCGCTTAGCTTCGTCCGCCGCTTCCTTGGAGCCGAAAAGGAAAATTGCGCCCAATGAAGATTCGACCCGCCATTTCTTTTCTTCTGGCAGCGGTTTTCTTCCAGTGGCATCCTCAAGATTTTTGTAGGCTTCTATCAAATGCGAGATAATGCGCTCACGCCTGCGCTCTTCTTTGTCACGACGAAGTGCAAGGAAGTATGCGCCCCAAGCACTAACGAGACCGGCAATCACCCCAGAGGCAAATGGGATGACCCACTCTGTCACCGCGACAAACCGCCATGCAGGTTCGGCATATCCAGCGCCGCGAACCCGTAGTGGCGCAGCCAGCGCAGGTCGGAATCGAAGAAGGCCCGCAAATCGGGAATACCGTATTTCAGCATCGCCAGACGGTCGATGCCGATGCCAAAGGCAAAGCCCTGATAGACCTCGGGGTCGATGCCGCCAGCGGCGATCACCTTGGGGTGGACCATGCCGGAACCGAGGATCTCCATCCAGTCGTCACCCTCGCCGATCTTCAACTGGCCACCTTCCCAGGAGCAGCGGATATCGACTTCGGCCGAGGGTTCGGTGAAGGGGAAATGCGAGGCGCGGAAGCGCAGTTCGACCCCGTCCACCTCGAAATAGGCTTTCACGAATTCTTCCAGCACCCATTTCAGGTTCGCCATCGAGATGTCCTTGTCGATGGCCAACCCCTCGACCTGATGGAACATCGGCGTGTGGGTCTGGTCGTAATCGGCGCGGTAGACACCGCCGGGACAGATGATGCGGATCGGTGCGCCCTGCAGTTCCATCGAGCGGATCTGCACCGGCGAGGTATGGGTGCGCAGCACGTTGGGCGGGCGGTTGTCGCCCGCGACCCGATGCAAGTAGAACGTATCCATCTCGGCCCGCGCCGGGTGGTGGCTGGGGATGTTGAGCGCGTCGAAATTATGCCAGTCGGTCTCGATCCGGGGGCCTTCGGCCACCGAGAAGCCAAGCTCGGCGAAAATCGCGGTCAGTTCCTCGCTGGCCTGGCTGACCGGGTGGATCGAGCCCTGACGGCGGTCGCGCGCTGGCAGGGTCACGTCCAGCCATTCGCTGCGCAGACGCTCATCGAGGGCGGCATCGCCCAGCGCGGTTTTCTTGGCGGTCAGCGCCGAGTTGATCTCGTCCTTCAGGGCATTCAGCGCGGGGCCTGCGACCTGACGTTCCTCAGGGGTCATCTTGCCCAGTTCGCGCATTTTCAGCGCCACTTCGCCCTTTTTGCCGACGGCGGCAAGGCGGATCGCTTCCAGCGCGTCCTCATCCCCCGCATCCGCGATCTGACCGAGATATTTTGCCTTAAGATCGTCCATGACGGTCCCCTGAATTCTGCTTGCGTCCTGCTACCACAGCAGCGCGCGAAAGCAAGGGGGCGGGATTGCGCTGCTCTGTTCGGCGTTGCAGGGTGTGCTGACCGAACCGGGGACCCCAACATGCGCGCCTTTCATCTGAGCAGACCCTGGCTTGTGCTGTTTGGACTTGCGCTGAGCGTCGCGATCTCGAACGGGTTCGGGCGGTTTTCCTACGGGTTGATCCTGCCGGCGATGCGCGAAAGCCTGCATTGGAGCTATACGCAGGCCGGCTGGCTGAACACCGCCAACGCGATCGGATATCTGGCGGGTGCGGTGGCGACCATGGCGCTGATCCGACGAGTCGCGCCGGGGCGGCTTTTTGTCATCGGGACGCTGGGCACAGCGGTCAGCCTGGCGCTGACTGGGGTGGATGAGAGTCTGGCGGCGCAATCGCTCTGCCGCGTGGGGGCGGGTGTGTTCGGGGCGCTGTCCTTCATTTGCGGAGGCACGCTGGCGGCCTCGATGTTCACCGACAGCCCGCGCCGGAACGCGCTGGCGATCGCGCTGTATTTCGGGGGCGGCGGAGGTCTGGGCCTGGCGCTATGCGGGGCGGTCCTGCCGGTGATGCTGGATGTGATGGGACCGCAATCCTGGGATACGGCGTGGTTTCTGGTGGGGTTTGCGGCACTGGCCTTCGTGCCGATGACGATCTGGGCGGCGGGCCAGATCAGACCACCCGCGACCGAAGATGCGCCGCGCAGCAGGCCACCAATGCGCCGGATGTTGGGGCAGATGATCAGCTACGGGTTTTTCGGGCTGGGCTATATCGTCTACCCGACCTTCCTGTCGGCCTGGATGGTGTCGCACCAGATCAGCACGGCGCTGATCGCAGCAACCTGGGTGGCGCTGGGGGTGAGCGTGATGGCCTCGCCGTTTCTGTGGCGCGGAGTGTTGGCACGCTTCACCTCCGGGCTGCCGATGGCGGTGATCCTTGTGGCTGTCGCAGCGGGCTCGGCCCTGCCGGTATTGCTGCCCAACACGGTGGGCTTGCTTTTGTCCGCGCTGGTTTTCGGATTGTCCTTCTTCATGCCGCCCAGCGCGATCACCAGCTTCGTGCGGCAGAACCTGCCACAACCGGATTGGGGCGCGGCGATCAGCGCCTGCACGGTGGTTTTTGCCATGTCGCAAATTCTGGGCCCCATCGGGGCAGGCTGGATCGGAGATCATACCGGCCAGATCGGGGATGGGTTGCTGGTGGCCTCTGCCATGCTGTTGGCGGGGGCGGCCTGTGCTGTGATGCAACGCCCGCTGGGCGCACGTTAGCGGGCCTTCAGTTGCCGCCCGTCAGATCCTGGGCCAGCATCAGTGCGTTGCCGTCCGGGTCGTAGAATGTCGCGGTGCTGACCATACCCTCGATCACCTCGGTGTCGCCATCGAACCTGACGCCCGCCGCCTCCAGATCCCGGCGCGCGGCGTCAATATCCGCGATCCCGAAAACCGGAACAGAATTGCCGGGTGCCGGTTCCGCCTGTTCGCCCAGCCCAAGCGTCACACCTTTGGTTAGAGTGGCAAGCTCGCTCCAGCCCGCGTCATCGGCGTGGTACAACAGGTCAAATCCAAGCATCTCGCGATACCAGTCCGCGCTGGCATGACGGTCCCGGACGGACATGGCGAGGGTTATAGTCTGTTCAAGCGATGCAACGGGCATGATCTTTCCTATGTCCATAAAATATAGTAGATATACTTTATGGACATAAACCTGCTTGTCAAGATCACCTCGCGCGCCTGGTCGCTCAGCATACTTGCCCTCTTGCATGACGGTGTGCCCGGCCGACAGGCCCCGTTACTGACCCAGACCGGCGCGGGGCGCACTGCCTTTGCCCAAAGCCTCGCGCATCTGAAGGCGCTTGGCCTGCTGGAGCGCAATCCGGGCCACGGGCATCCGCTCAGACCCGAATTCCGACTAACGCAGGAGGGCATCGCAATCGCCGAAACGGCCTCTCGGATCAGGGCGATGGTTCCCGGTCAGGAGGAGCGCGCGCTGCTCCGGCGCGCATGGTCTGTTCCGATTCTGGCAGTGGGTCACCGTCCCCGGTATTTCAGTGAAATGAAGGGCGCGCTGATGCCGATCACAGATCGCGCCTTGGCCCAGTCGCTGCAGCATCTCCGGTCGCATCAGTGGATGGACAGAGAGATCGACATCAGCCGACACCCCCCGCGCCCGCTTTATCAAACGGTGAATGCAGGGGCTGCGATCAGTCAGATCATTGGCCTCACCCTCGCCGCGCCCTAACTGTTCAGTCCCGGCAGAGGGTACATGCAACGCAAAAGGCCGCCCCGAATGGAGCGGCCTTTGCAAACTGCGTAGCGTGGTGCCGGATCAGGCGGCCAGAGCAGCCTGTGCCTGGGCGACGATCGCACCAAATGCGTCGGGCTCGTGCACGGCCAAGTCGGCCAGAACCTTGCGGTCCACTTCGATACCGGCCAGGTTCAGACCGTTGATGAAGCGGCTGTAGGTCAGCGCTTCGTCATGGCTGCGAACGGCGGCGTTGATCCGCTGAATCCACAGCGCGCGGAAATTGCGCTTGCGGTTCTTGCGGTCGCGGGTCGCATATTGGTTGGCCTTGTCGACGGCCTGAGTTGCCACCTTGAAGGTGCTCTTGCGGCGGCCATAGTAACCTTTGGCGGCCTTGATGATCTTCTTGTGGCGGGCGTGGGTTGTGGTTCCACCTTTAACGCGGGACATACTGGTATCTCCTCTTAACGGTCGTAGGGCATGAAGCCCTTGACGATCTTGGCGTCGGGGGCAGAAAGGGTTGTATTGCCGCGGGCGTCACGGATGAACTTCTTGGTCCGCTTGATCATGCCATGGCGCTTGCCGGCCTGACCTCCGAGGACCTTGCCGGTCGCGGTTACCTTGAAGCGCTTCTTGGCGCTCGATTTGGTCTTCATCTTGGGCATTTCCGTCTCCTGTTCTTCGGGTTCGGTTCGCACGCGACTCGGCATGCCACTTCCGGCCGGCCACGCGATAAGAGCCGCCATGTACGCAACTCGGGCCTGAGTGGCAAGGGGGTTTTTCGGGATTTCCGGCGAAAATCCCCTGTGTCGGGTCAGCCCGACGCGACCGCACCGGTCGAGCCACGAATGATCCGGTCAGGTGCAAGCAACACCGGCGCGGGCCGTTCCTTCGTTTCAATCCAGCCGGCAATGGCCGTTGCAGATGCCTCGCCCATGCGCGAAACCGGCAGATGCACCGTCGTCAGCCCCGGTTCGGAATGCGCCGATGCCGCAAGATCGTCAATCCCCATAAGCGACAGATCATCGGGCACCCGCACCGCGTTGCGCTGCATCTCGAACAGAACGCCCAGCGCCAGCACGTCAGAGAAGCACAGGATCGCGCTGACCCGCCTGTGCGCGGCAAGAACAGCAGACGCGGCCCGGCAGCCGCCGGGGATCGCGATCTCGGTTTCGAAGAACTGCAACGCAACTGCGCGATCGACCTGATCCAGCCCGGCCAGACGCGCGCGGGTGCGGTCGTTGTTGGCCAGCGGGCCGTGCACGACGGCAATGTCGCGATGACCTTGCCCCGCCAGGTAATCCAGCGCCAGTGCCGTTGCCGCTGCGTTGTCATAACCCACTGTCGGCAAATGATAGTCTGGGTCATGGTAAGATGTTGCGATCGCCGGCAACTGGCAGCGCTCAATAAGATCGTCCAGCGCCGGGTCATGAGTTATGCCTGATACGATCAGCCCCTCGGCCCCGATATCGACCAACGTCTTTGCTTTCTCGGCCTCGATGGCGGGGTCATTGTGGGTGGTCGCCACCACAAGCGATAGTCGGCGTTCCGCCAGCTTGTGCTCAAGCGCCGCAAGAAATCGGGCAAAGATCGCATTATCGAGCGTCGGAACCAGCGCGCCGACAAACCGCGTGCGCCCCGAATTGATCGCCCGCGCGGCGGCGCTTGGAACAAAGCGCAGGGTGCGGATGGCAGCTTCGACCTTTTCGCGCGTCTTCGGGCTGACCGCATCGGGGGCGTTCAGAACGCGTGACACGGTGGCCACCGAAACACCCGCCGATCTTGCAACGTCCCGAAGATTTGCGCGCTTTTTGTTCTGAGCGTCCGACATAATGGTGATTTTTCTCGCATTTCAGGCTCAGGTTCGGAAAAACTTGACACATGTAACTGGTTACATCAACCTATGTAACTAGTTACAAATCAGCAAATGTCGGGTTTCATGCCATACCCCTTCGTCCTGCACGACTTCTCAAACGTGGGATTTTCCGGACCCGGACGCCGATTTCCCGGCTTTCCGACCCAAGCGCGATCCAAGGTACATATGCTGGCCGCGCGCGAAGCAATCATGATTCAGGCGCGGCCCGGAGACCTGATATCCATCGACGGGCTCTCGCCGGAAACCCCGCTGCATCTGGCGGCTTTCGACGCGCAGGGTTCCTCGGCGCTGGGTGCGCTTTCGCTGACAGCGAGCGAGGGGTTGACCACCGACGCGTTTGACAGCGCGCGGTTTTTCGGCTGGCTGGCGGCCAATGGTGGATACCGGGACAGCCCTGTGCCCTGCCATTGCCTGACGGGTGAAACCTCTCCCCTCATTCTCAAGACCAGCCAGCCGATCAGTGTCTGGCTTATCCGGCAATCTGATGCATCGGCACTTATCCAAGGGGATGGCGGCGGCAGCATCAAAGTGACACATCAGCCTGCGCAAACCGGCGACCTGCTTTTGCCAGACCCTCTGGGGGATGTTCGCGACGAGTTTACCGTGCCGCGCGGCACCGGTTTTGCCTATGAGGTCAACGCGGGCGAAGGTCTTCAGATAATTGATGTGGAAGGACAGCAATGTTCCGATTTCATGGCGTTCCGCGCCGATGGTCTGGATCGGGGCGAAGAATGGATGATCGATTCCACCGCTACACGGTCGATGGTGCGCCGAGCTTTTCCGGGTCCCGGCCTGATGGACAAGTTCTTTGACCGCGAAATGCGACCGCTGCTGAACGTGGTTCAGGACACTTGTGGACGCCATGACACGTTTGGGCTGGCCTGCACTGCGCGCGGGTATGAAGAGCGCGGATTTCCCGGTCATGTGAACTGCTCGGACAACATATCCAATGCGCTTGCTCCTTATGGTGTGGCGCGACGGTCGGCCTGGCCCGCGATCAACTTTTTCTGGAACACCTGGATCGACCCGGCGACCCATCATCTGATGACCGCCGAATCCCATTCCCGGCCAGGAGATTATGTGGCGATGCGCGCGCTTGAGGATCTGGTCTGCGTTTCGACCGCCTGCCCCGACGATATCGACCCGATCAATGGCTGGAACCCGACCGATGTGCATGTGCGCATCTATCGCCCCGATACCCCGATCCGGCGCGCGGTCGCCTATCGCGAGAAGGAAGACGCTCCCATGTCGATCAGTCAGGAATCCGCGTTTCACGACCGACTCGCCCCGCTGACCGAGCATTTTGCCCCTGCGCGCGACCTCTGGGCACCGGTCAGCTATCCCGGCCACGGCACGCTGGGCGAATACTGGGCCTGCCGCGAGGCGGTGACGCTGCAGGACATGAGCGGACTCAGGAAATACGACATCATCGGACCGGATGCCGGGAAACTGCTGCAACTGGCAACCACGCGCAATGTGGCGAAACTGCCGGTCTGGCGCGGCTCTTACACGCTGATATGCGACGAGAGCGGCGCGATCATTGATGATGGCACCCTGTTCCGTCTTGGACCAGACCTGTTTCGCTGGTGCTGTGGCAGCGAGGAAAGCGGGCGCGCGCTGAATGCACTCGCCACCGCGCGAGGGCTACAGGTGCGCATTCATGAGATGCGCAATGCGCTGCCCAATCTGGCATTGCAGGGACCAAAATCGCGCGAATTGCTGCGCAAGATCGCCTTCACCCAACCGCATGTACCATCGCTGGATCACCTGAAATGGTTCGGCGTCACGGTGGCGCGGCTGAACGACCGCGATGGCGCACCGTTCATGCTGTCGCGGTCCGGCTATACCGGAGAGCTGGGATACGAGATTTTTTGCGCCAAGAGTGATGCGCTGGCGATCTGGGACGCGGTGTTTCAGGCTGGGGCCGAATTCGGCATCGTGCCCATGGGTTCGGCAGCGCTGGACATCATCCGCATCGAGGCCGGGCTTGCCGCCGCCAACGCCGAATTCGCACCCGGCGTGGACGCATTCGAGGCCGGGCTGGGCTTTGCCGTCGACCTGACCAAGGCCGATTTCATGGGCAAACCGGCGCTGGAGCGCAATGCACGCGACCCGCGCCGGGTCCTGAAAGGACTGAAGCTGCGATGCGATGACATACCCGCCCATGGCGCGCCGGTTTTTGCCGGCGAGAGGCAGGTGGGCATCGTCACCTCAGCCACACGTTCGCCGATGCTGGAATGCGCCATCGCGATGGTCCGCCTGTCGGTAGAGCACGCGGATTCAGGAACCGAACTGGACATCGGCCAACTCGACGGTCGGATGAAACGCCTGTCCGGCACGGTCACGGACATCCCCTTCATAGACCCGCAACGCAAGCGGGCCCGCGCCTGAGGGCGCTGAAAGAAACCTCAACAGGAGAGACGATATGAGACACCTCAAGACAATTGCCGCAACGCTGGTTCTGGCCACCGGGGCCACCGGCGCGCTGGCGCAGGACAAGGTCATGGTGGGTGAGCCAAGCTGGCCCGGCGCCAAGATCATGAGCCGCGTCATAGGTCAGGTGATCGAAAGCAGGCTGGGTGGCGAAGTGGGCTATGCGCCGGGTGCCAACGCGGTGATCTTTGCCGCCATGGATGGCGGGCGCGGTGACATTGATGTGCACCCCGATGTCTGGCTACCCAACCAATCCTCCTTCACCGATGAATATGTCGACCAGAAAGCCACCGTAGCGCTGTCTGAGGGCAGCTACGAGGGTCGCGCGGGCATCTGCGTGCCGAACTACATGGTCGAGGATCACAACATCAAGTCGATCTACGATCTGGCAACCCCCGCAGCGCAAGAGCTGTTCGATTCCAATGGCGATGGCATGGGCGAGGTCTGGGTTGGCGCCTCGGGCTGGGCCTCGACCAACACGTTCAAGGTGCGGGTGCGCGACTATGGCATCGAGACCTTTCTGACGCCCACCACCGAGGACGAAACCGTATTCTATTCGCGGCTCAAGGATCTGGTGGATCAGGAAAAGGGCGCGGCCTTCTACTGCTATGCCCCGCATTACGTGCACGCACTCTATGACGTGACCATTCTGGAAGAGCCCGAGCATGACGCGGCCACTTATAAGATGGTGCAGCCCGATCAGGACGCGGATTGGTACAACAAGTCCACCGTCAGCACCGGCGAGCCGGTCAAGACCGTCACCGTGGCCCATTCCAAATCGTTGGAGGAACGCAACCCGGCAGCAGCCTCCTTCCTGGCGGGTATCGACATGGATGCGGACCAGCTCAGCGGACTGACCTACGAGGTTGTGGTCAAAGGCCGCGAGATCGACGAGGTGGTGGCCGAGTGGATCAGCAACAATGGCGACACCGTGGATGGCTGGCTGGGCCTGACCACCAACTGAACGCAGCGCCCGGACCCCGGCGGTGCGCTGCCGGGATCCAAGACCAACAGACACAAACCACAGCGGGGCCAGTATGACGGCGGATATCGCAATTGATGCGCGTGGCGTATGGAAAGTGTTCGGCGACCGGGCACCCGAGGCGTTGAAGGCCATCCACGCAGAAGGGCTGAGCAAGGCTGAAGTGCTTGATCGCTACAACTGTGTTGTGGGCGTTGCGGATGCGAGTTTCAAGATTGAGCGGGGCGAGCTTTTTTGCGTGATGGGCCTGTCAGGCTCGGGCAAATCCACGCTGGTGCGCCATGTCAATCGCCTGCTGGAACCGACCGCTGGCCATATCTATCTGGATGGCGACGATGTGATGGGGCTCAACGCCGAAGGCCTGCGCGACCTGCGCAATCGCCGTGTGGCCATGGTGTTCCAGAATTTCGGCCTGATGCCGCATCGCACCGTCCGCGACAACGTAGCGATGCCGCTTGAGATTCGCGGCACCGGCAAGGCGCGCCGCTGGGAAGAGGCCGACCGGGTACTGGATCTGGTGGAACTGAGCGGCTGGGAGGACAAATACGCCCATGAGCTGTCCGGGGGGATGCAGCAACGCGTCGGCCTCGCCCGCGCCATCGCGTCGAACCCCGAGGTTCTGCTGATGGACGAGCCCTTTTCGGCGCTCGACCCGCTGATCCGCAAACAGTTGCAGGATCAGTTCATGGATCTCAGCCACAAGCTCAACAAGACGACCATGTTCATCACCCATGATCTGGACGAAGCAATCCGCATCGGCCACCGCATTGCGATCATGAAGGATGGGCGCATCGTGCAGATCGGCACGCCGGAAGAGATCATTCTCAACCCCGCCGACGACTATGTCGCCGACTTCGTGGCAGGGATTTCGAAACTGAACATGATCTTTGCCCATTCGGTGATGAAACCCGTTGATGAGTTTATTGCCCATCACGGCGATGTGCCCGCAGATGCCAAAGAGGCACATCCGGAAATGGACCTGTCCGACCTGATGAACCTCTGTGTTGATGGGCATGGAGTCGTGGCGGTGACCCAGAATGGCAACACGGTCGGCGTGATCAACCGCGCGGGACTGATCCGCGCCATTCAGGACAGTCAGGCATAAGGAGGTCGGGATATGAAACATGTGGACGAGACCCAGATCCAACCGGAAACCGCCGACCGCCTGAACGGGCTGGTCAGCACATTCGTGGGCAGCGGCAAGGACTATTACCAGCAGACCTTCTCTTACATGATGCAGGCCCCGGGCTATCGCTTCACGCTGAACAAGGCGGCGGCCTTGCTGGGCCCGATCTGGTTCGGTGCCCGCGGCTTGTGGTCGTGGTTTCTGGGTTTCCTGCTGCTGGAAACGCTGGCCTATATCCAGATCGGGCTGGGCCTGTTCGGTGATCTGGGCCGCGATTTCCGCGAGCGCGCCGCACAGATCGAACAGACGCTTGAACTGCGGCGCCAGCAGATTGCGGCAGCGGAACAATCCGGGGCTGCGTCGCTCGACTCGCTGAAACGGGCGGCGGAGTCACTCGAGGGCGCGTTGGCCGGGGCGCGGGATGCTGCCCAAAGTGCGGATTCCACCGGGCTCACCTATCTGGTCATTGGCGTCGTGCTTTTGCTGGCGGTGAAGTTTCTGGCGGCCTCGCTTGCCAATTGGACGCTCGAAGGGCAGTTCGCGCGCTGGCGCTCCGATCACTCGGTCGCGCATGGCTGGTCGCAGACGCGGCTGATCGTTTCGTCTGCTCTGACAGCGGCGGTGGTGGTATTGACCACGATCAAATTCGCCCAGCCGGATGCGGTTGCCGTGCTCAAGACCTTTCCGACCAATCGCGACTGGCGGCTGAACGTGGGCGACGGAGTACAGGCGGTGTTCGAATGGACCAAGATCGCCGGGCGTGGGTTCTTCGACGGATTGACCTATGGCATGCGCACCCTGCTCGACTGGATCGAAGTGGTGCTGGTCGACACCCCCTGGCCGGTGGTGGCACTGGTAATCGTGATGCTGGCCTACCTGTCGGCAGGCGCGCGCGTGGCGATCTTCACCGGCGCGGCATTGGCCTATCTGGGTCTGCTGGATTTCTGGGAAAAGGCGATGACCACAATCGCGCTGCTGGGTGCGGCGGCGCTGATATCGATCACATTGGGCATTCCGCTGGGCATCTATTGTGCTCGCCGCCCGCGTGCCTTCGCTATCGTGCGACCCATTCTGGATTTCATGCAGTCGATGCCCTCTTTTGTCTATCTGATCCCGGTGGTGGCCTTTATCGGGTCCGGCAAGCCAGCGGGAGTTGTGGCCACGATGATCTTTGGCAGCCCGCCGGTGATCCGCTTCACTGTTCTGGGCCTGCAACAGGTTCCCGAGACGGTGCGCGAAGCAGCGTTGGCCTTTGGTGCAACGCCCCGCTATCTGCTCTGGCGCGTGGACTTGCCGCTGGCGCACAAGACCATCATGGCGGGCGTGAACCAGACCATCCTGATGTCGCTGGCGATGGTTGTCGTCGCCTCGCTGATCGGGGCCAAGGGTCTGGGCGAGGACGTGCTTGAGGCGCTGCAATACGCTGCCGCCGGGCAGGGCATTCTGGCAGGCCTTGCGATCCTGTTCTGTGCGCTCATCCTCGACCGCATCGTGGCGGGCAAGAAATAGCGTCTTGCCCGGCGCGCGCTTCTGTTGCGCCGGGTGAACCCGTTTTGATCAATTCACCTGTACTTCGCTCACCAGTGCGGTAACGTCACCGCATGAGGTCGAGATCTCGTCAATTCCCACTCTTATGGCTCTGTCTGAGCCTTGTTTTGCTGACCACAGCCAACATCGCACACGCCGCAAAGCGGGTGGCGCTGCTGATCGGCAACTCTGCCTATGCCACGCCCGAGATGAGCCTGCGCAACCCAGCGAACGATGTCGACGCGCTGGGCCACGCGCTGCGCGACCTTGGATTTGTCGTGGCAAAAACGACCGATCAGGATGCCGCAGGCATGGAAACCGCCCTGAAAGCCTTTGGCGCGGCGGCAGAGGGTGCTGAGATGGCAGTGTTCTTCTATGCCGGGCACGGGGTGCAGATCGGCGGTGAGAACCATCTGATCGGCACCGAGTTCTCTGGCAGCGATGTCGCCGCCCTCCGGCAAAGCTCGATCACCATGGCGCGGGTGCGCGACACGATCTCGCGCGCGGGGCCGGAGATCGGGATTGTGCTGCTGGATGCCTGCCGCAACAACCCGTTTGCCGAACGCGGCTTGGTGGAACAGGGGCTGGTCCGGGCCAAGGGTGGCGCGGGCCTGCTGATCGCCTATGCCACCGATCCCGGCAATGTGGCCTATGACGGCACAGGCGAGAACAGCGTTTTCACAAGCGGGCTGCTCGATCATATCGCAACGCCCGGCCTCGATACGCGGCTGATGCTGGGGCGGGTGCGCCAGCAGGTGGTGATGCAGACCGGCGGGCGGCAGATACCCTGGGTCGAAGAGGCGGTGCTGAGCGAACATGCTTTTGCCCCCGCCCTGCCCGATGACGCGCCCGATGACGCCACCGCCAGCGAGCTGGCCCGCTGGCGCAGCATCGCCTCATCGGTCGATCCGGGCGATTTCAACGCCTATCTGCGCGACTATCCCAATGGGTTGTTCGCCAGCATCGCACATGATCGGCTGGAAAGATTGTCGGTCAACGCACCCACGGTGCGTCCAGCCCCGGCGGGAACGCTTCTCGCTTCGGCAGACCCGCAGCGGATGGCAGCAGCCCTGGCGGCACTGGGGCTGATTGATGCCGGGCGTGCCCGCGCAGTGCAACGCGATCTGGCCCCGGCGCTGGACGGGTATCGCAGGCACATCTCCGACGACGACATAAGCGCCGAGGCGCTCTATCGCGATGCGGCGCAGGTCTCGATGTTTCTGGCGGCCACGACCCTGCAACGGCTGCGCACCGATCTGGTGGCGCTGCGCAGTGTCGAGCGCACGCTCGCCATCGCCGAGGACGCGCTGGCGCAGATCGCCGAGATCGCAGAAACCAATGCCGACGCCCTGCCGGTGCTGCGGCAAGCCCATAACGACGTCTATGATATTCACCGCTCGCGCGGCATCATCCTGCGGCGGTTGGACGAAAGCCGCAGCTATTATGACGAGGTCCTGAACCGCGCGGTCCTGTTCTTTCCTCCCGACGCCACCATTGCTTGGGTGGGTGGCGACGATCGGTTCCGGGACCTGCAACCGGCCGAACACCCCATGACCGAGGACGCGGCGCTGTTTCTGGCCCACGTCGCTCAGGCTGATGACAGCAAGAAAGGAAGCTATCAATGGCTGGCAGACCTGTTACCCCAAGAGTGATCGCGACAGTACTGGCATCGGCGCTGGCCCTGTCGGCCTGTGGCGATGGCGGGAACGACACGCAATCCACCACACTGGCGGCGGTGCAGACCGGCGACAGCCAGGCCGAAGAGCAACTGGCCAAACAAGCCGCAGCCCTGCAGAAAACGGTGCTACAGGGGGCTGCGGCAGGGGGCGCGACCGGGGGGCTCATCGGATTTGGCCTGGGCGGCAGCGATGATATCGGTTCCGGGATTTCGATCGGGCTGGGCGCGGGTGCCGCCGCCGGGAGTTATGTGGCCTTCGTGCAGCGAAAATACATCGGGCGTGAATCGCGGCTGCGGCAGGTCAAGAAGGACCTGGATGCCAACGCCGCTGAAATGCAGACCACGATCAACGTGATGAACCAGGTGCTGGCAGCGCAAAAGGCCGAGTTGGATGCGCTCAAGGCGCAATCGGCGGCCGGGCAGATCTCAGGCACGCAGATGCAGCAGGAAATCACCGAAGCCAATGGCAACCTGGCGCAGATGCAGATTGCCATTGACGGGGCAACCAGGCGACAGGGCGAGTTTGCCGAGGCGCGCAGTCTGACCGTCAAACGCGGGCAAAGCGCGTCACCCATCGACGGCGATCTGGCCGCCCTGCAGAATCAGATCGGGCAGATGCGCGCGATCGCCAATGATCTGGCCACGGCGATCTGAGGAGGGAACCATGAGGGTATTGCTTTCACTGCCTCTGCTCGCATTGGCGGGGTGCCAGACCACCACCGATCCGGCCGAAGGGGGGTTTTTCAACGGCGTCTCGGGCATTGCGACCGGCGCCTATGACGACCGCATTGACGCTGCCGAGGCGGATGTGGCCAGCGCACAGGCGCGCAACGATGCGCTTGCGGCACAGATCCGGGGGCGGGAATCGGAGCTTGCGCAACTGAAACTGAAGATCCTACAACAACGCGACGGGCTGGGCGGGACAGACCCGGACACGGCACAGCGCATCGACCGGGTTCTGAATTCCAACCCGACCGGGTCCACCGATGCCGAGAAACTGGCCGCCCTGCAGCGCAGCATTGCCGACGCCAAGGCGCTGAGCGCAGATCTGGCGCGGCTTTCGGGCTAAGCCGCGGGGCTGCGCCACTCAGTCCAGATCTCGGATGGTGCGGGTCAGCCTGTCAGCGATGACCTGATGCGTGGCAGGCCCCAACATGTGCTCGGCCGCCGGTTGTTGCAGCGTACCGAAAATCATGTCACCCAGTTCCATCGATTGCCCGGCCGGACGCACGGGAATGTCGAGCACCGCCTGCGCCTGTGGAGCGATCCGGGCCAGCATTCCGGCACTGACAGGGGCAGGATCGCCAATCATGTCTTCGGTCTCTATCTGCAGGCGCAACAGAACCACGTTGGTGTCCAGAACCGAGATCAGGTGCTGCATGCGGTTCAGCCAGGCGCGCTCCAACTCGGTCTTTATGGTTTCGAACCGCTCGGCATCCGCCGCCTGCAGGTGGCGCATCAGGTGCCCGGTGAAATGGAACTCGGTAAAATCCACATCGGGATACAACGCCTGCAGCCCGTCCGAGGCCCGCAAAAACCGGTCGTTGCGGCGCGGATGCACACGATAGAAACGGTTCGAAAGCTGCTGCAGGGCGGGCAGTTGCAGCACGCAAAGCTCGGCGCCTTTGGCGATGTCGATCAGATCGGGATCGCCAAGCCAGGCGTCGAGCCCGCAATTCACGCCGCCCAGGTTGACCGACTTGCGCTTGAGTTTCCGCTCAAGAAGCTCGCTGTAGGGGGCCGTTACAAACCGGCCAAAAGTCTCTGTCCCGCCAAGACAGGCCACATAGCGCGCATCCAAATCGCGCCTGGGCCCGCGTACGGGCAGCCTGGAATTTCCGTAATAACACGTCATCTCATCGGGCGACGTCGCGCCCGGAACCTGATAGCTCATATCACCCACCAAAGTGTTTCGTCTTCACCCGGTAGGTAGTGTGCAGCCACACAAGTTGCGATTCGGCTAATGCGCCAATTTGCGGCAAATCCTCATGGTCCCGCCCTCTTCCGCCCGGGCGGCATTGCCGATATGGTCCGGGCGAGAGTCGGGCGAAAGGCAGACGGCATGAGCATCAGCAAGGTTGGAGTGATCGGCGCGGGTCAGATGGGCAACGGGATCGCCCATGTGCTGTCATTGGCCGAGTACGAGGTCATCCTGTCCGATGTCAGCCAGGACGCGCTGGACAACGCGCGCACGCAGATTGAGGCGAACATGGCGCGGCAGGCTTCGCGCGGCAAGATCACCGAAGGTGACATGCAGGCGGCGCTAGGACGTATCCACACCACACTGAGCCTGCCCGAGATCGGCACGACCGATCTGGTGATCGAGGCCGCGACCGAGCGCGAGACGATCAAACAGGCGATTTTCGAGGATTTGCAGCCGCATCTGCTGCCGCACACGATCCTGACTTCGAACACCTCGTCGATCTCGATCACGCGGCTGGCCAGCGGTACAGACCGGCCCGAGCGGTTCATGGGGTTCCACTTCATGAACCCTGTTCCGATCATGCAACTGGTTGAACTGATCCGCGGCATTGCCACCGATGAACCAACATTCAAGGCCTGCAAGGAAGTGGTCGACCGGCTGGGAAAAACCGCCGCCAGCGCCGAGGATTTTCCCGCTTTCATCGTCAACCGCATCCTGATGCCGATGATCAACGAGGCGGTCTATACGCTGTATGAGGGCGTCGGCTCGGTGCAGTCGATCGACCAGTCGATGAAGCTGGGCGCCAATCATCCGATGGGGCCGCTGGAACTGGCGGATTTCATCGGCCTTGATACCTGCCTGGCGATCATGAACGTGTTGCATGACGGATTGGCCGATACCAAATACCGCCCCTGCCCTCTACTGACCAAATATGTCGAGGCCGGATGGCTGGGGCGCAAAACGCAGCGCGGATTCTACGACTATCGCGGGGAAACTCCGGTGCCGACACGCTAGAGCCAGGCGCCGGCCCCTTATTGGCGTGCGTCTCATTGCCGGAGCTTTACCCGATCGGGACTGAATTCGTCCCACGGACTATTTCCGGGCGGCCGCTCACCCCCGAGGTATTTTCAGTCAAATGAAAGGCGGATCAGTTGCGCTTGCCCAGGGCCAGCGTATGATCGCGCAGCCAGGACATGAACTGGCGCGGGTTCTCTTCCAGAAGCTGCATCTGTTCGTCACTCAGCGGCTCACCGATCACCGGCGCCTGCGGTTTGTTGCACGAACGCACGATCTCGCTCAGCAGCAGGCCCTGCCGCAGGATCGGCGAGAGGCGGTTGGCGATCTGATACCAGCGAGAATTTGAGCCGGGGAAATAGATCGGCACGACGCGCGCGCCAGAGCGGCGGATCATCTTGGCGGTAAAGACGCTCCATTCGCGTTCAACCGGAGGGCCGAACCACGTATCCGAGGACATCACAACGCCGGAAGGGAACAGCGCCACCGCGCCGCCTTCTTTCAGATGCGCCATCGCCTTGCCGCGCATTTCCATCATCTTGGTCTGCGCTTCGGGGTCGTGCGGGAAAGGCACCGGAATCATGAAAGAGGTCGCCGCCTCGTCCAGGCCGGTCAGAACCGAGCGGGTCAGAATGCGATAGTCCAGGCGCACGCGCCCGATCAGGTCGGCAAAGATCATGCCGTCGACCATGCCATGCGGATGATTGGCCACCACCACAACCGGCCCTTCGGTGGGAATGCGCGCGATCTGCTCTGACGGGGTCTGCAACTCGATCCCCATGATATTCAGCGCGCCGCGCCAGAATTTCTGACCCCGGTAATATTCGTTCTGTTTTTCAAACTTGTTGACCATGCGCAGGATCGTGATCTTGCCGGTCACCCACTCGATGGCCCGGATCGCAGTCGAAGTCCAGCGATCGTCGAAGGAATTGGCATAGGTCAGCGTGCGGCGGTCATAGACCTCGCCCTGGGAGGTGTCGGGCTCCGTCACCAGTCCCGTCTTGTCGTTATGCGCGGTGTCGGCCACGTTCTGGTCTTCCTGTCCTTTGCGCCATCGCGGCGGCGCTCAGAACCCTTCTCCGAACTTGTCGGCCACAAGGGCCTCGAGCGCATCTGCCAACGCCTCAGCATCGGGGCCGGACGTTTCAACGTCAATAGTGGTTCCGCGCGACGCTGCCAACATCAAAAGACCCATGATGCTGTCACCGGCGGCGGAAAGCCCGTCGCGCGAGACCTCTGCGGTGGCATCAAACCCTTCTACCACCTCCACGAGCTTGGCAGAAGCCCGCGCGTGAAGGCCTTTTTCATTCACGATCTTAAGGTTGCGTTGAATCATTCGGTTCCATTTGTCTTCAATCCAGCGTCACGTTCTGCGCGTTAATATACTTGCGCCCGGCCTCAAGCGCGCCCCGCACCGCGTCGGCGATCGGCAAATGGCGGCTCTTTGCCAGTTTGATCAGCATGGGGAGATTCGCGCCATACAGAATGCGCCTGTTGGCGGGGGTGCAGGCGCGCAGGCTCAAGTTGGAGGGCGATCCGCCAAAAAGATCGGTCACCACAGCAACGCCATCCCCGGTATCCACGGAATCGGCGGCGGCGCAAATCTCGTTCTGCTTTTCGTCGCGGTCGTGATCGGCCTCGATCGCCACGGCGACCAGCCCCGGCTGTTTGCCGACCACATGCTGGGTCGCGGCCAGGTATTCCCCGGCAAGCCCCCCATGCGCCACGATCACGATCCCGATCAATCCTGCTGCCTCTCACCCGCATTGCGGCGTTCCAGTTCGCGATGCCTAATTGACACCTGCTGGCCGTGCTCTGCAAGGACCTTTGCCATGGCTTCGGCCAAGGTGACCGAGCGGTGTTGCCCTCCGGTACATCCGAATGCAACCGAGAGGTGTGTTTTTCCCTCATCGCGATAGGCGGGCAGCAGAAACAGCAGCAGATCACGCACCCGCTCGAAGAACGGACCGTGGCGCGGGTCCTGCGCCACATAGTCGGCAACCGGCTGGTCACGCCCGTCCAGGCTGCGCAAATCCGGGTTCCAGTGCGGATTGGCCAGGAAGCGGCAATCGAACACCATGTCCACCCCGCGCGGCAATCCGCGTTTGTAGGAGAATGATTCGATCGAAACCGCCAACTCCCGTCCCTCGCCCTTGGCGAACCATCTCTCAACCTCATCACGCATCTGGTGAACGTTGAGCGCGGTGGTGTCGATCAGGGTATCGGCGATGTCGCGGATCGGTCGCAGCAACTCGGTTTCGCGGCGCACACCGGCCAGCGGGCTGGCCCCGCCCGACATCGGATGCCGACGCCGGGTTTCGGAGAACCGGCGCAGCAGCACCTCTTCGCTGCAGTCGAGATAGAGCGTGGTAAGATCCAGCCCCTCGGTCCGGGACAGTTTCGCGACCATATCCAGAAAGCCATGAGTCGAGAAATCGCGGTTGCGCGGGTCAAGGCCAAGCGCCATGGGCTGGTCGCTTGCCGGGCTGTCGAGAAGCCGGTTCAGAAACCGCATCGGCAGGTTGTCGATCGCCTCATAACCCAGATCCTCAAGCACCTTGATGGCGCTACCGCGCCCGGCACCCGACGGGCCGGTGACCAGCACGATCCGCTGCTTTCCGTTCATCTGTTCGGCCATTCCGGCGGCACCCGCCCCGCTTTGAGAAGTTGTACTAATGCTGCCGCAAGATTTGGTGCATTTGGCGCGCCAAGCAAGGGCAATCGGCATCCCAGCAGGACCATTTCGACCTGCGCGGGCAACCGGGCGGCCTCGGGTCGGTCAAGATCGAGGATGTAGCTGAGCGGCGCAGGGCCAAACGGAGCGGCGCGCAACAGACCGATCCCGCGCGCCTCGATCACCCCAGCGATCGGTTCGGGGGCCGAGGCCAGAACACGCGCCCGGTCACGTGCCAGCTCGACACGGTCATCAGCTACCAGTTCCGCGCCAAGCGCAATCATCTCAAGCGCCAGCGCCGATTTGCCGCTGCCCGACCGCCCGACGATCAGCAGCGCCGCGCGCCCTATCGCCACGCAACTGCCGTGGATATTGGCCCGGGAGGCCTCGGCAAACGGGGCGAGGGCGTTTGGACCGGTTGGATCAGACACCGGATCAGACCGGCAGGCCCACGACGAACCGCGCGCCCAGAGGCTCGGAGGTGATATCGGCCTCGGTCGGGCGGATGTTCTCGGCCCAGATCACACCGCCATGCGCCTCGACGATCTGCTTCGAGATCGCCAGCCCGAGACCGGAATTGTTGCCGAAATGCTCTTCGGGGCGTTGCGAGTAGAATCGTTTGAAGATCTTGCTCAGCGCCTCGTCGGGAATACCCGGCCCGGTATCCTCGACCACGATCAGCACGCGGTTCGATCTATGCCGGGCCCAGACCCGGATCGCGTCACCTTCGTCGCAGAAGGAAATGGCGTTGGTGATCAGGTTCACGAAAACCTGCGCCAGCCGCGCCTCAAGCCCCAGTACAAAGATCGGCTCTGACGGCATGTCGACGAAATAATCGACGCCCTTGGCGCGGGCATCCTCGCCCAGATACTGGTTCAGATTGCCCAGCATGGTCATCAGGTCGAAGGCCTGCTCTTCTTCCTTGACCAGTTCGGCATCCAACCGCGAGGCGTTGGAGATGTCGCTGACAAGGCGGTCCAATCGCCGAACGTCATGTTCAATCACATCAAGGAGTTTGGCACGCTGATCCTCGCGCTTGATCATGCGCATGGTGCCCACCGCCGATTGCAGGCTGGCCAGCGGGTTCTTGATCTCATGCGCCACATCCGCCGCGAACTGCTCGTTGCTGTCAATCCGGCTGTAGAGCGCGCCGACCATGCCGCGCAACGCGCCGCTGAGCCGCCCGATCTCGTCCGGGCGCGCGGTCAGATCGGGAATGCGGATGCGCCCGGGGTTGATCTTGCGGGTATCCCGGTCACGGCCCAATTCCGCCGCTGCGGCCAGATCGGCAAGCGGGTTTGCGATGGTCGAGGCCAACACAAGGCTGAGCCCGATCGAGACCAGCAAGGCCACCAAGAACATCTGCAGCACGCGTTCGCGTTCCTGGCGTGCCAGCGCGTCGATCTCGCCTGCAGGGCTGAGCATTACCACCAGACCCACCGGTGTCGTGCCCTGCAGAACCGGTGTTGCTGCGGCAACAACCGTCCCGCCCTGCGCATCAATCAACGTGTCGACGCGGGTGCCCTGTGACAGCGCCGCAGGCAGCAGCCTGCGCAATTGCAGTTCGACATCGGGGGCGACCACTTTGGGCGCCTGTGCAAATACCGACGAAACCAATCCCCAGACCGCCGCCAGCGTATCGCTGATCACTGTCTGACCCTGCTGTTTTGCCTGCGCTTCGGGGGACAGTTCAACAGCCTTGGCGCGACCCACCAGCCGCTCAGTGGCGTCATACACCAGCACCTCAACCCCCGGACGCAGGCTGAGCCCGGCCAGGGTATCCTCGACATCGACCCCGCCCCGGCTGGCCAGATTCACCGCGAAACCGTCAGGCAGTTGGACCTCGAACACGTCGGCGACCAGCTGCGCTTCGCCAACCAGCGCGCTGGCGCGCTGCTGGACAAGCCCGTTCCGCGAGTCGTTGAGATACAGGATACCGGCGACCAGAATGATCAGCGCCAGCAGGTTGAAGGTGATGATCTTGCGCGTCAACGGCGAGCTGCGCAGCGCAAACAGGCTGCGTCTTGACCGTTTGACGCGCAGTTCCTGCGACACATCATCATTGGGGGTGACCCAGTCATCCCCAAGCACAATGTCGCCACGGAGTTTCGGCTCAGGCGCCCCTGAATCGCCCACGATGCCCCCCAATCTTGGGACCCGGACCGTCGTCAAGAAGGTCATTCTTCGTTATATCTGTACCCGATGCCGTAAAGCGTCTCAATCGCGGTGAAATCGTTATCCGCCGTCCGCATCTTCTTGCGCAGCCGCTTGATATGGCTGTCGATGGTCCGGTCATCCACATAGACCTGATCATCATAGGCGACGTCCATCAACTGATCGCGGCTCTTCACGAAGCCGGGCCGTTGTGCCAGTGCCTGCAGCAGCAGGAACTCGGTCACCGTCAGTGAGACATCCTTGCCCTTCCAGGTGACCGCGTGGCGCAGCGGGTCCATCCGCAGCTGACCGCGTTCCATCACCTTGGCCTCGACCGGCGCGTCGCCCGCCTCGTCTCCCGCGATCGCATCCTGACGGCGCAGCAGCGCGCGGATTCGTTCGACCAGCAGACGCTGCGAAAACGGTTTTTTCACATAGTCATCCGCGCCCATACGCAGGCCCAGAACCTCGTCGATCTCATCATCCTTCGAGGTCAGAAAGATCACCGGCATCTGCGACTTCTGACGTAGCCTCTGCAACAGGTCCATGCCATCCATCCGTGGCATCTTGATGTCCAGCACCGCCATATCCGGCAGTTTCTTGTTGAACGCATCAAGCGCGGCTTGACCATCATTGTAGGTCTCGACCTCGAACCCTTCGGCCTCAAGGGTCATGGACACCGAGGTCAGGATGTTCCGGTCGTCATCTACAAGCGCAATTTTCGACATGGTATTGTCCCTACTCTGCTCTGCATTGCCTTTTTTTCTTACCTTCATGGCCGTTTTGACGGCCCGAATCAATCAATAAGTGCGAATCACTCAGGCCTTTCACGTGACGGGTTGCAAAAAAGCGGTCCCGTAAGCCGCATGTTGCAGTGCCGTAAAGTCACGCCCCGGATGGTTGCGCTAAACTCAAACTTGGTTGCGCTAACTAGGGGCTGGCCACCTGTTCATGCCCCAAAGCCCCGTGTTAAGACCGCCCATGCCGGACAAACTACCGGTGAATTCGCCCACTTAGCGCGCAGGCGCTCGCATGGCCCCCCGGGCCACCACAGGAGACTGAACGAATGACATCTGGACGGGTTAACCCGCAATTCCGCCTCGAAGATCAGGGCATCGAGGGTCTGGGCAATGTCTATTACAACTTCATGGAGCCCGCGCTGATCGAAGAAGCGCTCAAGCGCGGCGAAGGCACGCTGGGCAATGGCGGGGCCTTTCTGGTCACCACTGGCAAGTTCACCGGCCGCTCGCCCAAGGACAAGCATGTGGTCAAGACCGACAGCGTTGCCGAGGGTATCTGGTGGGACAACAACGCCGCCATGACCCCCGAAGGCTTCGACGCGCTGCATGCCGACATGCTGGAACACATGAAGGGCCGCGACTATTTCGTTCAGGATCTGGTCGGCGGCGCTGATCCGGCCCACTCGATCAATGTGCGCATGATCACCGAGATGGCCTGGCACAACCTGTTCATCCGCCACCTGCTGCGCCGTCCCGACCGCGAGGACCTGAACGAGTTCGTGGCTGATTTCACGGTCATCAACTGCCCCAGCTTCCAGGCCGATCCAGAGCGTCACAATTGCCGCTCGGAAACCGTCATCGCGATGAATTTCGACAAGAAGACCATTCTGATCGGCGGCACAGAATATGCGGGCGAGAACAAGAAATCGGTCTTCACGCTGCTGAACTACATGTTGCCGGAAAAAGGCATCATGCCGATGCACTGCTCGGCCAACCACGCCAATGGCAACCCTGTCGACACCGCCGTCTTCTTCGGCCTGAGTGGCACCGGCAAGACGACCCTGTCGGCCGACCCCGGGCGCACGCTGATCGGTGATGACGAACATGGCTGGTCCGACCGCGGCACCTTCAACTTCGAAGGCGGCTGCTATGCCAAGACCATTAACCTGAGCCCCGAGGCCGAGCCCGAGATCTACGCAACTACCTCGAAATTCGGCACCGTGATCGAGAACATGGTGTTCGATCCCGAGACCAAGGAACTGGATTTCGACGACGACTCGCTGACCGCAAACATGCGTTGCGCCTACCCGCTGGAGTATATCTCGAACGCGTCCAGCAGCGCCCTGGGCGGACATCCCAAGAACATTATCATGCTGACCTGCGACGCCTTCGGTGTGCTGCCGCCGATCGCCCGGCTGACCCCGGCGCAGGCGATGTATCACTTCCTGTCAGGCTTCACCTCGAAAGTGGCCGGAACCGAGCGGGGTGTGACCGAACCGCAGCCGACTTTCTCGACCTGTTTCGGCGCCCCCTTCATGCCCCGCCGCCCCGAGGTCTATGGCAACCTGCTGCGCGAAAAGATCGCCCAGCATGGCGCCACCTGCTGGCTGGTCAACACCGGCTGGACCGGTGGTGCCTATGGTGTGGGTTCACGCATGCCGATCCGAGCCACCCGTGCCCTGCTGACCGCAGCGCTCGACGGCTCGCTGACCGAGGTGGAATTCCGCAAGGACTCGAATTTTGGCTTTGACGTGCCGGTTTCCGCGCCTGGCGTGGCCGAGGTCCTGCTGGACCCGCGCCGAACCTGGGACGATCAGGCCGCGTTCGACAAGCAGGCCGCCAAACTGGTGCAGATGTTTGCCGACAATTTCGAACAATACCTGCCCTTCATCGACGATGACGTCAAAGCCGTCTCGATCAGCTGACCCGTTCGGCGGTACGACAATGATAGATCTCGCCTATATGCGAGGTTTGTTTCAGGAACGGGCGTCCGGTAACCCGGACGCCTTTTTGCGACAGGGCGCGAGGATGTCGCCTGGACGGCGATGGGGACACACACGCTGGCCGGGCAGTACAGCGGCAAGGCCCTGAATGGCCGCAGACAGTACAATCAAAATTGCTGGGTGATGCATTTCGATGCCGACAGGCAGATTCGCAATTTGACGGCCCATCTGGATTCAGCTTTGATTAAATCTGCATTCGAAGAAAGCGAATAAAACGTGCCCCTAGGTCCACGCGATGCAGGTTGACGCAACGGCAAGTGTTACTGGACCTGAAATGCGCGCGAGTTATGTAACATTTTAATTGCTGCAATGACCTTTTTGGACATATTGTCGCTATGATCGGAAAAGCCCGGCGCAGCTTTGCACCGGGCGACACAGTAAAAAGGGCTTTTGGCTGCCGCCACTCACTCACGGGCAGCCCCAAGTATGCAAACACTAAGAAAATATCACGTGGTGTCAATATGACACCTGAGGATTTTCAATCCGCCGGGCTGGAATTCCGACAGGCCCGGACCAGTATTCATTCGGAACAGGTAGCGACGCAGGCAATGATGGAAATTTCAAAACTGGCTGAACTGAGGAAACTTCTGCAAAGCATGGAGCGATCACTGGGCCTGCAGGAGCTCTCACCGGTCGAGCGCGATGTCTATTACGCGGCAAGCGAGATCTCGAAATCCGACGAAGAGGTGCGGACGGTCCTGCTGATCGAACACAGTCTGTTGCAAACGGTGTCGCGCCCGACATTCTTCCGGGCGCTCAAATCACTGGTGAACAAGGGGTACCTGTCGCAGGGACGGGCCTCGAACCGGGGCCGGTACTTGGTCCACCAACCCAGGACCTGATCACCCGGAAACCTCGGACATTTCATGTTGCGTGCCAGATTGAGCGAAGCACTGGTGGCTTCAACGGCGTATTTTGTGGCTTATCTGGTGACGTTTCAGATATTGATGCCGCTTCAGAACGCGTTTTTTCCCGCCTATCCCAGTCAGGCCAGCCTGCTGTTCCTGCCGCACGGCGTCCGCGTTCTGAGTGCGTGGCTGTTGGGATGGCGGGCGATCCCCGCCCTTCTGCCCGGCGTGTTTCTGGTCTTTCTTCATGCCGGTGGCTTGAACGTGTTCATGCCCAGCCGCCTTGCTGCGATCGCCATCGCGGTCACGGTGGTCCCGGTTGTTTTTTACGCCCTGAAGGCCGCCGGTTGGGATCTGTTCCCGCGCGCCGACAAAGACCCCTGCTGGACCTGTATCATGGGGGTGGGCGTGGTGACCTCACTGCTGATCTCAGGCCTTACCAACATGGTGTTCGGCAGCGCCACCGCCGAATACATTGCCTTTCTGATCGGTGATGTCGCCGGGCTGTTCTTTCTGATGCTGGGACTTCTATATTTTTTCCGGTTCTTCGGCAATCGCAGCCCCAAGGCCTGACAACCTAACCCATCAGCGCGCGTCGCAGCAGGTTCAGCCCAGCCACAAGCAGCACGATCAGGGTCAGCTTGCGGAACATGTTCTGATCGATCCGGTCCTGCCACCGCCCACCCAGCCACATGCCGGCCACAGCGGGCAAAATCAGCATCAGCGACAGCGGCAGGGTCTCGGCCCGCAGCACGCCCGAACCCAGATGCGCCAGCGCCAGCGCCACCGCGCCCAACCCATAGATCACGCCCTGAATCCGCATCTGGTCACGCTTGGGCGTATTAAGCGCGGTCAGATACGCCACGGTCGGCGGCCCCCAGACACCCGACATGCCCCCGACACTGCCCGCGAATGCCCCCACCGCTGCTTCGGTGCGCGATGAGGCACGATTCAACCTGAACCGGACCCCCAAAAGCTGCATCGCGGCAAAAACAACAACCGGAACCGCGATCAGCAGCAGAAAGATCGATGCAGGTATCCGCGTTACCAGTTGCGAGGTAACAAGCAGGCAGACCAGCCCGACCAGCAGGAACACCCGAAACCGCCGGATCGACCTGACCGCGGCCTCGGACCCCTGCCGCAGCGCTTGCATCCCGTTTGTCACAAGCGTCGGCAGGATCAGACCCGCCAGCGCCCAATCGGGCGGTAAAAAGGTGCTGAGCCCCGAAACAAAGATCATCGGCATCGCAAAACCCACCATGCCCTTGACCATCCCGGCCAGCATGGCGATAGCCAGAACCAACACGAATTCATAAGGCGACAAGATCGAAAAAAACGGCTCCATGCCGCCCCTCATATCACGTCCGCCGTTTGCTGCACTGCAAATAACGTCGCGCAACTATCGCACGATTCTTGAGGTTTCTGCGTATTTTTATTGCGCTGCACGTGCAAAGTGATATCACCGTGCGAAGCTAGGAGGAATCACATATGCCCCATGATGGACAGGATATTTCCGCGATGCAAAACACCGTTCTGATCCCCGACCTCCTTTCGGTCACCCGCGCAGCGCTCGCGCCCGTCGACACCGTTTTCGAACTGGCACGTGACCGCGTCCGCGCCACTGTCAGCGCCGATGGCCGGGTTTCCTCCGGCCTGATCGAAGCCAATCAGACCGCCGCCCACGGGCTGGCGTGGCTGGCGACCTATCACCAGTCACTGACCCAGATGCAGCGCTGGGCCGAGAAGCTGGACGGCGACGGCAAGTTCGGTGAATTGGAGCACCTGATCCACCAGATCGCGTTCGGGGAATACCTCTGGCAGATTTATGGCGGCATCCAGATGAACCAGGGCGAGGTTGTGCGTCTGCAGGATCTGGGCCTCAGCCAGGACGACATGCGCGCCATGATGACGGATGCGGTCATGACCCTGACCCAGACCGGCAACACCCAGGCTGCCCGCACCCGGCTGGTTGAGCTGATGCAGGACCAGACCGCCTCGGCCATGTTCGGCACCTCCGGGCTGGACGAAGAACTTGAGATGATCCGCGACCAGTTCCGCCGCTATGCCGCCGAAAAGGTCGAACCCTTTGCCCATGAGTGGCACCTCAAGGACGAGCTGATCCCGATCGAAGTGATCGAGGAACTGGCCGAGATGGGCGTCTTTGGTCTGACCATCCCCGAAGAGTTCGGCGGCTTCGGTCTGTCCAAAGCCTCGATGTGCGTGGTCTCGGAAGAGCTGTCGCGCGGCTATATTGGCGTCGGCTCTCTGGGCACCCGTTCCGAAATTGCCGCCGAGTTGATCATCGCAGGAGGCACCGACGAGCAAAAGGCCAACTGGCTGCCCAAGATTGCCAGCGCCGAGATCCTGCCGACCGCTGTCTTCACCGAACCCAATACCGGTTCCGACCTGGGTTCCCTGCGCACCCGCGCGGTCAAGGACGAAAACGGCAACTACCAGATCACCGGCAACAAGACCTGGATCACCCATGCCGCGCGCACCCATGTGATGACGCTGCTGGCGCGCACCGATCCGGCCACCAAGGACCATCGCGGGTTGTCCATGTTCCTGGCCGAAAAGACACCGGGCAGCGTCGACGAGCCCTTCCCCACCCCCGGCATGACCGGCGGCGAGATCGAGGTTCTGGGCTATCGCGGCATGAAAGAATACGAGTTGGGCTTCGACGGGTTCGAGGTCAAGGGCGAGAACCTGCTGGGCGGCGAAGAGGGCAAAGGTTTCAAACAGTTGATGGAGACGTTTGAATCCGCCCGCATTCAGACTGCCGCCCGTGCCATCGGCGTGGCGCAATGCGCGCTGGACATCGCCATGCAATATGCTCAGGACCGCAAGCAGTTCGGCAAGTCGCTGATCGACTTCCCCCGCGTATCGTCCAAGCTGGCCATGATGGCGGTCGAGATCATGATCGCGCGGCAGCTGACCTATTTCTCGGCCTGGGAAAAAGACCACGGCCACCGCTGCGATCTTGAGGCCGGCATGGCCAAACTGCTGGGCGCCCGCGTGGCCTGGGCGGCGGCGGATAACGGTTTGCAAATCCACGGCGGCAACGGCTTTGCGCTGGAATACAAGATCAGCCGCGTGTTGTGCGACGCCCGCATCCTGAACATCTTTGAAGGGGCGGCTGAGATTCAGGCGCAGGTCATCGCCCGCCGTCTGTTGGGCTGACCTTCTCAAATTCAATTCTGCTATATGGGCTGCATCGACGATGCGGCCCTTTTTTCGTCCCGACCTGCAAACAAGAAAAAACCCCCGCCAGTGTCCCGGCGGGGGTTTGATTGTCAAGTATGGGTGCCGCGCACCCAACACGTTACCAGTCTTCGCGAACCACGACGCGGGTCTTGATCGGCAGTTTCATCGCTGCAAGGCGCAGGGCCTCGCGGGCGATGTCGTCATCGACGCCGTCGATCTCGAACATCACGCGGCCGGGCTTGACCTTTGCCGCCCAGAAATCCACGGAACCTTTACCTTTACCCATCCGGACTTCGGTCGGTTTCGAGGTCACGGGGGTATCCGGGAAGATCCGGATCCAGACGCGGCCCTGGCGTTTCATGTGACGGGTCATCGCACGACGTGCAGCTTCGATCTGACGTGCGGTCACACGCTCGGGCTGCAGCGCTTTCAGACCATAGGCCCCAAAGTTCAGATCAGAGCCGCCCTTGGCTTCGCCCTTGATCCGGCCTTTGTGCATCTTGCGGAATTTAGTACGCTTTGGTTGAAGCATCTCATTGTCTCCTTAGCGACGACCGCCACCAGCACCACGAGGTGCAGGGCCGTCCTGGAGTTCCTGTGCTTTACGGTCACGTGCCTGGGGATCGTGCTCCATGATCTCACCTTTGAAGATCCAGACCTTGATCCCGATGATCCCGTAGGGGGTCATCGCTTCGGCATGTGCGTAATCGATGTCGGCACGCAGGGTGTGCAGAGGCACGCGGCCTTCGCGATACCACTCGGTCCGTGCGATTTCAGCGCCGCCCAGACGACCAGCGACGTTCACCCGGATACCCAGGGCGCCCATGCGCATGGCGTTCTGAACCGACCGTTTCATCGCGCGGCGGAACGACACCCGACGCTCGAGCTGCTGAGCGATGGACTCGGCAACCAGCTGCGCGTCAAGCTCGGGCTTGCGCACTTCGACGATGTTCAGGTGCAACTCGCTGTCGGTCATCGACGAGATCTTCTTGCGGAGAACCTCGATATCGGCGCCTTTCTTGCCAATGATGACACCCGGACGCGCGGTGTGGATCGTCACGCGGCACTTTTTGTGCGGACGTTCGATGATCACACGGGCGATGCCCGCCTGCTTGCACTCATCCTTGATGAACTCGCGGATTTTCAGATCTTCCAGCAGAAGATCACCGTAGTCCTTGGTGTCGGCGTACCAGCGGCTGTCCCAGGTACGGTTGACCTGAAGGCGCATGCCGATCGGATTTACTTTATGACCCATTAGGCTTGCTCCTCAACTTGACGCACCTTGATGGTGATCTCCGAAAACGGCTTCATGATCTTGCCGAACCGGCCACGTGCCCGCGGACGACCGCGTTTCAGGACCAGGTTCTTGCCAACCCATGCTTCGGCGACGATCAATTCGTCCACGTCCAGGTTGTGGTTGTTTTCGGCGTTGGCGATGGCGGACTGAAGGCATTTCTTCACATCCTGCGCGACCCGCTTGTTCGAGAAGGTCAGGTCCGTCAGGGCCTTTTCCACCTTCTTGCCACGGATCATCTGTGCCACCAGGTTCAGTTTCTGCGGGCTGGTACGAAGCATGCGGGTTTTCGCCATTGCTTCGTTGTCTGCCACGCGGCGGGGGTTCTTATCCTTGCCCATGACTTACTTCCGCTTCGCTTTTTTGTCGGCGGCATGGCCATAATAGGTCCGGGTCGGCGAATACTCACCGAACTTCTGACCGATCATGTCTTCCGAGACGTTGACGGGGATATGCTTGTGACCGTTATAGACACCAAAGGTCAGACCCACGAACTGGGGCAGAATGGTGGAACGGCGCGACCAGATCTTGATCACTTCATTGCGGCCCGACTCGCGCGCAGCTTCGGCTTTCTTAAGCACATAGCTGTCGACGAAAGGACCTTTCCATACAGAGCGAGACATCTGTTAACGCCCCTTCTTCTTGGCGTGGCGCGAGCGGATGATCAGCTTTTGCGACGCTTTGTTCTTGTTGCGAGTGCGCTTGCCCTTGGTCGGCTTGCCCCATGGGGTCACCGGGTGACGACCACCCGAGGTCCGGCCTTCACCACCACCATGCGGGTGGTCGATCGGGTTCATGACAACACCACGGACCGACGGGCGCACGCCCTTGTGGCGCATACGACCGGCTTTACCGTAGTTCTGGTTCGAGTTGTCGGGGTTCGACACGGCACCAACGGTGGCCATGCATTCCTGACGCACCATGCGCAGTTCACCCGAGCTGAGGCGGATCTGGGCGTAGCCACCGTCGCGGCCCACGAACTGGGCATAGGTGCCTGCGGCACGCGCGATCTGACCACCCTTGCCGGGCTTCATCTCGATGTTGTGGATGATGGTACCGATCGGCATGCCCGAGAACGGCATTGCGTTGCCCGGCTTGATGTCGGCTTTCTGGCTGGCGACAACCTTGTCACCAACGGCCAGACGCTGAGGAGCGAGGATATAGGCCTGCTCGCCATCGTCATATTTGACCAATGCGATGAAGGCTGTCCGGTTCGGGTCGTATTCGATCCGTTCTACGGTTGCCGCAACATCGAATTTGTTCCGTTTGAAGTCAACGATCCGGTAGAGGCGTTTTGCGCCACCGCCGCGACGACGTGATGTGATACGTCCGGTGTTGTTCCGGCCGCCCGATTTCGTCAGACCCTCCGTGAGGGATTTGACGGGACGTCCTTTGTACAGCTCCGAACGGTCGATCAGCACCAGCCCGCGCTGGCCCGGCGTCGTCGGCTTATACGACTTGAGTGCCATGCTTTCTGTCTTCCGTTTAGCGTGCAGGCCCTTAGGTTTTTGTCTTTGGACCCGCTATGTTAAAGCCCCCCGCCCGCTTGTTTCCGAAGGAAACGCACTACTAGGGTTGCCTGAGATATAGGGCCCCGAAGGTCCCCGTTTGACAAATATCAGAGGCCCCGGAACGAATCCGAGGCCACAATATTGCGCGGACGTAGCAGGGTTGGGGGTGGGTGTCTATAGGAACACCCCAATTAAGTGCGACACAATCACATCGATACCTTCTTGACTAGGCTCTGGACCCGTTA